>JADJHD010000001.1 GCA_016707705.1 Bacteroidales bacterium
GCCAATATGGCAAGGTCGGTCTGAGGAAGTTCAGAAACAGAGGCATGGCATTTCAGTCCCTGGATTTCAGTTTCCTTTGGATTAACCACATACAAATCCCCGGGGAAAGCATGATCCTTCAGGTTCTTGAGTACCTTGCCGCCCGGCTTGGTTACATCATTGGAACCTCCGATAATTGCAATACTGTTTGGTTGAATCAACTGCTTGGTAACCATGGGGATATATTTCAGGAGAAAATAAAATTCTTTGATTCACCGACATATTTTCTGCCAGCGAATTCTCAGCGAAATTAACAAAATTGGATTATACGCAAGGTAAACTATTTCTTCCCTTTCCAAAAGTTGGGAAGAAATACCGGAACCCTCTGGCAGTAGGCTTCCCAGTCGGGGCGACCCTGATATTTCCTTTCCAGCATGGGAACTCCGGAAACATACCTTAATAATAGAGTAATGATAAGCGGACTGATTATGGTAAATAATCCATTCACTTCAGGAATTGCACAAATCCAGAGGCCCCACCAAAGAATGGCCTCTCCAAGATAATTGGGATGACGACTGTATTTCCAGCAGCCTGTTTCTATAAGATTTCCCTTGTTTTCAGGGTTAGAACGAAATTTCATCAGTTGCCAGTCGGAAATGGTTTCGAGCAAAAATCCTCCCAGAAATATTAAAGCCCCGAGAATGGTAAGAAATCCTAAATCCTCCGAAGGTGAAGCAATGATCAAAAGCAGGGGAGAGGCTACAACAAGCAGTATGGCTCCCTGCAACATAAAAATCTGGAAGAAACTGCGAACCCTGAAGTTCTTCCATTCATTCCTCCAGGCTTTATAGCGGAAGTCTTCTCCCTTTCCCTTATTGCGGATCAGGATATGAAAGCTTAATCTAAAAGCCCAGATTGCAACCAGAAGAGTTACAAGGGTTTTCTTTGCTGTGATGTCTGAGAAAGCCAGTGCAGTCCCACAAACTATAACAAATCCAATCCCCCAGAATACATCAATTATGGAATTGTCCTTTATTATCCAGGCCACTGCAAACAGGACAATCAGGCAGATGAAAAGTGTTAGTGCAGCGATTATTATAGCAGATGACATACTACAAAGGTAGCCTATATTTGATGTTTCCGAAGTTGCGACTGCATAAGCCCTTAGCGTATCCCGAATTTTGCGGACAACTTTATTCAGTTGATTTCCTTTTTCAGCGGGAAGAGAACTTACATTTGTAGTATTGGAAAAGGGCAGAAAAAATTAATTTGGGAAAAAAGAATTCAGAATTCAGAAGACAGTAGTCAGAATGGATAAAGCAAAACCATACTATGGAGAAATATTCTGGCTTTTTGAGGAAGATGGATTCTAGCTCCTGTCCGCCGGCTGGCGGATGGCTTCTATTGCTTATAGCATAATTTGACAATCTTTTGAATAAAACGAAAATAAAACCTCACTATACCGATGAATACTAAATTTCTGATCTTGTTGCTGATGGCCCAGGCGTTGCTGGGATATTCTTGTTCCGATAAGAATCCCGATCACACGGGGACAGAGAAGAAAATATATACTCTGGAACAGTTCTGCATGGGTGCTGACCTGTCCTATACCAATGAAATTGAGGATCATGGCGGGATTTACAAGGATTCATCAGTAGTAAGGGATCCGTTTCAGATTTTTCGTTCGCATGGCTGCAATCTGGTAAGGGTTAGACTTTGGAACAATCCGATGTGGACGAAAGAAGTTTACGGTGCTTCAGGAACTCAGATGTACTCTGATCTTCAGGATGTAGTAAAAACAATGCAGAGGGCAGCGCAGAATGGAATGGCTGTAAGTCTGGACCTTCACTATTCGGATACCTGGGCAGATCCTGAACATCAGGTTCCTCCTGCAGCCTGGAATCAGATCACAGCTATAAATGTGCTTGAAGATTCCATCTACAATTTTACTTTCAGAACTCTGACCTACCTGAAGGGACTAGGCCTCATACCCCGAATGGTGCAGGTTGGCAATGAAATCAACTGCGGAATGATGATGACCGGAACTCCGGATGCATTCCCGAAATTGAATGTCTGCAACGGCAATTGGGTAAATCAGGGTAAGATAATCAATGCGGGTATCAAGGCAGTTAGGGATGCTTCCGTAGGAAATACTGTGGATACTAAAGTGATTCTGCATGTTGCCGATCCCAAGAATGTGGAATGGTGGATAGATAACATCAAGAAAGAAGGTGCAGTAACAGATTTTGATATTGTCGGGATATCTTACTACCCGCTCTGGCATACTGAAATTCCCTATTCCAATGTGCCGGGACTGGTTGCCAAGTTGAAGGGAAAATACGCCAAAGAAATCATGATTGTAGAAACAGCATACCCCTGGACCACTGAAGGGAATGATAGTTTTAATAACCTTTTTGGAAGTCAGCAACCAGTTGGCGGTTTTCCTTTTACAAAACAGGGACAGAAGGATTTCATGGTCGACATGACCCAAAAGCTTATGAATGCCGGCTGTTCAGGTATTATGGTATGGGAGCCGGGATGGATAACTTCCGGACTTAAAACTCAGTGGGGGACCGGTTCTGCCTGGGAAAATAGCGCCTTTTTCGATTTTGAAGGATCAGTATTGCCGGGCATGGATTTTATGAACCATAATTATACCCTTCCCTCCAAATAATTAATTGTTGGTCACAACTGTTCAGGATAACTAAAATGGATGCAGCCTGTATTTTGATTCTTGCAAGGGAAACCGGCTGTTAATCATTCATCTAAATAATATTCAATGAAAAGTAGTTCTGGAATTCAAATCTTCGCAACGGTTATGCTGCTTGCCGGGTTAATTGCTGGTGGCATTAACCCTCTGAATGCTCAGCAAAGTTCATTCAACAAGGACTGGCAGGTGAAGATCCTGGATAAGGCTGAAATCAATCCTGCCATGTTTATTGCCGGCAACTCTGCTGCTGATATCTGGGAGAATGTTTGTTTGCCACATACACTGAAAATAGAGCCTGTTTTTACCGATCAGAAGCAATGGCAGGGATTTGCGGCTTACCGTAAGTTCTTTACCCTGCAGTCGAATTCAAGAAATAAGCTGGTCTACCTTTCTTTTGAAGGGGCAATGCATACTGCTAAAGTATATCTGGACGGAAAGCTACTAATGACCCATTATGGTGGTTATCTCCCTTTCACCGTAGACCTGACTCCCTTCGTTTCTCCAAACAGGCTGTATTGTGTTTTGGTATTGCTTGACAACACTGATGCACCCCAGGTTCCTCCCGGAAAACCTCTGGCAGATCTCGATTTTAATTATTATTCAGGGATTTACAGGAATGTACAGCTTCAACTGCTTGATAAATTGCATTTTACAGATGTAAATCTTTCAAACCGGATTGGCGGAGGCGGAGTTACAACTCATGTGGACGTGAATGAATCCGGGGCGAATGTAGCAGTTTGGGCTGAGGCAAAAAATGAAATGGATGGTCCGGCTTCACCATTGATTACTGCTGAGTTATATGACCAGACAGGGAAATTGCTGGCAGAGAATACCTCATCGGCAGAAATTATGGCAAGCAATCAGGTATTGGTGTTTAGCACAAACCTGCATCTGGATGCTCCCATACTCTGGACTCCTGACCAGCCTTATCTTTACCGTCTGAAGGTGAGCATCATGAATAATGCAGTTTCTGCTGATAGCCGCAACCTTTTGATTGGTATTAAAAATATACGTTTTACCGCCGATTCGGGATTTATACTCAATGGCAAAGAGTGCAAAATCAGGGGGACAAACAGGCATCAGGAGTATCCGTTTATTGGAAATGCCCTGTCGGACAATGATCAATACAGGGATGCCTACAAGATTAAGCAGGCAGGATTCAATTTCGTCCGCAGCTGCCATTATCCGCAGTCACCGGCATTTCTTGATGCATGCGACCAGTTGGGTATAATGGTTATGAATTCCATTCCGGGATGGCAGTTTTTTGGAGATTCCCTTTTTCAGGAGCGCTCAATTCAGGACGTCAGGAATATGATTCATCGCGACAGAAACCATGTATCCATTATACTTTGGGAGGCTTCCCTGAATGAATCGGCAATGAGCGGTGAATACATGAAGAGAGCCCATGAAACTGTCCACAGGGAACTTCCTTACAATGATACCTATACCTGCGGCTGGCTTGATACTATTTATGATGTTTTCATTCCGGCACGTCAACATGCCAAGCCACCCCATTACTGGAATGATTATTCAAGGAACAAGCCGCTGTTGATTGCCGAATATGGCGATTGGGAATACTATGCCCAGAATGCAGGCTTCAACCAGAAGGAATATGCAAACCTGAAGGAAGAAGAAAGAACCTCAAGACAATTAAGAGGGGCAGGACAAAAACGTCTTCAGCAGCAGGCACTGAATTATCAGGAATCTCACAACCATAATTTGCTTGGGAAATCAGTTGGTGATGCAAACTGGCTCATGTTCGACTACAAGCGAGGCTATGCTCCCGATATTGAATCTTCCGGCATTATGGATATTTTCCGCTTGCCAAAGTTTGCCTTTTATTTCTACAGAAGTCAGCAGCTTGACCGGCAGAAATCGGGACTGGTACAGCCCATGGTCTATATTGCTGACTACTGGAATGATTCCCTCACTAAAAGGATAAAGGTTTACAGCAACTGTGAGGAAGTGGAATTGTTACTGAATGGTAAAGTTTTAGCTAAAAAAGGACCTGATAAAGGTGCAGATGCAGTTAATCTTGAGCATCCGCCATTTACATTTTCCATTGATCGCTTTATGCCCGGAACACTTTCCGCTGTTGGATTTATTGCCGGAAAAGAAGTGGCTTCAGATTCAAGAATCACCCCTGGGAAAGCTAACAGCCTTAAAATTGAGGTGGACTATTCAGGTAAGCCTTTGCAATCAGAAATAAAGGATCACGTCTTCATTTATGCAAGACTGACTGATGATAAGGGAAGTCTGGTTCCTGTGAATAATGGAAGTGTTAAGTTTATCGTGGAAGGGGATGCAACTTTAATAGGAGAGAATCCTGCCAGGGTAGAAGCAGGAATTGCAACCATTATCCTGGAAGCTGGCAATAAGAAGGGCATCGTAAAGATTAAGACAGAAGCGGAAGGACTTATTCCTTCAGTTACAGAACTGATAATCCGATAAAATCAGGGATTATTCCATCATCAATGAAACCACAACAGTTCCGGGTCCTCCGTTTACTCCAAGGACAGGGCTGCAATCGTTGATGAATTTTGGCTTCATTCCGGTAATCTCTTCCATTTTAACTGCGTACCAGTCAGCAGATTTCTGATTCCTGATATGCGAGATGGCATAACCCCATGGTTTTCCGTGCTCAAGCATGGAATTGAATTCCTTCATCACTTTCTTCATGCTGCTGCTTTCGCTGAAAGCCTTACCAAAAGTGTCGGCCTTGCCTTCGTCAGTCATGGTGATTAATGGAGTCACTCCCAGGAATTTACCCATCATGCCTTTGGAATAGCTGAGACGTCCTGATTTAATCAGGTACTTTACTGTAAGGGCGCTGACCAAAAGTCTGGATTTGGTGTTCCATTCAGGAATCAGTCTGGAAATTTCCTCGTGAGAAAGTCCGTTTTCAATAGCTTCAGCTGCACGCAGAACAACAAGTCCAAGCGCTGAAGAAACCCTGTTTGAACTGAACACTGAAATCTTCTTTCCTGCCTGCTCGCTAACAGCCTTGGCAGCCCTTTCGCTATTGCTGAAGGTGCCACTGAAGTGCTTGCTGATATGAATCCCGATAGTAGATTCATAATGTGATGAAAGGAATGAGTATTTATTGATGAAATCCTTGTATGAAGGTTGAGCCGTACTTGGATAAACTGGTGATGTATCAAGCAGGTTGTAGAATTGTTCGGATGAGATGGTAGTACGATCAAGGAAATGGCTGCTGCCAACATGAAGGCTGAGAGGAACCACACTGATCTGGTATTTTTCAAGGAGTTCCTGAGGGATATCCCCTGTTGAGTCAGTTAACAAGGCAATGGGCCATTTGCGGGCATGTGCAATATCCTGCTGCATTACCATATCATCTACCTTCTGGTAGGTAATGGAAGCACGCTTTCCGATTGTATTAAAAAGGCTGACAGGATCATCGGAATGAATATGGAAACGAAGCTTGCGGTCGGAACCGGCAACAACCATTGAGTCTCCAAAACCTTCGATAGATTTGCGGATACTCTCCTTATTTTCCTTTGGGTGTGATTCAAGCGAAAGAAGTGCCTCGCAGCAGTAACGGAAAGTGATTTCCTCATGTGAGAAAGAGTCTGTCTCCAGCACTGTTATTTCATTTGCAGAAGCCGAAATCCTCCTGACAGATTGACGATTCTTGAAAAAATCAATCATCCCTTCAAGGAAAAGCACAAATCCCTTTGCACCGGCATCAACAACATTGGCTTTAGCAAGAACTTCAAGCTGCTGTGTGGTGGCTACCAGAGAATCTTTTGCAATCTGGAATGCCCGAATCAGCAGTTCAACGAAATCATCGATGAGCCCTTTCATCTTGTAAATGAACTCGGCCCATTCCCTGATAACGGAAATCATGGTACCCTCCACAGGGTTGGCTATTGCTTCGTAAGCATAGGCAACAGCATTCCTGACGGAAAGAGCAAAATTTTCTACCGTGAAATCCTCCTCACTCTCAATTTCGTTGGAAAATCCATACAGAAACTGGGCAAAGATGATTCCGGAGTTACCCCTGGCACCAACAAGCGCCGCTTCAGCAAGTGCGGTTGCAGTTACCTTAATATTATCGGTAGGGATAGGACTATCGACAATAGAGCGCATCATACTGGCAAGATTAGTGCCGGTATCTGCGTCAGCTACAGGAAAAACATTGATTTTATTAATGAGTCCCTGGTTCTCAAAAACCCTTTGGGCTCCTGCAAGAAAGGAGTAGTATAAACCCCTTCCATCGAGGATTTTTATTAATGGTTGATTCTGTTCCAAGTCCAATTAGTTACGGATGATAATGAAATATGATCGTTTCCACCTGGTATTTGGCAGGCGCAAATGTACCATTTATTTAATACATGAAAATATTTTAATATGTTAAATTAGTCCAATCAGGAAGTTCAGGATAATTATTTTTCACCTTTCCTTTGCTAATTATCGAATTCATGTACATTTGTCAGCGATATGAAAATATTTGCATAACGAAAAACCAGCCAAGCATGAAAAAAGTTCTCTTTCTCAGCAGTATCCTTATGATCTGCAGCGTTTTAATTTATTCTGGATGTACTAAGGATGAAGATCCTATACCACCAGTTCAATCCTTCAAATCAGGAACAGGTTATGTTTCATCTGATGCCAGCATAGCCTATGGCGACAGCATTGTTTTTGGAATTTCAGCAAAAGGTAATGGTACCGATAACCTTGTAAAGTTTGAAGTATCATTCAACGGAGATGTTCTGTTTGATTCCACCATCAACACCCAGAATTTCAGCATCGAACTGCTCACTGTAAAAACTGTTCTCGACAAGGAAGTCTGGAAATTCGTGACCACTGACATTGCCGGCAATAAGGACTCAGATTCCATTATCGTTACCGGAGACTTTGGTGATATCAATACCTACACCGACATTGTTTTAGGTGCACAGAACAATACAACTGAAAAGGGTTTTATTTCCTACAGCAATTCTGTTTCAACCCTTTATACAATGGATGAAGCATTCAACCATCAGGCTGATGTGGACATGTTCCTTTTCTATGAAAACACTGCCTCACATGTGAACCTGATGACACTTGCTGCTCCTGGTTCAAACATCACCGGTATCTTCACCGGCGCCTCCTCACCGGAGAATTACACTACCAAAAACCTTACTTACTTTGTGAAGACAGACCTTTCAACAACTGTTTTTGATGGCATTACCAACGATGCAATGATTGTTATGTCATATGATCCGAATAATAAATTCAAGAAAGCCAAAATGCTTGCAGTTGGTGATGTATATGCATTCCTTCTTGCCTCAGGCAAATATGGACTGCTCAAGATTACCGAAGTAAATGGTGTTGAAGATGGCACCGTAAAATTCTCTGTGAAGATTCAGAAGTAGTTCCTGATGAACAGGTATACTTTACCGATTAATAAGCAGCCATCCGGATTATTATTATCCGGGTGGCTGTTTGCGTTTCTGCCATTATTGGGGATTCTGATTTTTTCCTGTACCAAGGAAGAATCAAAGCATCAAACTACCCTGTTCCTTAAAACCGGAACTCTTTATACCCATCCTGAAGCCTATATCCCTGTTGGAGGTAAAATACAAATCGGAGTTCTTGCATCAGGAGGTGGAGTTCCACTTACGTATATCCGGATTGTGAGGATTTCGGGAAATGATACGGTAGTGCAGGTCGACAGGGGTATTTATGCAGGAACCGCAGGTTTTGACGCAGACTACTCATTCTCAAAGGATACATCAGCCAAGGAAGTTTGGGAGGTTTTGGTGATGAACTCTGACAGGGTTAAATCCACCCAAACTTTAATTATTAACCGTGGCGACGGAGTCCTGTATGGCGATATTACCCATATTTCTTCCGTTCAGATAGGTTTCCAGGATAATACAACTTATGCTCATTTCCTTGATCTTGATCAGGGAATTGCCTATTCAGCACCAAATCTGGCCGGTCATGAAGCTGAAATCGACATCCTGGGCTATTATTATGTAACCTCCGGCTTACCCTCCCCATCATTAACCTGTCCGGGTTATACTGCAGCAAATGGCTTTTATCCCGAACTTTCCGGATGGCCGGTGAAGAACACCACTCTTTTCGATTATAAGTCCACAGACAATAACCTGATCACAATTGAGCAATTTGATGCTGCTGTTAATGATAGCCTGCTGGTAACTGCCTATAAACCGGACAAGGTAAGTGGAAACTGCAAGTATTGCTATACCGGGAAGGTAATTCCCTTCAAGACTCAGGAAGGCAAATACGGACTCATAAAGGTCCTAATGGCGGATCAGCTCAATGGTGGAAGCATGGAAATGGAGATTAAGATTCAGAAATAGCAGATGAATAGTATAAACGTTTTTTTCAACCCTAAGGGCCTTTCATTCAAAACTGCTTTGCTGGCAATACTGATGCTGGGCTTTAGTTCCATTTCCCATTCTCAGGATTGCTTGCACGGATTTGTTACAGATGCCGGCAGCGGACTGGCTCTTGAAGGTGCAAATATTCTGGTAATCGGGCATTCCGGAACTTCAACTGACAGGAATGGAGGATTCAGGCTCTGCGGACTGCAAAATGATACAGTAAGTCTGAAGGTTAGCTGCATTGGCTATTCGAGCAAGGAAGTTAATATCTATATGCCCCTTGCAATGGGAGAAGCTTTCTCAATTAAGCTTGTACCATCTGTCATTTCCATTAATGAAGTGGTAGTTACATCTACAAGAACCGATAATAATCTGCTTAATTCGGCAGGGAGGGTTAACCTGCTGCCATCCAGACTTCTGCGTAGCACTCCTTCGCTAACCATTGATGAAGCCCTGAAGTATGTTCCGGGAGTTAACTGGAGCCGTCCTTTTGGAATCTTCAGTACAAAGGCTACGGTTACCATGCGCGGATTGAGCGGGAAGGAGCAGGGAAGAGTCCTTATCATGCTTGATGGTGTTCCCATAAATAAATCGGACGGTGGTACTGTGGACTGGAATATGGTGGATATGGACCGTATCAGCAGGGTGGAAGTTACCAAGGGAGCAGGATCTGCATTATACGGCGGTAATGCCATGGGTGGTGTCATCAATATGATTACACAGCCACCTCAAAAAGATCTTACAACAAAGTTCTCACTAGAATATGGGAGCTTCAATACGGCTGCAGCTAAACTTTCGGTTGGAGGAAGGATGCTGAAGAATAAGGAGAGGATGCTCTATTATTCAGCCAACACCTTCTACAGAAAAAGTGACGGATATGTGACACAGTCACCTGCTGATGTAAAAGCCAATCCTTATGTTATCCCATCCGACCTGATGGAATTCGGCGCCGGATTAACCACAGGATATCAGATTAAGAAGTACCAGGTACTTACAGCCACAATCAATTACTACAATGACCACCGGGGAACGGGGGAGAAGGTCTATTTGGAAGATGGAAATGTTACGGACCACGATTCCTATGGATTAACTGTTTCCTACAAGGGAAGTATAGGAAAACTCAAGCTGAATACTTCGGCTTATTCCCTGACCGAAAATTATAAGAAGGTTAATGAATACCTTAAAGATGATTATACCTGGTATGATGTATTGTCAGTAAGAAGAGACAATGGCTTGAATGCAAATCTTTCGGGGAATGCCGGAAAATTCAACCTGATAACCGGTGGATTTGATTTCAGGAATGGCAGTGTGGATGCCTACGACAAGTATTTTACATCCACAGATATCGTATACAACGAAGGCAAGATGAACACTTTTGCATTGTATGTGCAGGATGAAATCAGTTTCCCCTCTGAACATTTTAAAGTGATTGCCGGACTTCGCTACGACAGGGCGAACTTCTACGATGGTTCATTCAGGATTGAAGACCCAAGTATGGAAACATCCTTTATGAATGAGTACCAGGTGCCGGATATGCCTGAGCAAACATGGAATGCATTAAGTCCAAGGATTTCTGCCCAATACAGATGGAATAAGGAAAACAGGGCATATCTGCAGTATTCCAGGGGATTCAGGCCATCTGTTCTTGATGATCTTTGCCGTTCCGGCAGGATTAAGGGCGGATTCAAAATCGCAAATCCGGATATCAGGCCAGAGTACCTGAATAACTTTGAAACAGGTATGGATATAAGCCTGCCGGCGAATATTTATGCCAATGCTTCGCTGTTTTATTCCAGGGGAAAGGATTTTCAATATTATGTCTCCAATGGACAAACAATTGACATGGGGTTCGGTGACAGACCAATCTTTATCAGGGCAAATATCAGCGATGTTGAAATAATGGGGACAGAACTGGAAGTAAGGGAAAATATAGGGGATTACCTGAGCCTTTTTGCTTCGTATTCCTATACTCATTCCGTGATTAAGGATTACCGCAAAATTGCGCTGAATGATACCATCGACTTGTCGGGGAAATTTTTCACCGATGTGCCTGAGCATATTTTCACTGCAGGTCTCAATTTTAGTCATCCATGGATTAATGCGGGCATCTGGCTGCATTATACTGGTTCAATGTATATCAATGATCAGAATGTTTGGGATGAGATACTGCTTTCTGATCAATATCCGGGATATACAACCGTTGACCTTAAAATATCAAGAACATTCCGGGAACACTGGAAAGCAGGATTAAACCTGCAGAATCTATTTGACGTAAAATATTACGACAGCAAGTATGCGGTTTGTCCGGGCCGTTTCATTACCCTTCAGGTGTCATACCAACTTTAAAATCAAGCATATGAAGAATTTTATCAGTATTATTTTCCTGGCAATTGTTTTGAGCATGCCGGCCTTCTCTCAAACCAATGATTTTTATGATGATGCTGAATCCCATGATCTGAAGATGGGAACCCTTACACTGGCAGGAGAAATAGCAGTCGCTGGTGTTGCCGACCTCAGTGTTTTACCCCTCAGAACGGTGATTGTAAAAGAAACCAGGTTTGAGAACGGCAGGGATCATTTCATAGGAGCCTATAAGTACGAAGGCTATTCACTTTACGATATCCTGAATCTCTGCGTGATAAAGAAAAAGAATGAAGCAGAATTCCCCCCGATTATTGACCTTTATGTGGAAGTTGAGAATGAAAAGGGAGAGATTGCTAGGATTAGCTGGGGAGAAATTTATTATCCCATCCACCAGCATGAAATCCTGATTGCCAGCAAGGTGACCAGAATAGTTCCTTCAAAAACAAAAGAGCTTTGGACTTTGCCTGTTGAGTCGAAGCTTGTGGTTGCCCATGACCTGCTCACTCACAGAAATATAAGCATGCCTACCAAAATCACTGTTAAGTCATACACAGGAACCTTTACTATTAAAAAAGGGATGAAACCGATGTATGCCCCCTCATTTGCCATAAAGGGCAGTGGGCTTGCAGATGTCAGCATAGAAGTGCTTCCTTCTGAAATGCTTCATTTAACTTATCCGGCAGTATTCTACGGAAGAGGAACCGGTATTCACGGAACAACTCCTTTTGAAGGTATATTGTTGAAGGAACTGCTTGGCAAGTATTTCCCCTTTGATACTGAAAGCCTGACAAAAGGCATCTTCGTAACGACCGGCAAGGATGGATACCATGCAGTATTTACCTATAGTGAAATCATGAACCGCAATGACCAGGCAGAGGTATTAATCGTTCAGTGCAAGGAAAATGAGGATGGCGGATTGTATAAACTCTATCCCGCTGCTGACTTCTTCTCTGACAGATCTATCAAGTCGCTGGAGTCAATCGTGTTTGAAAAATAGGTGGTTGTTACTGCTGATTCAAACTGTTGCTGCTATTGAGATTGTGCTGTTCAGAAAGACAAAAGGAAAAGACAAAGACAAAGGAGATCGCCGCCAGTTGGCGGACAAAGACAAAGGATGGAGATGTGGAGATGAATATTCTGAACGAGGCTGTCACTGTCGTGTCAGTGCCATCCAATCATATCTGTCCGCCTTCCAACAGCTGGAGGAAAAAGGACAAAAGAGTCATAGTCAATAGTCATGCGATGGTCATACAATTGTCATTCAATCGTTATACAATAGTCATGCAATGGTCATACAATTACAGGAAAAAAGTTTGGGAAATCTTAATCTGCGAAAATCTGCTCTATAATCCCCACGAAACCTGTTTGGCGAGATCATGATCATTTCAATCAAAGCAACCATCTGACAATCGTCGGGTATCGAATGACAATCGTCTAATTTTTATCGTCTGACAATCAGCTCTTTAATCTCCGAAAATCAGCGAGAAACCTGTTTGGCCAGATCGATGAATTTCACACAAAACAACCGTCTGACAATCGTCTGACTATCGAATGACAATCGTCTAACTATCGTCTGACAATCGTCTGACTATTTCAGTTTTGTAAATTTCGAGAAATCACCCGCATCGATTGCTTTGTTCAGTTCCTCCTCCATATTGGTATATCCGGAACGCAGTCCACAGGCATACATCTTGCTGATTGGATTCTTCTCAGAAACCATAGACATCAATTCCTCGGGAGAAGGCATTTTGTCAAGAGCAGTATACTCCTCATAAGTGAGTCGGAGGAAGGCTGTATTAGTTGAAATTCCTCTGTTGTCGAGCCAGAATTCCTTGGACAAGCGGGTAGGTTTGGCCAGTTTGCCATTGGTATAAACATCCTTTGGTCCGGGATAGGAGATGACAGATTTTTTATCATCGGAAAGGGTTACGGGAACCAGGTTGGAGAAATCACCCTTCATCTTATAGATAATAACCTGAGGACCAGGTAACTCTGATTTGGGAGATGTCCTTCCGCCTTTATGGCAGGTGCAGCAGGAGGTGAGCAGGAAACCGGTAAACAGGGAAATTAATCCAATGAAAAATCTTGACTTCATGACATGGTTTTTTACAAAAATAAAAAAATGAGGTAATCAAGGGACAAAAAAGTAGAAATGACGTAATTTCGCATTCGATAAATGCAATGGCACGATAGTTGACTCCTAAGAATCGCTGAAATTTCAGCATTAGTCTGAACAATAACTGCGCAAACAAGGTTAATAATTATAAATCACTACAACAATGAAAAGAATCATTCTCGCTTTTGCTGTTACAATGCTTGCTTCGGTTTGGGTTTTTGCTCAGAATGCAACAACTCCCCCTGCAGTAAATAAAAATGCACCGACTATCAACTTCGACAAAACCACTCATGATTATGGTACAGTTACCAAGGGCGGAGATGGTACCTGCGAATTCAAATTCAAGAATACCGGTGTTGAGCCGCTTATTCTCTCCAATGTTACTTCATCCTGCGGTTGCACTGTTCCTGAATGGCCACGTGAACCGATTCTGAAGGGAAAATCCAATGTTATCAAGGTTAAGTATGATACTAACCGCATTGGACCCATCAACAAGACTGTCACTGTTACTTCAAATGCTACCAATAGCCCAATTCAGCTCCACATCATCGGAACTGTTGTTGAAAAAGTTGACGGTGCTGCAATGCCTGTTAAAACTGAAGGCTCTGCTCCTGTAGCAAAGTAGTTTTTTTAATACTTCCTCACTTATAAATCCCGGTTCTGTCAAGTTCCGGGATTTTTTTTGCGGATTTCGGATTGCGGGATGCGGATTGAATTAGGGGCAAGAGACAGGGGACAAGGAGGGGACAGGAGACAAGGAGACAAGGGAGGAACATTAAAGGAGAGGTTGTAAAACTACCTGTAAGTTGAGTATTTGTGCTTTGGAAGAGTTTTTAAAAACCACGGAAGGACCAAGGACAGGGAGATATACATATCCGCTGCGGCGGACAAAGGTTGAGAGGGACAAGCAAAAGTGAAGTTGTCACACTGAGCTTGTCACACTGAGCTTGTCGAAGTGTTATACCATAAGCACAATCCAAATCAGTCCGCAGGCTGACGGATCAGTGATGTTTCTGTGTCATCTGTGTTCTAATTTTTGCAAGTAGCATAAATTTTAAACCACGGAGGCACGGATCCGCCGCGGCGGATGAAGAAAGAGAATTACGAGAACCCGAACCCCGAACTTCGAACCCCGAACCCCGAACATTTGATTGTCAGCGACTTGCGTCTTTTTCAAAAAAATAGGCATTTTGTCAGAGAGCCTATGCCTAAAACTTTAATTTTGCATTGTTTTCTGATTCACAAACCACTAAGAATAATACCATGCCTACCATTTCCGAACGTGGCAAAATCATGCCGGCATCACCCATCCGTAAACTTGTTCCATTCGCTGAAGCAGCTAAAAAGAAAGGCGTAAAAGTTTATCACCTGAATATCGGTCAGCCGGATATCAAGACTCCGGAAGTGGCTCTGAATGCCATAAGGAATTATGATGGAAAGGTTATTGAATACAGCCATTCAGCAGGGAATGAATCCTATCGCAGAGCTTTGGCTGCCAGCTATCAGAAAATAGGAATCAATGTTGACCATAATCAGATACTTATTACAACCGGTGGTTCTGAAGCCATATTGTTTGCTTTGTTTTCATGCATGAATCCGGGTGATGAGATTATCATCCCTGAACCTTTTTATACCAATTATAACGCTTTTGCCCTAACTGCAAATGTTGTCGTAAAACCTATTACAGCCAACATCAAGGATGGATTTGCATTGCCTCCGATCAGTGAATTCGAGAAGGTAATCACTCCCCGGACCAAGGCCATTATGGTTTGCAACCCCAACAATCCAACCGGTTACCTCTACAGCAAGGAAGAACTGCTGCAGCTTCGCGACCTCGTATTGAAGCATGATCTTTATCTTTTTGCTGATGAGGTATACAGGGAATTCTGCTATGGCGGACAGGAGCATTTCTCGGTGATGAAACTCGAAGGTCTTGATCAGCATGCCATCATGATGGATTCCGTTTCCAAGCGCTACTCGGAATGCGGTGTGAGAATTGGAGCCCTGGTAACCAGAAATGAAGGTATTTTACAGTCTGCACTTAAATATGCTCAGGCAAGGTTGAGTCCGCCATCACTCGGACAGGTAGTAGGGGAGGCTTCTCTTCAGACTACTCAGGAGTATTTCTCTGAGGTTTATGATGAATATATCAACCGCCGCGATTTTGTAATTGATGCCCTGAATAAAATCCCCGGTGTATTTGCTCCCAAACCCAAGGGTGCTTTCTATGCAATCCTCAGTCTCCCTGTTGACGACAGCGATCGCTTCTGTCAGTGGCTGCTGGAAGATTTCAGCTACGAAAACCAGACCGTAATGCTGGCCCCCGCTTCAGGATTCTATGCCACCCCAGGTTTAGGAAAGGATGAGGTTCGCATCGCATACGTTCTGAAACAGGAAGATCTTCGCAATGCCGTTAAATGCCTTGAAGAAGCACTTAAGGTTTATCCTGGCAGAAAGTAATCTTCCCGGATTTTAATCCATATTTTATTCGGTTGTTTTTTTCGGTGTTTACCGACCGGTTCTCTATTGCATTTACTGGAGATGTAAATACTGGCTAGTCTGGGTGAATATTATTGCCATAATATAGCTTCCTGCTATATTTCTTTATTCAGGGTTGTTTGACTTTGAAGGCATAATGTATTGTTTATCAGTAACATAAATTTTGTTAATGCGATTATCTGCTTAGCACTTTCTGGGCTCCTTTCATAAATATAGGCCGAACGGCTAATAGACAAGCCATGGACTGAGGATAATTTTGCAGGGTAAGATTCAGTAAAATGATTTAACCCGAACCCAAAAATCTCCTTCTATGAAAAAGTCCATTTTGATTTTTGCTTCCCTTTTTGTCCTGCTCAGCCTTTCGCTTAAAGCTCAGGATGACCCTAAACTTGTTAAGTTGCTTGATAAGTCGATGACCATCGATAAATTCCTAGCCCTGCCGGATGCTGAATTCTGGAAATACAGCAAAGCTGTAATGTATCAGAATCAGGGATTTGAAGATGGTCATGGAATGTTCACCTGGCCACCTGCCATGAAGACTTTCCCCAAAAAAGTAGGTCTTCTGTCGTTTATGGTTTTCGATCCCGGATTCTTCGAGGTTTCATCCAAACGATATGGCGGACCAGATACCTATTACAGGGTGACCACAACAAAGGGCGCTTCATTGAAGCTCGAGAACACTGTAGCATTAGCAGAATTCTTCTATAATGAAACTTTGCCTGAACTCAGGGAGAATTTCAAGTCATTTGGAGCAGAGCTTCTTACTCCGGAGGAATTCATTACTTCTGATGCACTCAGGGAAGCCTACAAAACCTTTAATTACGAAGAGAAGGGTCTTTCGAAACTGATGAGCCGTGAAGGTTCATATCAAACCATATCTACTGCACCGGGTCAGAGTCTTTACTATGCTGAGAATTTCTCAACACCTGGTTTTCTCGATGCTATTGGTCCTAAAGCCGCAGAACTGGGTTTGGATGCTGTGATTATTATCAAGGTTCAGTTGGGCATTGATGAAAAGGGAACCATTTCGATTCAATCCCTGAACTATGGAATGTACGGAAAGAACCCTGTACCAAAGGATCCGGGTAAGAAATATGTTGCCATTAACCCTGCAACCGGCTATCATGATTATGTTGTGTATTCTGCAAAGAAATTGGGTGCCTTCGACCTTGATGCCATGCTTGAAACCAAGGAAGGAATGAATGTGGTTGTTTCCGTAGAAAATAAAACCTCCAGAATCACCAGATTGGATGGTGTTGGCAAATTGGTTAACAAACTTGTCCTTGGTGCTAACTATGAATTGAATATGTGGATTAAGGGCGACTGGAAACCGTTCAAGTATAAATAATTATCGTCAATCACAAATTGTAAGAGGAATGACCGGCATTCGGTTCTTCAAAAAAATCAGGATCTATGAAAACCAGAATATTCATAACATTTTTATTGCTGACAGCCCTTGGATTTTTCAGCAGCTGTGAAAAAAAGGAAGATAATCCGGATAACGGAAATACTGATTCCACAGGAGGTTTTAACGCAGTATTGTTTCCCGGAAACGGATGGAAGTCAATTGCAAGAATACACGCCAAAAATACTGCCGCAACCGGTTATCAATGGTATGATGTTACGGCCTGTGGACTTTCAATCGACTACAGCGATGTGCTGCACTTCATTCTCGTCGATGCTAAGCAGAGTCAGCAGGATGTCTGGAATACATGGTATGAGGGAACTGTGAACCTTTCAAGTGGAGATAAGCTCTTAACCAAACTTGACAGCTATCAAAAGGACAGGTTTTACTTTTACAAACCCGGAACTCCTGAGTTATATTCATCAGGCACCAATGAGTTTCAGGGACCTTATCAGAGCTATACCAATTCACATCCTTCTGCAGTAAGCTACACTGGGACTCCAACTGTGGATAAGGCAGGGAATATTATGACCTACAGAACGCTAACCGGTGTTGGGACAGAAGACTTTATCTTTTACAGGAAGGCAGGAAGCAGCGTGGACAGCATGTTTACTGACGGATCCCAGTCAATCATCTTATCAGGATTTTATCCGGCTCTGATGAATAATGGCAGGATTTACAATCTGGTGAAACTGGACAGAACTGTATACCTGCAAAGGGCTGAGGCCGGGGATTATCAGCACAACCAGAGAGGTTATCTTAAAACGATCGCGAGCATTGAATGTCCTGATTTCCTGGATAATATCTCTACCAGTTACCTGGCAAGAGTGAGTCCCGACCGGAGATTTATCTATTACTGGGTGATTGAAAGCTACTCTTCACCTGTAAAGGGATGGTTTTTCAAGTTCGATGTGAATACTGAAACCCTTACAAAGGTGTATGATAATATCGATATCATAGCTGGCTTTGTTGCCGATGGAACCGGTGCCAGCCGTACCTCAGCAATTGCAGATGACGGTACATTGTATATAGGAGGATTTGAAGACCCGAACGCATCCCGACCAAAAGCCAAAATTTTTAGGGTTCCGGCCGATGGAACTGCGGTTACCGCCGAACTATACAAGAGTTCAAACCTTCTGCAGGCCGACAGCTATGGAAATCAGTACCGGATTAATACCCTTCAATACCTGAACGGGAAAGTATACTTTACTGTCCAGTCCGGACTTATGCCTTATGAAAATCCCCAGATAGACATCATCACTGAAGAATAGTTTCAATTAAGCAATACTATGAAAATCAATAGATTCCGCTACATAATACTAGTTTTGGGGATTTTCATTTCCCTGATGCAATCAGGTTGCAAGAAAGCAAACGATTCAGATTCCACAGCTTTTTCAATTAAATTTCTGGATCAATCAACAGATGCTGAGTTACCTACAGATACAACAATCATTTCCTCCGACCTGTCATTTAGTTGCAAGGCATTGATTGCTCCAACGGAAAAGGTAAACCTGATTTACTTAAGAATCTGGCTTGATTATACCAAGGCCGTTGAATATGCCTACACACCAACAAAGGGAGCTGATTTGGGTTATGAGATTGACCCTGTTTCCTACGATTTCCACTACTCCGATCTGGCCGGTATTATCAATTATGTGACGATTCAGGTAGAAGCTGAGGATATCGATGGAACCAGGCATGAATCTCATCTTGCATTTAAGATTCAGCCTGTTAATTTCCCATTTCTTTTCAGGTTTTATGACTTCAGATTTTCAGATACTGCATCAGCAGGCGAAACCGTAACCATGAGGCCGTTCTTTGTTCCTACTACTGTGAATCAGACTATTAAGTCGATGAAAGTTTTCCGAAAAACTGGTTCTGCAGCTGAAGAACTTGTGAATACCTATTCAGCTACTGATTTCTATTATTACCAGACCGGATTTCTGAGGGAATATAATTTCCAGGTACCAGCTTTGCCTGCGGGAACAAGGGTTGTCCATAGGTTTGAGTTAGAGTCTTCTGATGGAATGCGGCATGTTATTCAGCATGTGATGCTCGTGGAATAGAAAGTACTAAAAAAATAGATCAATAACCACATAATCAATCGAATATGAAAACAATCTCCGGATTAATACTGTTTGCCTGCATATTGCTTCTGACTTCTGGCAGGCTCGAAGCCCAAAATATGAGAGAGGGTGACAATGTAATTGACTGTCTTGGTAAATCAGTTGATTCTGATCTAGTGAATCTTCTGATGAGTGCTTACAAGATGAAGGATGATATTCCGGGCGTGAAAGCCGGTAAAGGTCTGACCTTTTATGCTCCAAGCGGATATGTGCAGCGCATTACCTTTCAGAACAACAAGATGTACGGGCATTTTGCCGGTAATCTCCCTTTTGGTCTAAGCTTGAATGACAATATCAAGGACCTCAGGCAGAAATTCCCGAAGGCCACTGAAACTGAAGATTATTTCAAGTTTTACAGTGGTAAATGCTCAGTTGAGATCAAGTTTACATCTGCAAAGAAAAAGAGTATCGAATTTGTCTCAGTTCTATAACCGGGAAATATGGGTAAGTTAAGTCTGTTTATAGTTGCCTTCATCCTGACCGGATTTCAGGCAGTAGCGCAGGTAAACTACTGCGAGATATTCTTCAATGCTTTCAATTCAGCAGGGCAGGGCTTTCCTTCTTTCAGGCCTGGCAGTGTGGATAGCACAATCAGTAGGTTTGATGTGGATCAGGAACTTCTCAAGCCCTATGGATTCCGTAGTGGCTGGGCAAACAGAAATTCCGGGCAAAACTCCCTGAAATTTCCTGGGCATGTTTATTCAGTATGGGAGTTGAAACTGAATTCCAATATGATCAATGCAGGTGAAATGAGTATGGCAGAGGCAATTGACAGATTGCGTCCTGAGTTTGAAAGTAAGGCAGTTTCGTTTTATGAATCCTGTTTTAAGCAATTGATGATGAGTGAAATGTATTCCATTACAATTGAATATTCTGATGATATTTACGGATATATTTTCTATCCCAAAGAGATTAATCTTGAAACAGGTCTCAACTATGAAAAGGCATTGGAATTACTGGATGAAGCATTCTATATTAAGGCAGTACTTAGTAAAAGTGTCCTGGTAAACAGCTATTACATCAGCTACACTGTGCATGGGGTTCAATATTCATATTAATTTTAGGAAGATTTTTCTATCTTACTCCTGCCACTTTGAAAGAGTGCTTAATTTTTATTGTACCAATTCACGAGCTCAACACGGGAACTTAGCTGGAGTTTGAGGTAGATATTTTCGATATGTTTTTTGACTGTTGAGGGACTAATAAAAAGCTTTTCTGCGATATCCTGGTTGCGTAATCCCTGAACCAACTGTTCCAGAATCTCAATCTCACGTTTAGTGAGCTGTTCGTCAGTATTCAGCAGGAGATCTGCCTTGCTTTCCGGTTTATAACCCATCATCAGCATTTTGAGGGATTTCGCAGCTATAATTGCCGACATGGGTGCTCCTCCGTCAATCACCTCTTCAAAAGCAGCCAGCATTTTTCCGAGCTTCTCATCCTTGAGCAAATACCCTGTTGCTCCGGCTTTTATGGCATTGAATATTTTTTCCTCAGTCTCAAATACTGTTAGCATGATGATCTTGATAGCCGGAAAAGCCTGCCTGATTCTGAAAGTGGTTTCTATACCATCCATATCCGGCATTTCAATATCCATCAGGATAATTTCAGGGTGAATATGATTCTTCTGGAGCCATTCCAGCCCTTTGCGTCCGCGATCTTCCACAAACAGGATTTCCATACCATCAACCAGCTGGAGCTTTTGAACCAGCTGACGGGCAAGCTTGATGTTATCATCAATGATTCCTATTTTCATATCATGGACTTATTGAGCAAACTTAGTCGAAAGAACAGCATTTTTCATCAGCCGTTCAGCCTATTTTTGGGTATGCATAAAATGACTCTGGTTCCTGATGGTTTGTTCTCCCTGATTTCAAGTTTGGCATGCACATCATCAGCTCTTTGCTTCATGGAACTCAGGCCATGACCCTCAGTATTTTGGGTCTTAATTCCACTTCCATTATCAGAAATTTCAATTAAAAGCTCTTTGTCGTTGAATTCAACACGGACTTTTACCTGACTGGCATTCGCATGCT
Organism: Bacteroidales bacterium; assembly: GCA_016707705.1. Taxonomy (GTDB): domain Bacteria; phylum Bacteroidota; class Bacteroidia; order Bacteroidales; family UBA4417; genus UBA4417. The sequence goes on from JADJHD010000001.1 coordinate 21,589, forward strand.
TCAGGATGTTATGAACGGCTTCCTGCATTATTCTGAAAAGGTTCAATCCTACAATCGGGTCAATACTGCTGTTCGCCTTGATTTCATTATCAACAATGCATTGAATGTCCTGTTTGTTATCCAATATTCTGTAAAACCATTTCTCGAATTGAACCAGCAATCCTTCAATGGTCATTGATCCTGGAGCAAGTGCCCATATTGAATCCCTTAGCTGCTGCATGCTTTCCCTAGCTGCCAGTTGCAGTTTATTGAGATTGGCGGGCAGTTCTTCGAGCTTGTCGAACTCTAGCATCATTTCGGAAGTCTCAAGACCCGAAATCAGGTAGGTAAGCTGACTTCCCAGATTGTCATGAAGTTCGCGGGAAATGCGGGTACGCTCAACAGCAATTTTTCGCTCAGCATCCAGTTTCTGCAGTTTCCAGCGTAATCGCACCCAGGAGAGATAGCGAACAATCAGGAAGATAATTCCCAAAGCAAGAATGCCGGCCATAATTCTGAACCAGGCGGTCTGCCAGAACCTGGCTTCTACCAGAACCGGAATCACAAGCTCTTTTGCATTAATAAAGCCGGTTTCATCAACAACTCTTACATGAAGGATGTACTTTCCGGGAGGCAGGTAATTATAGGAAATCTGGTTCTGTCCTTTTGGGAGACGATGATATTCTTCATCAACACCTTCGAGCCAATGCTCAAACAAAGGGAGCTGCCCGGGCAGGCAATTTTTTAGCAGAATTGTCAGATCCAGAGACTGCTTGCCAGCTGGGATAACCAATTCATTAACTGAGGTGTTTCCTGACAGAAGCTGCAATTCTGTTTTATTCTGAAAGGCATCCTCCAGATCTGCGTTTTTAATTATCAGCATCCCTTTTTCACCGGCAGTAAAAATGTATTCATCATCACGATAAAAGGCCATCTGATTAAAATCGTTAAAGGGCAGTATGTTGGATCGATTCAGAACCACAGAACTTCCATCTTTCAAATTCAGCAGGCATAGTCCGTTGGAAGTGGTCAGCAACATCTTGTCTTTCGAAAATTGCATAATACCGTATATATTCACCGGATTTGTGGAAAGGGGAATAGATTTGAACCTTTGGGCTCTAGTATCAAAGGAGCAGAGTCCTCCGCCCATGGTTGCGAGGTATACAATGTCATTCTTTCCGGGCTTGATATCCAGAATTACATTGCTGCAAATTGCATTGGCAGAATCATTGGAACTTGAATAGGAATGAAGCAACTCAAGCTTACTGTTGAAGATTTTCAACCCCATTCCTGTTCCAATCCATAAATTCCCATTTCCTTCCTCATAGCTGCTCATGATATTATCGAAACTGGTCAACTTGGGATCAAATTGAATGATGCTTTCAGTGGAAGGCTGATAAATCAAAGGATCCACACTGGTAAGTACCAGAATATTCCCATTTGAGAGTTTTCGGAATCCATAGAAAAAGTCAGTTTTAATGGAATTGTTAATAAGATGATGGGGCTTGAATTTCAAAGTCTTCTTATTCCATATCCAGCAACCTCTTCCATAGGATGATACCAGATATTCATCTTGATTGAGGTCTAAAACACAGCCAACGGGGAATTTCTTTTCTCCATCAGGACGATATAATTTTCGGTCAAGGATTTTTCCGTTCACAAGCCTGCCAATGACTATTCCGTAGGAAGTCCCAATAAATATTTTATTATCCTCTTTAAATCGCTTGAAAAACCAGATTGATCCTCCTCCAAGGGATTCATTGCTCATGTAACCAATCCGCGATTGCTGGGGTGACATGTAACTAAGTCCGGAACCATCGCCGCCAGCCCATAGGTTGCCTGAAGGATCCTTGTAAAAACCATTTACTGAATTGGAGCCAATTGTGTATTTATCACCCTGTTCTGAGGTATATCGGCTTAAGGATGTGTCAGAAAGAGAATGCAAAACACTGTTTCTGTTCTCATCGAAAAACCAGATCGTGCCATTGGCATCCGAACCCAGCAAGTGCCTTGAATTATAGTGGAACTTAGCATCATAGGGTATTTTCTCAGATTTCGTCCAGAAAGGATTCAGTTTATAAACCCCATCCTCCCGGCAACTAATCCAGACCTGATCCCTTTCTGACCAGTTGGCATCAAGTAAAAGTGAATCGGTGGCAATGATTGTCTCTACATGATCCTACATATGAATAAAGGTTTCTCTGAGCGGCATAGTAAATCACTCCATCACGCGCAATCCTGAAATCCATCACTCCCGAACAAGGAATTGAATCTATTAGCCTCAGGTTTCCATTTCGACTGTCGAGCAAAATGAAACCAGCATGGGTGTAGCATACCATCATACTGCTGTCATAGCTGAAAATCATCTTGTTGACACCGGCGTAGAACGTTTGGGTATTTTTAAATATAAGCAAGGATTCATCCTTAAGGGAGTAACGAACAAGCGCATTTCGTGCACCGGCAAAAATGTAACTTCCGTCAGTAGTAATACAATTTATGAACGGGTTGATTTTGAGTGAGGCAGGGAAATCTATCTTGTTGTAGTTGAGGCCATCAAAACGGTATAATCCTGAAGAGGTTCCGATAAACAACAAACCATTCGGAAGTCGCTGGAAACTTGTCACACTTGGATCAGGGACTCCATCTTCAACATCAAGGCTTCTCCAGAGCGGTTGTTGTGCCAATGCAGGACTTATTCCCTGAAATAACAGGAAACACAGGATTGCCAGTCGTTTTATAGGTTTCAAAAACTGCATGCAACAAAAAGGGTAACCGGATATAAATCTGTATCTGGAATTGAAAGCTTTAATCAATTAACAATCAAAGGCGTACTTCGTTCAAATCAATTAAAATCAGGGTAAAGAAGATATTTTTTTCTGATGCTTCTGAATTTTTCCAGATCGGGATTCCAGCTTTCGCGGATCGCTTTAGCAGAAAGTCCTTGCTGAATCTGCTTTTGAAGTACATCTGAGCCTGCAAGTTTATTAAAGTAGGGCAGGAAGAATTTATCACCAAGGTTTAGAGTCTGGTACATGAAAATCAGCCAGCTAAGTTCAATCTTGCCGTTTTTTGAAAGGGAAGCTGCATTTGCTGAGAGATTGGTCCCAAAACATTCAACTCCCTCAAAGGGCGGGAACTCTGATACTCCCTTGATGCTCCTGGGTGTAAATTTGTATGAGCCCACCACATAATTGGGATGGCCTATGATTTCAAAGGGATAGTCCGTTCCGCGGCCTACACTTACCACGGTTCCTTCGAAGAAGCAAAGGGAAGGGTAGAGGTAGATGGAATTCATGGTTGGCAGGTTTGGGGAAGGTTTTACCGGAAGCATGTATCTGCTTGAGTGAGTATAGGCCTGACAAGGAATTATCTTCAGATCACACTTGATTCCACCTTCAAGCCATTTTTCTCCATTAACCATATTAGCATATTCACCTATGGTCATCCCATAAACTACAGGAACAGGATGCTTGCCAATGTAAGAACTGAATTCAGTGTCAAGAATGGGACCATCCACATAATAGCCATTGGGATTGGGTCTGTCGAGGACAATCAGCGGGACTGAGTTTTCAGCACAGGCTTCCATGATATAGGTAAGTGTGGAAATGTAGGTATAGAAACGGCAGCCCACATCCTGAATATCAAAAACCATGATATCTATACCCTTCATGTCATCCTTGCTTGGTTTATAATGTGATCCATAGAGCGAAATGACAGGTATCCCGGTAACAGGATTCTTGCTGTTTTCTATCTTGGATCCGTCGGCGGCATCCCCTCTGAAACCATGCTCAGGACCGAATATTTTGCTGATAGTAATTCCTCTTGTAAGTAAGGTATCAACTAGATGTGAATTGGCAATAAGCGAGGTGTGATTTCCGACAAATCCTACTTTTTTACCCTTGAGTAAGGGAAGATAGGAGTCCATGCTGTAGCAGCCCGGCAAAACTGTGGCCGCCTTGTTTGACGATGACTGCGATTTGCAGGCAACTGCCATCATGAGCAGGGCAAGGAATATTATGGGAGATTTCATGAGGGTGTTTTTAGTTTTTACTTGCAGACCGACTTTTCTTCAAAACAGATGCCAGAACCAATACAGATTGAGATGTTACATTATTTACAGGCATTCAAGCTTTTGTTACCTTTGCCAAAACAGTATAGGTGAACTACGAACTTTTCATAGCAAGGCATATGAGAGCAGGAGGGAAAGGTAAGCTTTCCGGGCCTGTGGTTCGCATTTCAATTGTGAGCGTTGCTCTTGGACTGGCAGTGATGATACTTGCCATTGCCATAGTAACTGGTTTTCAGCAACAGATCAGGGATAAAATTACCGGATTTGGAGCGCATATCCAAATTGCCAAGTTTGATTCCAATAATTCCTTCGAATATGCTCCTGTGAGCATGGAGCAGTCCTTTTACCCCTCGCTTGAAAAAGAGTATGGGGTTAAGCATATTCAGGTGTTTGCAACCAAGGCCGGAATTGTGCAAACTGATGAACAGATTCAGGGTGTTGTACTGAAAGGTGTTGGAAAGGATTTCGACTGGAGCTTTTTTCGTGACAAAATGGTAGCCGGAAAGCCTTTTACAGTAGGGAAAGACGCTCCCTGCGACAGCGTGATTATCTCTCAAAAACTTGCTACAACTTTGAAATTGAAGAATGGCGATCCTGTAAGGACCTATTTCATTATCGATAATCAGGTAAGAGGCAGAAAGTTTTATATAAGCGGCATCTATAATACCGGACTTGAAGATTTCGATAAACTCTATCTATTTGGCGATATTGCTCAGATTCAGAAGCTAAATGGCTGGGATTCGACCCAGGTTTCAGGTTTTGAAGTAATGGTTAAGCGTTTCGATGAATTGAATGCCATCAGTACGGAAGTATACAAGAATATTGGCTATGATCTGGATGCCAGAACGATCAGGGAGCTTTATCCGCAACTCTTCGACTGGCTAGACCTTCAGGATATGAATGTGGTAATTATACTGGTGCTGATGATCCTTGTTTCAGGAATCGCCATGATCTCAACATTGCTGATACTTATTCTCGAAAAGACCCGGATGATAGGAATATTGAAAGCACTGGGGGCGAGAAATTTCAGTATCAGACAAATTTTCCTTTATCAGGCTGTTTATATAATCGGAAGAGGATTGATCTGGGGCAATATTGCAGGATTGCTTATATGTTTTATTCAGATGCAATTTGGGATTTTCAAGTTGCCTGAAGAATCCTATTTCATGAGTACAGTGCCTATTCATCTAAGCCTCTGGCACCTGATTATGCTCAATGCTGGTACAATAATTACCTGTACTGCCATGCTCATCATTCCTTCAATTGTGATTACCCGCATATCTCCGGTAAAGGCAATTCGCCTCGACTAAAAGGAGGGTTTCTTGACTATTCTCAATAAATAATGTAATTTTAGGAATGGAAAGTACTGCCGGGAAAGGCAAGTATTCATTCTAAAATTTGTGGCTTTACGATAAATAAATTAGCCTTAATATTAATAAAGCACCAAGAATCCTTTAGATTAATTTCTTGATAATTAATTCTTTGTGTTCTATTTTTTGATTACCATTGCCAATCGATTTCTAAACGATTCATACGTTGCGGAGACTACTAAATTCACCAATTCAGGCATTATGACCATGTTCGATAAAAAAGGGATCATGCTGATTCCCGTACCGGCGAAAAAGCAAGCCGAAGGCAAGGAGCAGATTGTAATCAAGTCCTGCTACTGTCAGAATGGACACAGCCTCATCAGCAAGAGAGCCAGATTCAATGAATATGATGGAATCCTTTTGGGTATCAGAAGCAAGGATCAGATGTACCATATTGCAGTTAGTCCGGTTTTTGGAGAGAAAATCAGGGTTAGTCTGGATATAGACCTTGTGGATGGCGAATTGCTTGATTTGGTTTGTCCGGAATGTGGAGTGAATCTGCCTGTTTATGCAGTTTGTGAATGCGGTGGAGTGCTGAAGGTGATGTTTCTCAGTCCGGATGCTGATTTCATGAATTGTGTTGGAGTATGCAACAGGGTAGGATGCCGTCATTCGGAAATAAAAAATGAGGGCCAGTTAATGACCCTCATTGCGGGAGAATAATCCTTGTATTCTGCAGTAATTAGAGAACTACTACTGAATTTTCGTTTCCAAGTGGAGTAGGTACAAGCTTATCAGCTTCATCGTCATTTACCCAGGTTGTTCCGTTGATCAGGTAACGATACTGGTATTCACGACCGGTTTCAAGCTCAAGCGTAGCTGCGAAGGAACCATCCTTTGACTTCTTCATTGGTGTGGAAGCTTCGTTCCAACCGTTGAATTCGCCAACTAAAGCTACATGCTGCGCATCTGCAGCGAATTGAAAGGTAACTTTACAGGCAGGTTTTGTCTTCAGATACTGACGTTTAGCAATCATTTCAAAGAATTTTGGTTTATAATAATTGGAAGAAATTTGCGGGTGCAAAAGTACAAATTATTTTTATTGAATCTAATTAATATATTAACAGATTGTTAATAAGCTTTTTGGGACAGTCAGTAAAGGCTGTAAGTCTTGCAGTAAAAGGGCTTCCAAATTGGTGGTGTTACAAAGTAGCCGATTGAATTGAATATAGAATCAGGCTACATCTGCTTCAGTTTCATTAATTCTGTAGTTAGGATGCAATCAGAATGATGCCACTCAGATCAGCTTTTCCATTCTTCAGAAACTCATAGGTCATTCGATCTGTTTGGCAATTGATAAACTTCAGCTTTTTCAGGTTTCCGCACTTGAAAAAAGTATTCCTGATAGTGACATTTTGGAATGACACCCTGGTGAAATCGCAATTCACGAAAGAGCAATCCTCCATTGATCCGGAGAATATGGTATCAGAGATATGCGTCGCATTAAACGTTACTCTGTTCATAATCGCCATTTCCATGCTGTTCTTCTTGAAGGAGCCCAGCTTTATTGTGACTCCGCTCAGGTCAGCTGATGTGAAATCACTGCCCAAAATACTGCTCAACGAAAATTCAGTTTCCTGCAGAAAGCAATCCTTGAATATGTTATTCTCCAGATGGGTGGTTTTAATATGGCTGCTGCTGATGTTTGATCCTGTGAAATCACATCCATTCACATTGTTGGCTTTTAAAATCAGTCCGGAGAGATCTGAACCAACAAACTTGCAGTTTTTCAGATTGGAAGCACTGAATTTCTCCTGAAGATTTTTTAGCCCGGAAAAATCAGCATCTGCCCAATTCCCCATCGACATATTCCAAAGAGGTTTTTTTGGCTTTTTGCCGGGTAGCCTTTCATTCAAATGTTCATATGGAGCCTCTTTGGCGCTTGTTTCTGCAGAAACCGGAAATCTATTGTCAGAGAAATAGTTCAGGTCAACGCCCAGAATCTCTGAGAGTCGGACTAAAGTAATAATGTCGGGCATGGATTCACCACGTTCCCATTTCCCCACTGCCTGAGGACTGATAAACAGTTGCTCTGCAAGAGATGCCTGAGAAATATTGATTTTCTTCCGAGCATCAGCTATTCTTGAACCAATAATTTGTGTAGTTAGCATAGGTATATGATTTTAGATTTGACCCGTCAAAGTTATTGCGGGACAATTCTGCATTCAAATATAAACAAATCGAAATAGTTGTAAACACGCTACAATTAGTTGTAATTCAACAACCATCAGTTGTAATTAGCTGTATAGTGGATTTTTGTCCTGTTCAGTGCCCAAAATGATTGCTTTTCGGTTCGCTACAGCATCAAAAGAATGAAAATCCTTGCAGATTAATACAGAAGTTTATTCTCGTCTATTTTCTAAGAATCTTCTCCATCGATTTTCCTTTTGCCAGCTCATCAATAAGCTTGTCAAGATACCGGATTTGTTGCATCAGCTTGTCTTCAATCTCTTCAACACGAATTCCACAGATAAGTCCTGTGATTTTTGAAGCATTCGGATTGAGCAGGGGAGCCTCCCTGAAGAAAGTTTCAAAGTCAACCATTTTATCGATCTGTTGCTGCAACACCTGCTGATCATACCCTGTTAACCAGCAAATGATGGTATCGGCCTCCTCCTTGCTGCGTCCTTTTCTCTCTACCTTCTGGATGTAGAATGGATAAACATTTGCAAACGGCATTGAATAGATTTTTTGCTTTTCCATGGTTCGTGACAAGTGAAAGTAAGGAGCCCGGTTAATTCTTTTAGCTTGCAAGAATGCCCTCATTTGCAATAACAAGCAAGTTCGAAACAAGTTTTTGTTTCAGAAATACAAAAGTTTCATTCCATTCTTTCCCAAACGCCATCTACATAATCAAAGCGAATCAGTCCAATCTTTTTGCAAAAGAATATTTTTCTGATTTGGCAAACATCAAGATTCTTTACCAGCACATCACGGTATAATTTGTTGTTTACGGTAAGAGTGTCGAGGGAGGAATCAAAGTCATGGAACGAGCCATAGATACAACTCCAGGAGAATGTTTTCTGAAGGATATTTCCGGTTTTGGTTAGGTTGATGGTGAGTCCCTCCCGAATGCCAAGTGTATTGGGGATTTCTTCTCCGGTGAACTGAAAGTCGTAAAAGGCTGCATTATCTTCGGGACAAGTACAACAGGGGCCTGCGCATTTTTCTTTAGAAAAGTATTCTTCTTTAGTGTTGATATACAATGTTTTGGTCTCTCCATTGCCATTCTCAAACACTATGCTGTCACCAACCTCTCCTTCAGGAAACCATTCCAGATCACTGCTGCTGAAAACCTGTTCTTCATTTGTGCAATTGCAGCAGCCTGCTATGAGAAATACTACGGAGATAAATAATAGTGAAAGAATTGTTCTATTCATAAATATCAGATAATTAGTACTTTGTGACAATAATTGGAAGGAGTTAATTTTTGGGCTTTAGAGAAATACAGATTTCGAATTTAAGAAATATCTTCCCGCTAAGTGCAAGAGAATCTATAGTATCGTAAAGCTTGTCATGAAAATCATCAAGCTGAATGCTGTGATACAATTTTAACAGCTCCAATATGGATTTTACTTTGCTTGCAAATGCTGCAAATATTGTTTCAATTACTACAAATATGCGGGGATTATTAAATGCATTCACCGCAAGGAACACATCAGTTGATTCTCGAAAATGTAATATGGAGACTCTGTGTTATAACCGAGGCACCTGACTAATTACTTTGATGGATTGTGTACAGAATTTGATTTCTTTCTAATCAAAATTTCCATCGATATACTCCTGAAATTTTTCCTTATACTGTTCACTGACTGGGATATACACTTTGCCATCGAAAACAATCCGGTTCCGTTCGATTACAGTAATTTTTGCAAGGTTAACAATATAGGATCTGTGAACCCGCATAAACTGGTTTGATGGGAGTAACTCTTCAATGCTTTTCAGACTGAGCAGGGTCATGACGGGGTTACTGCCTATAAGATGAATTTTTATATACTCATGCTGGCTTTCAATATATTTAATATCAGCAAGCTCAATACGGATAAGCTTATAATCGGATTTTACAAAAAGATGATTCGCAGTTGTCTTGATACTATCCTTCTGATAATTTGAGTTAAGTTCTATAAGATTCTTAACCTTATTGACCGCTTTCAGAAAATTGCTGAATGTGATTGGTTTCAATAAATAATCGACGGCCTCAACCTGGAAGCCTTCCACCGCATATTCACTATATGCTGTGGTGAAAACAATATATGGTTTATTGGTCAGCGATTTTGCGAACTCCATTCCACTGATCTCAGGCATATTAATGTCGATAAAAAGGAGCTGAACATCAACAGTATCCATGACTTTCATCGCCTCAGCTGCACTTCTGCATTCAGCCACCAATTCCAGGAACGGAACTTTTCCGATATAAGCTGCAATCTTTTTTACTGCAAGCGGTTCATCATCAATGGCTATGCAACGTATGTTCATACCGGAATTCTGAGGTTTACCCCGAAATCATTTTCGTTGTCGGAGATTTCTAATTTATATTCCTGAAAGTACAACAGATCGAGACTTTTCCTGATGTTCTCGAGTCCTATTCCCGAATATTCGTCAAACTGATTAACAACTGTTTTGTGTTTGCTGTTCCTGATGTTACAAACCAGTGCATTATCATGGAATTGCAGTTCGAAATAAATATACGATTTCATTGGATAACTCACACCGTGCTTAAATGCATTTTCGAGCAGTGAAATAAATAACATAGGTGGTATTTTGATATCCGGGATTTGATCAGGAATCAGAATTGTAAGTTCTACTTCATCCGAATGCCTGAGTTGCATCAATGAAATAAAACTATAAATGAACTCAACTTCTTTCTTCAGTTCAATGGTATTTTGGGCTGAATCATAAAGCAGATACCGCATAAGCGTCGAGAGCCTTTCAACTGCATCCTGCGCTTTTTCAGTATCCATTTCAATAAGTGCATGAATATTATTCAAAGTATTCATGAAAAAGTGCGGACTTACCTGATGCTTCAGTAGAGCAAGGTTTGTTTTCAACTGTTCCTTCTCGGCATCTTTACGCAGTTTCTCCTCACTCAGCCATTTAGACATCAGCTTTACAGTTGTGCCGGCACCTACCAACAGGATACAAATGATAAAATTATCTGCGAAAGCCATAATGGGCGGCTTACCTTTTTGGGTATTCATCATGGGTGGAGTTGAACTTTCAGCTGATAATTCGGTTGCTGGGTCGGGCTGATGAGGAAAGACTTTTGGACCAAGAATGTTGAATGCTATCACGACACTAATCATTACCGACACAAGGACAAAGTAATAGCGGTATTTCTTTTTCAAAAGAAAGCGGGGAACCAGGATAAACACATTCATCAGGAAAATGAGGAGAAACCCGAGAACATGTGTCCAGTTTTTTATGACCTCAAACCAGTTTATTTGTCCGGAACTTCGCTCGCTGAAATAAGGCACAGAAAAAACGAAAGCCCAAATAAGGAAGTAAGACAAATACTCTATTCTGCGGCTGCTTGGTGATTCCTGTCATCTCTCAAATGTATAAAACATCTTTAAAACTGTATTTTATAAATCACATTCGGAAAAAACCCGAGCTGGTAGGTTGTGGTTATCGACTGACTGCGACCATCATAGCTCTGTGAGAATATGTTATCGTTGTTGTGATGTTTTGCAGGTCAATGGAAAAGGACTGCGAGAGTTTCTTCGTCCGGCTGTTGTGCGTATAACCGAGCTTGAAATCCAAACGGAAATAATTGGCATAAAAAGCCGAATATGCATCCGTGGATAATTGTTCTCTCTCAGTTGCATTGGATGCCTCCAGGTCAATGGGAGTATAAGCTCTTCCCCCGGCATTGGTGCATTTGATATCGGCTGATATTTTGTTCTGTTTTTCGCTACCCACATTCCATTCTTTTCCTCCCAAAATATTGAATACATATTTCCCATTGAATGCTGTGTTGCGCTCTATTCCATCACTTCCTTTATACCTGGAACTATAAATTGAGGATGTAAACAAGCCATAATATCCATGGCTGAAAAATTTCTCTATGGTTAATTCTATTCCATAGTTTGTCCCGGTTCCATTATTTACCAGACTATCTTCCAGATCGGTTTTAAAACCTGCTCCGGTATTGAGCATTGAATAGCTGCTTGAAAAAGTGTTAACCGGAACACTGAAGAGTGACTGATAATAGACCTCTGTTTTCAACCGCCAGTCTTTGAAAGGCTGCAGATCGTAACCCAACACTAAGTGATGGCTTTTCGTAAAATCAAGATTTTCATTGTTATAAACATAGGAACCATCAGCAAGCTGAGTCTGTAAAAAGTAAACATTTACAGGTTGCGTTTGTGAATGGAGTCCATATCCCAGCGTAAGGCTGCTCTTGGAATCAATTTCATATTTTAATCCTAAACGTGGCTCAACTGAGAGTGAATTATTCAGGAAAAATAATTGGGAATGTAAGCCCGCATTGAGAGTGATTTTATCATTAAAGCTATACTTGGCATGCATGTAGGTCTGGGCCAGATTTGTGTAACTATTATAATCCCATATCTGTAAAAAATCTGAGAGAGGATCTCTTTTCTCCCTGAAATACAGGTTCAATCCAATCACTTCATCCTGAATTCCAATTTTTACGAATAACCTTGAGTTTATCTTGGAATTGAAACTGCTTGAAAAATTATATCCTGTTCTGTAACCTTATTCTCTGATTTCGTATAAACTGAATCAGTCATTCTGTCGAAGCTATAATCTGTTTGTCCCGACTTTGAATAGTTTAACCCAATATTGGAACTAAAATAGGATTTGCTATTCAGTTGTTTGAAATGTTTTATCCCGATAATACCGATTTGACTGCTCAAATCATGCCCGCCACCTTCACCTCCATACAACCCACCTGAATTGCCACCAGCAATATTTATGGTACTTGTGGCAAGAATGCCAAACAGTGTAAACCTGCCCATTTTGGTGTTGCCGCTGTTTACATTAAATGACAAATCCTGATACGAAGGAAGTGCTGTTGTTCCGATATCGATGCCTGCAGCCTGAGCTACACCAGCCAGCGCATAGCGATATCCAACCAGATATGATGAAGCATTTTTCCTGCTGATTGGTCCTTCGGTAGTTGCTTCGAGACCGGTGATCAATCCAGCCTGAAGAGTGGTTTCCCGTTTCTGAGTATTTCCATTCCTGAAACCCAGATCAAAAACCCCGGCCGTGGCATTGCCATATTCGGCTGGAAATGCTGAGGTCAGGAAGTCGGAGCTCCTCAAAAGGTTGGTATTTAACGCACTCACGGCTCCACCTGTTGTGCCTACCGTCGCGAAATGGTTAGGGTTGGTAACGTTCATTCCATCAATGCGCCATAAAACACCAACTGGCGAATTGCCCCTGATTACAATATCGTTTCTGCTGTCGTCAGGTGCGCTTACTCCGGCGAAATTAGCGGCCAAACGGGCGGGATCACTGCGTCCCCCTGCATAGCGGTTTACTTCCTCAGTTGAGAATGTCCTGGCACTTACCGGAACCAAATCATTTAGTGTACCTGCTTTGCTGTTTGAAGTTATAACTACCTCTTTCAAGAGTTTAAGATCTTCTTCCATGGCTATATCCAACACAACTTCTTTTCCTGAAGTCACCACAACATTAGTTGCAAATGCATCCTTATACCCGATATATGAAACCTTTATTTCATATCTGCCAGGAGGCAGATCCTGAAGAACATAAATCCCATTTAAGTCAGTTGATGTTCCTTTGCTTACGTTGCTATTAACTATTTGAATAGTTGCTCCAGGAAGTGCGGTTTGGGAGAGATTGTCTGAAACAACACCGCGAATATTCTGCCTGTTGTTTTGAGCAGTTGAGAGAAGGGTAATGAGAACTAAAAGTATTAAGAGGTATTTTTTCACGTCTTTTTGGTTAGTTTTTACAGGACATAGATATTAATGGAGATCGATCTCAATATGATCCCGGGTAAGTCTGATCAGTACTCTTGATGGCTATTTCGGACTTATTCCTATTCTGATTGTTTCAGATTTGTTGTGCTTCCAGCTTCAATGGCAAATGCTTTGCCATCCATTTTTACGTAAACAGTAATCGAAGCAGGATTTGTAACCATGGTTTTGTCGACTGAGAATCTGAGATTATTAAAGGCATTGATATAATCCACCAAGTCTATTTGTGTGGTATAATAGATTTCAGGATTATTGGAAATCATTTTGAAAAACTTCTCAACTTCTGCCCATTTGTTACCGGGACCTTCATATTCCCAACTATGTCCCCATACATAGAATAAGGCCAAGGACTTCGAATTCAAAAACTCACTTGTGAGCTGATAAAATTGTCCTAATTCTTTTCTGTCGTTTGCCGTGTCGTTGGGTATGTAATTTGTTTTTCCGAATAAATGAATGGATGGCTGCCATTTAAGAAATTCAGTGGGCATATTGAAGTTGTAGGTATCACCGACTGTTCTTGCGTATTCGATACCTAAACCGCTTATCGCCTCAATTACAAGATCGCTTGTATTTCCAAAAGGATACGACATTCCACGAACAGGATAGGATATCAGTCGCTCCAATTCTCTTCTATCCTCCAGCACTTCATAAATCACATCGACTTTTGATAGCGAAGGCAGACTTGGATGATTAGCCGAATGACCGGATACTTCGTGTCCCTTGTACAGGTTTTTAATCTCTTCTTTGGTGAGATAATCCTTTGTCCCGAGTTTATTGGAGTTAAGATGAAATGTTCCAATCAGACCATACTCATTCATCAATTTCACTAAATGCCGGTCGGCGATGTTTCCATCATCGAAACTCAAAATCAGGGCCTTGGATTTACCTTGTGGGAGAAGCATTTCAATTGGAATACTGCTCTTTGTTGAAGCCGTATAGGTTTGAGCATTTACGGAACAGCCAAAAATAAATATTGCAACGAATGCTAATGTAAGTTTCAGTTTAGTTTTCATGTGATGTTATTTATAAGGGGCTGAAGGAACTCATCATTCAGATTATCTTTTCTCTGAGTATCAGGATTCTTGCCTTTGCCCGTATCATAGTTACCACTTTATTTATTGGTTCTCACCAACCGAACATAATTAAAAATTCTTACCGCATCTCCACGGGCCGAATTGCCATTGTAATATCCATTCCCATTTTGTGTAAATCCGGTAAAATTCTTGATTTTGGGATCGCTTCGCTAACATCCTGCCAGATTCATATTCAGAAGGATTAAAAAGGCTATCAAAATTTATAGAAATCTTTTTTGATTTGCTTTCGATTTCATGATTTTTAATTTATGAGATTATTTAATTGTCCTTACCAGACGAACATAGTTTAACACCCTTTCTTCTCCTTCGCCGGTTCCTATTATCTTCTTGTCGAAACGCACAGCACCGGCGCCGTGAAGGTTTTCTCCGTTTCCATCTTCTGCCTGTCCAACAGCCACATACCATGCATTGGGTAAGTGCCAGTTGGATTTGAAATTGCCGATGTACTTGTCCAGTAATAGGGGTAGTCAGCCTTTCCGCCATCGTTCAGAATAGCCGTACAACTGAACATGGCATTGATTGCCAGTCCCACATTGGCTGGATTTGTTGCACCTGGAGACCGTGTGTAATCCACCAGACTTTGTAATTCTTTTGTATTGGGTAAACGCCAATCGTTGTGCCCCAGATAATTTGCGTTATTCTGCGTTTGCGCATAAGCCAGTGCGTGTTCCCAATCAATTCCGGAACCGTTGTCGGTTTGTTGCCACATTAAGCCGGTAGCCAAATCGGAAATAGTACCATCGTTGCTGTTTTGTAGTAAATTGACTCCATAGGAAAGATTGCCGCGTACACAACGAACAAAGTGTTTTGGACCTACGCTGATACTATACGATTTAATATGTCCGGTGCCAAAATTCACACCAAAGGCAAGTTCTGCGCCAGGCGTATTCCCACTGACATTGCCCATTACTCCGGTGTATTTGTCACTGCTCCAAAAAATGGCGTGGCTGAGGTCTTGTTCATCTGTATATTCAATATCAAAATATTTTGTATCAATCCAAGGCCAACCGGCACTTGCATTCCATAAAGAGTAAAGCTCCTTGATGGTAGGGACGCGCCAGTCGCTATAGCCGCCATAGTTTTGTTTGTTCAGATTGTCAACTTCTGTCTGCGTTTCTGCCCAGTAATACATACCACCGGAAGTTGGTTTTTCATAGGTTTTCTGCCATGTCAATCCGGTAACTTCATCTTTTACAGTAAGTCCATCACTGCTTTTGGTGTAAACAGGTGTTGTATGGGTAAACTGAGCATCCTGACCGAAAAAGGCTTCTCCCAAAATAGGGGTGATAATGTTGCCGGTACTGTCCCAGGATTTGGTTTGACTTGTGCCGACAAGCGGATAGCAACCTGCGTAAGCCGCTTCGCGAGGAAGGACTTGTAAATCTCCGGAAATTGTTGAAGTATCATCTTTTTTGCACCCTGGGAGACTAATGCATACAAGGAATAAGCCACCTATAAGAATTGATAGTTTGCTATTGCAATTAACTTTTGATTTCATTGTTTTCGTGATTAAATCGAAAACAAAGGTCTGGCTTATGTAACCTTATTGAAAAGAAAATCTCTCAATGGCTGGAACATACCTCCCCAGAATTGATTTTTTTCACTGAGAATTAGTGAGTTTGTTGCAATTTTTATCATCACTGGCAACTTCAGTCTGCTTATCATTCAGAGTGTAGATATATACACGGGACTTAAACTCCCTAAGGATTGGAGAAAGCCAGCCCACCAATTAACCATGCAGTTTTATGGTTAGGAGCCACTATATTCAACTATGAAAAAACTTTAATTAAGGAGTCTTGAAATTAACAGGTAGATATCTATTTCTTCGCATGCAGCCCGCATTCCTTGCTTTCAGGTAACTCCCACCACCATCTTCCGGCCCTCACGTCCTCTCCGGGCTCTATGGCACGTGTGCAGGGCTGACAGCCAATACTTGGGAATCCCTTGTCATGCAGACTGTTATAGGGGACGTTTTTTTGTTTGATGTAATCCCAGACTTCTGTCTCAGTCCATTCAATCAGGGGATTGATTTTTATAAGTTGGTTGATGGCATCCCATTCCACTATTTTCATGTCATTCCGGGTTACAGACTGCTGCCTTCTCAATCCTGTAATCCAGGCGTCATATCCTTTTAAGGCTCTTTGGAGAGGCTCTATTTTGCGAATATGACAGCAGGCTTTCCGGTTCTCCACTGATTCATAAAACAGGTTGATTCCCTTGCTGTTGACCATCGTCTCAACCTGAGCTGCATCCGGGAAATAAACCTTAAAATCCATTCCATAGCGGTTTACAGTTCTGTGAAGCAGTTCATAGCTTTCAGGAAACATTCGTCCGGTATCCAGGGTGAAGACCCTTACAGTTTTGTCAATGTCAGCAAGCATAGCTGTGATTACCTGGTCTTCGGCTCCCAGACTGGTTGAGAAGCATAAGGCACTTCCAAATTCCCGAATTACTGCTGACAGAATCTCTTCAGCACTTTTCCCTGCTAACTCCTGGTTCAGTTTATCTATTTGCTCTGTCTTCATCAGTTTGCTTGATTTAATGCTTCTGCCAATGTAAAAATTTTATCCGCTGCAACTCCCTTTTCTGTCTGAATCAGATTGCAGCATTCGTTGAAATAGTCATGCTGAAAGAGCAATATATAACCTTCCTTCACTGCTTCATTCAGAAATTCGGCCTTTTCCTTCATGGTAATAAGCGGCTGCACATCTACTGATGGGACAAAAGGCATGGGGATATTGTAGGCAGTGGGAATAAAATCACCGGAAAAGACAACCGTTTTACCATCAACCTGAATGAATGGAATCATTTGTCCAATGGTATGTCCATTGTAGATCCTGAGCCGGATTCCCGGAAGAAATTCTCCTTCTTCAGTGATCAGGTTCAATTTGCCACTTTGCTCCAAAGGCAGCAAATTATCGGGAAAATAGGCCGCCACTTCACGCTTGTTTGGATGTATAGCCCAATCCCATTGAGTAGCTGTGCAATGGTAGCTGGCATTTGGAAATACCAGTCGAATGTTGCCATCTTCAGATTTTTCTGTGAGTGCACCAACATGGTCATCATGAAGATGAGTAAGCAGTACATCGGTAACCTGTTCTTTCCTAAAGCCTTTTTGCTCAATCAGTTCTGCCAGGGAAGGTCCTTCGGTGCGGTAACGGACATTGTAATATTTTTCATCTCTTTTGTTTCCAAGTCCTGCATCCACAAGTATCAGCCGGTTGCCGGTTTCGATCAGCAGACAACGGGTCACGATGGGAATCATATTATTCTCATCGGCCATTTTGCTTCGATTCCAAATGCTTTTGGGTACTACTCCGAAGGCAACGCCTCCATCCATTTTCCACAGATCGGATATAATAGGGTATAATTTCATCAATGCTGATTTGAAAGGTATTTCCTTCGAACAAAAGTAGGTATTTATGCTCATTCTTGGCGGGTTTGCAAGTTCAAAGCTGATTGGAATGAGTTATACCGGGAGTTGAAATTTATCTGCCGGTTGGCAGATTGAAAACCTATTTCGATTCGGTATACTCTATTTTACTCAAAAATATGATTCTCTAAAACAGGCTCTGCCCAAAGAGTGGAAAGCCTTCGTTATATTTGCATTAAATATTATTACCTATGAAGATTCATTTTATTGCGATAGGTGGAAGCGCCATGCACAATCTGGCTCTTGCCCTGCATTATAAAGGCTATGAAGTTACCGGCTCTGATGACGAAATTTTTGATCCGGCCAAGAGCAGACTTGCAGCCTGCGGACTTTTACCTGAAAAATTCGGCTGGTTTCCAGAAAAACTAACTGAGGATATTGATGCAATCATCCTCGGAATGCACGCCAGGGGCGATAATCCCGAGTTGGCGCGTGCAAGGCGAATGGGACTTAAGATATATTCCTATCCTGAATTCCTTTATGAGCAGAGCAAGGATAAAATCCGTGTTGTGATAGGAGGGAGCCACGGCAAAACAACCATAACAGCAATGATTCTTCATGTGCTGAGGCATGCCGGTGTGGATTGTGATTATATGGTTGGTGCAAAGCTGGAAGGCTTTGATGTGATGGTGAAACTCACCGAGAAAGCACCATTCATGATTTTTGAGGGAGATGAATATCTTACTTCTGCATTGGATCCACGTCCCAAATTCCACCTGTACAAGCCTGATATAGGCCTAATTAGTGGTATTGCCTGGGATCATATGAATGTATTTCCAACCTTTGATAAATATGTAGATCAGTTCCGCATTTTTGCCGAGATGGTTCCCGACAACGGTTCCCTGATTTACTGTCAGGAAGATGAAACTGTTTGCCAGGTGGTTGAAGCACTACAGGGTAAAATGCTGAAGCAGCCATACTCTGTCCCGGAATTCAGGATTGAAAAAGGTGTGACAGTCTTGAATACTTCAATAGG
Organism: Bacteroidales bacterium; assembly: GCA_016707705.1. GTDB lineage: Bacteria > Bacteroidota > Bacteroidia > Bacteroidales > UBA4417 > UBA4417. The sequence continues at coordinate 40,480 of JADJHD010000001.1, forward strand.
GGAAGTACCTTTAAAGGTATTTGGCCGCCATAACCTGATGAATATGGAGGGCGCCAGATTGGTTTGCAAATTATTGGAAATCAGTGATGAGACTTTCTATGCTGCCATTTCATCCTACAATGGAGCATCCAACAGATTGGAATTAATGGCTGCAAGTGATACAGTTAATATTTACCGCGATTTTGCCCATGCACCTTCAAAACTGAAAGCAACCATTGAAGCAGTGAAGGAACAATATCCGGAACGCTGGCTGGTAGCATGTTTTGAACTGCACACATACAGCAGTCTGAGTCAGGGCTTCCTTTCCCAGTATGAGGGAAGCATGGAAAAAGCGGATGAGGCTATTGTCTATTTCTCACCCCATGCCCTGGAACTTAAAAAGCTTCCCATGCTTGACGCCCATGAAATCAGACTGGCTTTTGGCAAGGAAAGACTTCAGGTATTTACTTCTCCTAATGAACTTCAGGCCTACCTGCTTTCAGATAAATGGAAGGATACCAATTTGCTGATGATGAGTTCAGGCAATTATGATGGATTGAACATGAAAGAGTTGTCCGCTCAGATAATGTAATTTACTGCATTGGAAAATCCTGTATTCTTTTTTGGATGCAGTATCCTTTCAATAACTGGTATGAAACTGCGCATTCTTTTCTGATTCCCTAATGAAACCACTTCTTAAGCTGTTATCCGGCGTCTTCATTTGCATTTTCCTGATTCAATTGCAATCATGCAGTAAGGATTCTCCCGCTTCATTGATTGCTATGGATGTTTTGGTAATTCCGGGACAATCCACAACCGGACTCTTCTGGGATAAGCCGGTCAGCCTTGAGGCAGATCTCAGTTACCGGGTCTATGTGGCGGATAAGTTAGTTGTTGCTGACATTAGATCTCTCAGCTATAGTCTAACGGATTTGATGCCTGAAACTGCCTATTCCGGTAGAGTTGAGGCCTGGCATTCCGGTGAAAAGATAGCAGAAGGTAGTTTCAGTTTTACAACTCTTGCCAACCTGGCGCCGCTGACCTTTAAAATTCGGGAAATTGGAGCAGGCAGTACCAAGTTAAGTCTGAAGTGGGATGCTGCCGATGACCCTGAGGGAATGGCTGTTGTTTATGATATTATTCTTTCAAATGAGATTGTGCTGAGTGGACTTGAAACCACGGAATGTGAGATCGAGAACCTGTTGCCGGCAAAAGTTTACACAGGAAAAGTTGTGGCCAGGGATGTGAATGGAAAGCATATTTCTGCTGATTTCAAAATCATGACACAGGATGCTGATCAGGGCACACTCTTTCATCGTTTCATTAAATTTGAAGGAAGGGAAAGGGAATATGCCTGGTATCTTCCTCCTGTTTACGGAGAATTACCGCTTGTCATTCACCTGCATGGTGCCAATGGCAATGCCTGGACTGAAATTCAGGGTAACTATTTCAATTACATGGCCAACAGGGAGCAGTTTATACATCTGATGCCACAATCACTTTTGGGAACCTACAATGGGGAAACAATTTACCAGTGGAATGCCCATGATATCTTTTCCTGGAATGATGTGCACTTCCTGAACCAGATTATCGATGAGATGGCGGCAAGATTCCCTCTGGACCTTTCAAGGGTATATATCACCGGCATGTCGAACGGTGGCTTTATGACCTATTATGCCCTTCAGAAAATGCAGGATCGGATTGCAGCCATAGCTCCAATTTCAGGACTGATCAGTACCAATATCTTTGTCAATTATTCAATTCAGCGCCCAATACCTCTTTGCTATATGCATGGTTCAGCAGATCAAATAGTCAACATTAATGGCTCTCCATCTGCTGCCGATATCATAGAATTCTGGGCTCAACAGGATCAGATTTCAACTCCACCTGTTGTTACCCAACTTCCTGACCTGCATCCTGAAGATATGTCAACAGTTACACTTTCTACTTATACCGGCTTTGTCCCCGATGCAGAAATACTTTACTACAGAATTGAAGGAGGAGGACACTCCATCCCCGGAATTGAACCATACGCAAATCAGGATATAAATGCTTACGATGAGATTTGGAAGTTTTTCAAGCGCCATTCTTATCCTGCTCATTCGCAGCCCGGGGATTGGAAGAAATAGGTTCGAGGTTCGGGGTTCGAGGTTCAAGGTTATAAATGGGTAGATTGTTGCGAGTAGGAGTTGTTAGTTGTTGGTTTTTAGTTGTTAGTGTCTATTATTTCGGGTTCGATGTTCGGGGTTCAAGGTTAGAAAAGGGTAGATTGTTGCTGGTAGGAGTTGTTAGTTTTTAGTTGTTGGTTGTTAGTTTGTCTTATCATGATTTTGGTTGACAGAAAAGACTAAACTTCTACTTTAATTGTTTGTAACTCAAATTCATCTTTTGGTTTTGTTCACTTAACTTAGTCTGATCAGATGAAGCGGAGGCGAGCTCTGCCGGGGGGCAACTAGCCAAGGAATAATCTGATCCAGGGGAATAACCAGCCGTAGTTTTGGTACTCAAAGCTACGGCATTCTTATTCAGGTACATTCTCATGGATTTATACCTTAAAAACCCCAATCTGGTATTTTCTTCATAGGATTTGGTAAAATCATAGAGTTTTAAGATTGATTTTCATTTGCTGAACTTTGTTCAACAGCAAGTTCAAAATCAATAGGGGTAAGCATTCCAAGACTTCCATTAGGGCAGTGATTATAAAGGGCAACAGCTTTATTCAATGCTGTTTTAAGTTCGTTTAAAGAACTGATTTTATTTTTTATCATGTAATCATTCTTGATGATTCCATTAATACGTTCAGCATAAGGATTTTCAAGACAGTTTTCTGCCATACTTATACTAATACTATGATCTTTAAGTACTTTGGTGTACTCATTGCTCCGTATTGGCTTCCTTTGTCTGAATGATGGATCAACTTGTTATACTTGCTGTAACCTCTTAATTTCAAGGCCTTCAACAAAGCAAGAACATGTTTACTGCAAACATATTGTCACTGGCTGAATGACCGATAATCCTTTGGCATAAACATCAAGAATAAATACAAGATAAAATGTTGTTCCGCTTGTAAGAAAGTAGGTTATATCACTTACCCATAACCGATTTGGCCATTGATTTTCATGCCATGCGTAAGGTTTGGATAAATGTTCTCGCCTCTATGGGTTGTGCGAAGAAATGACCGATGCTTCTGTGCCGTTAGTCCTTGTATAGAGACGAACTGTTCGAACCCTGTTGATTCCGACCTCATTGATCCCAAGCATATAATGAATTTTCCTTGCACTGATTCGTGGATAATCCTTCCTTATCTCGTAAATCATTTCCAACATGCGTTGCCACATCATGGTCCTTATGACTTAGGAGAGACTTGTGATATCCCTGGCGACTTATCCTGATTTTGATACAACGATTCCATCATTATTCCTTGGTGGGCTACTTGGCCTAAACCATGTGAGAGCTCGGATCGGAACTTTTTCATGTCCTCCTATCTCCAGATCAATGAGCTCAATCAACTTCTTTAAGTAATCAACCTGCAGTTGCTTTTGGCCTACTATCCGCTCCAGTTCTGCCACCTGCTTCATCAAAGCCAGTGTCTTGGCTCCTTCTGACTCTTTCTCCACAACAAGCTTCTCTCTTGGACAAAGCTTTATAGAGTATTTTCTTATCCACTTATAAATCGCTGTCTCTGATACTTCATAGATTCGACTCAACTGTTTCACAGTTACCTGTCTTTCTTCCAGCATCTTGACCTTCTCCTGCTTAAAAACGTCGCTAAACGTCCTTCTTGTTTTATTCTGCTCCATATCTGACAAAATGTAAAGTTATTAACTAAACTTCTTGTCAACCTATTTCATGATGGGACAGTGTCATTATTGGGGATAGTTCGAGGTTTGGGGTTCAAGGTTAGAAAAGGTAGGTTGTTGCTGGTGGGAGTTGTTAGTTTTTTGTTGTTGGTTGTTTGTATTGATAGTTCGGGGGGCGAGGTTCGGAGTTAAAGGTTTGGAGTTCACAGCTGAAAGTTGCAGTGTTTTTACTTTTTGACTTTTTACCTTTAGTCCTTTTACTTTTGTCTTTTTTCCGCCAGCTGGCGGATTGTCTTTTGTCTTTTTACCACCAGCTGGCGGATTCCTTTTGTCTTTTGTCCTTTTACTTTTGTCTTTTCTTTTGTCTTTTTACTTTTATCTTTTTCTCACCTGTTCTTCATCCTCCGTGGTTCTAAAGATGTGCTTTTAGTACAAGTTTGAAAAAGATATCAAGAATTTATAGGGATTACATCCAAGTTGTACAAATTATAACTTAAGCTTAAAATCAAAGTTCTATGAAAATAGATTGGAAGAAGGATGATAAGCAGTTTTATCTTCCTGCAGCAAAACCAGAGTTTAGGAATATCCCGGAGTTTAGCTTCTTTACCCTCGAAGGCAAGGGAAATCCTAATGACCCCTTCTTTGCAAACTACATCACCGCGCTCTATGCCGCTTCCTACGCAGTAAAAATGAGCCCGAAATCCGGTCAAGGACTCCCAGGTTACCAGGAATATACAGTTTACCCGCTGGAAGGTGTCTGGGATGTTGATGATGAAGCGAAAAGGCTTAAACTCGAAGTTCTGGATAAAGACCGGCTCGTGTTTAAACTGATGATGCGTCAACCGGATTTTCTAACTGAAAACGATGCTCGCGGTTTGATTGAGCATGCCTGGATAAAGAAAAAGGAACCGCTTATTAAGGAAGTCAAATTCGAGAAAATAACGGACGGTCCATGTGTTCAGATGCTTCATCTTGGTAGCTATGATTCTGAGCCTGCCAGTTTTGCTCAAATGGAGGTCTTTGCAGCTGAAAATAAGCTCACCCGACTGTCAAAGGTTCACAGGGAAATCTATCTTTCTGACGCCAGAAAAGTGAGTCCCGATAAATTGCGAACCGTTTTAAGGTTCAAGGTTAGGAAAGGGTAGATAGTTGCAAGTAGGAGTTGTTAGTTGTTGGTATTGATTGTTCGGGGTTAGGGGTGGATTGAACGCAGCAGGAATTAGTACTTAGTTGTTTGCTGTTGGGATTGATTTTCACGGTAGGGTTGGATTGTGCATATTGTAAAACACTTCGACAAGCTCAGTGTGACAGCTGCTTTCGAATTTCCAGGAAAATTCTCAATTCTCCCTGTCTCCCTTTCTCCCTTTCTCCCTTTCTCAAAGTCTCCCTGTCACTCCCCCGCAATCCGCAATCAGAAATCAAAAATCTTCAAGATGATCAAGAAATTAGTATTAAGCAGTATCCTGAGCATTCTGTATATCACAGCTACAAGTCAGCCATACTTTGATACCCACGTAAAGAACCCTTACGTTGCTGCAAACACATTTATTGGTGCGATTCCGGATACATCAGCCCTGCCGGTATTCAGTGCCGTTCGTTCCATGCTGCCACAACCTGAATGGTCGGCAAGGCCTGATGTTATAAGTTGTTACTGGAAAGCCTGGGAACTTGCATTTGGAAATCTGCACAAACCAGCTCCAGGATCAGGATTCGTTTCACCCTTTATCGATCCGGCTTTCAACGGACATATCTTCATGTGGGATTCCCATTTTATGCTGATGTTCGGGCGGTATGGACTTCATGCTTTTAATTTTCAGCGGACACTGGATAACTTCTATGCCCGACAGCATAAGGATGGATTCATTTGCAGGGAAATTGTTGAAACCGATGGTTCTGATTTTTTTGAGCGATTTGATGTTTCAAGCACTGGTCCCAATGTCTTCCCCTGGACAGAATGGGAATATTATCTGAATTTTGGCGACAAGGAGAGACTTGCCAGGTTATTCGATCCGCTTCTTGCTTACTATCAATGGTTCAATTCCTATCGCTCCTGGCCCGATGGCAGTTATTTTTCAAGTGGATGGGGCTGCGGGATGGATAATCAGCCAAGATTACCTGCCGGATATAGTCCTGAATGGAGCCATGGACGCATGTCGTGGATAGATATAAGTCTGCAGCAGGTACTTGCTGGTAACATTCTGATCAAGATGGCTGAAACTCTTCATCGTGAAGCTGATGTGACTGTAATAAGGCAGGAAATGCTGAATCTTGATAGACTGGTGAATGAGAAAATGTGGGATGATAAATCTTCATTTTATTACGACCGATTTGCCGATGGAAGCCTTTCCAGTGTAAAAAGCATAGCATCCTACTGGGCACTGCTTGCAGGCGTAGTTCCTGCTGACAGACTGAATGGTTTCGTCGGACATTTATCAAATCCTGCAACATTTGGAAGGCAGCATATGGTCCCTTCACTTTCAGCAGATAATCCCTCATTTGACCCTAATGGAGGGTATTGGAAGGGTGCTATCTGGGCACCTACCAATTACATGGTTTTACGCGGATTAAGCAATTACAGGCTGGATTCACTGGCTTACGTAATTGCCGGCAATCATCTTGATCAGGTGGTGAAGGTTTACACCCAAACAGGAACCCTTTTCGAAAATTATGCACCGGATAAGGTTCAGGGTAATGACCATCGCGATTTTGTCGGCTGGACCGGTATTACTCCAATTTCTGTGCTGCTTGAATACGTTTTTGGAATAAGGCCTGATGTTCCATCCAACAGCATTTTACTGGATGTGAGATTAACCGATGCCTATGGAGTAAGCAACTATCCCTTCGGAAAGGATGGAATGGTTCAGATTAAGGTTGAAGACAGAAAAAAGCCCACGGATCCACCAGTTGTAAAGGTACAAACTACTGTCCCGTTTGAGTTGACAATCAGGTGGCTAGGAGGCAGCAGGATAGTGCAGATAAAACCTTAATGCTCAGGCTTTAAGAGATTGGCTAAAATTGCTTTTTCCAAAGAATTCATCCGCCAGCTGCCGGACAGAAGCCAGAATTGTTTTGTAACAAATGGTTTCATTATTTCTATTCTGACTACTGTCCGCCGGCTGGCGGATGACTTCTTTTTTTACTTCAAATAATGATTTTAGACAGTTTCTAATTATCAGAAAATAAAATAATTACGCTCCTTTTCCAATGTAAACAGAGGTCATGTTCAATGATCCCATTACATATTGGTCGTTGAAGAAAGAGAATTCTTCTTTTTCCGATTTCAGGGCAAGTGTATAAAGCAGCGGCAGGTAATGGTCTGGGCTTGGGATCGCAAGTTGAACAGCATTTCCCAGATTCTTATAATTGATCAAACTTTGATGGTCACCACTACTGATCAGTTTTTTGAAGATTTCATTCGCTTCAATAGCCCAGTCGAAGGCGGCATCAGCATGACCCCAGTCAATCATTCTCAGGTTGTGAACCATGTTCCCGCTTCCCATAATTAGGATGCCCTTGTTTCGCAGTGCTGCCAATTGTTTTGCCAGATCATAATGCTGCTGTGGATCTTTTCCATAGTCGAGACTGAGTTGAACTACGGGTATATCAGCCTTTGGAAACATGTTCGTGAGTATGCTCCAGGTACCATGGTCCAGACCCCATTTCTCATCAAGTCCGGCCTGAACCGAAGAGAGCATCTGAGCTGATTTTCTTGCCAGTTCCGGATCCCCGGGGGCAGGATATTCGACCTCAAAGAGGGCAGGAGGGAAGCCTCCGAAATCATGGATTGTTCTGGGCTTGCTCATAGCTGTGAGCATGGTGCCCCTGGTTTCCCAGTGTGCTGAAATGCAAAGAATTGCTTTGGGTGTTGGTAGGGTTTTTCCCAATTCATGCCATTTATCGCTGAAGCTGTTCTTTTCAATAGCGTTCATCGGACTGCCATGTCCAACAAACATAACTGGCATAGGTTCAGTATTCTCAAGCTGATCGCTGAAGGATGATAAATCGTTAAGTTTCATGGTATATCCCGCGAAAGGTAAGATTGAAATTAGTCGTAGAAAGTCTTTCCGTTGCATAACGTGGAATGTAGTCACATTAGTAACAAGCATCCGTTTACATTGTTCGCACGTTCATAAAGCCGATTTTCCGGATGAAGCGGCTATACGATTGAAATCTCAGATCCCCTGAATACCACCTTGTCCCCCGGGCGTAATTTATTTCGTTTGCGGTATTCAACTGCATTATTCACTTTAACCTGGCCCTCTTCAATAACAATTTTTGCTTCTCCACCTGTTTCAACTAAACTCAGCAGCTTCAGCAACTTATTGAGTTCAATGAATTCCTGTCCGTTTAATTCAAATTCCTTCTTCATATATCTGATTTAAGACCTGATTTTTATCAAGGTATTGCAGAGATAAATATACAAGTGAAAAGAATACAACAAGACTGAAATCAGTGAGCAAGTGGAAAGATTGCAGCAGAATTTATTCAAGAGGTAGGATATATTAACTTAAATCGATATTTTCGTATCTGTAATCCGGATTTTGCATACTAACAAGGACCAAAAACAGGAGGAAAGCGCATGAAAAATAAGATTGTACCCGAAGGATACCTTTTTACCCGTGGTTATACCAATTATGTTTTTGTATTGCTGTTCCTATTGTACATGTTTGATTATGTGGACAGGATGGTTATTACTTCCCTGTTCCCTTTTCTTAAGGCGGATTGGGGCCTAACTGATACCCAGTGCGGAATGCTGGTTTCTGCCGTTTACTGGTCGATCGTGCTTTTTACTTTTCCTGTATCTATTCTTGTTGACCGCTGGAGCAGACGCAAAACCATTGGTTTGATGGCGCTTGTCTGGAGTGCTGCAACAGGTTTAAGCGCTTTTTCCAGGACTTTCAGGCAACTGTTTTATGCCCGTTCAATCATTGGTGTTGGTGAAGCAGGATATGCTCCCGGAGGATCTGCAATGATATCAGCCTTATATCCATCAGAAAAGCGCTCCTGGATGATGGGCCTCTGGAATGCATCAATTCCATTGGGATCAGCAATAGGAGTGGCTTTGGGCGGTTTGATCGCTGCAAAACTCGGTTGGCGTCAGGCACTGGGAATTGTTGCTATCCCGGGGATGATTGTTGCAGTGCTTTTCTTTTTTGTGAAGGATTACAAGACAATCGGACTCGTTAAGGAAAATGCGGTTAAAGGTATAAGTGGCGCTACTAAAAAGGTGAGAATGTCGGTGAAGGATATGTTTGCTGAATTCATCAGTAAACCTTCACTGATCTTTACCTATTTCGGAATGGCAGGGGTTGTATTCACTACAACATCATTGCTGACCTGGCTGCCGACATATTTTCATCGCGTTCAAGGAGTACCTGAAGCTCAGGCCGGCCTTAAATCAAGTGCGGTAATGCTTTTTGCCATTATTGGTGCACCATTGGGCGGTTTCATTGCCGATCGCTGGAGAAAAAAAAGGGTTAATGCAAGAATGCTTCTTCCTGCCATTACAACACTTCTTTCTGCATTTCTGATGTTTATGGCATTCAGTATGTTCGACGGACAAATGCAATACATGCTCCTGCTATCTGTTGGTATTTCCATTACAGCCTTTATTTCAGCAGCTGCTGCAGTCACCCAGGATGTGGTTCATGCCGGACTGCGGGCAATCTCATATGCCATTGCAGTTGTTGTTCAAAATCTTCTGGGTGCTTCATTGGGTCCAATCGCAATGGGCGCAATTTCGGATGCAACAAACATCCAGACAGCCTTTAGCCTCTTGCCAATTGCCTTGCTGATAGCTGCTGCACTGTTTTTTATCGGGTCTTTCTTCTATGCTAAGGATCTGAAAAAGGTACAGAATGTTGTACTTGAAGCTGTAGACTAAGAATCGAAGCAGCAATTCTTGACTAAACAGTGAAAGACTGCCAATTCAGATTTTGAATCAAATTTTTGTGGAACGCTTTTTCCCTTCATGAAGAGGGGTATGCATATGTATGCATTCACTTAAGAATTCGATATTTTAATCCAAGACTAAGCCAGGCTGAAGGCGATTTTTGGTTTTCATACGCAACGCCACCAGAATGCAGGGGATGCTCTGATTTCCAGTAATCCATATCGTATTCTGCCTTGATATAGGGTTGGAAATGTCCCAACGGCAGTTCAAGCCCAAGTCCAACCAACCAGCCATAATTATTGTCGCCATCAATAAAGCGGACAAACCCTCCAATTGAAGGGCATACTTTTAGCTTGTTTCCGACTATTGCCTTGATATAAACAGGAGTGGTAAGAATACTCCTATTGTTGCCAGAGTAAATAACCGGGTCAAAATTTAAGGATATATCCAGCCTTTCCGGTTTATACTCAAAATTCAGATTATAGGTGAGAACTTTAAAATTATCGCCAAGTCCTGAGCCAATTCCGGCTCCAAAGTTAATCTCCTGGGAAAACAGATTTGTTGAAGCAAGCAGTAAAAAGAATACTAATTTCTTTTTCATAGATAGAGGTTGAAGGCAATTTGAGTTAAAGCAAGAATTGAAGTTATTGATAGCATAATTTTAAACCGGATTAAAGCCAACATGAACCAAGGATATTTTGGCTAAGCAGGAATAAGGGATTGAAAATTTACGATTTCTGATTTATTGCTTCATGATTTTTTGATATGATGCTCCATCAGAAGAAAATATCTCTTGAGCATATATATACCTGAAGGAAGACCTTCAAGGTCCATATCACTGCATGACTGACATGAAAGTAGCAGCTTTCCGGAAATTGAATACAGTTCCAGACGCTCAGGAAGCCGGCCTTTGGTGCTAATACTTCCACTGGTTGGATTAGGGAAAAAACCTTCTGCTGAAGGTTCAAGCGGTGCAATATCCAGCAGACAATCTCCATAGGAATCAGTCTTGATAATATGCAGTCGTGTATTTGAGTTCTCAAAAATGCTGTAGCCACAGGCAACATATCCGTAGCTGTTGGCATTGATAACAGCTTCAAAAGTTCCCCAGTAATCATCGTAAGCTCCGGGATAAGTCTTTACCCATTGCGATTCTCCCAGTGAATCGGTCTTCAGCAGAACATTGTAGGTTCGGGTATAGTTGAAAGTCTTGCTGCCTGAAAGGACAAATCCTCCATCAGGTGCATTGTCGATGGCGAAAACTCTCAGGCTTGGATCCAGATTTTTTACCCAGATAATTTCTCCATTAAGATCAAGCTTCATAAGTACATCCGATCCAGTCATCATCAGATTTCCATCAGGTGCAATTTTCAGGGCTGTGCTTGCAAATTCATAGGGAAAAAGCTTGCTCCAGAGCTGGATTCCCTGATTATTCAGTTTTGTGAGATAGAGGAAATGATTGTAGTTGTCATCGTAAGTATGTCCAGCTATGTAATAATTTCCCTGATGTTCAAGCAAGTCATTGGCTACTCCATTGTTCTCGTAAGTATAGTAGCTTCTGGTCCATTGCTCATTTCCTCCGGCATCGGTTTTTACAATATATATTGTGCTGTCACCATGACTCATAGTGAAGCCGCAGGCGAGAAATCCGAGGTCAGACGTTTGAATTATTGAATGGAATTCATCCTGCTGATATCCGCCGTAGAGTTTGTACCATTCAGGATTTCCATCGGAGTCTATTTTTCTGATACTTGCATCCTGGTAACCCTGACAACTGGCGATTACAAATCCATTGTCTGATGTCTTCTTAGTTGAAAAACCACCGTATGGCACTTCCCAGCGAATATAACCCCTCTGGTCAATTTTCATACTGACTCCGGGATCAAATGCACTATTGCTGCTGGTGGCAAAATAGCAATTGTCATGGGTCATTACGATATCCCTGCCCATGCTTACCTGGGGCATATAAATTATTTCCCAGGATTGTGACGATGCCGCTAGTGAGAATATTGTGAGAAGAAAGGATAGAACAAAAAGATTCTTGCAGCAGAGATTTAAAAACCTGGTTTCCATAATGGGAGATTAATATATGTATACTGTAAAAGAGGATGTTAGTACAAATATAGTATAAGCTATTGGAAATTGATACAGGCGGTTGCTTATTTATTCTTCATGGATGAAAGTTGATTCTTTCGAGAGGTGAATTGAAAAATTATGCTGTTTTGAAGTAGATAACAGTTAAGTCCGACACGATAGAATTTGAAGAAAGGTTGAGATTGCAAATATTGCGGCAAAAAAAAGAGGACTGGTTTACAGTCCTCTATACTAGATAGTTATGGTGTTATCTTAAGCCCATTGCAACAATGATTTCCTCGGCCTTTTTCTCAAGTTTTGCATCTTCTGCCTTGAAGTCACCGGCATTTGCCAGGTTTGACTTAATGCTGAAGTAAAACTTGATTTTTGGTTCGGTTCCTGAAGGTCGTACAGAAATTTTGCTTCCGTCTTCGAGGAAGAATTGCAGTACATCACTCTTTGGAAGGTCTATAGGAGTTGTTGTTCCGGCAATCAGGTCGGTGGTTTTCTGAAGCAGGTAATCTGCTACTTTGGCAACTTTGCAACCTGCAATTTCTTTTGGAGGATTGGAACGGTAGTTATCCATCATAGCCTTGATTTCTGCCTGTCCGCTCATACCCTTGCGGACAACATTCACAAGTTTTTCCTTGAATAAGCCGAATTCAACGTACATGTCAATCAGCATCTGGTAGAGGGTGATTCCCTTATCGGCTGCCCAGGCAGCACATTCTGCAAAAATGCAGGAGGAAACAACTGCATCCTTATCGCGGACGAAATCACCAACCATGTAGCCATAGCTTTCTTCTCCGCCGCCAATAAAAGTCTTTTTGCCTTCAAGATCACGGATTACAGCGGCAATCCATTTGAAGCCGGTCAATACATCGAAATACTCAACTCCTGATTTCTTTGCGATATCACTGATCAGTTCGGAAGTAACAATCGTCTTGACGATGAACTCCTTGCCGGTAAGCTTTCCTTTTGCCTCCCATTGCTTAATCAGGTAATAGGTTAGCAGGGCAGCAGTCTGGTTGCCATTGAGCAGTATATAATTTCCATCCAGATCCTTAACACCAACACCAATGCGGTCGGCATCAGGGTCGGTTGCAAGGATAAGGTCAGCCTGAAGATTCTTGGCCATTGCAAGAGCCATTTCCATGGCAGCTGTTTCTTCAGGATTTGGTGATTTTACAGTTGGGAAATTTCCATCAGGAGTAGACTGAGCTTCAACGATATGGATATTGTTAAAGCCAAACTGTTTAAGTCCTTTAGGCACAAGTGTTATTCCTGTCCCGTGAATAGGGGTGTAAACTATTTTAAGATCCCTGTGGCGTGCGATTACATCCGGAGCCAAGGTGTAGCTGGCCATGGTTTCGAGGTAAGCGGTGTCAATCAGTTCGCCTATGAGATTGATCTTTTCGTTGTCGCCGTTGAAATTCACTTGCTCAAATGAGGTGATCTTCTGGGCTTCAATAATGACGTTTTTATCGTGAGGAGGCACCAGCTGTGCTCCGTCATTCCAGTATACCTTATAACCGTTGTATTCCTTGGGATTATGAGAAGCCGTGATCACAATTCCGCTATGGCAATGCAGGTACCTGACTGCAAACGAAAGTTCCGGTGTTGGGCGGAGTTCCTCGAAAAGGAAAACCAGTATGCCGTTGGCGGACAGTACTTCTGAAGCGATCCTGGCAAAATAGCTGCTGTTGTTGCGGCAGTCGTATGCAATGGCAACACGAATCTCTTCTTTTTCGCCATAAACTGACTTGAGGTAGTTTGCCAGTCCCTGAGTTGCCATTCCCACGGTGTACTTGTTCATGCGGTTGGTTCCAACACCCATGATACCACGAAGTCCACCCGTTCCAAATTCCAGATCGCAATAAAAACTCTCCGCCAACTCGTTGGGATCGTTTTCCATCATGTTCCTGATTGCATTCTTGCTTTCTTCGTCGATACTTCCATTCAGCCACTTCTCGGCTCTTTCACGGATCTTAGGGTCTATGCTCATCTGATATTGATATTTTCGTTTCGTTACAAATATAGGAAAAATGGAGGGATTTGATAAATGTGCCGGATGTAGATTTTGGTTTTAGGTTCGGGGGTCAAGGTTCTAGGTTCGGAGTTCAAGGTTCAAGGTTCGGGGTTAGCAAAGGCAAGATTTCTGCAAGTAGCAGAGAATAGAACACGGATGTCCGCCGCGGCGGACAGGAAGGACAGATTTTCAAATTTTCAAATTTTCAAATTACCGAATTACCGAATTACCGAATTTCCACATCCTCACATCCTCACATCTCCACATCCTCACATCCTCACATCCTTTTCATTCTTCCTCATACTTCAAATAGGGTACATAACTCATAACCCCGGCAAGGCAATCAGCAGTTAACACAGCATCTTCAAGGGCGTTGTGAGTGTCGCCCTCGCGCTCAAGTTCGAAGAAGGCTGCAATAGCGCCCAGACTGCGGCTGCGGGGAGTTTCATAATCGTTTGAGTCCAGTATTTTGAAAAGGAACCAACTTAGGGTGTGAAGATCCAGTTGAGTGTGATTGTAGAGCCAGGGCATATTTTGCTTTTTATAGGCAGCCCTAAGGAAGTTGATATCATACATCACGCTCTGACCACACATGATAACATCGCGAAACACCTGTTCCTTATTGATTGCCGGCACATTGAGGGTTTTCAGAATCCAGGTTTCAAAGCTTTCCAGTACATCGAAAATGATAGGAGCATTCTCCAACTCTGCAAGACTCAAATCATGAATTTTCTCAGATGCTGATGAGAATGCCTGTGGGTTTTCCGGATATACATTCGAGAGAAAACGCCCCAATTCTTTCCATTTGCCGTTGCATAATACTGCTCCAATCTGGACGATCTCATTCCATTCTGGATCCGGACCGGTCATTTCAAGGTCAAATACGAGGTAGTAGGTGGGGAATTTTGAGGCCATGGGAGGTTGGTTGAAGAATGGGTAAAGATAAATGAATTTGAGAATTTTGTCCGCCAGCTGGCGGATGAGAATTTGAGAATGATGTGGAGATGTGAAAATGTGGAGATGTGAAGATGCGCAGCGAAGCGGAGTCCGCCATCTGGCGGATGAGGATGCGCAGCGAAGCGAAGTCCGTCGGCTGGCGGATGAGAATGGGATTAATGAAACCAATGGCTTTGTCACACTGAGCCGGTCGAAGTGTTTTCCAATTTGCAGTAATCAAATCTGTCCGCCGCGGCGGACATCCGTGTCCTAATCTTTGCTACTTGCAGAATCACCCCTCGAACCTCGAACCTCGAACCTCGAACCTCGAACCCCCGAACCCCGAACCTTGAACCCCGAACCCCGAACAACTTCTCCCAATAGCCGCGAGTCCTGAAAAGAGGCAACTACTTCAAAATATCAACTCTTACCCCAGCCATGATCCATCTGCCGGGTTGGGGGACATTGCCAAAGTCGACGGTGGATTCATTGAGAAGGTTATTGGCATCAATGTAGAAGTTGCATCTTTTGAAAGTGTAGCTGAGTCTGCCATCCAGCAGGAAATAAGGGGCATAGGGGACTTCAGTTGTTCCGGCAATACCACCTTCAAATGGGATGTAACCGCCCAATCGATCCTGCCAGGAAAGGCTCCAGCTCGCAGAGAGACCTTTGTATATTGAATGGACAATCCTCAGATCGGCTTTGTGTTGAAGTATGTCCAAAACGTATCGCGACAGGTAATCATCGCTGCTTTTACTTGCTGAAAGGTAACAATAGCCAAAACTGATCGACTTTACAGGATAATTATTGGAAGTGATTTCAGCGAGCTGCAAATTACCTGAAACCTCGAATCCGGAGAGTGTTACATTGGTCAGATTCATGGCCTGCCATTTATCGGTTTCTGCTTCCTTTACCCAATCAATCATGTTTTTTCCGTAGCGCCTGAAGCCTAGAATTTGTCCATTTATTCCTCTTTTACTGTATTTAACCCCGGTTTCAAATGAGTATGCTTCTTCCGGCTTTAATTCCGGATTTCCGGAGCTTGAGGGATCATTGTAGTACAGATCAGTAAAAGTGGGCATTCGGAGTGTGCGGTTTGCAGTAATATAGAGCCGATAATTTCTGGCAAATTCATAGCCTGCATCGATCCCCGGATATACTGAAATCCTTCCGGTTTCCATTTCATGGTAATTCATTAGTAAACCTCCGGAAAGACTGAATTTTCCATTATAATACCCTAGTTCGGCAAATAATCCGGCATTCAGCTTCTCTTTCCCAAAAATGTAGTTCTTGCTTTCTCCAGGGATAACAATGGGTTTTGGTAAACTATCACCCAGCTTATTGGAGATAATTTTCTCATATCGAAAATCATATCCGATCGAACTTTTCCAATGCTTGTTCCTGAATACCAGATAATTTCCATTGCTTCCAAAAACATCGGTCCTGTGATAATTATGTCCGGCATACCATGAGGGAGGACTATTTCGGAAAAGTTCAAACCTGTCGTGATGCCTGCGCCAGTAAACCGACAGGCTGCCTTTGCCGGACAAGGGCTTCAGGCTTGCAGATGCAAATGCAGTGCGGGTAGCTTCAAACTGGTTGGGATACTTGGGAGTATAAAAGCTATTGGCTCCAAAGTCCTTCATCGTATATCCACCCTGAATCTCAAGACTTGACTTTGCAAGCTTCAAGCCTCCTGAATAATATATGTTTTTGCTTTTGAAATCGGTGTTTTCAATATATCCATCCGATCCTGCTGCTGTTGTGCTGATGCTGTGCCGGGTATTTTTAAGTTTGAAGGCAGCATTGGCTGAAAAACGATAAACCACATGTTCTCCACCCATGGCAGATGCACTCAGTCGCTGTTTCGACTCTCCGCTGGTTATGATATTTATGGCTCCATTAAATGCATTCGGGCCAAATATTCTGGCTCCGGGTCCCTGAAGTATTTCAATACGTTCAATGGAAGCCAGATCCACCGGTAAGTCGAGGTTGTGATGTCCGGTCTGGGGATCCGAAAGATTGACTCCATTCAGCAGGATAAGGGTCTGGTCGAAGGAGCCACCCCGGATACTTGCATCCGACTGCATTCCAAATGTCCCGCGATTGCGTATATCTACATTGCTTACAAACTCCAGAAGCTTATCCAGACTCTGCACCGGCAGTTGCCTGATTTCCTCCCTGTTGATTACCTGAACGACCCTCATGGCCTGGGAATACAAGGTGGGATTTCTCTCTGCCGAAACTACCAGTGGATTCAGATTTCGCTTCAGGAGAACTGTATCAGTTTCTGTTTGTGAATAGCTTAATGCGGGAATCAGGAGTGCAAAGAGTAAGCTGAGATTTCTGGTTAATATATGTATGTTGTTGATTATCATTGCTTAAAGTGGGTAAATCTAGTTTTAGATTGTTAAAACGCGGGCAAAGATAATCTGATTCAATGAAACGGAAGCTGACATTATTCTCTCTGCTTAACTTATCTAACACTTCTGAGTAATAACAAAAAAAGCCCCGCCAGAATAGGGCAGGGCTGATGATTTTGGTTAAAATTTTGTTTTATGATTCCTTTGCTGGCTTTTCAACAGGAGGGATGGCAACCTTGTCAGCAATCAGCTTGGTCAGGAATCCTGAAAGCAGACTGCCAACGTTATTGTCGCCCTGAATAAGGAAGTCAGGAGTAACCTTGATATTGCCGGTAGCAATCTGCTTGGCGATTTCGATAGCCGTTACACCTTGTTGTCCGATAGCCTTGTTCTGCAGTTCGTATGCCTTTGCGGTAGCTTCTCCAATGGCAAGGATCTTGCTTCCTTCTGCATCTCCCTTTGCCTTGATACCCTTGGCTTCACCTTCGGCGCGAATCCTGATTCCTTCAGCTTCTCCCTCAGCAAAGCGAATGGCCTTCTGCTTGTTCTGTTCAGCGATTTTTACGCCAATTTCAGCTTCAACCAAGCTCTTCTGAAGTTCAGCTTCAGAGCGGGTCTTTTCGGTGGCAATACGGGTCTGTTCCGCCTTCTGCTGATCCTGATACATTGCCTGTTGCTGCTGGGCAATGATTTTCAGGGTCTGGGTATCCATAAGCTCCTGAGGCAGACGAATCTGACAAATCAGGACTGATACACATTCCACATGGTATTTCTCGAGTTCAAGTCTGGCGCGCTCTTCAGCTTTCTTCTGTTCATCCTGCCTGTCCTGAAGGAAGTTCATGGCAGAAGTGGATGAAGCCTGATTCCTGAAACTGGAATCAATCATAGGATGAATCACATGCTGAATCAAATTGTCAATGGAGCCAATTTTTGCAACCATATAGGGAGCCTGATCCGGACGAACCCTGATGATTACCTTAACGGCTACGCTTATTTCAAATCCGTCGCGGGAGATTACCTTGAGCGGGTCAAACTTGGTATCGCCGCTTTCATCCCAGTCGATAGTGATGTTGGTTGTATCAATTATATAGGCCATAAATGCCCTGCGATTCAGGTAGTAAATACCGGGGCCTGCAACTTCCTGCTGGATACCCCTGTATCCTTTGGGAACCACATAGCGTTCAATTCCTATATCATGCCTTTTCTCCAGTTCAACAATTTCTTCCGGAGTCAGTTTCTCTTTTTCCCGC
This sequence comes from Bacteroidales bacterium, assembly GCA_016707705.1. Classification (GTDB taxonomy): domain Bacteria; phylum Bacteroidota; class Bacteroidia; order Bacteroidales; family UBA4417; genus UBA4417. The sequence goes on from JADJHD010000001.1 coordinate 58,803, forward strand.
AGGGCTGTTTCCCGTACCAGACTTTTAATTGGTTCCGGTTCTTCTCCAACATTTGAGACCACAACCGCAACCTGTCCGCGTTCTACAACTGCAACAGCATCCAGTTCTACCTTGAACATCAGTGGATTGACATAATAGGTACCTGGTTTAAGAACGTCAAACTGTGGACCGCGCTGTCCACCTGCCTCCAGGAATTTGGAGACATTCTGAAAATTATCATGTCCTTCAACGGATTTGGCAACGTATTCCGATTCAGGTAAGGGTTTACCGTCGAGAGCTGTAACCAATCCCACTTTTCCGGAAGGAATCACTGTAGCATCGTAAATATCTACATGGAAAAGGTCCCTGTTGATACGATAAGTACCTGGCAGAAGCATTTCTGATTGCGGTCCCTTTTGTCCCTTGTTTTTCAGGAAGAGTTCTCCGCTTTCAAAATTGGAATGACCATCCACCTTATGTGCAAGAAGCCTTCCTGTATTAATTGGCTCGCCGTCCATTGCGGTGACCAATCCTATCTGACCCTTGTCGATCATAACTGAAGGCACATTCCTGATATTGAAAAGTGCTGAATTGATTCTGTAGTAACCGGGAGGGAGCATTTCTATCTGAGGACCTTTTTGTCCACCGTTTCTGAGAAAAGCCTCTCCATCCTGGAAGGAGTCATGTTCGGTTACCACCTGGGCAAAGATCTTTCCTGCAGGGATTGAGCTTCCATCAATGGATTCCACCAAACCGATTTCATTTTCACCGATTACAATGAAATTCATCTTCCTCGATTTGTAAATAAATGGGAAGACAAAGTGGAGTCCGGGACCTTTTGTGCGGGCTTGAACTCCGATTTCACCGGGCATGGCGATAACCCTGCCCTGGGGCATATTCTTGCCGAACCATCTGCGCTCAAGCACAGCGATTTCGCGGCCACCGACAATAATCACCGATTTAAGCAGGGTGACCAAAGCAATGGCAAAGAGGAGTATGAACAAAATATTGCTCATAGGATCTAAGAATTCCATGATATGGTTTGTTTTGAGTTGTTTATCGGAAGATTTCCTTTATTTCAAGGGTGGATGAAATTTACATTGTAAGCATGGCAGATGTTGCAACTGCAATGATAATGATGACATAAAGAGCCAGAATAACAATTGTATAGATACCAGCGAAAGCAAAGAGGTTTTTCAACCTTCTCATGGCCATGGTCAGTGCCATCGTGTCATTATTGCGGGCAGCCTTGGAAACATTATTTGAAAATGAATTCATGTAATATACAGGAAGAAGAAAAATCACCCCCAGAACAATGTAAACAACAGAAAGAATTGAGGGTGACAGCTTGGAAAATAATCCGGGCATCTCCTGCATTTCAGATCCCATGATACTGAATACCAGACTCATTAAAAGTCCGGCTATCACCAGAAAGCCAATGCTTATAAATCCGAGAATTGATAGGAATTTTCCCCATTTAGCAGCAGTAAGGAGGTATTTAAGTGACTGGGGAGTAATCTGAGGCTGATCGTTATTGGATACTTCGATTGGCTTGGTATTAAATTCTTCCATAGTTCCAGATCTTAAAAGTTAGAAATGAAAGTAAAGATAATAAATGAGTGAGCGAAGGGTACAGATTTTTGTAGAATTTTTAATTCATTATAAAATTCAAAGAACCATCACTCAGGTACAAATATAAAAAAAGCCCCCGGACAACGCAACCGGGGGGACAAACCTCAAACGAAAAGTCAGAATATGCAACAATAGATAAATATAGTCGTCACGTCATGTGATTATTTGCTGCTTTTCGAATATAACAGATTTAAAATCATGCCATAGTTTCATTTGATTGAAATACAGTTATATATGTTATATTTCAATTTGTTCTCTTCTTGTAAAAATTCCCGAAATGGTGATATAATTCCGAATTGGTCCAATTGGACGAATTAGGCGCAGACTACAGAATCCCAAAATCCATAAAAAAAGGCCCGCAATCATTTTGCAAGCCTTCAAGTATTTCTTCGTCTTGCGACAAAATTCTTAAATCAAAAAATCCTAAAAACATAACCCGAAATCCGCAATCCGAAATCCGCAATCCGAAATCCGAATTCCGCAATCATCAATCCGAAATCCGAAATCCGAAATCCGAATTCCGCAATCCGCAATCCGAATTCCGCAATCCCAATCAGGGAATATCTCCTTCCATTGCAGCTTCAATCAACTCCCTGATGGTAAAATGAGCCAATCCAACAACAGTATCTGCAGCTCCATAGTAAACCTTTACAGGACTATCAGGAAGTGCAAAACCTTGTTCATCAAATTCTTCTACAATCATACCGCTGGGGAAGGTCACATTGGGCACTTGTCCGGCAAGTTCCCAGATTTCCCTGGGTTCAAGGATATTGCACCTGCAGCGTCCCTTTACAATGGATGGGTTTTCAAGGTCGAGCAGCATTACTCCACCCTGATAGATATTGGCACTGCCGAAATGTCCTGCAACACCATGATAAATATGCAGCCAGCCTTCGCGGGTCTTTACAGGGGGAGGGCCTGAACCAATGTATTCATCCCAATAGTGGAATCTTCCATTAATAAGTGGTGCAACCGGTTCCCAGTTTAAAAGGTCAGTTGATTCAGAAAGCCATATAGTGCTTCCTGATGTTGGTCCACCACTATGACGAGCCTTATTTGGCCTGTCCATGCGGTAGTATTTCCCATTGATCTTTTCAGGAAACAGAACCCCGTTACGGATATCCTCATTGGAAGTAATCCCCAGGAATTCAAACGACTTGAAATCATCTGTAACACCAAGGCCCAGCTGACAGCCATCTTCCATGTCCATGGCGAACATGATGTAGTAGCGTCCTTCCAACTTGCTTACCCTGGCATCATAAATATGGAACACCCTTCCGGCAACTTTTTCAATGCCTTTGAAGTCCACGATTTTATCTTCAGCCTTAAAGTTTACTCCGTCATCCGACTCCGCCATCACAAGGAACGTTTCTCTGGAACGGCTTTGCACCCTGAGAATAAGCTTGTACTTATCCCCAAACTTGATCGCTCCCGGGTTGAAAACGCTGGTAACGTCAATCAATGCCGGGGGAATTGACGGAATGTCAGCCCTGGTAAGGATTGGATTAATTGAATCTCTTTTCATCTATTTTGATTTGTTAGCTTGCAGTTCTTAACCCATTACAACTTCAACATGGCATTCAGCCTTTCCTGAATGGGGCAGGAGGGTCCCCTGAATTGAAACGCCATCACAGCTTATGCTATTAACACCTTTTTCAACGCTCTCAGGATTTTTTACTTCAATAATATAACGGGTTCCGCGATAAATGCGCTCGGCTTTAAATGATTTCCAATGAGTTGGAACCGCGGGATCAATCAGTAATCCGGCATAGGTCGGACGAATACCAAGCAAGTAATCATAGCTTACCCTATACATCCATGCAGCAGAACCTGTTTGCCAGGAATGGCTTGCCCTGCCTGGTTCAGAGTGCTCATTGCTGGTGATATACTGTGAATATACATAGGGTTCGGCAACAAAAATATCGCTATCAATTCGATTTGGCAGCATCTTCTTGAAGTAATCAAAAGCCTGATTGCTGCGACCCAGCATGGTTTCAGCCTGAATTACCCAGGTGGTGGGATGGCAGAATACAGCTCCGTTCTCCTTTTTACCCCAGACACAGCGGGTCACAAGACCAATATTGGGATCTATTTCTTTCCATGCCGGGGAGCATTTCTTTGGTCCCTCAGGTGAATCGAGGTATTTTTTAACACTGTCCATAGCAGTGAATAACCTGCCCTGATCAGGGAAACCCGCCAGTACAGGCCATATCTGGGTATTCAGGAATATCTTTCCGTACTTGTTTTCCTTTGAGCCAACCTTGCGGTTCTTTTCTCCGAATGCGCGGATATACCATTCTCCATCCCAGCAATTATCTTCAACTGCTTTTACCAGATTATCCCTGACTGCATTTACCTCAACTGCTTCCTTTTCTCTTCCAGTGTACTCCAGTAGTTCAATAAACAATTTCAGCATGGCAGCATAGAACATTCCACCCCACACGCTTTCACCACCATCTTCACCACCAATGTAATCAAGGGTATCGTTCCAGTCACCTCTTCCAAAGATAGGCAGTCCATGAGCACCCAGGTTATTCTTAGCATAGTTGACTACCGCAAACATATGATTCAGAATGCTGTCGGATTCACCATCAATAAAGGTCTGCTGATCCTCAAGCAGACTGAAATCACCGGTTTCCTTTACATATTCTGTTACTGCCAACATATACCACAATGGATCATCGCAATGGTATGTGAATTCTCCCTGACCGTCGCCATGGAAATGATGGTACACTTTCCCATCCTTGCGCATCTGCCTTGATAGCAGCCTGATTCGTTCCTTTGCCTTTTCCGGATTGGAAATTGTAACAGCGATGGTATCCTGGGAGGTATCCCTGAAACCGAATCCACGTCCTATTCCCCAGTAATAGAAACTGATTACCCTGCCAACCTCAAAGGCAACCTTAGCCTGGTAAGGGAGCCAGTATTTCATGAAAATATTCACATCCTCATCAGGTGTGTCAACGGTTGTATGGGCAAAATAGTTATCCCATTGTGCGCAGACTTCCCTGAAAGCCTTATCTGCTTCTTCTGTGTTGTGGTATTTCCTGACCTTGCTTTCCTTTAATTCATCGAAGCGGGTCTTTTCAATCACACCAAGACTGAAAATCAGATCTATATCCTGCCCGGGCTGCAATTCGATATCCACCTTCAATGCATTCACTACATTGCCAAAATCGGTTTCCCTGTTGCTCAGGTTCTCTTTTTCAATGCTTTCAGGATTGTTCTCATTGCGGTAAGCACCAAGAAATCTCTCCCTGACGGTTTCAAAACTTGCTACCGGATGATTCACGGTGAAGAAAGTCCATTGATCCCATTCCTTGTTTTCCTGCTGCTGGGTCCCCTTGGTTTGGGTTACCCAATAGGTTTTTGTGGAGAACAAAGCATTTAAATCCTTTTCAAAGTGTGAACGGTTAAAATGCTGATCATCGCACTGATTGATCAGGTCGACCAAAGCGTGACCCAATGCAAGTTCCACATATCCATATACAGCAAGTTTTCTTGGCTTGCCTGAGTTGTTTTTCAGTTTTGCCTTCCAGATTTCCTGATCATCATCCTGAGGGACGAAGAAAAGAACTGAAGATTCTATACCATCAACATTTGATTCTGCTCTTGTATATCCAAAGCCATGAGCGACGGTATAGCTGTCGGCATGCTTTCCAACAGGTTGCCAGGTGAGGCTCCATACTTCACCGCTTTCCAGGTCCTTTACATATAAATATTTTCCAGGCCTGTCGGGTGGAACTTCATTGATTCTGTACCTGGTAATCCTGCCATGCAAGGGACTTTTAAAGTAGCTGATGCCCCCGCCATTATTTGAAATGGTTGAAAAATACCTGCCATTATAGATGTAGTTAATCCAAGGCGAGGGTGTTTTTGGATTGGTGATGATGTATTCTTTTCCGTCCTTACTGAAATGTCCGTAGTTCATATTGTTTTACTTCGATTCTGTATTTAGTTAATGTTTTGATATAAAGTTGGATAGGCTGATCTTTTCATGCTGCCTCAGTTGGATCATGAGTTTTGCAATACTGTTATTGATCAGCTTTCTTCACAAATCCATCATCCTTGTGGTCGCGGATATTGTGACGAAGGGCGTAGATCATCTCCTTGAGATTCTTAAGTCCACCTATTGTAAACCAAACCGTTACAATTATTGAGGCTCCAAGGAAGAGGTAAGTGTAAACTTTCCAGAACCCAAACCACTGCTCATTGGTAAATGGTTTCACGAAGAAATAGAAGAGTGTTCCCACAAAGAATACCAATACCCAGGCAGCTGTCCAGCCTGTAGTAGCCCAGTAAATTGCCTTATCACCACGTGTGAATTCCTTGGTTGGTGCAAGAACTTTCCATCCTCTCACAACTTCCTGCGATCCGGAGGAATGGTCTTCCTTAACCTCATATTCGCCGCGATGCAGCAGCCTGTCGAGGTTAAATGCCTTGGTAGGAGTAAGAAGGGAAACTATAACATACACAATGGAAGCGAGCACCATGGCCATAAACCATCCCCACTGACCATTAATCGGAAAATCGGGGATCATCTGGTTAAGTAGGATGTTGAAAGATGCAGTGAGCGCTCCAGTGATCATGGCTGCCCAGGCTGCAGGAGTAGTGCCCTTTTTCCAGTACAGCCCTCCAATAATGACAGCACCCGATCCACCAACGAAGATGGCACCGGAGATATTCAGGAAGAGGAATACCTTTTCTGTTTGCCTGAAGAGTATGCTCAGAATGAAAATGCTGATTCCCACACCAAGAATGGAAAGTTTCAGGTATTTCAGATGTTCCTTGGGTTCAAAGGGTTTCTGACGGATTGGCATAACAACATCCTGGATAAAAATGCTTCCCCAGGAATGCATATAGGTGTTATGGCAGGTGATGGCTGCTGCAAGCATGATGGCTGCAAAGGCGCCTTTCAGTCCGACCGGAAGCAGGTAATTCAATACGAGGGGAACCTTTAACTGGCTCTGATCAGCCGGCGCAATTCCGGCCAGAAGTGTATTGATGTTGTCGGCAATTACCTTGTAGTTTTCGTGATGGAAGATGGTGTAGGCAACAATAGGCACAATCATCAGGAAGAGTCCCCATTGCGGAACCAATCTCCAGTTGGTGAGTACATCGGCCATCTTGGCTTCATGGGCACTCTTGGCTGCAATATTGAATGAGGAGTTACCCTGCCAGGACAGCTTGGTGTAAATCAATCCGAACATACCTATAAAGAAGAACCAGGGATTGAAATCCTGCACCTCCCCGGCATCAAAGGGATTTATAAGTGATTGTCCTGCTGGTGCTGACTGTATTGCAGTGCCTATATCTGTCCAGCCAACTTTTACAAGCAGAAGGATAACAATAATAACGAATACGATATTGACGAAAACTCCCTGAATGAAATCAGTGAACATTACAGCTATATGTCCCCCGGTGAAAATGAAGTAGAGTGGAACCAGCACCATTACCGCAGTTGTCAGGATATAGGTGATGGAGTAGGGACCTATATGTCCGATTTCAGGGATTCCGCAGAAATAGATGAAGAACTTGGCGCTTACTGCCGGGAAAATAATCATGTTCACAATCCCGGAAAGGAAGGCCAGCATTCCTGCAAATATCCTGAAGGAACGGCTGTATCGCATTTCGAAGAACTGAGCCATGGTCAGAGCCCTTGTTTGCCTGAAACGGTAAACCACCCAACCGGTAACACTGATGGTGACCAGGATGACGGCAGTTGGCATTTCCCACCATCTGGAATTGAATCCTGCATTGAAGTTCTGCTCAAGAGCACCAACCACGGTAATGGCTCCCAAAGCTGCTGTCCCATGGAACATTGAAATAATGTATCTCCCGCCGGTTCGTCCCGTGGCAAGAAAATCGCTTACACTCTTCATGAGACTCTTGCTCAGGAATACCATTCCCATCATTAAGGCGAAGAGTATCAGAATAATTGACCAGTCTATCCAGGTTAAATTCATAAATGTCGTCTTATCGGATTTAAAAAATTAGTTCGAAAGGGCGGTAAGTATTTTTATTCTTTTGTCACGAAATGCCTGAACATTGCAGTCATACAGGTCAATGCCCGCTACTACACTTCCAGCAATCTGTGAAGCCAGTTCAGGGTTCTTTTCTTCAAGCATCTTTAGGAGCTCATAGTCACAGATTCCATCGCGCATGGCTTCAAGCCGGATTGAACTGTATAATTCCATATTCCCGGGATAAACTATATGCGAATCTCCTGCCGGTAGCACATTGCATGAGACTTCGATGATTCCGGATACATCTCCAAACGGATCATCATTCCAGTAATTATAACCCCAGTGAAGATAACCTGTTGCACCAAAACGATAGTTGATCCAATGAAGCAGTCGGGTTTGGATAAGAGGCAGTTCAATAAAACGGTTGGCAAAATTTCCCTGTGGGGCCAGACAGGTATAAAACCATACTTCCTTGCCGGCTTTTTGCTCCTGCTGGTAAAAGGAATAATTTTCCTTGAGGAAGTTTAACTGGGGGACCCAGATGTCAATGCTGCCGCTGAGCCCTGATGCATGATTGGCTTCAATAATAGGAATGCCTGTCAGCATGGGGCGAATAAATGCAGAGATTTCCTTGTAGGAGTCTATATTGCTTTCAATGGGCTCATCTGCAATATGCTGGACGTAGATTTTATTCCACTTTTTGATAAAAAGATGTTCAATAAATGCCCGTGCAAACTGTGAGTAAAATGGCTTAACCTCAGGACTATCCAGTGATTTCAGTACAAGTTTGGAGGAGTCCCCGGTAAATTCCGGGACAGAAAGTCCAAAAGGTCCCATCCAGCCAGAGGTTCGGCCTCCGAGATGTCCGCCTTCAATTCTTTTGATATCTCCTTCATTCATCAGAATCTCAACCGTCTTGTCGAAATTGCTGAAATCAAAATTGTAGGAAACTCCTGACTTGGTAATCTTGCATAGCTCGAGAGGTGAGATCATAGCTACATTTTGCCTGTATTCCTTCATGCTGCGGGCAAAAAGTCGTATAACATCCCAATATTGATCAGAATATGGTTTAATATCATTGCCCTTATTCAGTTTCCTGAGTTTATCAGGATCAATAAACCACCAGTTGGTTACCCAGAGTTTTTGGTCACCAAGACTTACATTATAGATTTTAAGTTTGATGGTTTTGCTGAAGGAAAAAGGCTTATCTCCTGATTTTCCGCTGAATACAACTTCTGTGCTATATTCTCCTGCGACCGCATCCTCAGGAATCTCAATGCTGATGAAAACCGGTTGATTGTCGAAGGCAGGAATGGTTGCCGGACAAACAGGCAAAAGGGGATCCGGGAAATATCCTGAAGCTGAAACCAGTCTGTCGCGGGATGGGGTAGGAGTATTTCGCCCATTTTTTACATAGCCTTCAAATAATACTTTTACAGGAAGGGCTTGTTTGCTTCCGGCATTAAAACTTTTGACGGTAACAGCAAGGCTGGAAGTCTTAAGCGAATTCCTGAAGATGAACTGAAAGGAAGCATGTTCACCACGGGCGACATGAGCAGTAAATTCCTTATCCGGGAAATAACTTTGTTCCTTTAGAATTTTTTCCAGGGGATCTACCTGGGTAATAAAGATGGTTTCATCAGGTGTCCCGGGGAAAGCTACACCCAGAAAAGAAATCATCAGTAGGCTAAGCAGGAGTTTTTTCATGGGCGAGGTATATAGATGAAGATTTTACAAAGTTGTGAATCGCCAGATTGTATTTGAACTGTATACCTGTCCGGGACGTAAAATTACATTCGGAAATTCCGGGTGGTTCATTGAATCAGGGAAATGCTGTGTTTCAAGCGCAAAGGCATGATGCTTGAGGTAAGGCTTGCCCTGCTTTCCCCTGGTATTGCCATCAAACCAATTGGAGGTATAGAGCTGAACACCGGGTTCGGTTGTGAATATCTCCAGCACCCTTCCACTTTGAGTATCCCTGGCAGTAACAGCGTGCGCCAGATTCCCATCCTGATTCCTGAGTACATAATTATCATCATATCCCATCGGCAAATCATGAATCTTGTCACCTATAGGATGCAGATGTGTAAAATCAAACGGAGTTCCTTTTACAGGAAGGAGTTTTCCTGTTGGAATGCAATCTGGAGTAGTTTCAGTAATATAGTCAGCGTGAATCAGCAATTCCTGCTTGTAGATGTCTCCTGAGTTTTCGCCTGCCAGATTGAAATAGCAGTGATTAGTGAAATTGACAGGTGTTGCCTTGTCAGTGGTAGCCATGAATTTCATGCTGAATTCATTGTGATTATTCAGACAATATTCAATGCTGGCATCCAGATTGCCCGGGAATCCTTCCTCTCCATCAGCACTCACATAATGAAACCTGATGCAGGCTGTGTCCTTCTCCAGAAATGGCACAGCATCCCAGATTTTCTTGTCAAAGCCTTCAAAGCCGCCATGCAACTGATAATCGCCGGTATTTGCCGAAACATTGTATTCTGTTCCATCAATGCTGAATTTTGCTCCACCAATGCGATTGCAGGTTCTGCCAATAAGGCTTCCGAAATAGGCAGGATTTTTCTTCCATTCATCAGCATTGAAATAGCCGGTGACAATATCTTCCGACTTACCTTTACTGTCAGGAACACTTAGGGAAAGGACTGTGCATCCGTAATTGGCAATCAAAATGCTGATTCCATGATCATTTTCAATCCTGAATACTTCTGCTCCAGGGATGTTGGATAGTGGTCCGGGTCCTTCAGTTGTGATTTTCATTTGTGCGTTTTTGGAAGAAAATATCCCTTTCGGGCGGTAGTTAGGTGAGAATACTCGATTCTGCGATCTGAAAGGTACAAATTTATTATTTTCGGAATTCTTGTCAGCATTTAAATGAAAAAATATTATTTAGTCTTATTAACTTTGTAAGAAATATTTTAAACATACCTTATGAATACCAAATCTTCCTTCCTTCGGACTTTTCTCCTCTTGTCAGGATTTTTGTTGCTGATTTCTATCGGCGGACAAGCACAGACCCAAAAATCTGATGTTGCTGCCGACTTTCCATTCATGAATCCAAATCTGCCTCTGCAAGTGCGGGTGGATGATCTGGTAAGTCGTATGACATTAGAGGAGAAGGTTGGACAGATGCAGTACACTGCACCGGCAATTCCACATTTGGGTATTCCTGAATATAATTGGTGGAATGAATGCCTTCATGGCGTTGCCAGAAATGGGGTAGCTACGGTTTTTCCCCAGGCAATCGGGATGGCAGCTACCTGGAACACGGAACTGATTAAGCAGGAAGCTGACGTTATCGCTACCGAAGCAAGGGCTAAGTATTATGAAGCAGTGGCTGCAGGACAGCGAGGCATTTACCAGGGACTTACATTCTGGTCGCCAAACATCAATATCTTCAGGGATCCGAGATGGGGCAGGGGACAAGAGACCTACGGAGAGGATCCATTCCTGACCAGTCAGATTGGAAAGGCATTTGTCCAGGGACTTCAGGGAAATGATCCCAAATATTTCAAGGTGATTTCCACTGCAAAGCATTTTGCTGTTCATTCCGGACCGGAGTCAGAAAGGCACCGCTTTGATGCATGGCCATCACTTCGCGATTTATATGATACTTATCTTCCTGCTTTTGAGGTTCTTGTGAAGGATGCTGAAGTGTACTCCGTGATGAGTTGCTACAATAGGGTGTATGGAGTTCCGAGTTCGGCAAACAGCTTCCTTTTCGAGAAAATCTTGCGTAACGACTGGGGCTTCAAGGGTTATGTGGTATCAGATTGCTGGGCTATTTCTGATATCTACAGCTTTCACAATTTTGTACCTACTGCAGAAAAAGCTTCAAGTCTTTCAGTCAGGGCAGGAGTAGACCTTGCCTGCGGTCCGGAATATGGAGCTCTTGTGAATGCTGTAAAGCTTGGCTACCTTGATGAATATCATATCAACACTGCAGTAAAGCGATTGATGGAAGCCAGATTCCGTCTTGGACTCTTTGATCCGCCTTCAATGGTTCCCTATGCAGCAATTGCACCTTCAGCCAATAACACTCCTGAACATCGTCAGCTAGCAAGGAAACTTGCTGAGGAAAGCATAGTCCTTCTGAAGAATGAGAACAATTTGCTGCCTCTGAGCAACCGTTTTAAGACTATTGCCGTTATCGGACCTTATGCTGAGGATACCAGCGTTCTGCTTGGCAATTACAACGGAACGCCTTCAAATCCTGTAACCCTTTTGCAGGGATTAAAGACCGAAGCAGGCAAAGGAGTGAAAGTTATTTATGCTAAAGGTGTCGACCGTCCTGAAATTCTGGCCTCAAGAATTGGAGAATCAGGAAAAATAGCAGATGATGCAATTTCGGCAGGAATGGAAGCAGAAGCTATGAAAATAGCCTCCAAATCTGATATTATCATTTTTGCCGGTGGTATTTCTCCAAACCTTGAAGGTGAGGAAATGGATGTTAAGGTTGCCGGTTTCAAGGGAGGCGACCGTACTTCCCTCGATCTGCCTGCATCTCAGCAAGCCCTGCTTGAGAAATTATCCGGACTTGGCAAGCCAATAGTATTTGTATTGACCAATGGAAGCGCTATAGGAATCAAATGGGCATCGGAGCATGTTCCTGCAATCGTTGAAAGCTGGTACCCCGGAGAGGAAGGTGGTGCTGCAGTGGCAGATGTAATTTATGGGAAGTATAATCCTTCCGGACGCTTACCGGTCACATTCTATAATTCGGTGGATGATTTACCAGCCTTTGAGAATTATTCAATGGAAGGCAGGACTTACCGCTATTTCCGCAAACAAGCCCTTTTCCCATTTGGTTATGGATTGAGTTATTCCAGTTTTGTTTACTCTGGTGCAAGTCTGGATAAAACGCTGGTTTCAGCCAACGAAAGCCTTCAGGTTAGCGTTAAAGTTAAGAATGCCGGCAAACTGAAAGGAGCCGAAGTAACTCAGATTTATGTCACTCAACCTGCTGGAATTGAGGGTCAGCCAATAAAATCGCTGGTTGGATTTAGTAAGAATGAGATTTTGGCCGGTGAAACCGCAACTATCACCCTGAATATTCCTGTCAGCAGGTTCAGGCATTATGAACCGGCAACCGGACAATATGAGATCGCAAGCGGTACCTATGAATTGCAGATCGGGACATCGTCAGCAGATATCCGTCAGAAAATTGCTTTTGCGGTAAAATAATTCGTGTTGTTAAGGTATTGAGATTAGCCTGATATTCTGGCTTGGAATTCCTTTGCCTATGAAAGAATGAGCACAAGGAATTGCATCATAAATCCGACACTTAGAAGTATGGCAGCAATAATCAGGGAGCTTTTTCTAAGCTGCTGATCTTCCAATAGTTTCCTGGTTAAGGGAATAGAAATATTCCTTTCAAGAAAAAGCTTAATTCGTTTGAAGAAAAGAATGAGCATCATGTAGAGAAAGGTTGAGATGCCTATCGCCCAATAAAATGAATGCATGTCGCTGATTTCAATTCCTTCAAATCCGCCTTTAATCCCGAGGTAAACGCCACGAATCAGGAACAAGATTCCATAGGTTGCAACTATGATTCCGAGAAGTATTATGGGAAACAGGGTCAAGGTGTTTCTCAGTCCCTTTTCAAAGCGTTTCAAATTGTTTTCGCCAAGCAGTTCCGGGGCTGCCATCCAGAAGGAAATGAACTGAAGCAGCATTCCCAGGGCATTGATCCATTTCATGTTTAAAGGGCTTGTGTTAAGATAAAATAAGGCAGTATCAGAATCCTATCATCAGAAGCAATGCAAATCCTCCGATCAGCAGACTCATGACATTCATCATAAAACTCAGCAGGAATGCTCCACTGGGTTTGAAATAGGCCTTGCAGGTTAGAAGCAGAAAGAATGCTTCTCCAACCAAAGCCAGGATTTCTCCGGCTATTATTGCTGCTCCGAGATTGAGGAAAAGTGGAAATACAAACCATAGCATTGGTAGGGTAATCAGATTGCCCAGAATGACAAAAAATAGAATTTTAAGCGGTTTTCTGGCCAATTTCAGGTAGACGAATGCTACCATCAGCTCAAGTGCAAGTGTCAGCAAAAGTGCCTTCAGAAAGGTAGCCCATAGAGTCGAATCCTTCATAAAGGGAGTAACGTCCTTTACTTCCAGCTTGTCATCATACACTGTAAGTTCATATATCGAATTGAAGCTTTCGTCCTCAAATACATTACTGGACCTCATAGTGTCATCAAACTGAATTACAATTTTATGATAATCCCGGTAACCATAAGCCATGGATGAAGCCTTATCCCGACTGATGTTGAATCCCTGTGGTCCCTTGCGATCCAAAGTATCGAAAACATTGAACACCTTGAATTCACTTTCCAGTTGCCAGCCCTTCTCCACTTTTACAGGATGTGTGGTCTTGTATATAAGTTTGAACTTCATTGAAGGTTTTGGGCCTGCATCTGCTATTGCACCATAGGAAATTATATCGGCCAGCAGGATAGTAATGAGAAAACGAAAAAAATGCATCAGGACAGGGATTGCGTGTTCTAAAATTCGGTCTAAAATAAGTAAAAACATTAAGAGAATGTCTAAAAATACTATTACCATAGGAATTCAGGAACCATCCGCCGGCGTGCTGACAGAATCCAGAAGACAGCCATATGACAAGACAGGAGATGGAATAGTTTTCCAACTAATTATTCCATTATTATTCTGACTACTGACTACTGTCTTCTGTCTTCTGACTTCTGTCCGCCGGCTGGCGGATGACTACTGACTTCTTTTGGATACTTCCTTTTAATGTTTTTAGACAATCTCTAAACATCTTATACCTTTGTTGTGTTCACATCATGTCATGGAATCATATATTTTATCGAAATCCACCTATATCAGGGGACTGCAATGTCATAAATCCCTCTATCTGAACCGTCACCGGCCTTATCTGAGAGATAAGCTCAGCGAGGAACAACTGGCCAAATTTGCCAGGGGACATCAGGTGGGCAAGATCGCTCAGCAGCTGTTTCCCGGAGGCATTGAGGTTCCCCGTCCCGGGAAAGTTGCAGCTCAGAAAACTGCGGATTTGATCACTGAAGGATGTCCCATTATTTATGAAGCCTGCTTTATTCATAATGAGGTGATTGTTGCATTGGATATTCTTGTTAAGGATGATTTGGGATGGAAGGCATATGAGGTAAAGAGCAGCGGACAATTAAGCGAAACCTATTTCAGGGATGCACGACTTCAGCGTTATGTAATTGAAGGTTCCGGACTCTCATTGCAATCATTCCATCTGATACATCGGGATCTTGAGAAGGATCTGGACGAAAACATTCCACTTTCTGATTTGTTTCTCTTTACAGAACTGGAACCCGCCAATGATGAGCTGATGTCGGGAATTGAAAACGACCTCCAGCTAATGAAGGAGGTACTGCTTCAGCCTAAATCACCATCAGTAGTGCCCGGATCTCAGTGCATGAAACCCTATCCCTGCGATTTCAGGACGGTATGCTGGAAATATCTGACTGAAGGTGACAGGGATAACTTACTCAACCTAAATCTTTAGCCCATGCCACTTATCGACTTGTCGCATGAAATTCTCGACAGTATGCCAGTGTTTCCGGGTGAAAAGTCACCATCACTGCTAAAGGATGTTCTTCCTGAAGATGCCGGCTATGTTACCTTCAGGCTTGAATCAAATATGCATACCGGAACTCATATCGACGCACCTTATCACGCAAAGGCTGATGAAAAACCTGTGGGTTCCTACCCGCTCTCTCATTTTACAGGTCAGGCTCGTGTGATTGACGTCAGAGGAAAAACCAGAATTCATATGCGTCCTGAATGGAATGAACTGTTCAGGGATTATAAATTCATTCTTTTTTGTACTGGTCATTCATCTCTCTGGGGAAAGCCTGAGTATTATGCCAGCTATCCTGTTTTCGACGATGAAATTGCAGAAGCGTTGAAAGCCAATAAAGTCAGAATTGCAGGATTTGATTCTCCATCACCTGATGCTGCACCCTACAAATTCCACAGCATATTCCTCCAGGGTGAACGATTCCTGGTCGAGAATCTCTGCAACCTTGAAGAGTTGATTGAAATCAGAAAGTTTGATTTTTGCGCATTCCCACTGAAGCTTCAGGCAGAAGCTTCATTAATTAGGGCAGTGGCGAAATACTGAGAGACTGTCTAAAAATGTTATGTCTGAAGAATTCATCCAATAGGCGGCGGACAGGAGACAGAATATGGGAGTAATCCGCCGGCTGGCGGACAGGAGCCAAATAATGGTTCTGTTTTCTCAATTCTGACTTCTGAATTCTGACTTCTGACTACTATCTTACCTCATTTTAGCAATTTTAGTCAGTTTCTGAGTTATTTCAGAAGTTGTTCCAGTTTGGCTTCCAGAGCTTCACCCCTGAGTTTCTTGGCTACTATCTTGCCTTGCTTGTCAACTAGAACTGTATAGGGGATAGATGTTACTCCATAGGCCAACGCACCTTCCGATTTCCAGTATTTCAGATCGCTGACATGGTTAGGCCAGGTAAGCTTGTCCATTGCAATTGCTTTGAGCCAGCTTTCACGGTCCTTATCTAGGGATACGCTGAATACTTCGAATCCTTTATCATGGTACTTGGCATAGGCCTTAACAACGTTGGGGTTTTCCTTTCTGCAGGGGCCACACCATGATGCCCAGAAATCAATCAGAACTACCTTGCCCTTAAGGGATGAAAGACTACGCATGGTGCCTTCAGGATCACTCAGGTTAATATCAGGAGCCATGGAGCCTACAGCAGTTTTGCGTTCTGATTCTACCTGGGTATGATATTGCTGAATGTAGGTGTTGTAAGGATAATTGGTATAGAGGTTTCTTTCAAGTATGTCGATAACCGGAAAATCATTGCTCATATCAAATTTGTCCTGTACGAAAATCCAGGCAAGAGAAACGGGATTAGCTTCAAACTCTTTCGTCAGCATTACTTTCTGCAGTGAGTCGTTCTGCATAAAGGATGCAATCACAATTGCTGACAGGGAGTCACGTGATGGTGAAGTCTGGATGGTATTGTAAAAGGAATTGAGACTGTCGCGCTTCAGATCAAAAACATGCAGATTTCTGATCAAATGATAAAGGAATTCAGTATGCTTGCTTCCGCTGATATTGGCATCAACACCTAGTTTTTCGCCTGTTGTCGAAAGAGTTAGATTTTCACCGGGTGAAAGGATAAGCATGAGATAATTGTTTTCCTCAAGCCTGAGTTTGTAAATATTGGTTTTGCTGACCGGAGCCTTGAGCTCAAATTTGCCATCCTCATCAATGGGTGCTGCGGCATAATCTTCTGAACCTGCCTGGCTAAGAGTGTCAAGATAAATCATAGTTGATGCACCCTTGTATGCCAATTTCCCTTTAATGGTAACCATATCAGAGATTTGAGCCAGGGCTGACAGACTTGCAAGTGCCAGGAATATAAGTGTGATTGACAGTGATTTCATCGGAAGAGATCAGGTGTTTGTAAGGTTATAACTTCGGCTGACAAAGATAGTATAAATAGATTATGGGTTTTCTTATCCTTAGCGGTCAATAGTTGCAAAGCCTCTGAAAAAGAAAAAAGAGCATTTTCAAATTCAGAGGCTTTGTTTTAAAAAAAGCTAAAACTAATTTGATTCAAAGCTAATTGCTTTGGAAGCCGCCATTTACTTATTGGCAATCAGCAAGTCAGCCAGGTTGCTAAGCAATTTTTCATTGTCTGACACAAACCGCATTCCTGCTTCTTTCAACTTGCCCATATTCTCTGGAGAAGCATTGTCCATTGCTGCATCCGCGGGTTCACGTTGCGGTTCAAGCCTGTAGTAATCAGATTGTTCAGGAGGAGTAATGGTCCCAAACATTTGCTGCAACTGGTAGTTGACAGTTTCAGAGTTCCCCGACATCAGGATATCAATCAGAGGCATCAACCAACCAACAACTCCCCAGTCTTTTGCCTGATTATAATCGTATGGGTTTCCTTTTGATCCTGTTCCGATGGAAATAATCACCATTTCCTTTGCCATGGGTTTATCCACCTTTCCGGGATGCTGTAGCTTTGTTGCAAAGTCCAGGGTTCTGGCTTCGGCATAAGCACACATAGACGGGTTATTGGCAAATACACCTCCATCAATAAGGTAATATGGAGTTCCATACATTGACTTTACCCTGGCAGTCTCAAAGTAAGTAGGGGCAGCCGAGGTAGCTCTTGCAACATCCCTGACATAGAAATCCCGCAAATCATTATTTACTGCATCAGCCTGGTTAAAAAACACTGCCTTGCGCTTAAATATGTCATAAGCTGTTATGATACAGGGCTTCAGCAATTGACTTAGCTTGGTGTCACCCATATAATCCAGAAGTGATTCTTCCAGATGAGCTGCTGAATATTTTTCATCACTCAAACTCATTCCACTTCTCATTTTATGCCAGAAGGAAACATCAAATATTTCATGTCCGCGTTCCAGATAAAGGTCAACAGCCTGCTGAGCAGTAAACTTCGGACGACCATCAGATCCCGGTATAAGATAGATGCAGCTTAATATGCCTCCTGTACTCGTGCCGGCTATCATATCAAAATAATCACTCAGGCGGGCATGAACACCTTCCTTTTCCTGAAGTTTGGTTTCTAGATGTGCCAGAATTACTCCTGGTAATATGCCACGGATTCCTCCTCCGTCAATGGATAATATTGTTACTTTCTTTGCCATTTTCTCAGATTTTAAAAGAGTTAACACTGAATGACTATATCTATATATATAGATTTAACAATTCAATTCTTGCTTTGTTCTGCGTGAAAAACGGATGCCAGAGCTTCATTACTTCTTAGATCTAATAAGGCAAGTTGGCAAAATGGAGGTTGTTTTGTATGATATGGATAATGAGACTTTTGTGAAAGCGTTCAGTAGGGAAGAGGTGGTGTGCATGCAAATTCTGCTTTATTCCAGAGAAGAAGTTTTCACTTGTTAATGATAAAATAATCCTATTGCTAACTATTGGATTTGCAGACATATGTGAGTCAATTAAGTTTATACTTGCTAATTTTCTAATGTTTGCACTTTAATTGTGAGTATTTTTGCCCCGTTTATAATTAACTAACTAATACTTGCATTTAATGGTAAAAATTGATATATTAGGAAATTATGCTAATTTCCTTCCTCCCAATGTGACCGAACTTCTCGAAAATTGCAAGGACTATACAGTATTCAACACTACGGATGAATTGCTTGCTTCATCAATGGGCAATTCTGAATCGCAGGTTTATGAGGTTGAATATGACATCCCTGGTTCAGGTAAGTACACCGAGGCCATTATCCATAAAGTCAGAAACGGAATTTCGGCTAATTTCACTGATCCTTATATGCGTCGCCGTGATCCTGACACCATGGTGATTGCCGATTCGCTTCCAACTGACAAGGTACGTTTCGCGGATAAATTTGGCTATCCTTTTGTCCAGCTTCAGGAAGAAACTTTTGAATGGCTCAGGCAGCAATCTCTTGCAGTTTTTCTTTTTCAGGCTGGTCCTGATCCAATGGGCGTTGGTGGAATTGCCATCGTGCCTGACAACGCAGCTTTCTTTGCTCTGGGATTGGCAATGCTTCAGAAGATGATTCCCTTCAACAGCATTCCTCAAGGCTTCATTATTGAATCAGTTGTTTTCGTTGCTCCTACATTCCGGCATACCCATTTTAATGGCAAGCAGATTGTAGTTCACAATAGAACCGAATCAGTTCATGAGGTATATTCCTACAATCTGTATCCTGGTCCGAGTGCAAAGAAGGGATTGTATGCAGTGCTCCTCGATAAGGGTGAAAAGGAGAACTGGATTACCGCTCATTGCTCTGCAGTTCAGGTTTCCAGTCCATACGATAATATTACCACCTTCATGCATGAGGGAGCTTCCGGAGGCGGAAAGAGTGAGATGCTTGGTCATATTGTCCGTGAACCTGAAGGACAGGTTTTGATCGGACAGAATCTCCAAACAGGGGAGAGGAGATTGATTTCGATTCCTCAGTTCTGCACTTTCAGTCCGGTAGCTGATGATATGGCTCTCTGCCATCCTTCCATCCAAAAGCATAATGGAAAGTTATCCATAATTGACGGGGAGAACTCATGGTTTATCCGTGTTGATGGTGTTAAGGATTATGGAGATGATCCATTTCTTGAAAAGCTCTCCATCAAGGTTAAAAGCCCGCTTTTATTCCTGAATATTGAAACTCAGCCCGGATGCACTGCTTTAATCTGGGACCATACCGAAGATTCTCCGGGCAAAAAATGCCCCAATCCAAGGTTCATTGTCCCTCGCGACATAGTTCCGGGAATTGTCAACGGTCCCGTAAAGGTTGACGTTAGAAGCTTTGGGGTGCGCACACCGCCCTTTACCCAGCAGAATCCATCCTATGGAATAATCGGACTTTTCCATATCCTGCCGCCTGCATTAGCCTGGTTATGGCGTCTCGTAGCACCCAGGGGATATGCAAACCCCAGCATTATTGGAACTGATGCTATGGAGAGTGAAGGAGTGGGTTCCTACTGGCCTTTTGCAACCGGTGAAATGATTCCACATGCAAATATGCTTCTGGAACAGATTGCCCGGACTCCACGCACACGTTTTACCCTGACTCCGAATCAACATATAGGTGTATGGAAAGTAGGCTTCAAGCCTCAGCTTTTCATGCGTGAGTATCTTACACGAAGGGGCAATGCCAAACTGCGCAGCGATCAGTACCAGCCTGCTCGTTGTCCGCTTCTGGGCTATGAGCTCAACTATGTTACCATCGAAGGTGCAAAGATACCTTCACGCTTTCTGAAGGTATACAAACAACCAGAGGTGGGTTTTGAGGGCTATGATGCGGGTGCACACCTACTTTATGAATTCTTCAGGGAACAACTGATGAAATACTACAAGCCGGAACTGTCGAAAATGGGCAGGGAAATCATCGAGATATGCCTTGCTGGTGGCAGCGTTGAAGAGTATACCAGGATTCTCCCGATGGATTATCAGTACGCCTTTAATCACCTTGAATCGGAAGAGATATAAAAAAAGCAACCTGGAGAAATTCAGGTTGCCTTAATCTGGTGGTTGGTTGAGGTTGGTAATTTACTCTTTATAATACCAGGCTGATCCACCCGGTGTCATATTTTCTTTCGTTAACCAATATTGGTCAATGGAATAGCCAGTTTTCTGATCCCAGTAGTCAGGGGAAACCTTGCTGCCGTCAGGAGTGCTTAGCGACATCTCGTAAACGGCAATCACCGGATTGAATTCCAGATTAGTAACCCCAATGGTGAAGGTAGTCGGAGCATCTTCAGCTTCTTTCTTATCCTCACTTACCTGGACTTCAAATTTATTGAATTCGAGCAGACTTTTCAGAAAACCGCAACGTTCGGACGAAATTCCTTTTTCGACGAGGGTACAACGGATTCCGTTGATTTCTTCTACTGTATGTTTTGCTTTTAGAGGCATAATGGTAATCTTTTCAGGAAAGGATGAATACAATCCGCTTAGAAATTTACAATTCCAAAACTCAGGCTGCTAATTATTTCATAGATCTGACTCCAGAATCCAAGTACAAATATACCAAGAACACAGGCCAGCAGACCAATGCGGGTTGGCAGATCACTCTTGAAGTAGGCAATCGGAGTCTCATTCTTATTGATGAACATAGCTTTTACCACCAGCAGGTAGTAGTATAAGGATATGGTAGCGTTAAGAACTGCAATAAGAACCAGCCAATAATAACCGGCAGAAGCTGCAGCAGTGAATAGGAAGAATTTTCCAAAGAATCCTGCAACAGGAGGAATACCGGCCAATGAGAACATTGACAGGGTCATGAGCAGACTCAGTTTTGGATTGGTAGCATAAAGTCCGTCATAGTCATCCATAGATTCCTTGCCAGTCACTGCTAATATTGCTGAAACCACGCCGAATGCTCCAAGGTTGGAGAAAATATAAACGAGAACAAAGTAGATAACCGAGGTCATACCTGTCACATTTCCTCCAAGAATACCTAAAAGGATGAATCCTGCTTGTGCAATGGATGAAAAGGCAAGGAACCTCTTCATGTTCTTCTGGCGCATGGCAAAAAGGTTACCCACGGTCATGGTCAGGATTGCAATCAGGTAAATCATGTCTTTCCACAGATAAGCAATGGAATGGAACACTGTAAAAAGGATAATTATCAGGATAAAGGATGCAGCACCCTTTGATATTACTGATAAATAGGAGGTGACATTCACCGGGGCTCCTTCATAAACGTCAGCTGTCCACAAATGGAAAGGAACGAGCGAAATTTTGAAAGCCATTCCTGCAAAGAAGAAAATAAAGGCAAGAATCTGCAGAGAACTGTTTGAATAAACCTCAGCTACCTGATCAAAGTACAACGAACCTGTTGTTCCGTAGATGAATGATAATCCAAACAGCAGAACGCCTGAACTGAGGGCAGAAGAAAGAATTAATTTTATACCTGCTTCTGCTGAACGGGTCTGATGGTGGGTGTAAGCAGCCAATGCAGCCATTGGTATCGTGGCAATTTCCAGTCCAAGGTAGAACATGAGGAAATCTCCCGATGAAATCATGAAATACATCCCGATCAGTGTTGAAAAGAGAAGTATGAAATACTCACTGATCTTTTCACGGTTGTCCGGTGATTTCAGCCAGGTGACTGATTGGAACAGTATAATTAGTACCCCAACATTCAGAATGTTCTTCATGATGATGGTGAGTGCTGATGAGCGGTACATGCCGCCAAACATCACGCCTTCATTTCCCGGGAGAAACCCTATTACAACATGCAACAGGAATAAAACCTGTACTATGGGAATGATGTAATGCTTTTGCGACGGCTTGAGGTTGAGGTCAATGATCAGCACGAGTATGGCGATCAGGGTGAGCAACAGCTCATGCCGCATGGTCAGGAAATCGTATATACTCATTGTCGGTTCTTATTTAAATCTTTCACTATTCAGGTTAGTAGTTCTCTTCTTCAATCAGTATTGCTAAAACAGGCTGGCAAAAGGAAGTCCGGTCAGTTTCTGAACAATAGGGCCCAGACTGAAGCCGATCATATCCGACAGCCAGAGTGGAGCCAGACCAATTGCAGCAATCGAAACAATCAGTGTAATGGTTGAAAATCTTTCATACCATTTTGCATCTTCCAAATGGAGGAAATGCTCATTCTTTATAGGGCCGAAAAGAAGCATTCCGACAACCCTCAGAATATATACAGCAGTTACAACTATTGATGATGCAGCAAGTATGGTTACAACCCTGTGGAATACATCGGTATGCTGGAAGGCTCCGATAAATACGGTCATTTCAGCAACGAATCCGCTGAGTCCTGGAAGACCAAGTGAAGCAAGTCCGCCAATTACCCAAGCTACGCCAAGGAAAGGGATAATCTTCATTAGTCCACCCATCTCATTGACCATCCTGGTATGAGTACGGCCATAAATCATCCCGATTAAGGCGAAGAAGAGGGCTGTCATCAAACCATGGGAGATCATCTGGATAATTGCTCCGTTTAATGCGGTTTCGTTCATCATGAGTACTGCAAAGAGTACAAGTCCGCAATGACTTACTGATGAATATGCATTGATATACTTAAGGTCTTTCTGCCAGATAGCTCCAAAGGCTCCGTAAACTACACTGATGGCAGTTAGTATGATGAAAATCCAGGCTTGTTCATGAGCTGCTTCAGGCATCAGAAAGATAGCTACCCTGAATGCACCATAACCTCCCAGTTTCATAAGTACGCCTGCGTGAAGCATGGATACTGCAGTAGGAGCAGAGGCATGTCCGTCAGGTGACCATGTGTGGAATGGGAAAAGTGCTCCAAGAATACCGAAACCTATAAAGGTGAACGGGAACAGGAATCTCTGCATCTCAATAGGGATTGTGATTTTGGAGATATCCATAAGGTTCCAGTTAAGCGGACCGCCATCAGGAGCTGAGTTGAAATAGATACCCAGAAGTCCAACCATGATCAGTGCTGATCCTGCCATAAGCATTAGGGTGAGCTTCATTGCTGAATATTCCTTCGGACCGGAACCCCAGATTCCAATCAGCAGGTACATCGGGATAACCGCGATCTCATAAAACAGGAACATGGTGAATAAATCGAGGGAGATAAAGAACCCGAATACCCCTGAGGACAGAAGAATAAGGGAAATAAAGAACTCCCGCGACAGGTATTCCACCATCCATGAGGCAAATACTCCTGCAAATACTACGATGGCAGTAAGACCAATCATGGCAACGGAGATTCCGTCAACACCAATTGTATAATGAATGTTCAGGGTCGGGAACCACACAGCATCATACATGAAAAGCATGGTGGCAGTGTTTCCTGCATTTCTTTCCGACAGGTACATAAAAATTAGCACAGCTGCCAGAACCAGTTGTATACCCATTCCAATAGCGCTGACCAATCGGGTTTGCTTCATGTTCTTGGTGAACACGATGGCAACGATGGTCAAAACCGGGACGAGAACGAAAAGGCTAAGTATGTTCATAGGGAGTTTTGATTACCAGAGAAAAACAAAAATGAAAACAAGCACCAATGCACCGGTGATGAAAACGTAAGCGTATTGCTGAACTTTACCTGACTGCAGGTTCCTGATATTGAAGGATGCAAACTGGGTAACACCGGCAATTCCGTTCATGGTTCCGTCAACCACATGCCTGTCGAACCAGGCAATGGGACGTGAAATAAAACGGAAGATTATCTTCTTGGTCACGAAGAGGTAAACCTCATCCATGTAGAACTTATGATATGACCACTTGTATAAATGGCTAACTGAACCTGCAATTTTATCAGGAATGGCGGTCACCTTGCGGTACATGATAGTTGCAACGGTGATTCCCACAAGTGCAATCAGTACTGAAGGAATTGCAATTGCCCACTCAGTATGTAATTCAAATGGAAGTCCATCGGAAGTGACGAGTTCTTCAAAAGGCAGGAATCCCGCAAAAATGGAACCGAAGGCAAGTATCAGCAATGGAATAATCATTACAAGCGGAGCTTCATGCGGAGTGTGATGATAATGCGTTTCCTTGCCCCAGAAGATGCTGTAATACAGGCGGAACATATAGAACGCGGTCAAACCGGCAACCGCATATTCAATGTAGAAAAGGACAGGGTTGTGATGGAATGCTGCTACAAGAATTTCATCCTTGCTGAAGAATCCTGACAAAGGAGGAATACCGGCAATGGTAATACATGCAATTAGGAAGGTAGCATGAGTCCAGGGTAAATACTTGCGAAGTCCGCCCATTCCACTCATGTCATTATTATGAACAGCATGAATAACAGCACCGGCTCCAAGGAAGAGAAGGGCCTTGAACATCGCATGTGTAAACAGATGGAAGTTTGCTGCCATGAAGCCGAGACCATCATGTCCGCCATATCCTGAAACACCAAGAGCAAGCATCATATAACCAATCTGCGACATGGTTGAATATGCAAGTACTCGCTTGATATCTGTCTGGGTACAGGCAATAACCGCCGCAAACAGAGAGGAAATCCCTCCAACCCAGGCTACAACCGTTAGTGCATCCGGTGCTCCAAGTGCATAAACCGGGAATAATCTTGCTACGAGATATACACCAGCAACAACCATGGTAGCAGCATGGATAAGGGCTGAGACCGGTGTTGGACCTTCCATCGCATCTGGCAGCCAGATATGCAGTGGGAACATTGCTGATTTACCGGCACCTCCCATGAAAATGAAGATCAGTGACCAGGTCAGAACGGATAAGCCCATGAAGGCTGCTCCACCCGGTTGGGAAATTGCAGGTCCTGTCTGACTTACCAATGTCTGGAAGTCAAAGGTCTGAGTGTTGAACGACAACATCAGGATACCAATAAGGAATCCAAGGTCGGCAAAACGTGTAACGATAAAAGCTTTTTTGGAGGCTGCTACAGCAGAAGGTTTTTCATAATAGAAGCCAATCAGCAGGAAGGAGGAAACTCCAACAAGTTCCCAGAAAATATACATCTGGAAGATGTTTGTTGCAAGTACCAGTCCCAGCATTGAGAAACTGAACAGTGAAAGGAAGGCAAAGAACCTGTGGAATCCCTTTTCACCCTTCATGTAACCAAGGCTGTAAATGTGAACCATCAGTGATACAGTAGTAATAACTACCAGCATCATCACCGAAATGGGATCAATAAGTGAGCCCAGGGAGATGGTCAGATTCTTTGTAACATGAAGCCATGGAATCTCAAAAGCCTTGATAGAGGCATATCCTGCTCCTTCATGTCCGCCCCAGAAATAACTGATGGCTGTGATATAGGCCAGTATTGCCCCGAAAGCAAGACCAGCTGTACCTATCAGACCCGAAACAATCGGTTTCATCTTATGCCCCGTTAGTCCAATGAACAGAAAAACTGCCAATGGTACCAGCGGGATCAGAATAGTGTAGGAATAATCAGTCATATGTACCTGTAAATCTGTAGTTTCTAAATTTATTTCGCTCTGTTGCCTTCTTAGTACTTCATTTCATCCACCTTGTCAACATCAATGGACTTGAAGTTCCTGTAGATGTTGATAATGATGGCAATTGCAACTGCTGCCTCTGCTGCCGCAACGGCAATGATGATCAGGCTGAAGAAATGTCCTGAAAGGTGCTGGGGAAACAGGTATTTATTGAAGGCGACAAAGTTGATGTTTACCGAGTTGAGGATCAGCTCAATCGACATCAGCATTGTAATCAGGTTCCTGCGGGTGAGGAATCCGAATACCCCGATGAAAAACATCAGTGTACTGATTACTAAAAAGAATTGCAAGGGTATCGTTCCGGTCATCTTGCTGTCGTTATATCGTTATTTGTATCTTAAATTCTATTGTTGTAAAAGTTCAGGGAAAGACTATTTAAGGTCCTTCTCATCAACCTTGATCTTTTCCTTGCGGGCAACTATGATAGCTCCGATCATGGCGGCAAGCAGAAGAATGGAAACTACTTCAAAAGGAAGTGCATATCCGTTTTCACCGTAGGAAATCAGTGCGGCACCTATATCCTTTACACCTGAAGGTGCTGCAGGCTCAGGAGAAGCAGTAAAGCTGAACCTGAAAACAGAAATAAGGGTTAGGGTGGCACCTGCTACAATGGCGAGTGCTGAGAGCAGGCTCTGTTTCCAATTCGCAACAACAGCCCTTTCACTGATATGGCTGGTAAGCAGAATGGAGAAAATGATCAGAACCACAATACCTCCCGCATATACTGTTAGCTGCACGGCAGCAAGGAAGTTGTAGTTCAGCATGAAATACAATCCCGCTGTTGAGATAAGTACGAAAAGAAGGTAAACTGCTGCGCGCAGGATCCTGCGGGTGGTCACGGTGAGCACGGAGAACACCAGGATTACCCCCGCCAGTATGAAAAACATCAGATCACTGTTCATGGTAAGCTATTTATCTTGAAAAAATCATTTATAACTAAGGCAATTCTCGACTATTACTCTTTTACTCCATCCATAATTTTGGAGCCGGGCTTGTTCAGAATCTTGGTAAGACTGGCACGGTCCCAATGTGCATGCTCAAAAGTCTGAGCCATTACGATGGCATCCGAAGGACAGGTCTTAACGCAGAGATTGCAGAAGGTACACATTCCCAGATGGTAAATATGCTGATCAATGATCCTTTTCTTTTTACCTTCCTCAGTAACAATTGACTTTGATATAATCTCAATTGATCCGTTGGGACAGTTAAGTTCGCATATTCCACAGCCGGTGCAGGCATGCTCATTATTCTCATTATGAGGCATTACAACTTCTCCGCGGAATCGGTCTGCAAGCACCAGCTTCTCCCTGTTTTCAGGATATTGCTGTGTTACATTTCTCCATGGAGTGAAGAAATACTTGGCCGTTACCCGCATTCCTACGAGCAGGGTCCAGATGCCTCTGAGGATTTCTGATATATAATTGAAGAAAGATTTCATCTTGTTTACGTATGTTAACGGTATCAGGATTTCTTACCAATGCCAGCCCATCAGCACAATAAAGGCCATCAGGAGGATATTGAACAGGTTAATGGGAAGCAGATATTTCCACTCCAGCGTAAGGATCTGGTCGATACGCAGACGTGGGAAAGTCCACTTGAACCACATGATCAGGAATATTATACCCAGTACCTTGGCAAAGAACCAAACGAGTCCGGGGATAAGGTCCATAATTGCATTGAATCCATCCCAGCCACCTACATGGAAAGGCATCCATCCGCCCAGGAACACAGTAACTGCCATGGCTGAAACAATGAAGAGGTTGATGTATTCTGCCAGGAAGAAGAAAGCGAACTTGATACCGGAGTATTCTGTATGGAAACCTGCAGTCAATTCTGATTCAGCTTCAGCAAGGTCAAAAGGACCACGGTTGGTTTCAGCAGTGCCGGCAATTACAAATACGAAGAAAGCAATCACGGCAGGAATATGTCCCTTGAAAATGAACCATCCGTTGCGCTGAAGTTCAACAATCTCTGAAATCTGCATGGTTCCTGCCAGAATGATCATGGTGATCAGCGACATTCCCACTGAAAGTTCATAACTCACGATCTGTGCGCCTGAACGCATTCCTCCGATCAGGGAATATTTATTGTTACTGGCCCAGCCTGCAAGCAGAACTCCGATAACTCCAACCGAAGAAACGGCTGTAACGAAGAAAACGCCTATGTCGAAGTCGAGTGACTGCAGTCCCGGGGCAAATGGGAGTACTGAAATGGTGAGGAAGGGAACAATGATTACAACAAAAGGTGCCAGGTTATAAAGAAAACTGTCAACACTCTTAGGCTGGATCAACTCCTTCATCAGCAGTTTGATAAAGTCGGCGATGGTTTGCAGCAAGCCCCAGGGGCCAACCCTCATAGGTCCGAGACGTTGCTGGAATGCCGCACAAACCTTGCGTTCGGCGTAAACCAGGAAGAGTCCGAATACTGCTACAAAAACCAGGTACAGCAACCCAATGATAGTCCACTCAATAATCATGGTCATCAATGGAGATACGTTCTCCAAAAGGCCCTGATGGATGGATTGGGTTAGCGGTGTGAAATCGTATTTTTCGAATGCCATTCCAATGAATTTTAGCGTTTCAAAATATGCTTCTTTTCCTTTAGCAGGAGGGTTTACCTGTCGATATCAGGAATAACCAGGTCGAAGGTTGCCATGATAGCAACCAGGTCGGCGATTTTCCAGCCTTTTGCAATATGATTGATTGCGAAGAGGTTGGAGAATCCTGGTGAACGGAATTTAACCCTGTATGGATTTTTCTTTCCATCACTCACGATATAAACGCCCAATTCACCCCTTGCGGTTTCAACCCTCTGGAAGAACTCACCTTCCGGCAATTTAATTACTCCCTTCATCTTGGCTGTATAATCACCTTCAGGGATATTGTCGATCAACTGCTCAATAATGGACATGGATTCCCACATCTCAGCTATTCTCAACTGGTAACGACGGAAAGTGTCACCTTCAGTTCCAAGTGCTTCGTTGAACTTAACCAGTGGATAAGCGCTATACGGTTGATGTTTTCTTACATCGCAGCTGAATCCTGAAGCACGACCGCTTGGGCCAGTAACTCCGAATGCAATTGCATCTTCCTTGCTTAATACTCCGATGCCTTTTGAACGCTCCTGGAAAATCACGTTTCCGGTAAGCAGTTCATCGTATTCAGGAAGTATTTTCTTGAACTTCTTGATAAAGGTTTTAACCCTGTTCTGGAAGTTAGGATGAATATCGAACATCACACCGCCTGGCAGACTGTAGTTCAGGGTAAGGCGGGCGCCGCAGGTTTCTTCAAAAATGTCGAGAATATCTTCACGGTCACGAAGTCCGTAGAAGAAGGTTGTCAAAGCACCGAGATCCATTCCCGTAGCACACCACCAAAGCTGATGGGAGGCTATCCTCTGCAACTCAGCCATGATTGTGCGAATATACTTGACCCTTTCAGGAACTTCAACTTCAAGTGCATTTTCAACACATACAACAGCCTCATTGTTCATATGCGCTGAAAGATAGTCCATACGGTCAGTAAGGTGAGGGATCTGGGTGTATGACAGTGATTCCGTCATCTTCTCAATCCCTGAATGGATATAGCCAACATGTGGCTGTACATTATGCACGATTTCTCCTTCCAGTTTCACCAGAAGTCGGAGTACACCATGTGTTGATGGGTGCTGTGGACCCATATTCACAAGGTACTCATCGGTTTTAATGTTATCGCTGGAGATAATTATTTCCTTTAATTCGGCCATGGCTATCTGGATACAATGTGAACATCATCAACATAATCTTTGCGGAGGGGGAATCCCCAGGTATCATCAAGGAATAATCGCCTGAGATCCGGATGATTGTTGAATTTTACCCCTAACAGATCGTATACTTCCCTCTCATGAAATTCAGCAGTAGGCCAAAGATCTGAAAGAGTGTCAAGGACAGGATTTTCGCGTCCGTCAGTCTTGACTTTCAGTACGAGTAAATGCTGCAGGGAAGTTGATTCAAGGTGATATACCACTTTAATATGGTCGGGGTAATCAACGCCCGAAAGACATACCATATAATCGAAGGCAGCTTCCTTAGCCTCTTTCAATTGCTGGGCAACTGAATGTAAATCGGAGGCAGCAACTGTCATTTCAACATATTGCTTCCCCTGGCTGATTTCAGCAGCCGGAAACCGGGAGCTGAGATAAGCAGTAAGTTCTTCGTGGGTCATCTATGATAGATTGTAAAGTTTGTTCAAATCTGTTTGATCAGTAAGTAAGCGGTTAAAATCAATCAGCAAATCATCATAGGGCAGCATAGATACAGGGAACATGCTGCCCGGATTGGATTAAAATGAAGATTGAAAGCGGTATTCCATCACTGTTCCTACTTCTTTATTGCCTTTTTAAAATTCTTCTCCCTCTTGATTTTCTTCTGCAACTGCAGGAAGGCAAAAAGGAGAGCTTCCGGCCTTGGTGGGCATCCCGGGACATAAATGTCAACAGGAATAACATGATCCGCACCCTTAACGATGGAATAGGAATTATAGAAGAAGGGGCCACCAGAAACAGCGCATGCCCCCATTGCAATTACATATTTTGGATCAGCAATCTGATCGTAAAGCCTTTTCAGGACAGGAGCCATCTTATAATTAATGGAGCCCGAGATGATGATCATATCTGCCTGACGAGGAGTTGCCCTGGCTACTTCATACCCGAAACGGGCAAAGTCATGCCTTGAAGCTCCGGTAGCCATCATTTCAATGGCGCAGCAACGGGTTCCGAAGGTAAGTGGCCAGACTGAATTGGATCTTGCCCAGTTTACGAGCGCATCCAGCTGAGTTAAAATGATGCTTCCCCCTGCATATTGGTCCAGAATAGGGAAATCATTCTTTTCGAATTCCTTTTTTGAGCTTATTCCCATCTCAATGCATGTTTTTTCCATCCATACAGAAGTCCTAGACCCAGTATGAAAAAGAAGATGACTATTTCAACAAATCCTGTAATACCGGCAGTTTTCATAACCGTTGCCCATGGAAAGATAAACACCGTTTCCACGTCGAAAATGAGAAAAAGAATCGCAAACAGGTAATACCCAACTGTATACTGCAGCCAGGTGCCACCTATGGTTTCCATTCCGCACTCGTAAGGTTCAAACTTTACAGGATTATAGGATGTGGGCGGAACATAACTGGAAAACAAAAGTGCAACTCCAACCAAGAATACCGCCACAATGAAGAAAAGTACCAAAGACTGACTTTCCATAGTTTAGAAATTGTGGTTATTTAAGTAAAACCTGCGCCAAAATTATTGAATTCGAAATATTAAATTATGTACCTTATTCAATATTTTTGTAATTTAGATTGTGTCTAAGTTGTCAAACAGACTGTTAACCGCTCATATGCAGTTCTTTTTGTTATTTTTTGGTTAAATATATTAGAGCATTTTCAATAAGTGCTTTCTTTGTTCATTCCTAACCATTAACAACCCTAAAACATGAAATTCAAGCCAGCAACAGGCATCCTCCTTTTCACTCTTTTCTTTGCCAGTGTTAGCGGACAGGAAGCCAATAAGAAGGAAACCATCAAGATTGCCACTTCTTCACAATGTGAAATGTGCAAAACAAGGATTGAAACTGCTATGGCCTATGAAAAAGGTGTGGTTAAGTCAAATCTGGACCTTGAAACCAAAATCTTGACCGTTACCTATAAGACAGGTAAGACAACTCCTGAGCAAATCAGGAAAGCCATTTCAATGGTTGGCTATGATGCCGACGATGTTCCTGCTGATCCAAAGGCATACAGTGAATTATCACCCTGTTGCAAGAAACCTGAAGATCCGGAGCATACCAATCATTAATCAGATACCTTATTAGATCACAAATCGGTAATTGCCCTTACATTCAATAGTCTTTAGAAATCTAAGAAGGTTTTTTGATGTATGTATGCAGGTAATATGCTGTGCAATATAGGATTCTCAGATAAATGAAAATCAAAATTTACTTTGAAGATGAATAAACTCATATCATTTGCTGCATTTATACTGCTGCTAACCACCTCCTGCAAGGACAAAAATCTGAATAACACCAAAGCTGCAGATGCGAAATCTCCGTTTTTTGATAATCAGTTGTTCCTTTTTCAGGAGAATGGAGATCCCGAATTATTGGTGCGAGGTAAATCAGCTCCAACAGGTTCCCTGTATCTTTCAGGGAAAGGGAATATTATCTATTATACTGTAAATCAAGAAAGTGATACCCAGAGCTTTTTTTATGGGAAATATAGAGTGACAGATACTACTGTAACCTTCACCTTGACGGATAAGTACTTTTATTCAGGGAAATGGGATGCAAGCTGGTCGGGCAGTAATCCTGACTTTAAGAAAGGCCGGGCTATCAAGGTCCAATTCGATGAAATAACTTTAAACAAGATCAAGGGAGATTCATTAAGGTTATTCAGACCCTATAGTGATGTGGAAAAAATGAATGCTGCAAAACGATATATGAATTACAAGCCGGAGGGACTTGAGTTCTGGACCTATATTGAACCAAAGGAACAGAAATTCTATAGGTGGCTGTATACACAGATTCCGGAGCTGGCTGATTTGTAATCTGAATCGTGGTGATTTTGCCTGCTTTACTTCAGTTCGGCAACTTCATATAAAAGAAAAAGGCATGCACTTTAATGAGCATGCCTTTTTTATCTATTTGGGAAACGGACTATTCCTGATTTTGATCTTTGGGTTTCTTTACGAAGAGAAATCCAATAGATCCGGCAAATGCCAGCAGCAGCAGTATTGAACTTGCAAGCGATACTTTTTCACCAATGTAATATGCATCAGGTTCAAACTTAAAAGTGATATTGTGCTTACCGGCTGGAACTATCATGGACCTTAATATATAGTTGGCCCTGAAATATGGTGCTGGCTTTCCATCGACATAGGCATTCCAGCCCTGTGCATAATAGATTTCCGAGAATACTGCCAGTTGTTCCTTACGTGCATTGCTTTCATAAACAAGTTCATTGGGTCTGTATGAAGTGAGCTTGATGGTGGCTGATGAATCCCTGCTCACATCATGGCCTTTCACCATGGATTCGAAACGCTTGTCGACAATGGCACGTTCCTCGGGAATGAAACTATCCAGGGCATTTATCTCTTCATCTGCATTGTTGACCATTTTTACATCATTAACAAACCATGCATTTCCAAGAGCCTGCATGTTTATCTGCATGGTTGGAATGTTGTTATTGGATTTATCGGGCATGATGAAATACTTCGTGTTCAGCATATTGAAAACACTCATGTTCCCTTTTACCAAATGGTGCTCGATAATTTCCTGATACCTGCGCAACTTGGCACCGTGATAACCACCCAACGATTTGTGGAAATAGGAAGTGCTGGCATCCTGGAATGGATTAACGGTCTGATTGAAAACCCTGAAATTGGGGTCTACATCCTTCATGATGAAAATATCTGCCTGTGAAGGTTGGAATGGTGTAGCCTCAACACTCTTGCGAACGAAGCTGTCATTGTTCAGGTATCTCTTATCAATAGCCCATCCATCAACCAGGAAAAGAAGTGTTAGTCCGGCAATTGCATATTGCTTCTTGAGTTTTCCGCTTACCACGGCCCAAATAAGACCTGCTGCAAGGGTTATGAATGCAAATGAACGCATGGCGTCAGACTTGAGCATGGATGCCCTGTCCTCTCTCATGGCTGAAATAAGCCAATCAGGGAAATATGATTTGTATTGCTCATCGGATGGAGCAATGAAACTGAAGAACCCGCTACCGCCAACTGCAAACAACAGGCTGAGACCAGCAGTAATACCGAAGGAATAGTAAAGGAACTTGAGCATTTTCTTCTTGTCTATTTCGCCTGAAAAAGCCTTGCTGAGTCCGAGTATTGCAAACAATGGAACACAGAATTCTGCAATTACGAGGGTCATTGCTACAGCCCTGAACTTATTGTAGCCGGGCACATAATCGAGGAAGAAATTGGTGAATGGCATGAAGTTCCTTCCCCATGCCAGCAGTACCGAAAGTATAGTCGCTGCAATAAGCCACCATTTGTATTTTTTATCAACAACAAATATTGCCAGTACAAACAGGAACATGATAATGGCACCAAGGTAAACAGGTCCTGCGACTGATGGCTGGGTTCCCCAGTACATGGGTAGACCTTTAATGTATTCTTTTGCAGTTTGTTCTGGTATTCCATTGCTGACAAGAGCCTTGTAGGATGCTGAATTTTCTGACAGTTTAGCACTTGAAGCTCCGCCTCTGGCATTGGGAATGAGTACTGAAAAGGTTTCACCAATTCCATAGCTCCAGTCGGTTGCATAGTCCTTGTCAAGACCGCTGGTGCGATTGCCTTTCTCTGTTGTAAGTTCTGATTTGCCACGAATGGTTTCTTTGCCATATTCATAGGTTGCCCAAAGACTTGAAAACGAAGGTCCTACTGCTAACAAGGCGGCTACTGCAAGAACAGCAGAAGCTTTTACAAAGCCAGGTAATCTCTTTTCCCTTAGGCTGAAAATGAATTCTGAAATTACCAGGAGAAGCACGACCAAGGCCAGATAGTAAGTGATCTGAATATGGTTCGTATACAATTCAAGGGCCAGGAATAGAGCTGACAATGCCCCTCCAAGCAGATACTTTCCGCGATAGGTGAGTATTATACCAGCTATAACCGGGGCCATGTATCCGATAGCGTGAGCCTTGCTGACATGACCTACCTCTATAATTATAAACAGGTAGGACGAAAATGCAAAGGCAACAGCCCCGGCAACTGCCATCCAGATATCAACACCGAGTACCAGCAGCAACAGGAAGAATCCAATCATGTAAAGGAAAACCAGTCCGGCAGGGTGGGGGAGATATAGCTGAAAAATCTGGTCCACATACCTCATCAGGTTGCCTTCATAAATGACGGAAATCTGGTAAGCAGGCATTCCTCCGAACATTGAGTTGGTCCATAAGGCTTCCTGACCGGTCTTGGCCCTGTAATCAATGATCTCTTTCGACATCCCCTTCCAATGGGTTACGTCTGATTGCTCCATTTTCTTGCCTTCGAGCAATGGTGTGAAATATGCCAGGGTCAGGGCGACAAAGATCACTACTGCCACAAGGTATACCAGGTAATTTTTCAATTTTAATCCGGACATTTGAATTGGATTTTATTATTCGTGTTGTTCAGTTCTGATTTAATATCTCTGAGGGAAAGGACTGTTTTCAGAGGAGCTTTTCTGGTCCGAAAATTACGGAACGTCTACTTCACTTCCTCATAATCAACATATTCACCATCCTGCTCAGTTTTGCCCTTAATGTTTTCCTTATCAACATAATGTATGCTGACCTCACCTTCAGGTCGTTTTTGAGAATCCTGATTTTGATGGGGTGGATTATAGTTTTGCTGAAAATTCTTCATCGTATTCCTTATTGCAGCAGGAATGAGATATCTGACTACAAAAGAATAAATGAAGTAGATGATCAGCATGATGAGCAGGAACCGGAAAGCACCGGTTAATGAAGACTCATATATATATTGATGCACCACTTTCTGTAATTATGAAGCTAAAATAAGAGAATTTCCTGATTGCACACAGGTTTGTTGACGTTTGACAAACCTTAAAATTAGTTAAAATATCAACTAATGAATTGATATTCAGTACTGTGATTAATTATCTCCGAACAGCTTTTTCCTTATGTGAAACCATCTCCTTTAATATGTCACTCACATCAGAAGCGAGATGTTTCCATGTGTAGAGCTCGATTGAATTGGCAGGGATGAACAGTTCCCCATTTTTGAATTTTTGGTAGTAGTCCATAACAAGCTGTTTGCAAGCTTCAACATCTTCGTAGTCGCATACTTTCCCTGCCTGGCTTTTCTGCAGGATTTCCGCAGCGTCTCCGTCAGTCGGACCAATGCAGAGTATTGGTCTTCTGGATGCAAGATATTCGAAAAGTTTTCCCGTGAGTATTCCCCTGGCGTTCTGGGTTCGGTTAATGAGCAGTAGCAGAACCTGTGAGGATTGGGATTCCCGGATTGCATCCTGATGAGGCAGGTAATCATCCTTGTGAAGGTTGCCGGTTAGTCCTGACAGTTCAATATCTTCCAGAACCGAAAAGTCAACCTTGCCGACCAATTTAATTTCCAGGTCTTTGGCAAATTCCGGAGTTTCGGCCACAATGGAAGACAGCGCTTTCCAGAGTACATGGGGATTCCTGGAGGGAACAAGACTGCCGATATGCCCGATGCTGAATTTTTCATCCAGCTCTGATGGTTTAATGTCCTTAATATCGGCTGCATCAAATCCGTTCAGCACTACATTATAATTGCGTGAGTGTATCTGCTGAAACTCTTCCAGCATGTTCGGGGTAACGACAGAAACAGCATCTGCATTCTCAAGAACCCTTTTTTCAAGCCTATGATGCCGTTTATCAGCAAGAGCCGTGAGTTTTAGCTGGTCATAGAAATCAATTCCGGTCCAGGGATCACAGAAATCTGCCAGCCAGGGAATTCCAGTTGCTTTGCTTACTCCCAATCCGATAAGATGCATCGAATGTGGCGGACCTGTTGTGATAATGGCATCAAAATGCTCAGATCTGCAAAGATTGGTCAGGAATTTAATGGAGGGGCGGATCCAGAATCTGCGTGCATCCGGGATGAAAATATTTCCTCTTAGCCATACTGAGATAGATTCAGTAAACCTGCTTTTCTTTTTTTCCTTCAGGAAGCCCACATTTATCCGGTCATCCTTTTTAAGTCCAACAAGTTTCTTGTAAAAGCCATAAGGCTCCCAGATAGGCTTTTTTACAACTCTCTGTTCAGGAAGGATATCCTTAATAAAGGACTCGTCAATTGCCGGATATTCCGGATTCTCAGGAGTATAAACAACTGGCTCCCAACCATATTCATGAAGGTATTTTACAAGTTTCAGCCATCTCTGAACCCCTGAGCCACCACTGGGGGGCCAGTAATAGGAGATAACCAGTACCTTCTTGCGATTATGATGCTCTGCCACTGTTTCCGGAATCGAAGAACTAAAATGTGAAGCTATGCGTCAGGGTATAAACAAAAGGAGGCAGGCATAGGCCTCCTCCTGTGTAGAATGCTTTATCGGAAGTGAACAAAAGTATAATGTTCACTGGGTATGATTATTTACCTTCGTCGGAAACAGTCAGTTTCTTTCTTCCTTTTGCTCTGCGGGCAGCCAAAACCTTGCGGCCGTTAACGGTCTCCATTCTTGACCTGAATCCGTGTTTATTTTTCCTTTTCCTGTTCGATGGTTGAAAAGTCCTCTTCATGATTCGTTATTTTAGGGGTGCAAAGGTATGAAAAGATGGGATATATCCAAGACTTAAGCTAAAAAAAATAGCCTCTCCCTGAAAAAAAATAGGAGAGGCTTGGAAAAGTTTGTGAAAGAACTATTTGCAATTATTTCACCGGTGCATTTTCCAGTGTGGAAACCAGGTAAGCCCAGAATTTTCCAACTGAAGCAATATGCACTTTTTCATCCGGGGAGTGTGGATAGCGGATAGTTGGTCCAAAGGAAATCATATCCCAGTTTGGATAAACACCGCCAAGAAGTCCGCACTCAAGACCTGCGTGAATAGCCTTGATTTCAGGAATAACGCCATAAAGTTTCTTATAAACATCCTGCATGGTATTCAGAATCGCTGAATTCATATTTGGCTTCCATCCCGGATATTGTCCGTCGAGATTTACATTTGCACCTGCAAGTTCGAATACACTTACAATCATATCACCAAGGTCTTCCTGGGCTGAATCAACTGATGAGCGGAGCAGGCACTGAATATTTATATTGCCGTTTGACATTTTTACGCTGGCAAGATTGGTTGATGTCTCTACCAATCCCTTCATATCGTCGCTCATGCGGATAACTCCATTCGGACAAGCCTGAATTGACCTGTAAACGCGTGACAGAGTTTCTGCATCAATAACTGTAGCTGGCAGTTCAACCTTTTCCATTACAAATTTGAAGTCAGGCTCAACACTTGCATACTCTTTTGTATACATGGCAGCATATTCCTTCTGGCATTCAATGAATTTGGCTTCATTGGCAGCTGGTAACGTAACAATTGCAAAGGATTCCCTTGGAATTGCATTCCTTAAACTACCGCCATCAATCCATGAAAGACGAACGTCATGCTTTCTTGTGGCATGTTTAAGATAGCGGTTCATCAGCTTGTTGCTGTTTCCCCTCTGAAGGATAATTTCCAGTCCTGAGTGACCACCCTTGAGACCGGTAATCGATAGTTTGTAAGCAATGGATCCTGCAGGAACGGCTTCTTCCTTGTAAGGGAAACTAACGTTAGCATTGGTCCCGCCGGCGCATCCAACATATAATTCACCTTCATCCTCTGAGTCGAGGTTCAGGAGAATATCACCCTTCAGCATCCCCGGCTGCAATCCGAAAGCCCCGGTCATACCAGTTTCTTCATCACAGGTAAACAGGGCTTCAATAGCTCCGTGCTTGATATCCTTTGATTCCAGAACTGCCATGGTAGCTGCTACACCCATTCCATTGTCAGCGCCCAGAGTTGTGCCATTAGCTGTTACCCAATCACCATCAACATAGGCTTCAATAGGGTCTTTGGCAAAATCATGATCCTTGTCACTATTCTTCTGGGGAACCATGTCAAGGTGGGTTTGCAAAACTATGCCCTTGCGATTTTCCATTCCCGGAGTTGCGGGCTTGCGGATAATGATATTGCCGGTTTCATCACGGAATGATTCTAACCCAAGGTTCTTGCCGAATTCCAGCATAAACTGCTGAATGCGATCTTCATGATGTGAGGGACGGGGAATTTGTGTAAGGCTATGGAAATTTTTCCAAACTGCCTTTGGCTCAAGGTTGAAAATGTCTTTATTCATTACAATGTATGGTTTAATAAATGATTTTGAGTGATTCTAATGCTGTTAAAATTTTGTATTACAGTTTGTTGGGTGGATTTCTGAAATAATATCTGGCACTTAAACAAGATAAATTATCAGACAGAGAAGTTAATAACGACAGTTTGAAATGCAGTTTTGCACTACTCACTTCAAAAGTATAAAAAAGGAGTTTTCTCAGGATGTTAAACTATCCTAAAAGCAAATTATTATTTCAGTCTGTCTGCCAGCTTATTATAAAGTTTTTCATTTCAATGGATGGGTAAACCCTTCAATGGTATGGCATTTAGGCAGGAAGAATCTGATACAATCCTGAGATGAAATAAATGTTAAACTTTTTTTCATTACTCCTATTACTTTTTCCCTGAATGAATATTAACAAGTGAAAGCAGATCATTAAATGGGGACAACTTTATAAACCTTGCTGATGATCGGGATCGGAAAACGCCTGTAAAAAGTAGTTTTCTGAATAGTATCAAGTATAGAATTTGTATCTCAATTAAGATTAATTGCTTGTCGGCTAAAACAAAACGAAATGAAAATTAAAACGAAATGGCTCATACTGCTGGTAGTACTGGCTCTACAGATGAGTTCTTTGTTTATTGACAGTGCTTCGGCACAAACAATTCCTCCTCCGCCACCTCCGGGTGAAAAGGGTGGAAGCGGAAACAGAGGCCCTATGGGTGAATCTCCGATTGGTGATGGTGCCTGGATATTGGTAGCCCTTGTAATTGGCTATGGTGTTCATTCAATTACCAGCCGGAAAAAACAAAACGAGACTAAAGAAGAATAAGCCGCTCTATAGGAGTAACTTCTTAAAATATACCTTCTTACGGGAGGAAATTAACAATCGTCTGACTAACAGCCGTGACCCTTGGGTTACGGCTTTTTTTGTGTTTTTGAGGCACAATTCACATAAACTACTTTCTTCGTCAGGAAGAATTCTTCCTCAAAATAGTCTGAAAGATTGAATAAGCGGACAGGATTGCTCACTTCAGCGATTTCCTGGCTCAGGTCACCACCCTTGAGATAAAGTATGCCATTTGGAAGCCTGTTGAATGACTCCTTTTTAATCTTGTTGCGTGTCCAGCTCATAAATTCCGGTAAGGTGGTCACCGCCCTGCTGACAATAAAGTGAAAGCTTGAAGGAACGGATTCGGCCCGGCCGTAAAAGGCTTCTACATTCTTAAGTTCAAGGGCTTCGGCAACAGCCTGTACTACCTTGATTTTTTTACCAATGGAATCAGCCAGGGTAAACTGAACTTCAGGAAACAGAATTGCAAGAGGTATGCCCGGAAATCCTCCACCCGTGCCTACATCCAGCACTTCGGTGCCTGGTTCGAACATCATTGCCTTGGCAATTCCGAGTGAATGCAGCACATGCCTTTCATAGAAATTGTCCATGTCTTTCCTGGAAATCACATTGATTTGCTGATTCCAGTGAAGATAAAGATCAAACATCTGTTTAACCTGATTTTGCTGCCTGTCCGTTAATCCCGGAAACTGCCTGAAAATAAGTTCATGCATCTGGAGGTGATTTTGCCGATAAAAGTAAGATATTCGCAGCAAGGAAAAGGAAGACCTTTATAAAAACCTATATTTGACTTTATAACACTATCCTATGAAATCAGACGCCGATCAGTTTGTGGATGAATTAAATCTATGGCATGCCCGTACTATTGCACAAAAAACTGTGGAAGCACTTCGAAAGAATCACTTTGATGCCGGTTTCTTTGAAAGCATGAATGAGGCGGTTGAAATAGTATTGCAGTTTATAAAGCCTGGTATGTCAGTTGGATTTGGCGGTTCCCAGTCGATCCGGCAATCAGGACTTAAGGAACTGTTAATTGAGATGGGTTGTGAGATTCTGGATCATAATGATGCTTCCCTGAATCCTGAACAGAAGATGCAGGTAATGAGAAAGCAGCAGACATGTGATGTATTCCTGTGCAGCAGCAACGCCATTACCCTGCAGGGTGAATTATTCAATGTGGATGGAAACGGCAACAGGATTGCTGCCATGACCTTCGGACCAGCCAGGGTTATTGTGCTTGCAGGTGTGAACAAGCTCTGTACTGACGAAAATCAGGCTTGGGAACGTATTAAGAGCAAAGCTGCACCTATAAACCTGAAGCGGCTTAACAGACCAAATCCCTGCACACGCGAAGGGTATTGCTGCGATTGCAACCTGCCTACAAGAGGTTGCAACGCTTACCTGATACTTAGAAAAAAACCTTCTCTTACTGATTTTTCAGTATTTATAGTCAATGAATCGCTTGGATTCTAACTTTTTCACAGTGTTTTGATTTTGCAATGTATACGCTATCAGCGGGGATTCCGCTTCTGATAAATGATTTATCAACATTAATTTTTAGAAATCTTTGCAATTCAGTTGGTTATTCTGGATGTGGATTTCATACTTTTGACAGCCGAAAATTGAATTCTTATGGAACTGACGATGATCAACGCTATCTCACCAGTAGATGGCAGGTATCGCAAACAGGTTGAACGCCTGAGTTATTATTTCAGTGAAGCTGCCCTTATCAACTACAGGGTTTTTGTTGAAGTGGAATACTTTATTGCACTCTGTGATTTGCCTTTACCTCAATTAAAGGATATTGACAGAAAACGGATTTATGAACTGCGTTCCCTCTGTAAGGATTTTACCTTTAACGATGCTCTTGAAGTCAAGGAGATTGAACTCATCACCAATCACGATGTGAAGGCTATTGAATACTACCTTAAAAAGAGGTTTGAAAAAATGGGCCTTGGAAAGTATAAGGAGTTTATTCATTTCGGACTTACTTCACAGGATATCAACAATACCGCTATCCCTTATTCCTTCAACCTTGCAATGAATGAGGTGATGATTCCTCAGTATGAGGATCTTCTCTCCAAACTGACCAAAAGGGCAAAAGACTGGAAGAAAATTCCAATGCTTGCACGAACTCATGGTCAGCCTGCATCTCCAACCATTCTGGGTAAAGAGATATTTGTTTTTGCCGAAAGATTAAAAGCTCAGATTAAGCTTCTAAAGGCTGTGCCTGTTACTGCTAAGTTTGGTGGAGCAACCGGAAATCTGAATGCTCATTATGTTGCTTATCCTGAAATCGATTGGATTGAGTTTGCTGATGATTTTGTAAAGAATCATCTTGGACTTGAAAGGCAGAGGACTACCACTCAGATTGAGCATTATGACGACATGGCTGCCACCTTTGATGCCATGAAGCGGATTAATTCCATACTTATTGACCTTAGCCGTGATTTATGGAGCTACATCTCCATGGATTATTTCAAGCAGAAGATCAAACCGGGTGAAGTTGGTTCATCTGCCATGCCTCATAAAGTGAATCCTATAGATTTCGAAAATGCTGAAGGTAATCTGGGAATGGCAAATGCACTACTTGAGCACCTCTCAGCTAAATTGCCGGTGTCGCGCCTTCAAAGAGACCTTACTGATTCGACCGTTACCAGAAATATCGGCGTTCCGATCGCCCATTCATTCATAGCACTCCGCTCCATTATTAAAGGACTGGATAAGCTGATCCTCAATGAAGAAAAGCTGCATGCCGACCTGAATGAAAATTGGGCAGTGGTTGCAGAAGCCATTCAGACTATTCTGAGAAGGGAAGGCTTCCCCAAGCCCTATGAAACTCTCAAGGAGCTTACCCGGACGAATTCCAAAATCACTCAGCAGTCAATTTACGACTTCATCGAAGGACTTAACGTTAACTCAGCCATTAAAAAGGAACTGCATAAGATCAGTCCTGAAAACTATACTGGCCGATTCAAACTTTAAAACAGCAATAAAAAATGCTTTGCATTGTTACCTATGATGGGAACAATGCTTTTTATACTTTTGCAAAAAATTTAAAGTGATTATGGATTTGAAAGACATTATGTCAATTTCCGGGAAACCCGGGCTTTATCGTAACGTAGCACAGTCGAAAACAGGCATCATTGTTGAATCTCTGATTGATAACAAGCGATTCCAGGCTTTTGCAAGCGATAAAATTTCTGCTCTTGGTGAAATCAGCATCTATACTGATACTGAAGATATGCCATTAAGGGAAGTCTTCAGACTGATCAGGGAGAAGTATGCAGATCAGGAAGCACCAGATTCAAAGGCAACAGATAAACAAATTGTAGAATTTTTCGAATCAGTTGTTGCCAACTACGACAAGGAACGCTTTTACCTTTCCCATATGCGTAAAATAGCAGGCTGGTATAACCTTCTGCTTAAGAATGGAGTAACCGATTTCTCTGAACCTGCTGAAGAAGCAGCTGCAGCTGAAAACGAATCGCCCGGCTCTGCATTAGATCAAGCCGCCGCTGAATAATACATTGTCCGTCATTTGGCGGACTTTTTTTTA
Organism: Bacteroidales bacterium; assembly: GCA_016707705.1. Taxonomy (GTDB): domain Bacteria; phylum Bacteroidota; class Bacteroidia; order Bacteroidales; family UBA4417; genus UBA4417. The sequence continues at coordinate 102,134 of JADJHD010000001.1, forward strand.
GCTATTTTAGCACAACAGAAAGCATTCTTAATGAAAAGAACTATTCACGATTTCCGGGTCTACCAAAATGATCATCTTTCCAATGATTATTTTGTCCTTTATCTTGATTGTCCTGAAAAAATGCCGGAAATTTTACCCGGACAATTCGTTCAGGCTTTGGTTGAACATTCACCTGCAACCTATCTTCGCAGGCCATTTTCAGTTTACCATGTCGATGAGCAACTCAATCGAATGGCTCTGATGATCAAGGTTGCAGGAATCGGAACTGCAGCACTTATGAAATTGTCAGCCGGAGATACTCTCAATCTTATTTATCCCCTTGGAAATTCGTTTGAAATGCCTGAAGGTGATCATGCCCTGCTAATCGGGGGTGGTGTTGGAATAGCTCCAATGTATATGCTTGCCAAACGACTTCATGATCTTGGAAAGAAGGTGGATGTTCTGATTGGCGGCAGAACCTCTAAAGATATTATCGAACCGAACCTTTACCGTGAATTTGGTAATGTTCACATCACAACTGATGATGGTTCCCTGGGAGAAAAGGGAATGGTAACCCAGCATAGTCTGTTCTCAGGCGAGAATCTTCCATTTAGTAAGATTTATGCCTGCGGACCTGATCCTATGATGAGGGCTGTTTCAAATCTTGCTAAATCAAAAGGCATCGATTGTGAAGTTTCTCTCGAAAATCTGATGGCATGCGGTATCGGAGCCTGCCTCTGTTGCATAGTAGAAACCAATGAAGGCAATAAAACATCTTGTGTGGAAGGTCCGGTATTTAATACCCGCGATCTGAAAGCATGGCAATAAACTGAATTTCAAATACCTGGATTTATCCTTGACTGCCTAATAATGGTAATTTGGCCACAATGAGCGATAGCATAATCAAACCGGACTTATCGGTAAAAGTTCATAATCTGAACCTTAAGAACCCTGTAATGACAGCCTCCGGGACCTTTGGTTATGGTCCTGAATTTGAGGATTTTATGGATGTGAATTTATTGGGAGGGATTCTTACCAAAGCTTGTACTTCCAAAAACCGCGATGGGAACCGATATCCGAGAATGGCTGAAACTCCAATGGGAATGCTTAATTCCGTTGGACTTCAGAATAAGGGAGTGGATTACTTCATTCAGAATATTTATCCTAAAATCAAAGATTATACCACTGAGGTCATTGTAAATGTCTCTGATTCAACTGTTGAAGGGTATATGGAAGTTGCTGAAAAACTGCTGCCTCTTGAAAAAATATCCGGAATTGAACTGAATATTTCCTGTCCGAATGTGAAGGAAGGGGGCATGGCTTTCGGGACTTCATGTCCGATGGCAGCCTCTGTAACTAAAGCTGTTAGGGAGGTTTATTCCAAAACCCTGATTGTTAAGCTCTCACCAAACGTTACAAACATTGCCGAGATCGCCAGGGCCGTTGAAGATGAGGGCGCAGATTCTGTCTCCCTGATTAACACCCTGCTGGGGATGGCAATTGATATAGAGAAGAGAAAACCAATGCTGTCAACAATTACCGGCGGACTCTCGGGCCCTGCTGTTAAGCCTGTTGCACTCAGGATGGTATGGCCGGTTGCCAATGCCGTTAAAATTCCGGTTATTGGAATGGGTGGTATTTCGAATGCAAGCGATGCCATTGAGTTTCTGCTTGCAGGTGCCACCGCCATTCAGGTTGGAACTGCCAACTTTATTGACCCTGCAGTCTGTGTGAAAATCATTGACGGAATAGAAGACTACCTGATCAGGCATAAGTTTTCTTCAGTAAATGACATTATTGGCAAGCTTAATATTCAATAGTCCCCGGCATCAGTCCTTATTATCGAAACAAACATGAATAAAAAGAATATTCTTCTTCTTGGATCCGGCGGACGTGAACATGCGATGGCATGGAAGATGGCTCAAAGTCCATTGCTTGGGAAATTGTTTATTGCTCCCGGAAATGCCGGAACCCGGGAAGTTGGAACCAATGTTTCCCTCGGAATAAATGACTTTCCTGCTATTCGTGGTTTTGTATTGGAGAATCAAATCGACATGATTGTGGTTGGTCCGGAAGAGCCTCTGGTAAAGGGAATAGCCGATTATTTCAGGAATGACCCATACACTGCTCATATCCATGTTGTTGGTCCGGGAAAAGCCGGTGCGCAACTTGAAGGGAGCAAGGATTTTGCAAAGGCTTTTATGCAGAAGCATGGAATTCCAACTGCTGCATATCAGTCTTTTACGAGGGATACACTCAATAAGGCTTATGAATTTCTGGATACACTAAAACCACCCTATGTTCTTAAGGCTGACGGACTTGCAGCCGGCAAAGGAGTGATTATCTGCAATGAAATTGCAACTGCCAGGGAAGAACTGGAGATGATGCTTAACGGTAGGTTTGGTGATGCTTCAGCTACTGTTGTGATTGAAGAATTCCTTCAGGGAATAGAGCTATCGGTGTTTTTCCTGACTGATGGCAAGACTGCTCTTTTATTGCCGGAAGCTAAAGACTACAAGAGGATAGGAGAAGGGGATTCAGGTCCCAATACTGGAGGAATGGGTTCAATTTCCCCGGTTCCCTTTGCCGATGAAGACTTTATGAAGAAGGTAATGGATCGAATTGTTGATCCAACGATCAGAGGCTTGCAGAAGGATGGAATTCCATATTCAGGTTTTGTTTTTGCAGGACTTATGAATGTGAGTGGAGATCCTGTTGTGATTGAATATAATGTAAGGATGGGCGACCCTGAATCAGAATCGGTTTTCCCAAGGATAAAGAGTGATTTGGTTGAAGTCTTCTTCAATCTTTCAGAAGGCAGGCTGGCAGAAACTCAGATCGAGGCCGATGCCAGAACAGCGGCTTGTGTAATGATGGTTTCAGCGGGTTATCCGAATGATTATGAGAAAGGCAAGGAAATCAGCTTAAAGGATGGAATAGAAAACAGTCTTCTCTTTCATGCCGGGACAAAATTTGATGAACAATCTGGAAAAGTGGTTACATCAGGAGGAAGGGTGCTGGCAGTAACATCGCTTGCCGATACCAAGGCTGAAGCACTCAAATTAACCTATGAGTCGCTGCAAAAGATTAGTTTCGAAGGAAACAATTTCAGACGTGATATAGGCTTTGACTTGTAAATTACCGGATAGAAAATTGTAAAATAATATATGCTAAGACGCCTTTCGACCAGCGGACTTTTTATTCAATTGATTGCATTTCTGGCTCTTGCAAGTTTGCTTTGGACGGAAGGACTGGCACATGCTCTGGTACCGGTAAGAACCGTATCGGAAGGCCCGCTGTATACTTTGTTGGCAGGATGGCTAAGCACTTCACCAACCTTGTCAGTGATTCTGGCTTTAGTTTTGACGCTTTCCCTCTGTCTTATATTGAATCTGATTACCTATTCTGCGGACCTTATTTCGCGTGAGAATATCCTTCCGGCAACAATGCTAATTGTATTATTGAGCTGGAATAGCAAGCTTTTATTATTGCATCCCATTCTTCCGGCAGCTGTGCTGATACTGATTGCTGTTTATACACTGATGAATATGTATGGACAGCAGGATCCTTATCGTCAGGTTTTTACAGCATCATTTAATATAGGATTGGCTTCACTTTTCTATTTCCCCTCTGTATACCTGCTGTTGATGGTATTAATGTCGTTCGTGACTTTTCGGATAACTTCCTACAGGGAATGGGTCATAGCATTTACAGGGTTTCTGTTGCCTGTGATTTATCTGCTAAGCTGGTATTACTTGTCGAATAGTTTTGAGAAAGGCCTGGCTCAGATCATACATTCCATTGAAGACCCCGGACTGAGGCTTCAGCATCTTACCGGCATTGATTATGCATGGCTTATCTTTATGCTGCTTGTGCTGCTGGCTGCAGGCTTTGGCGTAGTGAACAGAACCCAGGACAAGTTGATCTCTATCCGAAAAAAGACCTTTGTGATGGTTAATTTCACACTTTCGGTTCTGGTGCTGATATTAATTTCCGGAGCTCCGGTAGAAGAAAGCCATCAGCTGTTCTTTTTCCCGCTTGCATTCTTTATGGCAGCCAATATTGGCCTTGTTAAGAAAAGCATTATCCAGGATATGTTCTACCTGGCTTTCATTCTGTTCCTTCTGGCATTGCGAATTATCCTTTAGTTATGTTGCAGAGCAGTTTTGGCAGTGGTAAACCTGAAGCCGGCTGTGATGAAGCCGGTAGGGGATGTCTTGCCGGACCTGTGGTTGCGGCAGCAGTGATTCTGCCTGCCGATTATTCCAATCCTGCTCTAAACGATTCAAAAAAGCTGACTGAAAAGCAGCGCGACAAGCTTCGAATTGAGATTATCAGGGATGCAATTGCCTATTCCATCGCATTTGTTGATAATGTGGAGATCGATAAGATCAATATCCTGAATGCATCCTTTAAAGCCATGCACCTGGCCGTTGATAAGCTGGAAGTTCGTCCGCAATTGTTATTGATAGATGGGAATCGTTTTCATCCTTATCCTGAACTCCAGCATCATTGTATTATAAAAGGAGATGGGATTTTCATGTCCATTGCTGCTGCATCGGTACTGGCAAAAACGGAACGGGATGCTTATATGAAGCAATTATCAACTCAATTTCCCGTTTATGGATGGGAGTCCAATATGGGGTATCCTACAGTGAAGCACAGGAGAGCAATTGCTGAGCATGGACTAACTCCCTATCACCGACTAAGTTATTCGATGCAATTGAGTCTTTGGCAATAAAAACAATAAACCCTGTCATCGACAGGGTTTATTGAACCAAATATTAACCAAATATTAACCAGAAAACCTCTAACTCTTTGTAAGGTCTGTCAAAGAGTTATTTTGTAAATACAAGTGTTTCTAAAAAATGTTAGTAACTACGAGTTTGATGATGCAAATATATAATAAGTATGCGCGGTAAAGTACATTTCTTTAAAATAAATATTAAAAAATTAAAATAATTTTGAAACTCTTGATACATCTGCCTTCCATAAAACGATTGATTACCTTTACATATAAAACATGCGAAAAGATGTCAATTGAGGCAAAATTCCCGACTAAATATTTCCTCTCAGTTTTCCTGATTTTGGTTTCAGGAGCAGTTTTTTCGCAAAATGCCCTTAATCCGGACTACCTTGCTTACATTGACAGGTACAAGACAATTGCAGTGGAGGAGATGGTGGAGTATCGTATTCCGGCGAGCATAACATTGGCTCAGGGACTGCTTGAAAGCAACTGCGGAAAGAGTCCTTTGGCTACCGAGGCAAACAATCATTTTGGTATTAAATGTCATAAGGACTGGACAGGTGAAACGTTTTTTTATGATGATGATGAAAAGCAGGAATGTTTCAGGAAATATACCAATGCCGATTCTTCTTTCAGGGATCATTCCCTCTTTCTGAAGAACAGGAAACGGTATGAGGCCCTTTTCTCCCTTGATTCTGATGATTATACCGGTTGGGCAATGGGCCTGAAGCAGGCAGGATATGCCACAAATCCGGATTATCCAAAATTGCTGATTCGAATCATTGAAAACTACCGTCTCGATCGTTTTGACCATCCGGGAGCAAATGTACCAGTAGAGGAGGAGATGGTTGCGAAATTCAAACAACCTGATCTTTCCCTCAAATCAGACATCCTTAGCAAAAACGGGAGTTTGCTGTTCAAGTCAGGGTACACTTACCCGGGATCGCAGCAATTTGAAGTACTAAGGAAAACATCATCAGGCAGAACAGTTTATACAAACAACGGCATTCCTTTAATATTGGCTGGAAAGGAAGATACCTGGACATCCCTGGCAAAGGAATTTCTTGTCTATTCATCGCAGCTCGCAAGGGAGAATGATATGGATAAGGATGATCCCATTCAGCCCGGACAGATTATTTACCTTGAGCCAAAGAAGAAAAGCAGTCCTGCGATGAAGCATCTGGTAAAGGAAAATGAAACCCTGTATTCAATTGCACAATTCTACGGAATCAAACTAAAGTATTTGTCCAAATTTAACCAGCTCAACCCCGATGAAGAGCCTAAAAAGGGGAGTACCCTGATTCTGGGGAAGGAGCATGGATTATTTTTTTAGTTGTTATATATAAATTAGTTATCAGCAAGCAGACACAGGCAATCTAAATCAATAACAAAATAGTTTAAACAATAATATATTCAATATGCAAACTATACTAGGATCAGGAGGAGCAATAGGCATAACATTAGCCAAGGAATTAAAGAATTATACAAACCAAATACGATTGGTAAGTAGAAACCCCAAAAAGGTAAATGAAACAGATGAACTTTGCCCTATTGATTTAAACGATTTGAGCCAAATTGATAAAGCAGTAGCGGGAAGTGAAGTGGTGTATGTTGTTGTTGGGTTTGAATACAAACTAAGTGTTTGGCAAAAGGTTTGGCCTGAATTTATGAAAGCAGTAATTGATGCCTGTAAAACGCATAATGCCAAACTTGTTTTTTTTGATAATGTATATATGTATCCTAAGTCTGCTATGCCACACATGACTGAAGCTTCGCCTATTCAAGCTTGCAGCAAAAAAGGTGAGGTAAGACAACAACTTCACGAAATGATTATGAACGAAGTGGAGAAGAAAACTCTAACAGCTCTTATAGCCCGTTCGGCTGATTTTTATGGCCCTGACAATAAAAATAGTGCTTTAAATATGATGGTTGTTGATAACCTTATGAAGGGCAAAAAAGCACAAGCTTTTGGCAATATGCATAAAATTCACACCTATACCTACACCCCAGATGCAGCTAAAGCAACAGCCTTACTTGGAAATACGACAGATGCTTATAATCAAGTATGGCATGTTCCGACAACCAAAGAAAAGTTAACGAATCTCCAATGGATTCAGTTAATTGCAAATGAACTCAATGTAGATGCTAAAATTCAAACTGTACCTGTTTGGCTGATCAAAATACTTGGATTGTTTATTCCGATAATGAAAGAGTTTCCGGAAATGATTTACCAATATGAACAAGATTATGTTTTCGACAGCACAAAATTTGAGAAACGATTTGGAATCGTATCCACAGCACCTAAAGATGGCATTAGAATTCTCATTGAAAATCTGAAAACACAAAATGCCAGCCGATAACATCATATTTGCAATAGGTGGGTTTAATGTTCCTCAGACAGTCTTATGTATGCTGAAAGTTCAGTTCTCCGCGTAAACATTCGTGCTAAATATCCAGCCCATCGCAAATCTGCAAACAGTTATTAATGATATATGCCAATGAGGATCTAAAGGATTGTCCGGAAGTCCTATACCTGCATAGGGGAAAGACTATTGAGGACAGAAATCAATAAATCAACTGTCCCTGGATCATTTTTACTGACAGTCGAGGCGATTCGGGTATCTGAAATTCCCAAATCGAACAATTCATTATCAGATTCGTTAATGCTAACAATCGTTTTGACGACCAGAAATTTTTTTTGACAAGAATTAGGTTTACAATGAAATATCCCTAATTTTGCGGCTTCTGGTTGTTAATTGATTAACAACTACATTCTTCAGGGCAGGGTGCAATTCCCGACCGGCGGTATAGTCCGCGACTCCTGTAGTAAACCACAGGACTGAACCGGTTGAATTCCGGTACCGACAGTAAAGTCTGGATGGAAGAAGGATGACCATGTTGGTAGTGTGGATAGGCAGCTATCCCCATTGCTTGCGTTGGATATTCCTGTTCACTCCTCTGCCCTGAGTAATCACAGGGTTTTTTTATGCCCGTTTTTAAAGGAAAAGTATAGATTGAGGAAGATGAAAAAGTTTACAATTCTGTGGATCGTCCTGATCCAATTGATTACACTGAACCTTCCGGCTCAGGAAACAGGGAACTCAAAAGTTAAGGGAGTAGTGCGGGATCAGTCCAACGGACAGGTTATTCCAGCCGTGTCAATTAGGATTAAGGGGACAACAAGTGGAATAGTTAGTGATGCCAATGGAAGTTTTATTATTCAGGCTTCATCAGGCTCAATAGAATTGATTTTCAGGCATGTGTCCTATCGGGAGAAATCAATGGAAGTGCTTGTGAAGAGCGGCGAGGAACTGAATTTGGGGAGTATTGTCCTGGAAGCCACATCCATTGGATTGGGTGAGGTACATATCATTTCTTCCTATATTTCTGATCGGGGAATACCTGTTGCAGTCTCCACTATAAGTTCAAAAACGATTGAAAGGCAATCAGGAAATCAGGATTACCCTGAAATCCTCAAAATGACTCCCGGAGTTTATGCTACAAAAGCCGGTGGCGGAAGTGGTGATGACCGACTGACCATCAGGGGATTCCAGCAGGAAAATATTGCATTGCTCCTCAATGGTGTTCCGGTAAGCAGCATGGAGAATGGATTGGTTTACTGGTCGAACTGGATAGGACTTACTGATGCCACTGAAGCCATTCAGGTGCAAAGAGGACTCGGCGCTTCAAAGGTTGCCATGAATTCAGTTGGAGGAACAGTAAATATCATCACTAAAGCCACACAATCAAGCCCCGGAGGAACCATCAGGAGCAGTCTGAGTTCATACGGAAACCAGAGATATATTATGCAATTTTCTACCGGAAGACTCAAAAGTGGAACAGCAATTACCTTTCTGGGTTCAAGGACTCGAGGTCCCGGATATACTGATGGAACCTATGTTGATGGATGGGCGTATTTCCTTTCTGTAAGCCATGAGTTTAATCCCAAGCATTCAATAACTCTAACTGCATTGGGCTCTCCCGAGAGGCATGGACAAATGAATTTCGGACTGAGCAATTCAGATTACGAGAAGTATGGAAACAGATATAATCCCAGTTGGGGAACGTATAATGGGAAAATTTTAAACCTTCAGGAGAACTTTTATCATAAGCCGCAGATTAATCTGAATCATTACTGGAATATTTCCGAGAAGGCATTCCTGGCAACCTCTGCTTATGTTTCATTCGGTACCGGGGGTGGCAGATACACTGAATCCTTTAATTACGGACCCTCACTTTGGTATCTGAGAAAGAATAATCAGATTGATTATGATGCTGCATATCAGTTAAATAACCACACTGATGTAACTGAGCTCGCAAACGGAAATCTGGTGAGTGGATACTCAAAGATTATACTTACTAATTACAAGGCAGAGCATTATTGGGCAGGAATTCTCAGTTCGCTGAAGTACAAGCTTAATTCAAAGATGGAATTGACTGCAGGGATTCATGTCCGCAATTTCAAATCGAGGCTGTATGAGGAAGTTGATGATTTAATGGGTGGAAACAGCTGGATTGAGCTGTACGCCTGGTCAATAAGTGGGGTCGCCGGCAGAAATCAGGTAAAGCATGCAGGGGATGTGATTAATGTGGATAATTCTTCGCTCATTAATTACGGGAATCTGTTCGGACAAATTGAATACAAATCAGGATTGTGGAGCAGTTTTCTGGCGTCTACAGTTTCAGCTACCCGATATCAGCGCAAGGATCCGTTCAATTATGTGCAGGATCCCTATAGTCAGATTGTGAATAAACAAGGATTTGATGTGAAATCAGGGGTGGGAAGGAAAACCGGAAAACATGGAAAGCTTTATGCCAACCTTGGATTTTACAGCCGGGAACCCTATTTCAAGTTTGTATATGTCAACTATTCAAATGCAGTTGCCAGGGATCTGAAGAATGAAAAGATAACAGCTGCCGAAACCGGGTTTGAATACAATAATGGTAGGGTAACTTCGAGAGTCAACGCCTACCTGACACAATGGAAGGATAAATCCTTGCTGTCGAGGGAGAATATCCAGCTTGCAGACAGTTCACTTACCCGCTCCCTCGTGAATGGTCTGAATGCACTGCATACCGGAGTTGAATGGGATATCACAGTGGCTGTCCGCAAGAACCTGCTGGCTTCAGCCTGTCTTTCCGTTGGCAACTGGAAATGGCAGAATGATGTTACTGCCAGTATCTACAATGACAATCAGGTGCTGGTTGATTCTTCAAGGATTTATACAAAAGGACTGATGGTAGGTGATGCACCGCAAACTCAACTGGGCTTATCGTTGAATTATTCTTTCCTTGATAATTTCGAGCTTGATGCCAACTGGGTATATTTCGACAATCTTTATGCGAATTTTGATCCGGCTAACAGGACGAATGAATCAGACCGTTCCCAGCCTTTCAAACTTCCGTCCTATTCTACGCTGGATTTATATCTTTCGTACGATTTTATGCTGAGTCGGATGCCCTGTTCTCTTCAGGCTTGTTGTCAGAATGTATTTGATGAACAGGCCTATACCAGAGGAGATGACGGTTCCGGCCATGATCTGGCTAGTTTCACAGGCTATAAAGCGCAGGGAAGAACCTTCAATTTTTCAATGAAGCTCTCCTTTTAGGGAAGATTAGAGCTACTCATCAGGATTTCCGTTTGAAGTCCGATTGAGAAGTTTTTCGTGGCTGAATCAGAGCCTGGCAATTACTTTCCTCATTACACCGCTCACTTCACATGCAAAATCTTCGAGAGCAGGATTCTTAAGCGCCTTAACCGATATTTCCGGGTTGACGATCATAACTTCAACCTCTCCATTCTCGTGCTGCTGCACTATCACATTGCATGGAAGCATGATTCCAACCTTATCGTCCTTTGACAAGGCCTTGAATGCAAAGTTCGGGTTGCATGCACCAAGGATTTTATATGGCCTGAAATTGACATCTATTTTCTTTTTGAAAGTTTCCTTTACATCGATTTCAGTAATAATGCCAAATCCTTGCTCCTTAAGGATTTCAGTGACTATCTGAATTGTTTCTTCAAACCCGGTTGTCATTAATTTTGAAAAATAGGCTTTCATTTCATGGAGGAATTAGGTGAGAGGAAAACTACGTTATCATTGTTCTGTGACTTGCAGAAATCAGGTTCTTGCCTGGAATCTCTATAAATCCGGAAATAATATGAATTGCCGTGAAAATTTTCTGCAGTCGGGTTCCAATAATTTCCCAGATTCAAAGAGTTCAGGAAAATCATAATAAAGGTACGAACTCTTTACTCAAATCCATTCTTTATTACGATGCTTCCATTAGGCTCAAAGCGAAGTGTAATGCGATCCTTGCCGGGAGTTTTTACACCTGCGCCTTCCTGTATTTCAATAACATAGGTCTTGAATTGGAGTTCGAGGTTTATTATTCCTCCCTTTTCGGAAGTGATTCTTACTTCTTCAGTCCTTCCATTTTTCCTGACCGCTGAGACAAGAAATGCTCCTTCAGCCCTTAGATTGGTAAATGACACATCTGCCCAATCCTTGGGGATCGCAGGAAAGATCAGGATATTTCTGTTGTTGCTTTGAAGCAGCATCTCTTGCAGTCCGGAAGCGAAAGCAAAGTTCCCCTCAAGTGTAAATGGGTCATAGGTGAATTTACTATGTCCGGCCTTGCATTGATCCCCATTCAGGTGAAAGCTGTTAGGAGAGCAGAAACAGGATGAGAATGTGCTGAGGGCTCTGGCAGCATTTTCGCCTTCTTTCATTCTTGCATAAAGATTTGCCTGCCAGCTGAATGAGTATCCACACCACCAGTCGCTTCCTTGCTTTTCAAGATTTCGCATACTGTTCTGCATGGTTTGAAGATCGGATTCCTTTTCAGGATCCAATAATCCCAGCGGATAAATAGCCATAAGGTGTGAGAAATGCCTGTGGGATTCATGATAGGGCAAATCCGGTGCTACTGTGAGGCCTTCCGATAAATCAATGAGCAGTTCAGGAAGCTGGTTTGAGATTTCTTCCCAATGCCTTGCATCTGCATCAAGGTTAAGCTCATTTGCCAACTCTTCAGCCTTTGCAAAAGTATACAGGCATAATGAACGATCAAAATTGGTCATTTGCAGAAACCATGCTTTTATGCCGCCATCGTTAAATTCAGGACTAGAGCTGAGAGGAAGGCTGAGCGTTCCATTCTTGAGTTTCATCAATTGCTCAATATGAGTTGCCGTTCCCTTGATCCAGGGATAAGCTCTTTCCTCAAGGAATTTTCTGTCCTGGGAATATTTCCATTGCCAGTAAAAGTGCTGCGACAACCAGCAACTGACAGTAGGTGACATTGCATACATATGCCAGCCACCCATTTCCTTGCCTCTTAAGGTAGCTACACCCGGGACATTTATTCCATCAGTTCCAAATACCCTTTTGGCATAGGATTCAAAATAGGGCTTATTTTCCCAGAGCCAATCGGTAAATACAGCTGCTTCCTCAAGGTGATTGGATGAATATGCCGGCCAGTAGCTTAGTTGGGTGTTAAGATCATTGTGGAAATCACCTTTCCATGGCGGAAGTTTACCATTGTCTGCGGTCCAGACAGCCTGTAAAGAGATAGGAGGAGATCCATTTCTGGATGCAGATCCAAATTTATACATCTCTAGGTACCACTGTTTTTCGAGCATAGGATCAGGAATGCTGATCGATGACTTTTCCCAGTATTGCTTCCACCATTGCTTATGAGCAGCAATTCCTTCATCAAATGTTTCCTTCAGGGCTTTTTTGACGAGAGCTGCAGCCTTTGTGGCTTTGGGTCTGTCAGAATAATGAGAACTGATGCTGAAAATTCCATAGGATGAATTTTCATTGGCTTTCCAGCCTGCAGCAGCCTGATATTTTAATGGTCCCCAGCATGTTTGGTCGTATTGCAGCCTGTTTTTCTTTATTAAAACAGTTCCTTTTGCATAGCCAAGCCGTCTCAGATCCTGTCCTTCCACAACTTCATTTGCAGCCTTTTCTGTATTTGCAGAAGCATAGGCAGGAGGAATCAGTTCAGGATTCACAGAAACACCTTCCCAACGATACCAGATCAGATTTCTAGTGGCATCAACACAAATAAGGAAGGACATTCCCTTTGCCCAATGAATGGAACAGATTGCTGAATTAATATCAAGACTTACGGAACTGACCCTTCCAAGATTGCTTATTTCGAATTCTACAGCTGCTCCGGGGATTTTGGTAGGAGCGGCATCCCTGTCATAAGGCTCATCTGCTACTTTCCAGACAGTATCCCAATCGCCGCTGAGTTTGTGCTCATAGGCCCACTGGTAGGTGAACTTTTCTATCTCCTTTGTTGGCCGGATATCCCAAAGGTCAGCCCTGTCGATTGAAATGCGGAGTTTTCCGTTTTTCTGCCAAACGAGAGCTCCCAGCATGCCATTCCCAAGGGGGATTCCCTTGTCCCAATTGTCGGGAATTGAATTGAATTGAAGGTTGTGTCCCTTTGCTACCTGTGAATAAACAGTATTTGAGACCAGTGACATCCAGAGTGCAACAAAGAATGCAAGCCCGGTGAGAATGCGTTTAACCATAATCATAAATCTTTGATTCAGGCAAAAATAGGGATTCTGCCCGGTGATATCCAATGGTGTTAAGAGTGTACGCTAACTACAATGCAAACTGAAAGCCCATTCCGGCCGAAAATCCACCCGGACTTAGAATTTTCATTACCTGGGTACTTGTAGTCGTGAGAACTGAGCCATCAAGGATTTTCCATGGATTTGACTGCAATGGCACAGCATAGCCGACTTCGATGAAGAATCGGTTCCCTTTCTTCATAACCCATTTATAGCTTACTTCCGGATTTATAGTCATGCCGGAGAGCAGGTCCATATTCACATTCTTGGTGCCTGCTGTGGTTTCAAGTTCTGTTGTAAAATTCTTTAAACCACTGGCCCGGCTCAGATAAATTCCGTACCCGATGCTGCTCTCATATTTTTTTTCATTCCTGATTCCGACACTTAGCTTGCTTCCCCAGGATCCGATGCCGGCCCCTGCATGAACGAAGAAATTATTGCTGACCCTGAAATCAGCGGTAACGCCAAACAGTCCGGTAAAGCTTTCAACACCGGTTTGCATTCCCAGGTAGAATTGCGGAAGCTTAACACTTTGCTGCCAATTGCCCTCAGTTTGGGCCTGAACCCGGATTAATGTCATTAACAATAACAGAATCAATAGTTTGAATTTCATTGGAATAGGATTAATTGTGAATAATTGTTCAGAGCAGAATGGATGTTGGAAGGACACTAACAGTATGAGTCTGTTAATCGGGCAGAATTTCAAAGTTAGGAATGAAAATGCTTTTCCGACATGCAGGCATAAACTTTATGTGAATTAACAGGATGCTTTACAGATATCTTTCATCCTTGACTAATGGAAGCTTGGCGAGTTTCTCAACTTCTATGCTTGGGAAGCCAAATTCCTCAACCACTTTCCCGAGAATCAGGTAAACACCCCTTCCCTTAAAAGGATATTTCTGAAGGCTGGGAGGGAAGTGGACCGTATCAAAGAATTCGCCATGCACATCAAAGAATGTCCCGAAATTCATGATCTCATTCCTGATGGTTCTCACATATTTTATGGTAACCAGCATTCCCAGCATCCTTACCTGCTGTCCGATTCGATTGCGCAGTTCCAGCGCATTCAATTCACCCCGGTAAGAGGTTTGCAACAACTGGAAATAGCTCATGGTGACTGGGAAATCCAGCAGTTCTATCTCGTCAAAAGCATCTTCCCTGTCGGAACGCACCAAAGCCGGAAGCTCAAACCGACGTGCGAGGGTAGTAAATAAAGCCCCGGTTGAAGGAGGGGGAGTGCTTTTCCGAAGCAGGTTATGGACTTCCCAAAGCAGTTGCTGCTTGGTCTTTCCGGTGAACCTGAAGGCATTGAGGCGAATCAGGATTATGGCTTGTTCAAGCCCGATGCTGATGCGGTTGGTGAAGTCCTCCAGACTCTCATAATCACCGCCCCTGATTCTCTCATCAAGAATGGATTGAGCTACCTGCGATTCCAGGTTCGCAATGTGAATAAAGCCCAGCCAGATGGTGGTCCCGCTGAGTGAGGTTGTATACCTGCTGTGGTTTACGCAGGGAAGTTCGATTTGTGCTCCACATCTTCTTGCTTCATTCACATAGACCCACGTCCGGTAAAATCCTCCGAAATTATTGATTACAGCCACCATGAATTCAATGGGGTAGTGGGCTTTGAGGTAGAGACTCTGGTAGCTTTCTACTGCAAATGATGCCGAATGGGCCTTTGAAAAGGAGTATCCTGCGAAGGATTCAATCTGCCTCCAGACCTCCTTTGTGATTTCATCGGGGTACCCTCTTTCCTTGCAGTTATCGAAGAATTTATCGACAATTTTCTGGAACTCCACCCTGGACCTGAACTTGCCGCTCATTGCCCTTCTCAGAACATCGGCATCGGCCAGATCCATGCCGGCGAAATGATGGCATATTTTCAGCACATCTTCCTGATATACCATGACCCCATAAGTTTCATTCAGCTGCTCCTCCATAATGGGGTGGATGTAGGAGAACTTATCAGGATTGTGAAACCGCCAGATGTACTCCTTCATCATCCCTGAGCGTGCTACACCGGGACGAATGATGCTGCTGGCTGCCACCAGGGTAAGGTAGTTGTCGCATTTAAGCTTGGAGAGCAATCCCCTCATGGCTGGACTCTCGATATAGAAGCAGCCTATGGTTTCACTGATCCGGAGCTGGGACCTTACCTTTTCATCCTTCTTGAAATCCTGAACCCGGTGCACATCAATATTGATTCCCCTGTTCTCGCGGATGATATCGGCACATTCCCTGATATGCCCCAGTCCTCTCTGGCTCAGAATGTCAAGTTTCTCAAAACCTAGATCTTCGGCTACGTACATATCCCATTGTGTGGTGGGAAAAGCTTTTGGGGGCATGTCGAGGGCGGTATAGCAGGTGAGCGGTTCCTCTGATACCAGAACTCCTCCGGAATGTATGCTTCTTATGTTCGGGAAATCGGTCATCCTTACGCCCACATTCATGATATGGCGGGCAATGTCATTGTTGTTCAGCGGGTTATTGGGTTCTTCCACCAGTATGTCGATTTCCTCCTTAGGAAGTCCGTACACCTTGCCCAGTTCCCGGAGTATGGATTTCCCCTTGAAGGTGCTGGTAGCTCCCAGCAGGGCTGTGTGTTCACGTCCGTAGCGCTTGAAGATATAGTCGAACACTTCATCCCTGTCCTTCCAGGAGTAGTCGATGTCGAAATCGGGCGGACTGCTTCGTTTGGGGTTGAGGAAGCGTTCGAAGTAAAGATTGAGCTCAATCGGGTCCACATCGGTGATACGAAGGCAATAGGCTACAATGCTGTTGGCTCCGCTGCCCCTTCCAACGTGGTAGAATCCGCGGCTCATGGTATACCTGATAATGTCCCAGGTGACCAGGAAGTATGCAGAGAACCCAAGCCTGTCAATGATTTCCAGTTCATGCTTTACCCTGCGAAGCGCCTCTTTATCCTTTTTTCCGTAGCGATAGTACAAGCCATCCATGCTGAGTTTCTCAAGCAGCAGGCGGTCGTCGTAAGCACTTGCAGAAAAGAGTTTTTTATTCTTGACAGTGCTGAAATCGAAATCGATGCTGCATTCCTTCATCAGTTTCCTGGTGTTGGCAAGTATTCCCGGATAGAATTCAAAGTATTTTCTGAGTTTTTCGGGGGGACAGAGCATTTCATCCGCTCCGGCAACCTGATTGGGAATGAGTTTGCTGAGGAGGGTGTTATTGTCTATAGCTCGCAGATTCCGGTGCAGTTCATAGCCTTTTTCATCCGTAAAACTGATGGGGGCGAGAATGAGCAGTTTTTCCTGTTTATGGCGGTATTCGGAGGAAAGCAGAAGGTTCAGTTCCGGTACGCGGATGCCTGTATATTCATTCTCTCTCAATGCTGAGTACGGCATTTTGTGAAAGGGAAAGATGATGTAGCAGTCGTTGAACGCCGGGGGACGGTCGGGGAGGGGGATACCCTGAATATTGTGAAAGCTGAGAAAATCGTTGAGTTCCTTAAATCCCTTGTTGTTACGGGCGATTCCGATGTAGAGCAGCTTATTCCCATCCCTGAATTCGATGCCTGCAATGGGTTTTATTCCTTTCTTCCTGCATTCCTTCACAAAATCCACCACTCCCATGCTGTTGTTGACATCCGTAAGCGCCATCTCCTCAATACCATTGTCAATTCCTGCCTGTATCAGCTGATCAAGCGGAAGTGTCCCGTAGCGTAGACTATAGTAGGAGTGGCAGTTCAGGTACATTTTTAGTTTTTAGTTGTTAGTAGTTTAGTTGTTAGTGGGGTTAGTTCGGGGTTCGGGGTTCAAAGTTCAAGGTTCGGGGTTCAAAGTTCAAAGTTCAAGGTTCGAGGTTCAAAGTTTAAGGTTCGAGGTTCAAAGTTTAAGGTTAAAAGTTTAAGGTTCAAAGTTTAAGGTTAAAAATTTAAGGTTCAAGGTTTTGGGTGATTGTGCAAGTAGCAAGGAATAGAACACGGATGACACAGGAAGGACAGATCCGCCGGCTGGCGGACGGATTTGATTTCTGCCTTTTGGAAAAACACTTCGACAGGCTCAGTGTGACGACGACATTGATTTCATCAATCCCATTCTCATCCCGTAACTTCAAACCCATGCACTCCGGCTAGTCCCTACGTGACGGGACTTCGCTTCGCATCCTCATCCGCCAACAGGCGGACTTCGCTTCGCTTCGCATCTTCATCCGCCAGCAGGCGGACTCCGCTTCGCTTCGCATCTCCATCCGCCAGCCGGCGGACTTCGCTTCGCTTCGCATCCTCACATCAATTTCATTGCTGAATCATTTGGTAATTGCTGCGACTTTGGGTCATACAATGGTCATGCGATGGTCATACAATTGTTTTGATGTTCACCTATATTTTTTTGCGTAAATCAAGTCCCCTGGGTGCCAGATTCATGTGCTTCGGCGAGACCTTTCTTCGCATTTCCAAATCTCCATCCGCCAGCAGGCGGACTCCGCTTCGCTTCGCATCCTCACATCTCCACATCTCCACATCATTTTCAAATTCTCAAATTATCACATTTTTTAATCCTCCTCCTCCTCAACATCCACCCCCACAGCCCTTACCACTGATTTGCGGCCGTAGCGAAGGCGCATGCGGTCAACGGCCTGGTAGAGATTGATGAGTTCGGGGGTATCGTCGAACAGATCGATTTGCTGGGTGCCGGTGATCAGGTGGCTGAGTTTGACACCAACCAGACGGATGAGCATGCGGCGCTGGTAAACCTTGCGGAACAGTTCCTTGGCAATGGGGATGATTACATGGTCGAAAGAGGTGTAAGGTATTCGCATCTGCATGGTATGGGTGTCGAAATTTGAATAGCGGATTTTTACCGTGACGCAGGAAGTTAATTTCTGCTTTTTGCGCAGGGTAAAGCAGATTTTCTCCACCATCCTGACCAGCAGGTCGTTGATCATGTGAATATCGATACTGTCCTGATCGAAGGTGGTTTCGGTGCTGATACTTTTCCTTTCGGAATAGGGGATTACAGGAGTAGGGTCGATACCGTTGGCTTTCTTCCAGATTACCAGTCCGTTTTGTCCAAGGACCTTCTCCACCATTTCCGGCGGGATATGGCTCAGCGTATCGATGGTTGCAATCCCCATGGAACGAAGCAGCCTGAAGGTTTTATCGCCTATGCCCGGAATTTTGCTGATGGAAAGGGGCCCCAGGAAAGGCAGCACCCTGTCGCTGCTTATTTCCAGCTCTCCGTTTGGCTTTGCTTCTCCCGTGGCTATCTTGCAGACCGTCTTGTTCACCGAAAGTCCGAAGGATATGGGCAGTCCGGTTTCGCTGATAATGGACTGCCGCAACTCGTGGGTCCATTTCATGCTGCCGAAGAAACGGTCCATGCCGGTGATATCCAGGTAGTGCTCATCGATGCTGGCTTTCTCATAGACGGGGGCTTTTTCGGCAATAATGGAGGTCACCATATTGGAGTATTTGGTGTACTGTTCCATATCACCTCTTACTATTATGGCATCGGGACAGAGTATGCGGGCCATCTTCATGGGCATGGCGGAGTGTACGCCGTAATGCCTTGCTTCATAGCTGCAACTCGACACCACGCTACGATCGGAAAACCCGCCCACTATCACAGGCTTGCCGATAAGCTTGCTGTTCGTAAGCCTCTCAACCGCCACGAAAAAGGTATCGAGGTCGAAGTGAACGATGGTGTGGGGTGTGGCAAACATTGCTGGTTGTTGGTAGTTTAGTTGTTGGTAGTTTAGTTGTTGGTAGTTTAGTTGTTGGTAGTTTAGTTGTTGGTAGTTTAGTTGTTAGGGGGAGTTCGGGGTTCAAGGTTCGGGGTTGATTGTGCAAGTAGCAAGGAATAGAACACGGATGACACTAATCCTCTGCCAGCTGGCGGATGGCGGACTGATTTGATTTCTGCCTTTTGGAAAGACACTTCGACAGGCTCAGTGTGACAACGCCATTGATTTCATTAATCCCATTCTCACATCTCCATCCGCCAGCCGGCGGACTCCGCTTCGCTGCGCATCCTCACATCCTCACATCCCCACATCTCCACATTATTTTTTCTTTTGATCAAAAATTAATCAAATTTGTGATTACAATATAATCAAATTATTTCTACCTTTGCTGTATGAACGAAAATATTTTTGGACAGAACATCAAACTCCTTCGTAAAAGGAGAGGGCGCACACAGGATGATGTAGCCGTTGCACTTGATATGAAACGACCAACCGTAAGTGGCTATGAGAACGGTGTGGCGGAGCCTGGGATTGAGGCACTGCTGGCCTTTTCGGGCTATTATAAGATAGCGGTCGATACCCTGCTGAAGATTGACCTGTCGAAGCTGGGAGAAAGCGAGCTGTCGCAGCTGGAACGCGGATACGATGTCTTTATCAGCGGGAGTAAGCTGAGGGTGCTCACCACTACGGTGGATGGCAGCAATAACGAGAATATTGAGCTGGTGAACCATAAGGCCTCAGCAGGATATCGAACAGGCTTTGCGGATCCGGAATATATACGTGTATTGCCAACTTTCCAGTTACCCTTTCTTTCAACAGAACGGAAATACAGGACTTTCCAGATCAACGGGGATTCCATGCTGCCCATTCCTGATGGCTCCTGGGTAACAGGGGAATTCGTGCAGAACTGGCGCTTGCTTCGCGACGGACAGGCGCATATCATCCTTACAATGGAAGACGGAATTATGTTCAAGGTAATTGAGAGCAGACTGGAATCGGAGGGAAGATTGCTGCTGCATTCATTGAATCCCTTATATGATCCTTATTTCATCGATATCAAGGATGTTAGGGAAATCTGGCGATTTGTCCACTATATCAGCGCTGAACTTCCGGAGCCAAACCTCCCCAAAAATGAATTTGCCAGTTCACTTGCCAGTTTGAAAAAGGAAATGGCGGAAATAAAGGCTCAGATTCGTCAGGGAAAGCTTTTTGAAGAATAAATCAAGCAAGAGCATACATAATCACAAGTCTACCTAAGACACAAAAAATCCTGGCAACTCATTGCGAATTGCCAGGATTTCTTTTTTGCGCTTTTGACTACCAGCTGATTTTTATCTCGCTGCCGGCATTTCCAATATTTAACATTTTAACTGTTTCAGGATATTTTCTTGCCCAGGTGTAGAGGGGATCATTATCTGAAAGAGCTGTAAGAATATCAATGGTTTGTTCCTTGCAGGATTCGGTCTTTCCGTTTACAGTCATCTTGCTTATTTCACCGAAACCATGCAGTACGAGGCAAATCTTGCTGAACTTGCTGCTAAAACTTCCTTCTGCCTTTCCAATAATTATTTCCTTCTTTCCATTAAAGCTGAAGGTGCGGGTCATGAATTTACCTGACTCATTTTCAAGGCTTACGCCATCATCTTCATAATAAAGGTATGTTGATCCTTCGCTGCCATTGTAGAAGTGAACATAAAGAGTATCAGAGGCTTTCTGCAGGGAATATTGAACTGCAGTCTGCATGGGTATGAAACTTCCGCCCTTTGCAAATACAGGGAGCTTGTCGATAGGACATTCAACCATGATTTCCTGCTTGCCATCATATTTTTTACCACTGAAAAAGTCGTACCATGTTCCTTCGGGAAGGTAAACCTTGGTAAGTTCCTTAGTGCTTTCCACCGGTGCAATCAGGAGGGATGGACCGAACATATATTGCTGCTGATAAGCTGTGTACCAGCATTTTTCATCAAAGGTATTGTTAATAACCAGGGAGCTGTTGATGGGCAGTCCTGTAGCATGCGCATTGTAAAATGCTGAGTAGGTATAGGGCAGCAATTTGTAGCGCAGTGTGATGTAATTCCTTGCATATCCTTCTACAAACGGACCGTATGACCAGGGCTCAGAACTCTTGAAATCATAATGCTTATGAACTCTGAAGAAAGGTGAGAAGCTGCCAATTGAAAGCCATCTGCAGAAAAGGGAAGCTGTTGCATCATCAGTCATGAAGCCTCCTATATCAGTCCCGCAGAAAGGCATTCCTGTGATTCCCAATGAATTTACAAGTCGGCATCCCAGCATCATATGTTCTTCGCTGGCAACATTATCACCGGTCCAGATAGCTGTATAGCGCTGGGCTCCGGAAAAGGCAGCACGGGTGAGAATCAGGGGACGGCGGTTCATAAGTGATTTGGTTCCTTCGTAGCTGCTTCGGGCCATGAGCATACCATAGAGGTTTTTTCCCTGCCTGTAGGATGCACCCTTGCCTTCCCAGTTGAATCTTACTATTGAAGAGGTTTTGCCACCTCCCCAGGAAGCAACTTCATTCATGTCGTTCCAGAAACCTTCGAGACCATTATCGACATTAGACTTGAAATTATCACCCCACCATTTGCGGGCTGCAGGCATGGTGAAATCAGGAAAATTGCACCAGCCGGGCCAAACCTGAGCAGTATATTTGCTTCCGTCGGGGTATTTCAGGAAAATATCCTTATTCAGTCCATCCTCATAGGCGGCATAGCCTTTTTCAACCTTAATACCCGGATCAACGATAACTGCAGTATGCATACCCATGCCTTTAAGCTGGTCAATCATGGCTTTAGGCTGAGTGAAGCGTTCAGGATGCCAGGTAAATATCTTGTAGGCATCCATGTAATGAATGTCGAGATATAAAACATCAAGGGGCATTTTCTTCGAGCGGAATGATTTTGCAAGGTTTAATACCTCTGATTCAGGGAAATAACTCCAGCGACTTTGTTGAAATCCAAGTCCCCAGATTGGAGGCATGGGCATTCTGCCGGTGAGCCAGCTGTAGTTTTCAATGATTCTTGAAATGCTGTTTCCATTAATAAGGTAATAGTCCATAGCACCAGCATCAGCACTGAAGGATGAGAAACGATCATTGGAAGCCCCAAAGTTAAAGTTGCTCCTATGTGAATTATCCATGAAGATGCCATAGGAAACATTGCCATGAATCCCAATATAGAAAGGGAAACTGGCATAAATAGGATCCTGATTTACAGTATATCCGGGAGTGTCGGAATTCCAGTTCATATAACCTTCACCTCTGCGGTTAAGATTTCCGGTCTTTTCTCCCAGACCAATGAATTTCTCATCGGGGAATAGTTTTTTATAGGTAGTTACCTCTTCTCCAACCCAATTGGTGCCAAAGGAGGGATCATCCATATTCAAAATTTCTCCCTTGGAGTTGCTGAGGGTAAATCTAACAGGCGCCTTGGTTATAGTAAGCTGAAGCGAATCTGTGGTAATAACCATTTGTACCTTGCTATCAGTCACCTGCACCTTGCATGCCTGTGCCTTGCCAACAACCGAATAGGAGAAATCTTCAGCAAATGCAGCCTTGGAAATCCTGATTCGAATGATTTCAGGGGTCATGACGGTTACCTGAGCATTCCCGTTTGTTGTGGTGAGCAGAAAGCTGTTTGCATTTCTGCTTTGTTTCTTAAGGTTACCCAGACTGTTATCAGGGTATTCCTGTCCGGCAACTGTAAATGCTGCCAGTGTCAGTAGCAGGATTAGGTTGAAGTACTTCATAATGCTGAGATTTATATAACTAATGAATGTGACATTTTTTATTTGATCAGATGCGAAAAATCGCAATGCAAATTAACCAAAAATCCTGAGGCGATTGCTTAAATCAGGCCATTTGTATAGGTTAAGAGCCTCCAAAAAATGTAAATTTCTTAATCCCTGTAATATAGTGTTGGTTTCATCCAGTTTTATAGCTTTGCACCTCATTTATCAAATAGCTGGATTATGCATTCTGTATTTCAAAAAGTTGAGGAAGCCAGAAATTCCTGCACGCCGGCAGCCTTGTGCATTGTTACGGGTACAACAGGCTCCACACCGAGAAAGGCAGGTTCCAAGATGATTGTTTATGCTGATGGTTCAATTTATGGAACCATTGGTGGCGGCGGCATTGAAAAGGAGATTATAGCCCAGGCAGTTAAGGTGATTTCGGATGGGAATGCGATACACATGGATTTCCAGCTTGAAAAAGATCTGGGAATGCATTGCGGTGGCAAAATGGGAGTGTTCATTGAACCAATCTGCACCTCAAGAAAGCTGTTCATTTTTGGGGCAGGACATATTGGAAAAGCACTTGCAAAATTTGCTGTTGATCTCGATTTCTCTGTTCATGTGATTGATCCAAGGCCTGAAATGTTTGATGAATCATTTAAGAATTGCGGGCAGATAGTTCAGGATTTTGTCCCGGCAGCCAGTTCCATTGAATCAGATGCATCCTCCTACATCGTGATAGTGACTCCAAAACATGTTTTTGATGAGGATGTTGTAGCTGCAGTTGCCCGAAAACCTCATGCCTATCTGGGAATGATAGGAAGCAGCAGGAAGGTAGCCCTTCTTCGCAAGCGCTTCCTTGAGGAGAATATTCTCACCGAAGCTGAACTTGATGCCGTGGATATGCCCATTGGGCTTAAAATAGGAGCGGAGACTCCTGCCGAAATCGCCATCAGCATTCTTTCAAAGATTATTGCTGTGCGCAATCAATTCGAATTAAATTCCTGAAACTATTTATAAACCAACTGGCTGTGAAATTCCTGCCGTAACCTTGACGGCATTAACATATTTATTTTAATTTGCGTTCGTAAAGAAACCCAATACAATGAAAGATATCTTGCAGAAAATTAATGATTTGGCTGATTCCTACAAGGATTATACAGCTGGTAATTTGTCCAAATTGATCAAAATTAAATCACTTAGTCTTGGTGAAAGGGAAGTAGCTGTTGAACTGCAGCGTCAAATGATTGAAGCAGGCTTTGATGAAGCCCGCATTGATGCCCTTGGAAACGTGGTTGGACGCATTGGCAATGGCAAGACTGTTCTTGCCTTTGATGGCCATATTGATACTGTTGATGTTGGTAATCCTGCCAACTGGAATTCAGACCCGTTTTCAGGTGAGATAAGCAATGGATTCGTTCACGGCAGGGGCACAGTAGACCAGAAGGGCGGACCCGCAGCTTTTGTAACTGCAGGACGCATATTGAAAGATCTGGCCTACGACCGCGACCTTACCATCTATTTCACGGGATCGGTAATTGAAGAGGACTGTGACGGACTCTGCTGGAAATATCTGGTTGAAGAAGAAAAGATACATCCTGATTTTGTGGTTATTACAGAACCTACAAATCTTAATATCTACAGGGGCCATAGGGGAAGAATGGAGATTGAGATTACCTTCAAGGGAGTTTCAGCCCATGGTTCAGCACCTGAGAGAGGTAAAAATGCGATCTACATGGCCTCAAAAGCCTGTCTTGAAATCGAAAAACTGAACGAACGTCTTGCTTCAGATCCTTTCCTTGGAAAAGGAAGCGTTGCACTCTCTGAATTTGTTTCAGGTAGTCCATCACTATGCGCTGTTGCTGATTATGCAAAAATTCACCTCGACCGCCGTCTGACCTGGGGAGAAACCAAGGAATCAGCATTGGCTGAAATTGAGGAGATTGTTAAGGGAATGGATGCTGTTGTTGAAGTCCTTCAGTATGAGGAAACCTCATATACCGGAAAGCGTTACGGAATGGAAAAATACTATCCTACCTGGAAGATTGAGGAAGAACATCCGCTTGTAAAAAATGCAGCTTCCGTATTTGAAGGATTATTCGACAAGAAGCCACTGATTGATAAATGGACTTTCTCAACCAATGGAGTAACCATCAATGGATATTATAAAATCCCATGCATAGGTTTCGGCCCCGGGAATGAAGTACTTGCACATGCGCCCAATGAAAAGGTGCCTGTTTCGGATCTTGTGGCTGCTTCGGCATTCTATGCAGCGCTGGCTTTTGTTGTTTAATACGCCGGCAACCAATCTTTAACCAAATTATTTCAAACCATACCTTCTTTAACGATGAAAAATGAACTGGAAGCAATTCTTGGCAATATAGAAAAAGCCAAGGCTTCACTCTATCAAAAGGATTTCCTTCTCACCTGGGAGAAATCGTTTCCTGAACTTGAAACAATTCTCTGGGTTGCTGAAGCGCTTAAGTATCTGCGCGATAATAATATATCAGCGAAGGTTTTTGATTCGGGACTGGCAATTTCGCAGTTCAGGGATAATTCAACCCGTACAAGATTTTCATTTGCTTCAGCGGCTAATCTTCTGGGACTGGCAGTTCAGGATCTGGATGAAGGAAAATCACAGATTGCCCATGGTGAAACCGTGCGTGAAACCTCTGCCATGATTTCCTTCCTTTCTGATATAATAGGAATCAGGGATGATATGTATCTGGGAGCAGGTAATACCTACATGCGTGAGGTTGGAGCAGCCCTGGACGAAGCTTTTGCAGATGGCGTTTTGCCTCAGCGTCCGGGAATCGTAAACCTGCAATGCGATATAGATCACCCTACCCAAAGCATGGCTGATTTATTGCATTTGAAGACCGTTTTCGGCTCACTTGAAAATCTGAAGGGAAAGAAGATTGCCATGACCTGGGCTTACTCACCAAGTTATGGAAAGCCATTGTCGGTTCCCCAGGGTATCATCGGACTGATGACACGACTTGGAATGCAGGTAGATCTAGCTTATCCAGAAGGTTACGGACTTATTCCTGAAGTAGTTGAGCTGGCTGGAAAGCAGGCTGCCGAAACTGGTGGAAGTTTCAGGGTAACCCATTCGATGGATGAGGCATTTAAAGATGCAGATATCGTTTATCCCAAGAGCTGGGCGCCTTTCAATGTTATGGAACAAAGGACTGAACTTCTCAGGAACAATGACAGAGATGGACTGAAATCACTCGAAAAGGAGTGCCTTGCCAATAATGCCAGGTTTATGGATTGGGAATGTACCGAACAAAAGATGAAATTGACCAGGGAAGGCAAAGCTCTTTACATGCATTGTCTGCCAGCTGATATTTCAGCAGTTAGCTGTGAAAAGGGCGAGGTTGAAGCCTCAGTTTTTGAAAGGTACAGGGTTCCTCTATACAAACAGGCAGGATTTAAACCTTATATCATTGCCTCAATGATGCTGACCAACCGCTTTGAATCACCGGCTAGTGTATTGCGCAAACTGCTTCAGGATAATACTTCCAGAGTGATCGGTTAAAAAACCATAGTTCTCAAAAAAAATCCTTCCTGGTATATTCGGGAAGGTTTTTTTTATTCAGAATTGAAAACTGCTAATTGCTTTCTTCACTCAAGGCTTTGATAGGCTTGCCTTCCGGGGAGTAGAGCCAATCCTGCCAGCAACGTCCCCCATGCTTGAGAGTATAAGAAATGTTTATGCTAACATTGCCATCGGCCTGGATCAGATTAAGAGAGCCCACTTGAAACAAGAAGATTTTCTTCTTCTCCAGATCGTAATAGTGAACTGCATTGCTGACTACCCAGGCAGTGCTTTCAAAGTAAACCCTCTTTCCATCAGGACTGAATTGTGGATTCATTAGATTGCACAATCCATCAAAGGGATATTTCTCGCTGTTGTAATAGTCGGTGGGACTGCTACTCTTTCCATCCGACTTGCAGCCTTGTACTAAGATTGTTTCCCTCTGGGATGCAATATCAATCAAAATGATTTGGGATTCAGTTGACTCTCCTGATTCTGCTTCCTTGACAGAGGTTGGAAATTCCCGGATAAAGACAACTTTTGTCTTATCGGAAGAAAGAAAAGGGCTTGAGTCATTGCCTGTGCTTGTCAGGACTTTGGATTCGCCATTTTTAAAAGTGAGAACAATGTTGCCATCCTTTTCTATTGCTTTTTCAGGTTCCTGAGCTGCACATGCACTGCAGAGTGTGAGTAGAATTACAATAGCAGACAGATAAGTCAGGATATTCCTGTAAGAGAGTTGTGTCAATTTTGTATTTCTAGAATTCATAAAGTTTTCCTCTTGATATTACTTTTTCAACCCTGCCGGTGACAGGAATTCCTTCAAAAATGTTTGAATCACAATGTTGCTTTTGTGTGACTCTGTTAATGATCGACATCGGTTCAGGATCCCAAATAACCAGATCGGCATCGAAACCGGCAGCTATTTTCCCCTTTGACCTTTCCCAGCCAAAAAGTTTTGCAGCATTAGTTGATGTCATCGCCACGAATTGCTCATTTGTGATTAAATGTGAAAGCACTCCATGAGAGAATAGCAGAGGTATCCTGTATTCAACTCCTCCCGCACCGCTTGGTACCAGTGAAAAATTATCATTTCCAATATCCTTTTGTCCGCTAAGGTTAAAGGGACAATGATCAGAGCCCATAGTATCAAATGTTCCCTTTGTAACTTCCTTCCAAAGCAACTGCTGATCCTTAATTGAACGCAATGGAGGTGAAAACACAAATGGGAGCACCTCAAAATTGGGCAGGCTCTCATCATAAACCTCATCGTCCAATACCAGGTACTGCATGCATGTTTCACCATACACCGGGATTCCTTCTTCCTTTGCTTCCCTGATTAATCTTCCGCCTTCAGATGTTGAGGTATGAACGATGTATGTTCTGCATTTGGTTTCAGAAGCAAGTTCTATTACGCTTTTTATCGCCAGAATTTCTGCTTCGGCTGGCCTGCTTATGCCATGGTATGCAGCATGAGTTTTCCTGGATCTCAGTAGTTTTCGTACTGTATCCTTAATCAGGTCACCGTCTTCGCAATGAACCAGCAAAAGGCAGCCTTCCTCGGCAATCACTTCCATCAAGCTTTTCAACTGATCAAGAGTAATGCCTATGCTGTCGCGGTAAGCAAGATAGGCTTTGAAGGAACGGATGTTTTCCTTGAGGATGCATTGTTTAATTTCCTTTTTAACACTGGCTTTCCATTCGCTGATACCCATATGCAGCTTATAGTCGCAAAGGGATGATTCAGCTTCCTTCCGGCGCAGATCCAGAGCTTCGAGCAATGATTGTCCCCGTTTGGGTGTTACAAAGTCTATAATTGAAGTTGTTCCTCCTGCAATTGCTGCCAGACTTCCGGTGTAAAAGTTATCCGAAGACAAACCTGCCGGAGTCGGCAATGCCATATGAACATGAGGATCAATTCCTCCCGGGAATATAAGTTTTCCTTTCGCCAGGATAGTGCGGAAATCCTGATATTCCTCAGGGTTAAGTCTTCCAAAAGCTGCTATCTTGCCATCAACAACAGCGATATCAACCTTACTTGCTTTGTTAGCATTCAGGATTTTGCCTCCAGTAATAAAATATTTTCCTGCCTCAGTCATCACATTTTCTCCCAAAGCCTGATGGCCTGTTTTCTGCATTCAATAAGTGCTTCTTCTTCATTGATGGTCGTAAGCAGGCCATTTTTTACAATAATTTCTCCGTTTGAAATAACATGGGATATATGGCGGGACTCAAATCCAAACAGGAAATGCCCTAAAAAATTCCCCTGATTCAATGGAGTGGGAGTGTCATAATCGAGAATTACAAGATTGTTATCGGCATCGCCTTCAAAATCGTTTGAGGAGAGATAATTATGAGCGTTTCTAAATCTTCTGTAGGTTTCCGGATAGTCAATACTATCAAAATTATGTCCTGTAAAGAAGGCTGATTTTGCCGATTTGAGCATATCTGAATGCATTCCATCTGTGCCCAGCATGATTCTGCTACCTAATCCTTCCGAATTGAAATATCCAACCGAATTGTTCAGATTACTTTCATTGTTCTGGACTACCCAAACCGGTGAGCCTTTTACCAAGCCTTTTTCATGTTCATCCAGATGAAGGCAATGTGCCAGGATAGTTTTTGGAAACTGCAATGCACCTGCATCGGCAAACCTTTCCACAACGCGCTTTCCATAATGTTCAATGCTGTGCTTCTGATCTGCAAGGTCCTCGGCAACATGCACATGGATTCCTGAATTATTTCTGGAAGCAATGTTAACAGCTTCTGACAAAGTTTGATTTCCAACAGTGAATGAAGCATGGAGTCCCACCAGTCCGGGTGAGTTTTTCAGATAATCCTCAGTGGTTTCAAGTCCTTGTCTGGCAATCGCTTCACCATCCCTGTCGGAGATTTCATAGCAAAGCAAATGGCTTATTCCAACCTTTTCAAAAGCTTGCTTTAGCAGATTAAGACTGTCTTTAACTGAATAGGGTGAGGCATGATGGTCAATCACAAAGGTGCTGCCATTCTTTGCACAAGCAAGGGCTGTGGCAATTCCGCTATAATAAACCATTTCAGAATCCAGTGCCTTATCAAGGTTCCACCAGATGTATTGAAGAATTTCAAGAAAGTTTTCAGGATTTTTCCTGGGTGCATTCATACCCCTTGCCAGTGCAGAATATGCATGATGATGGCCGACTACAAACGACTTTGTAATGTGTTTTCCATTACAGTCAATAATCTCAGCTCCGCTTGCAAGATTGGCGTCAGGATTTATAACTATCCTTCCTTCAGTGCCTTTCTCAACAAGAATGTCTGCTTTAAGAAATTCCAGCGTTTGCCAGTTAATAAAAGTTCCATTTTTTAGTAAAATCATCGGTATAGTTTATTTAGTAATAATGAGTCTTAACAACAGGTTGCCAGAATTTCCGGTTCTCCGGTATGGTGTAGGCAGTACATTCCGACTGGAAATAGCATTGTGAGTGATTGTCTGTCTTAATTATGCTTTCGAAAGTGCAAGGCTCCTTTTCACATTTGCCGGTTTCACAAAGCAGCAATTCGTTGCAGCAGCTTCTTCCAAGCGACCAAAAAATATCATTCAGTCTGGTGACCCTAACTCCGGATATTCCTGCAATAATCTTAAATGCCTCAATGCAGGCCTCGCGCACAAGTATATCATCCTGTTGAGGCGTTCTGTTCTTCAGGGCATCCTCCAGCAATTTATCCTTGATTTCAACACAACCCAATCTTAGTAACACCCGTTGCATATGGTAGTCCATGATTGGGATCATATTTTCCTGATCCTTAATATTTTCAAGTCTTGCATCCTCCAGAAGTTTAATCAGGAAGCTGATTTTCTTGCGGAAGGGGTCAGAAAAAGCTTCAACCTTTGAAAGCTCCTCATAATATCCTTTTCCGGAATGAATGAGGTGAGAATTGAATGATTCTGAAAGACTTACCAGACTACCATTATGGTATCTTTCTATAAAAATATCCAGTTCCCTCAAGAGCAGGCTTCTTTCCAGAGGATCTTCCAGGGATGAATGTCCGTCAGAATCACCTGAAGGGAAAAATCCGGCCAAGGTGATTGCTGATTCCTGAATTTCCATTGAACTCCAGAGTCCCGGTTCAAGTAATACAGATTCAACGTTTATTAACCTTCCAAATACAGCCTCGAGATAATCCCAGCCATAGAGATTTCGGGAGGGGTCAGCAAGCTTGTAGGTCTGGTGACATATAGCAACTGCATAATAGTAGCCTCGCAGCCTGATTTCCAAGGGGGCAAAGGTGTGCAGAAAGGGCCGGGAATAAAAGGAATCCTTGAAGGAAACGCCTTTAATCCTACCGGCAATCTTCTCACAGGCAGTTTGATTGATAATAACATAAGGTTCCATCAATGGGGATATTTTCCTAACAGTTTATTTATAAAGGCATGAGTCCTGTGCATGAAATGCGAGGGTTCCACATACATGAGAATGCACTGATTGGTAATTAGATTTTCGTTTGCCGATGCAGCTGTTTCAGGATTTGCCTTATCCTCTGCACCCTGTTGAAGCCAGATGTTTCTGATTCCCTTTACACGGGCTTCCTGAACCAGTAATCTGCTTTGATCAGACTTGGTGCAAATGATCAGGGCTGTTACTTCAGCCGGAAGGGATTGAATGTCGGGAAAGCAGTTAATGCCTTCAAATTCCTTAAGGTTCTGACTTACAGGGTAGAGAGTATACCCCTTTTTATTCAGTTCCTTGAAAATGGCATTGCCAAACTTATGCGGCGTTCTTGAAATGCCTGCAACGGCCATATGCTTTTGTCCGACGAAAGTTTTTATTTGTTCAAGATTTGACATGATCAACAGTTTATATAAAGATACAAAATAGGAAAACTGAATAGCAAAAATGCAAAATCGATAGCTTCAATGCTGCGAAAATACAACTGTTTTTGATAAAATAGATGAGCAATTTGTTAAGATTGATGACAAAATATTGAAGACGTATTCAGAAAATCTAGAAACTGATAATGAAATTCAAAAAATCAGACACTTAGCCTGTATTTTCTATTTTTCAAGATTCACATTATAAGTCTACTTTGATTGTTTTTGGGGGAACTTGGATTTTACCAGAGGCGCCTTACCACAAGATAAAAAGCTACACTGATAATTACTAATCAGACAATTAAGCTTCGTGTCCGCCGCGGCGGCCTTTGTGCCTTAGTGTCTTGGTGGCGAAAATACTTTCAGTATTTCCCAAAATTTTACTTCAAAGCGCTAATCCAAGAGTAGTAGCTGGTAAGAACTTTCATTTCTTCCTGCTCATCGGGAGTTTTGTCCTGCGAATCCCATCAAATTGACAAAATGCATTGGCAACGGCTGCTGCAGTCGGAACAAGTCCAATTTCTCCAATGCCCTTTGCACCATATGGACCAACAGGGTCTTTTTCCTCAATTCCAATAACTTCGATTTCAGGCATCTGGGTTGCTCTCAGAACCCCGCAATCCTTCAGGTTCATGCTGTGGAGCCTGCTGTCAGTCATTGGCAGATCTTCGGTTAGTGCATATCCAAGTCCCATATGAACGGCTCCTTCTATCTGACCTTCAAACAGAACTGGATTCATTATTTTCCCTGCATCATGAGCTGCATACACCTTTGAGATGTTGCCAGTTTCATCCAACACTACCAGCTGGGCTGCATATCCATAAGAGTAATGGGTGATGATTTTCTCAACCTGGGCACCGGGTTTGGTCGTCCAGTCGCAATAATATCTACCCGGATAAACATTTCCTGCCAGATCCTTGATTGAGTGACTCTCAAGGTCCCTCTTCAGGGATTTGCAGGCATCAATCACTGCATTACCCAGCAAGGCTGTGGCCCGGGATGATGTAGTCATTCCGGTTGGGATTGCTGCTTCAGTATCTACAAGCACCTCTACCTCAAGGATATCCAGTCCGGTTTCCTCCTGCAAAGACTGAATCGCCATATTATGCACACCCTGGCCCATTTCTGTCCAGCCATGCTCTATCTTCACCCTTCCTCCTTCAAGTATGTGAATTTTTACGTCGCTGTAATCGGGCATACCATTTCCAACTCCGGAGTTCTTGATTCCGCAGGCCAGTCCGCTGATTTTTGAATTGTAGAAAGGCTCTTTTAAAGCCATCAGACAAGCCTTTATTCCAACTCCTTCTTCGAGGATTTGTCCGGTAGCTGTCATCCTTCCGAATTCAAGGGCATTATTATACCTAAACTGCCACCTGTCAAATCCTCCTGCCTTGCATAGTTCATCAATGCAGGCTTCAAGGGCAAAGGCAACCTGATTGGCTCCAAAGCCCCTCATGGCACCTGAAGGAATATTGTTGGTGTATACGGTAAGGGATTCAATATCAACAGAAGGTACATGATACCCGCCACTGGCATGTCCGGCAACCCTTTCCATCACTTTGGTGCCCACTGAAGCATAGGCTCCGGAATCACCCACGGCCCTCAATTTCAGGGCTGTAAGCATACCCTTGCTGTCGCAGCTCAGGGAAATATCCATCCAGACCGGATGGCGCTTGGGATGCATCCTGATTGATTCTTCACGGCTTAAATGAAGCTTGACTGGCTTATTTAGCAGATAAGTAAATAGTCCTACATGTCCTTGCACCGTCATATCCTCACGGCCACCGAACCCGCCACCGCAAGGGACCAGGGTAACCCTGACCTTTTCCTTTTCGATTCCAAGCAATGAGGCAACCTGGCGCTGGTCGACATAAATGCCCTGTCCCTGACTGTAAAGATGGATCCCATCACCATCAGGAACAGCAATTCCGGCTTCCGTCTCCAGGAAAGCATGCTCAATACGCTGGGTTTCAAATATTCCGGAGTAGGAGTAAGCAGAATTGCCAATTGCAGTTTCAATGGCTTCTCCACGTCTGACCACACATTTTTCAAGCAGATTGGGTATTCCGGGATGGACAGGAGGTGAACTTTCAAGCAGAGCCTTGTGCATATCGGAAACAGGCTCCAGTACTTCATAATCAACTTCAATCAGTTGAGCTGCAGCACGGGCAGTCGCTTCATCAATGGCCACGACTCCAGCAATAACATCTCCAATATAACGGGTAATTTCACCCGGTTCTATCATCAGTGGCCAGTCGTTGAAAATCAGTCCAGTAAAGCGCTCGCCGGGGATATCTGCGGACGTAAATATTTTGATAACGCCTTCAATCCTCGAGGCAACAGAGGTGTCAATTTTAAGGACTCTTGCCCTGGGATGATCAGAAAATCTAAGGGCTGAATGCAGCATTCCTTCGAAATGGATATCATCCAAGAAATCCCTTTTACCAATGGCTGTTTCAAAAGCCTGGTATTTCAGCAAGGGACTTCCAACTCCCTTAACGTTTAATGCTTTTTCTGCAATACTTCCGCTTTTGAGTGCTGAAAGTGATTCTTCAATAGCATCTATAATCTTTACATATCCTGTGCAACGGCATAGGTTGAGATTGATGGCCTTAGTAATTGCTGCCCTGTCGGCATCAGGGTTTTCGGCAAACAGTATTTTTGTCCTCATGATCAGTCCTGGAGTGCAGAATCCGCATTGGACTGCTCCCTTTTGGACGTAAGCTTCAGCAATGATATTCCTTACATTTTCAGGAATGCCTTCCATGGTGACAATATCAGCATCCTGAAGGAATTTCAGCTTCTGGGTGCATGATAGCTTTGCCTTTCCGTTGATTTCAACCATGCAGGCACCACAGGCAGCTTGTCCCGAGCAACCATCCTTCACGGAAGTGATTCCCTCAATGAGCCTGAGATAGTGAAGAAGCGACAGATTTTCATCTTCACTGGTTTCAATTCTTTTCCCGTTCAGTATAAATGATATCATGCGCTAAATCAGTGTTAGAGGTAGGAGAGATGCTTCAGGGAATCAAGTGTAGGTTTTACAGCAGCAGGAAGGCTAACTAGGGACTGAACAGATTTCAGATCCTTGAGTCCTGAGCCGGTAAGCAAGACAACCTGCCTTGGAACAGCCGGGGTTCCCGGTTTCTGAGAGTATTTAATGTATCCGGCGTAGGCAGCGGCAGCAGCTGGTTCACTGAATATTCCCATTGACTTACATAATCGGGAGGATGCTTCAAGTATCTCAGCATCAGAAACGCTTACCAGCGCTCCCTTGTACTTTTTCAGATAAGCCTTTGCCATTCTGAAATTCCGGGGGATATCAACCGAAATGGAATCCGCTATGGTGCTGCTGCCAAAGAGCATGAACTCTTCAGATTCCATATTTTTCATGAGGTTGCTGCTTCCTTCAGCCTGAACGGCTACTATTTCCGGCATCTGATCAATAATACCAAGTTTCAGAAGATCTTCAAAGCCCTTAAAGACTCCGGAGATTATAACTCCATCACCTACAGGAACATAAACCCTTCCCGGGGCTTCATATCCCAGCTGACTGTATAGTTCCAGAGAAACGGTTTTCTTTCCCTCAATGGTGAGTGGGTTGAAAGCAGTATTCCTGTTGTAGAAACCATAAGCTTCAGTGGCTGCAACGCAAAGATCGAAGGCATCGTCATAAGTGCCCTCAACCGGTACTATGGTTGCGCCATACATGACAATCTGGGTGAGTTTGGCAATAGGAGCAGAGGCTGGAACAAAGATGATTGCCTTTTGTCCCTGAGCTGCACAAATCCCTGCAAGTGAACTGCCGGCATTTCCCGTGGAAGCGGCTGCTATGGTGTTTATTCCGTTCTCCCTGGCCCATGCCGAAACTACGGCTGATGCTCTGTCCTTGAACGAAAAGGTAGGATTTTGTGAGTCGTCCTTGATGTACAGATCTAAGCCTGTATCTTCCGGATTCTGACTCCGGACCTTATAAAGCGGTGTGTTTCCGACTCTCAGGTTAGGAAGACTCTTCAATGAATGAATCGGAAGCAATGGAAGAAATGATTCAGCTTCAAGTTTCCGGAACAGTTCCCTGCCTTTGGCCGTGGCTGAAATATTGTCGTAATCATACTGCACATTCAGCACGCCGAAAGGAGGGATGCTGATGTTGTTCTTTTCACTGCAAACCGGACAGAGATACATCACATCCCTTGCAGGATAAACTGCTCCGCAGTCGCTGCAGCAATATTTAAACTTTTCGTTCTGCATTAGCCGTTCTTAGTGTTTTCCTCTTGCTATCTTTCTTCACCGGATGATATCTTACGCACCAGCATAATTGAATCCAAACGAAAATTGCTTCGAATGTTTATAAAAACTCAGTTTACAAGGTTTTCAAAACACCTGTGCGATCGTTGAATTCATTGATGAGTTCATCCCATCTTGCTGGCTGCTTGAACAGGTTCTTCCATAGTTGCCTGTCGTCCCACAACTGCCTGAGATCTTCCACATCCCTTTCCTGTTGTTCAACCCAGGTGAAATACTTGAGGTTGTGAATGGCTTTCTGCTCAGGATAGGTGAGTTCCTTCATATAGTCGCAGCTGGTTCCAAGCATGCATTTTTCAAAATCTTTTGCTGCCTGCAGCGGGTTGTAGGCTCCTCTTTCCTCAGTAAGTTCTTCCAGCCTTGAACCATACATCTCTGCCGAATCGGTAGCTATTGTAAAGATAATGTCTTCGCTTCCCATTTCATAGTAGCGGGCTGTCTTGATAGCTGAAAGAATATTCCCGATTCCGGAAATTCCAATCATATTGAGGCTGTTGACCAGTTCCTGATCAAACCCTTCTGAAACCAGATAATCCTTGCCAACCTTTTCATTGAATACCCTTAACAATCGCATGCAGTCCTCATCGTCGATGGCAGTTACCATATCGGTATTCCTCACATTGTGAATCCAGGGGATATGCTTGTCGCCGATTCCTTCAATCCTGTGTCCGCCAAAACCATTCATCAGAAGGGTAGGGCATTGCAGCGCTTCGGAAGCAACTACTTTCAGATGAGGGAATAATGTCCGGAGATAATCTCCTGCTGCAATAGTTCCTGCTGAACCGGTGGCTGAAATATAGGCTGCAAGATTGGCATTCTTTCCACCAACATTGTAAAGTGCTTCTTCAATGGCATGTCCGGTGACCTCATAATGCCAGCAAGGATTTCCAAACTCCTCAAACTGGTTGAAAATCATGCAGTCCTCACGGGTTCTCTTGATTTCCCAGCATTTATCGTAAATCTCCTTGACATTGGACTCACAGCCTGGAGTTGCAATTACTTCAGCGCCAATTTCCTGCAACCATGAGAATCGCTCCTTGCTCATTTCCTCGGGAAGAATAGCAACAGCTGTAACATCCATCAGATAGGAATCGAATGCGCCGCCCCTGCAGTAATTTCCGGTCGATGGCCAGACTGCCTTATGATAGGTGGGGTCGAATTGTCCGGTGATAATCCTTGGAGCCAGACATCCGTAAGCTGCGCCAACCTTATGGGCTCCTGTGGGGAACCATTTTCCGAGCATAACCACTATGCGAGCCTTAACGCCTGTGAGTTCGGAGGGCAGTTCGATTACATTGGGAGAACCATAAAGTCCACCAACGGCCTTGGGTTCGTTTTTCCAGGTAATGCGGAAGAGATTCAGAGGATGCAAATCCCAAAGGCCAATGTTTTTGAGCTTGTCCTTGATCACATCCGGAACGAGCTCAGGATTCTGCATCTGTGCAAAGGTTGGTAGAATAATTCCCTTCTCCCTGTAGCGGTCGACGGCTTTCTGAAGTACTTCGGCATTTACAATCTGGTCGGTAATTGAAATCATGGTAAAGAGTTGAGTAGGTTAAAATATTTTGCTCTATGGTTAGAAAGGCAGCTGCATAGCTCCTTTTAAAATGATGCTCATTTCAGCAGCAAATGAAAAGCGGTACTCCTTCACACAGGCTGTGAGGAACCGCACCTCTTTCAGTGCAAGAGTTTCCGTGTCCAGAATGGCACGCACCTGGTCCGTTTCGTAGGTGTATAGGTTATTATCAAGGCTTAGGGTGGATATCCTGCTGTGATGCTTGTGAATCAACACTGTGCGATTCTGAAGCTTGCTGAGGAAATAACCTTCTTCTTCAAGATTGAAGGATTCCATCGAAAGACTGATTCCGGGCTTATCCTGATAAGGCTTACCTGCTGATGGACAAAATGTAACACAGTTTGCACATTCGTTGCAGAGATCCCGGATATTCATCACCTGATAAGGCTGTTCCACGGTAAACTCTTCATCCGGGACTATTTCCGGATTGCCGCCTTCAACAGCCACTGCCTTGAATAATTTGTAGGTTTTTGGTGTAACCTGATAGGTGAAGTTGGCAAGATTTGGACAAACACTGACACAAACACTGCATAACTGATCGCAGGAAAGGCAGCGTGAGGCTTCTAATGTGGCCTGTTCAGTTGAGAAGGTTTCCATGACCAGATTGAAATTGGCACGGTCCTTCAGACTGCTTTCATGGGGTGTTTGCTCTTTTGTTCTGATTGATTTCCTGAACTGTAGCTCATTAAGATCTGGCGTAAGAAAAACAGAACTGGTTGAATTTTCTGACTCAACTCCAAGTTCCCTGATAATCTCTTCGGCTGCAAGACGTCCGTCGCCAATCGCATTAATTGCGGTAGACGCGCCTCTCATTGCATCACCTCCGATATACAGTCCTTGAATCAGAGTTTTGTAGCTGCCCTTTTCAGTGAACAGTTGCTTCTGATCTATAAAATCAATGGCTAGTTCCTGACCTATGGCAGGAATCAGGATATCGAAGGAAATTTCAAATTCCGAATCCGGGACTTTTATGGAACAGCCCGTCCATCCTTGCCTTTCATGGCAAGTACATTTTTGAACAAAGCAAAGCTGTATTTCCGCTGTCCTTTTTAATAACCTTTACAGGTGTTGTAAGTTCCAGTATTTCAATTCCTTCTTCAAGCACAGCCTTGATTTCTCCCTTATCGGCGGGCATCTCCTTTTTGGTTCTCCTATAGACTATGGTAACCTTTCCTTCTGTGCCAACCATCCTGAATGCAGTGCGCGCCGCATCCATAGCTGTATTGCCACCACCAATGATCAAAACCTTCTTTCCATTCAGGTTTTTGCCTCCATTTCGGACTGAATAAAGGAAATCAAGAACATTAAAGGCTTCGGCATTTTCGATTCCATCAAGCCTGAGTCCTGCAGCATTCTGGGCACCAGCCGAAAGAAAAACTGCAGAATACTCATTCCTGATGGCTTCAAATCTGGATTCATTTATTTCATAATTGTCCACAAGCTTTACTCCTGAGGACAAAATCTCATCAATATCGCCTGCAATTGCAGGGTCGGTGAGCCTGAATATGGGGATGGCTGCACTGACCATTCCTCCGGGCATAGCTTTCTTCTCAAAAACCGTAACCTCAATTCCTGCTTTCCTTAGATAATAGGCAGAACTCAAGCCCGCAGGACCAGCACCAATAACTGCAACCTTATATCCTGCGATTGAAGACTTTGCAGACTGATTTGGCCTTTTGCCGTTTTCAGCAATAAATCTTTTAACATCACGGATATGCAAGGCTGAGTCGTAGTTGATTCGGGTACATTTCAACTGACAAGGATGGTCGCAAATCATTCCGGTTACTGTTGGAAAGGGATTTGTCATGTAGACGGTTTCAAAAGCTCCGTCAATATCACCATTTGCAACCTGCCTGAGGTAGGTGGGAATATCCTGATGTGTCGGACAGGTATCCTTGCATGGAGCATGAATGCAGTCGAGTGCTCCAAGATGCCTGTCAGTCTTTATGCTGGGGTCGGTAAAATTTCTCTTTTTATAGGAATCTTCATCAGCTACCTTATCTGCATACCTCTTAAGATTGCACAAAGCTGCTGCCTGTAGATCCTGATTTTCTTCATCTGATGAATGCAGTATAAATTCCTCAATGGAACTTGCTCCTATTGAGCTCATTTCAGCCCTCAGCTGCTCAAAATACTGCCAGAGTCGTCCGTAACCACCCGGTTTAAGCAGATCGCTGCAGACCGTTACCGGCTTCATTCCTGAGGCAAGTATCTTTCCAAGATTATAGCAATCTGCCCCCGCAGAAAAAGAAATATCCAGCTTGCCATCGAAATCTCCCTGAAGCTTCGCTGCCAAGGTGATGCTGATGGGATGAAGAGCCCTGCCGCTCATGTACATCATGCTTTCCTTCTCACTGAAAACGCTCTTGTGATTCCTGCTCTCAAGCGTATTGCTCAGCTTTACACTGAAATGCAGGTCCTCTTCATCAGAAGCAGCAGAAAGCTTTTTGATCATGCTGATTGCATCGGGGTATTTCAGGTCATGCTCAAAGGCGAGATCCGGGACATCAGTCTCAAATCCCAGCTTTTCATTCAATATGAATCTGAGTTTTTCCGGTCCCAGCAAGGTAGGATTCAGCTTGATGGTGGTATGCAGTTTCTTTTCCTTAATAAGGTAAAGCCCGATTTTCTCGATTTCTTCAGGCGGACATCCATGCATGGTACTCAGGGTGATATGATCGGAAATGCATGGGGGAATTTCCAGACTGTCAATCTCCGGATAGATGCTTCGGATGGAGTTTTTGGCTTCCAGAAGTTCATTGCTGCAATCCATCATCCTGCTCAAAAACCATTGTACATTGTCCTTGAGCATACCTTCCATATTGTATCCTGCACTCATATTGAACAAGGTTCCCAGGGGCTTGCCGAATTTGAGCTCATTGCGTAGGATATGAATGATGATCCAGGCATTCAGGTATTCGTTGAAGGATTGTTCAATTTTCAGTTCCTGCGACCATTCGCAATTGTATCCTTCATCCTGCATGTCGATACAGGGCTTCGATACTTCCAGTTCGTCA
Source organism: Bacteroidales bacterium (assembly GCA_016707705.1). Classification (GTDB taxonomy): domain Bacteria; phylum Bacteroidota; class Bacteroidia; order Bacteroidales; family UBA4417; genus UBA4417. Next base: position 142,200 of record JADJHD010000001.1, read on the forward strand.
AGCGTCTGTATGGTTTTTAATTCGATATAACGTGCGCCACAAAGCCAGGCTGCGATAATGTTGACTGCAAGCTGGGTATGCGGTCCGGCAGCAACTCCAACAGGGGTTTCCATCAGACGTCCGTAGCGTTCCATGCGGAAAGGATCCTTGTCGGAAGGAATGAAAAACAGAGATCCGGGAATGCCCAGGAACTGATTTTGCCTGATTTCTTTCAGGGCTGTTGCAAGAAGTTTTGGGAGAGGTATGGGGATGAAACGATCGGACACAATGAGGGTTTTAAAGTCAAAAAAATGGGGAACCAAATTTAGGATAATTTGAATGAGTTGGAATACATTTGGAAAGCTAATTCAGGCATTCTTTTTTTTATCTTGAATGCCTCTAAAAATCTGATTTCTTAGCAGCTGTAAATGACTAAAATTCCCTTCTCAGTAGTGATTCCCGCGGCAGGATTTTCCGGACGAATGGGAATGCCTAAAGCTGAACTGCTGACCCGCGAAGGGGATACCTTTCTCAATCACCTTCTTGGAAGCTATTTGTCCCTAGGTGCTGAGCAGATAATTCTTGTTTCAGCATCCAATCTTGCTACTTCATTTGGCGAAAATGAACGGCTTACTCAGCTGATCAATCCACATCCGGAAAAAGGGCGTTCACATTCCCTGAAACTTGGATTTCAAAAGGTGAATCTGGGGAATGCCTGTTTTATCCAGAATATCGACAATCCTTTCTGGGATGAATCGCTGATTGCTGAAATGATTGATAAGTTGAGTGAGAATGCAAGTGTAGTTCCCTGCTTTGAAGATCAGAAAGGCCATCCTGTGCTTCTGGGAAAAACCATTGTTCAGTATTTGAAATCATTGGAAAATATTGATAATCTGAAGGTTGAACTGGATAAATTTCCAAGGCAACTGATACAATGGAATGATCCTGGCATTCTCCTGAATATCAATACTCCTGAACAATACAGTAGTTATCTGACTGGATGTTAAATTCAAAATAATCGTACATTCATCCCTTCAAACTCCCCAAATCAGCCTGCAATGAGTTCCAACATCGATAACCTTAGGTTTAATTTCAAGATCTGGCTTGAAACCAACGACAATACCGGCGTGCTTGGTGACAAGAAATGTGAGCTTCTGAAAGCTATTCAGGAAACCGGCTCACTGAATGAAGCCATGAAAACTCTCGGACTTACCTACAGGAAAACCTGGGATAACCTCAAAAAAATTGAACAGGAACTTGGATTCAACCTGATCAAGCCAACCCGCGGTGGAGCAGATGGTGGCAGCACTATCCTGACCCGGGAAGGACGAATTATCATCGCCGCCTTTGAGCAGTTTCACAAGGAATATGATCAGGTTATTCAATCAGGGTTCGAGCGGATTCTTGAAGAACTGAAGCATAAAATTCAATAGAAACTTTCCCAATTTCCATATTGTAAGAATGCCAATAAATAATACTTTTGTCAGCGAATTGCAAAATAATGCAATTCGGTATAATAAAATTATAATCAGATATTTATGAATAATGCGATTTACAATTTCCCGGTACCTACCAATGAAGCAGTATTGGAATACAGAAATGGGAGCCCGGAACGAATTGCCCTGGAAAAGGAACTTCAGCGACAATCAGAAAGCTGTATCGAGATTCCCTTGATAATTGGTGGTAAGGAAATCAAAACGGGTAGTATTTCAGAGGTGAGGATGCCGCATAATCATCAGCATTTACTGGCGATTTACCACAAGGCAACTGAGAAGGAAGTTGAAATGGCTATTTCAGCAGCCCTGGATGCTCACAGATCATGGGCTGATCTTTCCTGGACGGTAAGGGCTTCCATTTTGCTGAAAGCCGCAGAATTGATAGGAGGGAAATACCGTGCACTTATGAACGCGGCAACCATGCTGGGACAGAGCAAGAATATTTTTCAGGCTGAAATAGATTCTGTATGTGAAACTATTGATTTTCTGAAGTTTAACGCTTACTTCGCCTCCAAAATCTATGAGATGCAGCCACGTTCTGCATTCAACCAATTGAACAAAATGGAGTTCCGTCCGTTGGAAGGTTTTGTATTCACCGTGAGCCCCTTCAATTTTACCTCCATAGCTTCCAACCTGAACATGGCACCTGTCATGATGGGGAATACAACTGTCTGGAAGCCTGCAACTACTTCTCTTTTATCTAATTACTATCTGATGAAGATATTTCAGGAGGCAGGATTACCGGAGGGTGTGATAAATTTTGTCCCCGGAAGTGGTGCCATGATTGGAAAGACTGTAATGGCTTCACCTGATTTGGCCGGCATTCATTTTACCGGTTCCAATGCAACCTTTAACCAGTTGTGGGGCGGAGTTTCGGCAAATCTCGGGAATTACAAATCCTATCCCCGACTCATCGGTGAAACGGGAGGGAAGAACTTTATTTTCGTTCACCCCTCAGCATCTGCTAAAGAAGTTGCTGTTAATGCCTACCGGGGAGCTTTTGAATTCCAGGGACAAAAATGCTCTGCTGTCTCAAGACTTTATGTTCCCGAAACTCTATGGCAGGATGTGAAGTCTGAATTGCTGGCGGTGAGCACTGATGCTCGAATGGGAGATGTGAATGATGCCGGTAACTTCATCAATGCGGTTATTGATGAGGCATCCTTCGATAATATCATGAGCTATATCCATTATGCTGAAAAAGCTCAGGATGCGGAAATCATTGCAGGTGGCAGGGGTGACAAGAGCAAGGGGTATTTCGTGCAACCTACCATTATCGTTACCACCAATCCAAGGTTCAAAACCATGGAAGAAGAGATTTTCGGACCCGTGCTTACCATTTTTGTTTACCCGGATGCTGAGATGAATCAGATGCTGGAAATATGCAATACTACCTCTCCATATGGACTTACAGGGGCCGTTTTTGCTCAGGACAGGGTTGCAGCAAGCCAGATGTGCGAATACCTTCGCTATGCTGCCGGCAACTTTTACATCAATGATAAACCAACCGGTGCCATTGTAGGATTGCAGCCTTTTGGCGGATCCAGGGCATCTGGTACCAATGATAAGGCAGGAGGGGAGTTTAACCTGATCAGGTGGATCAGTCCGCGAACAATCAAGGAAACTTTCCAGCCCGCTACCGATTACAGGTATTCCTATATGATGGAATAATCTGACTGACAATTGCTAACTACTTAAATAACAAATATGAAATTTGATCTTTAAAACTCGGAATTGAGTCTGTTAATCCGGGTGCGTCAACCGGTGTTGAATGGATTGATACCAAAGGTGACGAAACAGTTTCAACTACTCCCATCGACAATAGCGTTATTGCTAAAGTCAGAAACGCTACCATCGGCGATTATGAATATATCGTTAAGAAGGCGCAGGAGGCTTACCTTGAATGGAGAATCATCCCTGCTCCCAAGCGTGGAATGGTGGTTCACCAAATCGGTGAAGCGCTAAGGAAGCACAAAGCTGAACTAGGCTACCTGGTTTCCCTCGAGATGGGCAAAATCTATGAGGAAGGTCTTGGTGAAGTTCAGGAAATGATTGATATCTGCGAGTTTGCAGTCGGACAATCACGTCTCCTCAACGGTGCTACCATGCATTCTGAAAGGCCATTTCACAGAATGTACGATCAGTACCATCCCATCGGAATAGTTGGCGTGATCACTTCCTTTAATTTCCCAGTTGCCGTTTGGGGCTGGAATGCTATGCTGGCGGCAATTGCAGGGGATGTAGTTATCTGGAAACCCAGCTCAAAGACTCCAATTTGCGCCCTTGCCATCCAGAAGATTATTGCTGAAGCGCTCAGGCAGAACAATGTGCCTGAAGGCGTTTTCAATATGATTATAGCCAAGTCCTCAGTATTGGGTGATAATTTCGCAGCCGACAGACGTATTCCTCTTATATCGGTTACTGGATCAACGGAGGTTGGAAAAAGGGTTGCAACTATCGTTGGCAAGCGTTTGGGTAAAACCATTCTCGAACTGGGTGGCAATAATGCAGTAATAATCTCAAAGCATGCAGACCTTGAAATGACGCTGCAATCTGTAGTGTTTGGCGCGGTGGGCACTGCCGGACAACGTTGCACCTCAACCCGAAGGCTTATTATTCATGAATCCATTTATGAAACCGTTAAGGAGCGCATGGTAGCTGCTTACGGAAATCTTTTGACCAGGATTGGTGATCCATTGAAGAAGGACTTCCTTGTTGGTCCCCTGGTAGATGAAACTGCCGTTCAGAATTTTGTGAATGCCATTGATACAGTTCAGAAAGAAGGAGGAAAGCTGATTTTTGGAGGAACACGCCTTTCAGGTTCAAAATACCCGTCCGGAAACTACGTGGTTCCGGCAATTGTTGAGGCTGAGAATCATTATTCCATGGTTCAGCATGAAACCTTTGCCCCGATTGTCTACATCATGAAATACTCCAGCATTGAGGAAGCTATTGATTTGAACAATCAGGTGCCACAGGGACTCTCATCCTGCATTTTTACAGAGAATCTGGTGGAGGCTGAAAAATTCCTCTCCGAAACCGGCTCCGACTGTGGAATTGCCAATGTAAATCTTGGGACTTCAGGTGCCGAAATCGGAGGTGCCTTTGGTGGAGAAAAAGATACAGGAGGCGGACGTGAATCCGGTTCTGATGCCTGGAAAGCCTATATGCGCAGACAAACCAATACAATTAACTTCTCTGGCAAGACTGCTCTTGCACAGGGAATTACATTTGACTTTTAGTATTTGATTGATAATGAGTTAAGAAGAGGCTTCCTGAAAAAGGCAGCCTCTTTTTTTTGCATAAATGGTTCTCTGGAATTAAGATAAATTTGATTATTAACAATCCTCAATGTCCATAATCTGAGCCATGTAAACACAAAGAGATTTTCTAAAAACATTAAAAAGAAGTAAAAAAAAGAAGTCAGAAGCCATCCGCCGGCTGGCGGAAAGAATAGTAAATGGATCCATTTTTTGGAAAATTATTATGTCCGCCTGAGCGGACGGTCTCTGGATTCTGGCAGCCGGCTGGATGATGGATTATGGATTATGGATTATGGCCTTTGTCCTCAAGCCGGCGGATGACTCCTGAATTCTGAATTCTGAATTCTTCTACTCCCTGGTAACAATCTTAGACAGTTTCTAAATCTTTGCAGAATAAAATTGTGAATTAGAAGGAAGTAACATGCTTTATTGTGCTACTATTTGCTCAGCATCTTTAAAATATGTTTTGCCAGATATTCATTAATCTCATTATGCCTTGGGACTGGCTGAGACTGTTTGGTTTCCGGATTGTGATACCAGTCGTGATTTGCTCCATGTCTGATAAGTACACAACCCTGCATTTCAATTTTTCTGATCAATTCCTTCCTTTTCATGCGACTTCCAGTTCGCCTTTTTTCCTGACATTGGGAATTTGTCCTGATGTAAGATCGGCATATAGCTCCCTAAGGTTCAGATTTAGTTCCTCTAATGTAATACCCTGAGTCTGGTAGTCAGGATACTCTTCAAGATAACCCAACCAAAAATCTTCATCTTTCCAATAAATATACTTTGCCTTCATTTTATTGACATTGATATAACACAAAAATACAACAAAATGGAAAATAATTAACGGAAGTTAAACGGCATCAAAGTCTTCCATCCATTACTCACTAGTGTCGCCACTCCCTTTAAATTTCGGTCTATCCCGACTGACTTTAATTGCATTTTTTATCAAAGACGCTTTCGGTTAGGCTGCTTATCGATTTCGGATTTGGATGTCAAATACCTTCAAGCAGATGAATACAGTTTAAAAATTAAAAATCAAGTCATTCCTGAATCCGCATTCCTCAATCAGTGACCCGTAATTCGCAATATGCAATCCGCAACCCGCAATCCGCAACCTGCAACCTGCAATCCGCTATGTGCAATCCGCATTCAGCAATCCATAATCCATAATCCGCAACCCGTAATCCGCAATCCACAATCCACACATTACCTCACCAGCGTCACCATCCCAGTCTTCTTCCTCACTTCTCCGGTCTGATTGCCGTAACTGATAATGTAGGTATAGACTCCTACAGGAGCGGGCTTTCCGTCAATGCTGCCATTCCAGCCATTGCCCAGATCCTTTGTTGCATAAACCTGCCTTCCCCAGCGATCATAAATATACATGCTGAAGGATTGCACCTTCTCAGGAAGGGTTACCGGACGGAACACATCATTTTTGCCATCACCGTCAGGAGTAAAGGCATTTGGCATATTAAAAGGGGCAAAGGAATACAGCATCATGATTGAATCCGTTGCCATGCATCCTTCCGGTGTTTTCATGGTGACCTTGTACCAGCCTTCGGATGTTACCAGAATTGAATAGGTGCTGTCACCAGTGTTCCAGGCATAGGAATTATAACCCTGAGCTGCTTCAAGGCGGGTTTGCTCGTCGAAATAAAGTGTATCCCTTGTAAATCCTGATACAGGCGTTGGAATAACATTTACGGTAGCCGAATAACTGCTCTCGCAATGGTTGGTATCAGATAGCTGAAGGTTGTAAATGCCGCTATTTGCCACCGAAGCAACCGGAATATAGGCAAGAGGATTATCTAGACTAAAGTTTTCAGGTCCGGTCCAATTGTAGCTGATGCTTCCATTTCCTGAACCGGGTTCATAATTACCTATCAATAGCAAGTCCTCACCTTCACATACATTTTCTGGAGCTGAAATTCTGCCTTTGGGGAGTGTGTAAACCCTTACCTGGCCTTGTTTGAACTCAGGAGCTATGTTATTCCCCAGACTATCCAGGAAAGTACAGATACCCGGTGCTATATCCCATTTCAGGGAATCCTGTCCGCTCAACAGGGAAGCGAAACTCAATTCCACCAACGTTGAACCATCCGGCAGGTTCACGGGGTTTTTCCCGGTCCAGGTAAGCGATATTTCTCCCAGTGCCGGGAACCTATCTACCTTGAGGCTATCAGCCAGTGCAGGATTGGCATTGAGGTAATTCTGGCAAGTCACCTGTGCCTTGTTGTATTTCAGGCGGGAATCGAAAGAACTAACGTGGCTGAAACTATTGGCCTGCAAGGGCAACACAGCCACATTCCCCAGGCAGGCAGAGCCGTCTCCGGCAATGGCTTCAAGACGGACACTGTATATTTCACCGATATTCACCGTGAAGGTGGTATCACATCCCTTCTCATCTGTCACCGTGCAGGAATAGAGCCCTGATGCCAGGTTATTGAAATTGCCGTTATTGATCTGGGCGATTCCTCCATTAATAGAATAATACAGGGTATCACCGGTTGAAGTTGCGGAGATCATGATTTTGCCGTCCGCTTTGAGGTAGGTTGCCGGGATTACTATAGAGCCGGTTACTTGTGGGCCGGGAGGATTAGCGATCTGAACAGGTTTGGAATACACGGATGTGCACCCGCTCGAATCCGACACCCACACGTAATAAGTCCCGGTAGCCAACCCCGGGAAATCACCGTGATGCCACTGTGAAATCGTATCATTGCCGGATTTGAGGAAATATTGAATGCGTGAACCCAAACCCGAAACGGCAACAACATTTATTATCCCGTTTGGTTTATTGCAATCAGATGCTGAATAATTTACCGTATCAATCATGATATCACCCACATCTTTAATCACATATGAGATTGCTGGAAGGCTGCATCCATTGCCATCGGTGATGGATAGCTCATAGAGCCCGACAGCAAGGTTGTATAAATCTTCACTATGACCAATCACCTGGCCGGATATCTTATTTATCCAGGTAATAGAAAGAGGTGCTGTTCCACTTATTTTTAGTCCAGTTATTGCTCCATTCTGCCCCCCGCAGGTAGTAGGGCTGATATTGAGAGAATCATCATTGAACACGATGGTCAATGGGATAACAGTTATTTGTATCACATTCGATTCTGCGGCACCCGTCCAGTCTGATTCACAATCAACCCTTGCAATGCGCTTAAACCAAGTAGTTTGTGATAAAATTCCCGGGTTGAATGAATCACTGTTGGTGCCGGGGATGTCTGAGAAACCTGAGGAATTTCCGATGGTTGATAATTGCCATTTATATTCCAGGTTTCCTGACTGACCTGAAGGTGACATTAGATTTTGTAATGGTGCAGCCTGGTAATTACCGCAGCCATTTTGAGAATTTCCAATTATTCCTCCGTCAGTAGGATTTATGCAAGGAATTGTATTATTCCAAAAAACAACTACCGAATTGGATATTATCCCTGATGATTCGGCAAAAATGTGATCAACACCTGGAGTATTTCCTGACCTTGTATAGCAAAACTGAGCATTACCTAATGAATCAGTATACGCAAATCCTGTTAATGTGCTCAAACCACTAATATTGAAGTTAACAAGAATGCCTTTTAGTGAATTATTTTGACTATCTGTAACATGAGCATTTACACAAACTGATGTTACATTTAATTGGCCATAAGAAGTGTCAGGAGAAAGAGTTATTGAACTTACAGATGCTACAGGTGAAATAGAACATCCTCCAGGATAACCATATGAATTCGCATTCTTCCACCCATATACGAATACACCAATAGGAAAATTACTGCTGAAAGAATGCGATCCTTCAACAACATTTAATTGGGCGCCAAAATAATTAGTGGAACCAATTTGAGTAAATTCAGATGAAGGTACCAAAGAACCGTCCATAAAAATTGAACCAATTGCGGTATCTGGAGCAATAACATTAACCCAGTTGGAAGCAAAAGCATGATTTATTATTGTATAATGTGTCAGAAATTGCTCTAAAGGAGGTATCAGCATCATAAATGGATCCCCAGTAATGTCTCCTGAACATTTAATCCCTTTCGCAAATTGAGCTACCATTACTGGTTTTGAAGAATTAATCATGTTAAATCCAGTAGGTTAGCTTGAGAGAATTCTCCTTCATTTATGGTTGCAACAGTGACTGAGTTAATTTTAATAGTCGTTCCATCTTTATCAGCGACTATTCGAATAATGTCACCACTGTTATCACGGCCAGCCAAATTTAATACTGCGAATTCTTTCCCCAACGAATAGCTAGGAAACATCTGCTCAACAATGTGATCACTAGCCTGACAATTTAGGTTTGGTATTCTAGTCTGATCATTCGATCCAAAAACTACAACTGGTTTGTCAGATTGAACTCTAGATCCAGTAACATCCTGATCTGTAGCCCATACATCGTTACTTAGTAAGGTTTGACCTTTATTCAAAATATAGCTTGTCGTTGCATTAGTCCATTTGTTGAAAATTGTAACATTGGTATTATCTTCAACAGCTAAGACACTATATCTTGCACGTAATACAGGACTAAAGGCAGTGAAGGTTACAACACGATAATCTTTGCCTAGAGCTATTACTGGAAGTGCCAGAAAGGCATCCGTGCTGAACTCACCTTGGCTGACACCATATACTGAAATAGGATTATTAGAAGTTATCCTGATTCCCTTATTTTCAATACCAGATTGTTGAATTACCCCTGAGGGAATTGTGATTTGTGTGACAACTCCCGGTACAACTGAAAAGATTTGATTAATTCCTGGAAAAGATGATGAGATAAACCCATTTGTGGCAAATTCAGAGGATATATTAATAAATAATTGTGGTGGGTTATTGTCAACATTGGGTTGAAATGCAATCCAGAATTCTTTGCCAACGCTCGTCATGGACTGAGAAATACCTGACAATGACACCATCATCAGGATTATCATTAAACCATGTCGAGCTATTCTTCTCATCTGCAATATTTGTCTATCTATAAATCTGTTCACCTTACAAGTGTAAACGTGCCAGACTTCTTCTTTATCTCTCCGGCTGAGTTACCATAGCTGATGATATAGGTATAGACGCCCAGGGGAGCAGGATTTCCATCAATAGTACCATTCCATCCTGTTCCCAGGTCTTTTGTGGCATACACTTGTTGCCCCCAGCGGTTGTAGATGTACATGGTGAATGATTTCACCTTCTCCGGCAGTGTTACAGGACGGAACACGTCATTCTTCCCATCGCTGTTAGGCGAAAAAGCATTAGGCATGTTAAGAGGGACGAAAGAATAAAGTGCCATCAGAGAATCCACAGTAGTGCAGCCTTCAATGGTTTGAATAGTGACTTTGTACCAGCCTTCGGCAGTGATTGTGATAGAGGAAGAAGTGTCTCCCGTGCTCCAGGAATAATGAGCATATCCCGGTCTTGCCTGAATTTCTTTCTGTTGATCAAAATAGACGGTATCCTTTGTGAAATCAGCAACTGGTAAGGGGACAACATTCAACTGGACAGAAACCTGGCTCTGGCAGTGATTGGTATCCGCAAGATTCAGGATGTATTCACCTGCGTTGACCTGTGTTGCTTTGGAAAGGAAGGTAACTGGATTGGTATCCGTGAATCCATCAGGCCCGGACCATTGGTAGGATATCGGACCGTTGCCGGAACCGGGAGTGTAAATGCCAATCAAGGAAAGATCGCTGCCTTCACAAACCGATTCAGGTGCCTGAATGGTGCCTTGTGGTATAGAGTAGACCCTTACCTGGCCTTGCTTGAACTCAGGAGCGATGACGTTCCCCAGGCTATCCAGGAATGTACATATACCCGGGGAAATATCCCATTTCAGGGAATCCTGACCACTCAACAGGGAAGCGAAGCTCAATTCCACCAACGTTGAGCCATCCGGCAGGTTCACGGGGTTTTTCCCGGTCCAGGTCAGCGATATTTCTCCCAGTGCCGGGAACAGATCGACCTGGAGGCTGTCTGCCAGTGCAGGGTTGGCATTGAGGTAATTCTGGCAGGTCACCTGTGCCTTGTTGTATTTCAGGCGGGAATCAAAAGAACTAACGTGGCTGAAACTGTTGGCCTGCAAGGGCAACACTGCCACATTCCCCAGGCAGGCAGAGCCGTCACCGGCAATTGCCTGTAATCTTATTGAAACAAGATTCTTCAGGATTACTGTGAATGTCGTATCACACCCAAATTTGTCGGTGATCGTGCAGGTATAGGTATTTGCCGAAAGGTTATTGAAGAAACCATTGTTCAATTGGGGTGTCCCGCCAATGGAATACCATAGGGAGTCTGACGTGCTGCTTGCCGAGAGTTGAATACTCCCGTTTCCCAGTGTGTTGGTTTCATCCTGAATAACTGGTGCTATTGCTAGGGGGCCTGGCAGTCTTGAGATGATCACAGGGTTTCCATCATACACCTTCTTGCATCCCAGGGAGTCTTTCACCCAGACCTGGTAACTTCCTGGGGGGAGTAAAGTGAACAATCCCTGGTTTGATACAAAATTGGAAGTGTCAAGTGAGTACATGAGCATGTTGGATAAACCAGCAGTTGCATTCACGTGAATGATACCATCATCGATGTTGCAGTGAGTATCCTGGTGGTCCACGGAGAGTATGAGGGAATCCCCAACATTTTTAATCGTGTAGGATTTCAAGAGGAAGGTGCATCCCGCAGAATCGCTGACCCATAGAGAATAATTATCTACCGGCAGATGATAGAGATCCAGATCTGACCCTATGACCGATCCGCTCCCGTTCTTCCAGGTATAATTCATTGGGTCAAGCCCACCCACGGTCAGGCCGGTGATAGCGCCGGTGGAAGAATTACAGGTTGTCGGTGCAACATTAAGATTAGATTCGTCAAGTTGTGGTTGACGGAACCATTTAACGTTAACGGTATCCCTGTTGATACAGCCGGTATCATTTACGACTTGTACCCAATATAGCTCCTGTATCTGAAACACTCAGAGTAGGCGAATGTGAGCCTGTGCTCCAAGTACAGAAAGAAAAGCTACCCGGACTGAGTGTAACATTTGTTCCCTGGCATACTGTAAGATCAGGTCCAAGATTCGGGTGAGGAAGATCGTAAACAAGAACCTCCCTGTGCGCTTCTCCAGTTCTCCCATCAGGATATACCACGTAGAGCAACCACTTCAAAGGTACCTGGACTTGAATAAATGTGTGTAGGATTCAATTGGTTGGATGTCCCGCCATCCCCGAAATCCCAGGTGATGCTTACCGGGGTGGGCTGAAAGTTTGCGGTGAACTGGAAAGCACTCCCCGCACAGGAACCAGTATAATTGATTAACTGAGAGTAGCTTGAAACAAACTGGGGCAAGGACCTGATTGCAGTGCTGTTTAACTGGAAACCATCCAGTTGAAACCCGCAATTAATCCCATATTCATCAGGATAATTTATTGAAAACAGGTTATATAAACCTTGACGTACGCCGTATATTTTCCCATCAGGTGCTGATTGCATCCACAAGAATTGACCCTGGCTTGTTCCCCCTGTTTGATGAACGGAACCGACTAAAACCTGAGAATTAAAAAAAGTAATGGAATCTGGCGCATTGGCATCATACTGATAAACTGCATAATCTGTTGAACCAACTGTACCGCAATAATAAAAGTATCTTGAGTCATTTGAGAACTCTCCACCGGTTTCAATGAAGCCTGTTGCTATAACACGAGAGTTACAAATTTTGTCATTGTTCCCGTGGCATTGTCAAAATGCCCAAAAAAATCATCTGCACCTTGAAAGTCATTGAACTTTTTTTCCATCAGGAGATATTTTATCCCTCCAATGGTGAAGTTCATCCCAGGATGCTGCTTTTAGTTGTCAGTATAAACTGGGAGAGCAATTCCAGATGGTGTAACCAGAAATGAAGCATAAATATATTGATTCGCCTGTTGTTTCTGTGATTACCCAAATATCCCTGTTATTTTTATGCAGGGTAGCGGTGATTACATCCATCGCATCATCCCCCGGTCAGGTATAGGTTCTTGGAGATAACAGCTCCTTCGCCCGCGTTTGCTTCCATATCGACGACAGAATACCTTATCCCGTCATTTGGAGGAAAACTGAAATTACCAACTGTAAAAATATAATAGTACCTGTAAGAGTCTGGCTTGCGAAAGGCAATACAAGACTGATAATATGCAATGCCCAGAAGTCCGTCACCGTTTTGCATCAATTGATGGGTTTTGGTCCATACCTTAACACCATTTGTATAAAACAGGAGGTTCCCGGCAGTATCAGACGCAACTGCAGTTCCACGGTCTCCCAACGAATTAGGGCAGGGCATATTTTGAGGAGGGCCGTAGTTAAAGGTCAGGGCATTCGTCCCGACAAAAAACCAGTTATTTGCTTCCTTCTGGGCAAAAAGAAAGTTCATTGAGAACAACGAGATAAAACCCAGTAGTAGCAAACGCCTCATAGAAATAGTTTAAGAAAGGTAAAGTTAGTCTACTTTCCTCGAATATTAATCCGATTATCCCAAAAAAGTAAATATCCAGAGCGGTAATATTTTAGATATAACAATACTAACTTGAGTGTTTACCCATTCGCCACAAAAAAAAGCAGCAAGCCTGAGCCTGCTGCTTTTGTGTTCAGATTATCCTTTTTCAGGACAACCTCATCGACTGAACCGGTTTATTTCAGCTCAAACATATCCTTCTTCAACTTTGAATTCACGGTCAAATTGGAAACAGTGAATTTTATGGATTGTCCCTGCATTGATTGAGCCAGTGTGAATGGGAATAAGATTCCGTTTACTTCTTTGTAATCAGAGAGTTCAACAAGATTTTCCTTTGATTCGGACTTCATTTTCAAACTTGTTTTCACATCATAGTAATCGGTGCTTTTTTCACCACTCGGACGGGTGATTTCGACCTTGTAGTATGAACTTCCGCCATCCTGCTCTTCAATTCCCAGAAGATTCAGCTTATATCCAAGCTGAGCATAGTACAATTCTGAGAAAACAAGGGCTTGTTCCTTAAAGCCTTCAAGTTCGGTGGCTTCCATAGGTTTGTTTTCGCCATTCATAGGTGAAATGGCAACTCCGGCGCCTGCATTGTAAATCTGCTTTCCAAAAATCATGGCCCCTGAGCCAATCTGAAGCAGGAACTTATCAGGAACAATAGCATACTGGTCCAGATTCAGGGTCATGCCCTGCATGGTTGAAGTGGCCTGTATGGTAATATCCTTTACCTTCTTGAGTTTCTTGGCTCCGCCAATGGCCTGAATGTAACCGGCAATAACTGTTTCAGCGGTAACACCTGCAGGTGCCGGTTTCACCTTAACAGAAGGATCATACCATTTACCCTGAATGTCGTAATACTGAATATCTCCTGATTTTGAGAACCTCTTCAGCTTGGGGGCAATCTCTTCTGCCTTGCCAACAACCAGAATAAGTGTATTGTCGGGCCTGATGTATTTCTGAGCCATCATTTGAACATCGGTTGCGCTTACAGCAGCAAGATTGGTCAGGTAGTTGGCATAATAATCCTTGGGAAGATTGTAGCGTGCGGTATTGATAGCGAAATCAGCAACGGTTGAAGGGTTTTCGAGGCTTCTACCAAAATTGCCCATCATGAAATTCTTCACCATCGAAAGTTCTTCTTCAGGAACGGCTTCGGTGCGAATCCTGTTCATTTCAAAAAGAATTTGCTCAACTGCTGAGTCGGTTACAGGGTTTCTTACTTCTGCTGATGCATTAAACCTTCCTGTTAAACGGTCTGGTGAGAGGCTTGAATAAGCTCCATAGGTCCAGCCGTGCTTTTCCCTGAGGTTATTGAACAGACGGAAAGTGCCGCCGCCCAGGATTGAATTGGTAACCCTTGCCTTGATGGCATCCGGTGCACCGGGTTTCAGGTCAACAGGGTAGGTTACGTTTAGTGTCGACTGCACTGAATTGGCGCGGTCAACAAGAGCAACGGTGGTTTTGGCAGGAGCTTTGGGAGCAGGATATTTCACTACTTCCACATCGCCTTTCTGCCAGCTTCCCAGGTATTTTTCAATCAATGGCTTTGCTTCTGCAAGGGTAATATCACCTACAATAGCGAGATAGCCAATATTAGGCTTGAAATAGGTCTTGTAGAAATTATCGCATTGCTCAAGGGTGATTTTCTTCACAGATTCTTCAGTAATGCTTTCTCCGTAAGGATGGTTGCTGCCAAACAGAAGTTTTCCCCCCACGCGGCTTGCTATTGCACCGGGCTCATTCTTTTCAGCTTCCAGACCTGAAAGGGTCTGGGTGCGGATTTTCTCCATCTCTTCCTGTTTGAAGGAAGCATTCAGGATCATGTCCGAAACAATCGCCAATAGTTCCTCGTTATGCTTGCTTAAGCATGAAGCGTTCAGTCCGTTAGAAGATGTGTTCAAGTTAGCTCCGATGAAATCGATGGCCTCATCTATCTGATCCTTTGTTTTGGTTGTGGTTCCTGTTCTGAGGAGCTGTCCGGCAAAATCAACATAACCGGCATTTTCACCTTCAAGAACGGGACTGTAATCCAATACAAGTGAATAGGATATTCTGGGGATTTTATGGTTCTCAACTACGAAAACCTTAAGTCCGTTCGACAGTTCAAACGACTGATAATCACCAATTTTAATAACCGGTGCAGGTGCGGGCTGCGGGCGCTTACTGCGATCCAGCTGGACCTTTTCAACCGCTGCAGGCTCAATTGTCTTTTTTGCTTGTTTTGCCTTGTTTACCTGGGCTGCAAGTGGCAACGAAATCAGGATGGCAAAAAGATAGGTTATTGCTTTTCTATACATGGTTCGTTTCCTCCCTTAATTTTGTGCAGTAGGTTTCGGTAAATAATAAAGGACAACACGGTTCTCCTTATTGAGGTACTTGTTGGCAACCCTCTTCAGGTCAGCCGGGGTCACTTTCAGATAGCGTTCAATCTCGGTATTGATGAGATTGGCATTACCGAAATATACATGGTAGTTTGCAAGATTTTCAGCAATACCGGCCATTGTGCTGTTTCCGGTTACGAAATCGCTCTCTACCTTGTTCTGCAGTTTCTTGAATTCAAGATCACTTACTTCTTCTGTCTTAACCCTGTCAATTTCAGCTTCAATGGCTGCTTCGAGGTCAGGAAGTGTAACTCCCATGTTTACCAGACCAAAAATCAGGAACAAACCCGGATCTTCAAGTGCAAACGGGAAAGCAGCTACTTGCAGTGCTTTCTGCTGCTTGTCAACGATTGACTTTGAAAGTCTTGAGCTTTCACCATCTGACAGTAGTGTGGTGAGCATTGAAAGTGCATAGGCATCATCAGTTCCCTGTGCCGGCATATGATAGGCCATGATAACTGCAGGTAGCTGAATATTGTCGTAAACCGAATCCCTGACTTCAGCAGTCTTGGCTGGTTCAACAACATTGGGCTTCAGGATTGGCTTGGTTCCTCTTGGAATTTCGCCAAAATACTTTTCAATAAGTTTCTTGGTGCTTTCTATATCAAGGTCACCTGAAATTGACAGAGTAGCATTATTGGGAACATAGTACATTCCATGGAAATCCATGAATTCCTGAAGGGTTGCTCTGTTTATATCCTCGGGGTTACCAATCGGAGTCCAGCGGTATGGGTGTTCCTTGTAAGCATTCGACATGGTCTTTTCAATGATGGAACCGTAAGGACGGTTGTCATAGGATTGCTTTCTCTCTTCCTTAACAACGGCACGCTGGGTTTCAACGCCAACACTGTCGATGCGAAGATGAAGCAGTCTTTCCGATTCAAGCCATAAACCAAGTTCCAGCTGATTTGAAGGGAAAAGTTCATAATAGAAGGTGCGGTCCTGTGAGGTGTTGGCATTCAGGGTTCCGCCGGCGCTGAGGGTGATCTTGTCATAATCCCCGCGTGGAATATTGTCGGAACCTTCGAACATCAGGTGCTCAAAGAAATGAGCGAAACCAGTCCTGCCGGTAACCTCATTTTTTGATCCCACATGATACAGAATTGTAACCGCGACAATAGGTGTAGAATTGTCCTGGTGCAGAATAACATGAAGGCCATTAGGCAAATCATATTCTGTAAATTTGATTCTTCCTTCCTGAGCCCGAAGCAGCCCGGCAGAAAGGAAAATCAGGATAATACCTATAAGTTTGATTTTCATTGTGTTGTGATTAATTGTTATAAACTGTGAACTTAAGTTCTGAGGGTTGAAAATAAGGCTGCGAAGTAACGAATATTCACCCGAAATGCCACTATAAACCCTATGATTTATTAGTAGAAACTTCGGGAATCTTCTTTTCGTCAGAATACAGCATTTGCTTGGTTTTTAGGTGATTTGAAGGGATATTGAAACTTTCCTTCGTTTATACCTGCAAATTACTGATTGACAAAAGCTGTTTTATTTTCTCTTTTTCTCAAGCAGCCATTTGTAAAGTTCTTCATCATCATAGGCTGCTCTCCAGGAATCATGGCCTACTCCGGGATAGATGCTCATTTTGGCATTTCCACCTGCAGCAATCACCGCTTCAACCATTTCGGTAGTCCTTTTAACCGGTACAACGGGGTCATCCTGTCCGTGAAAGGCCCATACCGGCACCTTAATAATCTCATCGGCCATCTGAATATCTCCACCACCGCAAACCGGGGCAATCGCAGCAAAGCGTTTTGGATAGGTGCAGGCCCATTCCCAGGTTCCAAAGCCACCCATGCTTAATCCGGTTAAATAGACCCTATCGGGATCGATGCGATATTTTTTAAGAAGTTTGCCCAGCATCTGATCCAGGTCAGCAACATTCCACCATTGTCCCTCGGGGCATTGCGGAGAAATCACGATAAACGGAAAATCAGGCCTGTTTTCAACAAATGCGGGAGGTCCCCATGCCTTGACCTTGTTCAGGTCGTTGCCTCTTTCGCCTGAACCATGAAGAAAGATAAGAAGAGGGAATTTCTCCTTTTTATTATTGTAGTAGGATTCAGGGAACCAGCTCAAGAAGCTGATTTCAGTTTTATGCACAATTTTTGACTTTTCAGCTTTCTGGATCTGTGCCTGTGCAAGATTCGGAACATTCAGGATTATTGCAATAAGCAACAGGGGTAATGCTAATACTCTGTATTTCATGTTTATTGGATTAGGTCCTTGACGGATATTTGTTCGAAGTTATCAATTACTTTCCATGTATGTGAAAGCTGTTCATGATTCAGGGAGGTGGCAACACCCACAACCTTTATTCCGGCAGTTTGCGCTGCCCTGATTCCTGTGAGTGAATCCTCAAATACCAGGCAGTTTTCGGGTGTAACTCCCAGCATTTTGGTGCAAAAAAGGTAGATATCCGGTTCCGGCTTGCTTCGTTGTACCATGCTGTCATCGACTTTCACCTTGAAAAACTTTTCGAGTCCGGTATTTTCAAGAACAAAATTCAGGTTTTCCCTTGGGGCTGCCGTCGCCACTGCTGTGAGAAATCCATATTCTACTGCCTGTGAAAGGAATTCCCTGACGCCTTTGGTTGGTTCAAGGAAAGGTGCATGCATCTCACGATACAGCTTTTCCTTTTCGAAGGCCATTTTCCTCACCTCTTCATCATTCATCTTCCTTTGGAATACCCTTTCCAGAATATCCCTGTTTCCACCTCCAAAGATTTTGGTGCTGAACTCTTCAGGGGTTAAATCGATGCCGTACCTTCTGCAGAATTCAATCCAGGCTTTCTGGTGAAAGGCATGATTGTCCACAAGTACTCCATCCATATCAAATATTAAAGCTTTCAGCTGATTATCAGGTCCAATCATGAGGGGAAATAATTAAGGAGAGTAATATGCGCTGTAAAATTAGCAAATAGCCCATTGCAGGGCGGTTCTCTGAATTGAAAAGCAAACAGTTTTATGGGAATTCATGTTCAGTTGATGAACATAAAACTATGTTTTCCTTGTTGTACTCTTATTAAACAAAAAAAGCCGCCCTAAGGCAGCTTCTTTCCATCAAATCCAACAAAAACTATTTTTTTATCTGTTTAACCACTTCTTCGGTACTGAACGGGATGTCGTCAACATAAGATTCAGCTGAAAGAACGGGGTTGATTGTTTTATTTGCTACTGCATCTGAATAAATCGATTGGGTATCAAAAGGAATATCGTCGATGTAGCTTTCTTCTGTGAGTTCAAGTGAAACCGACTGTCTGGGATCATTCATTACGGTTTTGAAAATTAATTCAGTGTTGAATGGAATGTCGGAAATGTAGGCTTCATCATTGAGTTTGAACGTTGAGCTGAAGTTGGAGGCAAAACTGAAACTTGCGAAAGTGCCGGCAACTATGATGAGGGTGATGATCTTTTTCATTTTGGTAATTCATTTATTGGTTAAGTATGAAGAAAAGACGCTTCAAATCGAAAAAAGTTACGCAATTAAATTCTTTTAACAATTATTTAACCTTTAATTGTGTATTTAATAATTGATTATCAGATAGATAGATTAATTTTGCTGTTTTTAAAAAATTAAAGATCCAAAATTAAATCGTAAATTGTGGAAAGTTGGTAATTCGTATTGACTTCTATATTTCTTTAGATGAGTTATTGCTAAAAACCAGACAGATGTAGAAAATTTAAATACAGAATTTCAGTTGAATATAATTACTGTACCTTTGCACCGTTTTTGTCAAAAACTAACGCTTGATTTCAATAAATTGTAAATCAATAATATAAAGAAATGAAAAGAGTAATGGTGTTAACCGGTGGTGGAGATTGCCCCGGGTTGAATGCTGTAATCCGTGCGATCGTTAAGAGAGCATCACAGGAAAATGAATGGGAGGTTTTGGGTAGTATCAAGGCATTTGATGGTATTTTGAACGAGCCTACAGAACTAATGATTCTGGATGAAGAGAAGGTTGCCGGAATCCACTACCAGGGTGGGACTATCATACAGACTACCAATAAGGGAGGTCCTTATGCCTGGCCCGTCAAGAAAAAGGACGGAACCTATGAATATGTTGATCGCTCTGATGAGATGATCCGCAAGATTCAGTATCTGGGGATTGATGCAGTTATTAATATTGGTGGAGACGGTTCACAGCGCATTTCACAGAAATTGTTTGAGCAGGGACTCAATATCATAGGTGTTCCCAAGACAATTGACAATGACTTATCCGCTACTGACTCAACTTTCGGTTTCCAGACTGCCATTCAGGTTGGAACTGAGGCTGTTGACAAGCTGGTAACCACTGCAGCAAGCCATAACAGGGTATTTATCCTGGAAGTTATGGGACGTGATGCCGGATGGATTGCCCTGAATGCAGCTGTTGCAGGAGGCGCAGAAATTTGTCTGATCCCTGAAGTTCCTTATGATATCAATGTTGTGATGTCAAAAATCAATTCCCGCTTCCACAGGGGCAGGGGATTTGCAATCATTGTAGCTGCTGAAGGCGCTCGTCCGAAGGAAGGTACTGTTGTTAGCCAGACCAGCTCAGAGGTTGGTTATGAGAACCTCAGGCTTGGCGGACTCGGATTCAAACTGGAGCATGACCTCAAGAATGCAGGCTGCGATCATGATATTCGAGTAACTGTTCTTGGACATTTGCAAAGGGGAGGAGTTCCCATTGCATACGACAGGGTGCTTGCCACACAATTCGGGGTAAAAGCCATGGAGATGGTTATCCGCGGAGAATTTGGCAGAATGGTTTCCTACAACCATCCTTACATTACTTCAGTAACTTTGAAGGATGCTATCCAGAAGCCAAACCTTGTAACTCTTGATACAGCCCTCATGAAGACTGCCAGGGGAGTTGGAATCTGCTTCGGAGATGATGTTATCGGATTCGAGGAATAATATTCCCGTAAAAATAAAGGAGGCTAACTTTTTCCAGGATTATCTTTTTATCGTGAACTGCTGTTCCAGTTAAAAGATTTTCCGCGAAAGGGGTTAGCCTCAATTTTTTTTCTGCAGGAAAAGTTATTTTACCTTAACCTGAGTTTCTTCCTTGTCAATATCAAAGACAAGGGTAATGGTTAATTTCTTCTTCAGGTTGACTGAGCCCTCGTAAGATGCATCAATTGAATAGTTATTTTCCTTGGTGTGCTCTTCCCAGTTGCCTTCATAGAAAGCATAGTTGACAATCTTGATGTCATGCCTGCCTCTAGGAACTACAGCAGAAAAGCTGGATGGCTTTGACTCAAGACCCTCCTCAGAGGATGCTACCAGTCGTCCGTCAACAAAAAGCTGGGTCTTGCAGGTGTGGTCGTAACCTTCTACAATTCCCTTGAACTGTGATTTAACGGTGATTTTGCCTGTTTTCTGTGCAATGGCCGGCACTAATGCAAAGCATAGGAGAATACCTACAATGATGGCTGTTTTTTTCATGTGTCAATTTGGTTATGATTGGTTTCTTTGACAAAAACATCTTTCTTCTCATTTTGTTCGCAAATAGCTGAAATTCATTGGGAATTTATCATAAAATCCCTTTTTACCTTCAATTGCCGGCTTGCTTGATTTGTTCAGACTGCTGTGATTTCTAAAGATTTCAATTACTTTTGACATCCCAACCAAAGTCTTTCATTCTTCCATCCATTTAAAGTATTGGAAATGCAACAATGTATTCATTGTGGTCAGGATTGTGGCAAAAGCCCTGTGATTAAGGCAGATAAGGCATTTTGCTGCGAAGGTTGCGCTATGGTCTATTCGATTCTGCAACAAAAGCAGATGGGACAGTACTATGAGATTATGAGTACCCCGGTATCAAGATTGAACATGAGGAAGTGGGAAGCAGGTATGCATATCTTGATAATCCGGAAATCCTGGAAAAACTATTGCTATTCTCCGATGGTGGCATTAGCAAGGTAAAGTTTCTGATTCCTGCGATTCACTGCAGTTCATGTATTTGGCTGCTGGAGAACCTTTCGACATTGAATAGTTCGATACTTGGGTCCTTTGTAAACTTCGTGAGAAAGGAGGTTCACATCACCTTCCGCGATTCTGAGATTTCACTTAGGCAGTTGGTTGAGCTCCTTCATACCATCCATTACATTCCGGAAATATCACTCAATAAGGAAAATAAGGATGACTACCAGAAAAGCAACCGCCGGCTTCTGATGAAAATAGGAGTTGCAGGTTTTGCCTTTGGGAATATCATGCTTCTCAGTTTTCCGGATTACCTGCCGGGAGGGGAGCAAATTGATAGTTTCTTGATCAGAACTTTCGGATACATTGCATTTGTTCTGGCTTTACCTGTTGCTTTCTATTGCAGTACCGACTTCTACCTTTCTGCATTCAAAAGCCTCAGGAAGAAGATAATAAATATCGATTTGCCCATCTCACTTGGGATTATTGCGCTCTTTCTTGAAAGCAGTTGGGAGATCTTTACTGGTGCAGGAAATGGGTACATGGATTCCCTTGCAGGACTTTTGTTCTTCATGCTCATTGGAAGATGGTATCAAAGTAAATCTTATCAATCCCTTTCATTTGACCGTGACTATCGATCATTTTTCCCAATTGCCGTCACCCGACTTGGTAAGGATAATGAAGAGGAATATGTTCAAATCAAGGATCTTAAGAAAAACGATGTTATTCTGGTAAGAAATAAGGAACTCATTCCTGCAGATTCCATTATTATTGAAGGAGAAGCCAATATCGATTACAGCTTTGTTACCGGAGAGTCCGTTCCGGTTCTCAAGACAAAGGATGCCCTGGTGTATGCAGGTGGCCGGCAATCTGGTGCAAGTCTTGTGTTAAGGGTTGAAAAGGAGGTTGCCCAAAGTTACCTTACCCAATTATGGAATGAAGATCGATTGCATTCCAGAAGTGGGAAAACCATGCAGAGGGTTATTGACAGGGTAAGTCATTATTTCACGATTATCATCCTTACAATTGCAACATTAAGTGGAGTTTACTGGGGACTGACGGATATTGGCAAAGCTGTGTATGTATTCTCCAGTGTGCTGATTGTTGCATGTCCCTGCGCACTTGCACTCACAATTCCATTCACTTTCGGAAGCGTTATCAGGGTATTTGGAAGAAACGGACTATACCTCAAGAATGCTGAAGTTATTGAGCGTCTGTATAACATCGATACGGTTGTGTTTGACAAGACCGGTACGATAACCCATTCCAGGACAATGAAAGCAGAATGGAAGGGAGCTGATCTGAGTGTTGATGAAGCCAGATGGATCCGTTCAGTGACCAGAAGTTCTACACATCCCTCTTCCGTTACAGTTGCTGAAAGTCTTGGAAATACTGCCAATTCAAAGGTTGAAAACTACGTAGAGATTACAGCACAGGGTATAGAAGGCATGGTTGAAGGCAAACGGATCAGGGTAGGTGCGAAGGGATTTGTAGGCGGTGTTGCTGATCCGGATGCTGGTCTTACCACAGTGGTGCATGTTTCAATCGATAATCAATACAGAGGTTATTTCAGTATTGAAAATGATTACAGGGAAGGTTTGAAGTCAACATTAGCCGGATTCGAAGGATTTGATATTCATTTGCTCACTGGAGACAATGATTCAGAGAAGGCAAATCTGATGCAGTATTTCAGTAGTGAAAAGCAGCTGCATTTCCGCCAGTCTCCAGAGGATAAGCTGGAGTATATCAATCAATTGAATCAGTCCGGCAAAAAAGTGCTGATGATAGGTGATGGATTGAATGATGCGGGAGCTTTGCTGAGTGCTCATGTCGGCATTACCATTGCCGATGATATCTATCATTTCTCACCAGCCTGTGATGGTATTCTTAAATCAGATCAGTTTGGAAGAATATGTGATTTTCAGAAGTACACCAGGAAAGCGTTAAGAATAGTTTATATCAGCTATACTCTCGCTTTCCTATACAATGTGGTAGGCTTGAGCTTTGCGGTGATGGGACTGCTTTCACCGGTAGTTGCAGCTGTACTTATGCCAATAAGTTCAATCACGGTGGTTGCATTTACCACCTTAGCTGTTTCCCTCACATCTCGACAAAACAGATTTCGATAATTCTTCAAAAAGATTGTAAGTTTCTGAAAGTATTAGTTTTTGGTTTTTATAGAAACTTTCGAAAACTTATTACAAATTAACAGATATGTCGATGATTGATGTATGTTGTTATTTGGAATTGGAAGAATTATGAAATTTTAAGAGTCTATATTTCTTCATTTTATAGATTTATTTAGACAAATTATAAACTAAGCCTTGCTATTGCATAACTTTTACCATTCAATAACTTTGCTTTATAAAGTATTTCAATACCTAAATGCAGGTCATCGTAATCTTAATTGGTTTTAGTTTACTGGTAGCGGTAGGATTCCTTGTTGCCTTTTTGTGGGCGGTACGTTCCGGGCAATATGATGATGATATTTCGCCGGGAATGAGGATATTATACGATGAAAAAAAAGGAGAAAGTTCCAATCAAATCATAACTAACCAAACAAAGCCTAATTAAATCCACGATTCTATGGAATTACAAAAATTCTACTACGACAACAAGATCGTAAGGCTGTTCGCCTATGCCACCATTCTGTGGGGTGTAGTAGGAATGTTGGTGGGATTGCTAGCTGCACTCCAGATCATGTTTCCTGTGCTGAACTTCGGCCTTGAATTCACAACCTATGGCAGGGTTCGTCCCCTTCACACAAATGCTGTAATTTTTGCATTTGTTGGGAACGGAATCTTTACTGGTGTGTATTACTCCCTGCAGCGTTTGCTGAAAGCCAGGATGTTCAGTGATGTTCTCTCCAGAATTCATTTCTGGGGTTGGCAGTTGATCATTGTGCTTGCAGCTGTTACTCTGCTTGCCGGTTTTACTACCGGGAAAGAGTATGCTGAACTCGAATGGCCCATTGATATCCTCATTGCAGGAATATGGGTTGTTTTTGGATGGAATATGATGGGCACTATCCTGAAGCGCAGGGTTAAGCACATCTATGTTGCAATCTGGTTTTATATAGCAACCTTCGTAACAGTTGCTGTATTGCACATCGTGAATTCCATAGAGATTCCCTGGAGTATTATGAAGAGTTACTCATTGTTCGCAGGTGTTCAGGATGCCCTCGTACAATGGTGGTATGGTCATAATGCAGTTGCATTCTTCCTGACCACACCTTATTTGGGACTCATGTATTATTTTGTTCCAAAGGCAGCAAATCGTCCGGTTTATTCCTACAAGCTGTCCATTATTCACTTCTGGGCGCTTATATTCCTTTATATCTGGGCTGGTCCTCACCATTTGCTGTATACTTCACTTCCTGATTGGGCTCAGGCACTTGGTACCGTATTTTCAATCATGCTGATAGCTCCTTCATGGGGTGGTATGATCAATGGTCTTCTTACTCTCAGAGGAGTTTGGGACAAGGTAAGGGAAGAACCAGTATTGAAATTCTTCGTTGTTGCCATTACTGCTTACGGTATGTCAACATTTGAAGGACCAATGCTTTCATTGAAAAACATCAACGCAATCAGCCATTATACCAACTGGACAATTGGTCACGTACATATTGGTGCTCTTGGATGGAATGGATTCCTCACATTTGGAATGCTATACTTCCTGATCCCTAAAATGTTCAATACCAAGCTCCACTCAATCAAGCTTGCTAATCTTCATTTCTGGATTGGTACCCTCGGAATCCTTTTCTATTCCATTCCAATGTATTGGGCTGGTTGGACAGAAGCATCGATGTGGAAACAGTTCAATCCAACAGGAGATCTAGTATATCCGAATTACCTTGAAATTGTAACCCAGATTATGCCAATGCATTACATGCGTGCATTTGGTGGCTTATTGTACTATACTGGTCTGCTCATTCTTGTTTATAATGTTGTGAAGACCGTTAAGGCCGGATCATTCGTCAAGGAAGAAGCCGCTGAAGCTTATGCACTGGCTAAAGAAGGTAAAAGAGGTTCAGGAGAAGGATTCCATCGTTTCCTTGAGCGCAAGCCAGTCAGATTCATGATTTTTGCAATTGTAGCCATTCTGATTGGCGGGATTGTAGAAATCATACCAACATACCTCATCAAATCAAATATTCCGATCATTGCCACTGTTAAGCCATATTCACCTCTTGAATTGCATGGTCGTGATATTTACATCAAGGAAGGCTGCTATAATTGCCATTCACAGATGATTCGTCCATTCCGCTCTGAAACTGAACGATATGGTGAGTATTCAAAGTCAGGTGAGTTTGTTTACGATCATCCATTCCAGTTTGGTTCAAAACGCACCGGTCCGGATTTGGCCAGGGAAGGTGTTAAGAGTGGTAAGATATACAAACCAGATTCTTGGCATTATAACCATATGATGGATCCCCAAAAAATGAATAGTCAGAGCATTATGCCTAAATATCCCTGGCTTGCAAACAAGTCAATTGATATGGGCTCCACTGCAGCTAAAATCAGGGTGATGCAATATCTGGGTGTTCCCTATCCGGAAGGATATGATTTGAAGGCCAATGATGACCTTAAGGTTCAGGCAACAGCAATTGCCGATGGACTTAAGGCTTCCGGTATTGATGTTGCTTCTGATAAGGAAATCATAGCTCTTATTGCTTACCTGCAAAGGCTTGGCACTGATATTATGGACTCACCTGCCGCCCTAACCAAGTAATAGATAAAGTCATGAGAATCGTAACGAGTTTATTCGACAGCATTCATGGGGTTTACTGGTTTCCAGTAATAGCAGTATTTATCTTTCTGATAATATTTGTGGCTATGACAATTCACACCCTTACTCTTAATAAAACTTTTGAGGAGGATGCCAAACGAATGCCCTTCGATGCAGATGAAATTAACAACATACGTGAACTTTAACACATTGAAAATAATTGACTATGAGTAATACAGATGAAAAAAACATACATCATGGTGAGCCTGAAATAGATGAGCTGACCAAAAACCGCTTCCTGGGAGGCCATGAATATGATGGCATCAGGGAGCTTGACAACAAGCTTCCATCCTGGTGGGTTTGGTTGTTTATTATTACAGTTGTATTTTCTGCAGTATACCTTCTTGGTTATCAGGTTGCCGGTTGGTGGCCTTCACAAAAGGCTGAGTACGAAAAGGAAATGGCCCAACTTGCTGAAATGAAGAAATCAGCACCTCAAAACAACGTTGATGTTGCGACCATGTTACCCTTAGCCGATGCTGCCAGTCTGGATGCCGGAAAGGAAACCTTCAAGAAAATCTGCTCTACATGCCATGGTATGAACGGGCAGGGACTTGTTGGTCCTGATATGACAGACGAGTACTGGATTCATGGTGATAGCCTGAACAACAAGGTTACCATTCAGGATTTGTATAAGGTAGTAATAACAGGAGTACTGGAAAAGGGAATGATCTCATACAAGGATCAACTTTCACCTGTACAGATCCAGCAAGTACTGAGTTATATCATATCTTTGCAGGGAACCAAGCCTGCTGGCGCAAAAGCTCCACAGGGTAGGAAGTATGATAAATTTGGATGAGAGAATGCCAATAAGCTGAGCTTAAACAGCCCGGCTAATTTTAAATGAATTCTTTGTTAAACATCGGTTAACTTGAAGCTATGGTTTGAATAATCAGACCATAGCTTCTTTTTTTAGAAAAAAATAAGATGGAAAATTTTGATGATCAGGAAACCTTTCGGGACCGACTTTCAACAATTAGTGAAGAGGGTAAACGCTTATGGGTTTATCCCAAAAAACCTAAAGGAAAGTATTATAACAAAAGAACGGTTATTGCTATATTACTACAGATTTTCCTGTTCTTAAGCCCATTCATCAAGATTAAGGGTGATCCGATGCTTCTTTTTAATATTCTGGAAAGGAAGTTCATCATTTTCGGTGTGATATTCTGGCCTCAGGATTTCCATCTCTTTGTATTGTCGATGTTGACATTTATTGTTTTTATCGTCCTGTTTACTGTGGTCTACGGCCGATTGTTCTGTGGATGGGTTTGTCCTCAAACAGTATTTATGGAATTTCTTTACAGGCCTATTGAATATTTGATTGAAGGTAACAATAGCCAGCAGAGAAAGCTGGACCTACAGGATTGGGATTTAACCAAGATCTGGAAAAAATCACTTAAACATTCCCTTTTCTTTTTAATCTCTGTGTTAACATCCATTACATTTTTGGCCTATATAATAGGGATGGACAGGGTGTTGGAGATAATTTCAGAAGGTCCGGCATCAAATATTGCCGGATATCTTGGCTTGCTGGCTTTCGCCGCAGCTCATTATTTTGTTTTTGCCAAGTTTCGTGAACAGGTATGTATCATTGTTTGTCCATACGGCCGACTACAAGGTGTTCTTCTTGACAATAACTCCATTCAGGTTAGTTATGATTATAAAAGAGGTGAACCCAGGGGTAAGCACAATCCTCTTGAAAACAGGCAGGAACAGGGTAAAGGTGATTGCATTGAATGCGGGAGTTGTGAAGCTGTTTGTCCAACAGGTATTGATATTCGAAATGGCTCCCAGTTGGAGTGCATAAATTGTACAGCTTGCATGGATGCCTGCGATGCAGTAATGGATCGTATTCACAAACCAAAGGGATTGATACGCTACGCTTCCGAACGTTCAATTGCAGATGGTACGAAGCTCAAGGTGAATGTTCGCGTAATCTTCTATTCAACTGTACTAACAGGCTTGCTTGTTTTGATAGGTTACTTGTTTACAATCAGAACTGATGTGGAAACTACAATTTTACGCGTTCAAGGCTCAATGTACCAGGAGTATGACTCTGCTCATTATTCAAATATTTATCTGGTGCAGGTTGTTAATAAAACGCGAAAGGAACTTCCCATTCAGCTGATTCTTGAAGAGCCAAAAGGCCAGATAATAATGATGGGAGATCCACTTTTCGTCAAGAAAGGTGAGGTTGGGGAAGCCAACTTCCTTGTGGTGCTTCCCAAGTCAGTCGTTACTTCATCATCAACTCACCTTGATTTCAGGGTTGTAAGTGAGGGAATAGAGATTGAAGAAATGAAATCAACCTTTGTAGGACCAAATAGTCTCGATCGTCATGATGTTGGTGATGAAGATGAAAAGGAAAAGAGTGATAACGATAGCCATTGATTCTGATACTTTTCCTGAAAAAGTAACAGAGAATAATG
Source organism: Bacteroidales bacterium (assembly GCA_016707705.1). Classification (GTDB taxonomy): domain Bacteria; phylum Bacteroidota; class Bacteroidia; order Bacteroidales; family UBA4417; genus UBA4417. Next base: position 170,946 of record JADJHD010000001.1, read on the forward strand.
ATCTTTGCAGAAAAACAGAAAGATATGAAGTTTAATTGGGGTCACGGCATCGCTATATTTCTTGCCATATTTGTGCTTAGTATGGTATTCGTAGTATACAAGAGTTTTCAGCAGGACAATCCACTTGTTGAGCAGGAATATTATCCGAAAGGTCTTGAATACCAGAAACAAATTCAGAGGATTGCCAATGCAAATGCCCTGCCTGAGAAAATAAAGATTACTGATTCAGGCTCCAAATTTGACATTCTTTATCCTGAAACCTTTATGGGGAAAAAAGTGAGCGGGACAATCTATTTTTACAGGCCATCCGATGATTCCGGTGACATTAATGAGATCATGAAATGCGACAGCAGCCTTTCACAAACAATCGAAAAGGCTCGCTTGATGGAAGGGAAATACATTGTGAAACTCAATTGGAAAATGGAAGGTAAGGAGTATTATCAGGAAGAGGTACTTCGGGTTACTCATAAATAATTGTTAATCAGAAATTGACGATCTTCAGGATATTGTGATACAAAATTTGAACATATGTTTCTCTGGACAGCTTTTTTAATTGGATTGGTAGGAAGTTTTCATTGTGCCGGGATGTGCGGACCAATTGCCTTAGCACTGCCCTTGCATGGCAGTACCTGGCAAAGTAAGTTCAAAGGTGCAATTATCTATAATACTGGCCGAATTCTCACCTATATGCTGCTGGGAGCAATTTTTGGATTGCTCGGGAAAGGAATTCAACTGGCTGGATTTCAACTTTGGTCCTCAGTCGTGATCGGAGTATTAATGATTGTAGCAGTGCTGGTTCCATTAGTATTTGGAAAGCGCCTTTCTATAGAAAACCTTTTCGGTGGCTATTCTAAAAGCCTCTATAACGGATTTCAACGCTTATTTCAAATAGGAACTGCCTCTTCATTGTTTTCAATTGGCTTGCTAAACGGATTTCTTCCCTGCGGATTGGTTTATGTTGGTATAGCCGGTGCTATCAATACCGGTGATGTATTCCAATCGGCAAGCTTCATGGCTTTATTTGGTTTGGGAACTTTTCCCATCATGTTCGCTGTATCTATTGCAGGAAAATTCTTAAGTCTGAGCGTTCGCAATCTGATAAGTAAAGTGACCCCTTATCTGGTGATTATGCTCGGTGTGCTTTTTATTTTAAGAGGATTGTCATTAGGGATTCCCTATATATCTCCCAAGGCTGAAGCTTTAACCCCGGTTGTTGAAAAAGCTCATAAATGCTGTCACAAATAGATTTATTTCCTGACGAATTCCACACTGATTTATAATTGTAATTATCGATAATCAATACCTTTGCAAAAAAAAACTCTAATCAAACAATATGAAAACTCTTAACGTATTAGCTTTAGCTTTTGCAGGCCTTATTGGCTTGTCATTTATGACCTCATGTGGTGGTGGTGCTTCGGATCAGAAATCAGACACTACCCAGGTAAGCCAGGCTGCTCCGGCAGGTGCAGTTCCTGCAGAACAGATGGAACTCGGAAAAGGAATCTACGAAGCCAAATGTAAAGTTTGCCATCAGCCTACCGGTTTAGGATTAAAACCAGCATTTCCTCCTCTTGCAGGTTCTGATTATCTGCTTGCTGATAAAAAAAGAGCTGTTGTTCAGGCACTTAATGGCTCAAACCATGAGATTGTAGTTAATGGTGAGAAGTATAATACTCCTATGCCTCAGCAGGTTGGAACCATTGATTCAGCAGTTGCCGTTATCAATTATGTTCTGAATAGCTTTGGAAATAATGGCGGAGTAATTACTCTTGACGAAGTAAAAGATGTTGTTATTGACCCACGCAAATAAGGATGTCAATAATTTAAAAAAAAGGACTGCAAACCGCAGTCCTTTTTTTTTTCTCTACCTGGCAATTAGTAAACTATCGGGAATGTCCAGGCCCTCATTTCTGGCCATCTCTGCAGCCTTTAAAGAAGAAATGTAATCTCCTTTCTTGTAAAGACTCAAGCTTCTAACCAGCAGTGAAATTTTATTATTCCTTAGTAGAGCCTTGTCAGCATACAGAAGGGAACTATCATATTGTGCTGTCATATAGTAAGCAACTGCTATATTATATAAGGCATTGGGCTCTGCATTATCTATTGAAATTGCCTTTTTGTAGTCCAAAATTGCATTATCGTATTGCTTTAAGTTGTCTGCCATCAAGGCTCCCCTTGCAATCCACAAGTCAACTCTTTTTGGTGAAATTACCAATGCCCTTTCATAATCTGCCAATGCTTTTTCATAATCTCCGATTGCTTTCCAGGAATTTCCCCTGTAGAGATACATGTCAACATTCAGTGAATCAATTTTCAACCCTTTATTGAAACGATTTATGGCAATCTCATGACTTCCTGCCTGCTGATAAAAGAAGCCCGACAACCTATAGCCAGCACTATACGTTGAATCAATCTTTATTGAGGCATCCATATTGCCAATTGCAGCTTCAAGATTGTTCCCTTCATAGTAATTATACATTGCCTGATGCTCCAATGCAATCGTTGAATTGGGATAGGATTTGCTTACATCTGTCCAGAAACTAAGACTATCTTTCCAAACACCCGCTCTGGAATAGGTGATGAAGCAGGAAACAAAGATCAGGACAGGGGCAAGGAATACCAGCTTTGATCTTAGATTGGATTTTAATCCCGGGAACCAGTGCTTGTCGGAAAATCCGGATATAATAAAGAAGAGTCCAATGTATGGTATGTAGGTATAACGCTCAGCGATGAAGGACTTCCCAACAGGAACCAATAAAATGGGTAGCAAGGAAAGGATAAAGAATAATCCTCCAAAAACCAGATATCGGTTGCTTCTGTAGCGGAACAACAGATACAGGGCAGCTAAAACAATCAATGGAGACGTGTAAATATAGAAGGGAATGCTGCCGGAATTGGAATAGGGGAACTCGTGAAAGCCTGACAGATTAATAGGAAGAAAAGCTTTCAGAAAATACTGGAAAAAGGCGTAGAATCTAAACAGAACCTGATGAATAAGAGGAATTCCTGCTTCATTGACAGCTTCCTTCTGAGCCAGAACAGCAATAATTCCGAAAATCAGGGAGAGTATAAAAAATGGGATTTTCTCGAGGATGAGGTTCTTGCTTAACTTCTTATTGTTCAGATAATCGAAAAGCAATAGAATTACCGGCAAGATTACCGCCTGTCCTTTTGATAAAAGCGAGAAAATAAATGACAGAAGGCATAGGAGGTAAAACAATAGTTTTTTTGGATGATTCTCCCTGATTTGGTAAAGTAGGATTGCCATTAACAGGAAGAAAGAATACAATTGGTCCTTAAGTTCTGATATCCAGGCAACAGATTCCAGATGCATGGGATGAACTGCAAAAAGAAGTGAGGCTATAAGTGGCATCCACTTATACTGATGAAGGATTTTTTGGGCAATTTTAAAGACCAGCAATGTATTTGCCAGATGAATCAGGATGTTCAGCGAATGGAAGGCAGTGGCTGACTCCCCAAAGATTGATCCAACAGCAGAATAAACCACCATGGTCAAGGGATGGTAGTTTGCCAGGAAATAATTCGAAAAGTGGAATTTAATGGATTCCCATCCAAACTCCTTTAAAAGAGGATTGTAGAGAATATAGGAAGGATCATCCCAATTGATAAAACCTGCCTTTAATACAGGAGAATAAACAATCCATGTAACAAGCAACAGAGATGCCGGTACAAGATATTTTTCGAGACTTCCTGAAGTCTTTCCAACTGAAGGAAGGCTTTTATCAGATGATTGATTTTCAGTTTTCCGCTGCTTGTTTATTGCCATTTACTGAGTGAATTGATTGCCCTAATTTACTAAAAAGGCTTTATCGTCAGGAAAGTTAACAGATAGGGATGCTCAAAGGCTGTGCAACTACTCGGCAGAAATACGGAGTTTCTCAAGTTCCTGCAGGCTGCCTTTAAATACATTAAAGTCTACGTTACCTGAAATTCCATCAACTTTGCCCTTTTCTGAATGCTGCCAGAATATCCATTCATGCTGACAAGATTTGAGAAACTCCTTCTCATCAACATAATAGGAAATCCATAATTGATAATCGTCAAAACTGCCCTTAAGGTAATTGGAGTAAAAGGAGTGATTGGTATAAATGATAGGTTTTACCTTATAGTGCTTTTCGAGTTTTTTGAGAAAAATGGACAAATTCTTACAGATATGGCTTTTTGATTTGCCATTCGATTGCTCAATATCTGCAACAGGAGGGAGGTCGCCTTTCTTCAGGCTGACCGCTGAAATGAAGTTGTTTGCCTGCTTCACAGGGTCCCTGGAAGGATAATAAAAGTGATATGCACCCCTCATCATATGCGTTTTACCAACAGCCTTCCAGTTATCTTTAAACCAGGGATCTGTCCTTGTAATTCCTTCTGTAGCCTTAATAAAGACAAATGTCAAATGAATCCCTCCGGATTTCATGGTATCGACTCTTTGCCAGTTAATCTCATCCTGATGCCGGGAAACATCAATACCGTGAACACTGAATTTTTCAGGGAGAATGATGCCAAAGGAACGGTGAGTGACTGAGCGCTGGTATGCCTTTCCCCGGTGCAGAAACGACGGGATTTTTAGGATCACGACAAAAGCAAGGATTATTATTCCCAGGATAAATATTAGTCGTATCAGCAGCTTAGCAGGGGATTGCTTCATCAGAATTGAAAAGGATGTCAAAATTACGATTTTGACGCCAAAGAATCCGGCCCCGGGAAGGGAGTCTGAACAAAATAATCAGTAAAAACCTATTAATGGTTAATTGGAAGTCGTTAAAACTATTTTGGTGGCATCAGCTTTAGCCACCTTTCTGAGAAAAGAAGTCAAATCAGTAAATGTGGAAGCATCCGCCAGTTTGCGGTAGATTGCGAATGTCCGGTATACGTGGATTTGATTGTCCTTGATTTCTGTTTTGAGCGAATACTTGCCAAAAATACTCTCAAGGAGTATGTCCTCAGGCTTGAATTCAATTTTCAAACCTTCAGGAATTGCAAAAACAAGAGTATCAGCATTCATTTTTGAATTTCGCACAAATACCGGGTATTGACGTTTTTCGCCAGTTGCAGGTACATCCTTGAATGGTGAAAACAGAATCAGAGGGATAAAAAGCCTGTTCTGACTCACTGAAGCATAATTGTAAATATTCAGTTCTGTAGCTTCATCACCTTCAGGAATAATTCCACCTCCAAAGGAATAGTTTAGCTGTATGATTTCTGCATCGGCCATTCCGGGCTTTTTACGGAAATCCTTCTTTTTTTCTTCAGCAGGCATCTGTTTGAGCCTCTCTATTTCCTCGAAGGCTAGTCCATAAAAATGCGCATTGGATTTTGCATGAATATTCCCTGATTTATCAAGGGTAATCTCAGCCTTCCGGCTTCTTTTATTTAAAATCAATCCGTATTCCGGTGTCCTAACCAGTTTGCTGTCATTCTCTTTAAGCAGCAATACATCCCGATTATTGGTAAAGCTTCCCAGAAAGCCAAATGGTTGCTCCTGATCCGTACATTCAAGCCAGATGCTGTCCTTTTCAAGTGGAACACAGAGGATTACATGATTGAACTGATTTCCGGAAAAATCTGAAATTATGGGGTCGGTATCTCTTCCTGCCTTTGCGAGGGTCTGCACTGATTCAACGCCGGCAGCCTTCAGAAGTGCGTAAGTATAGTTGACCAATCCCTTGCAGTCACCATATCCTTTGGTGTCGACAAAAGTGGCAGTTGCAGTCTGCCAGCCTCCGATTCCATCCTCCACACCCACATAGCGGGTTTTCTTTTGCATAAACCTGTATATTTTCTGAATCAGTTCCTTTTTGTCAGGGGTTGCTGATGCCATAGCCTTCATTGCTGCAACAGTAGCTGCAGGCAATTCATCACGTCCGGAATTGAGATAAGAATTGAACTTGCCGAAATTACTCCAGGAATCATAGGGCAGCTCATAGCTGTTATATACAAGGTAAGCAGGCCTGATCATCAGGTTTGGAATCAATTCCAGAATAGGAGGGGAGAATGCTTCTTCGCTGAAGGCCGGTATCCTGTCGAGGCTCCATTTGTGATATATTTTTGAGGATTTCCCGACTTCTTCACTTCCCTTTGGAATGTTAATCTCCATAAATGTCGGGGTAAGTCCAGGCGCGTTTTTGATTGTTAAGGTCGCCCATTCCAGGGAGGTGTTATAATTTTGAATCGGTAACCATCGGGTGTTAACTGCAAAACCAAAGGCATTGTAGGTAACCTGGTATTCATACTCTACAGTAACCGGGAAAGATGTAAGTGTTGGCGATATTCTTTTAATCCGGTCATCGGAATACATAATGCCATCATCAATTGCACTTTCATCCGAAACGTCAGTATTCTTGATATCCTTCGTGATCTCCTTTCCAAGACCGTCGAAGATATGTATCCTGAGAAAATCAACCCGGGAAGCTCCTTCACTGTAAAATACCACTTCATCAGCCTGTTCTTCTGCTTTTTGGTTCAGAATGGTTACAGCATAATGAACATAGCACCTTGAACGTGCCTTGTCAATGTATTCAATCTCAGTGTGATGCTCCCTTATAACAGCATGTGCATTCTTCTTCAGGCTGTCGTTGATTACATAAACCGGGTATTTGAATGAGCCCGCTGACAACAATACGGGTAACATCATGCAAATGAATAAACTAAAGAGAGGAGTTCTCATCCTTAATTTTTCTTAAGGACAAACTGTTCTGCATGTTTTGCGACAAGCAATCTGTATAATTCCTTCAGACTCTCATATTCATCAGGAAGGTACTTTGCTTTGTTTATTGAGAAGCTATAAAAGACAGAAAGGGTGTTCCCTGCCAAAGAAGCCGAGTATTTAATGGATGCTGATTTGTCGGGCAGAGTCATAACCAGGTTTCGTGGCTGTTCCTCTACTACCCAGCCTTCAGGAAGTGTTATGTTTAATAGTACAGTTGTCTTTTGCAAACATCCGTAATCAACAGGATAGACCCTTGTAGCGAGCTTGAGAGGGTTCTCCTTAACACCCAGCCCGGCTAAAGCATTCAGGTATATCTTGGGTCCGGCAGACTGGGCTGCATCCTCTGTTGACATAGAATATGTTTCAATAAAGGGTTTGTAAGGGTCTTCTGCATTCTCAAACCCTGATTCAGTGATCTCCCAGCCTGGGTGCTCAGAACTGATTTTCTTGAGAAACTCCTGTTTATCCTGGGTGATAAAATCGTTTCTGAGCCTGAAAGAAGAAATTCCGGCAGTGCTGACGGTGATCTTTCCTTCCAGTTTTCCATCCTCATTGAGGTTAAGGATAGCATTCGTGTATTTATTTGCAATTTCATTCCTGAGGAGACTAACCCACTGAAAGCCGGTTTTGTCTATTATCAAACCGTCACCGTTCAGGCACCTTTCCGGCAATGAATTGAAAGGATTCAATTTGGATGTTGCATCCAGAAGGTACAATGTGCTGTCCACCCATACAGCTGCAATCACATAATTGAATTTGGCAAGGATTGGATAAAGGGTATTTATCATTCCATGGTCACGTGTGCTTAGAATCAAGGGATCTGCATTGAATCCACTTTCCTGAAGTGCTGCAACCAATAGGAAATTGATATCTGCACTGTTTCCTGACTTATCTTCATAAGTTTTGGAAGGCTTTTTATCAGCAAAGAAATCCGCCTCACCATTCCATTTTACTGACTTCTGGATGTGGGTATAGATTGTTCTCAATTTATCCTCAGCGGATAATGAATCAGGCAACATGCCCTTCAGCGTTTCTGCAAGGAAATCGCCTTTCTTCGACATTCTTCCAAATTTCTCATGTTCCAGCAATTTGGTGTTGATGGTTTCCCATGTATCAGCAAAGTTTTCAACAGGTTCACCGGGGAAATTGACAGAAGCCAGTTCGAAGTCGATCTTGTTTATGTGATCCTTTACAGTTGTGGTGAAAGGTTCAGGCTTAAAAGCAGGAACATTGGCAAAAACCCAACGATTGGTCTTGCAGTTTACATCATAAGGATTTGAACCTATAATTACCTTGTTAACTTTTCTGCTCGATTCACTAACCAGCATTGACTGATATCCCTGGGCAATTTTCTTGTAGTCGTAATAATCGGGGATTTCTACTTCATATTCACTCCAATAGGTTGGGATGGATGTCTGGAAGGTCCATGATTGAAGGTTGAAAAGAAAATCGGAGTTTACAGCATATTCAAATTCAATGATTGATCCAACTTTTACTGCCGGAAGAGTGAATTTCTGCCTGTCCCAGTTTTCCGATTTTTCTTCAAGAAAACTGTCTTCGCTCTTCATTTTGATCTTTTCCACTTTCCCATCAACAAGGTTGTAGGTAACAGCCCTCAGATACATGATCTTCTCCCTTGATGAGCTTGATTTATAAAGAGGGATTTCAACATTGGCGAATTGAAGACCTTCAGTTTTTTTTATAATAATCCGGGTCTTGCGGGTAAAGAAGAGATAAAATCCCCTGTCGTTTGCATCAAAGCGGGTTTTACCGCAGTCAGCAATCACAACTGCCTCAGCCGCAGTATCAGTGACATAGGTTCTGGTGAAATCATAGGGCTCAATTTTATTGAATTCATAAGTTCCTTTTTGAGCCATGGAGCTAAGTTGTGCGAGCACAAGAAACAATGCGATGGAAAACCAAAGGGAGTGTTTGCTCATTAGTAGAATAATTAGATTTTGAGATAGATTAACAACAGATCCAAGAATATTGAAATATTCAAATTGGAATGCAATTATATTAAATTTCAGCCATTGTGAAAATAGAATTTGAATGAAAACAGTAATTTGGAATAATTCTAATATAAATAATAAATCTATTTTTAAATAATTGATAATTAATATAATACTCTATGCTTTTTAATTGACTGCATAAATTTTTCAGAAAAAATAACTAAATTAGATAGGGTAAATTCAGTCTCAGGTCTCTTAGTATTAAACAGCTTTCTAACTATTAAACATAAAGCCATGAAAACGCTAAACAGATTGTTCATTACAGTTCTGTCAATCATTGTCCTGATGCTGGTATCATTCGAAATATACGCTCAGGCCCAGGTAAGTAATTTTGTTACCGTTTCCGGGATAGTTAAGGATGCGAAGAGCCATGAGCCCATTGCATTTGCCAGTATTAGTCTGACTGGAACTGATATAGGTACTGTATCCAATTCAGATGGAGAATTTAGTCTGAAAGTCGGAACAGCCCAATCCGATGGCTCTATCGAAATTTCGCATCTAAGCTATGTTTCGGGTAAATTCGGGATTAGTGCATCAACAGGAGAGAACAAGGTGTTTTATCTTGATCCTCACGTTTTTATGCTGAAAGAGATTTCCATTATTCCCGATGATCCCAGAAGTATTGTGATGATGGCTTTGGGTAAGATATCAAAGAACTACAGTGACAATCCCAATATGATGACTGGCTTCTACAGGGAAACTATTCGACAGAAGAAGGATTATGTTTCGATTTCAGAGGCATTGGTTGATATCTACAAAGCTCCCTATACAGGTTATCAGAATGATCAGGTGAGGATTATCAAGGGCAGGAATGGTTCCAATGTTAAGAAGGCAGATACTCTGATGGTACAATTGCAGGGCGGTCCCAATGTTGCCCTGCTTATTGATATTGTCAAAAATCTTGATCTGAGCATCTCCTTAAATAATCTTGATAATTATGCATTTGAGCTAACCACCTTTGTGAATATTGACGATAAGCCTAATTATGTAATCAGTTTCAGGCCCAATATTTTGAGTCCGGAGCCTCTGTATTATGGCAAGTTGTTTATAAGCCGTGATAATCTGGCAATTACCAGGGCTGAGTTCAGTCTTGATCTTCAGGATGAAGAAAAAGCTGCAAGGCAGTTTGTGCAAAAAAAGCCTACAGGTCTGGTTTTTCAGCCTACTTCAACCAGCTATCTGGTAACATTCAATGAATCAGGTGGAAAGTACTATCTCAACTATGTCAGAATTGAACTTAAATTCGTTTGCGATTGGAAGAAGAGATGGTTCAAGAATACTTACAATATTGTCTCGGAAGTCGCCATTACCGATCGCAGGGAGGAAAACGCAGTAAAATTCCCCAATCAGGATCTTTTCCGCTCCAACATGATTCTTGCTGACAAGATTCAATCCTTTACTGACAATGATTTCTGGGGTGACTATAACATTATTGAGCCAGAGCAGTCGATTCAGAATGCTGTCAAGAAATTCACCAAGGGTTTGAAGAAATAGGGAAAAGGCTGGAGACTGTCTAAATTTCTGACAGTCTCCAAAAGTCTGTTCAAGGACTGACTACATTTGTTGCAGAAATAGGAAATAGAATTCTGAATACATGAGCCTTACTGATTACCAGATTCAGAAAAAGATACGGGATGGGGACATCAGGGAATTCGAACGCTTGTTCCACAAATATTATGAACCCCTTTGCAGCTATGCATTCAGAATAACAGGGGATATGGCAGCAGCAGAGGATATTTTGCAGGAGTTCTTTTACAATTTTTGGAGAGACAGGGTAGCCATGAGCCTGAAGCTTTCACTGAAGGCATACTTCTACCGCTCAATAAGAAATAATGCCTACAGGCTGGTTGAATCGCGACAGGTGAGGGCTCAATATGCCGAAAGGATGGCCAGGGAGTTACCGGCTGGCGAGGCATTTTATATTCCGATGGAGTCGCCGGATGTTGATATGAATGCCCGAATTGATGAAATTCTGGAACTGATGCCCGAAAGAACAGCCACGGTATTCCGACTGAGCCGTTTCGAGGGCAAGAAATACAGGGAAATTGCTGAATTGCTTTCATTATCGGTGAAAACAGTGGAGGCAGAGATGGGCAAGGCTCTGGGGATGTTCAGGGAGGCTCTAAAAGAATACAGGAATACCGAATCCTGAAAATTGAAGAAACTATGACAACACCTTTCAATAAGAATGATCTGGACATTCAGATGGCTCGATATCTCAGCAATGAAATGAGTGAGACTGAGAAGACGGCCTTTGAAGAACGGTTACATTCCTCGTCAACTGAGAAAGCCTCCCTGGATATCATCAGAGAGGCCTGGGAGCATTTTCCCGGCAATTCCGGACATGGGGGCGTTGGCTCTGAAAAAGCCTGGCAAACCCTTTCAGGAAGGCTTCAGAAAGATAATCTTATTCCTGCAGAGCCTCAGCTGAAAAAGAAGGTGAGCCTCGTAAGGATGCTTAAAGCAGCTGTAATTATCGGACTATTTGCAATTCCTGGATTATTCTATGTATTAAATCTGCTTAAGTCAGATGAAATCAAAGGTTACAATCAGGTTGTGACCCTTGATTCCACTGCAACACAGGTGCAAACCCTTTCAGAAGGATCCATTGTTTATCTGGCTGGAAATACTAAGTTTTCTTTTCCTTCAGTATTTGAAACTAAAGAAAGAAAAGTGCTTCTCGACGGCAAGGCATTCTTCGACGTAGCACATATTGAGAAACAGCCTTTTATCATTGAGACTGAAGAAGTTACAGTGAAAGTGCTGGGTACAGCCTTTGAACTAACCGGAGGAAAGGATAATGGATTCAATCTGACTGTTAGCAGAGGCGCAGTAATGGTTATTTCGCACAGGTGGAATGAACCGGATGTTATAGTCTCGGCAGGTGAATCAGCTATAATCAGGGACTCAAAAATCATTAAATTCAAATCAGAATCCCAGCCAAGCTGGTACAGTCATAAACTGCAGTTCAGGGATGAAACCCTTGCATCCATACTTTTGGTGCTGAACAGGAATTTCGGGACGAATTTTACTGTTGATAAGCCAGAAACCGGGATGCAGAAAATGACGGCTACTTTCAGTAACGACACGCCTGAAACAATTGCAGAACTGATTTGCCTTACCTTTGATCTGGAAAGGATCACCAACCATGACTCTGTCGTATTCCGTACAAAGAGAAATACCGGCAAATAAAGCAGGAAACAATAAGTTTTCGATGTTTAGGCTGCAGTATCTTCTTTGCTTTTGTTTTTGCCTAATGTTAACAGGGTCAATCTATGCCCAGATTGCACCTTCCTGTCTGGACCGAAAGATAAATATCCCGCGTCAGAATACCAGTCTGTATGAAGCTCTGAACCTCATTGCAGCCCAAACGGGCTGCTCTTTTATTTATGATTCAAGGCTGGTTGACAATAATCGCAAGGTTAAGGTTTATGCTGATAATCAAACTGTAAAGGATGTTTTAGCTCAGATTCTTTCTGATCAGCAGCTTAAGCTGAAAGTCCTGGATTCACATATACTGATCTGCAGGGACTCCGAAAAATCAGGATTGGTTGTGGAAAGGCAGGTTAAGGCCATAAAGGACAGTCTTTCAGGCTTCTTTACTATAAAAGGTCATATTCATGATAATTTGAATCAGGATCCTGTTGCCTATGCAACGATTGGTTGTTCTGAAGCCAATCTCGGCACGATTACAAATAATGAAGGGATGTTCATACTGAAGCTGCCTCTGGCCTTCAGGAAAGGCACACTTGTTATTTCCCATCTGGGTTATCTTCCGCAGCAGTTTCCCATTGAAATATTTGAAGACAATGAAGCGGCCATATATCTGGAAAGGAGAATTATATCGATACAGGAAGTAATTATACGGTATACAGATCCCAAAGAAATAATTAAAAAAGCGCTGTCAGAGAGAAGCCGAAATAATGCTGCTGATCCGGTTTATGTAACATCCTTCTACAGGGAAGGCGTTTTGAAAAATGAACGCTTGCTGAGTTATTCAGAGGCTGTCATTAAACAATACAAAACAGGCTTTGATGCAGCGGGGGAAGATATGGTGAAGGCGTTAAAATCGAGGAAACTTAAGAATGTAAGCAAAAAGGATACGACTCTGCTGAAACTGAAAGGTGGGATAGAGGCAGGACTGCAATTGGATTTGGTAAAGAATTTGCCGGCTTTCCTTAATCCTGAGGAAATGGATTCATATACCTACACTTACTCCGATATTGTTTCCTATGATACGCAGGATGCCTATGCCATTGAGTTTGAGCCTAAGGTCAGTAACGGGAATGCTGTTTTCAGAGGATCTGTTTTTATTTCAAGAGAGAGCTATGCTATTCTGGGTGCTGATTTTGAGATTGAGCCCAGCAGTCTGGATCAGGTTGCAGGTGACTTCATCCAAAAGAAAACACTGAGGCTCAAAGTTAAGTTTGAGCAAATAAAGTACTCAGTTAGTTATTTGAAAATCAACGGAGTTTATTACCTGAATCATGCAAGAAGTGATCTGGTCATCAGAACAAGGCATTCAAGACGTTTCGGGACAGATCTTTTTCACACATTCATGGAAGTTGCTTCCTGCAAGATTGACACTGAAGATGTACAGCGCTTCCCGAATAAGGAATCAATTAATCCGTCAACTATCTTTTCTGATATTCCCTATGTATACGATGAGGCCTTTTGGGAAGAATATAACTTTATTCTGCCGGAAGCCAGTCTTGACAATGCCCTCAGTAAACTGATTTCACATATTGAGGAAATTGAATAAACTGCAACTGAGTTATTGGCAATGAAGGTTTTTGAAAATCTGGTTCCTTCCTCTTGTTTTATTCCTGGAATCAGGCGTTGTTTAAATCAAGCTGATATTTCAAATTCCCTGCTTTTCTATCGATCTAATCAGGTAGACGTTCAATATATACGTTGACTGTCTTTTGCTCTGCTATTTAATATTAAAATAATAATGAAAAATCTGCTGCCTAACTCTCTAAAATGCCGATGGTTACTTGTTTTCTGTTAAAAACAGATGTAAGTCAAATGTATATGACAAAGAAATTCTGAGTATTTTTGCACTCCCAAAATCAAAATTGCATCTTGAATTTTAGAAAATCGGGAACAGAGAGTGATTTTGATTGTTTACTCCTTATACAAATCTACTATGCTTAACGACCTAATCAATATCAATAAAAAGCACGAAGAAGCGGCCATGACCATTTATGATCGTGTGGAACAGGATCTTCATGAAAAATTCATTATAACCATATCCGGAGAAGTTGCTTCAGGAAAATGTGAGATATCTCAGGTATTGGCCAGAATCTATAAAAAGGCCGGACTAAAGGTGAAAATTCTGCATATGGATGACTATTACAAGGTACTTCCAGAAGATCGCACTGAATGGAGGAAACTGCATGGAATTGAGAAGATAGGATATGATGAATATGATTGGGACAGGATAAATCAGAATGTAGATGATTTCAAGGATGGCAAACCCTCTTCATTGCCTTGTGTTGATCTGGTTACCAATCAGGTAGATGAACTGATTACTGATTTTAATGGCATTGATTTGCTGATCATAAATGGCTTGTATTCAATAATGCTCGACAAGGCTCATCTCAGGGTATTTGTTGAACCAACCTATAAGGAAACCATCAAGGAGCAAATGGCTGAGCAAAAGGAAGAACTGGATGAGTTCCGTATGAAAGTTCTGGAACAGGAGCATCAGGTTGTTCAGTCGATCAAGCCTCTTGCCGGTTTTTATGTGGATTATGACACTTCGATGGAGACTTTCCACTTATAAAGGCTTACCTTTGACTTCTCGTTTTGATCTATCCTGGCTCTTTAAGTTAATAATCATCCACCATTTTCCTCTGGAAATGGACGTGGCTTTATTGTGATCGCATGAAAAATCAGTTTCCTTCCTGGGCAAAGAGCCTGACTATCTATGAGGTGAACCTCAGACAATATACTGAAAGCGGTAGCATCCGTGAATTCAGGCAACACCTTGGTCGATTGAAAGATATGGGTGTTGGTATCCTATGGTTTATGCCCATTCAGCCCACTGGAATGATAAACAGAAAGGGCAGTCTTGGGAGCTACTATTCAATTCGCGATTATTGCGCAGTTGATCCTGCCTTTGGAACTGTTGAAGAATTTCGCTTGCTGGTTAAAGAAATTCATTCCATGGGAATGTTTGTAATCCTGGACTGGGTCGTAAATCATACTGCATGGGATCATTACTGGGTTGATACAGAACCGGCTTTTTACCGGAGGAATGAAGCAGGTGAGGTTTATCCGCCTTTCCCCGACTGGGCTGATGTAATTGGACTTGACTATACAAATCCTGAACTGAGGGCTACCATGATACAGTCCATGAAGTTCTGGCTGGAATCAACCGGTATTGACGGTTTCCGCTGCGATATGGCCCATCTCGTAGTTACAGATTTCTGGGAAGAGGCAAGAATTGCACTCGAGAATACACGCCCTGATCTATATATGCTTGCCGAAACAGATCATTATGATTTGCTGAAGGAAGCTTTCCACTCAAGCTATGACTGGAAAGTGTTCCATGCCTTGAATGAGGTTGCTCAGGGTAAAATAAGTATTCGGGCATTAGCCGATACCATTCAGGAACAACTGAACTGGTATCCTTCAAATGCATCCCTGATGAGGTTTATCAGCAATCATGATGAGAATTCCTGGCAGGGATCTGAGCTTGAAAGACTGGCCTATTTTCTGGAGCCAATGGCAGTAATGTATTTTACCCTTCCGGGTATTCCCCTCATTTACTCCGGACAGGAAGCTGGCAATTACAGAAGGCTTGCATTCTTCGATAAAGACCTGATTGAATGGAAGGAAGATAAGATGAAACCGCTTTATACAATGTTGGCTAAGCTTCGGTCTTCAAATGCAGCATTATGGTCTGCAGGTAAAGGGTTTGGCTACAGGGAATTGCAGCTAATCGGCTCTGACCGGGTTTTGGCATTCGAAAGAAGTGCTGGCAAAAGCAGGGTATTGGTTATTTTGAATTTATCCTATGAAAGCAGTAGGATCAGCATAACTGACCCATTACCATCCAGCGAATTCATTGACTTGTTTTCAGGTGGAATAAAAGTTAAGTTCGGAGCAGATCCTTGTTTTGAACTGGAGCCCTTTGGTTATAAAGTGTTTTACTGCTAGGTACTTTTTGCAAAGATCTTTGTTTCGCAAAAGCAAGATTTTTACCTTTGCAGCACCAGCATGCCACAAAAGTGGTGAATGAACGCGGAAGTAGCTCAGCTGGTAGAGCATCAGCTTCCCAAGCTGAGGGTCGCGGGTTCGAATCCCGTTTTCCGCTCAATAAAAAACAGGGCAATATCGCCCTGTTTTTTTTATATCTGTGTTTTGCTATCGATCATTGAAAAAGCCTACTTCTTTACAATTCTGCTCACACCCCTGATTCTTCCGTTTTCATCCTGGATTTGAATGATGTATACACCACTTGTAAGTTCGGAACAAGAATAGAAATTGGTGTTCGAATCATAGGGCATTTCAAGCAAGGCCTGTCCCATCAGATTGGAAATGAGAATCCTTCCCGAAAAAGCATCTGAGATGCTCAGGCTGAAATGATCAGCAACCGGATTTGGGAATACCTTGAAAGTTGAGCTGACAGGCTCATCCAGACCAACAAGTGCATCGCTTTGAACTAAAATGTCGTCAAGCCTTAATCGGGGACGGGTACCACCACTGCCAGCTGCTGATTCAAAGTAGATCCAGCGCAATTGGACGACTGCTTTGTTATTGCAGGCAGCTGGAAGAGTAACTGGTCCTATTGTGGTGGAATCACCGGATGTTGTTCCTGCAACAAATTCAATTGGTCCGGGGACATCGGTAAAATCACCGCTTGTACCATTGCGATACTGTAAACGTAAATTCCAGATTCTTGGAGTAGCCGGGGTCCCGTTTCCGTCACCGGGAATAAGGGTTTCACTCTTAAATTGAACCCTGATATTGCTGCGGTTTGTTGAATTCAGGGCAAGTAAAGCTGCACCCATAAACCTATGGTCAGCAGTACCTGAATTGCAGTCGTTGTATTGCGAACTGCTGGTAGTAACAAATCCAATGCCCTTGCTCATATAACCAATAACTCTTGGCCTTTTTGAAAGGTTATATGCACATGAAAAGTCCGTAGCACTATCGTTGTAAAATACTCCGATTCTGTTACTTGGAACGTATTGGAAAATCATGTGGGCCGGATAGGTTCCGGCAATCGCCAGTGAATCCCAGGAGGTAAAGGAAAAGGAACCGCCTGATAAAGCATAGGGGACAGGCTGGGTTTGAGCCTTTCCGTTGAGAGTGATGAGAATGATAGCAGTCAGCAGGAATCCTGAGAGAGTAAACTTTTGAACCATAACCTTCTGATTTGATTTTAATGTTAATGATGAAGCTGAAATCAGGTATCAAACATACATAAATTATCTATATCTGATGGCTGTTACTCCCGCAAATACCTGAAGACATGCAATTAGTAAGAGCTTAATTTCGCTAAAGGATATTGAGGAATTTTCTGGTTTCAATAGTTTTGCCAGTCTTGAGAACTAACACATACATTCCTTTGGATAGTTGTGGACTTGTCCAAAGTAACTCGTGTTTGCCTTTGGACTTACTTGAATTCTCAATGACAGAAACTTCATGCCCCGACAGGTCAAATACAGATAGTTTCAAGCTGACATTCTCAGGAAGATTAAGCTTTACAACAAATGAACCGGGTGCGGCAGGGTAAATTCCCTCAATGGATTCTTTTCTGGAATTATAAAAATCGTCAATGGAGAAAGTTCCAAGATCCGGGCTACCGGCATTCACCCAAGCAGTATAAATTAACTCTGCAAGCGAATGTGAGGCATTCTTCATTAACTTGATGGTAAACCCTCCGGTCTTTTCCCACAATGCAGCCTTGTAGGCAGAAGAATTTGTGCTTCCAGTAAGATTTTTGGCATAATTATCAGCCATCAGGACTGAGTCTATGTAGCTATAATTATGGTAGATATAAGAAAAAATATACTCTGTAACATCCGGAATAAAATGAACACTGTCACCTTCATATATTATCTGGTCAGAATACACGCTGATCATTGAAGACTCATACCGTGAATGAATTCCATCATTGCCTGTATTCTGTCCGTTGTAGTTTGAGGTAATATGAAGCGGCATATGGCCATCTCCGACATAATGTCCAAGATCAGCAGCTGCAACCTGCGCTGCATCAAGATTTCCATCTTCAAAACAACGTTGCAGAAGTTCAACGGTTGCAATAGTGGCATAGGGTAAAATACCATTGTCATACACTACGCTGCTTCCATAAAGAGTTACCACTGAATCCAGAGTTTGCGGAATTCTTCCAAGGACGAGAAATGAGTAATAACGATCAATGTCAATATAATGCTTTGGCGATTCCGAGGGATCGTCATTCTTGCGGTAATCAGCGTCAGAAGCATGACTGGAAAGGAAGGAGGTCCATGTATTGAAGTCGGACATCTGTGGATCAAATGATAATGACGCATTGCCATTAATTATCCTATGTCCGGTTGATCCCCAGCTGCCCGCAAGCACAGCAAGGACAAGAAACAGAAGGGTGTGGAAGAGAACTTTCAAGAAGAGTGGAATTAACTGTGTTCAAAAGTAATATAAATTGTTTGATGCTTTATAATTTAAGTGCAATATCACATTAATTGAAACCCCGGATTTGAGTTCCCTCACATTGCTTATCTTCGCTGCAATGTTCAGAATAAAGTGAAGATTCAGGAATTTAATACTATAATCATAGGCGCAGGTCCGGCGGGCTTGTTTGCTTCCATTCACCGAAAGGGTGGCAAAGTGCTTCTCATCGAAAAGAAGCCTTCTGCGGGCAGGAAATTGCTGATTGCAGGGCAGGGGAGGTGCAACCTGACTCATGAGGGCAGCATTTCCGCTTTTATGAGCAGATATGGCAATGCCAATAAATTCCTGAAGAATGCACTTTATGGATTTGACAATATTAAGCTGATAGAATTCTTTCATAATCATGGACTTGGAACTGTTGTGGATAAAAACGGCAAGGTTTTTCCTGAAACAGAAAGATCTGTTGATGTTCTTAAGGTTCTACTGGATGCATGCATCAAGGCAAGGGTGAGACTTTTAGCAGATGAGCCCGTACTGAAGGTTGAAAGGATTAATGAAAAGTTTACGATACAAACAGCCAATTCGATTTATACTTCAAGATTTCTGATGATTGCTACCGGCGGACTTTCCTATCCGGCAACCGGTTCCAGTGGAGACGGATACAGGTTCGCAACTGATCTGGGACATTCCCTAGAACCTCAGGTTCCAGCCTTAAGTCCGGTGTTTATCAGGGATTTCACCATGAGTGAACTTGCAGGAGTTTCACTTGCGCAAAGGAGCATCAGCATTTACCGACAGAACAGGAAATTCGCTGAACACAGGGGAGATATCGGAATTACCCATAAAGGTCTTTCCGGACCAGGAATACTTGATTTTTCAAGACATATGCAAGCCGGTGATTTGTTGAAAATCAATATGATCGATACAAACGCCGATGAGTTCAGGAATGCAATTATTGCACAAGCATCTCAATCAGGGAAACAGGAAATTCAGACATTTCTAAAATCCTTTGAACTGCCGAAGAGTCTGCTGCGTTTTCTGCTGGAAGAACTTCAGATCAGTCATTCCATGCCCCTTGCCATGCTTACCAAAGACAAGCGCATTCAGTTGATTGCGTCTCTTTGTGAGTATCCGTTTCTGATCGACAGGGTAGGGGGTTACAATATGGCGATGGCCACTCATGGCGGTGTAAAGCTCACAGAGGTTTCACCCAAAACCATGGAATCGAAACTTGTTCCGGGCTTATATTTTGCCGGAGAGGTGCTGGATGTTGATGGAGACACCGGTGGTTATAATCTGCAGGCTGCCTTTTCTACCGCATACCTGGCTGCTAATTCCATGAATGCCAAAGTCTGATCAGGAGTCTGATTAGTTGATTCTGCGAATGAGTATATTCTTAGGCATTTCTGAATAAAACAAAAGAGGGAACAATTTGCTCCCCCTTCTGCTTCAATAAACCGCACTATTAATCGAATTGCCTGGCACTTTTAAATCATTTGTCTTACTCCGAAATAAGCAAGTTGATCTTTTACTTCGTTCTCGTTAATCACTTTCACAAACTTCTTTCCTGAAAAGATAAAATACCTGTAAATGAGGTTCTGAGGAGCTATCTCTTCAGTAAGAGGATCATAATGGGCGCAGTTGGAGCAATACCTGTAAAGATTCAGGTTCTCTCTTCCAGCAATCCTCTCCATAAATGCCCATCCGGCAGTATCCTGATTCTTATTCACCACAGGCATTTTCTCAAAGTATTTACCATTTTGACAATATGCATCTACAGCCGAAGTCGACATTTTGAGCCATAATTTGCCTTGTCTGAATAATCGTGTATTATCCTTTCCAATGTTCACTTTCTCGCAAAGAAGCATTTCATCGCCAGATATAACGTAGTTGTTCTTAACTGATTCCATGGCAGTTGTAGCGATGTACAAAACCATGGCTATCGTAATTATCATAAGAGTTTTCATGACTAGGTCCTCCTGTTTTTTGGTTAATGGATTAAAGTTACTCAGACTACTGATCCTGAGTCAACTGTAATCTACAAGAGGGTCTTATTGATCTGTGATCTTTTCACCGGGAGTTTTGGAGGTTTCACAGTTTTTGAGCTGTGGCTTGTCGAGAATAAAAACAGTATATAGCTAAATATCAGTACAATACATTTACGTATTTATTATGATTCTAAATAAGAGATTAATCTTGTTAACGTAATGCTACCAACCGAGAGTTACAATTCCAAAGCTTTTACTATCAGTTAAATTGAATCAGGAAATTTGATTTACTACTAGACCATTAGTAATTGGCAGGTGCAATATGCGGTTCCTTTATCCTGCATTATCATAGGCCGCTTTAATCCACCCAATTATTTCTTTATCAATTTCTGAAATATCTGCAATATTGATTTTATGAGAGCACATTGAATTTGGTTTTTCAACTTCTAATTTACCTTTAGGTTCCTGTCCTTTCAGGTTTATTCCAATCTCAAAACGAGTCTTGGTTGCAGGGTTCAGAATCGCAAATTGTTTCTTGCGTCTCAAACTTACATAAGTGTTTTTGGGTGCTATTTCAATATCATTGCCATAGGTAAGAATTTCTGAAATCAGTTTGTCGTAAATCGGTTTAAAGTGTTCTTTCCCTTGGTATTGCTTCGTTATCAAGTCATCCTGGTTTTCTGCCGAACCGGCATCTGCACCTCTTGCTTTAAGAGCAATCAGGTTAGCAAAACCGTGGGTTAGTCCGTGTTTCTCTTTTAAATATTTAATCATCTCTCCATGTTTGGAGATGTTCTGCTTGTTTAATATTTCGATCCATTGTTCCAATGATTTACCCGTGTTTTTGAGCAGGTTTTCAATCATTGTCTGTGTCGCTTTATCAATTTCCATGGCTAAATGCTTTATTAATTCAAGTGTTCGATTTTCTATTGCACCGTTTGTACCATTAACAATAAGGAATGGCAAAAAACAAATAACAAATTTGTTCCCCAAATGATTATTGAGAAGAAAATAATTTGAATGAGATTTAAGGAAACTTTCTTCCGGCTATGCCATTTTCCTCTTCTCGATCAAATCGAAAAAGTTCTTTTGGTAAGTGTCGCTGATTGGAATATGCTCAGTGCCGATCTTGATATGCTTTCTTTCAACAAATTCAATCTTATCAATGGCAACGAAATAGGATTTGTGAACGCGGCAAAATTGGGGTTCATGCAGTATGTCCTCTATTCTTTTAGCATTCATCAGTGTCATGATCCGGCGGTTTTTCGTGACGATTCTCCAGTAATCACCCATGCCTTCAACATACAGTACTTCTGAAGTTTCCACCTTCTCGATCCTGGTTTCAGTCTTTACAAAAAAGTAAGTATCCACATTCTCTACCTGAGCAATGCTCTCTTGCTTTTCAACCGGTGCCTCAGGGCTTTCCTTCTGCATTCTTTCACTAACCTTGTTCACACCCTTGATAAATCGTTCGAATGAAATAGGTTTCAGCATATAATCCACTACATCAAGATCAAAGCCTTGCAAGGCAAAATTGTCGAAGGCAGTAGTAAGAATTACAAAAGGACGCTGATGCAGTGAATTCAGTAGTTGAATGCCGGTGAGTTCTTCCATCTGAATATCCAGAAACATCAGATCAACACTATTGGTTCTCAAATACTCGAGTGTATCAATGGCATTAGTGAAAGTCATAACCAGGTTCAGCGATGGAACCTTGGAGCAATATGCCTTAATGATATCAAGGGCTAAAGGCTCATCATCTATGGCTATACAGTTAATTTTCATATACTTGAGTTTTACTGGATATTATGAAATTTGCAGGTAGTACTTATGGCAGCATGAAGTTAAGCATCATTTTTTATGTAAAGATCTGCTTTGAACATATCTTCTCCGTCTTCAATAGATAGATTATGCTTGCCGGGATAAAGCAGTTCCAGTCTTCTCCTGATATTCTGCAGACCTATTCCACCAATTTCATCAGCTTGAGCAGCCTGATTCTTTTTCTTAAAATTCTCTACCCTGAAACTGAGAAAATCAGAGGTTGCTATCAACTGAATAACTATGCCGGGCGTGTGATTTTTTGCCCCATGTTTGAAGGCATTCTCAACAAATGGAATAAGCAGCATAGGAGCAATGGTTTGATGCTCAATGTCACCATCGATCCTGAATTCGACATATCTTTCCTGATTGCTTCTCAGTTCCTGCAGTTCGATGAAACTCTTCAGATATTCCACTTCCTTTTCCAGCTGAACCTTATCGGAATTCGAATCATACAGCATATACCGCATGATTTTCGAAAGTTTCATCACGGCAGCAGGGGCTTCTTCTGATTTCTTGTAAACAAGTGAGTAAATGTTGTTCAGCGTATTAAAAAGAAAATGTGGATTCACCTGCGAACGCAGTAGTGCCAATTCACTGGCCTGTCGCTGGTTTATCAATTCATTTTTTAATTTCTGAGATTCAAACCAGTCAATCATAAAACGAATGAGTACAGCATAGATGCCGGTGATGATTACGAGTCTGAATTCATTCCATATCCAGCCACTTTCAATAACCAGATCCTTTGCTGGTACTTTGACAATATACTTCCAGAATCCAAAGTTCAGAGGCAGCCTGATCATGAGAACTACACCTATTAGTATAATCACAGCAAGGATCCCAACCGGCTTCACCTTCATTTTTATGAGGTATGGAAAACTGAAATAGATAGAATAAAATGAAAATACATTCAAAACAGTATTGATGAATACATCCTTGAAATACTGAAAATTCTCAAGCAGAGAAGCATCCAGTTTGTTGATGTAAAATGGGAATAACCCCTGGTTAATAATGTATATCCAGTAGACGACATGAATCAGTATCCTGTACTTCTTTTTCATTCGATGAAAGTTTGATTTTAGGATTCAGCAGGAATGGGTTTCCATCCGAAAAGTATACAAATTAAATTAATTGTGTTACTGTTTCAAAGTGTGAATCGATGAAGGTGGAATAACTTCCGTCAAGTTCATTAAATCTTCCGTTAAACTATTCCAAAAAAAACTGTCGAAAGAACCAAGGATTTACCTTGTCCAGCCTGCCAGATAAGGTCCTCAACTTTTTGAGGGAGCAGGTTGTGTTCTTTCGACAGCTGTATAATCCGATAAGGGTTTATTTACCAGATCATTGCACGTTTTTCTTCAGGAATGAATTTCTTGTCACCACTCTGGATATTAAAAGCAGCATAGAAAGCAGGGATATTGTAAACAATTCCGTTTACCCTGGCTTCTCCGGGTGAATGCACGTCTTCCTTAAGCCTTCTCATAAGGGCTTTATCACGGATATTATTTCTCCATACCTGTGCATAGCTCAGGAAGAATCGCTGCGTGAGTGTAAAGCCATCAATCTTTTCATTCAGGTCTTTGCCTTCACTTGCTTTAAGGAATGCGGAATAGGCTACATTGACACCACCTAGGTCAGCAATGTTTTCTCCCAGTGTTAATTCACCATCAACATGCAGTGAATCAAGCATGGTAATTGCATTATACTGCTCAACCAGAATTTTTGTCTGTTCTTCAAACTTCCTTGAATCTTCTGCAGTCCACCAGTCCCTGAGATTTCCTTCCTTGTCATACTGTCTGCCCTGATCATCAAATCCATGAGTCATCTCATGTCCGATAACCACACCTATTGCACCATAGTTTACAGCATCATCAGCATCCAGCCAGAAGAAAGGAGGCTGAAGAATTGCTGCAGGGAATACAATCTCATTCATATTTGGACTGTAGTATGCATTTACAGTTTGAGGTGTCATTCCCCATTCACCGCGATCAACAGGTTTTCCAATTTTACTGAGTTGCCTTTTGGTCTCAAACTTATTGGAATTCATGATATTGGTGATATAGGAATCAGGTGTAATTTCGAGGCTTGAATAATCAATCCACTTATCAGGATAACCAACTTTAACATTGATTTTCTTCAACTTGGCTATTGCTTCAAGTTTGGTTGAATCTCCCATCCAGGTAAGATTCTGAATGCGATCACCAAGTGCAAGCTTCAGGTTTTCAACCAGTTTCACCATTTTTTCCTTGGCTGCAGGTGGGAAATATTTCTGCACATAGAGTTGTCCTACGGCTTCTCCAAGACTATAACTTGTCAGGTCCAGAATTCTCTTCCAGCGGGGTTGCTGTTCTTTTGTCCCGGATAGGAATTCACCAAAGAATGCAAAATTAGCCTTGTCAAAATCGGAAGATAGATAATCGGCCATGCTGTTAACAAGATTCCACTTCAGGTAATCTTTCCAATTGTCAACCGGAATTGTGTTTACCATTGATGCCATTCCCTTAAAAAAAGCCGGTTGTCCAACATTGATTTCCTGTGTGCCTGTTACTCCAACACCTGCAAAGAATGCTTTCCAGTCGAATCCGGGAGTAGCATTTATAAGTCCGTCCAAATTGAACTTGTTATAGTTGGCAACAGGATTGCGAAGTTCTTTCCTCGTTGAGGATGCTTTGGCAAGTGAGGTTTCCAGTGCCATTACATTATTTGCCTTTGCTGAGGCATCCTGATTGCTGAATCCGCATAGTTCGAACATATGGGTAACATGCTTTACATATTCAGCCCTGATTTCAACGGAGCGGGGATCTGTTTCAACATAATAGTCGCGATCTGGTAATCCCAGTCCACCCTGATACAGCTGCGCAATTACAGCATTACTGTTCTTTTCATCCTGTGCGCCAAAAAGGTAAAATAGTGGGCTTATTCCTTTAGAATGCAGGTCGATAATGACATTCATCAGGTCAGCAGTCGTTTTGATCCCATCTATCTTTGCAAAGTCCGCTTTCAGAGGTGTAATTCCTGCTTTCTCAATTGCAATGGTATCCATTCCTGAATTGTAGAAGTCCCTGATCTTCTGATTTACCGAGCCCGACTTGGCATCTTTATCAGCAGAAGCTTCTGTCATAATTTCCTTGAGCTGGTTGTAGTTCTCTTCTTCCAACACCTCAAATGCGCCATATCGGCTGTATTCACCTGGAATGGGATTATTTTTTAACCAACTTCCGTTTGCATAATGATAGAAATCATCACCTGCCTTAACGGTAGTATCCATGTTGGTTGCAGATAAGGCTTGAGTGCCTTTCTCGGTTTTGTTGCAGCCTGCTCCGAAACAGAGGATAGCTGATGCGCAAATAATTGCCAAATGCCTGTTTGTTAGTGTTTTTATAACCATTTTTTTTAGTGTTGGATAAGGTGCGCAAAAGTAGTAATTCCTTGTTTGAACACATTTAATGTTCGGTGTTTTATAGGTATCAATCGGTAAAAGATTGCATAAAACCGGTAAAGCCTGTAATTCATAAGATTTACTTCAATAAAAAGCTCAATTTCATTGCATTTCGTTAAGCCAGGAATTGCAGTTTTAGTGTGATAAAAGCAAAGCCCCGGACCAACATTAGATCCGGGGCCTGACATTTTTCAAAATCGGGTATTTATCTTATCAGCACGATATTTCCATAGACTTCCCCATGCATACCTTCATGCTCACCCACATCTTTATTATCCCAGATGGTACCATCGCGGAAGATGGCCTGTATCTTCCACACATACACATCCTGCTGCACAGGATGACCCTTGAAGGTACCATCCCAGTATTCGGAAGGCGCACCCTTGTCATCCAGCAGTTTGGATTCCCAGATAAGCATGCCATGGGAGTTGTACACCTGGCAGGAGTAGGAAGCGAGGTTAACACCCACAGGCTTCCAGAGCCTTGTCTGCTGCCATGTTCCACCCGGAGCAAAGGCATTGGGCACCCAAAGCCCCTTGAAGAGCATGTTGTACTGCATGGTGGCCGTATCAGAACATCCATCCTCATTGAGAGTAATAAGGGTAATGGTGTAGTTGCCGTCCTCAGCATAAGTGATGGTGGGCGACTGAGCAGGTGATATCTCCCCGTTACCAAAATCCCAGTGGTATTCTGCCGCCCCGATGGAACCATCGGAGAACTGCAGCTGTCCCTGCACATTATCCACATTCTCGGTGTAGGAGAAAGCAGTGAGCGGCGAAGGACGGGTATGAACAACAGCCGAAAGGGTATCGGCACACTGGTTGGTATCTGAAGCGGTAAGACGGATGTAATAGGTCCCTGCCGAGTCAAAGGTGAACTCGGGCCTGTCTCCCTGCATGGTGCCGATAAAGCGGTCCAGGCTGTCCGATACCCTCCATCCCCATAAATAGAGCGGGGCGAGATACGGATCGGAATGGTCAAAGAACAGGGTGGGCTGTCCCACGCAGGAGAGGGAATGGTTGAACGAAGCAGCCGGCAGACCATAGACGGTGATTGCTGTAGTTGCCGTATCGCGGCATCCTGCCTGGTTGGTGAGCACCAGCTGCGGATTGTAGGTTCCGGGAGCAGGATAGGTATAGGATGGATTACGCACTACGGCAGTGTCATATACCGAGAGCGGATCGTCAAAGAGCCAGCGGTAGGTAAGCAGGGTGGCACCGTTGGACTGCGAGGTATCGGTGAACTGGGCAGGCTGATTCAGGCAGAGATTTTCTGTGGTGAAGCCTGCCAGCGGAGTGGATACCACGGTGACTACGCGTGTGGCGGAGTCTGAAACGGGTGTTCCTCCCACCAGGGTGGTGACTTTCAGTTTGACAAGGAAAGTACCGGGCTGGGTGAAGGTATGAGGCGTTAGGGCCTGGTACACATTGTAGGATACAGGCTGGGAGGTATCTCCCCATGTCCATACCCACTGACTGATGGTACCGTCGCAGGTGGAAAGGTCGGAGAAATTAAGACTGTAGTTCTGGCAGAGCAGGGTATCGGAAGCGATGTAAGCAGCCACGATGCATGGAGCCCTGCGCACCGAATCGGTAACGGTGGAAGTGCATCCGTTGGCATCCTCCACGGTAAGGGTTGCTGTGTATGTTCCCGGGGTGGAGTACTTATGGGTCACCGAAACGGCAGGAGCATAAAGGGTATCCAGCGTACCATCTCCAAAGTCCCAGTACAGGGTGGTGATGGCCGCAGCGGTATCTATGGATGCCGAGGTGAAGGTAAGGGTACTGTCGCAGCTTCCCGGGTCATAGGAGAACACAGCCACAGGCAGAGCATGCACCTGCACGGACTGGTAATCCGTTGCCTGGCAGCCGAACATGTCGGTGGTGGTGAAGTTGATGGTATAGAATCCGGGAGCGGAATAAATATGCGAAGGATGTTTCTGGGTGCTGTTGTTCTGATTTCCTGAAGCGGGATCTCCAAAATTCCAGCTAAAGGTGATCAGGGAGTCCTGAGCAGGCGGTGGTGTGAGCAGCTGGGGAGAGAAAGTCATGGGCTGGGAGAAGCATGCCTGCTGGTAGGTGAAGGTGGCAGTGAGCTGGGGAGGAACACAGACAGGTTTAATAAGGGTATCCACGCATCCTCTCAAGTCGGTGATCATAAGCTTCACATCATAGCAGGAGTCCACAGCATAGTAGGAATGGGTTGGGTTCTGACCGGTACCGTACTGGTAGGGTTCAAACTCCCAGTTCCAGGAGGTGACGGTAGCCTGATAGCTCCATGAAGAGTCCTGGAACTGCACCAGCCCGTTGGCACAGGGTGAAGCGGTGTATTTAAAATGGGCAGTGGGCTTGTTCCATACCTGCAATGGCATTGTTTTGGTATCGGAACAGCCGTGCTCTGTCTTAGTGGTGAGTGATACGGTGTAGGTACCTGCAAGGGTGTAGGTATGGGTCGGGTTCTGCAGGGCAGAAGTGTCTGTACCCGGACTGGCAAGGTTAAAATCCCAGTACCAGCTCACCAGGGTATCTCCTTCCGGTGCCAGACTCAGATCGGTGAACTGTGTCGCAGCTTCGGCGCAGGCGGAAAGGAAGGTGAAGGAGGAAGCGGGAGCATTATGAATGGTCACCGGATGGGAGATGATGTTCTGGCATCCGGAGGTATCGGCAATGGAAAGAGTGACGTTGAAAGTACCGGCCACAGTATAGGTATGTGTGGGGTTCTGCAGATTTGAACTCGCGGTTCCGTCTCCAAAATTCCAGTTAAAAGCCTGAACAGCTCCCACAGGAGTGATGATGGTATCGGTGAAGAAGGTCGTCATGCTTCCCAGACAGGTGAGGGAATCGGTAAAGAACTCCACTCCGGGCTTTGGAACAACGGTCACCGGTTTATCCAGTGTATCGGCACAACCCGAAGCATTCTGAGTGATCAGGGTGACGGTATAGGTTCCCGGGGCAGTAAAGGTATGAGTCGGACTGGCAGCAGTGCTTGTATTTGCACTTCCTGAGGATGGATCTCCAAAATCCCATGCATGGCTGATCAGGATGGTACCTCCGTTGAGGGAGGTGAGATCGGTGAACTGCGTGGGCAGTGCCTGGCAGGTATTGGTGAAGTCAAAATCAGTAAGCGGAGCAGGAGATATGCTCAGTGGTATCTGCACGGTGGCGGTGCATCCTTCCTGCGAGGACAGGGAGAGGATACAATAAAAGTACCGGGGCTGGGAATAGGTATGAGGTAAGGTTGGATGGTAAGTGGTAAAGGTGGTATCAGAACCGTCTCCAAAGGTCCAGTGCCATAGGTTAAGGGTGGTGCCGTTGGCATTGCCCAGATCGGTGAAGGTAACGGCAGTGGAGGAGCAGGCAGGTGTTGAGAAGCTGAAGTTGGCGGTAGGTCCTGCGGTAACAGTGACTGAGTTGGTCTTGGTATTGATGCATCCTGCAGTATCGGTGATGGTGAGCGATACGGTATAGGTACCTGCCATAGCATAGATATGCACAGGATCCACAAGGGTAGAATACAGACCGTCTCCAAAACTCCAGTACCAGCTCTGAGTGGCGGTACATTCACAAGGGCTGAGGAAGTGAAGGAAGTAGTATCCCTCCGCATCCTGCTACAGCGGAAAGTCCACCGTTGGAGGAGGCGTGACTACCACAGGCATGATAATGGAATCATAGCATCCGCCTGCAATAAAGACTTTAAGTTTTACGGAATAAGTTCCGGCGGTATTAAAGATATGGGTAGGGTTCTGCAGGGTGCTGGAGTTGAAGGTTCCCGAGGTGGGATCCCCAAAATTCCAGTTCCAGGTGGTGATACCTCGGTGGTATTGCTAAGGAGGCATCGGTAAGGAAACGGAAGCACCAAGGCAAGCAGAGCCGTGGTTGAAATCTGCCGAAGGTTTGGCAGCACGGTGAGAGTTTTACTCAGCAGGCTGGAGCAGGAATCAGAGGTTTTAACCCAGAGGGAGACATTAAAAGTTCCACCCTGAGTGTAGGTATGACTGACAGAAGCAGTAGAGGGGAAAGTAATGCTTTGTGTATTGCCATCCCCAAAGTCCCAGGTCCAGCGCACGATATACCCTGCAGGGGCGGTAGACAGGTCGTTGAACTGCACGGCCATATCATCGCAGTTGGGGGGAGTTAAAGTCAAAGTTCACTACCGGGGGGGTGACTATAGTCAGGGGATGAGAAACCGAACGGGAGCATCCCGAAGTATCGGTTACCGAAAGGGTGACTGAATAAGTTCCTGCAAAAGTATAGATATGTGAGGGGGCCTGCAGGGTTGAGGTGTTGCCATCCCCAAAGTTCCAGAACCAGGAGGCGATGGTTCCCAATGCCATTCCCGAAGGGTTGAACTGAGCAGGATTACCCTGACAGGCAGCTTCAAACACGAAATCGGCAACAGGAAGAGGAAAAATGGTAAGCTGGTAAGCAACAGAGTCATGACAACCGTTGGCGGTATAGGTTTTAAGACTAACTGTGTAATTACCGGCAGCGGCATAGGTATGGGTTGGGTTCTGCAGGTCAGAGGTGTTGAATATTCCCGAGGTGGGGTCTCCAAAAGTCCATGACCATGAAGATATGGACTGGTTGGCGGTGTGGTGGAGATATCGGTGAAATGAACGGCATCGCCAAGGCAATGGCCAGAGGAGTAGAAATCAGAGGTGGGAGCACCAAACACGTTCATGGTGATAGTCTCGGAATGCGAGCAGCCTAAAGAGTTGGTCACGGTGAGGGTGACATTGAAAATACCGGTAACGGCATAGGTATGGGTTACATCGGGGGTATTGGGGAAAGCGATGGTGACAATGGGCGATCCATCCCCGAAATCCCACTTCCAGCTGTTGAGGTAACCTGCCGTTGTAGTGCTCAGGTTGGTGAAGGCTACGGCCTGTCCCTGACAGTTATTGAGTGAGGCGGTGAAATGAGCTGCAGGCGGAGGGGTAACGGTGATATCATGGCTTACAGAACCTTCACAACCGGCAGTATCAGTAATGGTAAGGGTAACGGTATAGGTTCCAGCAGCGAGGTAGGTATGCTGGGTGTTGCGGCTGTAGGCAGTAGCACCATCGCCGAAGTTCCATGCGTAGGTTGCAGTGGCCGGGACGTTAATCAAGAGTGAATCGGCCCAGAAGAGTGTTGGTGAGGTAAGACATCCCGGGCATTGATGAACCCAGCATCAGGCTCTTACAACTACATCACGGCTTATTGAATCAGCGCATCTGCTGAGGTGGTGACCCAGAGAAGGACGTTGTAGGTTCCCGCAGCGGAATAGATATGTGTTGGGTTCTGCAGGGTGAAGTGTTCAGTGAGCTCCGGAAGTGATCTCCAAAGGTCCAGCGTCATGAGGCTACCTGTCCCCCCGTTCAGGTTGGTCTGATCCTGGAAGATGGCGGTCTGGTCCTGACAGTTGCTCCAGAAGGAGAAATCCGGCAGGGCACGCCTGATATGGTGATGGTGGTGCTGTAGGTATCCGTGCACAAACGGCTGTTCATAATGCTCAGCGTCACATGTAAGTACCGGCATTGCATAGGTATGCGTGGGGTTGGCAGTACTGGGGAAGGTGACGGGTGTCGTTGGGTGAACCGTCGCCGTAGTTCCATACCCACTGCTGGATATAGCCCCGGTTGAGCGGGTTGGTGCTCAGTTCGGTGAAATGGTCGGGCATCACCCAGACAGTTGGTTGAATAGGTGAAGAAAGCTGTAGGATGAGGACGCACTTCCACAGGATGACTGATGGAATAGTGCAGTTGCTGGTGTCTTCCACACTGAGCGTAACGGTGTAGGTTCCGTAGGTTGGATACACATGCCATGGGTCGGTGGGAGCATTGAAAATGGCGAAGGTGCCATCCCCGAAATCCCAGTGCCACTGGCTTATTCTTGCAATGAAATTACCACTTACCGTGAAAATGGTGGTATCTCCGGTACAAGCTTCATTTGTTGTAAAGTCAGTAACCGGTGTTGGATTCATGACGACATTGATGGTATCCTGCATCATTACCTGACAGTTACCAACAGGATTTGTTCCCCTGACAGCATATTGACCCGGGATATCCTTGAGTCCAAAGTTCAAGGCTGCACCAGTTCCAGGAAGGTTGGTGCCTTCGGGCAAGCCGTTTCGCAGAAGTTCATATGTCATTCCGATTTCTGAACCGGCAAGTCCTATTAATACTCCAGGGGTGCCTTCACAGAAGAAGAATCCATCATTGGTAACAGTTATCCTGAATGGATCGGGCAGTGGATTTACAAGTACTGAAGCAAGTCCGTGTATCGAATCAGGCGGTATGTTGCAAAAAGCGTCATTTCCAGATAATACCCAATAACTGGTAGTAACAGGTGGACTTACAGTGAATACAAATGGGGATGAAAGAATACCGTTAACTGTTACCGGAGTTGTTCCGTCAGTATAGGTTATCGACCAGGGTGGTGTTCCTGTAAGAGCAATGGAGACAGGTGTAGAGGTTGCTTCACAAATGCTGGTTGAACCGGTTACATTGGAACTTGGATCAGGATGAACTGTGAGCCACATAAAGTCATCACCTGTCAAACTCTGGCAACCTGAGAGGTCGAGCGATAGGATTACTGTTGTCCCAACATCATTAGGCCCGGGAGTATAGGTAGGATTGAGTGAATTTGGATTGCTGAAAATACCGTCTCCAGTTGTAGTCCAGACTATTGAATTCTGGAATTGCGCAATAGCATTCATTTGATAAGGACGCTGGCCACAGATTTCATCATCAGGACCGGCATTGCTGATAGGAGTAGGGTCAATCTTTAGCAGAATATCATCAAAAACAGTTACAGAACTGCAATTTCCTATTCCCTGCAAGGTGAGGGTAAATGTAATATTCCTGTCAGTGGTAGTAAGGTCAATTGGTCCGGCAAAATAAACAGGATTAAAGATGGTAGGATCACTTAGTGTTCCATCACCTCCGGAAACCGTCCACAAGACTGTTGCTGCATTATAATTGTTACCTACTCCATTGAGCTGATATTGGGTAAAATTGCTGCAGATATAATCATCAGGTCCCGCACCAACCAAAGGGTGATGGGCTGCAGAAAAGGTTCTTGTGTCAGTGTTTGGGAGGCACAACTTAGTGCACCATGCACAGCAAGAGTAAGTATAACTGATCCGGCATTGAAATCAATGTTCCCCGGCATGTATGTGGGTGAAAGTAAGGTATTGTTGTTGAAGGCACCATCACCACCAAACCATTGAAGCGTGGTATAGTTTGTTGCAGTGGCTCCGGTAACAGGAATTGGATTCAAGACACAGAATGCATCGTCGATTCCGGCATATGCAGTCGGCATTGGGTCAATGATTAAAGTCATGGCATCAGAATCGAATATTCCCACACAGGTTCCTGTGCCCTCACCTGTGAGCGTTAGACTGACAGAACCTGCTGCAATATCAGCCGGACCAGGTGTATAGACTGCATTCAAAAGATTGGGATTGCTGAATGTGCCATCTCCGCTGCACGACCAGGAATGATTTCCGCAGAATTGAGCTGTTCCATTTAAAGTATAATTGTTAGCCGCACAAATAGTTGCGTCAGCGCCAGCAGTAACATCAGGAAGTGGTGTAAAGGTCAGTACCTTGGAATCGGTAGATGTTTCTGACAGACAAGTTAGGGAACCTCCAATGGT
Organism: Bacteroidales bacterium; assembly: GCA_016707705.1. GTDB lineage: Bacteria > Bacteroidota > Bacteroidia > Bacteroidales > UBA4417 > UBA4417. The sequence continues at coordinate 204,191 of JADJHD010000001.1, forward strand.
GAGAGTCAATGTTACACTTCCGGTTTCTCCTGGAACCGGGATATAGGTAGGAGTGAGAGTATTGGCATTGATCAGTGAGCCTGGTCCATTTTCAGTCCATGCAATACCTCCGACAGTGGTGTTAAGTGCTGTTGCATCACTAACTGTAAAATTCATTCCCTGACAAGTATTTACATCTAATCCGGCATTTGCCAAAGGCAATGGATTTATTGTAAGTGTTATGCTTGAGGTGGTGTTTCCGCAAGGAGTATTTCCGTTTGCAGTAAGAGTAAGGGTTACAAATCCGGCAGATATATCAGCAGCACTGGGAGAATAAACAGGATTCAGGAAGGAAGCATTATTGAAAATCCCGGTACCTGAGCTAGTCCAGTTTAAGATGCTATAATTTGATGCAGTAGCACCAACAACTGTGTAAGTAGAGTTGGCACATACAGAGTTATTTACTCCTGCATTGGCAGAAGGAGGGGTTGTAACCGGCACCATCAGTGATGCAGAGGCCTGACATCCCTGGTCGGATGTAGATGTTAGCGTAACAGGGTAAGTATTACCAACCGCATAGGTATGTGTTGGGTTTTGAAGAGTTGAAACCGGCGATGCATCTCCAAAGTTCCAGCTCCAGCCAGTCACAGATCCTGTTGCAATAGTGGTATTGTCAGTGAATTGAACAATCTGTCCCGCGCAGTTATTTGCATAGCTAAAACCAGGCTGTGGGAGAGGATGAACTGTTACGGTTTGAGTTGTTGTTCGTGTTCCGCAATTAAAAGAAGTGGTGACCAGTTCCAGGTTTTGAGTACCTGCTGCAGTCCACTGCACTGTAACTGCAGGAAGTGTGTTACTGCCAATTATGGTTCCATTGGTGGCGGTCCATGTATACGAGGTCAATGTGAGAGGGGCAGCATTATAGGTTTGTGTAGTCCCGCTGCACATGGCTAATGTTCCTGCTATAGTTGGCAAAGGATCAGGATTCACCACTATTGTCAGGGCCGGGGAGTTTAATCCATTACCACAGCTTGTATTATTCCCATGAACGAATAGAGTTCCTCCAGATGCCAGGGTTGGAAAATTCAGAGTGATAGAATTGGTTGCAGTGGTATCCACAGTTCCATCTGGAAGGGTCCAGATATAGGATTGGGCGTTTGCAATTGCTGGTATGGTATAGACGATTCCTGTTTGTCCAACACAAACTGGATTATTACCTGATGGAGTAACTGCCGGAGTTTCTGGTAATCGCTTTATTACAAGGCTTAGGTTAATCGTCCCTTGTGTAAGGTAGTACCACCAGGAGTTAATAATGTCAAAATTCCCGTGGAAAACATCGTTAAAGGTATTGTCCTCTTCCATTGGCCAATCATGGCATCCTGTTATAGCTCCATAGGGTGGATTTACAGAAACTCCGGGGTATTGGCAGCCAATAAACTCCGTCTTTGTTACATTAGCTGCCATGGGAATCAGATTAGTATCATCCCATTGAATCTGCAAGTGAGAACTTCCGGTAGTTGAAGGAGGCCTCACAAGATCAACCATTATTCCATCACTATTGGTTTCAATATCATAAATGGGCAAGTTGGTCAAACCGTTAAGGTAATCGATATTCATATTTATAGTTGCCCCATTTTGAACTGGAACTCCAAATCCATTATTCCCGTCCCATGGGATTGATTCCCATGTAGAACAGCCTGTTGATCCCAGTACATTGGCTGTTAAGGTAACATCTTCCCCACTGTTTGAACCTTGTGGATCAACATCAATAGTCAAGGACATAGATCCGGGTTTATTGACTTTAAGCAAAATGTCAACTGTTCCATCACAATTGGAGTTGCTGCTAACATCGCAGATTTGTCCAAAGGTGCCTGTTGGAAATATGTTAATATCCGGGTCATTAAGAAAAACCTTGTATTGAGGGACGTCTCCTGGCCAGGAAAACTGATCAAGGTCATTCAGCGATTTTCTGTCATCAATCCAGTTGCCCGTATTAACAGCACCCCATTGATTGCAATAAAACATGAAATGTCCACCACCCCATTTGTTGATATTCAGTTTGGTGACAATTGAATCATCACTTAGGATATAAAAATCAGTTGCTGGTGCATGGTTTCCTGTAATTTGATTGTTGAATTGCCATGCTTTGCTCCATAATCTACCAGGCTTTTCGGTTGTTCCATCATATACACTCAAATCGAAATATTCAAGAGTCTGGCCGTTTGCATTGAAATTGACGTTGCCTGAAGCATCTGTGGCAAACTCAATGTAATAGTTTCCTACTTTGGTTGGTACAAAACTCAGTGGGTCATATCCTGTTGGATTGACAGCTCCGAATTTTGGTCCGGCAATAGCTTCAGTATAGGAATTTATATAACCACTATTACCAGCTGTGGGTTGGGATGTAAAATCAAAGCCAGGTACAGGAAGTCCATCCGGATCAATAAGTCTGAAATAAAGTGCATCAGTTCCATCCTGAGTAAATCCAAAATAAACAGTCTCAGCTCCGGGATTAGCTATATAAACATTAAGTCTGTATTTCGGCAGGCATCCGGCAGCAGCAAAGGGTATTCTGTATCCATTAAAAGTCCAGCCACCATTGTAAAATACAAGTCCCAGTGAACCATTTGCGGCAGAGGGTGTATTGGGTTCCATCTGCTTTGTGCCTTCTGCAGTTGCTCTTAGGTTGGCTAACGATAGTAATGCAGTAAGCAGTATTAATGGAAGAAGGTTTAGAGCCGGACGATATTTTTGAATAAGCTGGAATGAACTGTGTAGAGGTTTCTCCATGGCAGAATTTATTGTGAAATGAGCAAGTTCGTTGCTTGTTTTTGCTAGCCTATAAAATTACTCATTTATCCTGAAAGTTGTATCTGGACAAGATGTGACTTTTCAACCTATTAATCGCGCGATTAGTTATAGGTAATACAGAAATTATAATTATAATTTTCTTGATTATTTAACAAATATTTACTGTAATTAAAGAATAGTTGTATCAATTTTTTAATTGGAGTTCCTGAATTATAGCTATATACAATCTTCAATGATAATATTTTAATTTCATATGCAAATCCATAAATTATGTTCTTCTCCATTTCATACATTTGCCGCAAAATTGACTTGATGAAATTTCTGCCATCCCTTATTATTTGTTGTCTCCTTTTCCTATTCATTCGAACCGGCTTTTCCCAGAAGTCCGATTCCATATCAAAGAATTATCCCCGCCTTCAATGGGAAGGATTTGTTCGTGCTGATGCAGTTTTTGACACCCGACAGGTTGTTGAAGCCAGGGAAGGATATCTTCTACTGTACCCCAAAAACAGGTTAAATGATAAATCGGGTGAGGATATCAATGCTCATGGCAGCTTCAACCAATATGCCATGACCGCCCGGCTTAAATCAAGGCTTACCGGTCCTAAGGTTTTGGGTGCTGCCACTACTGCACTGATTGAGGGAGATTTTACCGGTGCAAGCAATAGCGAAAATAATAGCTTCAGGCTCCGTCATGCATACTTTAAAATGAAATGGGAGCATGTTTCCCTGCTGGCCGGACAATTCTGGCATCCCCTGGATGTCCCTGAAATGTTGCCTGATATGGCCGCACTTAATACAGGAGCACCTTTTCACTCTTATAGCCGGCAACCTCAGTTGCGAGTTGAATATTCCATTTCAAAAAGTAATCTGGTATTCGCCATTAGTTCTCAAAGGGATTATGTTAGTGCCGGGCCTCAGGGATCATCCTCAGTGTATCTTAGGAATAGCATGATCACTAACATTCATATGCAATATCAATGGAGAAGTGGAAATCTTCTTGCTGGTGCCGGATTTGATTTTAAACAGCTTACACCCAGAATGGTAACAGATTCAGGATATAAAGCATCTGAAAAAATAAACTCCTATGCTGGTCTCGCCTTTATGAAACTTTCTCTATCCAAAGTGGTAATTAAGGCTCAGGCTATTTTAGGCCAGAATCTGAACGATCACCTGATGATGGGCGGCTATGCTGTTTCGGCAATCAATCCTTTGAATGATCACAGGACTTACACTAATCTCAGCTACCTCTCCGGATGGCTTGGTTTAAGCAGCACCGGTAAGAAAGTTCAGGGTTCTGTTTTCGCCGGATATACCAAATCACTGGGCGCTACCGAAAAGATTGCTGGTCCCGTGTATGCCAGGGATCCCGATATCGGGTATCTTTTCAGGGTAAGCCCTATGCTCACCTGGCTGGCTGGAAACATGGCTTTCAATTTTGAAACGGAATGGACTGTTGCCGCCTATGGAAAGTCAGATGAATATTATAGAATATCTCAAACCGAATCCTTTTCAAATGTTAGATTCAGTTTGGTCGCAACCTATAATTTCTAATCGTGATAAACTGAACGATCAGAGGTTTCTTTAAACAAAAAAAAGCCAGCAGCAATTCAATGCCACTGGCTTTTATAATTTTCCAGGCAGAATTACTTGCTGTCCTTAGTTTTGCTTGTATTCATTCCCAGTAATGGATACAGTGGGCAAAAACTAATCAGGCTGGTCAGCACGAATACTCCGGCAAATACAAGCATTACGATGCCTAAAGTACCGGTAACAACATTCGTGAAGTAAAGAACTGCAAATAATGCAGCCACCAGGATTCGGACGGTTTTGTCAACAAGGCCCATGTTTTTTTTCATATTCGGATATTGTTTTAGGTTATGAATTACAAATTTATAAGGCTTTGAGGTAGAACTTTGTGACAAAAGTCACAATGCGGCATATTCTATTTTGAGTTTTCTATTCCTTAAAAATTACTGAGTTTCTTCCTTGCATTATCTTTCCTTCCTTTTCAAGCTTTTTCATTAGTCTGCTGATTACCTCCCTTGCTGTACCAAGGTCGTTGGCAATTTGCTGATGCGTTAAAGATAAGGCCTGAAAATCTGCACGAACAGCCTTTTCCCTGAGATAGGCAACAAGTCTTTCATCCAGTCTGTTATAAAGCAAATGATTAATAGTGTCAATTAAATCAACATACCTGGAATTGAACTGGCTAAAAATGAAGTAATTGAGCGAACCAAATTCCCTCACCCAGTTACGAAGCGAATCGGAGGGGAGCAACAGCAATTCGGTTGGTTCGACGGTTGTAGCTATTATAAGACTGCTGGATTGATTGCAGCAAGCTGTAAAAGACATAATACACAACTCTCCTGGCTTTATGTTGTAGAGCAACAGCTCTTTCTCCTCCTCGCGACGACTAACCCTCACCATTCCTGAAAGCACCAAGGGTACTGATTTTACATAAGCGCCAATATCCATGAGCTGCATATCGGATTCAAAGGTTAAACAGGCAGAATGCTGAAGTATCTGATTCACCAGTTCTGTGTCAAGTCCGGAAAGAAGACTCCTAATTTGAGTTTCTTGCATCATCTGATCGTTGAAATATGGTATAAAGATAATTAGTTGTAATCAAATTGCTATTTTTGGCTGCAACTTGCCAACTATGCATTACCTGACAATCTTCATAATAGCGGTCGGATTATCGTTTGATACCTTTGCAGTATCTGTATCCAGTGGAATTATTCTGCCCCGCATAACCTTCAGGGAGGGTTTGAGAATTGCAATTGTAATGGCATTTTTTCAGGCTTTGATGCCATTACTCGGCTGGACAGTGGGTCAAAGCATTGAATCCTGGGCTAAGGATTTCGACCATTGGATAGCCTTTATCTTGCTTGCTGGCTTAGGAATCAAGATGATTTATGAGAGTTTTTCGAAAGAAGAAGACAATCGCCTGAACCCTCTCGAACTTAAAGTCAGAATTAGTATGGCAATTGCTACTTCCATCGATGCCCTGCTGGTTGGTTTCAGTTTTGCATTTCTTGAATATAAAATTCTTTATTCTACTATTATTATCGGTTCGGTGACATTCCTTGTTTCAATGCTTGGACTTCTCTTTGGGAAAAAAGTCGGATCCAGGCTCGGTAAAAGAATGGAAATTGTCGGAGGAATTATCCTGATAGTCATCGGACTCAAAATTCTTCTGGAACATATGATGCCGGCTTTATAGCCTTATCTGTTCAAGTTCGTAGTCTACTCTGCGACTGAATATATCCTTACTTAAACTGCAACACTATATTCTCTGAGCGCATCGTTCAGAGAGGTTTTTGTATTGGTGCTTTCTTTCCTTTTTCCGATGATCAGAGCACAGGGAACCTGATATTCTCCTGCTGGAAAAAGCTTCGGCAATGTGCCGGGAATAACTACTGAATAGGGTGGAACAACTCCTTTGTATTCAATGGGTTCAGAGCCTGAAACATCAATAATTCTGGTGGATCCTGTTATAACTACATTAGCTCCGAGTACGGCTTCCTTTCCGATATGTGCTCCTTCCACTACAATGCACCTTGAACCAAGGAAGCAATTGTCTTCTATGATTACCGGTGCAGCCTGCACGGGCTCAAGGACTCCGCCTATCCCAACACCGCCGCTCAAATGTACATTGGCACCTATTTGAGCACAACTGCCAACTGTTGCCCAGGTGTCCACCATGGTTCCTGCACCTATCCAGGCACCAATATTGACATAGGAGGGCATTAGAATAACTCCGGGTGAGATATATGCACCATAACGTGCAACAGCATGAGGAACAACCCTTATTCCCAGTTCCTTGTAATTGTGCTTAAGTTTCATTTTATCATGGAACTCCAGCGGGCCAGCTTCAGTAACTTCCATCTGCCTGATTGGGAAATATAAGATGACGGCTTTCTTAATCCATTCATTTACCTGCCATCCGGTATTGCCAGGTTCAGCAATTCTCAGCTTTCCCTTGTCCAGTAATTCAACTACTTCCTCAATGGTATTCCGGGTTTGAGTTTCCTTAAGCAACTCCCTGTTATCCCATGCTGCTTCAATCGTCAATTTCAGATTTTCCATGTAATATTCTATTGCCTGAATTAATGTGCGCCTTTACCAGACCCAAAGATAAACAATCTGTAGTTTACAGAATCTGAGTTTGCATGTACTTCATGCTTTCAAACAAATCCCTGCTTATGATGACGGAATCCATTGATTTACCTAATTTTGCAAACGAAATTGAAATGAGCATCTTTAGTGATAGACACAAACAGGTAAGAATCCACTGATCTGCGAGTTCCATCCGACCTAAAATAACAAGATTTACGGATGAAATATGGGAAGAATTCTGGCATTTGATTATGGTCAAAAAAGGGTAGGAGTGGCAGTTACTGATGAACTTCAGATGATTGCCGGTCCTTTGGATACAATTCATTCTTCCTTGATTTTTGATTTTATAGCTGCCTATCTTTCAACTGAAAAAGTAGATTGCTTTGTGGTTGGTCAGGCTAAAACTATGGGAAATCAGGATTCTGAATCCAGCATATTTATCGAGCCTTTTGTAAAAAAACTTCAAAAACTTTATCCTGATATTCCAGTCAAAAGAATTGATGAACGATTCACCTCAAGAATGGCTTCCGATGCCATACTTTTTTCCGGGGCCAAAAAGAAGGACCGTAGAGATAAGGCGCTGGTTGACAAGGTAAGTGCTGTCATAATTTTGCAATCCTACATGGAAATGCGAACCTTTGGGAATGAACACTAGGACCATTTCATCTGTTATTAAAACAAAAATCTAAACTCAGAAAACAGCTAGTATGATTTTGCCGATTGTTGCTTTTGGCCATCCCAATCTCCGTAAAGTATCTGTTGAAATTACCCGGGAATATCCTGGTCTTGAACAATTTATTGCCGATATGTGGGAAACCATGTATTATTCGGTGGGTGTTGGACTGGCTGCTCCTCAGGTTAACCGTCAGATTCGGTTGTTCGTGATTGATGCGACTCCCTATGAAAAACAGTACCCTGAAGCAGCAGGCTTCAAAAAGGTGTTTATCAATGCAAAAATTGTTGAACAAAGAGGTGAAGAATGGCTTTACAATGAAGGCTGTCTGAGTATCCCCGATATTCATGAGGATGTTTCACGTCCTGCCGAAGTTCATCTTACATGGTATGATGAAAACTTTGAATTTCATGATGAATGGATAAGTGGAATCAATGCAAGGGTTATTCAGCATGAATATGATCACCTTGAGGGAATCCTGTTCGTTGATAAGATTCATTCACTTCGCAGGATTATGCTCAAGCGGAAATTAACTGACATTTCGAAGGGTGATTTAGAAGTAGCTTACAGAATGATTCTTCCTCCAAGAAAACGGTAAATTTTTATATTAACTTGTTTTTCAATATCATATAACTATTTTCTTGCTGATTTTGCTCCTTACTGCAGGTATTGTTTGCATACTACAGTTTTTCTAAATTTGTGAAATCATTACTCTTGAGATATGAAATACTTATTCTTTATTTTGTTTTTAGGAATCCTGATTTTATCGTCATGTATGAGTCCCAGAGACCGTATGGTCCTTCGAATCACAGAACTTGAAAAGAAATATGGTAATCTTCCTCAGCAGGATACCAATCAGGTAAAGGAAATCATCAATGCCTACCAGAACTTTGCTCAGCGCTACCCTGAAGATTCAATGGCATCAGAGTACCTTTTCAGGGCTGCCGGTGCCTGCCTCAATGACAAACGTCTGATTCAATCGCTTGAACTGTATTGTTTTGTTGAAAATGAATATCCCAATGCCTATAGGGCACCGTTTTCCCTTTTCTCAAGGGCATTTATTTTTGAGAATTACATTAAGGATTTTAATCAGGCTGACAGGCTTTATTTGCTTTTTATAAAGAAGTATCCCCAGCATGAAATGAAACATGACGCTGAGATTGCCAGGGAATATGTTGGCAGGTCAATAAGGGAGATGCTGAATGATATGACAACAAAGGAAATGCGAGATACGGTTATAAGCCTGAAACCAATCAGTTCAATTGGTACCCTGGATTAAACCTGAAATTATTTTCCTGAAAAATCTTCTGTCAGGGCGCTCTTCAGTCCTGAAGCCTTAACATCCATTGAAAGAAGTCCATCCTTGCAATAGGAGATTTTTCCCGTTTGTTCTGAAACAATGATTGCAATGGCATCAGTTCTCTCTGTTATTCCTATTGCGGATCGATGCCTTAATCCAAGCTCTGAAGGCAAATCGGTGCTTGAGGTCACGGGCAGAATGCATCGCGCAGCACGTATACGATTTTCTGATATGATTACCGCTCCGTCATGCAATGGGTTGTTTTTATAAAAGATGCTTTCAATCAATTGGTCAGTAATCAAACTGTCTATTTCCATTCCTGTATCTGTGTACTCCGTAAGATCGTTTCTCCGGGCGACTACTATGAGCGCACCAGTGTTGAGCAACGACATGCGCTGGCAGGCTTGAACAACCGGTTCTATTTCCGATAAATCCTCAGTTCTCAAATTGACTTTCCAAAACAGGAATTTCCCCCGGTTTCGTTTTACAAAGCCCGGCGAACCAATTGCCAGCAAAAATTTTCGGATCTCAGGCTGGAATACCACAATAAAAGCAATGAATCCAACGGATATAAATGCGCCCAGAAGATCACTCAGCAAATCCATTCCCAGTGATTTTACGATTCGCCATAAGGCAAATATTGCAAGAATACCCAGGAAAATGTTTACTGCAGCTGTACCTTTCAGTAAATTGTACAGAGAATACAATAGTAAAGCAACTAGCAGGATGTCAATAACATCCAGAACCCTGATATGCAGAAATAAATTTACCATCTCCAATTTTGCTGTTTTACTTCCTTCATCAGATATTAAAGCAAAAGATTCATCGTAAAGATACGTAAATCACTCAATAGCCAAGATATTTGTACTACAATAGAAATCACATTTTTCAGGCTTATTCTGATTGTACTTCCTTATAAGATCTAACTACCTTAATCACCTGACTTGCTTCCTTAACATCATGCACCCTGAGAATATCTGCCCCGTTCAGAAGAGCAAGTGTATTCAAAACCCCGGTTGCATGCAAGGCTTCCTGCGGCTTGATATCAAGGAGCCTGCAAACCATCGACTTGCGGCTAAGTCCTACTAAAATTGGCTGTCCCAACGCTTTGAACCTGTTCAATTGCTGCAGCAGGATGTAGTTATGTTCAAGCGTTTTCCCAAATCCAAATCCGGGATCCACAATAAGCTGATTTACACCTGATTTATTAAACTTTTCCAGAGAAGTCCTGAAGAAATCCAATACATCCTCAACCACATTATTATAGGAAGGCTGAAGTTGCATGGTTTCCGGAGTACCTTGCATATGCATCATGACGTAAGGGAGTCTGATCTCGGAAATGACTTCCAGCATTCTGCCATCCATTGTGCCTCCAGAAATATCATTGATTATGGATGCTCCTTCATTGAAAGCCATTCTGGCTACTGCCGATCTGTATGTGTCCACCGAAATGAAGATATCCCTAAACTGCCTGCTAAGCTGAGAAAGGACTTCAGAAATCCGCTGCATCTCTTCCATTTCAGGTATACCCACTGAACCTGGCCTTGTAGAAATTGCTCCTACATCAATGATATGAGCCCCTTCTTCAAGCATCCGCTCCGCCTGTTTCAGATATTGAGCGGGCAACAAATATTTCCCTCCATCAAAAAAAGAGTCTTCAGTAATATTTAAAATCCCCATAATCAGGGGTTCCTGAAAACTGAGGATTTTATCCCCAATATGAAAGGCTCTTGAGTCGGAAAATTCTGTATTTTTATCTCTTGATTCCATAGCTACGGCTACACACTATATTGAACCGCAAAGTTACTGATTCCATGCCTTCTAAAACGCCTGAACAATACGATAAGGTAATTGACCTGTGCAAAAATGTATTCATGCCAAAAATGCGTGATTATGGTACAGCCTGGAGGATTCTTCGCACATCATCACTCACTGATCAGATTTATATCAAGGCCAGCCGTATCCGAAGCATTCAGGAAAAAGGCCTCAGCAAGGTTAATGAAGGAATTGCCGATGAGTTCATTGGTATCATCAATTACTCCATCATGGCTCTCATACAGCTGAAACTTGGTGTTGCCGAAGAACCCCATATGGATGCCGCCTTCACTGAGAATCTTTATATGTCGTATGCACTGGAAGCAAAAAGCCTGATGGCTGATAAGAATCATGATTACGATGAGGCATGGCGACAAATGAGAATCAGTTCACTTACTGACATTATACTGATGAAGCTCCTCCGAATCAAACAGATTGAAGATAACAATGGAATTACGGTTATCTCGGAGGGACTGGATGCCAACTACCTTGATATCATAAATTACTCAGTTTTTGCCATGATTCTTATGGATGAATCAGGCAGGTAATTAAAGACCATAAGCATGAAAATACTTGCCAATATTAGCCGGATTCTTACCGGAATGGTATTTATGTTCTCGGGATTCGTTAAAGGTGTCGATCCCCTGGGAACAGCATACCGCTTTGAGGATTATTTCATTGCCTACCATTGGGAATTCCTCATGCCTCTCGCTTTGTTCTTTTCCATTGCAATGTGCACCCTTGAATTTTCAATAGGGGCCATGTTGTTTCTGAATTTCCGGACCAAGCTTGCTTCCTGGCTTCTGCTGCTCATGATGATATTCTTTACCTGCCTTACCTTTTATGATGCTCTCTACACTCCGGTTCCTGATTGCGGCTGCTTTGGCGATGCCATCAAACTCACAAACTGGGAAACCTTCTACAAGAATATCGTCCTCATTATATTGGCGATAATAGTATTCAGATACAGGAATAAGTTTAAAGGCTGGTTTAAACCCAATATTCAATGGAGCGCTGTTGTTGCTGTGATTCTTGCTTTTGCAGGCTTCTGCTTTTATTGCTTCATGCACCTGCCCGTTGTTGACTTTACTGAATGGAAAGCCGGACATAAACTTTATGCTGACAATCCACAGCCGGTTAAGTATTTCCTCACTTATAAAAATAAGAAAAGTGGAGAAAAGAAGGAATACCTATCTCCAAACTACCCTTATAATGATAGCGTTTGGATGGCTAACTGGGAATTCGACAGTCAAAGGGTGGAAGACCCAAATGAGTATTATGGGAAATCACTGGTCATAACTGATACCCTCCAGACTCCCGTTACTGAATCAATCATACGGAATCCTGGCTATCAGGTGATTATTAACTCATACGAATTGAAAACCAGCAATATTGAAGCTTTTAAGAGGATCAATGAGTTAAGCCGTCAACTCTCTGAACAGGGAATACCTACAGCCGTGCTGGTGAGCGCTGAGCCCTCGGAAATTGTTTCATTCCAGAAAACAAATGGCTTATCGATGGAATTTTATACTGCCGATGATATTTTGTTAAAAACAATGGTTCGTTCAAATCCTGGAATGATGGTTCTGAAAGGTGGTGTTATTCTTGATAAATGGCATTGGCGCGATATACCTGATTATGAGGGTTTCCGAAAGATGTTTCCTTAATTATTGCCTTTAATAAATTTATGCTGGCCTATATCCTAAAAAGACTTTTCTACGGATTCCTTGTGCTTTTCGGGGTAATTACGCTGGTATTCTTTCTGTTTAATGTGCTTCCCGGTGATCCGGCCCGAATGATGCTGGGACAAAGGGCGGATATATCATCGGTCGAAGCCATCAACCGGGATCTGGGCAGGGATAAACCTTTGTTTGAGCAGTACCTTGGCTTTCTGAATGATGTTTCACCAATATCCTACCATCAGTTCAGGGATTCTTCAAGTTCATATTTTCTGGATCCTGCCAAGTATACCAGATCCATTAAACTAATCTCTGCAGGCTCATCATCAGGTTTGGTTGCAAAAGTTCCCTATTTGCGCCGATCCTATCAAAGCAAAAGGCCTGTTTCCGATATCCTGACAGATGCTTTTCCTCCAACCATGATTCTTGCCACTGTTGCTATGATTGCTGCCACAATTCTCGGGCTCATACTGGGAATTCTCAGTGCTCTATATAAGGATAGCCTGTTCGATAAATCAGCCCTCGTGCTTTCAGTCTTTGGTATGTCATTGCCTTCCTTCTTTGCTGCAATTCTGGTTGCCTGGCTTTTTGCCTATGTGCTGGCCGATTTTACAGGACTCAGCATGTTTGGCAGTCTGTATACAGTTGATGATTTTGGACGCGGAGAATACATTGATTGGAAAAACCTTATTCTTCCGGCTTTCACACTTGCAATCCGCCCTCTGGCTATTATTACAGAACTTGTGCGTTCCTCAATGCTGGATGTGCTTTCACAGGATTATATCCGGACAGCCAGGGCAAAAGGAGTATCGAATCTCAGCATAATACTAAACCATGCATTGAAGAATGCACTGAATCCTGTGGTGACTGCAGTTACCGGATGGTTCGCGTCATTGATGGCAGGTGCAGTATTTGTTGAATATGTTTTCGACTGGAAAGGGATCGGTGTCGTAATAGTTGACGCTTTGGAGAAATATGATTTCCCGGTAGTTATGGGAGCGGTACTATTCATATCCGTTATCTTGATAATTATCAATATTTTTGTAGACCTTGCATACGGGGTGCTGGATCCGAGGATACGGTACTCCTGAAATAGCTGATATCACTGAAAATACTTTGTAAGAATATATTAAACAAAAAATTAAAATGAGAAAGAAAATTGTAGCCGGTAACTGGAAAATGAACAAAACATTTCAGGAAGCTGATGACTTGTTGTTCGAAATTGCTGATGAACTGAATGATAAAGGCAGGGGAGAAGTTGATGTAATTATTTGCCCCCCTTTTCCTTATCTTGAAATGGCTTACGATATTGCTTCCGACAATGATTTCCTCGTTGGTGCACAAAACTTCAGTCAGTGGGAATCTGGTGCCTTTACTGGCGAAATTTCTGCTTCAATGCTGCACTCCATGGGAATTACCCATAGCATATTAGGTCACTCAGAAAGAAGAACCTATTTTGGAGAAACTGACAAGGTAATTGCGAAGAAAGTTGATCTCGCCCTTCAGCATAATGTAGTTCCCATCTATTGCTGTGGTGAAGTACTGGCTGAAAGGGAAGCCGGACGCCATTTCGATGTTGTGAGGCAGCAGGTTGATGAAGCTCTTTTCCACCTTGGCAAGGAAGCTATACAAATGGTCATAGTTGCCTATGAACCGGTTTGGGCAATTGGAACTGGTGTGACAGCAAGCTCTGAACAGGCACAGGAAATGCATGCCTTCATCAGGGGACTCTTTACTCAGAAATATGGAGCTGAAGTTTCAGCTGAGATTTCAATTCTTTACGGTGGCAGTTGCAACGCCAAGAATGCAGCCGAACTGTTTTCAAATCCCGATGTGGATGGCGGACTGATTGGTGGTGCATCACTTAAGGCTGCTGATTTTGTTGCCATTGTGAATTCATTTGAATAACATACTGTAGCTTGCACTTTCCCTGACCTGACTTATGTTGAGGTCTAATTTTACTTTACTATGGACTACTTCGAATTTAAATGCATTCCAACTCATGGTAGCCAGGTGAACGGGGTTTTAATTGCCCGTCTTGGCGAACTTGGATTTGAAAGCTTTGTAGAGAATGAAGAGGATATTCTGGCATATATTCCGTTCAATGGTCTGACTGATTCACTCAGAATGGCATTGAAGGGCCCTGAAATCAGTGAGTTGATCACTGCTTCAGAACTCAACCTGATCAAGGATCAAAACTGGAATGCCGTTTGGGAAAGTGCCTATGAACCAGTAAGGATGGGAAATCAATGCCTGGTAAGAGCACCTTTTCATTCTTCAGATTCTCAGGTGGAATATGAGATAGTCATTGAACCCAAAATGTCGTTCGGGACTGCACATCATGAAACAACCCGTTTGATGTTGAAGTATGTTCTCGAAACAGAGCTTCATGGAAAAAGCCTTCTGGACATGGGAAGCGGAACTGCAGTATTAGCAATTCTTGCTTCCATGAAGGGGGCTGCTCCCGTTCTCGCCATAGATAACGATGAATGGGCTTACCGAAATGCACTTGAAAATGTGGAAGGCAATAAAGCCGGTGCAGTTGAAGTTATGCTTGGAGATGCCTCCAGTCTGAAGGGTAGAAGTTTTGATATAATTCTTGCCAATATCAACCGGAATATTCTTTTGAATGATATTCCGGCATATCGTTTGGCTCTTAATTCAGGCGGATTTCTCTTCATTAGCGGGTTCTACGATACCGATCTTGATATGCTGAAAGAAAAAGCAAAAGAAAATAAGTTGCAATTTCTTTCAAGTCAAACAGATAATAAATGGACTGCCGCCTGTTTTAAAGTTGTCGAATTCTGATTTTTCCTGAACAAATAAATGAAAAAACAGATTGTTCTGATTCTTGTCTTCTTCATTCTCCTTACCAGTTTGGTAAAGGCACAGGACAAGCACAGGATTTTTTCAGTGGATTCACTTTTTATTGGTGACCTCACTGAGAAGTTCCAGGGTGTAGGCGATTACAATGAAAAAGATGCCAGAACAACTCTTTCAAACATAAATTATCTCTGGACTTCCAGCCTCATCCTGCCAAAACAACAGGTACAGCTGATGGAAATATGTTCTATCCTTCAGCTTCAGAAACTGTCAGTTGCTCCATATTTTCTTGATTATCTGAATGCCGTCAACATATTGGTTCGACGCAACACAGAAGAGGAGACTTTTGATGTGTTTCATAAATCTGTGAAATATTGCCTTGAAGGTAAGAGTCCTACCCGAAACGTTACAGCATATCTCTCAAAAATAAATCTTGTCCTTGAAAGCGCTGCACTTGAAAAATCCACTACTGATGCGTGGTATTGCAGAAATGCAACCTATAAAATAGCATTCGATACAGTGCCTTGTATAGATTTTTCAGGTTTGACCCTTTCCTGTGTCAGCCGTAATGATAGTGCCTGCATCTATAATACAAAAGGCCGTTATTATCCGCTTATTCAAAAATGGATAGGAGAAGGTGGAAAGGTATACTGGGATAGGGTAGGATTATCGAGGGATGAGGTTTATGCCACGCTTTCAGATTATGTAATTAACACCCGTGTCACCTTTTATTCAGCCGATTCTGTTGTAATGTACCACGGTGGTTTTGTCAAGAAGCCACTTAGAGGCAGGCTTGAGGACAGGGTAATGGCTGACATTACTCCTGAAAGGGCTCTGTTTCCTGAATTTTCTATGTACAAGGGGAGCAGCGTTATCCTGAATCTGTTCAAGAATGTTGAATACGAAGGTGGTTTCTCGATTGAAGGCAACAGGGTAATTGGATTCCCCTCAGTATCCAGCCTGGCAAAAATCATGATAAGCCGGAATAATGCTCCATTCATTGAGCTTAGGTCAAAGGAATTTGTGATACGTCCGGATCGCTTTGTTTCTGCCAGGGCAATAGCTGTTATATACCTGGAAAACGATTCTATTTATCATCCTGGCGTTCAGGCCCGATATAATCTCGAAAACAATGAAATTGCCCTCAGCAGGGCAGAGGAAGGCCTTTCCCAGAGTCCCTTCTTTAACTCATATCACCATGTGGATATGATACCGGAAGCAATGTACTGGAAACTGGATGATTCCAAAATCAGTTTTGAGGCTATCCGTGGTATCCGCAGCAAAGGGGAGGCTGTCTTTGAATCCTCCGATTACTTTTCAGCCTATCGCTTTGATAAACTTCAGGGAATTGATGAAGTGAATCCTGTCAATCAGGTTTCTTCCTATTCCAGACGACATTCTACCGACCGTTTCTATGCCGAGGATCTCGCCTCATTCCTTAAAAAACCAATAGAACAAGTTAGAGTTCAGTTGATTAAACTGGCAAATTCAGGATTTCTGATTTATGACCTTGATGAAGATTTCGTACAGATAAAACCAAGATTGAATGAATTTCTTGCCTCTCACAATGGCGTTAAGGATTATGATATCATTCAGTTCAATTCCTATGTGGAGAAAGGAAGTAATGCCGTTCTTGACCTGAAAACCCTTGACCTGACAATACTTGGAGTGCAGCAGGTAATGCTGAGTGATTCTCAGTTTGTTTATATTGTTCCAAGAGATGGTAAGATTGTCCTGAAGAAAAACAGGGATTTTACCTTCGTGGGAAGAGTTCATGCCGGATTCTTTGATTTCTATGCACATGAATGCTCCTTTGATTACGGAAAATTCCTGATGAACCTTCCTCAGATTGATTCACTTGCATTATCTGTCCCCTCATGGGAGGTTGATCAGGGCGGCTATCGTCACCTGGTCAGGGTTAAGAACGTTTTATCAGATATGAGTGGGTTGCTTGAGATTGACGCACCCGACAGTAAATCAGGCAGAAAATCCTTCCCGCAATATCCAAGGTTTACCAGCAAGGATATGAGTTATGTGTTCTTCGACAGAAAAAATATTGTTAAAGGTGTTTATAAAAGGGATAATTTCTACTATAGCGTTGACCCTTTCATTATGGATAGTCTGAACAGGCTGCCAGCTGAGAATGTCCAGTTCAGGGGACGGCTCTTTTCCGGTAATATGCTTCCTGATATCGTAGAGCCATTAACTGTTCAAAGAGATTATTCCCTTGGTTTCAAAAAGGTGCTTTCACCACCCGGATTACCTCTTTATGGAGGTAAGGGGATGTTCTCAGATACACTGAAATTGAGTAATAATGGACTTAGAGGCTCAGGAACGTTGAGTTATCTGACATCTGTTACTCATTCTCCGGATTTCCTTTTCTGCCCTGATTCTACTACTGGAAAGGTTAAGGATTATGATCTTGCAAAAAGAGTAGGAACCTCCGAAAATCCTGATGCTCAGGTGAAGGATGCAACCGTTAAATGGATGCCGGGAAAGGATGTGATGTATGTCAGCAATTCAGCCGGTGAGAAATTTAATATGTTCAATAATAAGGCAACCTTGAACGGGGATCTTGCTCTTTCACCATCAGGACTAAAGGGGAAAGGATTGCTTGCTTTTGAAGATGCAGAAGTAAAATCAAACACTTACACTTTTAACGCTGTTGCCTTCACTTCAGATACTGCTGATTTTACACTCTATACACCCGATCATAAGGAGGAAGCATTGAAAGTCCATGTGTTCAGGACCGAAATTGACTTTGCCAGAAGAGAAGGACATTTTACAGCGTCAGGAAAGGGGGCATTGATGGAATTCCCTGTAAACAAAATCAATTGCGTAGTTGATGAGTTTGACTGGCTCATGGACAGGCGTCAGTTGCAGCTCGTTAACCAGACATCCTTTACTCGTGAAAAGTATATGAAAATGACGCCGGAGGAACTGATTAATCTTGATCCGGCTGCTGAAAGATATGTTTCAACAGATCCAAAGCAGGATTCACTGCGGTTCTTTGCAATGACTGCTCTATACGATTTAAGTACCAATGTTTTACAGGTGGAGGCTGCACGCATTCTCAGGATTGCTGATGCCGCCATATTCCCTAGGGATGGTAAGCTCACTATTGGAAAGGAAGGTGTAATACAGGAGCTTTCAGGGGCTTCCATAGTTGCGAACAGGAAGGACAGATTCCACACGGTTTACAATGCCACGGTTAATGTTGAATCCCGGAATAGCTATAAAGCAAAGGGCCTATATGATTACACACCTTCTGATGGTGAGATTCAAACACTCAATTTGAGATATGTGGGAGTGAATGAAGATGGAAATTCATATGCTTCCGCTTCAATATCAGATTCAATGGGTTTTAACCTTAATCGTTATTTCGGTTTCAGTGGTATTTTGGAATTGCATGCTGAGAGGAAGGAATTGTATTTTGAAGGCGGATACCAGCTTAAACATGAATGCTACAAAATTCCCAGGGAATGGATAAAAGTAAGAGCGTTCCTTGATCCCAAAAAGATTGCCATCCCTGTAGAAGGCGATATTGAGAACACAGGAAACGGCAAGCTAAGGGTAGGAGTTTATTATTCACTAACTGAAAATACCCTTAAACCAGGCTTCTTCGCAAAACCTGATAATGTAACAGATCTGGATCTGATAAATGCTGAAGGTCTGATTGTTTACGATGCAGCAAAGAATGAGTACCGCGTTGCCTCAGCTGCAAAGCAGAAAGATCCCTCGCTATCCGGTAATGTGGTTACTTTGAACACCAGCCGTTGCGTTGTGCAGGGAGAGGGCCGGGTTAATCTGACCGGTGATCTGGGCCGGCTTACCATGGAAAGTGCAGGGAAAGTATTTCATTCTACAATCAGCGATTCCACAATCGTCAACATACTGATGTCACTGGATTTCTTTTTCTCAGAGGAAGCTTTGAAAATTATGGCTGATGATCTTAATGCATCTGATCTCAAGGGAATTGACATCAGCAGTCTTAACTATACACGTCCCCTCAGGGAGTATGCTGGAACTGTTGAAGCTGATAAACTCCTGACTGAATTAAGTCTGTATGGACAGTACAGGAAATTCCCTGATATACTGAACCATTCTATGATATTTACTGACCTGAACCTGGTATGGAATCAGGAACTGCGCTCCTATATAAATAGCGGTCAGATCGGAATAAGCAATCTCGGTAAGAATTCTGTTAACCGATATGTAAATGGTCATTTCGAAGTAATCAAGCGACGGACCGGGGATATGTTCACCATGTATCTGGAAGTTGCTCCTGATCGCTGGTATTTCTTCTCCTACACCGGAGGAACCTTGCAGGCATTATCATCCAATAAGGAATTCAATGAGAAACTCACTGGTCTGAAGGAAGATCAGAGAGTGATCAAATCAGGAAATGGAGAACCAAGTTATCAGTTCATAATTTCAACAAGCGATAAAAAGACAACCTTCCTAAGGAAGATGAAGCAATTAAAAGGTGAATAGACGGCTGAATTCAGACTTCTGTGTTAAAATTTTTAGTTTGAACTGAAGTGGTCTAAATAATTGACTATGAATGCTATAATTATGATTGCTGCCGGCTGCGTACTGGCATATCTTTTAGGCTCAGTTTCGACCTCGGTCTGGATAGGACGAATATTCTATGGCATTGATGTCAGGGAAAAAGGCAGCGGTAATGCGGGGGCAACCAATACCATCAGGGTACTCGGACTCAAAGCTGGTATAATCGTTTTGCTTATTGATGCCCTGAAAGCATGGGTAGCGGTTCAGCTAGCAACCTATTTCGCAGCTGGTAACCTGACCGAAAACCAGCTGATTAACTATAAAATTCTTCTGGGTGCTATCGCAGTTGTTGGGCATGTATTTCCATAGTACACAGGTTTCAGGGGAGGAAAGGGAGTAGCCTCTCTGGTTGGTATGGTCATAGCCTTGTATCCTTATGCCTTTCTTTCTATTCTCGGTTGGTTCGCAATAGTGTTTATTATAAGCAGATATGTTTCTCTTGCATCTGTGACCAGTTCAATTCTGTTTCCTGTATTGGTCATTTTTATTTTCAGGGAACAATCTGTATCCTTAATAGTGCTCTCGATTCTGATAGCAGTCTTCGTTCCACTTACCCATAAAAAGAATATTAAGAGATTGTTAAAAGGGGAGGAGCTGAAAATGACATTCAGTAAAAAGGAAAAATGATAACATGAATTATTTGCAGTTCACCATAATGCGGACTGTCATTGTTAATAGGATGATATCAGGAGTCGGTATTCAACTGAATTTTTTCTTACTCATGAAGATTATTTCATGTTTCCTATTGGAATAATGTTGATATCTTCGCCTTGGTTTATTTTCTTTTCTTGAAGAAGATTTATATTTTTACAATCGTAATCAATAGCAATTAAACTACTGAAATACAAATCGCTATGAAATTTATCATCAACAGTCAGGTTCTTCTTAAGAAGTTGCAGTCATTAAATGGAGTAATTAACAGCAGCAATACGCTCCCAATTCTTGATGACTTTCTGTTTGAGTTGGAAGACAATTCCCTGAAAATCACTGCCACTGACCTTGAAACTACAATGGTAATGACACTGGAGCCTTCCATGGCTGATGAACCCGGAAAAATTACAATTCAGGCCAAACTGCTTCTTGATTTTCTGAAGTATCTGCCTGATGCACCACTTACATTTTCGATTGATCAAAATACTCTTGCAGTTGAAATTCTTTCAAGTGAAGGTAAATATAAACTGAGCGGACATAATGCTGATGATTATCCTCAGATTCCTGAACTGACAGATACAACTTTAGTTGAACTTCCATCAGTTCTTTTGGCTGCCGGAATTACCAAGACAGTTTTTGCAACTGGCAATGATGAACTCAGGCCTGTTATGGGAGGCGTATTCTTTGAATTTACTCCTGACTATCTCACATTTGTTGCTACAGATGCTCATAAACTGGTTCGTTACCGCAGGCTTGATGCCAAGGTTGAAACATCTGCATCTTTTATCGTCCCCCGCAAACCTCTGAATGTACTCAAGAATCTTCTCTCAAATGAAGATTTCCCTGTACAGGTTGAATATAATGTTACAAATGCTTCTTTTGCATTCCAGGGTGTTCGTCTATACAGCAGGTTGATTGAAGGAAAATATCCTGCCTACGAAGCTGTTATCCCACGCGATAACAAGAACAAACTTTATGTTGACAGGATGTCATTCATCAATTCGGTAAAGCGCCTTTCTCCATTTGCCAACCAAAGCACTCATCAGGTTAGGCTTCGCATTAACGGACAGGAGCTGCTCATGAATGCTGAAGATATTGATTATTCAAATGAAGGTGTTGAACGTCTGAAATGCACCTATGAAGGTGAGGATATGGAAATCGGTTTCAATTCCAAATTCTTGCTCGATATGGTAAGCAACCTTGAAAGTGAAGAAATTTGCTTCGAACTTTCAGGCCCAACAAGAGCCGGTATCATTCTTCCTGTTACCAATGAAAATCAGGATGAGAATATACTTATGCTTGTAATGCCGGTTATGCTTGCGCAGAACTAAACAATATTAATAATATATGCTGAAACTCCGGTACTTATGGTTCCGGAGTTTTTTTTTGTATTCAATCAGATTTCAAAATCATTCCTGATTATCCTGAATATTTGTATAGATCATAATTGCAAACCTGCTTCCACTAAAATTATTTGATGATTTTTTTAAAATCACATATTTCTTTTTTGTGCATAAACTATTAATGATAGGTGATTCAACAATAATAACCAGTAAAATTTTGATTACTAATCCGGAAATAGACCAAGTATTTCCCTCTAACAAATTCATTTCATGAAGATTCTCTTGTATGCTGCGGCAATTAGTCTTTCCATGGCTATGCTCATTAGTTCCTGTAGAAAGGACGATAACAGTATAGATCCAACTACAATCACAAGTATGGATGATCTGCGGGTGGATGCTGGATTTACATTTCAAACTTCATCACAGGTTCAGGTCTATGTCAGAATGCTGGACAATAATAATGGTCCTGTGCCAGGAATGAGACTGGATATTTATACAGCTGATCCTGATAGCGGGGGACAAAAAATTATGAGCGGAGTTACTGATGCTCAGGGTGTTTTTGGCTGTGATTATTCAATTGCTTCATACCAGAAAACCCTTTTGGTGGCAACTGATGCACTAGGGTTCGTGAATAAACAAACCGTAGCAATCAAGGATGGTAAACTCGAGTTGACCTTGGGTGGAAAACAAACGAAAAATGCCTTCAAAAGCCTTGGTGAACAATTCTTTAAGAGTACCAGTTCAGTTTATGTACCACTTGGAACCTACAATAGTCAGGGAGTACCCAATTATCTGGAACCAAACAACGATGTCATTGACAATTCCATGTTGCAGGATATCAATGCAACCTTGCCCGAAAGAAGTGCTTTGCCCAATACTCATCCCCAATACTTTGCAGCCGCTAATGAGCAAAATCTTGTTTTGGAAGAAGCCTGCAATGTATGGGTAACATTTGTTCATGAAGGTGCCGGCTACCGCAACGTACTTGGTTTCTATACATACAATACTGATAATCCCCCAAGCAGCGTATCTCAAATTGATTCAATCCACATTATTTACCCGAATACATCCTTTGTTGGCAGCAGCGGAGGCTTGTATAGCGGCAATAAGGTATATATCGGACAGTATGCTCCGGGAACTGAAATAGCCTGGGTGCTGATTTCTGATGGATTCCGCAATGGAACCATCACGAATGGAAACTGGGTTTTCTATTCTGATAAACAATTTAACCCGGAATCTAATGCTTCAATTCAGCAGCATTTCATTCTTTGCAATGATATCGGCCGTGGTAAGTTTTTGCTTGGCGTCGAAGATATCAAGCGCGATGTAAGCTCTGACAATGATTTCAATGATGCCGTATTCTATGTTTCAGCAGATCCAATTCAGGCTGTAGATGTAAGTCATGTTCCTTTGCCAAACTATACCCAAACCGATAGCGATCAGGATGGCATCTCTGATAATTTTGATGATTATCCAAATGATCCTGCCAAAGCATTCAATAATTACTTCCCGACTCAGAATGGTTTTGGTTCATTGGCTTTTGAAGATCTCTGGCCAGCAAAGGGTGACTACGATTTCAATGATATGGTGATTGATTATCGCTTTAATCAGGTTACCAACAGCCAGAATAAAGTCGTGGATATAGAAGGAAAATGCGTGCTGCGTGCAATGGGAGCAGGGTATCAGAATGGATTTGGTATTCAGTTGCCTGTTTCTCCAAACCAGATTGCCTCCTTTACTGGCAGTAAATCAAATAGCAATATCACAACGACACTTGCAAACGGGGTAGAGGCTGGTCAGTCAAAAGCAACACTCATTCTTTTTGAAAATGGTTATAGTGTACTTCCTCACGTTGCAGGTGCTTCCATGGGTGTAAATACTACTATTGGAGAACCATTCAGAACACCGGATACAATGAATATCTCAATCAAGCTTACAGCTCCTGTTAGCTTAAGCGTTATGGGAACGCCTCCCTATAACCCATTCATATTTACAAATCAGCATAGGGAACGTGAAGTCCATCTGATTAATAGCCCACCAACAGATCTGGCTGATATGAGCCTTTTCGGGACCGCTGAGGACGATAGTCAGGTTGGCAATGGCAGATACTATGTTACCAGCCATAATCTCCCCTGGGCTCTGAATGTTGTCGACAGGTTCGTTTACCCGGCTGAGAAAACCAAGATTATCTCAGGTTATACCAAATTTGTCCCATGGAGTGTCTCCTCCGGAACTACTTACTATGATTGGTTCCAGGATCAGGCTGGGTACAGAAATGATGCTAGCTTATATCATTGATTCTGCTTAAATAAAAAACAGACGGCCCTTCAGATTTGGAGGGCCGTTTTATTTATTGCAATTTATCAGTTATCAATTCTTTAAATTGATCTTTCCCAGATAGTACTTGCCGATTTTTGGCTTGTCAGTATCCTGAAGCACTACAAAATATTCGTTATCACTTATTTTATAACTATGCTTTATCAGGAATACAGGACTCTCTTTAGCCGCATATGCTGGAATACTGTACCTGCATAATCCGGTAATCCCCAATTCCACCCAGGCAGGTATCCCTTTTTGCTGGTAATTATAGCTCAGACTCCGTTCGTTCAAGGGTCTCCTCATGTTTCTGGCACTCTCATTATACAGAAAGTTCAGACCTCTGTAATCTTTGAAGTAAAGGTAGCCTAGGGATGCATCTGAAAAGCTGCTGGACTGGTATTTGGGAATCAGGATAATCGTGTCAATCTTCTGGTTGTCATTGATTGAAAAAACAACAATGTTTTTGCTAACATGGTATTTGGATACAACCATCATCATGCTTGACATGATTAACATAGAGTTCAATGTGGATGATTGAGCGATATATTTTTGAACTCCCTGCTCATTGGTTATTATATCTGTGATCAAAAAATCCGGATCAAGGAATTTGGTCTTTTCTTCAGGTAAATTCCTGCCAGAAGGTTTGAAAAAACATTGTGCGATCTCTTCCTTACTAAGCTCATATTTGGTTCCTGCAGTATCTGCTCCATTCCTGTCAACCTTAAAGTCAAAAAACGCGGTTGATTTACCTGATTCTGATCTGGAGAAAAATCCGATACAATGCAACTTCTTCTGATCATCCCTGAGTAAATAACAGCTATTTGTATATATATCCTTGCCTGTGATCACTTGCATTCCCGTATGTTCATCACCGGGATATGTGCTTAATAGAAAGTAACCTCCCGGAGTTAGATCCTTGATTTCATTACACTTGCCAGTTTCCTGTCCTCTGGTGTATTTGCAGATAATTTGAGCACTCAGGTCGTTATTCAGTGTAAAACCTTCAACTTTAGTAGAAATGCCAATCAGTTCCTGCTTCAGCTCTTTGTCCATTACTCTGTTGAGAGTGCTGTCAAAAGCGATAATCCGGATTTTTCGGTCCATCTTGCTTAAACTGAATTCACAGGAATTGTAGAATAGAAATGATTTCCTGTCAGGTGTTACTATTATTCCGATTGATTTATTGGATAAATCCCCTGAAAGCAGGGAATCAAGAGGAATTGTCCCGGACACTTTACCATCAAGCCCAAGTATACTTATCCTGTATATTCTTGAATTAACTGTATTGTCAAATTCTGAATGTAACCAAATGAACCTGCCGGCTACAAAGAACATTTCATTAATAAGATTGGTGGTTCTTATCGGCAATTCTGTTTCAGTGATATGACTGAATGATGTATCAACCTTTACCAGGTAATTGCTGAAATGTCCGTTAACACCTTCATTTCTGGTAACATGCAGATAGTATCCGCTGGAATCAGCATGCAAACTCTTTCTGATACACTTATTGCTTGAGAATTTAATGAGTTCACCTCTTTTGAATTCATAATTCTGGGCAATGCAAATATTGCTGATAATCGTAATGGTAATAATTGCTGCTATGACTGATTGCCATTTCATAGGTTCAATACTTGTTGAATATCAAAATTATATGAGTTGCGCTTCTTCTCAGATATAGTCCAATTCTGAACAGGGTAATTGGAAAAGACGGATTATGAACAGCTAAGCTATTGATGATTAATATTTATTCCTGTCCTTTCCCTGAGGATTCGATTATCTCTCCCAATTCCATCCACTGCAGGGTTTTCAACTCACTCTCTTCCTCAAGTTCATTATATCTTATTGAGAGTTGGTTCAATTCATCAACAGATGCATTTCCGGAATTAAGTATTGACAGAATTCTTGTCTTTTCCTTGTCCAATGTATCAATATCCTTTTCAAGCTGTTCAAATTCCTTAAGCTGCTTATAACTTGGTTTTTGGGGCTGATTTTTCGGCCTTAATGCCTTGGCAGTTTTTTCTTCCTGCTCTTTCTGAAGTTTTTGCAGTTTCTGCTCCCGAATCCTCCATTGATAAAACTGGGTGTAATTTCCGTAGAAGTCCTTAATCTTACCTTTACCTTCAAATACGAAAACATGATCACATAACTTGTCAAGAAGGAAGCGGTCATGAGATACTATCAGCAAACATCCCGGGAACTCTGAGAGAAAGTCTTCAAGCACTTGCAATGTCTGTATATCCAGATCATTGGTAGGCTCATCCAGAATCAGGAAATTTGGATTCTTGATGAGTTGCATCAAAAGGTACAATCTTCGTCTCTCTCCACCACTCAGACTACTGAAATAAGCCTGCTGAACAGGATAGCTGAAATTGAAGTACTGAAGGAACTGGGATGCTGACATTGAACCTTTCTTCAAGGTTATCTCTTCTGCAACATCCTTCACTATATCAATAACTCTTTTGTCTTCTTTTAATTCAAGCCCATCCTGAGTATAATACCCCATAACTACCGTTTGTCCGACAGTAATTTTCCCAAGGTCAGGACGAAGTCTTCCTGCAAGCAAATTTAGCAGGGTGGATTTTCCAACTCCATTGAGGCCAACTACCCCGATTTTCTCACCACGCTTGAATATGTAGGAGAAATCATCCACGGTTATAAAATCGCCAAATCGCTTGGTGATATTGTCAACTTCAAGAATTTTGCCTCCAAGGGGGTTGGCATTAACTCCAAATTGAATAGCCTTTTCCTCAAATCGTTTCGTCGCCTTTTCCTTCACTTCATCAAATGCCTGAATTCTGGATTTGGATTTGGTGGTTCGAGCCTTAGGCATTCTTCTGATCCAATCCAGTTCAGTTCTGTAAAGATTTTTTGATTTCTCCAGACTTTGCTCTTCCATGAGTTCCCGTTCTGCCTTTTTCTCCAAATAATATCCATAGTTACCTTTATAGGTAAATATCGAATTTCGCTCCATCTCAAGGATTGTATCGCAAACATTATCAAGGAAATAGCGGTCATGGGTGACAAGAAGCAGGCTTAATGATTCTCTTGAAAGGTATTCCTCAAGCCATTCTATCATTTCAAAGTCAAGATGGTTGGTCGGTTCATCGAGCAGCAGAAGATCCGGTTCTCCAATCAAAGCATGCGCTAGCGCAATCTTCTTTCGTTGCCCGCCTGAGAGTGTATGGATCTTTTGACTGAAATCATGTATGGAAAATTGCCCAAGTATCTCTCTTGCCCTGGTCTCGTATGACCACCCTCCGGATGCATCCATCCTCTGCATTGAATCACTTAATCTCTTGTCAGCTTCCGCCGAAGGATTAAGCTTAAAGAATTCAAGAGCAAACTCATAATCGCGGAGAGCGGCAAGCGCTTCATTGTCAGATGAAAAGACTGCATCCAATACTGTCATGTCCGGACTAAACGAAGGATTCTGGTCGAGGAAGGTGATTTTTAAATTATTTCGCAAGGTCACCTTTCCTGAATCAGGAGCAGCGATTCCGGCTAAAATTCGCATGAGTGAACTCTTACCGGTCCCATTCCTGGCTATTAAAGCCACTTTTTGTCCTTTCTCAATACCAAAACTGATATCCTCAAACAGGACTTTTTCCCCATAGGATTTCGAAAGATGCTCTGCCTGAAGATAATTCAATGCTGTCGTTTTTAAGTTCTGCAAAAGTACCTGTTATGCACAGAGTAAAAAATCCTGTGGCAAAAAAAAAGCTTCCCTGAATGGAAAGCTTTTTTTTTCACTCAATGCACTGATTATAGTAATCTTACATTGATTGCCTTTGGACCACGGCGATCTTCAACAATTTCAAAACTAACTAAATCGTCATCTTTAATCTTGTCGATGAGGCCTGTAACATGTACAAATACATCTTTCGAAGTTTCATCATCAAGGATAAAACCGAAACCTTTTTGCTGGTTAAAAAACTTTACTTTTCCAGTGGACATTGTAATGGGTATTAAGAAGTAAAAAATTGAGAAACATACAAATATAAAGTAATAATCAGTTAATTCCTGCCGGACATCTGAATTATTTTATTACAATTTAAAAAATGCAGAGTTTAGGCATCTGAATTACAGCCAGATAAATATAATCATATCTTGAATATTAGATATGACTTTTAGCTCTAACAGACTTGGGGTTTGATAGTCGGAGATAGGTAATACTTTATAACGAAACTACCTCCAATCAAGAACTGCCTCAGGTTAGAATTTTGTATGGAAAAGCTTCCTCTGTCAAAATTCTATCCAGTTTTAGTCTGTGATTGGAGGTAGAAACGATTGCAATAAACTACAATTGTGGTCCGGCAGCTACCAGATTCTTGCCTTCCTCATTGTCAGTATATTTATCGAAATTATCAATAAAGCGTTTTGCAAGATCCTTTGCTTTCTCCTCCCATTCCGCGGGATTTGAATAGGTTTGTTTGGGATCTAAAACATCTGTGTTTACACCATGGAGTTGGGTCGGAATACTTAGATTGAAATAGGCAACGGTTTTGGTAGGTGCATGATCGATGGATCCATCGAGAATAGCATCAATTATTGCCCTTGTATCCTTTATGGAGATGCGCTTTCCGGTTCCATTCCAGCCTGTATTTACAAGATAAGCCTTTGCATGTGAATGCTGCATTCTTTTTACAAGTTCAACTGCATATTTGGTTGGATGCAGACTGAGAAATGCATTGCCGAAGCAAGCTGAAAAAGTCGGCTGAGGTGAAGTTACACCTCTTTCAGTACCTGCCAGTTTAGCTGTAAATCCGGATAGGAAATGATATTTGGTTTGATCATCAGTTAAAATGGAAACCGGGGGTAATACTCCAAATGCATCTGCAGTCAGGAATATAACCTTTGTTGCATGTCCTCCCTTGGAAACAGGCTTTACAATGTTGTTAATGTGATAGATAGGGTAGGAGACACGTGTATTTTCCGTTTTTGAAGAGTCAGCAAAATCCGGTGATCCGTCAGCTTTAAGAACAACATTCTCAAGCAATGCATCCCTGCGGATGGCAGCATAAATATCTGGCTCATTTTCCTTACTGAGATTGATGCACTTGGCATAGCATCCACCTTCAAAATTAAAGACTCCTGCATCGTCCCAACCATGCTCATCATCTCCAATAAGAGCACGCTTTGGATCAGCTGATAAAGTAGTTTTACCTGTTCCTGAAAGCCCAAAGAATATTGCGACATCACCTTCCTTGCCCATATTGGCTGAACAATGCATGGAGGCAATTCCGCGAAGTGGCAGGAAGTAATTCATCATGGAGAATATTCCCTTCTTCATTTCACCGCCATACCAGGATCCGCCGATTAGCTGCATGCGCTCTGTCAGGTTGAATGCAATAAAGTTCTCTGAATTGAGGCCTTGCTCTTTCCAGTCGGGATTAGTGGTTTTTGAGCCATTCAAAACAACGAAATCAGGCTTGAAATTGGTGAGTTCCTCATCAGTAGGCCTGATGAACATATTCTTTACAAAATGAGCCTGCCAGGCAACTTCAACAATGAAGCGAACATTCAGTCGGGTATCAGGATTTGCACCGCAAAAAGCATCCATTACATAAAGCTTCTTTCCGGATAACTCACTCACAATAACCTCGTGAAGATGATTCCAAACCTCAGTGGAGATCGGCTTGTTGTCATTCTTTCCGATAGTTGACCACCAAACGGTGTTTTCACTGATAGAATCTTTCACAATGTACTTGTCCTTTGGAGAACGACCTGTGAAAACTCCGGTATCCACATTCACTGCATCAAGGGTTGATAAATGTCCCTTTTCAAATCCTTCCAAACCCGGATCGGTTTCGTGTTTGAATAGTTCTTCGTACGAGAGGTTGTAGTAGACCTCATCAATGCCTTTAATGCCATACTGATCAAGGTCTATCAGCATGTTCGCACGGTTAATAGCTTTTGCCATGGGATAAATTTGAGGTTATTATTTGGTTTTAATGGTTTGTTGTTTTTATGCAAAAACTCAAATATGTTAATATGAATGGTTCTTGCAAATGTAAAAAAAAAGGCAGCAAACAAACGTTGCTGCCTTTTTAATTGCAAATTTATCCTAATGTATTTACTACCTAGGTTTCAAGCCTTTATTTGCTGGCTTTTATTGAAGACTGAGCGGCTGCCAAACGGGCAATAGGAACCCTGAATGGTGAGCAGCTAACGTAGGTAAGACCTGCCTTGAAACAGAATTCAACAGATGCAGGGTCACCACCTTGTTCACCGCAAATACCAACCTTAAGGTCAGTGCGGGTAGCGCGTCCTTTGTTAACTGCCATCTGAATAAGCTGGCCAACTCCGTCCTGGTCAATGGTCTGGAATGGATCAGCCGGAAGAATCTTCATATCCAGATAATCATTCATGAATCCACCGATATCGTCACGGCTGAAACCGAAGGTCATCTGTGTAAGGTCATTGGTACCGAATGAGAAGAATTCAGCGGTCTTGGCCATCCTGTCAGCGAGGAGACAAGCACGTGGAATCTCAATCATGGTTCCGTATTTGTAGCTGATAGCACTAACGCCATACTTGGCACAAACTTCAGCATATACTTTATCGGCAATTTTCTTGGTGAAATCAAGCTCGCCAACTTCACAGGTAACAGGTACCATGATTTCAGGATGTGGATCATGTCCTTCGTTGATCAACTCAACAGTTGATTCGAAAATGGCACGGATCTGCATTTCTGAAACTTCAGGATAAGTGATTCCTAAACGAACACCCCTGTGACCCATCATTGGGTTTGATTCATGAAGAGCTTCGCCGCGCTTTGCAATGGCTTCAGGAGTAATTCCCAATGCAGTTGCAAGTTCAGCCTGCTTTTCAGCACTCTGTGGAACGAATTCATGCAAAGGAGGATCAAGCAACCTGAAAGTAACAGGAAGGGTATCCATAGCAAGAAGTGTAGCCTTGATGTCTTTCTTTACAAACACTGACAGTTCATTGAGAGCTGCTACGCGTTCTTCAAGTCCGTTGCTGAGAATCATTTTCCTGAGAAGGAACAATGGCTGCTCTGAACCTTTTCCATAGAACATATGCTCTGTACGGAAGAGTCCGATACCTTCAGCTCCGAAATCGCGGGCAATCTTTGCATCAGCTGGTGTATCAGCATTGGTGCGAACACCCATTGTGCGGAATGTGTCAACCATCTTCATGAAAGTCTGGAAACGTGGGTTCTCAGTAGCATCCATAAGTGGGAGTGAACCTGTGTAAACATGTCCCTTGGTTCCGTTCAGTGTGAGAACATCTCCTTCCTTCAGAACGATGCTGGTTCCTTCAACCTTTGCAACCTTGGTAGCAACATCAACGTGGAGCTTACCGGCACCAACGATGCAGCATTTTCCCCAGCCCCTGGCTACAAGTGCAGCATGTGAGGTCATACCACCACGTGCGGTAAGGATACCTTCTGCAGCGCGCATACCTTCAACATCTTCAGGATTTGTTTCTTCCCTGACAAGGATAACCTTCTCACCCTTACGCTGCCATGCAACAGCATCTTCAGCGGTGAAGACGATTTTTCCAACTGCGGCACCAGGGCCTGCTGGCAAACCTTTAACAATAGGTGATACTTTCTTCTCTTCTGCCGGATCGCAAATAGGGTGAAGAAGCTCATCAAGCTGTGCAGGCTCAACCCTCATCACAGCGGTCTTCTCATTGATCAGGCCTTCCTGGAGCATATCCATGGCCATGTTAAGGGCTGCAGTTCCTGTGCGCTTTCCTGCACGGCACTGTAGCATGTATAATTTACCTTCCTGAATGGTGAACTCAATGTCCAGCATATCATGGAAGCTCTTCTCAAGAATGGTGCGGATGTTGTCCAGTTCTACATAGGTGCCTGGCATGGCTTCCTGCATGCTGTGAAGATGAGCATTCTGCTCATTCTTGGTGTCGTCGTTCAGTGGACTTGGAGTCCTGATACCGGCAACAACATCTTCTCCCTGTGCATTAACAAGCCATTCTCCGTAGAAAAGGTTTTCACCGGTGGCAGGATTACGTGTAAAGGCAACACCGGTAGCTGATGAATCACCCATGTTACCAAATACCATTGCCTGAACGTTTACTGCTGTACCCCATGAATCTGGAATACCTTCGATACGACGGTATGAAACAGCTTTCTTTCCGTTCCAGCTCTTGAATACGGCCTTGATACCACCTTCAAGCTGCTCACGTGCATCATCTGGGAATTCTTTTCCGAGTGATGATTTTACCTTTGCCTTGAAATCTTCAGCAAGCTGCTTCAGATCGTCTGAGCTGAGGTCAGTATCTGACTTAACTCCTTTATTATGCTTGTATGAATCCAGCATATCGTCAAGCTGCTTGCGGATACCCTTGCCATCAACCGGCTCGATGCCTTCAGCTTTTTCCATAACCACATCGGCATACATCATGATAAGCCTGCGGTATGAATCCCATACGAAACGTGGATTGTTGGTCTTCTTGATCAAACCGGGGATAGTTGCTGAACAGAGTCCAACATTCAAAACGGTGTCCATCATACCTGGCATTGAAGCGCGGGCTCCTGAACGGCATGACATTAGCAGCGGATTCTCGGAATCACCATACTTCATTCCCATTTCGGCTTCTACCTTCTTCATGCCTTCCCAAACTTCACCCATCAGGGTAGCAGGAAGCTGAGTGCCGTTTTCATAATAGTCGGTGCAGGCTTCAGTAGTAACTGTGAGACCAGCTGGTACAGGAAGTCCAAGGTTAACCATTTCTGCAAGGTTGGCACCTTTTCCACCCAATAGGTTCTTCATTGTTGCTTCTCCTTCGGCTTTCTTACCTCCAAAGAAATAAACATACTTCTTTTGACTCATCTTTTTGATTATTAGATTTTGTTAAATATTGATTGTCAAATACTTGCGTGATTTCTAGTCCAAATTTTGCGCAAAGGTACTAAAAACTTTATCAAAAAATTGAAGAAGTTATGCACTGTTGCAGTTGGGGTTATTCATAATTGCAATAGAATCAAGGACTTTATACAGAATCGCTTTATTACTTTGTATTAATTCTGAATAGGACATAATTGCAGTTGCAGTTTGAATCCACCTGCCTTTCAGATTCTCATCAAAGGCTCTTTCCCTGAAAGCTATTAACTGGGGTTGATTCACTTCAAAATGAAATTGAAGGGCAAAAACATTGCTGCCATATTTAAAAGCCTGATTAGGTGTAAGCATGGATGAAGCCATGCAAACAGCTCCTTCAGGGAGATCAAAGGTATCGTTGTGTATATGTAAAACATCCAATTGCTTTCCAAAATGAGAAAATACCGGATCTGAAGCAGCGCTCTCATTGAAGTACACTGGAAATACCCCCATCTCTGGTTCCAGATTTGGGAACACCCTGGCTCCCAGGGCAGAGGCTATCAATTGTGAACCCAGACAAATACCCAGCACAAGTTTCCCATTTTGAATGGACTTTGCGATGAACTTCTTTTCTTCAATAAGCCATGGGAATTTATCTTCTTCATAAACACCCATTTTTCCACCCATGATTACCAGCATATCAAAGTCCTGCTGATCAGGAAAGGAATGACCCAGATCTGCCCTTGTGGATGTGATTTCAGCACCGTTAATGGCAGCCCACTCGCCAATAGCGGCAAGTCCTTCGAAATCGTCATGCTGGATATGGTGAATCCGCATTCTTCCAGTTTTTGGTTTAAATTTTTGATTTCAGGAATTGTCCTGTGTAGGATTCTGCACATTTAACCAACTGATCCGGTTGTCCTTCAAATACCAGGTGACCGCCCAAATCTCCGCCTTCAGGACCTAAATCAATGACCCAGTCTGCAGTCTTGATAACTTCCGGATTATGCTCGATAACAATCACAGAATGACCTTTCATTATCAGTTCATTGAAGGCAATAAGCAGTTTGCTTATATCATGGAAATGCAAGCCGGTGGTAGGTTCATCAAAAATGAAAAGGGTAGGGGTTTCATTGCTTCCCTTGGTCAGGAATGAAGCGAGCTTGATTCTTTGTGCTTCTCCTCCTGAAAATGTATCTGAGGATTGTCCGAGCTGAAGATACCCAAGTCCTACATCAGCCAGTGGCTTTAGTTTGGATATGATTTTCTGGCAGCTGGGATGCTTTGCAGTATTCTTATGAAAGAATTCAATTGCCTGCTCTATGGTCAGGTCCAGAATATCCGAAATAGTCAAATCCTGGAATTTGATGTCCAGTACCTCATCCTTGAATCTCTTTCCCTTGCATGAATCACAGGTCAGGTGAATATCTGCCATGAACTGCATTTCTACCTTAACGATTCCATCTCCTTCACATTCCTCACACCTTCCTCCTTCTATATTAAAGGAAAAGAATCCAGGCTTGTAACCTCTCAGCTTGGCGAGTGCCTGCTCTGAATATAGGTTCCTGATCTCATCATAAGCCTTTACATAAGTTGCAGGATTGGATCTGGAAGACCTTCCAATGGGGTTCTGGTCAATCATTTCAACATTCCCGATCCGGCTGATATCTCCCTCAAGTTTATCAAACTTGCCCGTCCTCTCTCCATATCCGCCATACATCTTCTTTAAGGCTGGGTATAGAATTCTCTTCACCAATGAGGTCTTGCCTGAACCGCTGACACCCGTCACAACCGTGAAAACCTTGAGAGGGAAGCGTACATTGATATTTTTGAGATTATTCTCCCTTGCACCTTTTATCTCTATGAAATCATGCCATTTTCGCCTTGATAGGGGTAACTCTATCTTTTCCTTACCCTGCATGTATTTCGCAGTAAGGCTCTTATCGTCATTCATCAGTTCCTTGAAATTCCCCTGGAATATCAACTCACCTCCCTGACTGCCTGCCAGCGGACCAATATCAATAATCTGATCCGCAGCTTTGATTACTTCTTCCTCATGCTCAACAACAATTACTGTATTCCCGATATTTCTGAGTCCCTTCAATACATCGATAAGCAGGTGAGTGTCTCTGGGATGAAGTCCTATACTGGGCTCATCCAGAATATACATTGAGCCTACCAGACTGCTGCCAAGTGAGGTGGAAAGATTGATTCTCTGCGACTCTCCACCTGAAAGACTGTTCGACAAACGATTCAGGGTCAGATAGGGCAAGCCTACATTATTCAGATAGGTGAGGCGGTTTCTGATCTCAATCAATAACCTGCCGGCAACCTTCTCTTCATATTCATTCAAGGCAATGGTGCTGAAAAACTCCAGCGATTTGCTGACCGGCATCAGCACAAGATCTGTAATTGATTTGCCTCCGACAAGCACGTAATTGGCATCTTTTCGTAAACGGGTTCCCCTGCAGTCGGGACAAACGGTTTTTCCCCGGTACCTGGAAAGCATTACCCTGTATTGTATCTTGAAGGTCTGGCTTTCAACCATTTTGAAGAAGTCATTTATTCCTTCAAAGTAGGAATTTCCCTCCCAAAGCAGTCGTTTCTGTTCTTCGCTCAGTTCAAAATATGGTTTGTGTACCGGAAAGTTGAATTTGTGAGAATTCTTTAAAAATTCATGCTTGTACTCACTCATCTTTTCACCCTTCCAGCAGGCAATTGCATCGCTGAATACTGAAAGGCTTTTGTCGGGAATTACAAGGTCCTCATCAACACCTATCACACTTCCAAAGCCTTCGCATGACTTGCAAGCTCCGAAAGGATTATTGAAGCTGAAAAGATGGATGGAAGGCTCTTCAAAACTCATACCGTCCAGTTCAAAGCGATTGGAAAACTCTTCAGTTTGAACTGATTCCTGACTGCCAGACTGAACCAAACAATAACCTTCTCCTTCGAAAAAGGCAGTCTGTGCCGAATCCGCAACTCTCGCTGCGAACTCTGAGTCCTCCGGGTCTGATGAAAACCTGTCTATAAGTATAAACAGATTCTGGGGTTTGAATTCTGCAGCTTTTTCAATCACCTCTTCAATCTTCAGGATTTTTCCATCATAAAGCAATCGTGAAAAACCCTGCTGAAGAATTATTGTAAGATGTTCTTCAAGGCTTCTGTCCTCCTTCAACCGGAGTGGACTGTATATCATAACAGCTGTATCGGCTGGCAACGACTGAACCTTGTTAACAACATCTGTAACAGAGTGACGCTTGACCTGATTCCCGGAAATAGGGGAGTACGTCTTGCCTATGCGGGCATAGAGCAATTTGAGGTATTCATATATTTCTGTCGAAGTTCCTACCGTTGACCTTGGGTTTCGGGTATTAACCTTCTGTTCGATTGCAATTGCCGGAGCAATTCCCTTGATGTAATCCACTTCCGGCTTGCTCATCCTGCCAAGGAATTGCCTTGCATAGGCACTCAGACTTTCAACATATCTCCGCTGCCCGTCGGCGTAAAGTGTGTCGAATGCCAGGGATGATTTGCCCGAACCCGATAAACCGGTGATAACCGTGAGTGAATTCCTGGAAATCGCAACTGAAAGGTTCTTCAGGTTGTTAACCCGTGCACCCTTGATCAGGATGAATTTCTTTGGATCGAGGCTATCAATCGGGTGGGCTGTCATGAATCCTAATGTAATAAGTTCAATGTGAGTGATTTATCAAAATATCAGGTAAGAATCCATGATATTCAAATCGGGTGCAAAAGTACTCATTCCTATAGATTTTTAGAAGTTTACTGCTTCCCCAATGAAGAATAATTCCAAATAAATACTGTATTGCTTATTACCTTTGTGACTCTTGAGCGATAAATCATTGAATTAATTTTAGAACTTTTGTGCTTTTTTAAGAAATTGCCTTATATTTGCACAACTGAATACAAAAATTCAAGTTTTTTAACCAGTTTCTGATCATCCAATCAGAACTTAACAATAGGAGGACCTTTATCGACAGATTTCTACGCTTTTAGACTCACCCTTTACTAACTAATTCAGGAGCGATGGAAGCCCCCTATGTTAGCGATCAGGAGCTAATAAGCGATTATCTGTCAGGTAATCACTCTAGTCTCGAGGTCCTTATTTCAAGACACAAGCAAAAGGTTTATTCCTACATTCTTATTGTAGTGCGTGACCGTCATTTGGCCGATGATATCTTTCAGGATACCTTCATTAAGGTCATTAACACCCTGAGGTCAGGAACTTATAAGGAAGAAGGGAAATTCATCCAATGGGTGATGCGCATTGCGCACAACCTTATCATTGATTTTTACAGGAAATCGAAACGACTTCCACTGGTGGAAGCTGGTCCCGATGAAGGTGATATCTTTGATAATCTCAGGATTATTGATGATTCAATCGAAGAACGAATCATTACTGATCAGATCCATGAGGATGTCCGCCGCCTTATTAATTATCTCCCCGATGAACAGAGGGAAGTGCTGATTATGAGGCATTATGCTGATATGAGCTTCAAGGATATAGCCGAGCAGACCGATGTCAGCATCAACACTGCCCTGGGAAGAATGCGCTATGCCCTGATAAACCTCAGGAAAATGATAGAGAAAAAGGAAATTACCCTTACCGTGTAAAAAAATAATACGGTCCAAATAATATTTCCTGAAGCAGTGCGTTTATCTGGTATATCTAACCAAAACCAGGTGAATGACAAAACTCTCTACTCTTGACAAAGTTCTTTCCAATAACCACACCGGATCTAAATCAAGGCGTTTGCCAGCCCGGCAGTCCATTAGCATGATTATGCAATATTCAATGGCCCTGGAGGTTATAAGGACAGAAAATTCAGGCATACAGTACCTGATCCTTAATTAATGACATTTTTAAAACATTTAACCCGCTGCAATGCGGGTTTTTTGTTTTATTTGCGTTAGTCAAAACACATTCAGGTTTTGGAAGAAATATTGACATATGCCTGCCATCTCTATAAAAAAACGGTTTCAGCTCTTCATTGATTATTTCAGTACACATATGCCTGTGGCTGAGACTGAACTGCACTACAAATCTCCCTATGAATTGCTTGTAGCTGTTATTCTATCTGCACAATGCACCGATAAAAGGGTAAACATAATCACACCGCCATTTTTCTCCCGGTTTCCGGATGTAAAATCCCTCTATGGCGCAGGTGTGGATGAAGTCTTTGACTTGATTAAAAGCTGCAGCTATCCCAATAACAAGGCTAAGAACCTGGTTGGCATGGCTAAAGGTCTGGTTGAAGAATTCAATGAAATCGTTCCTGAGGATATAGAACTGCTTCAAAAACTCCCGGGTGTGGGCCGCAAGACTGCCAATGTCATAGCTTCAGTGGTATTCAATAAGCCTGCTATGGCTGTTGATACTCATGTTTTCAGAGTCTCGGCAAGAATCGGCTTGACAGTCAATTCCAAAACACCTCTTGATACAGAGAAACAATTGGTAAAATATATTCCGGATGAACTAATACCAAAGGCACATCATTGGCTGATTCTTCATGGGAGATACATATGTCAGGCACGAAAGCCCGACTGCCTGAACTGCGGACTAAATACTTTCTGCAGCTATTATTCAAATCAGTCTCAGATATCTGTGAAAATTAAGGATAAATCAAAACCTTAAGCAATTTGGATTGTTTATTATCTGATTACAAAACATTAAACAATACAATTATGTCAATACCAAAAATAGGAGATCAGGCCCCTCAGTTCGCAGGCATAGATCAATCAGGAAATGAAATCAGTCTTGAAAAGATGAAAGGCAATAAAGTTGTCCTCTACTTCTATCCAAAGGATGATACTCCCGGATGTACAGCTGAAGCTTGTGATTTGAGAGATAATTATGACAGACTGCTTGCAAAGGGATACAAGGTAGTAGGAGTGAGTCCCGATAATGAAAAGTCGCATCTGAAATTTGTCGATAAATATAAGCTGCCCTTCCCGCTTCTTCCTGATCCTGAAAAGGAAATAATTAAGGCTTTCGGCGTTTGGGGACCCAAAAAATTCATGGGTAAATCATACGAAGGAGTACTTCGGACAACCTTCATCATTTCAGAAGATGGAATTATTGAAGATGTCATTACCAAAGTCGATACTAAAAATCACAGCAGCCAGATCATAGGATAGATTTCCTTCAAGGACAGGATTGGTTTAAGCATTGAATACTAAGGCTTTAGATATTTAGTTTCTTGCTTTCCTATTCTTTCTCCGCATTTAAAAATGGCTGATTTTTGTTGATAAGTTCTTCCACGAATCCGGTTTTTTGCCGGATTTTTTCTTTCCATTCTGTCTATATTTGTCATTAGTTCAAACGATTTTAATACGATCAGGAATATGAGTAAAGACGAAAAAAGCGAGAAGTTGAATGCCTTAAAGCTAACCCTCGATAAACTTGAAAAAACATACGGAAAAGGAACCATCATGAAACTGGGCGACCAGGCAATTGATGATACTCCAGCAATTTCAACCGGTTCGATTGGCCTTGATGCTGCATTGGGAATTGGTGGACTTCCAAAGGGAAGAGTTGTTGAAATATATGGCCCCGAATCCTCAGGAAAAACAACCCTTGCATTGCATGTCATTGCCCAATCACAGGCAAAAGGCGGCATTGCAGCTTTCATTGATGCTGAACACGCTTTTGACCGTACCTACGCTCAGAGGCTTGGAGTGGATATTGAAAACCTGCTTATTTCACAGCCCGATAATGGTGAACAAGCCCTTGAAATCGCTGATAACCTCATCAGGTCAGGAGCCATTGACGTTATAGTTATCGACTCAGTTGCTGCTCTTACCCCTAAAAGTGAAATTGAAGGGGAAATGGGTGATTCAAAAATGGGTCTTCAGGCCAGATTGATGTCTCAGGCGCTTCGTAAACTGACATCCACCATTTCCAAAACAGGTTGCTGCTGTATCTTCATCAATCAGCTCAGGGAGAAAATCGGCGTTATGTTTGGTAACCCTGAAACAACAACCGGTGGGAATGCATTGAAGTTCTATGCTTCTGTTCGCCTTGATATCCGCAGGCAAACCCAGATTAAGGAAGGCGATAATGCAATCGGAAACCATGTTAAGGTTAAGGTTGTAAAGAATAAAGTAGCTCCTCCATTCAGGTCTGCTGAATTTGACATCATCTATGGTGAAGGAATCTCCAAATTTGGTGAAATCATCGATATTGGTGTAGATAAAAACATAATCAAGAAGAGCGGCTCCTGGTTCAGCTATGGTGAGACCAAACTTGGTCAGGGACGTGATGCACTGAAGAAACTTCTGTTCGACAATCCAGAACTTTGTGAAGAGATTGAAAAACAAGTTATTGAAGCCCTAAAGGCAAAATAGTTTTCGTTCTATTGAACAGGAAAGCAGGTCTTGAAAAACCTGCTTTTTCCTTTTTAAGACATGAACAACATTTTTTAAGTCCGAAATTGCAGCGATGCAGTTCAATTGTCCTGAAGAATGTAACTTTGCTGAATTAAATCAAAGCATATGATAAGAAACGGTTTCTTGCTCCTGATTCTTGCTTCCACCCTTGTTTTAATCATCTCCTGTAATAGGGAAGAAGGTAATGGTAAGAAGTATCTTTCAGCCGACGATAGTATCCTTGAGTCAATAAACAATGTTCTTGCCATGGATGGCAAGAATTCTGATGCCTATCTCTCAAGGGCCGATTTCTATATGAATCATCAAAGGGTGAATGAGGCCCTCGCTGATCTGAATAAAGCACTGGAATTAAATCCTGATAATGTAAAGGGACTTATTCTGCTCTCCAATGTATACGTTATGATGGGCAAACCGCAGCAGGCACTTCAATCCCTGAATAAGGCAATTTCACTTGAAAATTCCAATGTGAAAGCCTATCTGGAAAAAGCAAAGCTTTGCCTCATTATGAAGGATTATGAAACATGTGCCGCCACTGTTGAAAAGGTAATGGAACTGGATCCCAGAAACGCTGATGCCTATTATATGAAAGGGGTAACTCTTGATGAAGCAGGTGTTAAGGATAAGGCCATTGTCGCCTTTCAACAGTCTGTGCTGTTCAATCCAAGGCATTATGATGCTTTGATGCAGTTGGGCTATGCCTATACCGATAAAAATCCGGCTATGGCTGTTGATTATTTTTCGAGTGCCCTGAAATCAGATACCAGCAGTCTGGAAGCCTTATACAACCTCGGCATGTTATATCAGGAACATGAAAAACCTGAAAGAGCACTTGAATCTTATGCAAGAATGCTCAAGCTGGAACCAGGTAATAAACTGGCTCTCTACAACACAGGTTATGTTAATCTTGTTTATCTCCAGAAATACAGTGCTGGCGCCGAATTCTTTACCAAGGCAATTGCAGTAGATTCTGTTTATTCCGATGCGTTCTTCAACAGGGGATACTGCTACGAGTTATCCGGAGATCTTGCCAATGCGCGAAAGGACTATGAAAGTGTGCTGAAGATCAATACCAATGATCAAAAAGCCATTGAAGGACTCAACAGGCTGGATAAACTGAAAAGGAAATAGCGTTTAGTTTCCAGGATGCGTTTCCATCCATTTCTTCTTAACTTCTGAAGCGTCACAACCACATGATCCGCCACAACCAGGCACTTCATGTTTATTGGGTTTTACTGACTTATAAACTCCAAACAATGCGTATATGGTAGCTGCTGCTACTATGCTGTATGTAAGTATCTGCTGCAGTAATTCTGACATTGGATCTAGTTAAGCAATTGAGTAAACGAAGGGAAATAGTGTACTACTGCATTATAGGCCATAAATCCGGCAATTCCCATAAAGAGAATTGACCATATTACTGCCGGCACCTTGGTGAACTTCTGCAGATTGCTTGCATCACCTGCCTTATTGGGAGTCTTTATGCTCAGAACAAACAAAATAACTGTACTTATTACTGAATCACAAAGAACTATCAGCGAATAGAATGCAGAGGCAATATAAATCCACAGCGGTACATTGAAGTATAGTAATAACAAATTAATCAGTGAAAATGTTCCAGCCCAGAACAAACCATATCCATTTCTAATGGAAAGGACCATTAACAACAAGGCAATACTCGTAAGAATGAACAATATATATAGATTGTATCCCTTTGAAAGCATCATAATGAATAGGAAGCCGGTGATTGAAGAGGCAGGATAGCCAGCAAAAGCAATCAGAAACTGAAGGAACTTATTTTTGGCTTTGGTTACTGTTGTTCCGGAAGTATCGGCAAACAAATTCACTGAAATTACTTCTCCGCTCACAATCAATGTCATGAAAGCATGTCCAGCCTCATGAATCATGGTATTCACCAGTCTAAAGTACTTGCCTATCAGAGGAATCCTGGTCAGGATAAGGCTAACGCCAAGAAAAATATAAAAAATCAAGGTTTTATGCTGATTCAGAAAATCAATTATCGAATCCATGATTTTAAATTTAGCTAGCAATTTGGAATAAAAGTAAGGAGGCAAGATAAGCCAAAGCGGTAGTGTATACAACAATAAACAATGCCCATTTCCAGCTTCCTGATTCCTTGCTGATTGCCGAAATTACTCCAATGCATGGGAAGTAAATGAGGATAAAAAGCATAAAACTCAGGGCTACTACTGGAGTGAATACAGGTTGGCCAATCTTTGGTCCATAGGTGTATTTCTGAGTTTGCAATCGCTGCACAAGTCCAAGGTTGCCTTCCTGACTACCTTCATCAGCCTGGAATAGTATGCCCAGAGTCCCTACAACGACTTCCTTGGCCGAAACCCCGGTTAAAATTGCAACGCTCATTTTCCAGTCAAATCCTAGCGGCGCCATGACTGGTTCGATAAATCTCCCTATTCTACCAATATAGGAATTCAATTGAAGTTCAGCCTGCATCGTAAGTTTGACTTCTTTATCTTCATTTCCTTTCAAGGTCAGGAGACTGTCTTTTTCTGCAGCGTTAAGAGTTCCTTCTTTCAGAATTCCTGCATACTTCTGTTCTATCTGTTTGAACTGTGAATCATATTTTGACTGATCCGGCAAGTGATGAGGGAAATATCCCAATGCCCAGATGATAACTGAAGCAACCAGAATAACACCGCCTATCTTGCGCAGGTATTGCCCTGCACGATGCCACATATGCCTCAGGACGCTCTTGACAGTCGGTACACGATAGGGTGGAAGCTCCATAACAAAAGGCACATCC
This sequence comes from Bacteroidales bacterium, assembly GCA_016707705.1. Classification (GTDB taxonomy): domain Bacteria; phylum Bacteroidota; class Bacteroidia; order Bacteroidales; family UBA4417; genus UBA4417. Next base: position 247,283 of record JADJHD010000001.1, read on the forward strand.
TTCTTCCTGAAAAGAGTCTTCCGAAATAGCAATGCTGATCCTACAGCAAGCAATATGCCGGTGAAATACATCCCGAACAATATTGACCCCTGGTGATTATTGAAGAAAGCACTGATGAACAATATGTAAACTGGTAAACGGGCACTGCACGACATAAAAGGATTAATCAGCATTGTGATAATCCTGTCGCGCCGGCTTTCAATCACCCTTGTCGACAAAATTGCTGGCACATTGCAGCCAAATCCCATAACCAGTGGAATAAAGGATTTTCCATGCAATCCGATCTTATGCATCAGCTTATCCATGATGAATACAGCCCTGGCCATATAGCCGGAGTCCTCCATGAGAGAGATGAACAGATATAGCAGTAAGATATTGGGTAAGAAGACTATAACACCTCCAACACCACCTATTATTCCATCAACAACCAGGTCGCGTAATATGCCTTCCGGCATCGAATTCCTAAGAAAACCGGACGATTCCTGAACCAACCACTGTATTCCTTCCATTGGGTATTTTCCAAGACTGAATGTCCCAAAAAATGTAAGCCACATGAAAAAAATGAAAATGGGAATTCCCCAGAATCGGTGTGTAATAAAGATATCTATAATTTCACTCTTCCTGCGCTGAGCTTTTGGGCCGGGACGCATGGTTTCGGCAAGTGCACCGGAAATAAATCCATACTTTGCATCGGTTACCAATGTTTCACTATCATCCCTGAGTTCATGCTCAATTCTGGCAATTTCATTAGAACTTGTCTCAAGAATGATATCACAATCGGGCAGGTCCCTTACCAGATTTCTGGCAGATGCATCCTTTTCAAGAAGTTTAATGGCAAGAAATCTGGAAGATATGGTATCAAGCAGGTCAACATTGGCAGGAACCTTTAATTTCTTCTGGACTTCCTTGATTGCCTGTTCAATGGTTTTACCATAGTTGATGTGAATATGGCGGGTAGTAGTATCTTTTCCTTCAAATACCTCAATGATCTTGGTAAAGAGATCAATTATTCCTTTTCCTCTTGAAGCTACTGTTGGCACGAATGGTATACCCAGCATCTGTCCAAGATGAATATAGTCAAGTTTGTCACCTTTCTTCTGCAATTCATCGTACATGTTCAGGGCTACAATAACCTGAATATCCATGTCAATCAATTGGGTTGTCAGATAGAGATTACGTTCCAGATTTGATGCATCTACCACATTTACAACTACATCCGGCATTTTCTCATTTATGAAATCCCTGACATAGAGCTCTTCAGGTGTATAAGCCGTGATGGAATAAGTGCCGGGAAGATCGGTAATGATGAAATCATATCCGTTTTGACTAAGATGTGCATCCTTGGCATCTATGGTGACTCCACTGTAATTTCCAACTCTTTCCTTGGAACCTGACGCATGATTGAATAATGTGGTTTTGCCGCTGTTTGGATTTCCAACCAGTGCGACGTGAATGACCTTGCCCTTATGTATGGTATCCGCTTTATCCTGAGCTTCCACAAAAGTGCCGGAATAGTTGGCTTCATGATGAATGGGAGCTGAGGTATTATCTTCAACTTCAATCAGTCTGGCTTCACTGTTTCTGAGAGAAACATTGTAACCAAGTATTGAATACTCTATAGGATCCTGAAGCGGTGCTTTCTTGATTACGGTAACTTCTTTTCCAACAACGAAGCCCATTTCTGTAATTCGCTTGCGGAATGCACCTCGTCCGCGAACCTTGGAAATGATCGCTTTCTCTCCCAATGCAACATCCAGAAGTGTCACGTATTTTATTTTTATTTAGTCTAAATAGATGACAAAGGTAAAGAAATTATCTTGCTCAATCCTCCTGAAAGAATATAGAATAATTAAATATTAAAAAAATAGTAGTTTTTAATCCAGATCTGAATAATCAGGCTCATCTGTCTTCATGAGAATGCGCTGATGCAGAAAGATTTGTGCTTGCAAAAGTTTAAATCCCCAGTTTGCCTCGAAATCAGCTTTAATGTTATAGGATGCATACTGTTTCGACAGGATGGAATTCTTGGTCATTAAAAAGACAAAGTTCTTGAGATCCTGATAAGCATCAGCAAATAATTCGGCCAGACTGCCCTGAATAATTTCAGTTCCGTCCTTGCTTCCCGGCTGAGCATAGGCAATACGGTCATCATCCCCGAAGAGATTTCTCAGTGTATTGAAAACCTCTTCCCATTGCTCTTCAGTGACAAATGTTTCATTGAGACCTTCTTCAGGTTCCGGTTGAGCCTGGAATAATAGCCCTTTCAGATAGAGAATAGGAGCCAGCTTCGATAAAAAGCTCATAATTTCATCCTTTCCTGATTGTCCTGCTTTTTCTACTGCTATGCAGTATTCACCTGATAATGTGAAAAGGTCAATTAACTGTCTTTCGATAATTTCTGATTCGTCCTGCATCGACTTTGTTTTTGCTTTAGCAAAGATAGGACCTTATTAGTATTGCAAAAGATCCATATTCAATATTGATTGAATACCCTGTTATAATTCCGCGCAAAAAAAAAGGCCGTCATTGCTGACAGCCAGAATATTTTGTTGCAAAGGATTACATGCGTTTTTCCTTGATGCGTGCTTTCTTGCCTTTCAACTGCCTGAGATAGAAGATACGAGCCCTGCGGACAGCACCACGTTTGTTTACTTCAATCTTATCAATAAATGGGGAATTGACAGGAATAATTCTTTCTACACCTACAGTTCCTGAAACCTTACGAACAGTAAAAGTTTCGGTGGCGCCTTCACCTGAACGCTGTAACACAACGCCCTGATATTGCTGGATCCTTTCTTTGTCGCCTTCCTTGATTTTATAATGAACCGTTACGGTATCACCAGCCTTGAATGCAGGAAATTGTGGTTTAGTTACGAAATGTTCCTCAACGTATTGTATTAACGCCTTCTTACTCATTGTTTTACGAATTTATTTGGGTGTCCTGAAAAAAACGAGTGCAAAAATAGGTATTTTTTATGATACAAAACAAGTTATGCTGTTAATTTTCTACATCTAATTGTTGATAACTCCGGATCAGGAATTATTCAGCTCTTTTCAGGCTTATGTCTACCTTTGCAAACTTACAATAATTTCTGCTCCAAAGCCCTACAGAAAAAGGCATCCCAATGGATATCCCATATATATTGAACGTGCTCGGTGAAGATGAGTACACTGACGTCAATCCGGTAGCACCCCCGATTTACCAGACGAGCAATTTCTTCTTCAGAACAGTTGAGGAATTCAGAAATGCCATTACTTCTGAAAAGGAGTACTGGATTTATTCAAGAGGCAATAACCCAACCGTGAATCTGCTTTGCCGGAAAATAGCTGCACTTGAACATGCTGATGAAGCACTGGCATTTGGGAGTGGAATGGCAGCCATCTCTGCAGCTATTCTATCCAACGTAGCAACAGGCGATCACATTATTTGTGTTCGGAATCCTTATTCCTGGACTGACACACTGCTAAACAGAAACCTGCTTCCCCGCTTTGGGATTAATGTTAGCATGGTGGATGGCACCCATTCGGAAAATATACAGAATGCAATTACTCCAAAAACCAGGCTGATATACCTTGAAAGTCCCAATTCCTGGACCTTTGAATTACAGGATCTTGCTGAGATAGCCAAAATTGCAAAAGCAGCGGGAATTGTCACAGCAATCGACAACAGTTATTCCACACCACTTTATCAGAATCCCATTGATTTGGGAATAGACCTCGTGGTACATACAGCCTCAAAATATCTTGGAGGCCATTCTGATACAGTAGCAGGAATTTGTTGTGGCTCCAGTGAACTGATTGACAAAATCTTTAAAAATGAATTCCTCACTCTTGGAGGAATCATTGCACCCCAGAATGCATGGTTGCTGCTAAGAGGACTGAGGACCTTGCCTGTAAGAATGGAAAGGATTTCCAACTCAGCCGAAAAAGTCCTGGATTTCCTGCTTGGGCATGAAAAAATTGAGAAGGTATTCTATCCGAACCATCCGTCACATCCTCAGCATGAGCTTGCAAGAAAACAAATGAAAAGAGGCTCTGGTTTGATAACATTTCAGACTAAAACGACTGATATCCAAAAAATCGAGGCATTTTGCAATAGTCTGAAATACTGGAAAATGGCCGTTTCCTGGGGTGGTTATGAATCTCTCATCATACCATCCTGTACTTTTGTTCGCCCTGGACTATACTCAGAAATTCCATCCAATTTCATCAGGATCTCCATTGGACTTGAGGACCCTGAATTTCTGACTCAGGACCTTGAAAGAGGTTTTGAATTACTCTGATCTCACTTAATTATAACTCCGCACTTGTATCCTCTCCCATGAAGTTTCTTAAATCAATAGCGGATTTTCTTATTTACGGCAATTTCCTGATTGCATTATGTGCTGCTGCTCTTGCATTGCACACCTTTATTTCATTTCATATTACTCCGGATTTTCATCTGTTGCTGCTTATCCTTTTATCCACTATCGCCAGTTATTCATTTCATGCTGTCCTTAAGCCGGTAGACAAGGACTCTTCCGGAAGAATAGCCTGGATTGGTCAAAATAAGTTTGCATTGAAACTATTGCTGATTGTTTCAGTGGCAGCCTTGACCTATGAAATAATATTAACGCCTGGCTTACTTATCTGGATGGTGCCACTTGCCTTACTAACAGCTTTATACTCAGCACCCAGGTTATTTGGGAATAAATCCAGATTACTTAAAGGAGTGGTTTTTCTGAAAACAATCTATCTCGCACTAATTTGGACGCTGGTTACCTTCATAATGCCTATTGGTATTAATGATTCTTTCGGACAACCAGGTCTGCTGGCATTCGGTTTATCAAGGTTCATGCTGATATTGCAGATTTGCCTGCTATTTGAATGGCACGACAGGGAAAATAATATAATTAAAGGGGAAAGAATTCTTATCAATATGATGAGTGAAAATATGTTTCAGGGAATTTTTCTCTTGCTCTCAACCATCGTGCAATTATCAGCCTTCTACTTCCTTTCACGTTCAGATCTTGCAATTTTTCTGTCTTTGTTCCTTCCTGAACTAAGCCTGATATTATTTTTCAGAAAGACTCTGGTCACAAAATCAGATACCTGGTACTTTTTACTGATAGATGGGCACCTGCTTTTGCCTGCTATTATCGCCTATATACTGGAGGTAATCTATTAGCATACAATAGTCGGAGGTAAACACCCGAAGATTGATGATTTTAAGACTCCAGGAGCCCTGGCCTTCTCTTTTTGGTACGATCTACTGCCTGATCCATTTGCCACTGTCTGATGGCCTTATCATTACCTGAAAGTAAAACATCCGGCACTTTCCATCCCTTGTATTCTGCAGGACGGGTATAAACAGGTGCAGATAGGAGTTTATCCTGGAATGAATCGGAAAGCGCAGAGGTCTCATCATTCAAAACGCCGGGTATTAACCGAATCAATGCATCGCTAACGACAGCAGCAGCAAGTTCTCCACCTGACAGCACATAATCACCAATTGATAACTCCATTGTTATAAGGTGCTCGCGTATCCTTTCATCAATGCCTTTATAATGTCCGCACAATAGAATTATATTGCCCTTAAGTGAAAGCTGGTTGGCAATGGACTGTTCAAATAAAATGCCATCAGGGGTCATGAAAATAACCTCATCATAGGTCCGTTCCGACTGCAGTTTTTCTATTAGATCAGCAATTGGCTGAATCATCATCACCATTCCGGCATCTCCTCCAAATCCATAGTCATCAACATTCTTATGTTTGTTGTTTGCATAATCCCGGATATTATGAATGACAATTTCTGCAAGTCCTTTACTCTTTGCTCTTTTGACAATTGAATGGTCAAAAGGACCGGTAAACATCTCAGGAAAAATGGTTAGAATATCGATTCTCATGCTATGGTTATGTAAACTGCAAAGGTAAAGAACAGCAACTTATGAAACCAAGCCTTAATCTTGGTAAACAAAGGTTAGGGGAAATCTGTTACTTTTGCATATTCTATAGTTCATACGACCATGAAAAAGATCCTCCTGATTCTCTGTGTGCTCCTTCTAAATACAATGATGTTTGCGCAAAACCCCGGAAATTCATATTTCCTGATTCACTTCAGGGATAAGGGATTGAATACAAATTCCATTTCCGATCCAAACTCATTGCTCACACAGAAAGCACTTGACCGCAGGGCAAAACAATTCATCTCACTTGATGAGTCTGATTTACCCGTGAATGAGAAATACGTTCAGGCTCTGGTTTCATTGAATGCTAGAATTGTTGCGCGTTCCAGATGGTTCAACTATGTTGTCGCAGAAGCAAATCCACAACTGGGTGACAAACTCGCTTCACTTGATTTTGTCTCCGGAGTAAGGAAACTGAATAATACAGTTACACCTCTGGACGAGTTTTCTCAGGAAAAATTCTTTCAGCCCACTGATAGGTTTGAAATAGAGTCTGGCTCTGTTAAATCCTCAAATTCAAATCTCTATAACTATGGTTCAGCATCTAACCAGATAAATATTATGAAGGGTGAATTCCTTCACAATATGGGTTTCAGCGGACAGGGTATGACTATTGCTGTTCTGGATGCTGGCTTCAATAGTGTAGATATTATGCCGGCTTTCGATAGTCTGCGCATAAATAATCAGATAAAAGGGGTACATAATTTTGTAAATTCTGAAGATGTATACAACACTTCGATCAGTTCTCACGGCACTATGGTATTATCAACTATGGGGGCCAACATTCCCGGTGATATGGTAGGAACTGCCCCAAAAGCTGATTATTGGCTTCTAAGGTCAGAAGATGCTGTTACTGAATACATTCTTGAAGAATATTTTTGGGTTAGTGCTGCTGAGTATGCTGACTCTGTAGGTGCAGATGTTATTAATTCATCCCTTGGATATACTACTTTCGACGATGGTTCAACCAGTCATACCTATGAGGATATGGATGGTAATACCACCTATATTACAATAGGAGCAGATAAGGCTGCAGAAAAAGGGATACTGGTAGTTAACAGTGCCGGCAACTCAGGTGGCAGCCAATGGCATTATATTGGTGCTCCTGCGGATGGTGACAGCGTATTCACTATCGGGGCAGTTGACGGTGCAGGCAGTTATGCCTATTTCAGCTCTGTGGGTCCCACCTATGATGGAAGAATAAAGCCTACAGTTTCCGCACAGGGACTCAATGCAACTGTTTACTCCCCCTGGGGACTCGGATATGGAAGTGGTACTTCATTTTCATCTCCTATCATGGCTGGAATGTCTGCATGTCTCTGGCAGGCTGCTCCTTCACTTTCAAATATGCAGATTCTGGACGCCATCAGGTATACTGCAAGTCAGGCAGCAGCACCGGAAAATACACTCGGCTGGGGCATACCTGATTTCTCGTCTGCCTACGGAGTCTTGGGTTCAGCTGGCTTTGAAAATGCTGAGAAACCTTCTTTCACAGCTGGTCCAAACCCTTTTAACGAAAACCTTACCTTAACATTTAAGGATAACCTGATTGGTAAGGTGAGATTTGAGCTTTATACCATGCTTGGAAAGAGTATTCTAAGCAAGGAGTTGTTTCTGTCATTTCCTCAATCAAGGATAGTAGTCGATAATTTAAACAATCTCCCTCATGGAAGTTACTTGTTGCATATCTCTGCAAACAATACTTCTTTCTCCAAAATCGTGCTGAAGTAAGTCATCATTCTATTTTCCTGTTAGTGATGTCAGGGTTGTAGAAATTACAATCCAATATATTGAATTCCCATTTCTATTCTTACGCCTTCAATAACAATATGTTGAGGCCTATTTTCGGCATTCTCAAGTCGAAATGGCTCAAATATTTCATATTTGCCTTAACCGGAGCACAGAATTTTCCAAGCATTTCGACTTAAGTTTATAAATTTTCCTGACTAACACTTCAGACTGCCTTTTTCCATTACAACTTATCTTCTTGTCTTTCTCTCTGTCCAAATAAATCAGCCATAGGATGAGGTGAATTTCGGAAACGCCATTTCTAGTTGAATATGTATGCTTCATCCTAAGCAATGTAAATAGGAGAGGCCGTCCTACATTTTCAACAATATTAAGCAGATACATTGCTACATTTCTCTATACATTTGTAACCCGTAACATATATTTACAATTGTACATGGAATTACATCTGTATATCTATTGAAATTTACGATTGTATATTAACTTGATTGCCTGTAATATATACATTTGTAATTATTAGTATACATTTTTAACTTGTTTGAATACGGGAATTATTCTCAATTTGTATGTAAATACTATATTATTCATTGTTATTCAGTAGTTTATATTGTTTAATTGAAGTTATACTTCAATATAATTGATAGGTTTTGACTATAGAATGATATTAATCTATATAATTGTATATATCTAATATTTAATAGTATATGTGGCTCATATAAAGTATACATTTATGGTTCAACTGAAGCATTAATTGCGTAATCTGATGCTGAAAATGTGTAAACAATTGTAGAATATATTTTATACATTTGTAGAGTTTTAGCATCCATGGAGTTTAATATTGACAACTATGAAAGATCGGATCATCACTTTGATTAAAGCCATGAATTATACTTCAGCACAGTTTGCTGATGAAATTGGGGTTCAGAAATCAGGAATCTCTCATATCATTTCAGGAAGGAATAATCCAAGTCTGGATTTTGTCCAGAAAATCCTTCAGAGGTTTCCGGAGATAAATATGGAGTGGCTGATCATGGGAAAGGGACAAATGATCAAGGGTGGTGAAAGCATTAGGGAGAACATTGCAGAGTCAACCCTCTTTCCTCTTCCTGGAAATAAAAATCAAGGCCTTGATCTATTCTCAGAGGAAATATCGCCTGCATTTGAGGTTAATAATGTCGAAAATATTGCTGAAACTATTGATAGCGTAAGTAAAGAACCAATAATTGAACATGAACCTGTCGAAACCAAATATGTTGAACAGGAAGAAGTGATAAAAAAAAGCGTCCCAACTTTGGAAGCAGGGACGCAAAGACAATCAATTAAAAAGTTGGAAAGAGTTTTGTTCTTCTATTCCGATAAATCATTTTCTGAATATAAGCCTGAAGCTTAAACTCGTTCGAAATGATTAAAGAAAAATGAACATTCAATTTCTGCATTCTCATCTGAGTCGGAACCATGAACAGCATTATTCTGAATGCTGCTTGCAAAACGCTTCCTGATTGTGCCTTCTGCAGCATTTTCAGGATTTGTTGATCCGATTAAAGTTCGATAAGCTTCTACAGCATTCTCTTTCTCAAGTATGGCTGCCACAACTGGTCCGGAAGTCATGAATTCAACGAGTGATCCATAGAAGGGACGCTCGCAATGCACAGCATAAAATGCTTCAGCTTCCTTCTGACTTAGTTGTACAAGTTTCAGAGCTTTGATTTCAAATCCACTCCTGATGATCTGATCAAGGATCAGTCCACTGTCCCCGGCCCTAACGGCATCGGGTTTGATCATTGTAAAGGTTCTTTTTCCTGGCATTGATTAAGTATTAGGGTGCAAATATACGACTTTCAAAAAAAGTATGGTATCCAAAAACGGTGGAGGAACTCTCATCTCAACACCGTTAATAAGTACTTTCAGTAGTAAGGCAAATTGACTTAAACAAACAGGGTGCAATAATGTTTTAATCAGTACTTTTGCAGCGGTAAAAAAGCTTATACCATTATACCCTTTGGAGATACTAAATCATTCAGTAGATTACTTCCGGAAGCTTGTTTCAGAACCAGCAGAAACCTTGATTGTATCCCATCATAACCCTGATGGTGATACACTTGGTGCATCACTGGCTTTATACCATTTCCTGAAGCATAAGAATCATAATGTAAAGGTTCTCACACCCAACGATCCACCTTCATTTCTGAAATGGATGCCAGGTGTTGAAAACATGCTGGTATTTTCTGAAGATGAAAAAGCTGGTTTGCAATTGCTGCGTAATGCAGATTTGATATTTTGCATGGATTTCAACTCTACTTCAAGGGTTAAATTCTTTGCTAAGGAATTATCCGAATCTGCAGCTACAAAAGTCATGATAGATCACCATCCCTATCCGGAAAATGAATTTGATCTTTCAATTTCTGTGACTGAGGTATCATCTACATCTGAACTCTTGTTTCATCTTATGGATGTTGCCGGCTACTCATCAGATATGAATGTTGAGCTTGCCGAATGCCTGTTTACAGGAATTATGACCGACACTGGCTCCTACAGCTATTCATGTAATCGTCCTGAGACATTCTCCATTACTTCGAGACTTATCTCTCTTGGAATCAATGTTGAAAAAATACACCGACTTGTTTACGATACTTATTCTGAGAATCGCATGCGCCTGCTTGGACATTGTCTGAGCAGCCGGATGAAGGTTCTGCCTGAGTATTCAACAGCTTATATCTGGTTAACAAAGGAAGATCTTGAGAATTATGATTACCAGCCCGGAGATACTGAGGGAGTGGTTAATTATGCTCTAAGTATTGAGGGGATAACCTTTGCTGCATTGTTTACTCAAAGAGATGACAGGGTCAGGATATCTCTAAGATCAAAAGGGAAATTTCCTGTAAATGAATTTGCCAGAAATCACTTCCTGGGTGGTGGTCACCGCAATGCTGCCGGAGCTGATTCGATGGATACAATTGAGAATACCCTGTTGAAGTTTGAGACACTGCTTATTGATTACAAGAATAGTATTGTTTCCAGCCAGGTTTAGCTTTTTGAATTATGATGAGAAGTTCAGTTTTCTTAATCCTTTTCTTTGCATTGATGCTAATCTTGCCCTCAGGGTGTAAGGATACCGGCAATGGAAATCAGCCTAAGGATCTGACAGAAGCTGAAATCGAAGAGAACCTGCTACAGGCCAACAAGCATGCAGTTGGAACTGAAGATGAGCAAATACGAAACTTCATTCAGCGATATGGTTGGAAGATGAATGAGACTGGTACTGGCTTGAGATACATGGTTTATAAAAGAGGGGATGGGCCGCTTGCCAAAACTGGACAGATTGCCTCACTGCGTTACGAAATCCGACTTATTACAGGAGACGTTGCATATACCTCAAATGAAAAGGGAATCAAGGAATTCCTGATTGGAAAAGGTGGAGTAGAAAGCGGACTGGAAGAAGGAATCCTCTTTTTACATCAGGGTGACAAAGCCAAACTAATCTTGCCTTCACATCTTGCCTACGGATTAATTGGCGATCAGGATAAAATCCCTGCAAAGTCTACCATCATTTATGACGTTGAATTAGTAAAGTTGAAATAAGCTGAATACATATAAAACAAATCAATAATCTATCTAAACAAATCAAAATGAGAAAATTACAATTGTTCCTCTTAGTTGGAGCTGCAGTAGTAACCTTACTTTCCTCCTGTTCAAAGTACCCGGGATTTAAGAAAGCTGAAAGTGGATTTTATTACAAATTCTATGAACAGAATGAAGACTCCCTGAAAGCTGATACCAATTTCATTCTTACAATGAAGATTCGCTATCGCGTTCCTATTGGTGGAAAAGACAGCGTTTTCTTTGATTCAAAGGATATGCAAAAGCCTTTTCAGATTGGAATCCAGAAACCTCAGTTTAAGGGAGATGTTTTTGAAGCATTTGCAATGCTGCATCAGGGTGACTCTGCAACCTTCATCCTTAATGCAAAGGACTTTTTCACCAAAACAGCACAGTACCCTACTGTTCCTCCTGGTGTTGATAGCACAAGCATGATCTACTTTGATGTTAAAGTACTGAAAGTAGAATCATTGGAACAAATGAAGAAGGATGCAGAAGCCAAAGCTGAAAAGCTCAAAGGTGAAGAAAGTGGAAAAATGCAAGCCTACCTTACATCAAAGGGAATTACAGCAACTCCTTCTGCCAGCGGTGTTTATTACGTCGAAGAAAAAGCCGGTAGCGGCAGAGCTGTACAGACTGGCGATATGATTAAAATGGACTTTACAGTAGCCACAGTTGATGGTAATCAGATCTTTTCAACCCTTGATCGGAAGCAACCTATTACCTTCGAATATGGTAAGCCATTTGATACAAAAGGCTTTGATGAAGGAATCTCAAAAATGAAAAAAGGTGGCAAGGCTAAATTTATTGTACCTTCAGTTATGGGATTCGGTGACAGAGGCCGCAAGGATATGGGCGGAAATGAAATAATTCCTCCTTATAGCACCATTGTTTATGAAGTAGAAATTCTTGATATCCAGACTAAAGCTCAGCATGACAAGGAAGTTGCTGACAAAGCCGCTAAGGACAAGGCTGATGCAAAGACAGCTGAAGTGAAAGAACCATCAGTTATCCAGAAATATATCAAAGATAAAGGCATAACTGTAAAGCCAACTGCTTCCGGGCTATACTATGTCGAGAAAGTTAAAGGCAAAGGCGCCAAGGCTATCGTTGGTAAAAAAGTAAGTGTTCATTATACCGGACACCTTGTTGATGGTACTGTATTCGATTCATCACTGGAGCGCAAACCATCTCAACCATATGAATTCACTTTGGGTAAAGGTGAAGTTATTCCTGGTTGGGATGAAGGAATTGCCTTAATGAATGAAGGAGGAAAAGCCACACTTGTTGTTCCTTCAAAATTGGGCTACGGAGAAAATGGAAATGGAAATATCATAAAGCCTTTCTTTCCGCTTGTATTTGAAGTTGAACTTGTTAAGGTAAGCAAGTAAATTACTGTATCTTTCTGGAAGAGGCTGCTATATTTCTATAGCAGCCTCTTTTTTATTATCGACTGTTAATAAATATATCAGGAGCATTTGGACCTGTTGATACTTTGAACTTTACTATCTAACCAAAATAATATTTCCTAATCAACCACGTTGATTAGACAAATCAATTATTCTATTTTTTATGAAGCATCAATATCTTCACATTTTGATTTTCATCTTGTTATATAGTGCTGCTAGCTCTGCACAAGATGTTAGTTTATCGAATCCTTACAACTTGCCTCTTTTTCTCAATCCTGCATATTCCGGTAGCGCAGGGAATCCCAGATTAGCTACAGCTTACAGGTTACAATGGCCCGGACTGCAACATGGATATAGCACAGGCATAGCATCTTATGATCAACCTTTGCCATTTCTAAAGGGAGGAATTGGAATTAAACTTATGGCTGATGGCAGCAGTCAGGAATTAATTCGTAAACGTTCTATTGGGATAAGCTACTCTCATTCATTCACTCTGAATCAAAATATGAAGATTATTCCCGGAATAGGGTTGTCAGCTGTTTGGATGGCTGGAAATTTAAATGCGTTTGACCCTCCTGTGACTTATGACAGGGATAAATTCATCTATCCCGATCTGGATATGGGTGTTATTATTACATACAATAGTCTGGAAGCCGGATTCGCAATCGATCATATTAACACCCCAAATACTGCATTTACCGGAAAAAATAGTCTTCAACCATTAATGTCCATCCATGGCAGGTATAACTATAAGGTAAATGAAATGCTATATATCAGTCCCTCAATTGTTGCAATGGTTCAGAACAAGTTTTCAACTTACCTGGCCAATTTCATGGTTAAACACAGATGGTACAATCTTGGAATTGCAGTGCGTTCCAGCAAGGAAAATGTCGATGCCGTAATAGGCACAGGGGGTATTGAATTCAGAAGTTTACGAATATTTTACAGCTACGATTATACTGTATCCAAATTGGGAAATTCACTTACAGGAGGAGCACATGAATGCTCGTTGTCCTATACCTTCAATTAGACAGTACCTGGAATCAAGGTTTTTAATCCCAAAAACTATTTTCTTGAAACCAGGAACCAGGGATTAAGCAGGTCTTCCTTATTGTATTCCAGACTCGATTCCGATCCCCATTTTCTTACCTGACAACCTGCCAGCTCAGCTATTGCATGACCTGCAGCTGTATCCCATTCCATGGTTGGTCCCAAACGGGGATAAAGATCTGCACTGCCTTCTGCCATCGCACAGAATTTTAATGAACTTCCAACCTGAAGGTATTGAACATTCCCCTTTGCCTCAGTTACTTCCTGAATAAATGCTTCTGTATCAGCATTCTGATGCGATTTACTTGCAACAATAACAAATTCACTGGTATGATCTGAAGGAAGTTTTTCTGAATGATTAATTAATGAATCCAAAGTCAGATGTTCCAACAATTCTTTGTTTCCCGAACAACGAAAAGCTCCAATTCCTGGAAATGCAAAATACAGTATATCCTTCACCGGAGCATAAATAATTCCGGCCACCGGATGATTTGATTGCATGAAGGCGATATTGACAGTGAAGTCCCCATTTCGCTTAACAAATTCCTTGGTTCCATCCAATGGATCTACCAGCCAGTATTCATTCCAGATTTTACGCTCATGGTAAAGGATAGAAGCTCCCTCTTCACTTAAGATTGGAAATCCTAACTTAAGTAATTCTTCATGTATTATTGCATGCGATTGCTTGTCGGCTATAGTAAGTGGACTTTGATCTTCTTTATATTCAACATCAAAAGCACCTGCATATACTTTCATGATTGATTCGCCAGCTCTCAGGGCTGCCTTGCAGGCTAATTCAAATTGTGCTGTGTCAAGCATCCAATAGTTCAATTAGTAAGTTTGAAGTTTTATTTGAGATCATCAGATCTTTCCAAGACTTTCCATTCTTGTCTTATATCCTTGCATTTCATCCCGGAGTCTGGCTGCTTCATAAAAGTCCAGTTCCTTGGCGGCCTTTTCCATAGCACGCCTCGTTTCATCAATCAGTTTCTTAAGTTGATCCTTATTCAGGTAATTTAACAACGGATCTGCTGCTTCAGTGATAAATTCCTTCTCTACATAGGGCTTGGGTGCTTTTGTCCTGGAATCTGCAACAGCGGTTTGCCCCATAATGTCACCGGTACTCTTAACTATCTGGGTAGGAGTGATGTTATTCTCCAGATTGTATTTCATCTGTATTTCGCGCTTTCTGCTTGTTTCATCTATGGTCCTTTGCATCGAATCAGTAATCTTGTCAGCATAGAAGATTACCATACTGTTCAGGTTTCTTGCAGCACGACCCGCAGTCTGCGTGAGTGAACGCTCTGAACGAAGGAAACCCTCCTTGTCAGCATCCAGAATGGCAACCAATGAAACCTCCGGCAGGTCGAGTCCTTCTCTCAAAAGATTCACTCCAACAAGCACATCAAACACACCCATTCGCAAGTCCCTGAGAATTTCAATTCGTTCAAGTGTATCTACTTCTGAATGAATGTATCTGCAAGGAATACCAACCCTCGCCATGTATTTAGTCAGCTCCTCGGCCATGCGCTTGGTTAAGGTTGTAACAAGAGTTCTTTCTCCTTTCTGCCTGCGTTTCTCTATTTCATCCAGCAAATCATCAATCTGGTTAAGACTAGGTCTGATCACTATAACAGGATCAAGCAAGCCGGTAGGTCTGATTAACTGCTCAACCATAACACCCTGTGTTTGCTTCAGCTCATAATCACCCGGCGTTGCACTGACATATATAATCTGATCGTACATCTGTTCAAATTCCTCAAACTTCAATGGCCTGTTATCCATTGCCGATGGAAGTCTGAAACCATATTCCACCAGATTCTGCTTGCGCGATCTGTCACCGCCATACATTGCCCTGATTTGTGAGACAGTCACATGACTTTCATCAATTACCATCAGAAAATCATCAGGGAAATAATCTATCAGGCAGAAGGGACGGGCACCCGGAGGACGACGGTCAAAATAACGGCTGTAGTTTTCAATGCCACTGCAATACCCCAGTTCTCTCATCATTTCTACATCGTAGGTCACTCGATCCTCCAGACGTTTAGCCTCCAATGGTTTACCTATAGAATTGAAATACTCAACCTGTCTTGCCATATCCAACTGGATTTCCCAAATGGCATCTTTCATTTTCTCCTTTGAAGTAACGAAGATATTTGCAGGAAATAAAGTTAGCTCAGTAAGCTCTTCAATGCCTTTGCCATTGGCAGGATCAAATGATTCTATCAATTCTATCTCATCACCGAAAAAGATTACCCTGTATGCAATATCTGCATAGGCTGGAAAAATATCAACTGTGTCCCCCTTTACCCTAAACTTACCTCTATTCAGGTCCAGTTCAGTCCTTGAATAGAGACTTTCAACCAACGCATGCAGGAACTTATTCCGGTTTATCCTGTCAGCAACCTGAATTTTAATGACACTGTTGTTAAAATCTTCAGGATTACCAATTCCATATATACAGGAAACGGAAGATACAATTACCACATCCCTGCGTCCTGAAAGAAGCGCAGAAGAAGCGCTTAACCTAAGTTTTTCAATTTCTTCATTTATGGACAGGTCCTTCTCTATATAGGTATTTGTAACCGGGATATAGGCTTCAGGTTGATAATAATCATAATAGGAAACAAAGTACTCTACCCTGTTTTCCGGAAAGAACTGCTTGAATTCTCCGTACAATTGAGCAGCAAGTGTTTTATTATGGCTAAGTATGAGGGTCGGTTTGTTAACTTTCTCTATGACATTGGCTATGGTAAAAGTTTTACCGGAACCAGTTACTCCCAACAATACCTGGGCTGCATCGCCACGTTTGATGCCATCTGATAATTGTCTGATTGCTTCCGGCTGATCCCCGGTTGGTGTGTATTCAGCTGTAAGTTTAAAGTTCATTTCCTGATTTGTGTAATAATCAACCTGGGTCTTTTGTAGAGGAAGATATTGTCGCAGTTATTGGATAATGGTCAGAAAGATCATCCTCAAGAGTTTGAAAATCATTAATTTTCAACGACTTATCAACGAAAATATAATCTATCCTGAGGCTGGGTATCAATTGATGATACGTTTGTCCAATCCCCGAGCCGGCGACTCTGAATGCATCAGTATGATTCCTTGCAATCTGTCGGTAGGCATAGGAGGAAGGGGTGTCATTAAAGTCAGCACATAATATGACTTTATAAGGAGATTCTTCAATAACAAGCGCCAGTTCATCTGCCTGAACTGACCTTTTCACAAATGCATTCTTCAATTTCTTGATAATGGAAAGAGATCCTTCCTTGAAATCATTGTTTTTCCCGGGATTGTTAGCAATCTCATTCACAAATGAATAATCCTGCTTTCCAAACCTTAGGGATTCCAAATGAGTATTGATAACCCTTATCGTATCAGATGGTGTGAGGATATCAGTCACGATGTAGAAATTCTGGTACGAATTCCCGTAACTCTCACGTTTACTTGACAATATAGGGTACTTGCTGAAAGTGATCAGGCCGAAGGGTAATAATTTTCGTCCATTATTAATGTATGAATCATAATAGTAAGGACAATTAGCAGAATTCTTTATGGAATCTGCATAATTGATTCCGGCATTTTTCCCGTTGTAGTATTCCTGAAGGCATAGAATATCTGGATTTTCCTTCCTGATTAACTCAAAAATTCCATTTCTTGTATTGGCATTTTGGCTTGACTCCTTCCAGTTATAAAGGTCAAAAAGCCTGACATTAAATGACATGACCTTCATTTTTCCTTCAGAAGTGATAGATTCATTCTGGCTCCTGAACTGCACCAGAGAGGTGAGTTGAGGGTATCCAATTACAATTGCCAGAAGGGAATAAAGAAAATACCTCCGTAGAAATACGATCCAGAAAAGAACGAAGAACAGATTGATTAACAGCAGAAAAGGGTAGGAGATGCCCAAAAAAGCCAGGGGCCAGAATTTCGCCGGCGAAACATATGCTGCAAGCAGAGAGGATACAAATAGAAGAATAAAGAAAAAGTTCAATAACAGCATAATCCTGACTGAAATTGATTTTTTCTTTTTGGTAGGTTTAGATACCCCGCTCTTCTTTTTTGCCATTGAAATGTGAAGTAGTACCTGCTTTAGGACTTGTTACTATATTTAAACAAAAACTCCTTTTCCGCTTCTGTCAGACTTTTATAACCTGATTTTGCAATTTTATCAAGTATTGAATCAATCTTCTTTTGGTTTGCAACCTTCATTTGATTGTATTCTTCATCAGTAAGAGGTTTACCGGAGTTGTGGACGGTCTTGAATTTTGTTTTGGATTTTCTGCCTTTGTTAAAAGAGAAGGATGGAAATTTGACACCTTCAAGTATTCTGTTTTTTATCATTAGGGCAAAAATAGTCCCGGCAATTGCACCTCCGAGATGTGCAAAATGTCCTCCGGCATTACCCGATCGCAGCATAAAAATATCCAGTGCAAGGGTAATCATTGCTATGTACTTGATTTTTACCTGTCCGATAAACATAAGGTTAATCACATAATCCGGCACGAGAAAAGCCGTGGCCACAACAATTGCAAGTACTGAAGCTGAAGCCCCAATTGCAGAAGCCTCTCCGATGACTGCAGCAAAAGCAGGAAAAGTATTGAATGATAACATGAATACCAATCCCCCAATTATTCCGCCAAAAATATAAACCCTCAGAAGCTGATAACCTTTCTGAAATTCCAGAAATATCTTGCCAAACCAATAAAGCCACAATAGGTTGAAGAACAGATGCCAGAAATCAAAGTGGACAAACATATAGGTCAACAATGTCCATGGCTGACGTATCCATGAGTCAAAGGCTGCCGGAACAGCAAGCCAGTTCTGCAGATTGAGTAGCAATATATTTTCAGCTGGAAAGGCTGATGTTTGAAACAGGAATGCAATAACTCTGGACAAATTGATCAGAAGCCAAACTCCAACATTTATCAGGATTAGTCGGGGTAAAATGCCGGGATCCTTAATAAAAGCTGAAATTCGCTCACCTATGGATTGTGTCTGGTACATAATTGCTTCTTCAGTATTCTTAATTCCAATAATCTTTCCGACGTTTCTTATCCTGTTTATTCCAATAGATAATTAGAAGAAATCCAAAAATCATCCCTCCAAGATGTGCAAAGTGTGCAATGTTTCCACCTGTATCAAAAAATCCTGATACCAGTTCTATCACACCAAAGATAATTACGAACCATTTGGCCTTGAGTGGAATAAAGAAATACAGATAAATAAGCGAATTCGGAAATAGCATTCCAAATGCAAGCAGTAAGCCATATATTGCACCTGAAGCCCCAATTACCACCGGAACATTCAGAAAGTAATCCTTATAGGATGTCATAAAGTTCAGGGAAACCTGCAGAGCCTGCATATTATAATGATCAGATTGCAAGGCTGAATAACTACTGGCAAACTGGTCAAACAATGGCAGATCCTGGTTTGGAAACCTGTGGGCACTTACGAAAGCCTGAAGATTAGTAAAATTTGGATCATTAATGAATGTATCCATTTGATTAAGAACCGGTTGAATCTCAATATAGAATACCAAATAATGCAAAAGTGCAGCACCTATTCCTGTTACAATATAAAATATGATGAATCTTCGGGGGCCCCATACATTTTCAAGAACACTTCCAAACATCCAAAGCGCAAACATATTGAAAAAAATATGTGATGGGCTCCCATGCATGAACATGTAAGTGATAAACTGATAAGGTGAAAATTTACTTGCTGAGAAGTAGTGCAATCCAAGCAAATCGGACAGATCCAATCCTGTCGCACTTCCTAAACCAATAGTGGCAAGGTAAAACAGGACGTTAATAATAATCAGGTTTTTGACTACTGGTGGCAGCACCCGAAATCCTGTTGGACTATATTGGTTAAAGCTCATTAAGAAGTAACGTATTAGTAATTTATTTTATTAGCTTTTCTATCTCCGAAACTGGCAAAATCCTTAAAATCCTGCTACCATCAGGAGCAGTGTCAGGAATTTGACACCCGAATAATTCATCGATAATTGATTGCATTTCCTCAACCTGAAGCACTCTTCCAGCCTTTATTGCCAAATTTCTCGCCAATGTCATTGCAATTCTGGCAGTTGAATCTCCTCCAAACTCAGTTCTGTTTTTCTTATAGTCCTCAAGCAGTCCATCAATAAACTCTTCAATTTTATCAACCGGCATATCAGAAGGATAGGAATTTATTACATAAGCTCCTTTACCTAAATCATTAATTTCAAATCCAAGTTGAATAAACTCATCCTGCAATTCGTTAAGTATCTCACTGTCAATCGCAGAAAGCTGAATTCTTGGTGGGAACAAATTGCTCTGAGCGGTCTTTTGCTGTGATGACTGATTCAGTAGCCTTTCGAAAAGGATGCGCTCATGAGCTTTCTGCTGGTCAAGAATCATCAGGCCTGACTTCACATTCACCAATATAAAACGATTCTGTACCTGAATTGGTTTAACGCTGCTCGAAGATTGTTCTGGGGTCTCTTCCTGATGAAGCATCTGCTGTGATGCAAACACCTGATTATCTGAATGAAAAGTTTGATCTATCGAATTCTCAGATGGCTGAATAACTTCAAACGCCTTTTCCCATTGAGAACGGTTAGGTTGAATTGTGGACGGTCTGGGAACTGCCTCCTTTCCATGCAGAAAGGGATTATAATCCGGATTGACAGTAATCGATGGTGGCTTAGGCAGATAATTTGCCGGCATATTAAAATCAAAGGATTGCTCTGCTTCAAAGTCAATGGTAGGTGTCAGGCTGAACATCCCCAATGCATGTTTTACAGCTGAACGCATGGAAGCATAAAGTACCTGCCCATGCTGAAAGTTAACTTCTGTCTTCGTAGGATGAATATTTACATCGATTGAAGAAGGATCAACTTCAATGAACAGGAAATAGGAGGGAATTGCTGAGTCAGGAATAAGTTCTTCGAAAGCCTGCTCCACAGCATGGTGTAAATAAGGATGTTTTATGAATCTTCCATTTGCGAAAAAATACTGTTCACCTCTGGTCTTACGGGCTGTCTCAGGTTTGCCAATAAAACCGTAAATCATACTTATTTCGGTCTGCAACTCAACAGGGAGAAGCTTTTCATTCATTGTATTTCCAAAGATGTGAACTATCCTTTGACGAAGATTCTCCTTCATAAGCTGGAAAACCGGTTTGTCATTATGATAGAGGGATAATTCAATTTCATGATGAACCAATGCCACTCTTTGAAATTCTTCGAGAATATGCCGGAACTCAACAGCATCCGATTTAAGGAAGTTTCGACGGGCAGGGATGTTAAAAAACAGGTTTTTAGCTGAAATGGAAGTCCCTTTGGGAGTAGATACCTCTTCCTGGCTCTTGAACCTTGAGCCTTCTATTTGAATGCAGGTACCGATTTCATCGAACTCCTTGCGTGTTTTTAATTCAACTTGTGCCACGGCAGCAATTGAGGCCAATGCTTCCCCCCTGAAACCCAGTGTTCTGATAGCGAATAGATCATTTGCCTCCTTTATTTTTGAGGTTGCATGCCTCTCAAAACACATACGAGCATCAGTCATTGACATCCCGGTTCCACTATCAATAACCTGGATAAGTGTCCTTCCAGCATCCTTGAGAATAAGCTTGATTTGGTTTGAACCAGCATCAATGGCATTTTCAAGTAACTCCTTTACAGCCGAGGCAGGTCGCTGAATAACTTCTCCAGCTGCAATCTGATTGGCAACAGAATCCGGTAACAACCTGATAAAGTCGGGCATAATTAATAGGTGCTTCAATATTCATGAATTCTTGAACTGGACAGATTCAGGGAATTCTGTTGTAATCTATTTCAGATCAAGTCAGGACTAAACGAAGAAAATAAAGTAAACTAATAGAATTATTAATACGGCTGCTATCATAAGATTCCTAATGCCAGCCTGTTTCCTTTCCCTCTTCTCCTTTATTTTCCAGCTTTGCCTCATTTTATCCCTTAACCTTTCAGCTTCAGGAGCTTGTTCAGCTGAAAGCCTGGATTCCCGGATCCTTTTTTCAAAGTCTTCCTGCTCCTGGTTGTAAAAGACAGGCTTATAATTAAACGAACGTGGTTTTGCTGTTTTGAATCCGATCAGTTTCATTTACTTACGTGAGCTTAGATATTGTTCAATCTAACACTTTTACAATATACAAAGGTACCTTAATTTTGCTTTACATTTGCAATCATATTCTACTCAGCAATCATTAGAAATCAGGAATTCAATGGCGGTAAAAGGAAATTCAATTGATAAAATCATTGTTGTTGGAGAAAGAGTTCTTATTAAGCCAAAATCACTTTCCAACAAGACCAAGACAGGATTGTTTCTCCCTCCGGGTTACTCTGAGAAAGAAGAAATCCAATCCGGTTATGTGATTAAGGTGGGTCCGGGATATCCTATTCCATGGGCTGCTGATGACTCAGCAGAGCCTTGGAAAAAGTCAGAACTGCCTGAAAATGTTAAGTATATTCCTCTTCAGCCTCTGGTTGGTGATTTAGCAATCTACCTGGCTAAAGGAGCCATAGAAATTCTTATTGATTCAGAGAAATACCTGGTCGTCCCTCAATCCTCTATCTTGTTGCTGGAGCGTGACGACAGTCTGTTCGAATAAATTTAGCAATTGATTTACTGGCAATAAAAAACTCCTGATCACAAAGTGTCAGGAGTCTCTTTCAGAGTATATCTTAATTATTTCGCAAAGGCTGGAAACCTTTGAGTTACGAAATAGAAAAGGCCGAAGAAAATACCATTATAGAACAAGTCACCAAGAATACCATTTAGGAAGAATGGAAGACCAGCTATATATGCCTGAATCAGACCAGGGAAATCAACACTGTATGGCATCAGTCCACTGGACCAAGCTGCAAAATTGGTAATAAGGAAGAATAAGAGTGAAGAAAGCAATGAAGCTCCTGCAACGCTTAAAGGAGTAATGCCTGACCGAAGCAGGTAACCAAGACCTACAATTAGAATGAAACTGATGTAAACAGGAAACATCACTCCGTGGAATCCTATAATTGCATCGCTGATCAACATCGACAATACCGGAATTATCATTGCAAGATCCTTGCGCTTTATGAAAGAACCACCAACCAGCGCCATAGCTGCTATTGGGGTAAAATTTGGCCAATGAGGCATCAATCGCAGGAAAGCACCAAAAAGGATCAAACCGACAATGAGATAGAACTTTGGAGTAAATGTTGATTTTTCCATTTGAAATCAGTTTCAGTGAATACTTGGCAAAAGTAAAAAAATACAGTCTGACTAAAACATGTTAATTTTCTTTATACTAACAAATAATTGTTGAATTTGTTAACACTCCTGCCTTGCTACTATTAAATGAGCAAAGAATGGTTTAGATTCAACTGAATCAAAATTTCTGGTAATGACTTACTTTTGTCATTTACAAGGAATCTGCTTCACCAAATTTGATATAACTCCCAAATGAAGAAATTCACAATCCAGTTCAGGTCAGTCTTTGCCCAGAGATTGTTACCTATGAGGCAACATTTCAGCATTTTAGTATTTATTTCTCTATCTCTAATATTGAATTCCTGCAGGGACTTCAAACAGAATGTTGACCTTATTATATACAATACCAAGGTTTATACATTGGATAGCCTGAATACAGAAGCATCTTGCATTGCAATCAAAGACAGCATTATTGTAGCAGTTGGCAGTGATTCGAAAGTGAGAAGCCGATACTCAGCTTCAAAATATGTAAATGGAAAGGGCCTTATCGTTTATCCGGGATTTATAGATGCACATTCTCATTTTTCAGGTTATGCCCAATTCCTTCAGTATGCGGATATTGGAAATGCAGAATCGTTTTCAGAAGTACTGGAGATTCTCAAAAAATATCATCAGCAATATCCAGATCGATGGATTATAGGCAGGGGATGGGATCAGAATCATTGGCCCGGGAAAGCTTATCCAGACACCGATATCCTGAATACATTGTATCCAGATGTACCTGTAATTCTCACAAGAGTTGACGGACATGCTGTAATGGCCAACATGGCTGCAGTAAGAATTGCCAAACTTCCGGTTCAGATACCGAAAGGGGAGATACTATTCAGAAATGGGAAGGCAAATGGGATCTATCTTGAAACAACAGCTGACAGAATTAAATCCATCATACCCCCTCCATCAGCAAAAACAATGACTGAACTACTTTGTGAGGCTGCTGCCAATTGTCATGCCGCAGGTCTTACTATGGTTACAGATGCAGGGATTGACAAGGAAATGATCCTGGTAATTGATTCACTGCAGAGGGCTGGAATACTGAAGATGACCATTGATGCAATGATAAACCCAACTGAAGAGAATATGGATTATTTCATGCATGGTGGAATCTATAAAACTTCCTTTCTTAGGGTTGGATCTATTAAGATATATGCTGACGGGGCTCTTGGTTCCAGAGGAGCATGTCTTCTCAGACCTTATGGTGATGACTCCCTTAACAGAGGTATTATAGTTACATCGGGACAGGAAATACGAAGAATATGCAAGGATGCAGATAAATATGGCTTTCAGGTTTGTTCTCACGCAATTGGTGATTCAGCCGTCAGAGTTATTCTGGATGTTTACGCAGAATTCCTTAAAGGTCATAACGACAACCGTTGGAGAATTGAACATGCTCAGGTCGTAAATCCTTCAGATATGGACAAGTTTGGAAAATACTCTGTCATTCCTTCAGTTCAGGCTACCCATGCCACTTCTGATATGAATTGGGCAACGTCCAGACTCGGATATTCAAGGATTAAAACAGCCTATGCCTACCAGGATCTGCTCCGCCAAAATGGATGGCTGGCAAATGGAACAGACTTCCCTGTGGAAGATATCAGTCCACTAATGACCTTTTATGCTGCAGTTGCCCGCAAGGATAAACAAGGAAATCCAGAGAATGGATATTTCCCTAAGAATGCATTGACCCGAATTCAGGCCTTGAGAAGCATTACTTGCTGGGCTGCTAAAGCCTCGTTTGAAGAAAGCAGCCGGGGAAGTATAGAGGTTGGCAAATTCGCTGATCTGGTAATTCTGGATGCTGATTTATTGAAAGTTGCGGAGAATGCTATTCCAAAAACACAGGTAAAGCAGACTTATCTGCATGGGAAGAAAGTTTTTGATGCCTCAATCAAGTAAAAAAGACATCAATAGATTCTAAATCAGATATTTGAATAGATAAAAATCATTGGGAACTTTATGGGTCTCCTGATTTTCTCATATGTACAATGACTCAATGCCATGGAGCATTAATCCAGTGACAGCAGAAGTTCAGAGAACTCCATTAGAATCATAGCGGTTGCCCCCCATATAAAATGTTCATTTACCTGAAAACCAGGCGCTATAATTGAAAAGCCATCTTTGAACTTTAAGGTTTTCTCAGTGATATTTCCTTCACCAAGCAGAAGTTTTAAAGGAATCTCAATAATTTCCTCAACTTCAACTGGATCTGGCACTAACATCGGCTTGCCATGATGAATGGCAACAAATGGATGAACAATAAAATTACTTCTACTGATGTAGAGTTTGCTCAGTACACCAAGAAGCTCCAGATTTTTTGTTTCAATACCAATTTCTTCACTGGTTTCACGAATTGCAGCGGCTTCATGTCCTTCATCAAAAGATTCAAGCCTGCCTCCCGGCAAACTTATTTGGCCTGAATGCACTCCATCATATTCGGTTCTCTTAATAGCTGAAAAATAAATTTCCTTTTCTTTTGCATAAAGCATAATCAATACAGCACTCGGCACAGCGTCATCCCGTATTGACTCAGGCTCTGCTATCAATCGGTGATGAGGCAATAGTTTAATATGTGCACTATTGCCCGGCAGATCATTGCCTAACCTTTCCCTTAACTTAAATCCCAGTTGATCTAATTCCACTATTTTTTATATCTACTTTTCCTTTGTTTCAATTTCTTGATTTGCAGCTAACCTGTTATAACAAACTGCAATAAATCTACCATGAATAACTCCTGCAGATTGAATATTTCAGGGGGATGATTCTACACCTGGTGAAAAAATCATCAAAATGATTTGGCTGTTTCACAAATAAACCGGCATAAATGAAACAAATCTGTTCAGAATAGGTTTAGCAATTATACAGATTACTTTTACACCAGGGAACTTCTGATTTTTTGTTTTGATTTAAGGGCATATTATTCAGCTGAACTGCTTAACAAACATACTATTGCAAAGAATTCTTTAATTTTGCAGAAAAATTGAATGTTATGGTTAAGGAAAAGCAAGAAACATTTAATCAGTATTCTGAGTCAACCGGGACTGAGAAGGAGCTGGTTTTGTACAATGATGACCATAATACATTTGAGTATGTAATTGATTCATTGATTGAAGTTTGTGCACATGCACCGGAACAAGCAGAACAATGTGCCTTTGTTGCCCATACCAAAGGAAAATGTGGAATTAAAAATGGTGATTACTCCTTTCTTGAATCCATGCACTCAGAACTTCTTAATCGAGGTCTGACAACCAAAATTGAATAAATATCTTTTCTGATGAATAAATTGACCAAATTATCCATTCTCCTTTTGATTATAGCCTCTGTTTCTGCCTGCCAGAAAGTTCCTATAACAGGCCGTAAACAGATGAAACTTCTGCCCAGAAGTACCATGTCTCAGATGGGCGCTGAAAGTTATTCATCTTTTCTGAAGGAAAATCCACCTGTTAATCCTCCTACAATCCAATCAGCTACTGTGACTTCTGTAGGACAAAAGGTTTCAGCTGCAGTTGAAAAGTATATGAATGATAACGGATATTCCAGCCGCATTGAAGGTTATAAATGGGAATTCAATGTTGTAGAAAGCAACGAAATCAATGCCTGGTGCATGCCTGGAGGTAAAGTAGTTGTTTATACCGGTATATTGCCATTGACAAAAGATGATGCTGGATTGGCCGTAGTTATAGGTCATGAAATAGCGCATGCAATTGCTGATCATGGTAATGAAAGGATGAGCCAGCAGCTAGCCATACAACTTGGTGGTATTTCACTGGCGGTTGCCATGCAGCAAAAACCACAACAAACTCAGGATATATTTCTTACAGCTTATGGCATAGGATCACAACTCGGACAACTTGCCTATTCAAGGCAGCATGAGCTGGAAGCAGATAAGTTAGGTTTGATTTTTATGGCTATGGCAGGATATGATCCACACAGGGCTATAACATTCTGGCAGGAAATGGCCTCAAAAGGTGGAAGTAAGCCACCACAAATCTTAAGCACTCACCCTTCTGACCAGAAACGAATTGACCAGATAACAGCATTCCTCCCTGAGGCTATGAAGTATTATAAGCAGGGAGGAATAGAAAATCCAGTGAATAAACCAGCTCAGCAAAAAGAGAATAAACAGGGAACACAAAATTCAAACGGTCAATCCAATCCAGAACAAAATAAAAAGAAAACTGGCGTTAAAGTGAAATAAATCGGTCACAGCCGTAATTTATCACGAAGCGCCTTAATAACCGGGCGCTTTTTTATTAATGTCCCTCATTAGAACAATGGCAGAAATAAATAATATAGTTAACTACAACCCTTCAGCTGAGGTAAAATCAAGGTATCGTGATTTAATGAACGCCTGCCGCTATCTTACTGATCAGGATAAAAAGCTAATAAGGACTGCGTTCCTGGAAGTAATTAACACCTTCCATGATAAGGTTAGGGAAAATGGGGACCCTTACTTTATTCATGCTGTCTCAGTTGCAATAATTGTTGCTGAAGAAATGGGCCTCGACAGCAGCAGCGTGATTGCAGCTTTGCTTCAGGATCTGCCAGGACTGGGAGAAGATCGTAAACCGGCTCTGACCAAGGTATTTGGAAAAAAAATAACGGATATTGTCTACAACCTCCATATTATCTCTGAGTTAAGGTTGCAGAAGGTCTCAATCAACCCTGAGAACTTTATTCAGTTGTTGCTGACAATGTCATCAGATATCCGGGTAATTCTCATCCGACTTGCTGACAGGTTAAACCTCATGCGAATCATTAACCTGTTGCCACCCGCACAGCAAATGCAGGTTTCAATTGAGACATCCGGTTTGTATGCTCCTCTTGCGCACCGGCTTGGATTATACCGCATTAAAACGGAGTTGGAAGAGCTGGCAATGAAACATGCCTATCCTGAAATTTTTGAAGGCATTTCAAGAAGAATTGAACAAACAAGAGATCAGCAAAATTCTTTCTTTCTTGAATTTATTGAACCCATCAAACAAGATCTGCTGCAGAATAGTCTCGATTTTGAGATTAAATACCGTACAAAATCGATTCCTTCCATTTGGAATAAAATGAAAAAACAGGGAATTGACTTTGATCAGGTTTATGACTTTTTCGCCATTCGCATTATTACCAACAGCAATGAAATAAGTGAAAAATCAGATTGCTGGAAGGCTTATTCGCTGGTCACCAATATCTATCAGCCAAATCCTTCCAGAATGAGGGACTGGATTTCAGCTCCCAAAAGTAGTGGGTATGAGTCACTACATACAACTGTTACAGGTCCAGGCGGAAAATCAGTAGAAGTGCAGATTCGATCGGCAAGAATGGATGAAGCTGCAGAGAAGGGGAGGGCAGCTCACTGGAAATACAAGGATTCAACAGCTTCTTCCAGGGATTCTGCGGATCAATGGCTTCATAATGTGAGAACTATTCTGGAGAACTACGTGCCAGGTGAGGATGAAATAGATCAGTCATCCAAAATGGAATTGTTTTCCGATTACGTATATGCTTTTACACCTCAGGGTGACTTGAAGAAGCTTAAATCAGGAGCTACTGTTTTGGACTTTGCATTCGATATTCACTCTCAGATTGGTCAGAAATGCACAGGTGCAAAAGTTAATAACCTTTATGTACCCTTGAAGCAAGTCCTGAAAACCGGTGATCAGGTTGAAGTTATTACTGCAAAAAATCAAAAGCCCAATAAGGACTGGCTTTCATTTGTCACAACGTCCAAAGCCATTTCACGGATAAAAAGATGCCTTAAGGACGATGAATTCTCACAGGCTGATACAGGGAAAGGAATTCTCCAGAGAAAGCTGGGACAATTAAAGCAGCCCTATTCTGATGAATTGGCTCATAAACTTGTCTCTTATTTTAAGGCAGTAAGTGTGCTTGATTTATTTCATGGAATCGCGGAAGGTAAATATGACCTCCAGAAAGTAAGAGAGGCGCTTCTACCGGCTCCAAAACCTGAGGAAAGCAAGGTACCTGAGAAGGTTCATAGCTTAAATCAAAGCCCTGCAGCTCTTAAAGATGCTGAAAAGGCTATGGTCTTTATCAATGATGATACTCCGATGAATGATGTGAAACTGGCTAAATGCTGCCATCCAATTTTTGGAGATCAGATTTTTGGGTTTGTAACTGTTGCAGAAGGAATTAAAATTCACAGGTCCGACTGTACCAATGCACCTGAGATGAAAAGCCGCTATGCATATCGCGTAGTCTCAGCCCGATGGGCGGAAAAAGCTGAAGTATCTGCCTATTTAGCTACTCTGCTGATTACAGGAGAGGACAGGGTAGGAATGCTGAACAGCATCTCTGATTTATTAACCCGGGACCTGAATGCAAATATCCGTTCCATTAACCTTTCCTCCAATTCGGGCAAATTTGAAGGCACTCTCTCTGTAAATGTCAGCAGTAAATCACATCTGGATTTGATCATTGCAAAATTATCTAAGCTAAAAGGTGTACGCCGGGTTTCAAGAGTGAAATAATTTTTCGAACTTTGAGTAGAATCTAATAACTACTGAAAAGTCATGTCTCTCGCCTTGAATGCATATGGTTTACCAAAACTGCGGGAAGGCATGAATGTAGACTTTTTCGTCCGAAACCAGATTGTACTCCAGGATAATAAAACCTATTTCATTCTGGAGGATCCATCAGAAACTAAACACTTTATTGAAGCCGATCCATATCATCATTATCAGATACAGTCAGGACAAAAACTAAGGTGTCAAATTGTTAAAATCAATTGTACCGGACGAATAATACTTGAACCAACTCATCCGGTCTACAAAATTGGAGAATCCTATGAATTCAGATTACTTCCTTCCGATTCAATTGATCAGGAAAACTGTTACTTGCTGGAAGATGTCTTTGGTAATCTCATTAAAATAACTAAGTCAGATAAACTTTTTCCCATTGGAAATCCGCCGATTTCAATTCGTTGCATAATTAAAAGTATAAAAAAGGGTATTCCAGAGTTTGAAATATAGTAACATCTGTCCCTATTGTTAATTATTAATTTGGTATTCAAGTATTTACTAACCTATATAGTTATTAACAATTGTTCATTTCTCCTGTGCAGATTTAGTTGACTAATAATCTGGAAATCACTTGATTTCAGGGTGCAAAAGGTTGTAATTTTAATTCACCGGATGCGATTAAACGCCACGGCTCAAGTTGCAGATTATATTACCCTGTGTAGTAAAATTTAATACACAATCCTGAAAGTCCCCGTGAGAAGGTTAACGATCATGGATTACGAGTCGTAAGGAAGCAAATCAAAGCCTGCTTCAGAAAGCCATCCTTTTTGGATAGCATACTGAAGAGCAGAAAGGAAGCAGGGAAGGATACCTGAAAAGGAAAACTAACCTCGCAGAGTCTGAAACTCAAACCGCATGGGATGGAATGAAGACACTTTCTGTAAGCTACATTACTTCCTGGTTACATAAACCAGTCCAAGGACGGGAATATGCGGCAGGCATTGAATCAGCGGAGGCTTACCCGAATTACAGGAACTTTGGAAACAGAGTCTTTGAAAATTCAACAATCTGATTACATCGCAAGAAGAAGTCAGGTGAAAGGGTAGGGGATAAGCATACTGGCAACAGTTTGTTTGCCTGGATTTGAAGCATAAAGTGAAAGCAATGTGCAACAATCCACCTCAAATGCAGAAGTAACGGAAAGTAGTATCTGCAAGGATATTACCTCCGGGACTGAATATCAGGCCGAAAGGCTGAAGTATTTAGTCAGACTTGAGCCCTGCAAGGGTAAACTGATGTAGGGACCGGCAAGAGTTCGAAAGAGCTATCGTCGCTGCGACGCAACATCCGACCTCGGTCGCAATCAAGGTTGCCTCCGAAGGAGTGGGGAACTTTCCGAACAGGAAGGTTCCCCACATTTTTTATGTGATTTTCGGAATTGTTTTTACTTTTTTCATATAAAGCAAATAAGATCTGAAATATCGCATTAAATTTACGTCCTTAACTAAATCTTGATATGTCTTCCCATAAGTATGCCGTTATCGGCATTGGCCAGTTCGGCAAAGCTATCGCCCGGGCTCTTTCCAATAAAGGATATGAAGTTTTGGCAATTGATAGTGATACTGAAATTATTGACAGCATTGGTGATGATGTTGCCTATGCAGTAACACTGGATGCTACCGACCGCAAAGCCCTGATGTCGCAGAACATTGAAGAATTCGATGCAGTTGTGGTTGCAATAGGTTCAGATTTCGAACAAAGATTGCTATGTACGTCCATCCTGCTTGATCTGGATATTAAGCGTATCATAACCCGGGCAAACGGTGAGGCTCAAAGGATAATCCTGGAGAAAATGGGCATCAAGGAAATACTGTCACCAGAGGAAGAAGTTGGAATTCTTGTTGCTGAAAGAATGTTAAATCCAAGTATTGTTAGCTATCTTCAACTTCCTGATGATCATAGGATTGCAGAAATTTACAGTCCTGTTAATTGCATACATAAAACCTTTGGAGAAATCGATTTGCGGGATAAGTACAAGCTAAGCCTTATCACTGTAAAGAAAGAGATCAAGAGTAAAAAGGATGGAAAGGAAATTACTGAGCATCATATAGCAGGTGTTCCAGACTCAAAGCAGGTACTTGAACCATCTGACCGATTGGTGATATTCGGCCACAACAGGGACATTGACAGGTTCCTTGAAATAAATGCTTAGGCCTCCTCCTCGCTATGCCTACAAGCCAAATCAACAAAGTACGAGAATTCATTAACATCAGGTTGTACAGACATAAAACCTATGTTCTGACGACTTTTCGCATTCTCAGCTTTCTGGTTTCACTTTTGGCTATTGGCACTATAATTTATTATCATGGATTTCCTGAAACTCCTCAAACATACCGATTTGCAATTCTGGTTATCGAATTCAGTTTTGCCTTTTATGTTCTGAAATATTTTATCAAGATTTTTTATCATTTTCATCCTATTGAATTTATTAAATCAAATGCCTTTGAAGGATTAATCTTGCTTTTGGTCATATTTGATGGAGTATTCTCTCTTTTTATTGGCAAATCTTTTGTCCGAACTATTTTCATGAGCATTGGAATGCCCAACATGACAGTGTATTACACTCTATTTATACAGTTATACTTTCTTATTATAATCGCAATTGAAGTTGGAAAAGCTAGTCAGAAAATTGCTGTATTTCAACTAGGGCCATCAGCATTACTCTCACTCTCCTTCATTTTTATAATACTGGCAGGTGCAGGATTGTTAATGCTTCCGGAAATGACCACGCATGGAATTCGATTTATTGATGCCCTTTTTACTTCAACTTCTGCATGCTGTGTTACAGGTCTTGTATCAGTAGACACGGCCACTTGTTTCACCTTTAAAGGTAAAACCATCATCATGATGCTTATTCAGGTAGGTGGCTTAAATATCATTTCATTCGCAACATTCTTCGCTACTTTTTACAGAAATGCTGCTGGTTTAAGATATCAATCAATCCTGAAAGATTTGATTTCATCAGATAAACTCAGCAATACAAGACATCTGCTAAGAAAGATTTTCCTTTTCAGCCTTATTATTGAATTTATAGGAGCTGTATTGCTTTTCTTTACCTGGCCAACTGAATTTCAGTTTTATAGCTTTGGACAAAAATTATATTTCTCAGTATTTCATTCAGTATCTGCATTCAACAATGCTGGTTTTGCCCTTTTTACTGATAACCTTTATGATGTTGCTGTACGTCATGCCTATTACTTCCATTTGGTAATTGCCGGACTGATTTTCTTCGGGGGAATCGGGTTTATAGTAATTGAAGACATCTTTGGTTTTAAGAATATTAAATTAAGGAAACAGCTGCGCTGGAAAAAGTTATTGGTTCATTCGAGAGTTGCCATCAATACATCCTTGATTCTAATAGTAGTTGGCGCTGTCATTTTTTATCTGATTGAAAAAGATAATACAATCAAGGAATATGGCTTTGTGGGTAGCATGGTAACATCAATCTTTCAATCGGTTACATGCAGGACTGCTGGATTTAATAGTGTTGATTTCACCAGGCTCGGCCAGCCAATTCTTATCTTCATGATGCTTCTGATGTTCATTGGAGCATCTCCAGGATCAACAGGTGGAGGTATTAAGACTACTACCTTTGCCATTATTCTTCGATCTGCGTGGAACACAATAAGAGGTCGCAGGTACCTCGAGATGCAAAAGCATACTGTGTCAGGAGAAACCATTAATAAAGCATACTCCATTGCACTGTTTTCAGTGTCATTGATCTTTATTTCAACCTTTTTCCTTTCCATCACTGAAAAAAACATTGATTTTATAAATCTACTATTTGAAGAGATTTCAGCCTTTGGCACGGTGGGATTATCTACCGGAATAACAGCAGGACTTACTGATACAGGGAAAATGATACCAAACTTACCATGTATGTTGGTCAGCTACAATTCTGACTTTGCAAAAATAGCAAATCACAAGGAGGGCTATTTATACCAAGTACAAGTATTCAGAAATAAATATTATGGTCGGGTAGAATTCTTTGGGATCAAGAATACTAAAACAAATAAAAAAAGGAACCTTTGAGGGGTTCCTTTTTTCTGTTTTTTAGGTAAACCAGGTTTAATGAATTTGCTGTTGTGATGCGATTGCTAAAATAATATTATCCATTGCTGGGAGACAGAAACATTTGTTAAAAGTTGTTAATCAAATCACAAAACACCCAACACACTAATTATTCCTTGTCAGTATCCCGTTCTTCCTCTTCTTCGTAATTATCTCCGCCTTCTTTGACATCAGGAGTTTCTTCGAAGAAATCCTCATCGTCCTTTTCTGACTTGTTATCAATCTTAACAGGTACCTTAATCAGATAACTGGCGTCATCAGTGTCAACAGTTATAGCAAAGAAAAATGCTTCGCCGACAGTCTTGACCTTTATAGTATGGTTAACCCACCCCAATGGATATTTCTTCCGAATAGCCTCCATTAACTCTGGAGAAACATTCTGGTAGTTGATTATTAGCTTCTTGCGTTCACCCGACATAATCAGATTTTTCTACGTGTTGAAAGTACAATTATACGGAACAAATTGATTTTCCGACCAGCTTTTAAATTATTTAACATTTTTTTTACCTGATCCCTGTAAAAATACTATTTGTCAGGCTTCATAACAATCGCGGTACGATTAGTTAAATAGATTGATACAATATACGCATTAAGTTCTTTCTTGTAAACAGAAGGGTAGAGGATAGAAGAATCAATGCGACCATGGCCTCCAAAACCCGAATCATCCGAATTCAGGATAATCTTGTAATCCCCACCTACAGGAACCCTAAACTCATATTGTGGTATTGATCTTTCAGTATGAAAATTGAAGATGAAAATCAGACCTCCGCGCTCATAAATAAGACATTTGTTATCCTCATCCTTATTTATAAGTTTTGCATACAAGCTCGATTCCAACAAATCATACTCTTTGATCATTTTTATCATTTCCTTGTCAAAGGATGCCAGAAAATGATATTTAAGGTTAGGGTCATCCAGTAATGACCATTGCCTTCTGGCATGTTTGTAGCTCCAGTTATTGCCTTCCCTTGGGAAATCAATCCATTCGGATGTCCGAACTCATTGCCCATAAAATTGAGGTATGCTTGCCCTCCAAGCGTAATAGTTATTAACCTGATCATTTTGTGCAATGCCATTCCACGATCAATGATAGGATCCGGGTCATTTACCTGCATATGGAAATACATTTCCTTATCCATTAATCTGAAGGCAAGGGTTTTATCTCCAACAAGAGCCTGATCATGTGATTCACAGTAACCAACTGTCCTGACATATGGAAGTCTGTCATTTAAAACGTGCCAAATCTCCTCAATACTCCAGTCTTCATCATGAAAATCTTTTAAATACTTAATCCAGAAATCAGGTATTCCCATACCAAGACGGTAATCAAACCCTATTCCCCCTTCAGGTACAGGAACAGTGAGCCCCGGCATGCCGGTTACATCCTCAGCAATAGTAATAATACCAGGCTTCAGGCTATGGGCGAGGAAATTGGCCAATTGCAGATAAACAATTGCATCCCATTCCACACCTTCAGTAAAGTACTTCTGAATTGAATCAATGGGGGCATTACCATGATGAAAATACAGCATGGATCCAACTCCGTCAAATCTGAAACCATCAAAATGAAATTCATCAATCCAGTACTTGACATTAGACAATAGGAACTGCATCACCTCCGGTTTACCATAGTCAAATAATTTCGAATCCCATTGCGGATGATCTCCACGCTCACCTGCATGGAAGTATTGATTTTCAGACCCATCAAATCTGTTAAGCCCTTCATGCATATTTTTAACTGTATGGGAATGGACAATATCCATGATCACGGCCAAACCCATTTGATGCGCAGTCCGAATTAGTTCCTTGAGGTCTTCAGGTTCTCCAAACCTTGATGAGGGTGCATAGAAACTTGACACATGGTAGCCAAAGGAACCGTAATAAGGATGCTCCTGTATTGCCATAAGTTGAATAGCAGTATAACCCGCAGCTTTAATACGAGGCAGGACTGTATCAATAAATTCCCGATAACTCCCAAGTCCTTCCTTTTCCTGAGCCATTCCAACATGAGCCTCATAAATCAATAAGGCACCCAACTTACTACTATCGAAATTATCCTTACGCCAGTCGAATGGTTTGGGAAACCACAATTGAGCAGAATAGTTCTTGGTATCATCATCCTGTATAACCCTGGTAACAAAGGCTGGAATTCTCAAATATGAACCAAAATCACTGTTTACCAATACTTTATACTTGCTTCCATGGGTAAACCGATCTTTATGCTGTTCATAATCTAGTTTTATTTGCCAATTACCATTGTCGATTCGTTCCAGTGGATGAGAAGTTGTATTCCAACCATTGAATTCACCGGTAAGAAACAATGCATTTGCCGATGGAGCCCATTCCCTGTATACCCAGCAGTTCTCCTTTTCAAGAAAATGTATTCCGTAATACTCATATGCAGAAGCAAATGACTTTAATCCTTTGGAATGGCTCTCTATATAAGCAAGTCGGGCATAAAAACGCTCCTGTCTATCAATTACTTCACTTTCAACTTGTTGAAGCCATGGATCTAATTGAAGCAGGGTAGGGGTCTTATTGACAAGTTTTGACATGGATAGGTGTTTATTTTATAGGACTATTAAAAGAAATAGGGTAGAAGATTTCGGTTTGCCAATTATTGGAGTCAGGCACAGATACGGGGTCAGTTAAATAGATTTCCCAAACTGGTTCGGAAATATTTATTTTATTCCCCTTGGCATAATACTCTAATGCATTGTATACTAAAGTCTTATCTTGTTTCCCAAAAACTGATGCTTTGATTATATTTTGGTGACTGAATTCTTTATAGTCAACCATTTTATCCGATTTAGCAGTGCTGTTAATGGGAATTCCAGCTTCAATATCCAGACTTTTGGATTGGATAGAATAGTAAATGAGGAATGGTGGGCCTGTTGGTTTTAGTTTTTGCCTTAACAAGGAAGCTGAAAGCTTTTTATACATTGTAGCCAGTTTCTTATCCAACATCTCTATTGTTGAGGTATCTCTGATTACCAAAGCATTAAATGCCTTTAGTGAACTTTGGCCAACCTTTATTTTTGAAACCGGAAGTCCTGAAGCATAGTTATTTAGGTTTTGCATGGCTTGCCTAAGTGACTTTTCGGCCGATTGCCTGATTTTCCATCCGAACCAACGGTTAATAGGATTTGTACCCAGATCAAACTGCAGGGTGCAATTAACAGTGCAACCGGATATTGTATCAAAAACTAATATAAGAGCTTGTAAATCAATGCCTTTTAAGGAAGTTACATCGACAAACAAAGAATCATAAGAATAAGACCGGGAAATATGGAAAGATAAGTTGCTATAATCTGCAACCATACCATCCTGCAAAATAGTCCATTTCTTACTGCCGGTTTTTTCAAGGCCAGATACAGTTTTTAGTTGGAACCAGTTTGGCCAGTTCGAAAGTTTCGAAAGTTGATCAAAAACAATAACACGCTGAGATGAAATGCTAACTGAATGTCTGATATTAATTTTCCTGGGTAACAGAAAAGCAATCGAGACAAATACAATTAGCAATAGCAAGATAGCTAATAAAATCCTGCGCAGTAGAATCATTAGATGCGAGAAATGGTTTCATTAAAAATAGAAAAATTTTGTGGAATCATGTAATTTATTTCAAGGATTATTTAATGTAGGCCTCAGGTATAACGAGACAAAGCCTTACAGCATTATTGGCGATATTACCTGAATTTACTAGCGCCCCAATTAACCTATAATTTATATTATGTTAAATAGAAAATATAAAAATCAGGAGGCTAATGTAACCACTAGCCTCCTTCTATTAATTCATTAGCAGATAATTAAAGCTTTGCATTGACAGCTTTTAATTTATCCATCATCTCCAAGCGAGTATAGATTTCCTTGAGAGAAACCAATAGTTGTTTATCAGTCCCATTCAAAGTTTCAGCAGATTCAAAATAAGGTAATGCCTTACGCAGGTTTTCTTTACCATTAGCTAAAAATTCCTGATATTCCTTTTCCTTGCTTAATGGAAGCTTATTAGCTTCATTAATGTAATCGCCGCCCTTATTAAAGTAAAGAACTCCTAAATTGAATAAAGCATCAAAATACTTAGGATCAACACTTATAGTATTTTCATAAGCTTTAACAGCTTCAGTAAAGTAATAATTGCGTTTTTCAAGTGAAAGATTTGTATCATTCTTGAGCAAATCATAGGTAACCCCTATTGCATAAAGAATTGAAGTGTTTCCTGGTTCTTTTTCCTTTGCAATCTTTAGGCTTTCCAATGCTTTATCGTGCTGATTTGAAGAAATATACAGATTAGCCTGATTAATAATCAAATCATTATTGCCTGGGAATTTTGCCAGTCCATCATTGATTGTGCTGGTTGCTTTAGCAAAATCGCCAGTTTCCTTATACAGCATACACAGTGATGAATAGATGCTGGGTTCCTTCATCTGCATGCCAACCAGGTCAGAATATAATGCGATTGCTTTTGGCTTATCATTCTTTTTCTCATAGCATAAAGCTGATCCATAGATTGCAAGAGTATCAATAACATTATTATCCTTTCCAATCTGTATAGCCCTGTCAAAGTACTTCTGAGCATTATCAACATCATTGGCTTGAAAATAATTAATGCCTTCATTAAATAATTGTCCTCCAATGGTTTGCATTCTTAGCATGATATCGCTTTTGTATTCATTCTTAACATCCAGTTCTTTGGATTTATTGTATGAATCAAATGCAACATTGAGTGCATCCGGAGCCAGAATCTTGAATTCAGGCTTTAGTTGCAAGTCAAGGTATATTCCACCTTTGTAAAACCATACTTTGGCATCGGTTGCTGC
The DNA here is from genome assembly GCA_016707705.1 of Bacteroidales bacterium. Classification (GTDB taxonomy): domain Bacteria; phylum Bacteroidota; class Bacteroidia; order Bacteroidales; family UBA4417; genus UBA4417. Next base: position 285,711 of record JADJHD010000001.1, read on the forward strand.
CTCTGGGTAAGCTGTGGCTTTGTCAATGTACTCCTTAGCTTTAACCAGATCGCCTTTTTGCCAATAATTATAGGCTGATGTCCGATCTTTTTTCATTTGGGCAAATGATACGCCAAAGATCAGAAGACAAGCCAGAACTAAAATGTTTCTTTTCATTTTGAAGTATTTAGGTTTAGTGTTCCCGAATTATGATGTTTAATTTGGAAATATTTCCACGAAAAACGCTGCAAATATACTAACTTGAACAAAAGCAGGGTGTTCCAAAGCAACTTATTCTTCAATTGTTTCTGCCGGAGGTTCGTTTCCAGACTGTTCACTAGCAGGAGAATCTTCTGAACTTTCAAATTCTGATGTTTCATCATCATTTAATGGCATTCCATCCAACTGTTCATCAAGGATATCATCTTCATCAACTTCTACTTTTGCAACAGCTGCAATTGCATCATCATCCTTCAGATTAATCAGTCGAACGCCTTGAGTTGCGCGACCCATAATCCTGAGATCCATAACTGCCATTCTGATAATAATCCCTGATTTGTTGATAATCATCAGGTCATTATTGTCGGTTACATTTTTGATGGCAATCAGTTTTCCTGTTTTATCAGTAATGTTGATGGTTTTTACACCTTTGCCTCCCCTATTGGTTACTCGGTAATCATCAAGCTTGGACCTCTTGCCATATCCATTTTCAGATACAACAAGGATATCTTCCTCGTCGCTGTTTACACATATCATGCCAATAACCTCATCGGTCTTTCCCGAGAGTGAGATGCCCCTCACACCCGTAGCATTTCTACCCATTGGTCTGACGTTGGCTTCATTGAAACGAATAGCACGACCTGATTTGAGGGCCATAACTATCTCATTCTTTCCATCGGTCAGTCTGGCTTCCAGAAGCTGATCCCCTTCAACAATATTAATGGCATTAATTCCATTAACCCTTGGGCGGGAATATGCCTCGAGTGAGGTTTTCTTAATGGTTCCCTTACTTGTACATAGAATGATGAAGTTGTTGTTTACATAATCTTCATCCTTCAAATCCTTAAGGTTAATGATTGCTCTAACCTTATCATCGGATTCTATATTCAACAAGTTCTGAATTGCTCTTCCCTTCGAAATCTTACTTCCTTCTGGAATTTCAAATGCTCTGAGCCAGAAGCACTTGCCTTTTTCAGTAAAGAAAAGCATGTAATTATGAGCAGTAGCTATATAGAGGTGTTCAAGGAAATCTTCATCCCGGATATCCGATCCTCTGGTTCCCCGCCCTCCCCTATTCTGGCGCTTGTATTCAGCCAGAGCTGTGCGCTTTATATAACCCATATGGGATATAGTAATTACAACTGCTTCATCGGCAATAGTATCTTCAATCCTGAAATCCTTGGCTGTGTGCTCAACCCTGGTTCTGCGGGCATCTCCATATTTTTCCTTGATTTCAAGCAATTCATTCTTGATGATCTCCATTCTGAGGTTTTCGTCAGCAAGGATGCTCTTGTAGTAATCAATCATTTTGAGGAGCTCTTCATATTCCTTGCGAAGTTCTTCCCTGCGCAGGCCTGTAAGCTGCTGAAGCCTCATATCAAGAATAGCCCTGGCCTGAATTTCAGACAGTTCAAATCTTTCCATCAAGCTTGTCCTGGCAATATCAGGAGTCTTGGATTCACGAATCATCCTGATCACCTCATCAATATTATCAATGGCAATCAGCAATCCTTCAAGGATATGGGCTCTTTTCTCCGCTTCCTTAAGTTCGTATCGTGTCCTGCGAATTACAACTTCATGGCGATGGTCGATGAAATAGCCAATCAATTGCTTCAGATTCAGCTGGTAAGGACGACCTTTAACCAATGCTATGCAATTAGTGCTGAATGATGTCTGAAGTCCGGTGTATTGATAAAGCTTGTTCAGAACAACATTGGGAACTGCATCTTTTTTCAGTTCATAAACAATCCTTAGTCCGTTCCTGTCACTTTCGTCACGAATATCATGAATACCTTCAATCTTCTTATCATTAACCAGATCTGCCGTCTTTTTAATCATTTCGGCCTTGTTGACCTGGTAGGGTATTGAAGTTGCAATGATGCATTCGCGACCCTTTTCATCAGTTTCAATAGTGGTTTCACCACGCATCAGCACTCTACCCCTTCCGGTTTCGTATGCTTCCCGCACCCCATCATAGCCATAAATTATGCCAGCTGTTGGAAAATCAGGTGCTGTGATGAACTGCATGAGTTCTTCAATGGTAATATCACGGTTCTCTATGAATGCAACACAACCATTTATAACTTCAGTTAAGTTATGTGGTGGTATATTGGTAGCCATACCAACCGCAATTCCTGAAGAACCATTGATCAGGAGATTCGGGACTTTTGCAGGAAGAACGGTGGGCTCTTCCAATGTATCATCGAAATTAAGCCTGAAATCAACAGTTTCCTTGTCAATATCAGCGAGAAGTTCCTCGGATATCTTCCTGAGCCTGGCTTCTGTGTAACGCATTGCTGCAGGGCTGTCACCATCAATGGAGCCAAAGTTTCCCTGTCCGTCAACAAGTGGATATCTCAACGACCATTCCTGTGCCATACGGACCATGGCATCATATACTGAGCTGTCACCATGAGGATGGTATTTTCCCAATACCTCTCCAACAATACGGGCTGATTTCTTGTAGGGACGATTTGATAAAACGCCTAATTCAAGCATTCCGAAGAGTACTCTCCTGTGGACAGGTTTGAATCCATCCCTTACATCCGGAAGTGCCCTGGAAACTATAACCGACATTGAATAGTCAATGTAGGCCGATTTCATTTGATTCTCAATATTTACCTTTACAATCCTCTCGCCTTCCTGAATATTATCCATTTCGCAACTATAAGAATATTAATTAGTTATGTTTTTTCATCTAGAAATACGAAGATAGCCTTTTTATCAATACAAGAACAGGTAGAAGCTTTGATTTTATTAAGGTTTACTAACATTTTGGTGTTGAAAAATTAACAACTGACTGAAAGATTGGAAATCTGATTAAGGTAATTTTAAACTATTCATCGGGAAGTCTGTTTTAAGAATATCTGCATCGTATTAAAACCGTATTTTTGTACTGAATTTTTTTGAAGAAAACTCTTATAAAGAAGAAAGGAAACCAACCATAAATGGAAGCTAAATTTTCGCAACGAGTGAAGGATGTTCTTGCTTTCAGCAGAGAAGAAGCTGTCAGGCTTGGCAACGATTATATTGGCGTTGAGCATCTTTTATTAGGCATAATCAGGGAGGGGGAAGGTCTTGCATTGCGTATACTTGGATACCTCAATGTTGATGTTAATGAAATTAAAAGAACAATAGAAACTGCAGTAGCGAATCATGCCAAACGTGATAAGGAAGCTGAGAATCTGCCTTTGGTCAAGCAAGCTGAAAGGGCGTTGAAACTAACCTATCTTGAAGCAAAACTCTTCAACAGTGAGCTTATTGGCACTGAACACCTGTTGCTTGCCATCCTTAAGGATGATGATAACCTGGTTACCAGAAGTCTTGGCAAGAGCAATGTAACTTATGATATCGTGAAGGAAGAAGTACGCTCCTATCTGCTGTCAATGGATGATTCCGGCATAAATGAGCAGAAGGAATCCAGCTCAAGCAGCAATATGGATTTCAGGGATGAACTTCCCGGAGGAACACAGGACGAAGATCCTGACGATGCTGGAGGATTGGGTGGAATTAAAAAAGCTGGTGAATCAAAATCCAAAACTCCGGTATTGGATAACTTTGGACGCGACCTTACCCGGGCAGCCGAAGAAAGCCGCCTTGACCCTATCGTTGGCAGAGAAAAAGAGCTTGAACGAATCTCCCAGATTCTGAGCCGCAGGAAAAAGAATAATCCCATATTAATTGGTGAGCCTGGTGTAGGTAAATCTGCAATTGCAGAAGGACTTGCCTTGAGAATTGTCCAGCGTCGCGTATCCAGGGCCTTATTCAACAAAAGGGTATTCACTCTTGATCTTGCTTCTCTTGTTGCCGGAACAAAGTATCGCGGACAGTTCGAAGAAAGAATGAAAGCAGTTTTGAATGAACTGGAAAAAAACCGGGATATCATTCTGTTCATTGATGAAATTCACACCATTGTTGGTGCCGGAAATGCATCAGGATCTCTCGATGCTTCTAATATGTTCAAACCGGCATTGGCCAGAGGTGAAATCCAGTGCATCGGAGCAACTACACTTGATGAATACAGGCAGTATATCGAAAAGGATGGTGCACTTGAGCGCAGATTCCAGAAGGTGCTTGTAGATCCTACGTCTCCCGAAGAAACTATTGAAATCCTGAATCAGATCAAGGAAAAATACGAAGATCACCACTTGGTTAAGTACACTCCTGAAGCTATTGATGCTTGTGTATCCCTTACCAACCGATATATTTCCGACCGCTATCTTCCTGACAAGGCTATTGATGCACTTGATGAAGCCGGAGCTCGTGTTCATATCTCAAATATGCATGTTCCTGTTGAAATCATCAATATAGAAAGCCAGATTGAAGATGCACGCCAGAAAAAAATGAAGGCTATTAAGGGCCAGAAATTTGAAGAAGCTGCAAAATTCAGGGATACTGAACGCAAACTTCAGGGTGAGCTTGAATTGCAGAAGAAGATGTGGGAAGATGAATCTAGAATTAACCGCGAAACTGTTTCTTCTGAAAATGTTGCTGAAGTCGTTGCTATGATGACAGGTGTTCCTGTTCAGAGGATAGCTCAAAACGAGAGTGATCGTTTGCTGAATATGGAATCAGAACTTGCTGATTCAGTTATCGGACAGAAAGATGCCATCAAGAAGGTTGTTAAAGCCATCCGCAGAAATCGCGCAGGCCTCAAGGATCCAAATAAACCAATTGGAACTTTCATATTTCTGGGACCAACAGGAGTTGGAAAAACCCATTTAGCCAAGGTTCTGGCAAGATATCTTTTTGACTCTGAAGATGCACTTGTTCGCATTGATATGAGTGAGTACATGGAAAAATTTGCTGTATCCCGCCTTGTAGGAGCTCCTCCGGGTTATGTTGGATATGAAGAAGGAGGTCAACTGACTGAAAAAGTCCGTCGTCGCCCCTACTCTATCGTGCTGCTTGATGAAATTGAGAAAGCTCATCCTGATATATTCCACATTCTTCTGCAGGTGCTGGATGACGGTGTTTTAACGGACAGTCTTGGACGCAGGGTTGACTTTAAAAACACTATTGTGATTATGACCTCCAATATTGGCTCACGCCAGCTGAAGGACTTTGGCAGTGGTGTTGGATTCAGCACTTCCGCCAAACAGAACCAAGGTTCGGAAATTGCCCAGAGTGTTATTGAAAGTGCTCTCAAGAAAGCTTTTGCTCCTGAGTTCCTGAACAGGATTGATGATGTGGTAATCTTTGAATCACTCAATCGTGAAGATATCCACAAGATTATTGATATTGAACTCAGGAATCTGTTCAACCGCATTCGCAAAATGGGTTATGAACCTGCAATTACTGATGCGGCCAAGGATTACATAGTTGACAAAGGCTGGGATGAACAGTTCGGAGCGAGGCCATTGAAGAGAGCAATCCAGAAGTACATTGAGGATACCCTTGCAGAAGAGATTATTAAAACTAATCTGAAGGAAGGTGATTCGATCAAGATTGATTTCAATTCTGAGTTGAGTGATATTTCAATTGAAGTTGTTCCCTCAATGAAGGGGGAAACTAAATCGTTAAAGGAATAGAGTCAATCAATGAACAAAAAAAATAGCCGGTATTGCTACCGGCTATTTTTTTTGATTGAATTATATCATTTTGAAATCACCAAGATCCTTGGGATGAGAGTTGTTGATATAGCTAACACTGGCGATATTCTCAGCCCTTCCTTTTCTGATGAACATATCGGCACTGTTGGTATACTGCGCATCACGGGCTGCATCTTCAAGTACAAGATAACCAATAATAATATTACCAGCCATTTCAACGAGCCTGCGGGATTGATAATCAATATATTCATTGTCACCAAATTCAGTTACCTTTTCTACAGTCTTGGCATACTGATCAGTCATCTTCTCAAGGAGACTCTTCAGATATTCATGTTCAGGTTTTACGGCTCTTTCTGAATGCTCCTTCATGAGTTTCAGATAGGAACCATTTGTTACTCCCCTTATCGCTGCTACAACCTGCAACTGGGAAGTTCCTTCATAGATAGTTGTAATCCTGGCGTCCCGGAAAATACGTTCAACAGGGAAATCCTTCATGTAGCCAGTTCCGCCATGAATCTGAATAGCATCATAGGCAATCTGGTTACAGTATTCACTTGCGAAAAGCTTAAGCAGAGGTGTCAGGACATCAGCATTCTTCTGGTAATACTTCATTTCATCACGTTCCTGAGCTTCAAGCTTGCGGTCATGCTGAATAAAAGTATAGGCTTTATACATATCAACATACCTGGCGGTTTCATAAAGCAGTGAGCGAATACTGTCCACCTTAACCTTCATCATCGTCAGCATTTCATAAACAGCTGGATACTGAATAATAGCTTTTCCAAACTGTTCACGCTCCCTGGCATATTTTACTGATTCTCTGAAAGCAGCCTCCGCAATTCCAACTGACTGTTCTCCAACTCCCAATCGAGCTGAATTCATCAGCGACATTACATATTTTATAAGGCCCAGTTTGGTTTCTCCAACCAATTTGGCAGGAGCATTTTTGAACACCAGTTCACAGGTTGGAGATCCCTTTATACCAAGTTTGTTTTCAATACGCCTGACACTAACGGCCTTATGTGTCCTATCATATACATAAAGCGAAAGTCCTCGGGCATCGGTTGTATTTTCTTCTGAACGGGCCAGAACGAGAGAAATATCTGCGTCACCATTCGTGATAAAGCGCTTAACACCATTAAGGAACCATGTTTCTTTCTGGGCATCATAGGTTGCTTTAAGCTGAACAGCCTGCAAATCACTTCCTGCATCCGGCTCAGTAAGATCCATTGCTGCAGTTGCACCCTTGTTGAATCTTGGAAGGAATTCTGCTTTAATTTCTTCAGAAGCGAACTCATGAATAGTTTCTGCACAATCCTGAAGTCCCCAGATATTTGCGAAACCGGCATCAGCCCTTGAAACCAGTTCTGCTGCCATTACATAAGGGACCATCGGGAAGTTCAAACCACCATATTCTCTTGGCAATGACATTCCAATAAGGCCTGCCTTGGTCAGTACATCATGGTTTTCCTGAGTACCACGGGCATATTTTACTTCATTGTCGATGAGCTGCGGACCTTCATGGTCTACTGATTCGGCATTGGGGCCAATCACTTCACCACAAATTTCACCTACAATCTCAAGAACCTTGTCATAGCTGTCGACTGCATCCTCAAAATCCATTGGTGCATAGTCAAAAGCTTCATGTTCAGAGTAATTATTTTCCTTGAGCCTGACGATTTTCTCCATCAAAGGATGTTGAAGATGAAATTTAAGATGGGGATTATCAGTATAAAAGTTTTCCATTTTTATTCAAGTTATGATTTAAATGACCTAAATTAACTTACAGATTATTAATTATTTGGTATTCTTGCGATAATACTTGATCAATTTTGGAATTACATCAGTTACGCTTCCAATAATTGTATAATCTGCAATCGCATTTATAGGTGCATTGGGATCTGTATTGATTGAAATAATCTGAGCGGACTGGTCCATACCTGCTCTATGCTGAACAGCGCCGGAAATACCGCAGGCAATGTAAAGCTTGGGGCGGACGGTTACACCTGTCTGGCCAATCTGCCTTTCATGATCTTCAAAGCCAGCATCAACAGCAGCACGGGTTGCTCCTACTTCAGCGCCCAGCACATCAGCAAGGCCATAAAGCAGTTTGAAATTCTCCTTGGAGCCAACACCGTATCCTCCGGAGATAATAATTCCGGCGTTCTTAATATTTACCTTGCTCTTTTCAATATGCCTTTCGATGATTGAAACGGCAAAATCCTCATCCTTAAGCAGAGATTTAGGATCGATTGTCTTTAAAACGCCTTTGTAGGAAGCATTTACGATTTCCTTCTTCATAACGCCTTCCCTTACAGTAGCCATTTGAGGCTTGGTATCGGGATTAATGATGGTGGCGATAATATTTCCTCCAAATGCAGGACGAATCTGATAAAGCAGGTTCTTGTATTCTTTCTGGGTGCGGTTTTCTGTATGGTTACCAATCTCAAGACTGGTGCAATCAGCTGTAAGTCCGCATTTCAAGGCTGATGCAATTCTTGGTGCGATATCACGACCAATGCTGGTAGCCCCAAAAAGAACGATTTCCGGTTTTTCTTCCTGAAAAATATGGATTAGAATCCTGGAATGAGGAAGTGTAAGGAAGGGAAACAGCCTTTTGTCATCGGCATAATGGATTACATCAACACCATATGGGAAAAGAGATTCTTCAAGTTTTTCCACTTTGGAGCCCAGCACAACAGCTTCAAGTTTAACACCAAGCTCATTGGCCAGTTTCCTGCCCTTTGACAACAATTCCAGACTTACATCTGCGATGTTTCTTTCTTCTGAAACCTCACAATAGACAAATATATTATTCACGATTAGACTTTTTTACGGTTCAACTGAAATCAAATTACCCGATAACGTGGCTGCTGATAAGTTCCTGCATTAACCAATCCAGGTCTTTATCATCGGAGGTGAGTTTCTTACTGTCTTTGTGAGCAAGAACCACGTTTTCAATCTTCTTTACTTTTGTTGGAGATCCGGATAATCCAAGCATCTCAACATCTGCATTAAGATCGGCAACAGTCCATTCTTCAATCTGGAGGTATGGACGATGAGTATATAAATCAGTATAATCCTTTGTTTCTTCCTGTAGTTCAGTTACAGTTCTGGCGTGTTTGTTCTTCATTACGAGTTTTGCCAGTCGGGGCCTGCATGATGCTGCTGAACCATGAACGGTAACAGCAACAGGAATAGCGGATTTAACAACTTCCACTCCCCTTTCGAGCCTTCTCTTGATTGTGACATTATTGTCCTGAATATCAAGGATTTCTTCTGCATAGGTAACCTGAGGCAGGTTAAGTTTTTCAGCAGTCTGGGGACCAACCTGAGCAGTATCGCCATCAATAGCCTGCCTGCCTGAAATTACGAAATGATATGGAACCAGTTTCTTCACAGCCAATGAAATAGCATAAGAAGTAGCCAGAGTATCACTACCAGCGAACTTACGGTCAGTAATCAGATATCCCCTGTCAGCACCACGATACATTGCCTCCCTTATGATTTCAGCTGCACGGAATGGGCCCATGGTCAGGATAATCACTTCCGAACCCGGAAAACGATCCTTGATACGCAGAGCTTGTTCGAGGGCATTTAAATCTTCAGGATTGAAAATAGCCGGTAATGCTGCACGGTTAACCGTTCCATCGGCCTTCATAGCGTCCTTACCTACATTACGGGTATCGGGCACTTGTTTCGCTAATACAACAATTCTATACTTCATATTTTTTGATTTGTTCAGGATGAATGCATGCACCTATTCTAATATGTAAATATTAGTTCGGTCGGTGCAAAAATAGAAAAATGAAGTTAATAATAAACTCAAATCTTCCAAAGGAAATAAATCAGTTGTTAATAAAACGTGGATTAATATCAACAATTCAAGTATAACTACACAATTGAAGTCCCTTGAAGAATGCCTGAATGAGGAAAGAAATAGAAAATTGAGTTAAGTTTGCAATCTACGGACTATGAAACATCAAAAGGATAAATCACAAAAGAGCAGCAGGCATCTGAAGATACCCACCTATCCGGGTGGCAAGACTGCATTTGTTCAATTTATTATGGATAATCTTTCCTATCCTGAAGAGGCACTGAAAAACCAGATAGAAGGAACGGTATACATGCAGTACACCGTTGATAACATTGGAACTGTTGGCGACATAGAGATAATTCATGGAATTGGGTATGGATGCGATGAGGAAGCTGTCAGGCTGGTGCATATGCTGAGATATGATCCTGAAAGAAATAAGGGAATCAGGATGAAGACGAGGATGAAAACCAGAATCAGATTTGAATTGCCTGCTCATCTGAAACCAGTTCCTTCTGTTCAGCTAAACTATACAACCTCTACTCCTCCCCCATCTACTGGTCCTAAATCCACGTCAAGCCCAACAGAATCAACGGGATATGGATATTCGATTCAATTCGATCCCTCCTAAAGAAAAAGGCTGGATTACTCCAGCCTTTTCCATCATATTTTGAATCCTTACTTAGCAGGAAGACTGTCATCCTCCTCAAAAGGGTTGGTATGACAATCCTTGCACTCAAGGCTTTTATTGTACATATGCATAGCCCTGTAGCTCATACCCATACTAGAGAAACCGCCGTCATTGAACAGGTTTTGCATGGTAACCTTCTTTGTAAGGTCGCTGAATAGAGTAATGCAGTAATCTGCACATTCTTCAGCTGTTGCATTGCCAAGTGGTGACATTCTCTCGGTAAAGTCCATTAGTCCATCAAATCCCTTCACTCCGGAACCAGCAGTTGTTACTGTAGGTGACTGTGAAATGGTGTTTATCCTGATTTTCTTCTCTCTTCCATAGATATATCCAAAACTGCGGGCAATGCTCTCAAGAGCTGCCTTAGCATCTGCCATATCATTGTATTCGAAAAGGGTGCGTTGTGCAGCAATATAAGATAATGCAACGATAGAGCCCCATTCATTCAATGCATCCAGTTTCTTGGCCATCTGGATAACCTTATGAAATGAAATTGCTGAAATATCAAGCGTTTTCAAATAGAATTCATAATTAAGGTCATCATAGGGAATTTTTTTCCTGACGTTTGGCGACATACCAATAGAGTGAAGGATGAAGTCGATTTTGCCCCCGAAATGTTCCATAGTTACATTGAACAGGTTTTCAAGATCTTTCACGCTGGTTGCATCCGCAGCGACCACAATTGAATTGGTAGCTTCTGCCAGCTGGTGGGTATCACCCATCCTGAGCGCCATGGCTGTATTGGTGAGTACGAATTCAGCACCTTCTTCATGTGCCCTGATTGCAGTTTTCCAGGCTATTGACTTTTCGTTCAATGCACCGAAGATGATTCCTTTTTTTCCTTTCAGTAGATTATATGACATAGTTTTGAATTTTTCGGGTTATAAATTTCAATTGCCGGTCGCACTCATGAGTTCGAGTGCAGCAGCTCTTGAGGTATCAGTTATTTTATGATCGCTCAGCATTCTGGCGACTTCATTGATTCGTTCTTCGTTATCCAAAATCCGCAGACTGGAAATGGTACCCTTATCATCTTCCTTTTTGAAGGCAAGCAAATGCTGATTGCATTTGGCGGCAATCTGGGGAAGATGGGTAATGGCCACTACCTGAACTGTTTTGGACATCCGTTTCATGATGTTCCCAATTTTTCCGGCAATTTCTCCTGAAACCCCTGAATCGATTTCATCGAAAAGAACAGTTGGCAGCATACTTCTGGAAACTATCAGGGATTTTATTGCAAGCATCAGCCGACTTAGCTCACCACCGGAAGCAGCCTTGTGAATTTCCTTCATTTCGCCTCCCTTATTGGCAGAAAAGAGGAAATCAACCTTATCCAGACCTCTTCCTGAGAAGTCTGAAAGGGAAGTTAAATTAATCCTGAAACGAGCCGAAGGCATTCCCAAATCAGCGAGGATAGCATCCATCTCCTTTTCAATACCAGGTATTGCTGCAGTACGCTTTTTTGTAAGTCCTGCAGCCAATGCTGTAAGTGCTGCTTTCTGATTATCAATTTGAATTTTAAGAATTTCGATCTTGTCTTTTAAAGATCCCAGTTCCGACAAGCTATTGCTTAATTCAGACTGAATACTCAGGAGTTCAGAAACTGTGGATACCTTGTGCTTTTGCTCAAGCCTGTATATCTGATCAAGTCTGTCGGACAGACGCTGAAGTCTTTCAGGATCTGATTGTACACTATCAGCATAGGACGATAGCTCTCTGGCGAGTTCCTTAAGTTCAATATAACAGGCATCCAAACGGTCAAAATAAGGTGCTATTGCATTGCTGAACCGGCTTGCCTGATCAAGTGACTGCTTCGCTTCCGACAATCCTGAAATGACACTGGAATCATTTTCATGCAAAACAAGCAAGGCTGAATAAAGTCTTGACCGAATATCTTCAGCATGAGTAAGTACTTCAAGTTCTGCTTCAGCCTCTGATTGTTCATTTTCAGTAAGGTTCGCGGAAGATAGCTCTCCAAACTGGAACTCCAGATATTCCCTGTCGATGTCTGATTTGTGTTCAGCATCCTGCAAAACCTTTAGTTCCTTAATCTGCTTCTGATATAATTCAAAGCATTTGGCATATTCATCCAGATCGGATGCTGAGCCAGAATAGGAATCGAGCATTTCAAGCTGGAAGCCAGACTCATTCAGTTCGAGTGTTTGATTCTGGGAGTGGATATCCAGCAGCCGATCTCCAAACTCTTTCAAGGTAGAAAGGTTTACAGGAGTATCATTAATAAAAGCCCTGGATTTTCCCTGCGGGGTTATTTCCCTTCGAAACAGGGAAACCTTTTCAAAATCAAGGTCATATTGATTGAATAATGGCTCGAGTCCATATCCATCCACGGAAAAACCAGCTTCGATGATACATTTCTGGTTCTTATCCCTTAACACTTGTGTATCTGCTCTTTGACCCAATACCAGATTCAATGCACCAACCATGATCGACTTACCTGCACCCGTTTCACCGGTGATGGCAGTAAAGCCTTCATGAAACCCCAATTCGAGGCTCTGAATTAATATATAATTCTCTACCGATAGGTGCAGAAGCATGTCGGGTAAACTATCAATTTAAGCAAATATAGGAAAAGAAAACCAAACAGATCTTATTTGCCCCCTCCTGACTGTTGCATAATCTGTTGATATTTCGAGGAGTTTGCCGGGTCAAGTTCCTTAAGAATATTGACGGCTTTGGTTTTATCCATTGGAGAGGCCTGTGAATAAACATTGATAAGTTCATCCCTTTTGGCATCCATCATAAGTTGAAGAATGAAGAGACCCGGCTTTTCACGTCCGGCACGCTGAAAACCTTCAAGACAGTCATTAATTGAAGATCTGCCAAGGTCAATGTTATCAGTCATTACATCAAGTCCGGTTCGGTGGTAAAGATAGATTCCTTCCCGCAGTGGGCTGTAAGCGCTGTTAAGAAGGTTTTCAACCATCCAGTAACGGTTTTTCATACTCTCAAATGCTTTCCAGCCTTTTTCCGGGGCATTCTGTGCAGCATTCACAACGGCACGTGCTTTTTCAAAATAAGGTGTTCCACCATATTTCGTCATAGTTTCCGCATCCAGTCCGAGAAAGATATAGGAATAAAAAGCCAGCACTGAAGTCAGGTTCGAAGTATAGGTATCATCATTGAATTCAAGAGGCTCAAACTCTACATATTTAAAGTCGAAATCCTTGTCAAGGTAATTCAGAACAGTAGTATTGTATGAAGTTTTGTAGACAGGACGCTGAAGAACAACATTAATCTTGCCTTTAAACTGATCGGATGAAATCCTGTCAGTAATTGTAATCATCATTGAACACTCAATTCTTTCTTCAGGTCTGTAGACGTAATTAGTCCACTTTCTGTTATTTACAAATTCGTATATAGTTTGTTGCAAGGTCTGAAACACTTTTTTCTCTGTACCTTCCACCTGAGGGGCATTCACCTGTACCTGACAGATGAATTCCTGTCCAAACATTACGACTGGTGCAAGAAACAGAAGAATAAGCAGGTTGCGACGAATCATCGTATAATGGTTAAATTTCCTTATTGTTTAAGCAGTAAAATCCCTCAGATAATCAAATATATCTGCAGCAACAGCAGGCTTTGACTTTAGGTCATATTTCCTGGAATTGCCTTTATTATCAAGAATAGTGACCTGATTTGTCGGTTTGGCAAATCCGGCCCCTTCGTTCTTCATTGAATTAAGAACGATGAAATCAAGGTTTTTGGTATGCAGCTTTGATTTAGCGTTATCAATTTCGTTATCAGTTTCCAAAGCAAATCCGATTAAGAGCTGTCCGGATTTTTTGATTTCGCCCATTTTCTTTACGATATCCCTTGAACGGACCAGCTTAAGAATGATTTCAGGATCTGATTTCTTGATTTTCTGAGATTCAGGATTTTGAGGCACATAATCAGCAACAGCTGCAGCCATTATCGAGATATCGGCTTCAGGGAACAGGGAAATGCATTCATTATACATTTCTTCTGCAGTTCCTATGCGGGTAATGGAGATCAATGGATGTGCAGGCAGTTCATGTACCGGTCCACTCACGAGCATTACCTCTGCACCTCTGTTGGCAGCCTCAAGTGCAAGAGAATTTCCCATTAGACCGGATGAGTGATTACTGATAAACCGAACCGGATCAATAGCTTCAACTGTAGGACCACTTGATATCAAAACCTTTTTGCCTTTCAGGTCAAGGCTTCGTGAAAAGTGTTCTTTCAGGATGGATACAATCTGATCAGGTTCTTCCATTCGCCCATACCCAGTTAATCCGCTGGCAAGTTCACCTTTATTCGGGGCAATCAGGATATTCCCAAAAGAGACAAGTCTCTTAATGTTATCCTGTGTTGTTTGATGTTCAAACATGTCAACATCCATTGCCGGAGCAAAAAAAACAGGGCAGCGGGAAGCAAGATATGTTGCAGTCAACAGGTTGTCAGTGATACCGGTAGCCATCTTAGCCATTGTGTTGGCAGAAAGAGGGGCCAATAAAAAAAGGTCAGCCCAGCTACCGAGTTCGATATGACTATGCCAGGTACCATCAGCTTGATTGAAAGGCTCAATGGCAACGGGGTATTGAGATAAGGCTGATAAAGTAAGCGGAGTAACGAAATCACATGCTGAACGTGACATTACCACTCTAACTGAAGCACCTTCCCTGATCAGAAGCCTGATGAGGAAAGGTATTTTATAGGCTGCAATGCTCCCGGTAATTCCAAGAAGAATTTTCTTGCCGTTCAACATGAATTAAAGGATCAGAAGTCAGTTGCGTTCTCCTTCATAGGATTACGATAGAAAACCTGATTGTTCAGGAACTCATTGGTAGCAATGAGTGTAGGTTTTGGCAGATGCTCGTAGAATTTGGCAAGTTCAATCTGCTCCCTGTTTTCAAAAACTTCTTCAAGATTATCACTTGGAGTAGCAAACTCTTCGATTTTGGTATTCAGTTCTTCCTTGATCTCCTGAGCAATCTGATTAGCACGTTTGGCAAGAATGGCAACGGATTCATAAATATTTTCCGTTGGCGCATTCAGTTCGCGCATGTTACGGGTGATAGTTGTTGTTTCGATTTTCAGCTTTTTGTAATCCATATCTATCTTGGTTAGCAAATATTCACTTAGATTCTTTCAAAAGATTTTTATTTATCAGGGCAGCCTGATCTGCATAAGCACCTTGAGGGAATTCAGAAATAAGAACCTTATAGGCTTCCAATGCACTTTCTATTCTCTCCTTCTTCTTTTCAGGAATACTATTGATGGCATATTTATATTTAGAATCCAGAAGAGAGTATAAAACTTTCTCCCTGTCCTTGGTATCAGGGTATTCTTTCAGCAGGTTGTTAAGTGCAAGGATTGAAGCCTTGTAATCATCCATCCTGTAGTAGAGCATTGCAATATCAAAGGCTTTTTTCTCCAGTTTAGCCCTCAGTTCATCTATCAACTGATTGCACTGATCAAGGCGTTGACTTCCCGGATACTGATTGATAAACAATTGAAGTGAAGAAATGGCTGCCATTGTGTTGGTCTGATCCAGGCTTGGAACCGGAGAATCAAGGTAACTGCAATAAGCACCCATAAATGCACATTCCTCAGCAAACTGACTACTTGGGTAGCTGGAGGTAAAACTGTTGAAATAATAGCCAGCAAGAATGTAATCCCTCTGCTTGTAATAGCAATTGGCATTGTAATAAGCTATTTTCTCAGCACGGTCAGTCCCCCTGAAGAAAACAATAATCTGTTCAAACAGCTGCTGAGCCCTGTAATACTCACCCTTATCATAGTATTCAATTGCCTTTGAATACTTCAACTCATTATCTGATCCCTTGAGCAGTTTCTGGTACTTGCTGCAGGATGAAACCAGCAGGGCTGAGATTACCAGTACAAACAGAATAAGCCTTTTTACCATGGTGCAAAAGTACAAATTACTTTGAAATATTTAACGTTGTTGACTACAGCTTATTGTTACCACCCAAACACATTGACAGACTGACTATTAACTTGCATTTTTCATGTGTGGAAGAGTTGCTTAACTCCTTTATCGTTTATTGGATGGAATATGTTAATTCAATGTATCTCAGAGACTATACTCTATTTATTTCTCACCACTGCATAAGCTTTTAAGCATCGGTCTCTGGACATTGACAATTCTATCATGGGTTTGCAATATTTTGAGGAACCAAATTCAGGAATCCATCTGCGGATATATTCTGCTTTTGGATCAAACTTTTCAGCCTGGGAAACAGGATTAAAAATCCTGAAATACGGAGCTGCATCACATCCTGAACCTGAAGCCCATTGCCAGTTTCCATTATTTGAGGATAACTCAAAATCAAGAAGATGCCTTGCGAACCATGCCTCGCCCCAGCGCCAGTCGATGAGCAAATGCTTCACCAGGAAACTGGCTGTAATCATTCTTACCCTGTTATGCATGAATCCGGTTTCACGAAGTTCACGCATACCGGCATCAACTATTGGAAACCCCGTTTCACCTTCGCACCACTTTCTGAAATCAGCTTCCTGATTCAACCAGTTGATTCTGTCATAGGCAGGCTTGAAGGCATTGTGCTGAACGTTTGGGAAATGCCAGAGTATCTGCATGAAAAACTCCCTCCAGATTAATTCATTGAGCCAAACCTCATTTAATCTCCTTGCCATTGAAACCAGAGATCGAATGCTGACAGTCCCGAAACGCAGATGCACACTAAGTCTGGTTGTTGCATCCAGAGCAGGAAGATCGCGGGTATGATGATATTCTGCTATTTTTTTTTCATCTATCACCGGCAATTGAAGTTCATTGCAATTTTCAAATCCCAGATCAGAAGCCATGACAGCTTTTGTCTTCTTAAATTGAAGCAGTGCTGCTGAAAGTTTTTCCTTGCTTATAGTTTTGGAAACAACACTCTGCATGTTCAAAGCCTGTTTCCATTTATTGGAATAAGGAGTAAAAACGGTGTAAGGATTGCCAGAATTATTTAGTATTTCGCTTTTCTCAAAAATAACCTGATCCTTAAATGATTGGAATCCAATGCCCAGTTTATTAAGATATTCGCTTACAACTGCATCCCTTTCCAAGGCATAAGGTTCATAGTCATGATTTGTAAATACTGCATGAATTCGGAACCTGCTTGCCAATTGCTCAAATACTTCCAGCGGTTTGCCAATAAGTAATTCAATTGCAGAGCCAGATTCTGCGAGCCTCGACTGAAGTTGTTCTATAACACCACAAATAAATCCAATTCGTCTGTCATCTTTCTCAAGAGAAGACAGAATTGCAGTATCGAAAATAAAAACAGGAAGAACCTTGAATCCTGATTCAAGTGCCTTATAAAGGGATGTATTATCCTCAAGCCTTAAATCCCTTCGAAACCAATGAATTACTATTTCGGTATTATTTTGTTCCTCGACTTCCATGAATGGGATTAGAGATTGGAATAATTATTTGAATATCGTTATGGCAGCATTAGGTGATATAAACTAATCAAAGCCTTGAACTTTATTCAGAAGACAAATTTATACGCCTGGAAGATTTCTTTCTAAAAAAGAATGTTAAGGAATATTAAATCTTGGCAACTGACAAATTGCGACTGCCATTTTTCGTCAGTTCCTTATCTAAATTGGTGAGCTTAACTAACAACATATGGTTGAAAATGTTTCAGATTCGGGATTGTGCCTAGTTAAGAAATATGTAGTTTTGCAGCTCAAAACAGTTCGTTCGAAACCTTTAAAATCATCAAACGTGGATCTTTTTGAGAAGAGAGTAAAAAATCTTGGCCCTTTGGGGATGTATGCCAAGGGAGCTGAAGGTTACTTCATGTTTCCAAAACTTGAGGGAGAGATTGGTAACAAAATGACATTCAGGGGTAAGGAACGCCTTATCTGGAGTTTAAATAACTATCTAGGTCTGGCAAATCACCCTGAAGTAAGGAAAGCCGATGCGGAAGCCTCTGCAGAATGGGGTCTAGCCTATCCAATGGGAGCCAGAATGATGAGCGGACAGTCCAACTATCATGAGCAGCTTGAAAGAGAACTGGCTGCATATGTAAAGAAGGAAGCCGCCTATCTTTTCAATTTTGGTTATCAGGGAATGCTCTCAGTTATTGATGCGATGCTTGACCGGAATGATGTTGTTGTTTATGATAGTGAGGCTCATGCATGCATTATCGATGGACTACGCCTTCATATGGGCAAACGCTTTGTATACCCGCACAATAATATCGACAACCTGAGAAAGGGACTTGAAAGAGCTACCCGCCTTACGAATCAGACTGGTGGTGGAATTCTGGTAATCACTGAAGGTGTTTATGGAATGACCGGAGATTTGGGTAAGATTGATGAAATCGTCAAACTGAAAAGTGAATTCAATTTCAGACTTCTTATTGACGATGCTCATGGTTTTGGAACAATGGGTCCAACCGGTGCCGGAACAGACGAGCATTTTGGTGTTCAGGATCAAGTTGATATGTATTTCGGAACCTTTGCAAAGGCAATGGCTGGAATTGGTGGGTTTGTTGCCTGCAATAAGGAGATCATTGAATTCCTCAAGTATAATATGAGAAGTCAGATTTTTGCGAAATCACTTCCAATGTCTATGGTTATAGGTGCTCTAAAAAGGATGGAACTTGTGCGTACACGCCCGGAACTGAGAGAGAACCTGTGGACTGTTGTTCATGCACTTCAGAAAGGCCTTGTTGATGCAGGTTTTGAAATCGGCCCTTCAGGTTCACCAGTAACGCCTGTGATGCTCAATGGCACAATTCCCGAAGCTACCAACATTACTGTTGATCTCAGGGAAAACTACAACATCTTCTGTTCCATCGTAACCTATCCCGTTGTACCTAAAGGAGTTATTCTTATTCGTCTTATTCCGACCGCGGTTCATACTCTCGATGATGTTAAATACACCATTGAAGCGTTCAAGGAAGTCAGAAAGAAGCTCGATAATGGAGATTACGTTACAATGCAGATAGCTGATATTTCAAAATTATAATTCAGAATGGCCAGGTTAAGCAATAACCTGGCCATCTATTTTCAACTTATTGGATTATTTACTACTGATATTCTTCATTGAAATTCTTAAATGACAGTGAAGTATTTTTCATAAAATGGATAGCATTAATTACTGCTTATGGATAAGAAGCAATCTTCTATAATCATCATCCTGCACTCTACTGCCTACTATTTGCTTTCCTATATCCTGATTCTGATTTGCTTTCAGTTTATTACCGGATTAATGGCGATGTTCTTTGATATCCCATCCATAATTTACTACAACAAGATTGACTTCCTTGTAAATACTGATTCCTGGAACTTCGATAGCGTGAAGATGATATTTTCATCAGGAAGTGTTATAAGCTTAATACTAGGTTTAGCATGCCTGGTAGTTTTTCTTAAAGCAAGCTCATTGGAAGGAACCTTGAAATTATTGTTCTTCTGGGGATTCATTCATGGACTCAATATTTTTGTTGGCTCCATAGTTGTTGGTGCATTCATTTATGAAGGAATGGGTTATGTGTTTGCCTGGATGTACTTAACAGACACCATAAAGATGTTTCTCCTCTTCGCCGGACTGATCATCATGATTGGCTCAGGGACTTACCTGGTGAAGCCTATGCTCTTGTCAGCCAACTCATATTTCAGCAAAGGTCGTCCCGAAGACAGGGCCGCTTTCAAAGTTCAACAGTTTTTCTTCCCCTATCTGATTTCAACTGTCATCATTATTGTTCTCCGGTTACCGGTTACACTATATGAACTGCTTCTGCTAGTAACCCCGGGTTTAATACTTCTGCCTTTATTTTCGGGACTTCACAGGTTTACAATATTCTTTTTTGATGATAACGAACGGAATATCCGCTTGAATTACAAGCTGATAATTATTGCAACTGCAATACTGATTGCATACAGAGTACTTATGTCCTTCGGATTGAGACTGGGATAATCGAAATACTTTCAGAAAATAGGTAAAGACTGATCGAGATCATTTGCCCACTGGTAGATTCCACCTTCAAGAATCCACACATTCTTAATTTTGAGTTTTTCCCTGAGATATAAAAAGGGAGCTTCACTCTTTACTCCATAAAGGCAATATAAGATAACCGGATCCTGCCGGGATATCATGTCAGCCTTTTCAGGGAGGTCAATCTGGGGAATATTGATTGCACCCGGAATGTGGCATTCCTCGAACTTAATCGGATCACGGGTATCGATTACCTGCATGGGTTCACCCTTATCTATCATAGCTTTTAGCTCGGCGGGTGTCAGGTATCTCATAGGAAAGGAATGTCAGATTATTATCAGAAGGTATTATTTTGACAAATATATAAAAATGAAAGAATAGAATACTCGACAAGCAAAAATGGAATATTCCGGAGAGGGCAAAAAAAAAGGAGCACGAATGCTCCTTTTAACTTTTAAGGATTAAATCCTTATTACTTGATGAGCTTCTTAGCTACGGAATCTTCATGAGCAGCTTTTGCAGCTGAATCAGCAGCAACTTTTGCAATTGAATCCATGGTAGCCTGCTGAGCAGCCTGAACCTGAGCCAATGAATCTGCAAGGGCGGTGGAATCAGCTATCTCTTTAGCTCTTTTTTCTTCTGCGCTAGGGCCGCATGCTACAACAGCAACCATACCAGCAACGAGTAATAATGCGAATAATTTTTTCATGACGCGGTTTAATTAAAAAACGCTGCAAAAGTACTGCTAATTTTATTTATTTAACATCTGTTAGTAAAAAAAAACATTATATTTTTTTAACATTTTTATTAGTGATTGTATATCAGTATCTTACCGTGTTAATTGTTAATATCTTTTTGAGCATTTTTTCTACCAAGTTGGTGACTTTCTCTTCAAATACCAATAAAATCATCAGTATTTCATCGAAGAAATAATCAGGATACTGATAAATTCATCTTCTAAACTTTCAAATTAAATGTAAATTTGTACAAATCTATTCTAAATAATTGAACACACTGGAAACCAAGGACTCATATCATCCACCACTGGCTGAACTTCTTCGTCCGAAAGTTCTGGATGAATATATAGGTCAGGAACACCTTGTTGGACAAGGTATGCCTTTCAGAAGGATGGTTGAAACCGGTAAATTGCATTCCATGATTTTCTGGGGACCCCCTGGAGTTGGAAAAACAACGCTTGCCCTCATCCTTGCCCAGTCTACCGGAAGAACCTTTTATACACTTAGCGCAATTAATTTGAAGGATATCAAGTTATTGACAAGGCTGCAAGGATCTTTCTGGACCCATTCTCTTCATCGATGAAATTCACCGTTTCAGCAAGTCACAGCAGGATTCACTGCTTGGTGCAGTTGAAAAGGGTATAGTTATCCTAATAGGTGCAACAACCGAGAATCCTTCATTTGAAGTCATCTCTCCATTACTTTCCCGATGTCAGGTGTACATTTTAAAATCTCTGTCGGAGACTGAAATGCAGAGAATAATCGACAGTGCATCAATGCATATGGCAGAAATCCTTGGCAAGGAGATTATCATCAGCGAATCGGAAGCATTAATCAGGATTTCAGGAGGAGATGCCAGGAAATTAATCAATGCTATTGAAATAGTTTCAGAGGCTATTGGAAATATTGAGGAGAAAATAGACATCAAGAATGAAAATACTCTTGCTATCATACAAAAGAACATTGCCATGTATGATAAGAAAGGTGAAATGCATTATGATGTCATATCAGCATTTATCAAATCAATGAGAGGCTCCGATCCCAATGCTACTGTTTATTGGCTGGCCAGAATGATAGCGGCTGGTGAAGATCCGCTGTTTATTGCCAGAAGGATGCTGATACTTGCCTCAGAGGATATTGGTAATGCTAATCCCAATGCTCTACTTCTGGCGAATAGCTGTTTTGATGCAGTCAATAAGATCGGATTCCCGGAATGCAGGATTATTTTATCCCAAACAGCCGTTTACCTGGCAAACTCAGCAAAAAGCAATTCCACTTACATGGCAATTGAAGGCGCAATAGCCAGTCTTGAAAAAACCGGCGACCTTCCTGTCCCCCTGCATTTACGGAATGCCCCTACCCGATTAATGAAATCCATCGGCTACGGCAAAGATTACCTTTATGCTCACAGCTTTGACAACAATTTTGTTGATATTGAATTTTTGCCTGATAAATTGAAAGGCACAAAATTCTATGAACCGGGAAAAAATCAAAGGGAAGCAGAAACCAGAGATTTCCTGAAAAAACGATGGAAAGACAAGTATAATTATTGATCTCACAAAGAACAGAACTATAAACATGATAAAAGAATATCTCCCGAATCTGAAGGATTATGGCAACGGACAGTTCTTCCTGATTGCCGGTCCCTGCGTTATTGAAGATGAAACCAGTCCATTCAAAATCGCGGAAACATTAGCAGAAACATGCTTCAGACACAAGATCCCGTTTATTTTTAAAGGTTCTTACAGGAAAGCAAATCGTTCGAAGAGTTCATCCTTTACAGGGATCGGAGATGAAAAAGCATTGAGGGTACTCGCTGAGATTGGAAAACAGTTTGGTATTCCGGTTATTACCGATATTCATACAGAAGATGAAGCTGAAATGGCTGCTGCCTATGCTGATCTACTTCAAATTCCGGCCTTCCTCTGCAGGCAAACGGAGTTGCTGGTAGCTGCAGCCCGCACAGGAAAAGTAATCAACATAAAGAAAGGACAATTTGCTTCGGCAGAAACAATGCAATTTGCTGTTGAGAAAGTTAAATCGGGCGGAAACAACAAAGTGATCCTTACTGAGAGGGGCAATTCTTTCGGTTACCAGGACCTGATTGTAGATTACAGGAATATCAATGAAATGCAGAAGAACCTGGTTCCTGTTGTGTTGGATGTCACCCATTCCCTTCAAATCCCAAATCAGGCTGCTGGTGTGACCGGAGGCAGACCTGACCTGATTCCATTAATTGCACGTGCCGGAATAGCTGCAGGAGCAGATGGACTCTTTATTGAAACCCACCCCAATCCAGAGATCGCAAAGTCAGATGGAGCAAATATGCTTCGTCTGGAGTTAATGGACTCTCTACTAATGCAACTTACAAGGATAAGGGAGGCAATTCTTTAGAAAGCTTATTTCACGTAAGCTGACATTCCCGGAATAATCCAGTCGACGAGCTGGCCGTAAATATGCTGGGCTATGAAAATAGCGCCAAATGCAATACTTATGGTAACCAGGATAAATCCAATTTTCTTCTCGAGTGTAATCTGGAAAAGCTCCTGCACTCCCCTCCAGTAAATATAGAGAGTGTAAGCTATAAAAACATAGATTCCCAAAGGGATCAGAATTCTCAATAAAGGATGAAGGTAAACCAGGAATGTTAAAACAAACAGTGGTGTAAATGTGTAGAGGACAAGCTTCAATGTGGGATTAAAGCCTGTTTCAATGCCTAACTTAGGCATAAAAAACGAAATCAGATAGGTGGCAATGAAAATAAGCAAATAGGGAATCAATACCCAGGACAACAGGTTAAATCCAAGCACATAAAAGAATTGCAATGAAAAACCCAGTACCGGTTTTATACTGAAAATCAGGCCTATGGTCCTGCCAACCGAGCTGAACAGGATGATCGGAAACGCATATCCCCACAAGAGTTCCTTATTGCCTTCCTCCTGCTCCCTGATAACTTTCCACTGCATGCTCGGAAGCAGACTAATCTTAACAACCCTGCTTATTACCTCCATCAATTTCATCGAAGAACCTTTTGTTGACTAACCCTGATTAAAGACTGGTTTACTCAAACTCTTTATTCAACTATCAGAATCCGCAGATACCGGAACCAATTCTTCCGGATTTTATTTTACTATAACGTGCTTTAGTCCGCCTGTATTGTTATCAAGCTCAATCTTGCCATACTGACTTGCTGGAAGACTGTTTACAACTCCCAATTGATTGACAGTGAACTGAGAACCGAGGAGTACCTGTCCGCCAAGCTTAACTGAAATATACGCATCTTCAGGAATTCTATAAAATATTCCCTTGTCTGACTCTTTATTTCCGGCACGCGATTGAGCCAGGACTTCGATCTCTTTAAGTTTTTCAAGAGATTTAGCTTCAACCTGCAGCAAATCACCGCTTGCTGAACTTTTATCCATGATTCCCTTAGCAGAAGAGAACCTTGCAAGTGAATACGCTGCTTCAAGGTTTTCCTTTTCCGGGAAATATGTGAAGCTGTAGGTCTCATAAGTAATATTCTTTATTCCCTTGAAGAGCTGCATGTATTCATTCTTAAGCTTTTCCATCTGATTGTACATATACTCCATTGTCCCCTTGTCATAGTTAACTTCCTGATAACCATTGATAAGATTGAACATGCTTTCATCAAGTTTGAGAATAAAATCAGCAGCTTCCTTAGCTTTCTGATCAGGAGTTTTAGCTGAAGAAATCTTCTTGAATACTTTCTGCTCTATGGTTGTGGTGTCGATGCTTATCCTCCTTATCACTGTATCAACCCTTTCAAACATCGTTGGATTTGGCAATTCAGGAATGCCTGGTACATAACCATCAAGCTTGTTGCTTTTTGAGCTTGCATTGTCTGAGTCCTGAGGATTTTGCATTCCTGTCAATCCACCTTTTCCACTCAAAAATAACTCATAAGCTTTCTGATCTTTTTTCCGACTGGTCATTTCGACAAAGTAGTACTCTTTTGGATCAGGTTCTGCAAATGATGACAGTTTGAGAGAAGAGATTTCAAATTCAGTACTATTCACATTTATTACCTGTGTAAGTCCAAGATACTTATCAGCAAACTCAGCAAAAGGGCCTTTTACCTTTTGTGTTTTTTTAACAATTACCTCTACCTTGATTCCTGTGCGTGGAAGAGAATAGAAAAATCCCTGTGCTGCAGCCATTTCGGCATCCGGCACTGCTTTTCTAACATTGATCTGAGTAAACCCCTGACTATAAGCCAGTAAGAATACCAATAAACATAATGTGGAGACTTTTACCATAATCGATCATTCGAAAATTGATTACTGTATTCAAAAATAGCAAATTTAAGGGGATATTCCAATCACTTGCAATTGCCATCAGCATTGTTGATTCATTTGAAACAACATGGTATCTTTGCATCAGTTTACAGTATCAGACTTCTTTGTCTTATACACAGCCGATTATTTGAGCAATTCCCAGCACTGATTTAAGTATATGGCCCTGCAAGTTTTTCATAGAACCAGAATACTGCGAAGCCGTATTCATTCTTCATGGATGACTTTTGCTCTTGTTTTCTCATTACTTCTTCCTGTTATTTTGGGTATAGGACTGTACTTAAAGTCAGCCTCATTATTACAGGAATATTCCATATGGGAGATTCTTTTCTCAAGCAAATGGAAACCTCTTTCCGGTCAGTTCGGAATGTTGCCATTTATTATCAGTTCGCTTTGGGTAACAATGATTGCTTTATTGGTTGCAGGACCAGTTTGCCTTCTTTCTGCCATTCACCTGACCCAATATGCCAAACCAATTGTATTGCGGATTATGCATCCTGTCATTGACATTCTTGCAGGGATTCCATCTGTGATATACGGTGTATGGGGTGTATTGGTAATTGTCCCTTTTACAGCTGATGTAATTGGCCCAATTTTTCACAAGAGCATTACAGGGTACAGTATTTTGAGTGGAGGGATAGTCCTGGCAGTAATGATTATACCCTTTATACTGAACATCCTGATTGAAGTTTTCAGAACCATTCCTGAAGAATTGACTGAGGTGACCCTTTCACTTGGTGCCACCCGCTGGATGGTAGTAAAGCATGTGCTGATAAAAAAGGCTTTCCCTGGGATTGTTTCTGCATTCAGCCTTGGACTGTCCAGAGCGTTCGGCGAAACTATTGCCGTATTGATGGTGGTTGGCAATGTAACTCATATTCCGACTGGTGCCCTTCAACCGGGATATCCCCTTCCTGCCCTTATAGCCAACAATTATGGTGAAATGCTGTCAGTACCCATGTACGATTCTGCCCTAATGCTGGCTGCTTTTGTACTGCTTGTTATTGTAATAATGTTCAATATTGTTTCCCGGTGGATGATCCATCGACTTGAGAAAAACATTTAGAATGAATATTTTAAAACTGCGAAAAGCTGAGGAGTTGATATTCAGGATCATTATGTTCCTGGCAACAACTGTGATTATCCTGGCCCTTTGCATGATTATTTACAGTATTCTGCACAAGGGATTGCCATCAGTATCCTGGAGTATGATTTCCCAACTTCCCAAAGGCGGGTTCTATTTCGGCAAGGAAGGTGGAATCCTGAATGCAATACTTGGATCGGTCTACCTCGCTTCCGGTGCTACCTTACTGGCATTTGTCCTGGGGCTCCCAGTTTCCTTGTATATCAACATACATCTTCATAAACGCAAAAAGCTGGTTAATGGAATTCGGTTCATGCTGGATGTAATGTGGGGAATTCCTTCGATTGTTTATGGAGCCTTCGGTTTTTCAGTAATGCTTTTCTTTGGGATGCGATCATCCCTGTTAGCAGGAATGCTTACTGTAACTCTGTTCATACTTCCAATTATGATCAGGGCAATTGATGAAATTGTGAAAACAGTTCCTTCCGGATTACTGGAAGCGACTTTATCTCTCGGTTCAACCAAGTCGGAGACTGCATATCGGGTTTATTTTCGGCAGTGTATATCCGGTATAACTACTGCCCTTCTGCTGTCGTTCGGCAGGGCGATTGGTGATGCTGCATCAGTTCTGTTTACAACCGGGTATACTGACAACCTGCCTACCTCATTGGCAAAACCAACTGCTACCCTGCCTCTCGCAATTTTCTTCCAGTTAAGTTCTCCGATAGAAGAAGTAAAGGCGAGAGCTTATGCATCTGCAGTTATTTTAACTGTCATCATATTAATAATCAGCATCATATCCCGCATCACTTCAAGGAAATATCAAAAAAACAAAATAAAGTAGGATTATGTCGGAACATGTCAAGATCAGCGTTGAGGACCTGAATCTGTATATAGGAAAGCAGCATATCCTTAAAGATATCAATACCCGTATTCCGGAAAACCAGATTACAGTTATTCTTGGACCTTCAGGCTGCGGAAAGACGACATTGCTGAAAAGCATGAACAGGCTTACCGATTTATACTCCAATGTAAAGGTTGATGGTAAGATTTTGATTGACAACGAGGACATACTTCATACCGATACTGATATCACCACCATCAGAAAGCGAATGGGGCTATTGTCGCAGCGCCCCTATCCCCTGCCTATGAATATCTTCAATAATGTTGCATATGGGTTGAGAATTAGTGGCAGAAAGAATAAGGCTGTCCTTCGAAAAAGGGTTCAGCACTACCTTGAACTTGTTAACTTATGGGAAGAAGTTAAAGACAGGCTTCATGATCCTGCATCATCCCTGTCAATTGGACAACAACAGCGACTCTGTCTGGCAAGGGGTCTGTCAGTAGATCCTGATATTATTCTTGCCGATGAGCCAACGTCCGCTCTGGATCCAATTTCAAGTGAGGTAATTGAAAGGAAGTTCGTAGACTTGAAAAGCCAATACACTGTAGTTGTAGTTACCCATAGTTTACAGCAAGCCAAAAGAATTGCAGACTATGCAATTTTTATGTATTTGGGAGAAATTATTGAACAGGGACCAGCAGCAGATTTTTTTTCCAATCCAACAGAGGAACTGACCCGCTCATACATAAAAGGGCTATTCAATTAATAGCCCTTAGATATTGATTTTCAAGTTGTTTCTTAACGAATGAACAGCAATTCCCGGTACTTTGGAAGCGGCCACAATTCATCGTCAACCAAAAGTTCCAATTTATCTACATGATAGCGTATCCTTTCAAAGAATGGAAGTACCTGTTGGTTATACTCCATGGCCTTTGTTTCAAGGATTTCGATCTTATTCGCCTGTTTCCTTGCATCTATCATCTCTGAAACCAGGGTTCTGATGATGGAAATATGCTCTGAAATTTCCTTGATATTCTGCATCTGGTTGTTTGAGAGTTTCACATAGGTCTTATTGTCAAGTACCTCTTTCAATCCTTTAACGTTCTCGATGAGTGTATTTTGGTATCGGATAGCCGTTGGAATGATGTGATTAATTGAAAGATCACCAATTACTCTTGATTCAATCTGTACTTTCTTGAGGTAATTCTCAAGATTAATATCGTAACGGGCCAATAACTCCCGCTCAGTTAAAACATCGTGATCTTCAAATAGTCTGAGTGCTTTGGGACTGATAGTAGCCTTTAGCGACTCAGGAGTTGAAGGGATGTTTGATAAACCTCTCTTAACGGCTTCATCCAACCATTCCTCGCTATAGCTATTTCCCTCAAAGAGGATAGATTTTGAATCGCGTATATATTGGCGAACAAGAGTATAAATAGCCTCCTCCTGTTTCATGCCTTCATTAATCCGGGCCGCAACCAGTTGTCTGAATTTCAGCAATTGCTCAGCTACAATAAGATTCAGCACAATCATTGGTTTAGCACAGCTCTCTGAAGAGCCAACTGCCCTGAACTCAAACTTATTACCGGTAAATGCAAAGGGTGAAGTGCGGTTTCTGTCGGTATTGTCCAGCAGGATTTCAGGTATCTTGGGAATATCCAGGGAGACCGTCTGATGAAGATTGCTTTTATTGAATTCAGTACCTTCAGAGAGCTCTATTTCCTTGAGAATACTGCTCAGTTGTGATCCCACAAATACTGACATAATAGCAGGAGGAGCTTCATGTGCGCCAAGTCTGAGATCATTGCTTGCCGATGCGATGCTTGAACGCAGTAGGTCAGCATTATCATTAACAGCCTTGATTATATTGACAAGGAAAACAAGGAACTGAAGATTGGATGCTGGTGTTTTCCCTGGTGAAAGCAGATTCTTGCCTAGATTGGTTGACAAGGACCAGTTATTGTGTTTACCTGAGCCGTTAATTCCCTGATATGGCTTTTCGTGAAGCAGGACGGTCATCTGATGCCTCTTGGCAACCTTCTCCAGGATATGCATCAGAAGCTGATTATGATCAACTGCAATATTGGCTTCCTCAAAAATTGGTGCACACTCAAACTGGTTGGGCGCAACTTCATTATGCCTTGTTTTTACCGGGATTCCAAGCCTGTGAGCCTCGTATTCAAACTCTTTCATAAAGTCCATCACTCTCTCGGGAATCGTTCCGAAATAATGATCAGAAAGCTGCTGGTCCTTGGCAGAGGCATGTCCGAAAAGAGTTCTGCCGGTTAGTGCAAGATCAGGCCTTGCATGATAAAGTGCTGTATCCACAAGAAAATATTCCTGTTCCCAGCCTAAAGTTGCAATTACCTTAGAAACATTGGGATCGAACAATCTGCAAACGGCAGTTGCTTCCTTATCCAAAGCATGCAATGCCTTGAGCATAGGTGTTTTATAATCAAGTGCCTCGCCAGTATAGGAAACAAAAATTGTTGGGATACATAGCGTATCATCCATTATGAATGCCATGGATGTAGGATCCCAGGCAGTATATCCCCTGGCTTCAAAAGTATTTCTGATACCACCGCTTGGAAAACTTGAGGCATCCGGTTCCTGCTGAATTAATTCATTGCCGCTAAAATTCTCAAGAGTTTTACCTTCTGCTGAAAGGGAAAGGAATGAGTCGTGTTTTTCGGCAGTAGCCCCGGTAAGAGGGTGAAACCAATGTGTATAATGGCTTGCGCCCTTTGATACCGCCCATTCCTTTAGTCCTCCTGCAACTGAATCAGCGAGTTGTCTGTCAATTTTTCCGCCTGAAGCTACTGTTGCCAGCAGTTGGTCAACCACCTCAGGAGCAAGGTAATTCTTCATGACTTCATGATTGAACGTCAATTCCCCGAAATAGTTGATTAATCTTGAATTAGAAAGATCAAAGTTTCTTTTCGATCTGGAGATAGCGATTTCAAGTGCCTTAAAGCGAATATTTGACATGGCAGGGCATATTATTTAAGAAGTAAAATTAGTTTTTCCCTGTAATATCAGGGGTATTCGGACATCGAAGTTTTTAACATGCAATCAACAGGCTTTACTTTCGCAGCCGCAGTATCCATAAGCCAAGGAAAGTAATAATGCCATTGAGCAGCAGTAATTCAAATCCCAATTTATAGCCACTAAAAAGCACCTCAGAATTCTCACTAAGGAAGTAACATATTATTGGAGACAATACGGCAACTATCGGTACAAAATTATCTTTAACCTTGAGTTTGGTAAATAATCCGAAGGCATAGAGTCCAAGTAAAGGCCCATAGGTATAACCGGCAACTGTAAACAGCTTGTCAATTACCGCCCTGTCGTTTATAGCCCTGAACAGTATTATTACCAGCAACAGGATAAAAGCAAAGGAAAAATGAACTGTATACCTGATTCTCTTCTTCCTTTCTTCAGAAAGATTTTTGCTTTTATCCAGCCCAAGGAAATCGATGGAAAAAGAAGTCGTGAGAGATGTCAGGGCCCCGTCAGCACTTGGATAGGCAGCTGAAATGAGTCCAATAATGAATACCAGTCCTGCGAGGGGGCCGAGATGATCTATTGCAATGATTGGAAACAGATTATCACTTCTTTCTGGAAGTTGTATTGAGTGTTTGCTGGCATATAGAAAAAGTACTGCCCCCAGGAACAAAAACATCAGGTTAACAAAAACCAGGACCGTACTGAAAGTGAACATATTTTTCTGTGCTTCCCGGATATTTCTGCACGAAAGATTTTTCTGCATCATTTCCTGATCAAGCCCTGTCATGGCAATGGAAATAAACATACCACTAAGTATCTGCTTAAGAAAATACTGTCGGCTATGCCAATCCATATCAAAAATATTGGAGTATTTGCTGGAAGTAACAGTAGAGATAAGACTGTTCAGATTGAACCCCAAATCTTTGGAAATCAGGTATATTGATATTCCAACTGCAACCAGCATAAAGGTAGTTTGGAGGGTATCAGTCCAGATGATAGTCTTGATTCCACCTTTAAAAGTGTAAAGAATGATTAATCCGATGAATACTGAAACTGTTACTCCAAAAGGCACATTCCAGGCATCGAAAACAAATACCTGAAGCACATTTACAACCAGGAACATTCGGAAGGAGGCTCCAATGGTACGTGAGAGAATAAAGAAAAAAGCACCTGTTTTATAGGACCAGAAACCGAATCGCTGCTCCAGATATGAGTATATGGAAGTCAAACCCAGCCTGTAATACATTGGCATAAGCACAGTTGCAATGACTGTATATCCCAAAAGATATCCAACCAATACCATTAAATATGTAAAACCGGTGGTTCCTACCCAGCCCGGGACTGACATGAAAGTTACCCCGGATAGAGAAGCCCCAATCATGCCATAGGCTACTACATACCAAGGTGAAGATTTGTTGCCAATGTAAAATGATTCAGAATTTGCCTTTCGGGAGGTAAGCCAGGTAATGATAAATAAGAGTATGGTATAAAGAAGAAAGGCTATGAATATGGAGGAAGGAGTCAATTCAATGTGCTTAAGATGGTTAACAATTATGGGCTTCTTCAAACGTTCTGAATACCTGTAGGATTCAGGTAGTGAACTTGTTCAAAAATACTATTATCAGGGGATTATCTCTTGAGTTCCTTCGCAAAACTAATCAAATCAGGGAAAAGATAATCCGGCATTTCTCCGCAAACACTGATTTCAACCGGATCAGTTGTAATCAGGACATCAATCATGTCCAATCTTCTTCCAAAAAGCATATCGGAGAATGTATCTCCAACCATGATACTTTTCTTGAAGCGAATCTCCGGGAATTCTTTTCTGGCTTTCAGACCCATGCCAACAGCCGGCTTCCTTGTGAAACTGCCTTTATTACTCAAATCCGGGCTGTAGTATACCTTATCAATTTTTCCACCGGCCTTATTTACCATGGATATCATATGTTCATGGACTCTGTTTAGGTCCTGATTTGTCATCAGTCCCCGACCAATTCCCTGCTGATTGGTTACTACAAATACATGGCTGAAGAGTCCACTGAAAATCTCCATAGCTTCAAGCACTCCCGGGTTGAACTCGAACTGTTCCGGTGCTTTGACATAGTCAGCCGGCAGTCGGGTATTGATTACCCCATCTCTGTCGAGAAAAAGTGTCCAGCCTTTCTCTGAAATGAGTTTACCTAAAGAGCCCATACTTCTTTCCGATTACACCAAATTCCTTCTGAGCTCTTTCAAAATCAGCCGGTACACCTATATCAAGAAAGTAATCATTGAATGGAATGCCCTGATACCGAAATGATTTACATGACTGAGGTAAAAAATATTCTTCAAGTGAAAACGATTCGGGTAGTTCCACCCTATCGAAAACTTTCCTTTTAAAAAGGTAAATTCCCCCATTGATATAGCCCTCACCTGAATCGGGGACTTTCTCATTAAAATCACTGATCCAGCCATTCCTGTCAATGGAGACCTTACCATATCTGCTGCAGTCTGGAACTTTCCGTAGGGCAATCACTCCATCTGCATTGCTTTGCATCTGACGTTTGTAAATCAGGGAAGTATCAACAGTAAACAAGGTATCTCCATTCATTACAAGCACCATCTCAGAAGTGCAGTACTTTAGGGCTTGTTTAACCGCTCCTCCTGTTCCAAGTGGTTCGTCCTCAATAGAATATAAGATCCCGCAAGTTCTCCAATATCCTTCAAAATGGTTAAAAAGCTGTTCCTTGAGATGGGAAACCGAAAGGATAATGTTGTAGAGACCTTGCGACATCAGGTAAGCAAGCTGATATTCAATGAATGGGTTGGATCCGATCATTGCAAGGCATTTTGGCACATCCCCAATAACACCATTTAACCGGGTGCCTTTACCTCCTGCAAGTATGACTACATCTGTCATTATTCAGCCCTGTATTTAGAGATTTCTACTTATTAAAAAGCTCAGATTCTACCAGTTCGCAAATGATATGTCCGATAAGTATATGAGCCTCCTGAATTCTTGGTGTATCTGTTGATGGAATATTTAATAGAAGGTCAGCCATTGATTTCAATTTCCCACCCGAATTGCCTGTAAAGGCAATAGTTATCATTCCGGCAGTTCTTGCTTCTGAGAATGCTCTAACAACATTTTCAGAATTCCCTGATGTAGATAATCCAAGCAGGATATCTCCCTTTCGTCCTGCTGCCTTTATCATCCTGGCATAAGTCTCATCAAAAGAATAATCATTTGCTACTGCAGTAATAAAGGAAGTATTAACATGCAATGCTTCAGCAAACAATGGAGGACGATCAAAGTAGTAACGACCTGATAATTCAGCTGCAAGATGCTGAGCATCAGCTGCACTGCCACCATTCCCACAAAACAGAACTTTTCCATCCTGCTTATAGCAATTCACAATGGCTGTTGCAGCATTATGAATATTTTGCTTCAATTCAATATTTGCAAGAATTGCATTCTTGACGGCAATGGAATCACTTATTGCTTTACTGATACGTTCATTCATTAAATCTGAGATTTTATTTGACACTTGAATTGATTTTGAAGTGTCCTATTTTAAAGTAATTCAGTATCCACAAAGATAAAACAGTTTCCTTGAGGAAATAAGGAAGTAAATAATCTGGAAGAGGTTTCACTCACAAAGTGCATAATCAGGCTGTCCAAGCCCTTAATCCCACACCTGTAAATTCATAGGGCTGAACGATTCCTCCATGTTTCAATAATGCCTCAGCCACTTTATATCTGCTGTTGCCAGGACAATAGAAAGCCATGAACCCGCCTCCTCCGGCGCCGGAAATTTTACCACCGGTAGCGCCATTCAAAAGGGCTGTTTCATATATTTCTTCAATAAGCGGGTTGGTAATTTCATCTGCCATTTGCTTCTTGTATTGCCAGCCATAGTTGAGAATTTCGCCAATCTTTTCAAGATTCCCTTTCAGCAAGGCTTCCTTCATCATCAGGGCCTGGGCTTTCATCTGCTGCATGGCTTGAATAGAGGATTCGTTGCCGGATTCAACATTTCTCTGCTGGGCCTGAATAATATTGGCCGAATTCCTGCTCATCCCGGTATAATATAGAAGCAGATTGTGTGAAAGTTCAATCAGATAATCCTCCCTGATTCTGAGAGGATTTACAATAACCTTATTGTTGTTGGAGAACTCCATGAAGTTTACGCCGCCAAAGGTAGCTGAATACTGATCCTGCTTCCCTCCTGCCATTCCAAGGTCATTTCGCTCAATCTCATAAGCAAGGTGAGCAATGTCATATTCTCCAAGAGGCAATTTCAACCATTCAACAAAGGCTCCCAATATTGAAACCACCAATGTAGATGAAGTACCCAATCCTGATCCAGGAGGAGCATCAACCATGGTTGTAAGTCGAAATGAAAGGGGCTTGCCGGTAAATTCACGAACGATCCTGTTGTAAATACCCGCGTGCAGTCCGAAATTATTATCCACCGGCAGATTCCCGGAGGAAGAAAACTCACAGGTTTCCTTTCTGTCAGCAAGTACAAAAGTGATCAGACCGTCAGTTGTTGGTTCTATGCTGGCATAAGCATAAAGATTCAGGGTGATATTGAGGATTGCACCTCCATAGATATCACTGAAAGGAGAAACATCAGAACCCCCTCCAGCGAGACTCAAACGTAAAGGGGCCTTACTTCTTATTATCATGTACAAGTTTGATTAGTGAACCAGGATTTTCAGTGTGAAATTCTTCTCTTCAGTCCTGACAGCTACAATATAGATTCCTTCATCCAGAGCGGGCAGCTTGAATTCTGTGCTGCCAGCAGTCAAATCTTCCTGATATACCAAATGTCCGGAAGTATCATGAATCCAGATTCCAGGCTGTCCAATTGAATCAGGTAACAAAAGCCTGATGTCATTTTCACCTGAACCCGGATAAATTACAACCGGAACATTCGCATTGGTCTTCAGCAGCAATTCCACAGCTACACGCTGGCATTTCATTTCTGAACTGCAGGTATTCTGTGCCTTCAGGCAGACACTGAAAGATCCTGTTGACAGAAATTGATGCAGTGGATTCTGTGCGGTGGATACATTCCCATCACCAAAGTCCCATAACCAGGAGATCGCATCAGCCGAAAGGTCAGTGAATTGAATGGATGCATTTCCTAAATCAGCATAACTAAAATCTGTTGCAACAGGAATACAAATTGTAACCAAATCACTGATTGAAGCACTGTCGCAGCTGTTCCAGACATACTCAACTACCTGAAAATCTCCGGAGTTACTGTATGCATGTTCAGGATTTTGATCCGTGGAAGAACTGCCATCTCCAAAATCCCAAAACCAATGTTCAGCATTTACAGAAGCGTCCTGAAATAATACTGACTGATGGTTATTGATGGTGTATTCAAATGAGGGTGTTACAGATGCGCACACTTCTACTTCCTGACATAACGAGTCAGATTCACATGGGTTGCCTGTTGTCAGACAAACATTGTATTTTCCGGCATTGGCATAAGTATGCTGAGGATTCTGAATTTCGGAGGTTTGTCCATCACCAAAATCCCAATACCAGGTTGAAGCCCCAATAGACTGATCCGTAAAGTCAATTGTTGATCCGGATGATTCATTATAGCTGAAAGAGGTGCTCAGTTGACCCGATTGGCAAGTATCATACTGAATAATCAGGACAGGTCTTTTCAATGGGTCCGGATGATCTCCCGAACCAAAAACCATCGTCCTGTATGTTTCTTCTATTTGCAACTGAATCATGATTCCATGACTGGTTTGCGGATAATTCCGAATATCCTGTATCAGCTGTTTCACATCAACAGAAGGGTAATCCTGAGTATTTGAAGTGGAAACAGCTAAGGTAACCTGATTCTCAGTTGTGGTGGATGGTTGATTATTCCAATTGACCTGAGTTTCTCCCCAACTCCCGGTTATTCTCTTGAGGTAGCACAAATTGTCGCCATATTGATACTGCGCATGGCCACTTATGGTATTACAATAGAGATTAAGGTAGGCACTGTTGATGACAGCAGTTACAGGAATGACTGAAAGGTCAAATTCCATCAGGCTGCGCTGGATGAAAAAGTTTCCTCCCGCTGTAAATGCATTTGCAATAAAGTCCATACTGTTGCCATAATTCATAATTGGCTTGTCAGTTCTGATATTGGCATCCTTACCTGTGGAATCAAGCCTGATCACCAGGGTAACCTGAGCTTGTAAGAGAAATACTGAAAGAAGTAAAACGGAAAATACGATAATAGTTTTCATAACAAGGAAGTTATTAAGCTGATAATTCATCAATCTGATCAATAAGCAACTCCCATGAAAAACGTTTCTTCTCCTCTTTCACGTTCATGGTAAACTCTTCCTCTTTTGAACCGGAGAAATACTTAATCAAAGATAAGGATAAATCTCCCGAATCTGGCATTACAACATAACCAACCTTTCCATCCGGAACCATTTCTGATAATCCACCTACGTTAGTGGTTATCATTGGTTTATCAAAATGATAGGCAATTTGGGTCACACCACTTTGGGTAGCGTCCTTGTAAGGTTGGACAACAATATCTGAAGCACAGAAATAGTTAACAATTTCAGTATTGGGAATAAACTGAGTATGGAGTATAAATAAGTCCTTTAGTCCCAGGCGTTCAATCTGTTCAAGATAGGGTTTGGAATCGATATAAAACTCT
Organism: Bacteroidales bacterium; assembly: GCA_016707705.1. Lineage (GTDB taxonomy): Bacteria > Bacteroidota > Bacteroidia > Bacteroidales > UBA4417 > UBA4417. The sequence continues at coordinate 322,576 of JADJHD010000001.1, forward strand.
CCTGCAACCAATACCTTTAAGGGGAAGGCTCTCAGTCTTTCATCAGCAAAGGCTTCTATCAGAATATCAAGTCCCTTATATTCCCTAATGAATCCAAAGAAGAGAATGTATTTGAATTCTTTTGATAAGCCCAGATGTTCCTTTGCCAACTCTTTTGAAACTGCATCTCCAAAATTATCATAGAGCGGATGCGGATTATAACGCTTTGGTTTCAGTGAATCCAGTTTTTCAAGATCTGAAAGCACAGACCTCGACATGGCTATAAAACCATCACAGTTGCGAACGAAATACTTCGATAACAATGTACCTCCCGGCATTTTCTCGTGAGGAATAATATTATCGGTAATTGCTATCACCTTGGTGTGATGGTTGCGGCGAATTATGCCGGCTATGGAACCCAGACAGGGAGCCATAAAGGGCATCCAATATCTTACAATTAAAAGATCTGGTTTGAGTTTCCTGATTCGCCGACCAACTTTAATCCAGTTAAATGGGTTGATGGAGTTGACAGCAATAGTGATTTTCAGTCCTTCAGGAGGAGCTTCTTCTGAATACTGTGTTTTTCCCGGGAATAAAAATGAAGGGTATTGAAGGCTGAAGGTAAAAATCTCAACATCATCTCCCCTATCCTGAAATGCTTTTGCCAGTCTCTCATTATAGGTGGATATCCCACCACCCCTGAAAGGATAGGCAGATCCAAGAATAATTACCTTACGTTTATTCATTCAGTAAGCAGAAAATTGATGCTGAATTACTTAAGCTCTTTTTCAACCAGATAGTGATTCCGGTCAGGAGAATTTCGGGAAATCATTTCCGCCAGAAATCCTGCAAGGAACAATTGGGTTCCTAACACCATTGCAAGCAAGCCGAAATAGAAAATCGGTCGTTCGGTCATCCGGTATCCATCCATGAAGAACCTCATGTAAGTCAGGTATACAGCAATGACAAGTCCAATGAAGAAGATGATGCTTCCCAGCAATCCGAAGAGGTGCATTGGTTTTTTCCCGAATCTGGAGACGAACATTATGGAAATAAGATCGAGGAATCCATTTACAAATCTCTCAAGACCGAATTTAGTAACGCCGTATTTGCGTCTTCTATGTTCAACCACTTTCTCACCAATCTTCTTAAAGCCAGCCCATTTGGCAATCACAGGGATGAACCTGTGCATCTCACCATATACCTCAATACTTTTAATCACTTCTTTCCTGTATGCTTTCAGACCGCAGTTATGATCATGAAGCTTAACCCCTGACATCCTGCTGGTAGTCCAATTAAAGAACCTTGAAGGTATATTCTTTGAAAGCGATGGGTCATGACGAACCTTCTTCCATCCTGAAACCAGATCATATCCCTGATTTCTGATCATATCATAGAGTCCGGGAATCTCGTCAGGACTGTCCTGCATATCAGCATCCATGGTTATAACCACGTTGCCTTCCGCCAATTGAAAGCCCTGATTCAGGGCAGCAGATTTGCCGTAATTCCTTCTGAATTTTATGCCTTTAATTCTTGAATCAGATTCATGAAGTCCTTCAATAACACTCCAGGACTTATCACTACTGCCATCATCAATAAGTATGATTTCAAAGGAGAAGGTGTTTGCCTCCATTACCCTTGTGATCCATGCACAGAGTTCCGGAAGTGATTCATCCTCATTGTATGCGGGAACAACAACTGAAATATCCATTCTGATTAAATTACGCCACCTGTATTTGCATTATCGAAGATATCCGGATTCTTTTTCATGATTGCACCAACTATCAGCGCAATGATACCTCCAAATATAATATTACCACCCAAGCCCTTTAGAGCCTGAAGAATAGAGCCAGAATTTGCAGTTTGCTCATCAATGCCATCAAGTGCAGCTTGAATTTGCTCTTCACTTGCTTTACCGGAAAGGTAATTTTCCATCCAATCCTTTTGTGCCAGCATTATATTCTTCATATAATCAGGATCGAAGTAATTGATAAACAAATAATTAAATATAGCTACTACAAAAGAGGAAACCACCAATGCTGTTAATCCAAAAAGGAAAGCATTTGCAAAACTGATCAGGCCATCCTGACTTTCGCGATACTTCTTTAACATCATCACAAGGATGAGAACATTTATAGCAATACCAATTATCAGGATCAAGATTGGCAGCATAAATCCAATTGGCTTAAAACCTGATACATACATCAGGATAAATACAATTATACCTGCTACACCGATGATTAATCCAGCTTTTGAAGCTGCTGAAAAAAGTAGATTGCGCGTTTCCATAAAATTTGGTTTTGGGATTCATGCAAAGATAGTAAAACTGCTATTGGATGCTAAAATTAGCAGGGCACATATTCACGTTTAAAAAATTTATGTACTTTTGCAGTGGGTAAGTCTTATACGACCAGCTCCCTCTGAACTCCCCCAGGACAGGAATGTAGCAAGGGTAGGTGGTTGAGCGGTGCGATATAAGTAGCTTACCCATTTTTTATTTGTGTTTTTTGATTGCGGGTTGCGGATTGGGAAAAGTACCGGGTTCGAGGTTCGGGGTTCAAGGTTAGAAAAGGCTAGATTGTGCTAAGTTGGAGTTGTTAGTTATTAGTAGTTTAGTTGTTAGTAGTATAGTTGTTAGAGGAGTAGCAGGGTTCGGGGTTCAATGTTCGGTGGTCATCGTACAAGTAGCAAAAATTAGAACACGGATTTGCCAGCTGTCGGACTGATCCAACAGATTTACACGGATTAATCAATTCTAATATTTTTGCGAATTTTCATCCGCCAGACATCATACACATCTCCACATTTTCACATCCTCATCAATCAGCAGGCGGACTCCGCTTCGCTGCGCATCTCCATCCGCCAGCCGGCGGCGTGCATCCTCATCCGCCAGCAGGCTTTCTCGCTGCGCACCTCACATCCTCATCCCGTCACTCAAGCATGCGACGGGACCCCGCTTCGCTGCGCATCTCATCCGCCAGGCTGCGCATCCTCACATCCTCATCCCGTCACTTCAAGCATTAGCCCTATATCTATACCCTACGCGACGGGACTCCGCTTCGCTGCGCATCCTCACATCCTCACATCCTCAAATTTTCATTCGCCAACCAGCAAACACACCCCAACATTTACTTTTATCCTTGTCCTTTTGTCTTTTATCTTTTCTTGCCTTTAGTAACAACTTTTCACCATTTACTGACATATCAACTCTTCACCGGAATTGATGCTTATTTTTGTTTCAGTAAAATCAAAATCGCTGAACTATGAAATTCTTTGTTGACACTGCAAATCTTGATCAGATCAGGGAAGCTAATGCGCTTGGAATCCTGGATGGAGTTACTACCAATCCTTCACTTATGGCTAAGGAAGGCATAAAGGGAACAGAAAACATATTAAAGCATTATGTTGAAATATGCAATATTGTAGATGGACCGGTTAGTGCAGAAGTATTTTCAACTGATTTTGACGGAATGATAAGGGAAGCAAATGTCCTGACGGCATTGCATCCCAACATTGTAATAAAGGTCCCCATGATTAAGGACGGCATTAAAGCTATCCGATACCTCACCGATAAAGGCATTGCAACCAACTGCACTCTGGTTTTTTCTGCCGGGCAGGCTATTCTTGCTGCTAAGGCAGGCGCTACTTATGTTTCACCATTCATTGGAAGAATTGATGATTCAGGAGTCGATGGACTTCAATTGATTGATCAGATCGTAAATATCTATAACATTCATGGATTTGAGACACAGGTACTTGCAGCTTCAATCCGAAACACCCTCCATATAATTCGCTGTGCTGAACTAGGTGCTGATGTTGTGACGAGCCCTCTTTCTTCTATCCTTGGACTTCTTTACCATCCACTCACTGATTTGGGAATTGCCAAATTCGTTGAGGATGCTAAAAAAATGGTCTGATATTGACATTTGAAGAGTTGCGAAGCCTGATTGTTTGCAATTGTTAAGGCAAATACACTAATAGAATACCATGCTTCTGAAAATATATCCTGAAAACCCTGACCAGAGAGCAATCCGAAAGGTTGTAGATTGCCTCAGGAATGGTGGCATTATCATCTACCCTACTGATACCATTTATGGGATTGGCTGTGATATATTCAAAAGCAAAACAGTGGAGAAAATTGCCGAATTGCGTGGCTACAAGCCAGGAAAATCGAATTTCTCGTTTATCTGCCATGACATGAGCCAGCTTTCAGAATTTGTCAAACCCATCGACAATCATACTTTTAAGGTAATGAAAGCCAATCTGCCCGGCCCCTTTACCTTTATTCTGAATGCAAACAACAATGTTCCCCGGCATATTCAAAGCAAAAGGAAAACGGTCGGCATTCGCATTCCTGACAACAGCATTATCAGGGAAATTGTCAGGGAACTTGGAAATCCTATAATGTCCACCTCTGTCCATGATGATGATGATATCCTCGAGTATACCACTGATCCTGAACTTATTTATGAGAAATTCCAGGACAAGGTAGACATTGTTATTGATGGCGGCTATGGTGGTAATATTCCTTCTACCGTTGTGGATTGCACCCAGGACGAACTGGAAATCACCCGGGAAGGAAAGGGTGAATTAGTCTTTTAACTCGCTAAACCACTTTCCGGTGATTCCAATCAACTAATTCATTATTGCAGGATTGGCAAAACTTCAATTCCAACAAACTGTAAATTAGGAAATTAAAGATTTTTTTGCCGTCTTGTTTGCAAATTACGGAATTTATTCTACTTTTGCACCCTCTTTTTGAGGATGATTCGCTAGCTCAGTAGGTAGAGCACATCCCTTTTAAGGATGGGGTCTTGGGTTCGAATCCCAAGCGGATCACAAAAAAAAATAAAAACGTCTGCATGTCAAATACTTGCAGACGTTTTTTTTATTTTTCCAACTATTGAGATATACTTAATTCTGCTATTTCGCACACTTGCTTAAACAATTTATGAAGTTGACAGAAATTAATTAAGATCCACACATCCACATTAACTGTATTTATTTACTTTAGCCTGTCTGAATTTGCAGGCCTCAGGTAAGGCATTTGCAGAGTACAGCACTTTAGGGAACTTGTAAACTGATGAATAAATAATGAACCTTACACTTGTTGAGACTACTATTCTACCCCCTCTCAAATTTGGCTTATTAAGGCAAAAATATACCTGCCTCAAAAAAACAAATCTGATCTCCGCAGTTTGTGATTTTAAGTCACAAATCTATCTATTTCAACCAATTACATGATGAAATTCTAAATCCAAATCAGGCTGATATTTAGCCTCATTCGGATCTGTATTGCTGAATTGACCAAATCCCACCTATAATCTTCCACCATAATGAACTTTCCCCGTTACACTGCCATCCTATTTTGCCTGCTTACATTTATTGCATCAAGGCCTTTTACAGGTTCAGCAATGCAATTAGCTCCCAGTTGTGGAACTTACAGCTTACCATTCAGTGAAAGCTTTTCGGGTACAAGCATTCCAACCTGCTGGACACAGATAGATCACATCGGAAACGGACAAATATGGCAATTCGGAACTTTTAGCAGTTCAGTTCCACCTGCCTTAAACGGAAATTATGCATATCTAAATAGTGATGGATATGGCTCAGGGAATTCCCAAAGTGCAGATCTGATCAGTCCGACAATCAATTGCTCATCATCAGCCGCATTGCTTACATTCAAGCATTACTTTAAATCCTACAGCGGCTCAAATGGTGTGCTTTCCTATAGCATTGACAATGGTGTCAACTGGACTCCGATACAAACATTTACATCGACAAGTACGACCAATCCCAGCACCTTTTCTCAAATTATTTATGGAGTTTCAGGATCTTCTCAGGTAAAATTTAAATGGAATTATACCGGTACCTGGGGATATTACTGGGCCATTGATGACATCCAGATTACTTCAACCTGCACAGAACCCACCATTCAGGCATACTATATGCAAACTACAAATGTGACTGCTACAAGCATGCATTTTTCATGGAATCGAGGAAACGGAAATGGAACATTGATAGCTGTGAGGACTGCTCCGATCACAGCGACTCCTGGTAACGGAATCAGCTATACCGCTAATACTGTATGCGGATCCGGTTCTGATCTTGGTGGGGGAACCTATGTAGTATATAGCGGGACTGACACTACATGTACTGTTACCAATATGCAGCCAAATTCATGGTACTATATTTCACTTTTTGAATACAACACTCCCTCCTATTGCTACAATACCACAAACTCACAGTACATAAGCAATACCCTCTGCAGCACTATCAGCAGCTTCCCATATCATGAAGACTTTGAACACTACGGCTATTCACCTATTTGCTGGGAGCAGCAATATGTTTCAGGAACACTTCTCTGGTCATGGGATGCAACTTCAGGAGGAGGTGGCATACCGGCTTCAGCACATTCAGGTACCTATATTACAAGGTTTTATGATGCAACAGCAGGAACTCCCAATGTCCAAAAACTTATCTCCCCAAAATTTAATTTAACCAACAGGGTCAACAATACCCTCAGCTTCTGGCATACCCAAGCTGCAAGCACACTTGGACAGGACGTATTAAAAGTATACTACAAAACTTCAATTTTCGGGACCTGGAATCTGCTGGCAACCTATTCAGGCAATGTTAGCAGCTGGACCCAAAGGACAGTCCAGTTGCCAAATCCTAGCAGTGATTATTATTTTGCTTTCGAAGGGACTGAAAATGGCGGACATGGGATTTGCATTGATGACCTTACACTTGATGGGGATCAGTTGGAACTGAATGTTACTCCTACCACACAAACTGTTAGTGCAGTAGCTGATACTGCTACTTTTGACATTCAAACTCCAATTGCCTGGACTGCAACCTCGAGTGCAAACTGGTGTGCAGTAACAGCCTCAGGAACTGGCAATAGCACCTTACAGGCTGTCTATCAGCTCAATACTTCCCTTGAACCAAGAACTGCCACAATCACAATAACTGTAAGTGGATTGAGCCCTGTTATTGTAACACTTGTTCAGGAAGGTAAAATTCCCTACTTAAATATCAGTCCTGCAAGTCAAACAGTTGGCAATGCTGCGGGATCGACTGTCTTTACCGTAAGTTCCAACTGCGACTGGACATCCTCCAGTGATCAAAACTGGTGTTTGAGCACCGCTTCTGGCTCAGGAAGCGGTAATCTGCAGGCTATTTATTCGCAAAATACTACCTTGAGCAGCAGAACAGCAAACATAACTGTATCTGTGGCTGGATTACCACCAGTTGTGATAACAGTTACTCAGGCTGCAGCTATGCTTCCCGGGATTAGATATACAATGGCAAATGATGTTCAAACCTCTGACCGAACCCTTGAGTTTGACCTTCTCCTGCTTGATACTGACCCATCTCAACCATTTGAACTGGCTACTGTCCAGGCAGGGATACTTGTCAATTCTTCCATTTATAACGGCGGTACGCTTACAGCATCAATTGTACCAGGTACTTCAACATTAAACAGTTCTCAACAGCCCAGCAGCATTACCTTTACACAAACAGCCAACATAATAAAACTGGCATCAAAGGCACCTCCTGGAACCGGAAATGGTTCTATTATTTCCTCGAACTCAAGCTCACCATCCAGAATCTGCAGAATAAAACTTACCAATTCACTGCCATTTAATCAGGCCACACCTGATCTAACTTTCAATCTGCTTACTTATCCTTATGCTACCAAACTAAGTCAATATGTTAATAATATAAATACGGCACAAATTCTCAATAATGACAATTGCTTCAGCAACTGCCAGAACAATCTGCTGAATCCACCACCGGTGCTGAGTATCGATCCCACCATTCAAACAGTTACAGCCTACCAGGGAGTTACAACTTTCAATATCACCTCAAATATTGCCTGGACTGTTAGCAGCAATCAAAATTGGTGTACCGTGCTTCCTTCTGGTTATGGCAACGCTTCAATTCAGGTTAACTATAGTGAGAATTCATCAACTGAGCCAAGAACGGCCATTCTCACCTTCACTTCTGCCAGTTTGCCTCCAGTAACTGCTACTGTAGTCCAGCAGGGGCTTACATCCAGAACTCTAAATTTGAGTCTCTTTCTGCAAGGGTTATGTTCAGGGCATGGAATAATGGATGCGGCAATGGATCAAAATGGGCCGCATTGGGGTTCAAATATAGCTGATAAGATAACCATTGAGCTCAGAAACGCATCCAATTATGAAGTCCTGGTCCACTCCGTGAGTTTTGTCAATTTGAGCACCAATGGCCAGGCAGCCATCTCAATTCCGGCTTCATATAATGGCTCATACTACATTACAGTGATTCACAGGAACAGTATTGAAACAACGAGCACATTACCTGTTTCCCTTGCAACCGCTATCACAAGCTATTCATTTGATAACCCATCGAAAGCTTATGGTAACAACATGAAGTTTGACTATTACGGCAACTGGACCATTTATGGAGGTGATATCAATCAGGATGGCCTTGTGGATGCTTCTGACATGATGGAAGTTGATAATGCCAACAGAGTATTCGCTACCGGCTACTTGACCTCTGATGCCAACGGTGATGGGCTAGTTGATTCCGGAGATGCGATCCTTGTTGACAATAATGCTTCGCAGTTTGTGGAGAAGGTGGTTCCGTAATGATTCTGAAACTTAATAAATGGTAAACCTGGAAAATTAATGGAATGTAAGAAGAGCCTGATTCTGGAATAAAGCCACAATCATCGATGCCAATCAGCTGAGACAAGTACATTATTTTTCAATCCTTTACACATCGAACAGATAATCCATATTTATCGTACCAGTTGCTGTGCATTATTCTTTCTGAATTATTGGAAACTAAGAATCCATCCAAAAAGTTTTCCTTTGAAATTGTTGATGACCACCATAATCCACTATAATATTCTTCATAGAAGAATGAAAAGAATGTACAATACCCTCCGGGCAAGCCACTGAAGCCAAATTCATCGGTAGCTCCAACATTGGGTTTAATCCAGCTAATATGGTCAACAGCTTTCAGTTTTCCCCCGGCTAAACTGTAACCACCTGCATAATTGATTAATGTTTCCCATTCTTCAGTTGAAGGAATATGCCATCCTTCAGGAGCAATGTTGCGGCTGTCAGCAACAGCCAGTCCGTTATATAGCTTACCGAACGTGACGTCATTGCCGGGATGATTGTTGTAATTGCAGCACGCCCCCGTTTTACAATTTGTCCAGTTCTCACCACCGCTGAAGTATTCAATTGGATCTCCATTACGATAGTGTGCCACTTTCAGATTCTCTGCCATCCATACCTGATCCCCGATCTGAACCGTTTTGTAAACGTTACCATCAATATCTTTGAAACTACCAGTCGGAGTTTTAATCTGATCTTGAGATTTTTTGCATGAGATTGAAAGAATTATCCAAATACATATAGCTATAATACTGAATATCTGTTTAATATAATTCCTTTTCATCTGAAATCGAAATATTAACATCTTCCCAAACAAGCGATTTGCTTCTGGGGATCAAGTTATCAAATATAATAATTTATCCCTTTTTTGATATTGCTGACCTAAACTTTAGATAATCAATGTAATACAATATCCTGATCGAAAAACTATTCGCCTGGGGTGCGGAAATTGTATTTCTGAAATCTTCAGCAAATCCTATATGGATCAGATCGTCTGAGGTATTGATGTAGTTCTTCCAGACTAAGCTTAATTCACTACCTGGAGCAAAATACCAGACAAACTGAAAATCAGCTGAAAACACATTAAAACTGAGAGGTGCAACTTCAGGATATTGTGCAGGGTTCAACTCTCCTTCCCTATCCAGCATATAATAATCCTTGTACTCAGCCCTCAACCAATAATGTCTTCCCCTCAAACTGGCAGACATTTTTGTATTGAAGGAGTATTTCACATTCAGAACCTGGCTAAGTGTTTTCAGATCTCTTCTACCAAAGAATACCAGTTCATCGTTGTCTTCCAGAATTAAACTCCCTACAAATCCATAATCATTATCGTTTTTGTCGAAACTAAAGATAAAGCTGGCGGCCAATCTATCGGAGAACCGCATACGCGCCTGAGTTTCCAGTACCCAGTTAATATGATTATCCTCAGGTGAATTGGAATACAAAAAGCTATTATGAATTCTGAAGGCCTTGCGGGCATCGGTTGCTATCCTCCAGTTGAAGTCATAACTCCGGGGTCGGTCATATCTCCAGCCCCAGCTTCTCGCCTCATAGAAATCAGAATAGCCTGCTGGACAAGCGCCAACCATCAGGTAATTTGACCAGTAGTTTCTGAATGTCAAGAGATTATCAGCCTCTAATCTCAAGGTGACAAATTCATTTCCTTCATTAAGAGTGGTATGGGTTATGGAAATATTTGAATGAGCACTTTGGAATTTCCAAACCGGGTCAAATAAAAAATAAGACAATCTCAGACTGTTGTTAGCCTCGTTGTTATGCAGAATAAAGCCCATATCATTGGGATTATAATGCTTGTCCATGGCATCCCTGGATATTTCATACTGGAATTTGCCTTTCGGCCTGGAGACAGACAAGAGATACCTGACTCCAACGTCAGTGCTTGATTCGCTCTCATAAATCTGGCTCAAATTAAGTCTTCCTGTGAAAGCCACTGACCTTGAAGCTGTATTGATTCTGCTCTCGGCCCCGGTAACATTTGCAAGGTACTTTCCTCCCGGAATCCAGTAATTGGTATTCATAAAGGTCAAGTAGGAGTTATTTTTCAGATTCTGATCAATAACGAGCACATTGTAATTGGTAAAATCCTGAGTACGAACTTTCCTGACAGAATGCTGAATAGTATCGAGTAACTCAGCATCTGAAGGCATTGTCATTGCATTGAAGATTCCTACTCCCAAGCCTTTGGAATTTCTTCCCGAAATTTTAGTTGCATTAATAATTCTGCTTTCTTCAGGATTTTCAGTGATAATTTCATTAATACCAGCTTCAAGATAAGGTCGAATATAGTTCCTCGGTAAATTCCCAACACGCCTTGAATAGAAGATACCGCATTTATTGAAAAGTTCAGTTGCCTCAGAAAAGAACTGCCTTTTTTCATCATACCGAATTTCGAAAGGTGTTAGATTGAGAACTACATCATCTGACTGAACTTGTCCAAAATCTGGAATTAGCATCATATCAAGGGTATAGCTTTCATTAATACCATATCTGATATCCAGTCCTCCTCTAATGGTATGCTTCCAGTTTCCAATTCCATCCTGTTTCTCAGTATAGCCAGCCAGATATGGAGTAAGTGATAAACGTAAAGGGGGCTTTATATCCTTAATCCCCAGTAGCTTGCCATAATACTTGAAAATATCCTGATCCTGATTATTTACAAAGGTCCAGGTTGAGTATTCATGCTTTCGATGAAAATTGCGCCACATATTGATTCCCCATTCCTGAACACTGGTATTTGGAAACCGGAGAGCTGAATATGGAATCTTGATTTCTGCCACCCAACTGGAATCATTTATCCTGGTTGCACTCTCCCATACTGCATCCCAGTTAATATCCTGTCCGATTGCTGAATATTTGCAATCATTCTGAAGATTGGAAGGCGTCACCTTGAATTCGTACATATTCAGACCATCATTATAAGGCAAAATATCAATTGAAATGTAATCAGTGTTGAGGGATTCTACCTGGTCACGCTTGCCAAGTTCCTTGCAAATACTGTCAGGATTTGAATCATACATCACAGCACCAACATACAAAGCATGGTCATCATAGGCAAACATTACACTGGTCGGATTTGTAGGCCGAAGTCCGTTTCCGGGTGTATAAACAACAAATTCACTTGCCACCTCCAATTTTGACCAGAAGCTTTCATCCAATCTTCCGTCGATCCTTGGCGTTTCATCTATTCTTGTAGCATAAATATCTTTATTTCTCAACGAATCAGCGGATTCTCCCTGGAATAGCATCTCTATACCAGAACCATAGGAATGAATAGAAAAAACAAAACATAAAATCAAGATAAACAAGCATGTATAATATCTCATCTTCATCATAAGTTCAAGGATTAAAAGAGGGAATTTGTAATGTCAAAACAAATATAACTGACTAAAATTTAGATTGGTGTAACTATTCGACATACTTGTGATTTTACTCGTTCAAATGCGATTGATGTCGGATATCTGTCCGAACCTTTATCGAAGGTTACCAAAGTTTTCATGATAAAGAGCTATTTATTAACAATTCCTTAATATATAATTAATCTTCTTTAATTTCGCTTCTGTAAACTAACACTTCATATATATGAGGCTCGATAACATCTTCAGTTTCCTGGTCCCAAAGGATCGCAAATTCTTCCCCTTATTCAATAAGGCGGCCGACAATCTTGTAACAACTTCAGAATTACTGATCAAACTGATCAGGGAGAATGATCTGGAAAAACGACTTGATTATATCAAAGCAATCAAGGATGCAGAACATATCGGTGATGATATTACAAAGGAACTGCTTGATGAATTGAATGGCACATTTATAACCCCATTTGACAGGGAAGACATTCATGAGCTGATTATCACTATGGATAGTGTAGTTGATTATATACATACTACTTCAAAACGAATCAATTTCTATAAACTCCCTCATTTCCCAGATCAATTTGTTCAAATTGCTGATTGCATTCACTCTGCAAACAAGGAAATTCAATTGGTTTTAAGATCCGTCAAGCATGCTGGTGACTTTAACAAGTTTCAGGATTCCTGTGTTCGTATCAGTCAACTGGAAAGCAATGTAGATGACATCTACCAGCAGTTCCTGTCTGAACTATTTGACAATGAAACCAATGCCATCAATCTAATCAAGAAAAGAGATATTCTCGCTTCATTGGAGAAGGCCATCGACAAATGTGATGATGTTGCCAATGTATTCTCTACTCTAATCGTAAAGATGGGTTAGTAATCAAAGTGACATTGTATTCTTAAGACTAATACCAGGATAATGGAATTCACATTATTGATAACTATAGTAGTACTGGCATTTCTTTTTGACTTCATCAATGGATTTCATGATGCAGCAAACTCAATTGCCACAATCGTTTCAACAAAAGTATTAACGCCATTGCAGGCAGTTTTGTGGGCTGCTTTTTTCAATTTCCTTGCATATGCAATCTTTGAATTGAAAATTGCAGATACTATTGCCAAAATCGTTGAAACTAATGCAATTACCTTAAATGTGATTCTCGCCGGGATAATTGCTGCTATCCTTTGGAATCTTTTAACATGGTATCTGGGAATACCTTCAAGTTCCAGTCATACTTTGGTAGGTGGTTTTGCAGGAGCAGCAATAGCTCATGCAGGATGGGCGGTTGTTCACAGTGAGAAAATCATCAAGATCGCCTCCTTCATATTTCTTGCCCCCCTCCTTGGGATGATAATTTCCTATTTGATCTCTGTTCTTTTGCTCAACATTTTCAGAAAAGGGAATCCGCATATACTGGAAAAATACTTCAAGCAATTCCAGCTGGCATCCTCTGCATTATTTAGCCTTGGACATGGTGGAAATGATGCTCAGAAAGTAATGGGAATTATTGCTGCAACTCTTATGGTCTACTTCAAAGGTGTTGATCCTTCAGATATTCCATCCTGGGCTCATATTACCTATAATTCTGCCGGTAAAATTCACTCAATTCCTCATTGGGTGGTCTTTGGATGTTATGCCGCTATTGGAGCCGGAACTTTATCAGGTGGCTGGAGAATTGTAAAGACAATGGGATCGAAGATTACGAAATTAACTCCTTTTGAAGGTGTTGCCGCTGAAACAGCTGGTGCTGTCCTGTTGTTCGGAACTGATGCATTTGGAATTCCAGTCAGTACTACACACACCATTACCGGTGCCATTATGGGTGTCGGATTAACAAAACGTGTTACAGCTGTCAGATGGGGAGTAACAATTAATCTCCTTTATGCATGGATTCTGACTATACCAGTTTCTATGCTTCTTTCTGCAATAGTCTATTGGATCTTCAGATACTTCAGTCTGTTCCAGTAAGCTGAAGATTCTTTAATTGTATGTAAACTTTGATTTCCCTGTGCCCGATTTTCTCAGGCATTGGTTTTAGAGGATTCAGAGACTACGCAATTACCTGCCTCCAAATATCAGCGACCCAATCCTGAGCATAGAACTTCCTTCTTCAATGGCAAGTTGGTAGTCTCCTGACATGCCCATGGATATCTCCTTAAAACTCTCCGAATTAGAAAAGTATCTTTCCTTCAGGATTTGAAAATACTCATGTAAAGTATTGAATTCCTTGCGAATAAGGGATTCATCGTCTGTATAGGAAGCCATTCCCATGACTCCGGAAACTTCTATATTATTAAACTCCTTAAATTCCTCACTTTCAATTATCTGAATCACCTCAGCCAATGAAAAACCGTATTTGGTTTCCTCTGTTGCAATGTAAAACTGCAACAGCACCTTAACTATAATTGTGTTCTGACTTGCTGCCTTGTTGATCTCCTGTAAAAGTTTAAAACTATCCACGCTATGTATCAAAGAGACATATGGAAGAATGGACTTAATCTTATTGGTTTGCAAATGGCCGATGAAGTGCCATCTGATATCCTTCGGTAACTGAGAAGCTTTGTTTTCCAATTCCTGGGCCCTGCTCTCTCCATAATCCCTATGCCCGGTCCCATTATACAATTCCAGAATCATCTCAACTGGCTTAAACTTAGAAACTGCCACTATGGTGACAGATTCCGGGACTTCTGCAATCAGCTTTTTGTAGTTATCTGCTAATTCCATTCTTACTGAATTTGCTGCAAAGTTAGAAATTTAGGATGTTACATGTTCCTTAACTATTTCACGAGTTGAATTGCTTTTCTAACACTTTCACAATAAAGAGTATATAGAAAATAAAGCATTTCTTTTTCTGTAAAATGCACTCTTTTTGAACTTAAAGCAGTCACTGTTATCTTTACATAAACCTAACAAAATAGTTTAAATAGCAGTCACAATCTCAATATCATTTTCTATTTCTGAAAATGAAGTTTTTTTGGTATATTCGTATTATAATTGAACCTGAATTTCAATATTACTAAGTATGTCATTATTTCGTAGACAAAGTCAAGGTACAGATGATATTACTTCTAGTGGCAGAAGTTTATCCAGAATCATTATCCTGATTCCGTTAATGGTTGCGCTGCTAACCATACTGAGCCTCTCTTCTTATCTGGCTTTCACTGAATACAACCGTTACAGAGATGACATTGAAGCACTCAAGAAAGATTTTCCTCTGCAGCAGCGGCATGAACTCAAATTCAGGGTGATGAGTGCTATGGATTTGATCTATTTTGTAAAGGCTCATTCTTCAACATATTACAGCAAGCATATCAGCAATAAGCTAGATCAGAGTAAAATCATCCTGAATACCGGCATAGGCATTAATCAAAATGAGGAGCCTGTTCTAACCCCTATTGCCAATGATAGCCTGGATCTTGAGTTCGAAGGTTCGCTCCTGAAATGTATGATCACTGATGAATCTGGAAAATTGATTTACGCAAGTGATAGTGCTCAATATCATTCAGACTTCCCGGAAACACTTATTAATAAGGTAGTAAAATCTGAATCCGGAGCCGGTAAGAGCGAAATCGTGTTTAATACTGTTTCGAAAGAAAAAAGAATAGTTATCTCAGAAAAACTCTCCTCTAAGAAGATATTTATTTTCTTGAGCACTCCTGCCGGAGATACCACCCGCCTGATTCAGGAATTCCTTTTGGACAGCATCTCAAAACTCAGATTTGGGAATGAGTACATCTTTATAAACACATTTGATGGTAAAGCTCTGATAACCAAAGGAAAAAGAAATATTTCACCAATTGATATTTCAAACACACCTGATTCAAACTGGAAGTCTATTTTCTCACAAGAATTGGAATTTGCTCAAAAGCCAGGTGGTGACTTCCTGATCTATAATTGGCAAAAAAGCAACACTTCTTCACCATCAGAAAAAATATCCTATATCGCCGGTATTGATGAATGGAAGTGGATTATTGGTTCTGGCGTGCACACAAATGACATTGAACCAATCATCCAGGAAAGGGCGTCAGAACTCAAGGCAACAATGTTCTGGGAAATGCTCAAGTTTATAATCTTCCTGGTTTTTGTATTTGTACTGATATTTGTGATTAATCGATTTGTTTCAAATCTGACAAACTCCAATATCCGCCTTTTTGTCCGTTTTCTTAAAAATGCAGCTATCAGTTTACAGCCATTGGACGAATCGCAGGTTCACTTCAAGGAATTCAGGACTCTTGCCAAGGCCGCCAATTCAATGATCAGCGACCGCAACAGGATCAAAAGCGATCTGGAGACCGAGCAAAGTCGACTAAGGTATATTATTGATTCAATCCCGGACCTTATTTTTATCAAGGACACCAATAGCCTTTTCGTTGGTGGCAACAGAGCTTTTGAAAAATATATCGGAAAAAAATCATCTGAAATCTATGGAAGTACTGAATATGATTTGTTTACAAAACTAAATGCTGATACTTACATTGATTCCGACAAAAAGCTGCTTGAAACGCTGGAGCCCGTTCGTTCGAATGAATGGATTACCTATAGTGACGGACATAAAATTCTTTGTGATACACTCAAAACCCTT
The DNA here is from genome assembly GCA_016707705.1 of Bacteroidales bacterium. Lineage (GTDB taxonomy): Bacteria > Bacteroidota > Bacteroidia > Bacteroidales > UBA4417 > UBA4417. Next base: position 339,184 of record JADJHD010000001.1, read on the forward strand.
TACTTTGATTCGGATGGCAAAGTACTGGGAATAATTGGAATCAGCCGCGATATCACTGAAATGGAAGAAACCCGGCAGAGGCTAATAATGGCAAAGGAAAAAGCTGAAGAATCCGACCGGCTAAAAACTGCATTCCTCGCAAATATGTCTCATGAAATCAGAACGCCCATGAACGCCATCATTGGTTTCTCTGATTTGCTTTCTGATGATGGGTTAACGCTGGAAGAAAGAGAAGACTTTATCTCAAAAATCAAGATTTCCGGAGAATCATTAATGAACATCATAAATGATATTATTGATATCGCTAAGATTGAAGCTGGACAACTAAAAATCACTGATTCTGAATGCAATGTTGATAAACTCCTGACTGATATTTATGGAACCTTCTTCGAGGTAAAGGCAAGAACCAACAAAACTCAACTGGAATTGATTCTGAATTCACCTGAGAAAGAGCATCCTTTAATAACTATTACTGACCCGCTTCGATTACAGCAAGTCCTGACTAACCTCTTGAGCAATGCACTAAAATTTACAGAATTTGGTCATATAAAATTCGGCTATCAGATTGAAGGCAACCACCTTCATTTCTCAGTTGAAGATACTGGAATTGGAATTCTGAGAAGTAAACAAGCATTGCTATTCCAGCGTTTCAGTCAGGTTGACACCTCCAATACGCGTAAATATGGAGGAACTGGTTTGGGTCTGGCCATTTCAAGAAATATAGTTGAATTAATGGGTGGAACTATTTGGCTTGAATCTGAACCCGGACATGGTTCTACTTTTCATTTTAAGCTTCCCCTCAGGTTGCCAAATTCACAGGAACAATCAAGAGAAAGCAATGAGACTGGGTTTGACTGGAAAGGTAAAAAAATCCTGATCGCAGAAGATATTGATCAAAACTTTCTGCTGATGGAGGCCGTTTTACGATTTACACAGGTAACATTACTGCATGCTGCCAATGGCCAAACAGCAATAGATATGGCCAAGGAAAACCCTGATATAAATCTGATTCTCATGGATATTCAATTGCCAATAAAGACTGGTTATGAAGCTATTCAGGAGATACTTGCTGAAAGACCTGAAGTTCCTATTATCAGCTTTACAGCATTTGCATTACCGAGGGAGCGCGAAAAAAGTCTTGAGGTAGGATGTGTTGATTATCTGAATAAGCCTATCAAACCAGAAGTATTGTTGAATGTTGTAAAGAAGTATATTCTTTAGTAGCTGTGGATCCAAAAAAAAGAAAAGGGAGCGAATTGCTCCCTTTCTCTTTTGTAGTGATACATATTATTCATTCCATTGTGTGTGAAGGATTATCCCTGCATAAGACTTAATCCTCAAGAGAATGGACTACAAGTCCGCTTCTAAGTTTTGGCTCAAACCATGTAGTTTTTGGAGGCATAATATTTCCGGAATCGGCTATATCAATTAATTGCTTCATTGATACTGCATATAAGGCAAAAGCCACCTTGTGCTCTCCGCTGTCAACTCTCTTGCTCAGTTCACCAAGGCCCCTTATTCCACCAACAAAGTCTATTCTCTTTGATGTACGCAAATCACCAACATTCAGGATTGGCTCAAGTATCAACTGGGAAAGAATTGTCACATCAAGAACTCCGATTGGATCATTGTCGTTGTAAGTTCCGGCTTTAGCCGTCAGGGAATACCAATTTCCATCAAGATACATGCTGAAGTTATGAAGGGCATTGGGCTTATAGATTTCGGTACCTTTCTTTTCAATAGTGAAAGACTTACCTAGACTCTCAATAAATTCTTCATTAGCAAGGCCATTCAAATCCTTTACCAGACGGTTGTAATCAATAATTTTCAATTGATTGTCAGGAAACAAAACTGCCATGAAATAATTATATTCCTCCTTACCTGTATGAGAGGGGTTTAATTCTTTCTTCTCTAAACCGACCCTGGCAGCTGCGGCAGTCCTGTGATGACCATCAGCTACATATATGCTGGGGATTTGCTTATCGAAAATATCAACAATTTCGGTTATCGTGGCCTTATTGTCGATAATCCAGAAATGGTGCCCAAAACCTTCATCTGCCACGAAGTCATAAACAGGGGACTGGCTGGTTATTACGTCCTTAACAATCTCATCGATTCTGCTGTGAGCAGGATATGAAAAGAACACAGGCTCCACATTTGCATTGGTAATCCTGACATGGATCATTCTATCATCTTCCTTATCCTTGCGGGTAAGTTCGTGTTTCTTGATATGGTTATTGAAGTAATCATCAATGTGAGTGCATCCTACAATCCCATATTGGGTTCTGCCATCCATGGTCTGTGCATAGATATAGAGCTTTTCCTCAGAATCTTTCACTAACCAGCCATTCGAACGGAATGCAGTAAAATTCTCCACAACCTTATTGTAGACTTCATCTCCATGTTCATCAATACCTCTTGGAAGATCAATTTCTGCCTTTGTAACATGCAGCAGCGAATACGGATTCCCTTCTGCCTCTGTTCTGGCTTCTTCAGAATTCAGAACGTCATAGGGCCTTGATGCAAGTTTGGTTACCAATTCAACCGGGGGCCTCAATCCCTTAAATGCTTTTACGATTGCCATAGTTATATATTTATTTTTAGATGGTTCTGCTATCAATTCCTAATTCAGACTCTACCAACAGCTGATCTTAAAGAATGCCTTCAAAATAATCGGTATGTGTATTGACAAAATATTATTCCTGACTATACAATTTCTTCCATCACCAAATTTACTCGACAGTTAATCAATCAATTACAATGTTTTAACATATAAAGGACAAGTAAATTTACAGCTAAAAAAGACAGGGTAAGCAAAGTTTGAATCAGGGTGCAAAATAATAAAAACCGGTACAATCAAGATCATACCGGTTACATTTTTTAAGAATAATGTTCACCCTGAAAAGGTGTAGTTTTTTATGCTGATTACTGAAGCAGATCAATCATCATCAGTGTCAGTAATTCCTGCAGAACGTTGCAGGGAACCGATAAGAGCTCCGAGCATCTTGGTCATTTCCATCAATTGGTGGCGTGATTCTTCTTGCTCAGTAGCAGTTAGGAATCTTTGCTTTTCAGCCAATGAGGTATGGACAACACATTCCCTGACTGAACTCTTGGCCATTTTCAAATAATAGATAAACTGGCTTTTGTTCCTGGCTGAGCCTTCTGCAATATGCAGTGCAATAGCCTGTGCTGAATCATAATACCTTCTTGTTAAACTTGAATTACCATTTTTTTCCGAAATAGCATTAATCTTCTGGTAAACCCAATCAATATAGTCCAAAGCTTTATGATAAACCCGGAGGTCTTCAAAGCGAAAGAACGTTGTAGTTTTGTCAAGTTCAGTCTCCATGTTAATTAAATTTAATGTTATTGGGTTTTTGGCCTAAAATAGATTTCAATGGATTATATGTAATATCCGAATGATAAATCACGCTAATATATAAAAAAAAGTCCCAAATAAAACAAAGTCACCTGATTTTGTACTTTTTTTTAAAGAAATGAGTTGGAAATTAGTTTACAAGACCAATTCAAACTTTAAAAAAATCTTAGTATTCAACTCAGGTAACTTTGTTTAATCACTTTATTATCAGATAAATAATCACAATTCACTTTTATTTGTTAACCTGGAATGATTTATCTCCTTTTTCAAAGAAATCAACAATTTGGCGGGCTGCTGCAAGTCCGGCATTATTATTCGCTTCAGAAGTTTGGGCTCCCATCTTTTTGGGTGTGAAGAAGAATTTTCCCGAAAATTTCTCTGCAATAACCAGCTTATTATCCGGCTCAACATCTGACATATACCTAAAGTCAGGACGTTCTCCGAATATTGCAAGCAAACCATCCTCATCAATCACTTCCTTGCGGGCAGTATTAATCACTGTAGCGCCCTTGGGCATGAGAGACAGCAATTGTGAATTGATGGATTTCTTGGTTTGTGCATTTGAAGGCATATGAAGGGAAATGTACTGGCATTTTGAATACAAATCCTCAACCTTGTCAACGCAATGAATACCTTCAGCTTCCATCTTTTCCTTGCTTACGAATGGATCAAATGCAAATACTTCCATTCCAAATCCCTTTGCAATGGTAGCCACAGCTTTTCCAACATAGCCAAATGCATGAAGACCAAGCTTCTTGCCTTTTAGCTCTGTTCCGGAAGTACCGTTGAAATTATTCCTGGCAGCATAAACCATTAATCCGATTGCCAATTCAGCAACTGCATTGGAGTTTTGTCCGGGAGTATTCATTGCTACCACTCCATGTTTTGTAGCGGCTTCAAGATCAATATTGTCATATCCTGCTCCGGCCCTGACCACAATTTCCAATTTTGGGGCAGCATCCATAACATCCTGATCAATTATGTCGCTTCTGATGATAATGGCTTCAGCTTCTGCAGCAGCAGCTATCAGCTCCGTTTTCAATGTATAATTCTCCAGGAGAGCCATTTCATAGCCAGCCTCATCCAGGATCTTCTTGATTCCTTCAACAGCAACCTTTGCAAATGGCTTCTCGGTCGCAACCAATACTTTTTTCATATGTTTAGAGTTATGTTCTCAACAAATTCAAAATCAGAGAATTGATGACTGATTACAGATTTTCCTTTTCAAATTCACTCATACAATCTACAAGTGCCTGTACGCTTTCAATTGGCAGGGCGTTGTAGGTTGATGCACGGAATCCTCCAACTGAACGATGGCCCTTGATGCCGACCATTCCTCTGGCTTTTGCAAATTCCATGAAAGCGTCTTCTTTATCCTTATACTCTTCTTTCATTACGAAGCAGATATTCATGATTGAGCGTGCATCCTTTTCAGCGGCACCAACAAACATGCGGCTGTTATCAATTGCATTGTACAAAAGGTCTGCCTTGGCATTGTCGAGCTCAGCCATCTTCTTGACACCACCCATTTCCTTAACCCATTTGAGGGTTTCCTTCATGGTGAAAATGTTCACGCATGGAGGTGTATTGAACATGGATCCTTCCTTAATATGGGTACGATAGTCAAGCATGGTAGGAATAACTCTTTCAACTTTACCCAATACATCCTCCCTTACAATCACAAAGGTTACTCCAGCAGGACCGGCATTCTTCTGAGCTCCACCGTAAATCATCGCATATTTTGATACATCCACTGGCCTGCTAAGGATATCACTCGACATATCAGCAATAAGCGGCACAGGACAATCAAAATCTTCCCTGATCTCAGTTCCATAAATAGTATTGTTGGTGGTGATATGGAAATAATCAGCATCCGCTGGAACTGTCCAGCCTTTTGGAATGTATGTAAAATTCTTGTCCGATGATGATCCAACAACAGCTACCTCACCGAATAATTTAGCTTCCTTGATGGCTTTTTTTGCCCAAACACCTGTTTCAAGATAAGCGGCCTTCTTATTCATGAAGTTGAATGGCACCATGCAGAACTGCAGGCTTGCACCACCTCCCAGGAAAAGGACCTGATATCCTTCAGGTATTTCCAGTACTTCCTTGAAAAGGGCTACTGCTTCGTCCATAATCGCCTGAAATTCCTTGCTGCGATGTGAAATTTCAAGTAATGACATCCCAATCCCATTAAGTTCTAAAACAGCTTTTGCTGTATTCTCAATGGCTACTCTGGGCAGAATGCATGGCCCGGCGTTAAAATTATGCTTTTTCATACAGATGTGAATTAGTTTGTTTTCCGTAAGTATTTATATTACTGTTTGTTACGACGATAATTCTGGGAAGAAAGTATTTTTGTTCAATGAGAGATTATTGCACACAAAACTAAAAAACTAAATGGTTATTCAACATGCTTTCTCCTACTTTTTATTTACCATTTTTCCTATCTTTTAATATTCAATTATCAATATATGTATCTGTAAATCATTTGATTGTATTCTCTAACAAAACATTTGATCCTTTACAAGATACCAAATCACAAATTAAAGCAAATTGCTTTTGGGTTAGGGGCAGAATACGCTAGACCTGAATCATTCAATTCATTCCTTTTTCCCATTCTTGCCATTTTGGGAATTCCCCACTTTTACATTCTCAGCGAAAATCCAGAACCCTTTTGAAAAGAAGTAGCCATCATATGTGTCACCGGAAGGTACATAGTACTTATACTGACCTTCAAGTCCGGGCGACATGGGTACCAGATGGTCTGAAATTACCATCCAGAGCTTTCGTTCCTGAATACGCCTGCCTTTTGGAATCATAAGACTCTGCTTGTCATACCTTAATATCGCATTCCCTCTCTTGGCATATTCAAATAAAACTCTGTGTTTTAAGCCTCCGGGGGTTTTAAATACAGGAGCGCCAAAACTTATCTGTCCATCCTTTTTAAACGAAATAATGTCGATTATCTTCATATCAGACTGCTTTGAGTTCCCATTCCATCCCAAAAGAGTGTATAAAGTTTCTGATTTGTACTTCTGAGTAATTACCTTATAATAGAGGCATCCATACCAATTGTCAATTCCAATGATTCGATCCTCCCATCCTGAAGACCGGGTATTCTCCTTCAACCTGAAAACCTTTGAGTCCCGGGTCGAAATCAGACCAAAATAGAGGTTACTTCCACTGTTCAGAGGCAAATCCCAGCTAAAAATCCTGAAATACCCATCATCTGATGATTGAACTGATATCCCCCCAAGGGAATCAAATGGATAGGTGAAGCCTTCTGTTGTGGTCATAAGCTTACTCAATCTGTCCAGAAAGCTGGAACATGCAGCCTGCTTTATGGAGTCTGGTCCTGGACTCCACATAACCGATGTGAGAAATCGAAGAGAGTCTTCCTCAAAAGCAGTTTTGGTTTTCGTTTGAGCCCCGACTTTAAAGGCAGTTCCGAAGCAAATTATTGCTATAAAAAGGCAGGTAAGGACTATGGAATGGGATGCAAATCGTTTCATTAAAGCAAATGTAAATGAATAAGGTCTAATTTTGTGCATTATATCAATGATTTAGCACTGATGAGTAACAGCCCTATATTTCCCTCTGTTGAAGAGCGAATTGTTGCATTTGCCAAGCTTGGTGAGCATATGCAGAGAATGAGCTATGTAGCAGAAAGTTACAATGATTATACATCAAACGAAGAAACTCATTCAGTGTTTAAGGATGTTTTGAGTCAATGTAAAACCCGAAATCCCTGGTTTACTTCAGATAATATTGCCTATTCATTGCGTTCATGGGCTGAGGTCCTGACATCTGAGAACCTTAACATCTGGATTCAACCTTATGATTTTGAAAAAAAACGCAATCAGGATCTGAAAATTGCAGTCATTATGGCAGGAAATATTCCAATGGTTGGAATGCATGATTTTCTTTGCACACTGATTTCAGGGAACAGATTGCTCGCTAAGTTATCGAAAGATGATAAGGTACTCCTGCCCTACCTTGCTAAGGTGCTATGCGAATTTGAACCCGGTTTCACCAATTTTATTGAATTCACTGAAGAGAAAATTGAAAATTTTGATGCAGTAATTGCTACAGGAAGCAATAATACAGCACGGTACTTTGAATATTATTTTTCAAAATATCCCCATATAATAAGGAAAAACAGAAATGGCGTTGCAGTATTAACAGGCAATGAATCAGAATCTGAACTTAATGGCATAGCTTCTGACATTTGCAGGTATTTCGGACTGGGATGCAGAAGCATTTCGAAGGTTTTTATTCCGAATGGCTATGATCCAATCAAATTGCTGCAGGCATGCTCTCCATTTGAGGAGCAGCTTTTCAGTCATTTTAAGTATATGAATAACTACAACTATCAGAAGACTATTTTCTTGATGAATCTGGAACTTTTTTTTGATTCAGGGACAATACTGTTAAAGGAAAGCAACGCATATTCATCGCCAATTGCAGTTATTAATTTTGAATTCTATTCAGATCCGGAGGTACTCAAAACTCAGCTGAATGCTGATATGAATTTGATTCAGACTATTGTTTCAATTGATAATGCTCTTCCTGGTGCAATTCAACCAGGCAATGTGCAAAACCCTCAACTTTGGGATTATTCAGATGGTATTGACACCCTTGAATTCCTTCTGTCATTATGACATTTATCAGCTGCTTAATATTTTCTCTGCTATTATTTGGTCATAAAGAAAATTATATTAATTTTGCAGCCCTGAATTAAAGCCGCAAAGCATATGAAAAAAGACATCCATCCCAAAGATTACAGACTGGTAGTTTTTAAAGACATTTCGAACGATCATTCATTCATGACACGTTCAACAGTTGCTACCAAAGAAACCGTTGTTTGGGAAGACGGTAAGGAATATCCGTTGGTTAAGCTTGAAATTTCAAATACTTCCCACCCCTTCTATACCGGCAAGATTAAACTTGTTGATACAGCTGGTCGCGTTGATAAGTTCCGTCAGAAATTTGAAAAGCATCTTCAAATGAAGAATAAAGCCAAATAAGGCCTTATAAATCGATCTATAGCTGCCTTTCAGGCAGCTTTTTTTTTGTCCGAAATTTCAATACTCAACCCCCAATTCACTCAGAAAGAAGTAAACAGATAACCTATTTGTCAAAAGGCTATAAACTAAAGGTATAAGTATAGAAGAATAGGAAAATTTGGACTACAAACAGGAAAACAAGAAGCAAAGAAACTATTCTGTTTACAATCAGGCCAAATGTCTTGTGAACAAGCTTACCACTGACTTGTTCTGTTCCTATGGCATGATTATTGACCTATGCAGCCCGCTAACATAAGAAATCTGATTATGTCATTTTGGCATAACTAAAAATAATCCACAATTACCCTGCTAATGTCGAACTTACTGGAAGACGAAACCGAATTCATCCCTCTCTTATCAGCAGAAGACGAGGAACAAATTAACGCTGAAGAAGTACCCGATCAATTACCAATTCTGCCATTACGAAACACCGTACTTTTCCCTGGAGTTGTGATTCCAATTACTGTTGGACGGGATAAGTCAATAAAGCTTATAAAGGAATATTATAAAGGTGAGCGAATCATTGGTGTTGTAGCCCAAAAGGACCCTGAAATCGAAGATCCTTCATTTGAAGATCTGAACAGAATAGGTACCGTTGCCTATATCATTAAAATACTTCAGATGCCTGATGGAAATACCACTGCCATCATTCAAGGCAAGAAACGATTCGAGCTGGGAGACTTGCTTCAAACCGAACCATACTTCAAGGCTTCCGTTACAGGTTTTGATAACCCTGCAAAAAAGCATTCAAAAAACAAGTCCTTTGATGCATTGATTGCATCCATCAAAGATCTGTCAATACAAATAATCAATCAGTCTCCAAATCTTCCGAGCGAGGCTGCCTTTGCTATCAAGAATATTGAAAGCACTGTATTCCTTGTAAATTTCGTTGCATCCAATCTGAATGTGGATCTGCAGGAAAAACAAAACCTGCTTGCAACAAGGGATCTGGAACAAAGGGCTAATCTTGTGCTTTCTCTGCTCACCAAGGAGTTGCAGATGCTTGAACTGAAAAACCAGATTCAAAACAAGGTTAAAGTTGATATGGACAAGCAACAACGTGATTACCTTTTGAATCAGCAGTTGAGGCTAATCCAGGAAGAATTGGGCAATAATCCTCATGAGCAGCAAATTAACGATCTAAAGCAAAAGGCTGCAGAGAAAAAATGGCCACAGCAGGTTGCTGCAACCTTTGAAAAGGAATTGAATAAACTTACCAGAATGAATCCTGCTGCTATGGAATATTCCATACAGCTGAATTACCTGGAAGTTATTATTGATTTGCCCTGGGATACTTTCTCAGAAGATAATTTTGACCTTCATCATGCACAGCAGGTGTTGAATGAAGATCATTATGGCATGGACAAAATCAAGGAAAGAATCATTGAATACCTTGCAGTACTCAAGCTCAAAGGAGATATGAAATCCCCTATTCTGTGCCTTGTAGGTCCTCCGGGGGTTGGTAAAACATCATTGGGTAAATCAATTGCCAGAGCGCTTGGCAGAAGTTATATCCGCATGTCATTGGGAGGACTCCATGATGAGTCTGAAATTCGTGGCCATCGTCGTACATATATTGGCGCAATGCCTGGCAGGGTAATTCAGAGTATCAGGAAAGCCAAGTTCTCAAATCCTGTTTTTGTGCTGGATGAAATCGACAAGGTTTCCGGCATGACTGTTAATGGTGATCCATCAGCTGCTCTGCTTGAAGTACTTGACCCTGAACAAAATGTGTCATTCTATGACAACTTTATGGAAATTGAATACGACCTTTCAAAGGTCATGTTCATTGCGACTGCAAATACTCTAAGCACCATTCACCCAGCCTTGCGCGACCGCATGGAAATTATTGACCTGAGCGGCTACCTTCTTGAAGAAAAGATCGAAATTGCCAAGAGGCATCTGATCCCAAAACAGTTGAAAGAGCATGGACTGAACAAGAAATCCATAACCTTCCCGCTTGCATCACTGCAGGTTCTGATTGAAGAATACACAAAGGAATCCGGAGTCAGAACCCTTGAAAAAACCGTAGCCAAGGTTATTCGTTATAGAGCCAAGCAAATTGCTCTCGATGAAAGCTATCTTGTTTCAATCAAGCAGGAAGACATCAAAAAGATTCTGGGCAATCCAATATTCCAGCAGGAAAAGAGCATCTCAAACAAGGTTGCAGGTGTTGTTACCGGATTGGCATGGACTGCAGTAGGAGGCGAAATCCTGTTCGTAGAAGTTAGCCTGAGCCCCGGCAAGGGAATCCTCACCATCACCGGCAATCTCGGTGAAGTAATGAAGGAATCAGCAACCCTGGCCTATGAATATCTGAAAGCTCATGCCAATATTCTTGGAATTCCGGTTCAGGTTTTTGAGAAATGGAATGTGCATATCCATGTTCCTGAAGGAGCTACACCAAAGGATGGACCGTCAGCAGGAATTACCATGTTTACTGCGCTGGCTTCAGCATTTACCCAAAGAAAGGTTAAATCCAGGATTGCAATGACTGGAGAAATCACCTTGCGTGGCAGAATGCTTCCGGTAGGTGGTATCAAGGAGAAAATACTGGCAGCTAAAAGAGCAAGAATCACTGACATTATCCTTTCAACTGAAAATAGAAAAGATATTGAAGAGATTAACCCGGAATATGTCAAAGGGCTGAACTTTCATTATATCAGTGAAATGATCGAAGTAATTGACCTCGCCCTGTTAAACGAAAAAGTTGAGCATTCATTAACGCTCAACTAGTTCAATAACAACCTCCTAAATGATTATTGACGGATAAAGCGAACGTTCACTCGTTGGTTATCTGTTGTCAAACGGACAATGTATACTCCTTTTGCAAGGTCATTGCAGTCAAGTTCAGTCTGATGATATCCGGGATACTGCACTGATCTCGCTAGTTTCCTTACTACCTTTCCATTGAGGTCTACCAAATCCAGGCTGACTTTTGAAGTCTCAGCGACATAGTACTTAACTGTTGCCTGATCAGTAACCAAAGTTGGATTAACTGTCAGCTCGAAATCATTAGCTAAAGCATCTTCTGGAAGACCAACTATGGTTGTAGCTTGTTTGAGCAGAATATCCCTGTCAGGATCAAATACCAGGTTTGCAGGCTGTTTATCAAACTCAAAACTGAAGATCTCACCATTAAAGCTATTGAAAACCCTGATTACAGTATCAGTGAGATCCATAAAATTAATCTTGAGTTCAAGAGGCATCTGCCAGTAATATATATTTGCCTGCTGCTGCCTTGCAGTAAAAAGTACCTGCCATTTATTATCTACCTTTTTGTAAGAGTATACATTCTTATAGCTGGGATGATTGGCTTTATAAATCCATTCATCAAAAAACCAGTTCAGGTCTTGACCTGAAACTTCTTCCATCTTATTCTGGAAACCTGGTATGTCAGCTGATTTGTATTTAAAGTTGGTATCGTTTGCGTACTCATATAATCCGGCAAAATGCAGGCTATCTCCCAAAACATACCTTAACTGATGCAATACACAACTTCCTTTCATATATGTAATAGCATAGTTAAACAGAGTATTAACTGATGGAGTATTGATTGTCCAGTCCGGTTCAGAAATGGCCCAGCCGGGATTTGCAGAAAGGTAATAATCTGCATTCCCCTTCATTTCTTCCATATAGGCGGAATAGCCAGAAACATGCTCCGTCCAGTAAGCTTCGGTCCAGGTAGCAAAACCTTCATTCAGAAAAATATCACCCCATGTTTTGCAAGTTATCATATCGCCGAACCACTGATGTGCAAATTCATGAGCAACAAGTGATTCACCCCAACAACCAGGACAAAGGCTTGTCAATGACTGGTTCTCCATTCCACCCCAGGCAAATTGATTGTTTAGAGTTGCAAAGCCATTTTTTTCAAATGGGTGATCACCAAAATTTTCTGAATAATAAGTGGTCATTTCACCAATAATTGACTCTATATAACCGGGATCCTCTCCCTGGTTATAATAGAAACGGAATGGGATTGTGTCACCGGAAATGGGACTGATCCAGGTTATTACATCAAGCAGGTAATTTGTCCTGGCCGTAAGAACTACCAGATAAGTTGCGACTGGGTCTCGGCTTACCCAATGGTAAGTGATTGCACCCGCATCAACAACCGAATCATTAAGTTTTCCATTTGATCCTAGCCTGACTCCTACAGGCACCTTCGCCTTAATATCCGTTTTTGCCTTGTCAGAAGGGCTGTCAAAACAAGGGAACCACTTTCTTGCTCCTTCAGGTTCACAATCTGTAAAAAAGAATCCGGTGCTCACATAAATGGCACCATCAGCAACATTCTTATGATGATAGCAGATTCTCACCTCAAATATTTCTCCTTCGTTGTATGTACGATCCAATTGAAGGGTGAGCATATCCGAAGAATGGGAAAAACTTGTCGCTGCAAGTCCTACCGAATCAATCAACAACGAGGAGTTAACTGCATTCAGAACAATTGTATTGAGAGCAGAGTCTGCATGTATCTGAATATTCTCCTTAGCTCCAAAGCTGTGAGGATAGGGAGAAGTAAAGTTTGCGACCAAATCCAGATCGAGTGTGTACTTTAGTACATCATAGGAATGGACAACCCCCACTTCAGGATTCAGCATTAATGAATGATTTGAATTAATTTTTCTGGCATGACAGTATTCGTTGCCGCGGGAAAAACTTGTGCTTTGTGCCAGCAATGAGCAACTCATAAATGGAATGAGCAATACAAGGAGTAGTATCTTTTTCATGAAGAGATAGGAATTCAATTGAAGTTTGTATGAAGGAAATGGATGAATTGAGGATTTTCATGTCAAAAGTAAATGATTTTTCGTTGCAGTTTTAAAATTCAAATACTTACAGATTCAATGTTTCCTTATTTTTGGACTTCTATATGAGACTTTCAAACTTCTTTCTTTTTTGCTTTCTTTCCTTATTGCTGGCATCCACTTTAAATGGATGTCGTCATGGAGATAACACCATCTCCGGGAAGACAGTTTTTCGCTACAATGAATCTTCAGGGATAACGTCACTTGATCCTGCATTTTCAAGGAACCAGGCAAATATTTGGGCTGTAAATCAACTCTATAATGGATTGGTTCAACTGGATGATTCACTAAAACCGATTCCCTGCATTGCCAATAGTTGGGAAATAAGCAAGGATGGACTTCTGTACACTTTCCATTTAAGAAGTGATGTTTACTTTCATGATGATGCATCATTTGCCGGCGGTAAGGGAAGGACTGTCAATGCTTCTGATTTCGTTTTTAGTTTTTCGCGTATACTTGATCCAAAGTTAGCTTCACCCGGAGAATGGATATTTGGTGCTGTCAGCAGAGAAAAATCTACCCCGGGGTTTGTAGCAATAGATGATTCGACGTTGCTAATCCGCCTTAAACAGCCATTCCCACCCTTTCTCGGATTGCTTAGTACCCAGTACTGTTCAGTTGTCCCTTTTGAAGCGGTAGACCTATACAAAGGTGACTTCAGACAGCATCCTGTCGGAACAGGCCCCTTTCATCTGGCATTATGGAAGGAAGGAATAAAAATGGTACTGCTCCGGAATCCAAAATATTTTGAAAGTCAGAAGGGTCATCCACTCCCCTATCTTGATGCTGTAGCTGTTACATTCATCGTCGACAAGCAATCTGCCTTTCTTGAATTTATGAAGGGCAACCTCGATTTTATGTCGGGAATTGATGCTAGCTACAAGGACGAACTCCTAACAAGGTCCGGAACACTGAATCCAAAATATGAAAAGAAAATCAGCCTTATAAAAGCACCATACCTTAATACAGAATACCTTGGAATACAGATGGATTCAAAGAAATTTAATAAATCCAACCCCTTGTCCAATGTAATGATTCGCAGAGCTTTAAACAGCGGAATTGACAAAAGAAAGATGATGCTGTATCTGCGTAACAATATCGGTAAACCTGGTACAGCAGGATTTGTTCCTTCAGGGCTACCGTGGTTCAATCAAAAGGAAGTATATGGATATGACTATAATCCTGAATTATCAAAGAAGCTATTGACCGATGCAGGATACCCCGGAGGCAAAGGCTTGCCGCCGATTACACTCACCACGAATGCTTCCTATCTGGATTTGTGCAAGTATATCCAAAGCCAGCTAAATGATCTGGGTTTTGATATCAGGATTGATGTAACTCCTCCTGCAACCTTGAGGGAAATGATGGCTCAGTCAAAAGTGCCATTTTTCAGGGGATCATGGATAGCTGACTATCCTGATGCAGAGAATTATCTTTCCTTGTTCTATTCTCCCAACTTCTGCCCTGATGGTCCGAATTATACACATTACTCAAATACAAGGTTCGACCAACTTTATCGTGAAGCTACTGTTGAAATAAATGATTCAGTTCGTGGTTTAAAGTACATGCAGATGGATAATTTATTGATGGAAGATGCTCCGGTAATCATTCTCTACTATGATGAGGTTCTGAGGTTTCATTCGAACAAAATCAGCCAGCTTGGATGCAATCCCCTAAATTTACTTAATCTTAAGTATGTCAAAAAAACAATAGCAGACTGAGTTATGTTTAATAAACTGGAACCTGATTCCTTAAATGAGAATGTCTTTAACCTAATCGATAAAGAATGGTTTCTGCTAACTGCAGGAAATATCGAGAACTTCAACACCATGACAGCCAGCTGGGGTGGCCTGGGCATTTTGTGGAATCGGCGGGTAGCAATTTGTTTTGTGAGACCAACACGGTACACCTACAACTTTATGGAAGAATCAGATCATTTTACAATGTCCTTTTTCCATGACCCGGCAGCGAGAAGCATACTTAATTATTGCGGTAAGTATTCAGGCAGAGATGTAAATAAGATAGAAGTAACAGGTTTATTACCCATTAAAAGCCAAAGAGATACAGTTTATTTTGAGCAGGCTGACCTGATTTTGGAATGCAGAAAAATCTATTCTGACCTGATAAAACCTGAAGCATTTCTCGACAACAAAATCGAAAAGCATTATCCTCTCAAGGACTATCATCGAATGTACATTGGCGAAATTGTAGAATGCCTTGTTAAGGAGGTTTGAAATCCAACCTGACTCAGACGTGCCTTAAAAAGCCAAGGCGTCTGAATTTCGTACAATTTACAGCTCCATGAAAATGCCAAAACTGCTTACAATAAAGCTAGAGGAATCCATCAAAATGAAGTACAAAAAATATACTTTTGCACGCCCTTGAAAATTCCTTTAAATAGGATTATTCTTAACATTGCTATTTCAAAAAACGATTAACTTAGCAATCTCCAAAATCAGGGCTATTACGATCACCATGTAATTTGGAATAAAAAAAACATTTTTCCTTGAACCTGATCACTACAATTCGTCAACGTATAGCCAGGAAAACCCTGCTAGAGAATCATAATTCCCTGGTTCGAAACAGAAAGGCTTTTAATCTGGATACCGCCAAATATGTAGGTATTCTCTACCATTTAGAGGATGAGAATACTTATAAAATTATTGAAGACTTTCTTAAAGCACTGACAGATTACAACTTAAAAACAAAAGTTGCCTGCATTACTGACCTGAAGATAATTCCGCATTACTTCATTCCTAAACTTTCGCAGGATATTCTAACCGCTAAAGATGTCAATTGGAAATTCCAGCCTGTAAAACCTTTCGTGAAGGATTTTCTTGATGAAGAGTTTGACATCCTTATAGATTTAAGCCTTACCGAGCATCTGCCATTGCTTCATCTGGCATCCAATTCAAAGGCAAATATGAAAATCGGCAAGTATGATGAAACTCATCAGTTATATTATGATTTAATGATAGAACTGCCAGCTGATGCATCGCTTGAATATTTTATAAAACAGGTAATTTTCTACTTAAGTAAAATCAACACAGACTCTTAAGATGAATTCAACATTCAAAGGTACAGGGGTTGCTCTCGTTACACCATTTCACAAGCAAGGAACAATCGATTTCGGTTCTCTGGAGAAACTTATAGAGCATTGTGTGTCCGGAGGAGTAAATTATCTGGTTGTTCAGGGAACTACCGCTGAAACTGCAACACTAACAAGGGAAGAAAAGCTTGCTCTTGCTCAGTTTGTTGTTGACACAGTGGACAAAAGGCTCCCCTTGGTTATGGGATTGGGAGGTAATAACACCCAGGAGATTGTAAACATCCTGAGAACCCACTCCTTTGAAGGATTTGACGCAATTCTCTCTGTAACGCCTTATTACAACAAGCCACAGCAGAGAGGACTATACCTGCATTATAAAAGTATTGCTGTTGTAAGCCCGCTTCCTATTATCATGTATAACGTTCCTTCACGAACCAGCGTGAATATGAAAGCTGAAACTACTCTGGAACTGGCAGCAGACTTCGATAATATCATTGGTATCAAGGAGGCTTCAGGAAATATAGAACAGATTATGGATATTCTCAGGCAAAAGCCTAAGGATTTCCTGGTTATTTCCGGTGACGATTTATTAACAATGCCTTTATTGTCAATGGGTTGCGATGGAGTTATCTCTGTAGTTGCCAATGCTTATCCCGCTGAATTCTCAACCATGGTTCAACTTGGTTTGAAAGGTGATGTTAAGAAAGCACGTGAAATTCATTTTAAACTTACTGAATTCACAAAAGCCCTTTTTGCCGATGGTAATCCTGCCGGTATCAAGGCGGCCCTTGAAATAAAAGGGCTTATATCCAACAATCTTCGTCTTCCACTTGTTAAAATCGAAAAGCCGCTTTACAATCAGATTTCTGCATTTATGCAGGAATTGGATGCTAAATAAGCCTGACCAAACTACGCTATTAATACCATGAAAAGAATAATTATCCTGTGTCTGACACTGCTTCTGAGCAGTTCACTCTTCCCTCAGGAATCAAATTCTCAGCTTAAGAAAGCAAATGAACTACTATCCAACCGGGGTGAGGTATATTTCAAATTCCAGATAAATTCTCCAGCTGAAATCCAGCAACTTACCTCAAGAATTTCAATTGATAAGCTCGAGGGAAATACAGTATTCGCTTATGCAAACAGCGGAGAATTTCAGGAATTTCTGAAAAGAAATATCAATTTCGAAACTCTTCCTCCTCCAGCCAGTCTTTATCCTGTTGCTGTTACTGATGACCCAAAACAGGCTCTTCTTTGGAATTACTACCCTTCTTATACCGCCTATGAGTCTCTAATGCAGCAATTTGCAACTGATCATCCGGATATTTGCAGACTTATCACAATTTCAACCCTTGCCAGTGGAAGAAAACTATTAGCACTTAAGATTACAGATAATCCAGATGTTCAGGAAGCTGAACCCGAATTCCTGTATACTTCTTCTATCCATGGAGATGAAACCACAGGATATGTCTTGATGCTTCATCTTATTGATTACCTTCTTGCAAATTACCCATCTGATCCCAGGATTGCGCAGATGATCAATAATACTGAAATCTACATTAATCCACTTTCTAATCCCGATGGCACTTACAAGGGCGGAAACAATTCTGTAAACGGGGCAACCCGAGGCAATGCCAATAATATTGATTTGAACAGAAACTATCAGGATCCTGAAGATGGACTTCATCCAGATGGCAACCCATGGCAACCTGAGACAGTTGCATTTATGAACTTTGCCGGATTTCACCACTTCACAATGTCTGCAAATTTCCACGGTGGAGAAGAAGTAATAAATTACCCCTGGGATACCTGGTCAAGATTAGCTGCCGATAATAACTGGTGGGTTTACGTGAGCCGGGAATATGCCGATACTGTCCATCTGCATGCTCCTTCCAACTACATGAACGGTTTTCAAAGCGGAATCACGAATGGATATGCCTGGTACACTATAAGCGGTGGAAGGCAGGATTACATGAACTATTTCCGTAATTGCAGGGAGGTGACCATTGAGATTTCAGACACAAAATTATTACCTGAGAACCAGCTTGAAAACCATTGGAACTATAATTACCGCTCATTCCTGAACTATCTTGAGCAGTGCAATTATGGGCTTCATGGAATTGTGACAGACTCACTTACAGGTGCACCACTCCGATCTAAAGTATATATCAGCGGGTTTGACCTTGATAGTTCCTATGTTTATTCCGATCAGAATGTAGGTGATTACCACAGATTATTGAAAGCTGGAATGTATAATGTTACATTTTCTGCAAACGGACATATTTCGAAAACGATTCCAGTTCAAATTACTGATAAACAGAAATTCAATCTTGACGTTCAGCTTTATGATGGAAGTCTGAAAGCTAACTTTAGCTCTGATTCTCAGCTTGTTCCTCTTAGTTCACAAGTGCAGTTTACTGATAAAACAGTGGGAACTCCTACTTCATGGAAATGGGAATTTTCTGGTGGGGTACCCTCAGAATCCTCCGAACAAAACCCTGTTATAACCTACAATGAACCAGGCATTTATCCAGTTAAGCTGGTTGCCTATCGTCTGGGAGAGGCAGATTCTGTAACAAAATCAGGATATATCGAAGTAAGGACCTTTTATACTATGCAAACCAATAGCTATACGGTTTGTGATGCATTATTCTACGATGCCGGAGGCCCTTCAGCTAACTATGCAACCGGGGAATCATCTGTTATTACTTTCACTCCTGCTGCAGTGAACAGCAAAATCAAAGCTACATTTATTTCACTGGATATTGAACAGTCGGTGAATTGTGAGAATGACCAGCTAAAAATCTATGATGGCCCAACTACAAGCTCAGCATTGCTTGGATCATTCTGTGGAACAAGCCTTCCTGCAGTTGTTTTTTCATCAGATGCAAGCGGAGCCCTGACCTTCGAGTTTAATTCAAATACAGGTGTTGAAGGAAGTGGCTGGGAAATCATGCTTGAATGTGATTCCAATGTTGGAATTGCGGAAACTCTTGCAGACGAAATTAAACTCTATCCGAATCCTGTTGGAAGACAAGGCTTCAGAATAGAATCTGCAAATATTATCCAATCAGTTGTTGTTACCAATATTTGCGGGCAAGAAATTTATCGGTACCAGCCTTTGAGCAATCAGGCGATTTTACCTTCTCCTGAACAGAATGGTATCTATTTGCTAATTATAAAGACTGATAAGGGAACCTACAGCAGAAAACTGCTTGTAAACGGAACTTCATTTTAAAAAGACCTGCCGCTTTACTTTCTGATAATAAGCTTCCTGGCATAGGTTTGTGAGGAAGTGTATACCTGAAGGAAATATATTCCGGATTTAATTCTTCCTGAACTCAGATCCAATGTTATTTGGTTTGATCCGACAGAAACGCCTTCTTCTGTTTCAAGAACCTGGTTTCCAATATTATCAGAAAGAACAATCCGAACAAGACCCTGTTGCTGACTTACAAGATTGACTTTCGTATAACTTGTTGCAGGATTAGGAAATACATTAAAGGATTGAACAGAAACAGGATTTTCAAGCCCTGTAACAGTTCCATCGAAGGAGACATCATCTATCCAGATAAAACTATTCTTTACCGGAGTTTGGCTGCTTGAAGAAATCATGACAACTGCTGTATCAGGATTATTCCCAGACTGGTATTCAAATGAGAAAGAAAAGTTCCCCCAGGAATGCAGCATGCCTGATGGGCTGCCATTTAATCTTGCGATAGTATCACGCTGCTGGGTAAGCGGATTCCAGCGGGTAAGCCACGCCGAAATACTGGCAACATCTGCGCCGTAGCCCATATACTGCCATTTCCCTTTAAGTTTCTCTGGCCTTCCGGTGTAGGCAAATCCTGAAATCGGCCGATGTGTAACTGGATCAAGCTGGCCAGTAACAATTATTCCGGGAGTTATAGTATTGCCTCCAATTTCCCTTGTCATGAGTTTAATGTAAGCAGCCCCTGAAGCAGGAGCTGTTGTACCCTTGGTGACTGTAAAAATGCCTGTCGATGCAGTAGTTGCATTCAGATTTCCCCAGGAATCAGGAGAATCATAGGTGCCGAAATTGGTCCAGTTTTCAAAACCCGGATTAGCAATCTGAGCTTGAATTACCAATGGAAATACTATCAGTGCAATAAGGTATAGAACAGTTTTCATGGCTTCGCAATTTTGGCATTAATACAACAAAATTCACTCCATTTTGATGCATGAAATCGTTAAAAAATGACAAATCCTATATCACTATCCCAAATAGAGCTTCTTATCCAGAATCAATACCTGAGATAATCATTGATCATTGGTATTTCCTCCGGTAATACTCCATTGGATATCATAAACTCACTATCAAATTCAATGATTTCATTGAACTTGGCAAAACTGATCTCATCAAATGATAATGCTTTCCGATAGTATTCGATTGCCTTGACTTTATTCTGAAGGCTGAATTCAATATGCCCGGCATTAATATAATCGTGAGGTTGAGGAGAATCTGAAATTATATCTTCAATATAATTTCTGGCCATTTCCAGTTTATTGAGGGCAAAACAACACCAGGCAATAGGCCTCTTAACTTTCAAATTTTCAGGTGAAAGGAACTCTACTCTGAAATAGTGGTCAAGGGCTTTTTCATAATACTTCTCATCCAAATAGCAATTACCCAGCATTGTATTCAGGTAAACATCATCCGGAGCCAAAGCTATGGCTTGCTTACCCCAACTGATTGCTGATGCAGTATCCTTAAGCATCCTGTAACAATACACAATCTTTTTAATATTCCATAACCTGTTGCTTTCGAATAGCTCAGCCTGCTTATAGAACTTCAGGGCGTTGATATAATCGCCTGATAATTGATAGGCATAAGCCAGCTTTTCGATTACTTCCTGCTCCGGATTCTCAAGCTCTGACAGATAGTGAAACAACTTTATGGCATTAGTATAATGCTCCTTTTGAAAGAGAAATTGTCCAGCTATTTTCAAAGTCTCTGGTTGATCCTTCAGTATCTCGAATAGTTCAGATTTTGTGATATCCCAATCCATCTGGAATATATCCGGAAAATCATTCCTGAAAGGATGCAGCTTAAAGAAGCGATAAAGATCCTGAATGTACTGAGTGAAAATGAAAACATCCATTTCATCCTTGTGCAGCATCTTATTCTCCTCGTTCATCTCTCTTAGATTTTCTGCTTCCATGTTGAACATACTCATCATGTTGCGAGCTTGTTCTTCCGGCAGATGGCTCATATTAAAGCAGAAGGAGTACTTATCAGAATTGCACATATAGAATGACTCCTGCATGCCAGACAGAAAAGAAGACTTAAGGTTATCCATGATCCCCATAGATTGCCTTACTGAAGCATTTTCCCTATAAAATGGCCTGAACCAGTTTGAAAGTTCCCGGAAGAAATCAAAGTTCTTCAGCATAGCAAATGTGCCCATAAAAAGATCAAGACCTTCCATCTGCATTTCGGAAAGCTTTTCAATCTTATTCAGCAAATCCGGACTGTCCTCAAAAATCTTTTCCCAGTCAGGATTTTGATCTTCAATAAGTTCATTGGAAAGAAGATTATCAATATCCAGTTTCTCACGCAACTTCGATTCAAACTTTTGTACATCTGGCAGAATCTCTTCCCTGAATCTGGAGGTTAGTTTTTCTGTCTCCTTAGCTTTATATACCTGAATAAGTATTCTTTGTATCCTCTTATAATGATCCGGATCATCACGCCACTCTTCAAGCCGATTCATAACTGCAGGATACAGTTTCACTCTTTTACCATAAAAATAAATAGCAAGAACCAGAGCAACCAATGCTCTCTGCCACACCTGATCTTCCTGATCCTTATAGAAATTGAACAGGAGGTTAAACTTCTCCTTGTCGAAGCAATTTAGCAAGCTTAGAGTGATTGCACTAACGGCAAGAGATTTTTCATACCAGGGAAGGTCTTCAGACTTCCTGATCGCCTCAATTAGCTGAATTTCAGGCTCTGTATACTTATCCGTCAGCCAGATTAACTGAAACAGTTTTGGGGTAATATGAGGCAAGCCTTCACCTATCTCCTCTCCAATAACGTCATTTTCATGCAGAAGCCTGGCTAATTCCTTTTCAAAGTGCAAAGAATCAATTTTTCGTGCTGCCTCTTCTGTTGCAGTTTCTTTTTCTTTCTCAATTCTGGATTTCAGAGCATAGATATGCATGCCAGTATTGGACAGTGCTTTTTGCTGAACGAGGTCCATTAATTCAAGAATTGATACCCTCAAGGATTGCAGAATCCTGTCCCGCTGTGGATCCGGTACTCCTCTGAACGTATACTCAAGAAGCATCCGGTAGGTTTGATCAAGACTTTCATATTGAAGAGTAAAGTCCGCAACATGCATTCCTTCCATCAACTTTGAAAGCTTAACCAAAGCTTCTTTCAGGTGATTGGAAAGGACTAGTGCAGAAATATCTGAACTCAGTTTCTCTATTTCTTTCTTATTGAGCATGTTAAAAACAATTATTTCAGTTAAAATACCCGGAAGAAAGAATTCAGCTCGGAGTTCAGTCTATTCTAACATTAGAATGAATTCTTCTTCCGTGATGATTTTAACTCCAAGTTGTTCAGCTTTCTTTCTTTTTTCCGGCCCCATTTTATCGCCTGCCAGCAAAAAATCAGTATTCCCGGAAACAGATGAAGCATTTTTACCCCCATGCAATTCAATCATCTGCTTTATCTGATCCCTGGAGAATTGGCTGAACACTCCACTTACAACAAAAACTCTGCCCGAAAGCTTTTCTGACAAAATGGCTGCTTCCGGTTGTTCCATCGACAATCCAGCATCCCTTAACTGGCTTATTATCTGGAGATGAGCCGGAACAAGAAAATACTCCAGTAAACTTCCTGCTATCCTGTCACCTATCTCTTCAACTCCGAGTAAGTCATCCAAAGTAGCAGCCATCAGCTTATCCATTGATTTGAAATGTCTGGCAAGTTTTTTGGCTACAGTTTCACCAACATACCTTATTCCAAGAGCATACAGAACCCTTTCAAAAGGTATATTTCTGGATGTGTTTATTGCATTAAGAATGTTTTCAACTGTTTTCTCTTTAAAACTGAGTTTCTTATCCTTGCCTGAATCTTTACCTGCAATGACTTTTTCCAGTCCGAACAAATCTTCATATTTAAGGGAATAGAGGTCGGCAACAGTCCTGACTTTGCCATGATCGAAAAGCATTTCTATCTTGCCTTCACCTAGACTATCAATATTCATTGCCTTGCGACTGATAAAATGCTCCAGGCGGCCCTTAATCTGTGGTGGACAGAAATCATCGTTCGGACAGTACCATGCAGCTTCACCTTCATTTCTCAAGAGCAGTGTACCACATTCCGGACAATTATTGAGAAATGTTACCGGTTCTGAGAATAAATCCCGCTTCGACATATCAACTGCAATAATCTTGGGGATGATTTCCCCTCCTTTCTCAATAAAGACATAATCACCTATTCTGACATCCAGTTTTTCAATGACGTCAGCATTATGCAGACTTGCCCTTTTTACTACAGTTCCAGCCAGTTGAACAGGTTCAAGGTTTGCAACAGGCGTTACTGCACCTGTCCTGCCAACCTGATAATCGATGGATTTAAGTCGGGTAGTTGCCTGTTCAGCCTTATACTTATAGGAAATAGCCCATCGGGGTGACTTTGCTGTAAATCCAAGCATCTCCTGTTGCTTCAGAGAGTTAACCTTTATTACGATTCCATCAATATCATACGGCAACTTACTTCTGAGCATTCCAATTTCAGAAATGAAGGAGATTACTTCATCAATTGAATTGCATAACCTATAATGTGCGGAAACCTTAAAGCCCCAGTTTTTAAGGGCTTCAATACTTTCTTTATGTGATTTGAAGGGCAGATTCTGTCCCATCAGGTAGTAAACAAAATTATCCAGAGGTCTTTTTGCAACTTCAGCGGAATCCTGCATTTTAAGGCTTCCTGCAGCTGCATTCCTGGGATTTGCGAATGGACTCTCCCCTATTTCAACCCTTTCCATATTGAAGTCATCAAACCCTTTCCTGGGCATGATGATTTCACCCCTAACTACGATTTCTCCGGAAAAATCATTCCCTTTAAGTTTGAGCGGAATGCTTCGGATGGTTCTCACATTTGCTGTAACATCATCACCCCTAACCCCATCACCCCGGGTCACTGCTTTTTCAAGCAGACCGTTTGTATAAATAAGGCTGATGGATACTCCGTCGAATTTCAGTTCGCATATATATTCAACAGGATCCAGAATCAATTTGTGAACGCGTTGGTCGAAATCAATCAGTTCTTCTTCCGAATAAGTATTTCCAAGTGAAAGCATCGGGTAACCATGCTCCACTGAAATAAATTCCTTGGTAACCTGCCCCCCTACTCTGATAGAGGGTGAATCTGCTTCCTGAAATTCCGGATATAGTTTTTCCAGATCCTCCAGTTCCTTCAGGAGTTTGTCAAATTCAAAATCATCAATGATCGGCTTAGCCTCAACATAATAAAGAAAATTATGGTGATTGAGCTGTTCTGTCAGCTCCTTGATTCTTTGCTTTGCTTTCTCTTTCTCCATTATATTTTCGTTTCGATGCTGTAGCAAATTTTTTAGAATTCTTACCCTGAAAAACTTCCGGTTAACTGAAGAAGCTCTTATGTATTTAAATGTGAATTAGCAGCAAATCCCATTTCACTGAAGTCGTAAACTACTGATAAAATGAACTTTACAGAGCACTATCTAAACCTTGGTATTGTTGTAAAGTTACCGATTATCCTTAAAACAATTATCAAAAAGTAACTTACTACTATACTTTTCTTTATCAATCTGGCATCCTTATCAAGGTTAAAAAGAAATAAACACATTATACTTTTAATGGTTCTTATGTTCAACAGTTACTGACTATCTTTGAAAATCATTTCAAAAGTCCATAAACACTTAGTATTAGCCTGATTTTAAAATAATTGCAATAACTCAATATTCCGACATGAAACCAACCATTAGCTTACTCCTGATATTTTGTGCATGTTCACTTATGTTGAATGCTCAGAAGAGTATGACACCCGACAGGTATACCCCTGAATTGCTATGGAAACTGGGCAGGGTTTCAGAGCCTCAGGTATCGCCCGACAATAAAACAGTTCTATATGGTGTTAGCTGGTATAATCTTGAAGAGAACAAGGGAAACAGGGATCTATATTCAATTCCTATTGCAGGTGGTACCGCTGCTAAAGTCACATCAATAAAAGGTTCAGAAAGTAATGGAATATACAGGCCTGATGGATTAAAAATCGCCTACCTCAGCTCACAGTCAGGGAGTTCACAAATCTGGGAAGCAAATAATGATGGAAGCAATGCTCTACAGATCTCAGCTGTTGATGGCGATATAACCGGTTTCTCCTATTCTCCGAAAGGAAACGCCATACTTTACACTGTCAGGATTAAACTGGATAAGTCAGTTAACGACCTTTACCCTGATTTACCCAAGGCTAATGCCAGACTGGAATCAGACCTTATGTACCGTCATTGGGATTCATGGAGTGACTTTTCATACAGTCATATCTTCATTGCTCAAATTGAAAATGGCAAGTTGGGCAAGGGAATCGACATCATGGAAGGTGAAAGGTTTGACAGCCCTATGCTACCTTGGGGTGGAATGGAGCAGATTTGCTGGAGACCTGACGGAACCATGGTTGCCTATACCTGTAAGAAGATGACTGGCAAGGATTATAGTCTAAGTACAAATTCCGAGATCTACCTCTATAATATTGCTGCAAAGGCAACTACAAATATTAGCAATGGTCTGAACGGATATGATCAGGACCCTGTTTTTTCTCCTGATGGTAATAAGATAGTGTGGAGAAGCATGGAGCGTGACGGATTTGAGGCTGATAAGGACAGAATCATGATTTATGACCTTTCATCAAAATCCCAGATTGACTATTCGAGGAAATTTGATCAAAGTTCAAACAATTTTGTCTGGTCAGCAGATGGGAGGTCCATCTATTTCCTGAGTGGACATCACGGAACCGTTCAAGTCTATTCACTAAACACAATTAATAAGGAGATAAAGAAAATAACTGAAGGAGATCATGATTATTTATCCATTTCACTATGTGGTAAAGATCTGGTTGGATCAAGACAGTCAATGCTTCAACCCACTGAACTTTTTAAAATCAGTCTAAATGGAATTCAAACCAAACTAACTTCTACTAATGACTCAATCCTAAAGAATATCAGGTCAGCAAAGGTAGAGAGCCGCTGGATTACAACTACTGATAAGAAAAAGATGTTAGTTTGGGTTATTTATCCTCCTGACTTTTCACCGGACAAAAAATATCCAGCATTACTATTCTGTGAAGGCGGACCACAAACCATGGTTAGTCAGTTTTTCTCTTACAGATGGAATTTCCAAATGATGGCTGCCAATGATTACATTGTTATTGCTCCAAATCGCAGGGGATTGCCGGGCTTTGGTCAGGAATGGAATGATCAGATCAGTGGTGATTATGGTGGACAGAATATGAAGGATTACCTGGTTGCTGTCGATTCCCTTTCCACAGAACCCTATATTGACAAGAATAGAATGGGAGCAGTTGGAGCCAGTTATGGAGGGTTTTCTGTGTTGTGGCTTGCAGGCCATCATGAAAAGAGATTCAAGGCATTTATCTCGCATTGTGGAATGTTCAACCTTGAGGATCAATATCTGACAACTGAAGAGATGTGGTTCGTAAATTGGGATCTTGGTGGTCCTTACTGGGATAAGAATAATCCCAAGGTAAACCATTCCTATGCAAACTCTCCGCATAAATTTGTAGATAAATGGGATACACCTATTATGATTGTAGAAGGAGAAAACGATTATCGTATTCCTTTTACCCAGGGAATGGCTGCATTCAATGCTGCTCAGTTGAGGGGAATTCCTTCCATATATCTTCATTTCCCTGAAGAAAATCATTGGGTGCTGCGTCCGCAAAATTCAGTTTTATGGCAGCGGCAGTTTTTCGATTGGCTTAATAAGTGGCTTAAGTAGTTGCTACTGATTAAAGACAGGGAGACGGGGGGACTGGGGGGCAGGGAGACTTCTGCTGCGGATTGCGGATTGCAGATTGCGGTTTGCAGATTGCGGTTTGCGGGGTGACAATGAGACAATAGGACAAGGAGACTGAGGGACAAGGAGATGCGCAGCGAAGCGGAGTCCGCCGGCTGTCGGATCAGTCGAATCTGCGTCATCAGTGTTCTAATTAATGTTACTTGCTAAATGAGAACCACTAATGCTCTAAGACCCCCGAACACTAACAACTAACAACTATAAACTAAAAACTATTTTTAGGAAATCTATCCAGTAAAGTCTGATAGGCGGTCTCATCTTCAGGACTTATCCATGAATATTCAGGGTCTTTCTTAAACCAGGTTAACTGGCGTTTGGCGTATCTCCTAGTATTGGTTTTTATATCTGTAACCGCCTGTTCAAGAGAGCAATTGCCTTCGAAAAAGGAAAATAGTTCCTTATACCCTACTGTATTCAATGCGTTCAGGTGTTTCAAATTAAACAGACTCCTGGCTTCATCCAGTAATCCTCTCTCCATCATTTGCTCTACACGTAGATTTATTCGTGAGAACAATATTTCTCTGGGGAGATTCAGTGCAACCTTAACTATTTCGAAAGGACGTTCCTTGCTGCTGTTTTTACGTTGGGAGGAATAGCTCTTTCCGGTAGTAATACATACTTCCAGAGCCCTGATAAGCCTGTTAGGATTTGCGAGGTCAACTTCCTGGTAGTAAGCAGGATCCTTTTCCAACAGGAGGTTTTGAAGAGCAGATATTCCTTCATTCCTCAGGAGTTCCTTCAATTGTGCACGCAATTCAGGTGATGGATCAGGGAAATCATCCACTCCCTTGCATAATACATCAATATACAATCCGGATCCCCCGGTCATAATGACAAGAGGATATATCTGAAACAGTTCCTCAAGTTTACGGAGGGCATCCTGTTCAAAGTTGGACACATTGTAATCCTGATGAATGGAGAGCTGTCCGATAAAATAATGCTGAACTTCATTCAGTTCTGCAATAGTTGGCTTTGCAGTTCCGATGCTCATTTCTGAGTAGAACTGCCTGCTGTCGGCTGAGATTATAACCGAATTCAGAGCTTTTGCCAAACGGATAGCAAACGCTGTTTTCCCCACAGCAGTAGGACCGGCAATAACAAGAAGAGTATTTTTCTTTGGTTGGAGTTCTGCCATTGACCACGTAAATCAAAATTGAGAAGGCAGAATCAGGAAGAATGACTTACCATTCAGGCTCAGTTGAGAAGTTCTCATCAACTTCTTCTTCCATATTTCCATCCTTAATAAGATCATTCAACTCATTAATCATGGCTTCTTCATCCGGGTCATCCAGGAAGGATTCATAATTAGGAGTAACGAGGGCTGAAAGAACACCTTCCTTCTTAACACAATTGGGATAGATCTTCTTTTCGTCAGCATCAAGAATGCGGGTCAGTTCGATGAAAAAGCTTCGGGGATTCAGAAAATCATATTGATAATAAAGGCGTTGATGAGGATCTTCAATCACATCCCTGATTTTCACATCATCCATTACAGAAACAGGAATCTGAACCTTAATCTGCTCTTCATCAACTGTTGTATCCATTACGGAGTCAGTGGCATCCATATTAATAAGGGTAATCTCATGTTGCTTGTTCCAAGTGCGGTCACAAACAAAAAAGGAAGCCAATTCCTGGCCTTCAAGTCCTACAGCAGTTTTAATTATTTCATGGAATTCCCTGAAAGATTGGCCTGGTTTAATTTCGATGTCACGGAGGAAATCTTCCTGGTCTTCATGTAGTAGCCTAAATCGGTAAGCTTGCATAGATAAGGGTTTTCTTTTGAGCGGGTAAATTTACAATATTTTTCCAATTTTTATTCTCAGGCACATATTGCAAAGAAAAAGTGAATCAATCATTACTTTTTGAAACAGGGTGCAATCCCAGTTTTTCACCCTCCTCAAGCATCATCTGAAATGCTTCTTCCTTATCATTATGAATAGTTCCCTCAAGTATTGCTTCCCTGATTGAAGTCTTGATTATGCCAACCATCTTTGATGGACCAATTCCAAATGTTTCCATGATTAACTCGCCAGTTACAGGAGGTTGCCAGTTACGAAGCTTATCCTTTTCTTCTATTTCCTTTAGCTTCCTTCTTACTATCTCAAAATTCCTCATGTATCGCTTAACCTTTTCAGGATTCTTGGAAGTGATATCAGCTTCACATAGAGTCATCAGGTCATCAATATCATCTCCGGCGTCAAACAATAACCTTCTCACTGCTGAGTCAGTTACTTCATCCTCCGATAACACAATAGGGCGAAGATGAAGTTGAACCATTTTCTGGACATACTTCATCTTTTCATTCAATGGAAGTCGCAATTGAGTAAAAATTGCAGGAATCATTTTCATTCCCTTAAACTCGTGCCCGTGGAAAGTCCAGCCTGTAGACTGTTCAAAACGTTTTGTCACCGGTTTGGCTATGTCATGCAGCAATGCAGACCATCTGAGCCAGAGGTTATCAGTATTGGGACAAATCCTGTCAAGGACTTCGAGTGTGTGATAGAAATTATCCTTATGTCCCTTCCCTTCAATGTATTCTGCACCTTTCAGGGCAACAAACTGAGGAAAAAACCTTTGGAGCAATTCGGCTTTATCCAATAAGATGAAACCTTTGGATGGCTTCTGAGTAAGAATAATTTTATTCAACTCTTCAGATATTCTTTCTTTGGATATAATGTCTATTCGGGAAGAATTCGCTGCAATGGCTTTGAATGTTGGTTCTGCAATTTCAAAGTTCAGCTGACATGAGAAACGAATAGCCCTAAGCATTCTCAATGGATCGTCGCTGAAAGTAATTCCTGGATCCAAAGGTGTTTTGATTATTTTCCTGCTTAAATCCCCTACTCCATCAAAAGGGTCTACCAAATCTCCAAAATGATTCAGGTTAAGTGACAACGCCAGTGCATTGATGGTAAAATCCCTTCTTAGCTGGTCATCAGTGATGGTTCCAGGGGTAACTTCAGGATTCCGGCTATTTTGTTGGTAAGATTCCTTGCGGGCTCCTACAAATTCCAGCTGCCAGCCCCGGAACATGAACATAGCCGTTCCAAAATTCTTGAAAACGGATACCTTATGCACATTCAACTTCCTGGCAACTGCTTCAGCCAGTTCTATTCCATCACCTGCTGTAACTATATCTACATCCTTGCAGGGCCTTCCCAGAAACATATCCCTTACAAATCCTCCAATAACATAGGCTTCACAACCAAGCTTGTCGGCTGTTTCTGAGATACTCCTGAAAAAATCCTGGCTAATATGATCTCGGTAGTTTTTCTTCTCCATCAAAATGTTCAACTGAATGCCTTGAATAGAAGCATTCTAAGACGAAGCAAATTTACAAATTCCAATTCGAATGAAAGGCTGTTTTTTTTTCAAATGAAAGTTGGAATGTTCGAATGATATTCTAATTTTGAGCCAGAATTGTGAATAAAATAACACAACCAAAAAACTATTATATGGCAAGAAGAACTATCGTTGCAATGCCCGGTGACGGCATTGGTAAAGTAGTATTGGATGAGGCTATCCGAGTACTTGATGCTGCAGGATTTGATGCTGAATATGTCAATGGTGACATAGGATGGGAATTCTGGTGCAAGGAAGGCAATCCACTACCTGACCGTACCATTGAGCTGCTAAAAAAACACAAAATTGCCCTCTTTGGTGCGATTACATCAAAGCCCAAGGACAAGGCAGCTGCCGAACTGGCTCCTGAACTTCAGGGAAAAGGATTTGCATATTATAGCCCTATTGTCAGCATGCGTCAGATGTTCGATCTGGACATCTGCCAGCGTCCCTGCCGCACTTTCAAGGGTAATCCCCTGAATTTCATTCGTCGCGGTAAAGGTGGCACAATTGATGAACCAGTTATTGACACCATGATTTTCCGCCAAAACACTGAAGGTTTGTATGGTGGAGTTGAGTGGACAAATCCTCCCGATGATGTTTATAACGCCCTCATGACCCATCCAAAATTCAAGGAAAACTTTGCATGGTGTCCTAGGCCTGAGCTAGCGGTTTCAACCCGTATTTTCACCAAGAAATATACTACCCGCATCGTTAAGGCAGCATTTGAATATGCCAAGGAAAAAGGATTCAAGACTGTGACCGTTTGCGAAAAGCCAAACGTTATCCGTGAAACTTCAGGCATGATGTTGAAAGTTGCTCAGGAAATGTCGAAGAATGAATATCCAGATATCCGTGTTCAGGACGTTAATATTGATGCTCAGATGATGTGGCTCACCAAAAATCCTGAAACCTATAATGTTATTGTAGCAGGAAACATGTTTGGTGACATCGTTTCAGATGGTTTTGCCGGACTGGTTGGTGGACTTGGCTTTGCATGCAGTGCCAATATCGGGACCTGAAGTAGCAGTTTTTGAGCCAACCCATGGATCAGCTCCAAAATATGCTGAGTACCCAACTTCAATTGTTAATCCGATTGCTATGGTAATGTCAGCATGCATGATGCTTGACCATATTGGTGAAGGCGCAATGGCTGAAAGAATCAGAATAGCAATTGCAGAAGCTGTTGAGGAAGGCAAAGTAATGGCTTATGATATGCTGAAGCTGGGTGGTTCACCAGATGTGGTTAACCAGGGTGCTGCTTCAACCAAGCAGATGGCCGATGCAATTATCGCTAAACTCTGATCAAGGCAATAGTCGTTAAAATATCCCCTTTGTTTACCAAAACAAAGGGGATCATATTAATAAGTAATTCCCTCTAAAACAAAATATTATGGATATAAAACCTGAATTTGTAAAACAGGCAAAGGAACTTTGGCCAGAACTTGAGTGGATAAAAAATGAAGAGCTGAAAAATAGTACCACCCAAACCTGGGCTTTAGCTTTACAAAAAAGTGTCCTCACTCCTGATGACCTGAATACTATTCCATTCACACTTCTTTGTGGACCAGACCTCAAAGTTACCTTCATGGGACATAAGAGAGCAGTAGTTCATATTGCCAAGGATTGCGGCGATCAGATGAACAAGTTCTTCAAGACTGACCTTCCTGTCGATATGGATGTTCTGATTGCAGGTGCCATTCTTGCCGATGTAGGCAAATTGCTTGAATATGAATTAAAGGATGGAAAATCAGTTCAGGGCAGCTATGGCAAATACCTTCGCCATCCTTTCTCAGGAGTATCACTTGCAGAACAATGCGGCGTTCCGGCAAATGTTTGCCATATCATTGCAACTCATGCAGGAGAAGGAGATATGGTAAAACGCTCTGTTGAAGCTTATGTGGTTCACCATGCTGATTTTATGACTTTTGAACCATTCCGTGAAAGATTGAAACTCTGATAAGCGAATCAGTTCTGAAACAAATATTGAAAGCATCCTTGTGCAAAACAACAAATGCACCCTTAAACAGAAGAAACTATGACAATTATTGAAAAAATTATAGCCAATCATTCAAGCCAGGCAACTGTAAAACCTGGTGATATTGTGGATGTGTTTATCGATGCACGCGCTGCAAGAGACTTTGGTGGTGCCAATGTAGTTGAGAATATCCTTAATAACGGACTGACAGTTCACGATCCTTCCCGCACTTTTTTTACATTCGACTGCAATCCGGGAGGTTCTGATCAGAAATATGCTGCCAATCAGCATTTCTGCAGACTTTTTGCACGCCAGAATGATATTAAAATCTATGATATTGATTCAGGTGTAGGTACCCACCTTGCCATAGATAAAGGGCTTGCTTATCCCGGCAGTACTTTTGTTTCTACTGATTCCCATGCGAATATCATGGGTGCAATAGGTGCATTCGGACAGGGTATGGGCGATCAGGATATTGCTGCAGCCTGGGCTAAAGGATCTGTTTGGTTCAAGGTTCCGGATTCAGTTAAGCTTATTTTGAAAGGAAAAAGGCCTGCCAATGTTGCGGCTAAGGACATTGTCCTGAACCTGCTTTCAATATATGGAGCCAATAAATTATTGGGATATTCAGTTGAAATAGAAGGAGAACCATGTGATGGTTTCAGTCTTGATGAGAGAATCACCATCTCCTCCATGGCCACAGAAATGGGTGCAATTATTCTCCTTTTCACTCCCAACGATAAAGTACTGGATCAGTTGGAAGCCAAGACCGGCTCACGCTTCACTCCTGTAACTCCTGATGCTGACGCTTCCTATCTCTTCTGTCATGAAATTGATATCAGCAGTTTTGTTCCGATGGTTGCCAACCCCGGACATCCTCATGATGACACCTCAGTTGACAGTGTCAGAAATACAAAAATTGATTCAGCATTTCTTGGAAGTTGCACCAACGGACGTATCGAAGATCTCCGCATTGCTGCAGAAATTCTGAAGGGAAGAAAAGTTGCACCAGGAGTTGTACTGAAGATAGTTCCTTCCACAGATGCAATCTGGCGTCAGGCTCTTGAAGAAGGACTTATTCAGGTATTCAAGGATGCCGGAGCCATGGTTTCAAATGCAGGCTGCGCAGGTTGTGCAGCCGGCCAGGTTGGGCAGAACGGACCAGAGGAGATTTCCATCAGTACAGGGAACAGAAACTTTTCCGGAAAACAGGGAAAAGGATCGATGTATCTTGCTTCTCCTGAGGTAGTCGCAGCTTCAGCGATCGCTGGTTTTATTACAACTCCTGACCAGATTCCAAGTACTCCTGCAACTTTTGAAAAGAAAGAAGCCAAGGTTCGCGAGGTGGTTCAGAAAGTTGTTAGTGAAAAGCCAACTGTTGTTGAAGGTCGCGCATGGGTAATCCGCAGGGATGATATTGATACCGATATGATTTTCCATAATCGCTATCTCACCATCACCAAGATTGAAGAAATGGGTCAGTATGCTTTTGATAATCTCAAAGGCTATGAAGACTTTGCCAAGAAAGCGAAACCATTTGATATTGTATTCACTACCAAGAATTTTGGAGCCGGCAGTTCAAGGCAACAAGCCGTTGATTGCTTCCTCTCCCTAGGAATTTCAGCAATAGTTGCTGAATCATTTGGAGCAATCTATGAAAGGAATGCCATCAATGCTGCAATGCCGATTATGACCTACACAGCGGGCCAGCTTGAAGAACTTGAACTGGAGCAGGATGATCAGGTCCGCCTGAATATGCTTACAGGGGAAGTTAACAATCTCACTAAAAACAAGACTGTATTCATCAATAAGTTCTATGATGCACAGATGCAGATTTATAAGAATGGTGGCTTGTTATAATAAAACGACAATAAAAAGAAAGCCCGGAAAATTTCCGGGCTTTTTTTATTTCTTTTTTCCAGCTAAAATAAATAGCAAACCCGGAATGATAAAAGGGAGTGAATAAGCCATTGAAATTTGCCATGCATCAAAACCACCAAAAATAATCATGTAGACACCCATAACTGCTCCTCCTGCTAACATAATCCATCCTCCGGGAATAAGGCGTTTCCATGCTAATATATATCCCGACGAAGTAAGTACCATCAACAGGAGAATTGGAATTACCGCCAGTTTACCATCAATTAGCTCAGAAAGTCCTTCACCGATCAGAAAAACGATAAAGAACAGGACAGGGAAAAATCCCAAAATGAATGCTAATGATTTGATTGTAAGAAGTTTCTTTATATAAGCCATTGCCATGGGTATGCAGAATCAAATGAAATATCTGTTGCGAACTATTTTCAAAAGTATGAAATTCAATTCCATGAGATAACTAATCAAGAAGACTTTTTTCAAGATCTGACTGACATCTGCACAATTAAAAAGAATAACACTCTGGATTCACTTGTTCAAAGCTTGGAAAGCTAAACTACCTTTATAATTCAAAAGATGCAAGGAATCAACAGTTCTGAAGAAATATGCAGATTAAGGAAGCAGGCTAGAAAACTGACTAAAGCCCGCTGAATTCGGTTCCAACAGTGATATAACCCGGATAGGTAATCGGAAATGAGGCAACATTTATTGTTGGTTGAAGCTTCATAGTGAATCGTGTTGGTTTATTGCCGATTCCAGCCAGATTCATTCCGAAATTAAGAATAGCATCTGCGCTCTTGCCTGACAATGCCTGCTTCAGATCTACAGTCATCTTCATCGGAATAACGGTTATTCCATTATTCGCAGGAATGGTGACTTGCTGATCGACAATCCCTTTTGTCATTTCGATGCCATCTATATAAAGAATCCAATCCATTTTTGTAAGTCCCGCAGTGGCAGAATTAGGATTTTTGGCTTCTACATTTAATGTAAAATCAAGAGGGAACTGACCACTGGCCAGGGCAACTGAAAGTTTTCCAGCATCCAGAAGTGACAAATCACTTAGCTTATGAATGCTCTGAACATTAATACCTGCCAGTGTTAGCTGACTCACAGACTGGAGCCGAAACTCACATTTGGCAAGTGTTGCCATTTTTGCGGCTTGCTGAACCACATCGCAGGAATTAAGGGAGAGAAGTAAAAGTGAACTGATGAGGGAGAACGAGATGAAGGATTTTCTGAGTTTCATAGATTGGATTGTTAGAGCCTGAATTTATCAAAAATCATTCCAGCATACTATTTAGAATGGTTCGAAATTAAGACTAATACGTATTTGAATGGAAAAACTGCCGAAATTTGAGCAAATAAATACTTGATTGGAGAAATGGCAAAAATTGTTTCATATTCAGAGGCTGCTTCCATAGGAATGCATGGGATGGTTCTGGTTGCAAGAGCTGGTGAGATCATAAATGTGCAGCGCATTGCTGAAGTAACCGGATCAAGTCGGCATCATGTTGCCAAGGTAATGCAAAGGCTGGTGAAGGAAGGTTTTCTGCTTTCCAACCGCGGCCCTTCGGGAGGCTTTCAACTGAGTGTTAATCCAAAGGAAATAACATTGCTCAATATTTATGAAGCAATAGAAGGCCAGGTTAAGGTTGTTGAATGCCCTCATGAAAAGCCTGTTTGTCCCTTTGGAAAATGTATACTCGGTACAGTTGTAACCCAAATGAGCCAACTATTCAGGGATCATCTGAGTAGTAACACCCTGGCCGACTTGCTTTAACCCCCTGTCTCCTATCATCTTATAACTTTATTCAAAAATATTTTTATGCTTTTTGACGAAAGCGAAATTAATCATATTATATTTGCGCATTCAAATACCTAAATTCCTATATAGAATTGAGTAGAATTGTCTACATCTCAGAAGCTGCTTCGATTGCCATTCATAGCATGGCCATTATAGCATCCAGTCCTGAAAGGCTGAATGCAAAACAGCTTGCCAAACTCACAGGCTCTTCTGCAAACCACCTTTCCAAAGTAATGCAAAACCTTGTTAAAGGTGATTACCTGCGTTCAAACAGAGGACCAACAGGTGGATTTGAACTCAAGAAGCCAGCCAATACAATTACCCTACTTCAAGTATATGAATACATTGAGGGAACTATTGATTGCCAGTTTTGTGGAATTCCGGAAGAGAAATGCCCATTTGAAAGTTGTGTTTTTGGTGTAAAAGCTGAAATATTCTCTGAAGAATTCATTAATTACATGAAAACGACATTAATATCTGACTTAACCACAAAAAAACATATTTATGCTGCGGAAAATAATTCAAATTGATGAAGAAAAATGTAATGGTTGCGGTTTATGCATTCCCAACTGCCATGAAGGTGCTTTGCAAATTATTGACAACAAGGCAAGGCTAATCAGCGATCTCTTTTGTGATGGATTGGGTGCCTGTATTGGCCATTGTCCGGAAGGAGCTATTGAAATTATTGAACGGGAAGCTGAAGCCTACGATGAAACTAAGGTTATGCAGACTATAGTAACCAAAGGAAGGAATACTATTCTAGCTCACCTGGAACACCTTAGGGATCATCAGGAATATGATCTGCTGAAAGAGGCTGTTGCTTATATAAAGGACAATAATATCGATATGAGTGTAGAAGCCCAGGCTCCGGCTGCTGCTTTTGCAACAATTGCCGAAACGATTCGCAGCGCAAAGCAGGAATCCACCTGTGGTTGTTCTGGGTCAAAAGCTGTTGATTTCAGAATTGACATGGATAAGGTAGAAGCATCAGTGCAGGAAACAGTAGCACCCACAACTCCTGCTGCATCTGAATTAAGGCAATGGCCTGTGCAGCTTCACCTTCTGAATCCTCAGGCATCATATTTCAAGAATGCAGAAGTATTATTGGCCGCTGATTGTGTCGCCTTTGCCAAGGGAGATTTTCATAATAGCTTGCTCAAAGGCAAAACGCTTGCTATCGCTTGCCCTAAGCTAGATTCAAACAAAGAATCCTATATCGAAAAACTGGAATCAATGATAACCATGGCAAATATTCAGTCATTGTCCGTTGCTATGATGGAAGTTCCATGCTGCGGAGGATTACTTCAGATGGCCCAAATTGCCGCTCAGAAATCTGGTCGGAACATCCCAATTAAAAGATTGATCATCAACATAAAGGGTGAGGTAATTTCAGAAAACTGGATTTAGTCCATCCCAAAAGGAATAGCTTTTTCGAAAGCTATTTTTTTCTATTAATTAAAGTAATTCAGTACTTAATAAATTTAATAATCTTATGAAAAATAGACAACTCTGGATTGGTTTTATTGCTGTAATGGTAGTCTCTTTTGGAGTCCTTGGATATTATGGAAGAGAAATATACCGGCAAGCCCCTCCTATTCCATCAAATGTAGTCACTGCAGATGGGAAGATCATTTTCACAGGCCAGGATATAAAGGACGGACAAAATATCTGGCAATCTATCGGAGGACAGGAAGTGGGAACAATATGGGGGCACGGCTCCTATGTTGCTCCTGATTGGTCAGCAGATTGGCTTCACCGCGAAGCAGTCTATATCCTGGACCAGTATGCCATGACCAATGATAGCTGCCAGTTCTCAGAACTTAATCCTGAAAAACAAGCTGCCTATAAAGTCAGGCTTCAAAAGGAATTAAGGACGAATTCCTTCGACAAATCCTCTACCAATCTTGTAATCAGTAATTTGAGGGCACAAGCAATTGCAGCA
The DNA here is from genome assembly GCA_016707705.1 of Bacteroidales bacterium. Classification (GTDB taxonomy): domain Bacteria; phylum Bacteroidota; class Bacteroidia; order Bacteroidales; family UBA4417; genus UBA4417. The sequence continues at coordinate 377,551 of JADJHD010000001.1, forward strand.
GTAAGTCAGCATTACAAGAGCCTGTTCATGAATGACACAGCACTCATTAAACTGAGAGATGCCTACGCTATCCCTAAAAACACAATTAAATCGGAAGAGCGCATGGCGAAAATGAATGCCTTCTTCTTTTGGACAGCCTGGACCTGTGTTACCAATCGTCCTGACAGTGACATTACCTATACGAACAATTGGCCGGCAGAAGAATTGGTGGCCAACAAGCCCACGAGTTCACTTATCTTATGGACAGGATTCAGTGTAATGATGCTGCTTGCTGGTATCGGATTACTGGCTTGGTACTATGCAAGGAGTAAAAACGAATCTCCTCTGGAAATTGCCGATAAAGACCCCTTCTTTGGACTGGTAATGACACCTTCGATGAAAGCTACACTGAAGTATTTCTGGATTGTAACTGCGTTAATAGTGGTGCAGGTGATCATGGGAGTTATAACGGCACATTATGGAGTTGAAGGACAGGCATTTTATGGTTTCCCACTTTCTGATTTCCTCCCCTACTCGCTTTCAAGAACCTGGCATATACAACTGGCTATCTTTTGGATCGCGACATCATGGCTGGCGACAGGATTGTACCTTGCACCCGCGGTTTCAGGTCATGAGCCTAAATTTCAAAGGTTTGGAGTGAACTTCCTGTTCATTGCACTTCTTATTATAGTTGTCGGCTCACTCGCTGGCCAATGGTTTGCGATTATGCAAAAGCTGGGATTGGTAACCAATTTTTACTTTGGTCATCAGGGTTATGAATATGTAGATCTTGGACGATTTTGGCAGGCATTTCTGCTGGTAGGACTCGTTCTCTGGCTTTTCCTTATGGGACGAGCTCTGTGGCCGGCCTTAAAAAGAAAAGATGAGAACAGGCATCTACTTACTATGTTCCTCATTGCCTCTGTTGCTATTGCAGCTTTCTATGGTGCAGGACTTATGTGGGGCCGTCAAACCAACCTCGCTATTGCAGAATACTGGAGATGGTGGGTAGTTCACCTTTGGGTGGAAGGCTTCTTTGAAGTATTTGCAACTGTTGCCATTGCTTTCCTTTTTGTAAAGCTCAAACTTGTCAGGACAGAAACAGCTACATCAAATGTTCTATTTTCAACTATCGTCTTTCTGTCAGGAGGAATTATCGGGACATTCCACCATCTCTACTTTACAGGAACTCCGACGGCAATTCTGGCTCTGGGTGCTACTTTTAGTGCATTGGAAGTAGTACCTTTGGTATTGCTAGGATTTGAGGCTCATCAAACTCTTAAGATTACCCAATCGAATACATGGATCAATAACTATAAATGGCCAATTTACAGTTTTCTTGCTGTGTCATTCTGGAATCTTGTAGGTGCTGGCATTTTTGGATTCCTTATTAATCCTCCAATTGCTCTTTATTATATGCAAGGACTGAATACAACTCCTGTACATGGACATACAGCCCTCTTTGGTGTATATGGAATGTTGGGCATAGGTCTTATGTTATTCGTCCTGAGAAGCATGAACGCTGAAGTTGTATGGAAACCCCGATATATTAAATTTGCTTTCTGGGCTATCAATATTGGGCTTGCTCTTATGGTATTGCTCAGTGTTCTCCCTGTAGGGCTTGCACAAACCTGGGTGAGTGTTAAAGTTGGCTTATGGTATGCCAGATCTGCAGATTTCCTTCAGAGTGACACACTTACTACCTTCAGATGGTTACGCGTGATCGGGGATACCATCTTTGCCCTGGGGACTGTAGCCCTCGCATGGTTTATTATTGGTCTGAAAACAGGCTGGTCATTGGAAAAGAATAATTCAAATCAATCTAAGTAACGATTTTATGGAAACAAATGTATTTGAAACAGGAAAGCCATTCAGGTTTCAGGATAAGGTAGCCTTTTCCGAAGGTGGCATTGTCAGCAAGAAAGTAATCCAACAGGAAAAGGGAAATGTAACTCTCTTTTCATTTGATCAGGGACAAAAGCTCAGTGAGCATACTGCTCCTTTTGATGCGCTGGTGCAGATTCTTGAGGGTACGGCTGAAATCGTGATTGGTGGAAATCCAAACTCTCTGGAGGCTGGAATGGCTATCATCATGCCCGCTAATATTCCGCATGCAGTGAACGCAAATGAACCGTTCAAAATGCTTCTGACTATGATAAGGGTATAACCTCCCTCGAAAAACACTATTTCATGAGAATCTTTTTCAGAAACCGGTTGGAGCGGGAATCAATCATAGTTAAAGCTATGATCAGAATGTATTGCAGGCATTTCCACCATTCCAGAACCGGGCTTTGTAAAGTTTGCAGTGAGATTGACAGTTATTCGGAACGAAGATTATTGCACTGTAAGTTTGGGAAAACAAAACCTGTTTGCAAGGATTGCCCGGTACATTGCTATGCTCCAAAACAAAGGGAAGAAATGAGGCAGATTATGCGGTGGGCAGGACCCAGAATGTTGTTCTCCCATCCGCTTTATGCCTTGATTCATTTGGCAGACTCAAAAAAGCATTCAACAATAACAAACAATAAGAATGAACCCAATTCTAAAGAAATTCAGTGAAACCCCAAGGATCAAGGAAGGCCTGGATGCATTCAAAATGCATGAATCACCGGGACTTGAAATAGTTCACCTTCATCTGGAACCAGGAGCTGAAATCCCACTTCATATTAACCCAATCGATGTAGTATTCTGTATCATGGAGGGCAATGCAACGGTTGTGACAGCTTCTGATACAATTCATGCAGAAAAGTATGATCTGGTGGAAGTTCCGGCAGGTATTGAGAGAGGTATGAAAAATACCGGAGACTCCTCTCTTAGATTGATGGTTATCAAGAAAGTTTGATGCAATTAAAAATTCTCTAAAAAAGCACCGGAAATGGTGCTTTTTCTGTTTGGAATTACGAACTTTTAAGTCTTAAAATTGTCTTGATAATAATAGTACCTTTTATGTAATTTCGTAACTCTAAATCAGATTCATCCATATGCAAGCACAAGAAATATTCGACAAACTCTGGGCTGGGTATATTACTCAGAATCCTGAAGCAAAAAAAATACATGATTCCTTCGTTGCTGAGGGCGAAAAAGTTGAGAATGATCACATAGCCTTCAGGACATTCTATCATCCACATATTAACATTGATGTGCTTGCCAGGCCCTTTCTGTTAGCAGGCTTTGTTCAGAAAGGATATTATATTTTTGAAGACAAACATCTGACAGCCAAGCATTTTGAACACCCTACCTGGCCCAATGCTCCAAGAGTATTTATCAGCCAGCTCATGACTGAATTTTTTAGTCCGGAATTGCAGTCTGTTGTTAAAAGGTGCGTTGAACAAATCCCTGAATCCCAGCTCTTTGAAAATGAACTGGTTTTTGCGGGTAATGTTTGGGAGAAACCTTCATACAGTATCTATGAAATGCTCAGGAAAGAATCTGAATATGCTGCATGGCTTTATGTTTACGGCTTCAGAGCTAATCATTTCACTGTTAGCATTAACCATCTTCAGAAATTGAATACTATTGAGAAGGTTAATCAGTTTCTTTTGGACAAAGGCTTTCTCCTCAACCAGTCAGGAGGAGTAATCAAAGGCAATCCCTCAGAACTGCTTGAGCAGTCAAGCACTTTGGCCGGCATCATGACGATTGATTTTGTTGAAGGCAAGTATGATATCCCAAGCTGCTATTATGAGTTTGCTAGAAGATATCCTGATACCGATGGAAAGCTGTATTCCGGATTCATTGCCAAATCAGCAGACAAGATCTTTGAAAGTACTGACTTTTATAAAAAATAGTCCTTCACGGTAAAAACCTGACAAATTCTTTATGACAGCTAGATTCCACTCTTTCAGATTTCTATTGCTTGCAATACCATCACTTCTGTTGCTGTTTTCTTCAATGAATCTGTCAGCCCAAATCAAGCCGTTTGAAGTAAGGCTCAACTATGGACCTTCGCTGCCAATGGGACAGTTTGCTTCGCATGAGTATAAGCGCGACAGCATTGAATACGGAGCCTACGCTCTTCTGGGATTGAATTTCACTTCTGAAGCAGTATGGTATTTTCTGCCTTATTTGGGAGTCGGGGTAAATTATTCAAGCAGTCAATACCGGATCGCAACCTATTATTACCTTGAGGATAAAGATGCTGACGATCCTGCTGCATCAAATTTCAACATGATCTCAGGCAAATGGAATATTAAATCCTATATGGGCGGACTGGTTTTCAGATATCCTCTCACAAAGAAGATAAACCTTAATCTGCAAGGATTTGGAGGAATTTACAGGTCACAAACCCCTGATCAATATTATTCTGCCAATTATTTCGGTATTGGCAACTATAGGTGGTTCAAATCATCGGCAACAAGCTATACATATTCATTTCAAACCGGTGCTGGCCTGAATTACAGGTTGCTTGAAAATGTAGCCCTGAATCTCTATGCTGAATACACATATTCTCAAGCAGTGTTTTATTACTGGGATCCGGGCTTCACAGTCCGCACTTCAGAATATATGAAAATCCCGTTACTCAAAGTCACCCCCGGAGTCACAATTACCTTTTAATTCGTCCTATGAAAGCAATCAAGAAGAACTATTACATTCAGTCAACACCGGAACACATCTACACCGCATTGACCAATCCACTTACCATTGAAATGTGGACAGGAGCATCAGCAATTATGGATACTGTTCCTGGTTCAGAGTTTTCTTTATGGGATGGAGATATTACCGGCATCAACCTTGAATTTGTTGAGAATCAGAAAATCAAGCAGCAGTGGTATTTTGAAGGAGAAGAGGGTACATCAATTGTTACTATTACCTTGTATCCGGAAGGAAAGAAAACCAGAATCGAACTATTGCATATAGAGATTCCCGATGAAGCGTTCGAGAATATACTGGAAGGCTGGAATCAATACTACTTCAAGCCATTGACCTTGTTGTTGGAAGATTAAACTTCTCACATTCAATAATCTTTGATTCTTTATTCCCATAAAATGAAGCAATCCTTCGTAATCCCTCATAACAAGCTGACTGAACTAAAAACTTCATTAAAGGGAGAAGTATTGACTGATGAAGCCAGCCGGCTGATGTATGCAACTGACGCTTCAGCATATCGCGAAGTACCAGCTGCTGTAATAAAACCGGCTGATGTTGCCGATCTGAAAGCACTTGTGAAGTTTGCAAGGGAAATGAAGATTCCTCTGATTCCAAGGACTGCTGGAACCTCACTTGCCGGACAGGTGGTTGGAGAAGGATTGGTAATTGATTTATCCCGTAATTTTCAATCAATTCTTGAGATTAATTCTGAAGAACATTGGGTTAGAGTTCAGCCCGGGGTTGTTCTGGATGAATTAAACAAGGTTCTTGAACCCTTGGGATTATTCTTTGGACCTGAAACCTCTACATCAAGCAGATGCATGATCGGAGGCATGGTTGGTAATAATTCCTGCGGCTCACATTCATTGGTTTATGGAAGCACCAGAGATCATACTCTGGAAATAAAAGCCCTTTTAGGTGATGGTAGTGAAGCACTTTTTGGTCCACTAACCAAGGAACAGTTTGAACAAAAGTGTCTTCTTGAAGGAAATGAAGGCTCGGTTTACAGAAATATCAAATCCATTCTTTCAAACAGTAAAAATCAGGAGGAAATCCGGGCTCAATTCCCTGATCCCTCTATACATAGAAGGAATACCGGCTATGCCATTGACCTTCTATTGGAATCTGAACCATTTACTGAAGACAAGGAAGCTTTCAATTTCTGTAAACTTATTGCCGGTTCTGAAGGAACTTTATGCCTGATTACTGAAATCAAGCTTAATCTTGTCCCATTACCACCTAAGAACAAAGCACTTATCTGCGTTCATTGCGATTCGCTGGAAAAGGCATTCAAGGGGAATCTGATTGCTCTGAAACATAATCCTGTTGCCGTTGAATTAATGGATGACATAATTCTTCAGCAAACCAAATCAAATATTTCGCAAAGAAAGAACCGGTTCTTCCTTCAGGGAGATCCGGCAGCAATTCTCATTATCGAACTTGCAGAAGAGAATAAGGAAGATATACTTTCAAAAGCCTCGGCAATTGAACGTGAGATGAGAGAGAAGGATTATGGGTATCATTTTCCTATGGTTGAAGGTGCCGACATAGGCAAGGTATGGGCTTTGCGTAAGGCAGGACTTGGTTTACTCAGCAATGTTCCCGGAGATGCCAAGCCTGTAGCAGTGGTTGAAGATACAGCGGTTAATCCTGAAGTACTTCCTGAGTATATGGCTGAATTCAAGGCAATGCTTGATCAATACGGCCTTAGCTGCGTTTACCATGCCCATATCTCAACTGGAGAACTGCATTTACGTCCGGTCCTCAATCTCAAGGATCTAAAAGATGTTGAACTCTTCCATACTGTAGCTCTTGAGACAGCTAAACTTGTTAAGAAATACAAGGGATCACTGAGTGGCGAGCATGGTGATGGAAGATTAAGAGGTGAGTTTATTCCATTGATGATTGGAGAGCAGAACTATCGTCTGCTAGAGGATATAAAATCTGTTTGGGACCCTGAGGGCATATTCAATCCCGGTAAGATCACCCAAACTCCGAAAATGAACAGCAGTCTGAGGTTCGAACCTGGTGCTGCCATTTCTGAGCCATCAACCATATTCGATTTCTCCTCAACACATGGTTTGCTTAAAGCTGTTGAGCAATGTAACGGATCAGCTGATTGCCGTAAGTCTTCGATTATGGGTGGGACAATGTGCCCAAGCTACATGGCTACCTTTGATGAGAAGAATACCACACGTGCCCGGGCAAATATTTTAAGGGAATACCTAACCCGATCAAACCGCGACAATCGATTCGACCATAAGGAGATATACGAGGTAATGGACCTTTGCCTCTCATGCAAGGGATGCAAGAGCGAGTGCCCTTCAAATGTAGACATGGCGCGCTACAAGGCAGAATTCCTGCAGCAATGGTACAAGTCGCACAGAATTCCACTCAGGACCCTGTTAATTGCCAATATAACAAAAATCAACCGATTGGGGATGATACTTCCCGGAGCGTATAATCTTGTTACCGGAAATGCAGTTACCGGGGGATTACTAAAGAAAGTTCTGGGTTTTGCTCCTCAAAGAAGTATTCCATCCTTGTACAAATCAACTCTGCGCAGCTGGCTGAAAAAGTATGCCAACAGCATTGAAGGAGAAAACAAAGGCAAGGTATACCTCTTCGTTGATGAATTTAGTGACTATAACGATGTTGAAATTGGAATCAAGGCAGTAAGGTTGCTAAATAAACTTGGATATACGGTCTTGTTTCCAAAGCATTCTGAAAGCGGAAGAACCTATCTTTCAAAAGGCCTGGTTGAAAAAGCAAAAATACTAGCCATTGAAAATGTTCAGATATTCTCCGGACTCGTTACCAATGATACGCCTATGATTGGTATTGAGCCCTCTGCAATTCTTTCATTCAGGGATGAATACCCAGACCTTGTTGGAGAAAAGCTGAAAGCTGAGGCTCTGGAATTAGGCAAGAACTGCCTGTTATTTGAAGAGTTCATTATGGCAGAAGCTGCAAAGGGTAAAATCAACAAAAGCCAGTTTACTCTAGCTGAATCTAAGATTATGTTGCATGGTCATTGCCATCAAAAGTCTTTATCATCGACTGGTCCGACGAAAGAAATGCTTTCATTGCCGGCAAACTATAAAGTTGAAGAGATAAAATCAGGATGTTGTGGCATGGCTGGCTCTTTTGGTTATGAGAAGGAGCATTTTGATTTGTCACAGAAGGTGGGTGAAATGGTGCTTTTCCCTGCAGTAAGGGCTACTGAAAGCTCGGTTATTATTTCAGCACCAGGGACTTCCTGCCGTCATCAGATTAAGGATGGAACAGGAAGAAAAGCATATCATCCGATTGAAATCCTTCACGATGCTTTAATCAATTAATTCTTTCAGTTTACATCCATTAAACTCATCAATCTAATGCCAACAGCACATTTCCCTATTAATGTGTTAAAGTTCTGCCCGGAGTGTGGCTCAGAGAACTTCAACGCTGATTCAAGCAAGTCGATGAAGTGTGGAAGTTGCGGATTCCTGATATACTTTAATGTTGCAGCTGCTGTAGCGGCTCTCATTTATGATGAAAACGACAATCTGCTTTTCACAATCAGAAAGCGTGACCCGGCAAAAGGGACCCTGGATCTTCCCGGAGGATTTGTAGATGCTGATGAAACAGCTGAAGGTGCTTTAAAAAGGGAGATTCTGGAAGAGCTGAATCTTGAAATCAGTGATTTGAAATATCTGGCAACCATTCCCAATATTTACCTCTATAGAGGAATTACTTACAGAACTCTCGACCTGTTCTTCAAATGCAGGGTAGCTGATATGTCAGTAATAAAGGCTAATGATGATGTGGAAGATTATTGCTTCCTGAAGCCAGAGGATGTAGATCCGGAGAAGGTTGGATTGCTTTCAATAAGGTCTGTGCTTGAAATGATCAGGAAAGGCTAAATTTTCAATACACTTTCCATTACTTACAAGAAATACCTTCTTATCTGTAAGGTATCACTTCAGGTTTTCCAATATCAAAATCTCTCAATTTGAAGTCAGTATTGCTGAAAGTATTGGGAACAAAGATATTTGTTCGCTGTCCCGGCAAAATTGGAAAATAGGAAAACGACAATTGAAAAGTGCTGGCGTTCAGATAATCATTTCGAATAAGGATACCAGCGCCGATATGAAAATAGGGTGTTGAATTGAAATATGTGCCTTCACTCCCACCCAGAAACCCCACGGTCCCTGAAATGAAGGGTCCGATTCTGAAGCCCAGCAAGTTCCAGGGAGCATATGATTGAGACTGAAGTTTAACAATCAATTTCCTGTTCGCCCCGGGCAATACATCACTAAATCCTGAATGACCAATATCTGACTCAAACTGTAGCATTTCATAGGATGCACGGTTAAAGCCATGAGTGTACACAATACTTGTGAATTGCCTGAATTTCCAACTTTTGTAAGTCAACAGATTTGTAAAACCACTCATTGTGGCTGTAAAAGTTCCCTCCTCCCATTGATCTCCTCTTCGAAAAAAGCCCAATTCAAAAGTAGAGGAACCATATCCATACTTAAACATATCTCCAAAGCCAATTGAAACACCTGAATATTGAGAATACAGTCCAGACCTGTTTCTGCCTCCAATAATCACGGAATAGACTCTGCCCACAGGAATATACTCAGTTACTCCATATTTAAACAAGAAACGATCCTGCACATATTTTCTTGAATTGAGGCCGATACTAAAAAGTAAATCTGTTTCCGACAAAAACATACCCGCAGTATCTGTAGATTCCGGGATCTTCTCAATATAACTCAATTTATTCCAGCGTCCAGCCAGAACCAGGTTGCTGATTCTTTCAATTTCCGAATTCCCTTTAAAAACCTGCCATGCACCCGCCATCCACAGTTCTGTAGTGTTGAATTTTCGGGGAAGATAAAAGGTCCGAATGCCCGGCACCACGACAGAATCCTTCAAATACTGCTGTTCCACAAGGAACCCTCCAGCCCACCTTGCAAAGGGAGAATAGAATTTTCTTTCAACTGAAGCGAATTTTCTGAAGCTTTGATCAAAACCTCTTGAATAACCCAATCTGGAAGTGATATAGGTATTGTAGATGTTAGGAATCTCATATCCCAGACTACTGGCATTCTGGAAAGGGTTAACCTTCCAGTTGGTAGTTCCCTCAAATTGCTGGCCTGTACCCAGGAAATTCTGTTCCCGAAGTTTTATCATCAGGTGGTCAGAACCCAGGGAAGCATCCGGGACTATACTCCAGACATCCTGTTCTTCAATAAATACATCAACTGAATCATTCCCTGCAGTTTCAAAATGGAATGCAACCTCCCGAATAAATCGCTGACTTCTTAAAAGTCGTTCGGATTCAGCAACGAGCAATGAATCAAACCTTTCATTCCTGCTGAACAGAAGATAGTTCTTTATAGCAATGGGGATGGATTTAACGTGAAGATTGTTGGCTGCTGACCTGATGAAATTCTTTGACTGAGCAACACTGTCCTCAATATCTGTTGTGAATGGGTCTCTTGTCTGGATTGCTATTTTCCTGATTATCCTGCCTTCAAATTCAGCGTAATTTGATGGCTTCGGGCTGTATTCAGATGTCTTTGGTTTGGATGCTAATTCAGTAGGCAATGGATTGAAAACCAATGGATAGATTAACCTGGTAAACTTCCGCTTATTGGAAATCTCTTCAATTCTCGAATAGAATCTGACTGAATCCTTGGTCTTTTCTCCAGCAATGTAAGATTGAGCAAAAGTGAAACTTTGCAATGCACTTACAAGCAGAAGGACCGATAAGATTCTGAGATTCATAGAGTAATGGAAAAAGCTGGCAGTTAAGTTTTCAACTGCAAAATTACTCTTTTGAACCATCAATGGCTTCAAAGACTTCTTAACTCAGAAATGAAGTTGAGAACTTTACTATTCGCCATTAAAGGCAAATATTAAGAGTGTTACTTTAGAGAAATTATATCTGCTTAGAAACTGGGACATTTAAGTTCCCTGATATGGAAATTCTTGCGGGGAGCATTGAACAGCCAGGCTACTGAAACCTCATGGGCTCCTCCTGAATGAATTCCCAGTCTTGAAAGAGTATAATCGAAACTATAGCCTAATTTATATTGCTTTTGCTGGAAGCCAAGTAAAACGATAAGAGCATCAGCACTTTCAAAATTATTGCGGAACCATAAGCCACCAACGAACGGGAACATATTGATTGACATTCCCAGATTCAACTGATGGAATTTCCCCTGTTGCTGATAAACTACATTTGGTGACAGGGAAAAGTTGCGCAAATCTTCACCATCCATTCCTTGCACAAAGTCAAAAATTGCACCGGCATGAAGGGTTAAACGCATTGGCAAGCGGCTTGATGGATCATCATAGAAGGACATAATCGGTTTGTTCAAATGATCTACAGCCAGTCCGAAATAAACACTTTCCTTATATCCGCCAAGCAAGCCAAAGGATAAATCAACATCACCAATGTTTGGAGTTATGGGACGAGCTTCTGCTGTGATATCAAGTACACCGGTATGGACATTAATCTGATCACCGAATACAAGTTTGTCCCAATCTAGTCGGTATTGTGTATATCCGGCCTTTATTGCAGCATTTATAACAACAGTTTTGGAGGCTTGCAACCTATAGGAATAAATTCCAGCACCGCTAAAACAATCATAAATCCCCCCTCCTGCTACACTTGAATTAGCTATGAATCCAATTCCACCTCTAAGGGCTTCAATATGATCATCATATGTAGCGCTATAAGTTACATATCCATTGCTGATACCTGGCCATTGGTTCCTGAAATTCAGGGTAAGTCTTGGACACAACTTAGCACCTGCCAGTGCAGGATTCAGATATAATGGATTTGCATAGAACTGGGAAAAGACCACATCCTGACCACGAAGGCTTGTGTTTACAAGTATCAGCAGTGAAACAAGAATGACGAGTAGTCTGGATTGCATTTTTAGTAGAATAAAAGAAAAGGTAACTAAGGTCTTGGATAGAGCCTGCTGATATTAACCTTCTTCACGAAACAATCCCGGCTGAACTACGATGAAAAGAACAAAGAGCGGTGTGGTTCAGATTATCTTCAAGCATTATCCTGTTTTTCCAAAAAGGTCATACGGTTTTATGAACTTTTCTTCTAATATAATTGCAATCCGCATGCCAATATATATATATAACTGATAATCATATTATTACAACACTTTTCCCAATACAATAAAAAGAGTTTTGTTCACAAATAGAACAGTTGTTTCTTTTCGGAATAGGAAAAAGATGATTAAATGATTAATCGCCGGAGAATTAAGATTCAGAATCTGGAAATGAAAGTATCCATTAATAAGTGGAAATGAATAAGATAGAATTCAAGAAATTTACAGTCTGGCTCTATTGAATCCCAATGAAATTCGCTGAAAGACTGTTTGTCAGGAAAGCAATTTTGGGAACTGGTTATCATGAAAATTGCTGATCCGGGCTCAGGAAATAATCACTGAACCAACAGAACAGAAAGCACTTATACATTTGATAACAGGCTTTATCGCAGCAGCATCACTACTCCCCTGATTGGGGATTCCTGCAGAATCTGAATGTAGCCAGGGACCTTGAAGTATACTACCCAGGTGTACAAATCTGATTGGCAAGGTTGTCCCTTATAGGTTCCATCCCATCCGTTGTTGATATTGTCAGATTCAAATATCAGCTCACCCCACTTATTGTATACCAGCATCTTATATTCAAATGGAATATCCAGATTTGTGTATGCCATAAAATCGTCATTCAATCCATCAGCATTTGGAGAGAAACCGGTCGGAACTTCAATTCTTGCCAATTGCCTGCTTCCAACGCTAACCAAAACAGTGTCATTGGCAAGGCAGCCATTCCTGTCAAGTACCTTGATTATATAATCTCCCTGATCAGTTTCACCCACATGCTCAACCTTGTAGCTAAATCCGCTGGCAGTATTATCAGAAGGTGTAATCCACTGATAGGTCATTGGATTCCCTGTCCAAACCATTGCCATCAATTCAAGAGGATCTCCAAAGTCAAGAGTCTTATTTCCGATAATTTCAACTACTGCCGGCACAATTATTTTGGCATTTCCTGAATTGAACTGTACCGGAATCTCCTGATTGTAAACATTGTAGAATACATTCATTCCTGCTGAATCATTAAATATGAGACCCGATTTACCTTGAGCAAGAGTCTTGAAAATCAGCTCAATAACCTGACCACTATCAGCAATTGTAACAGGCGTTGCATCATGCCAAAGAATACTGATCTCTCCCTGTATTGAATCATGATAAATTTCAACTCCTGAATAGATTGAAGGATCAACATTCCTGAATCCGGTGCAATGGAGTAAGGATGTATTATATCCCATATTCATTTTAAATGAAGCAATATCCTTAAATCCAAACACGTAAATAGGTATCGACAAATGATCTCCCAAACATGCAGAGGTATCACCGGTAAGGATTTTACCTGCATCCGGGACGTTGATGCTTACATTTGCGGTACAGCCATTCGTATCTGAAACGTAGAACGTCTGATAGCCAGGACTTACAAAATACTCCCCTATTCCCTTATAAGGTTCTGTGCCACCTGTAGCTGTAACCATCACTGTTGCAGAGCCACCCATGCTCATTATTGGATTAATTATCTCAGCTTCCGCAACAAGTAATTGAGGTTGTGATATTACAATGAGAGTGTCAAATGTGCAACCGATTGCATCAGTTATACTTAAGGTAAGTGCACCTGCTGATAATCCAAGCAGTTGATTACCCAGCATGCCATTGCTCCATGAAAGCGTGTAGGGAGAAATTCCACCAGAAACAGTAACATCAATTGAGCCATTTGATGCTCCGAAGCAGCTGACTGGAACCATTGTAACCTGAACGGCAATAGAAGAATCTGGCTCGCTGATCTGCAGGGAATCAATAAGCTGACATCCATTGGCATCCAAAACAACTACAGTATAAACTCCAGCAGGGAGGTTTAATGCTTTTGCATTGGTTTGATGAAGGGTATCGTTCCACGAATATGAGTATGGTGCCGTGCCTTGAGCAACTGTAAATTCTGCCCATCCATTATTTCCGCCATGGCAACTTACATCACCATACTGGTTTCCTGAAATCACAGGAACAGGGATTACAACAATAACTGAGGATTCTGTTGGAATTTAGTCTCACAATAATCATTCTTTACTGATACAGAATAGTTTCCTGGTGCCAGATTCAGGAATACTGAATCATTGCTCCAGCTAACACCATTATCAATACTGTACAGGAGGTTACCTGTACCTGAAGCAGAAATGGTTATAGTTCCGTTTGAGAGACCGCAGGTTGCACCGGAGGGCACTACAGAGGCAACATGAACACCCGGATTATCACTGATGATAACAGGATTGTTTGGATAGGTCTGTTCTGAAAGTTCGCATCCTTGACTTTAATGAAGTATGAACCAGAAAGCAATGAACCGAAAGAACCGCTGGTTGACCAATGAACTCCATTGTCGATGCTGTAAAGTATATTACCTGTTCCGGTTGCTGTAATGGTTATACTTCCATTTGCATTACCACAACTGGCATTGGTGAATGTTACATCTGTTATCTGAGGTCCACCCACACTGTTGATTATGACAGGGTTGTTTGGATATATGGATTCGCATAAATTATCCTTGACCCTAATGAGATAAGTGCCTGCATCCAAAGAAGTAAAGGTGTTGGAACCCGACCAGCTTAATCCATCATTGATGCTATAAAGCAGAGTCCCTGTTCCGGATGCATTTATGGTAACGTTTCCGTTTGACTGTCCGCAAGTTGCGTCAGTTGAATTGACAGCTATAATCTGAGGACCGCCAATACTGTTGATTATAACAGGATTATTTGGATAAGTCGCTGTACAATAATCATCTTTCACCTTAACCAGATAATTTCCTGCAGGCAAGGAATTGAAAGTACCAGAAGCAAACCAATTGATTCCATTATCAATACTGAACGATAAAGTACCTGAGCCGGAAGCTGTTATTGTAATCGTACCGTTCGACTGACCACATGTTGCATCTGTTGATATTACACTTGATATCAGAACTCCTCCAAGGTTTTCAATATTTACAGGATTATTTGAATAAATGGTTTCGCAGTTATCATCCTTAACTCTTACATTGTAGATGCCTGCGGCCAATGCATTGAAGAAACTGCTTGTTGACCAGTTGATTCCATTATTGATGCTGTAGAGTAATGTACCTGTTCCGGATGCGGTTATTGTGATGCTGCCGTTTGATTGTCCGCAACTCGCATTGGTAGATGTTACGGATGCAATCACCGGACCACCAACGCTGTTGATAATGACAGGATTGTCAGGGTTAATGGCCTCACATAGATCATCCTTAATCTTTATTGTATAAGATCCGGCAGGTAAAGCATTAAAATTGCCTGATCCTGACCAATTAATTCCATTATCAATACTGTATAATAGGGTACCAGTGCCTGAAGCTACTATTGAAATTGTACCGTTTGAAAGTCCGCAACTTGCATCGGTTGAAGCAACTGATATTATTTGAGGGCCTCCAATGCTATTTATTATTACTGGATTCCCGGGATACAGTGTCTCACAATTGTTATCCTTCACACGGATAAGATATGACCCTGCCGGAAGCGAATTGAAAGTGCTATCAGTTGACCAGTTTGCTCCATCATCAATACTAAATAGCAGGCTGCCTGTATTTGTAGAACTAATCACAATACTGCCGTTTGTTTGGCCACAACTTGCATCTGTAGACAAAACATTCAGAATTTGTGGGCCGCCAATGCTATTGATAATTACAGGATTATTCGGATACACTGATTCGCAGTCGGAATTTCTAACCTTAATCATGTAAGATCCAGCGGGCAATGAATTAAAGATACTGTCAGTGTACCAGTCTGCACCATCATTGATACTAAACATCATAGGTGCTGTTCCGGTTGCACTGATTGTAATTATTCCATTGTTTTGTCCACAACTTGCATCAGACGAAGAAACACTTACAATTACAGGGCTTTCAGTACTATTAATGATTACCGGATTATTCGGGTATACAGATTCGCAATTGGCATTCTTGACCCTAACCAAATAATTTCCTGCAGAAAGTGAGTCGAAATCACCAGAATTTGACCAGCTGAATCCATCATCTATGCTGAATAACAGACCCGATCCGGAAGCACTGATTGTAATAATTCCATTTGAAAGTCCGCAACTTGCATCCGAGAATGCCACTCCAACAATCTGTGGTCCTCCAAGATTATTGATTATCACAGGATTATTAGGATATACTGATTCGCAGTTGTCATCCTTTATCCTGACAAGGTAGTTCCCTGCTGCCAATGAATCAAAGGATGAAGAAACAGACCAGTTTGTACCATTGTCAATACTGTATAACAGTGTTCCTGTGCCATTACCTTCAATAATAATTGTTCCATTTGAAAGACCACAGCTGGCATCTGTACTCGAGGCAGAGACTATTCCTGGTCCCGCGATGGTATTGATAACCAAAGGATTTTGCACAAATGGAAGCTCACAGTTTCCATCTTTAATAGTCAACCAGTAACTACCGATTGGAAGGTTATTGAAGATGCTGTCTGAACTCCAGTTTGTTCCGTTATCAATACTGAACATCAGATTGCCATTACCTGAGGCGCTGATACTGATAACACCATTATTCAACCCACAAGAAGCATCAGTCTTGACAACAGAAACAAATTGAGGATTCATGAAATTGATAATTCTTGAGGATGTAGCAGGCAAGCAACTGTTCCCATTTCCAAGACCATTGGCAGTAAGATTTAACTGAACAGATCCGTTAATCAAATCAGCTGGTCCAGGAGTATATACCGGATTAATGTTCAGCACATTGTCGAAGGAACCATCGCCTGAACTTGTCCACATTACAGAAGCTGAATTCAAAGCATATGCACTAGATAATGACAGAGCTGATCCGGAACATAAAATAGTATCGTTGCCGGCATAAGCCAAAGGCTGAGCAAATACTTCTATCGTGCCAAGTTCCAGCGTTGCATCGCAGGCATTGGAAGAATGTTGGATAGCAGTGAGATAGTATAATCCAGGGGACATATTCCAGCTAATCTGAACTGTATCAGCATTTGAAGGCAGGGTTACTATTGAACCTGACTGCTCCCTTATCTCCCAAGTATAGGTAGACTGTGGTTCACCATCTATTCGATACCTTCGGATTGAACCGGTACATACCTTGTCAATACTATACTGAGCTGTCACCTGAAATGCCAGGAGCAGTTGTATAGTCAACAATAAGTATTTCAATCCGTTAGTCATCTCAATATTATATTTACTAGTATTGGTAAATATGTGAACTTACAGGTCTTGGCTTCACCATTAGTTGTACTGGCAGGCCGGGTATTGAATTGGTTCCATTCATATCAGTAACCTGCATGATTTGGTAATTAGTTGTGGATGTTGGATTTACCAAAAGCATTGCAGGACTGCTTGTAATATTATCGTACACAATAGTATTAGATCCATCAGATAGGGTTATACTCCAGGGCCCCAAACCAGTCAGAGTTACCTGAAGTTGTGTCGAATCGCCAGTACAAATTGGGTTAGGAGCAGCAATTACTGCTGTTGGAAGTGAGGATTGAACAGTAGCCTTACCGATTCGGTAGTTCATGCAACCCTGGTCGCTATGGATTATTATCTTGTAGAAGTACACTCCCGACTTCTTCCATAATACATCAACTGTCGCCTGATCAGGTGAGCTTATGTATTGAATTTCATCATTGGTTGCCAATGTGGTAAGGTCTGTTTCATCATAGATAATCCATTCATAGGTATAACCGGGAGTTGGTTGTACACCCAATGTATAGGTTTGTCCTTCAGAAATAACAATTCCTGACTGGGCTACTCCTCGCAGAGAACCCAGGAACACTGGTAAGAATACCAGCATTACACGGAATATATTATTTAAGGACAATTTCATCTATTAATTCTATTACACACCTGTTTAATAACTACTTAATCAGTGTTATTTAAGGCAATACTTAAACATAACCAAACAGATTTCTCCGCTCGTTTAAAGACATGGTTCTTCCATTCCCGGTTAATAACCAGGTTGACAATTGCCGCCAATATCAGTGTCGGCCCTCGACTATTCGGGATAAGGTCACTTCTGGGCCTTCCCCTGTTCCTGTTTTGGAGTACGGGCGGACTACTCCCGGTAAACAACCGGTCTGGACTGTTTTCCATCCATATATATATTAATAAGGTGGTACATATGAGCTTATATCCCAAGCCGTCACCAGCTTGATGAATACAACCAATCAATGCCTAATTGCAAGTCAAACTCATAGTTTCTCTTGCTTGTGCACTATCCGGGATCGTATGCACCCATGCAGGCACATATACCCATGATCGATATTGTGAACAATTCACCAGTGTTTATCCAACAAGAAAAACAACTTGGAAGAACTTACCGGTAAAATTGTTGCAGGCAGAAATTTCCAGGAAACATGTTTCCGGACAGGATTCGCATTATCCTTATGCAGCAAGGCATCCGGCAATCAGATTGCAGCCGGCATTTACCTATGCATTCACAGGATGAACGATCAGAAGTTGTTCATACAGATGCTATTCTCCAGACCCGCATCTTCGGCCAGGGAAAGATATTCCCTGGCCGAAAAGGGTCAGAAAAAGCAAACTTTATGAATAAGACTTGTTATGGTCTAACAGGCAAGAATGGCAGTACTGGCAATCCAGTATTGCTGATCACGTCTGGTCTGGCTTTAAGTGTCTGAGTTGCAATATCATTTGCAAATGCATCAATCCATGGACAGGTAGATGGTGTTCCACCGGCATCGGTGTGAACGTCGCCTACACCTGTGCCAGCTGCTGGAA
The DNA here is from genome assembly GCA_016707705.1 of Bacteroidales bacterium. GTDB lineage: Bacteria > Bacteroidota > Bacteroidia > Bacteroidales > UBA4417 > UBA4417. The sequence goes on from JADJHD010000001.1 coordinate 396,000, forward strand.
CTGTAACTCCATCAACAGCAAGCAATATGGTTTGATCTGTCAGACCCAAGGCTGAAGGAGTAACAAGATCGGAATGGTCCAAGGTAACCCGGATGTATATTGATTGTCCGGCTGAACCGACAAATGACCCTGAAGCAGGTGTTACTGTAGCTGTTGTAGTATACAGTCCACCACCAGCATCTGTCATTGCAACTGGCGTTGTCCAGGCAGCATCGGTGGAGAACTCAACAGTTATACGCTCAAGCGGATCATAACCGGAGAGCATCACACTCGGCCTCCAGGCTTCTGACCAGTTGGCAGCGACAACTTCATAATAGAGTACATCCTGTCCAAAGTCATATAAGATACCATCATCTCCTGCTCCAACTGAACTTTCAGGAACATAAGTAGATGAAACGATATCTGAGATGCAACGAGGAATGTCGGTTCCATAACCAGGCTGTGTAACCTGTGTTGCATTCTGGTTTGCTATATCCAGAGTAAATGCATTGAGTGGCTGAATCTTGTAGACTTTAAGATTCTGGGATACACACGCATCAGTTCCGGATGAAGTATTTTTAACCTGGATGACTACAAATACAGGCTGTGCTGGATTGTAGGCAAAACTCTTCCAGGTGAGTGAAAGTTGTGCAGTTCCGGTAGCAGGATCATTGTAGCCTGTTCCGGTTGCAGCAAGAAGAGAACTGGCAGGAACAGACTCACGATTTGCTGTGAGGGTTCCGGCTGCAATAAAATTAGGATCCTGGGTTACAAACCAGAGGTATTCCTTAGTACCCGGAGGGGTTGGAACATTAACCTCATATGTGTATGGATTTCCAGGAATAGGATGCAAAGCATCTGCGGAAAGACAGGTCACTGGCCTTGGAGCCAACTGACCATAGGACGAGCTAATGCCAACTGCAAAAATAACAGCTAACAAAACGAGAATTTGCTTTTTCATGTTTTTAGATTTAAGAGTTGTTTTGAAGTAATTACAAGTTTTCTTTTTTAATGTAGTTTTAAGTTGTTTTAAGTGATTTACTTGTTTTGACTGTAGAGTTGAATCCATTTTAATCACTGCTTTTGTTTCATAGGCTACTTAATTGGTTTATAATAATTTGAGAAATCAAAATCTTTGTTGGACAATGTTGAATTACATTGATTGCCCATGATGTTTTGATGACAATCGGATGCGGTACATCTGTTTTAAGTTTTTCATGGTTCGAACTATTATTGTTTTATGATATTAGGTCGTGGTTTAACTGTGAGCTGAACTGTTTTTTGAGCAGAGGAGTTCCCACTACTATCAATTAACCAATAGGTTATGGTATGAATCACATTTACCAAAGGATCTCCAGGCAACCTGATTTCACCTGAATAAAGTGACACTGCTCCTACTCCACTGATAGGAACAGGATTTCCTCCATTGAAGTCAATTCTCCAATGAAGGACAAGTGAGCCTGTTGGCGTACAATTGTCAGTAAAACTCGAGGGATCAGGGCTGAGATTTGCCTTATCTGCAGGAGTTAAAATGTAATATTCAGGCCTGTCAGGCGTGATATCAGTAGTAGGGTCAAAGAAGGTTGCATCTATGATATCTATTACACAATATGACTGAGGAGCAGGTGCTATAAAATCAGGGGGTTCCTGATCTAGTACAATAATTGTTTGCAAACAGGTATCTGCACCTGAAGCATTGGTACCAATCCACATGATAATTGTTGTTCCCAGGTTAAACTGGTAAGGATTTGGCAATACAGAACCAGTTCCTGAACCAGTGGTGGCTCCTGTCATATTCCAGCTAATTGTAACTCCAAGGCCCTGTGATATGGTTGGTTGACCTGGATCTACCATTGCATTGCACAAGCCCGTTATTGCACCTACAGTGATATTTGCAGGACATAGAATTAGAGGTGGATCATTTTGAGTTATAGTAATAGTGAACAAGCATGATGAACTGTTCCCACAGACATCAGTTATTGTGTATGTTATCTGGGTTATTCCAATATTGAACTGGTATGGTGAACTGATTATTCCAGATCCTGACGCATTTGTAGCTCCTGACATTGACCAGCCTATAAGCATTCCGGCAGCAGATGAACAATCATCAGAGTATACAGGTGCAGATAATGCAATGGTTCCGTATGTTTGACCGGGATCAGATGGAGAATTTATATTAGCAGGACATGCAACAACTGGAGCTGTAATATCCTCAATTACAATCTCCTCCTGACTAATAGCAGTGCAACCATAAGTATTGCTTGCCATCAATGTCAAAAGGAAAAGATCATTGCACGAGTTTCCTGCAGTTATATTTACACTTACCTGATTGGATTGTCCTGAAATTGCACCATTGCCTGAAATAGTCCAGGCATAGCCATTCATGGCTGGAGGTCCACTATAAATATTGCCGGTGGAATTAGGACATACAGGAGAGCTGCCTGTTATGTAGTTAACCGGAAGTGTATGAACCTGAATCGTATAGCTGCTATTTAATGTACTTGAGCAACCCAGTGATGATGTGACACCAACCAAATTATAGATAAAAGTTCCTGCCGAACCAGTAGGAACTAATATGTAGGCAGTATTCCCGGAATTGGTTGTAACTACCTGATTCGCACCTCCATTTATATTATATGTAAATGTGTAAGGTGCTACTCCTCCCGTTCCGATAATTTGCAATTCACCAGGAAGTGAAAATTGACACAAATCGTGAGGACCTGCAAAACTGGCACCAGGCAAAGAATTGAGATGTACTTCAACTGTTCCGGTGGTTGGAGTACAACCATAACCATCAGTGACTGTTAAAGTATAAATACCTTGATTTGGAGCTTGAACATTGGGAATTATTGGATCCTGCAGGTTTGAAGTGAATCCATTTGGACCTGTCCACGAGAATGAAATCGGAGGACGACCACCTACAATATTTGCCAATAATTGAACAGTCTCACCAATACAATATGAACCGCTCGTAGTATAGGAAGGACTAATTGTAAATGGTATCTGTGCCAGGGTTCCAAAGGAAATATCATCCAGTCCGAAATCATTTCCATTTGCTGATGTGTTAAGGTCCAAAATTTCTATCACTGCGGTTGTAGCGGATCCTGAATTCCATGATCCATAAAATCGATCCTTATCCTGCCATGGGTTGGTAAGTATATTCTGACCTGATGTCAGATAGGCTATTGTACCCACCTGTGCTCCATTTACTGAAAATTGCAGTTCTGCATATGGAGCAACATTATTCAAGCTTATAGCCCAGGCTGAAAAATAGTAATCTGTATTTGGCAGAACGGTAACTGTTTCACGCCAGACATATGGTTGTGGGGCAAATTTCGCCCCGTTTACAATCAAGAAGTTATTATTCCCTGTTCCTGACCCATTAGTATGGTCATATCCCCAAAAGTTGGTATGGGTGTAATGAGCATTACTGTTTATAGCATATTCACTCTCAGGTGCAATCAAGCCATTCGCGGTAGGATCATATGAATAGCCTGAAGTAAATCCGCTATTCCCAGTGGAGAAATCCCCATTTACAACAAGCTCAGTAGATACTGAAAGAAATGCAGTTGCAGAACAACCATCGGAATTAGTGACAGTTACACTATACATACCTGCAACATCTACATAAATTTCCTGAGTACTCTCTCCTGTATTCCAGTAGTATGTCTCTGCAGGACTGCTAGTCAATTTTATTTTTCCGGGAGAGGAACAATAGTCTGCATTAATAACCGGATCAGGCACAGGTAAAGTACTGACTGAAACTGTTGCACTATTCCCGCAAAGGGTAGCTGAATTTACATAAGTAACAGTATAATTTGTTGTTACAGTGACAGGAACATTTATAGGATTCGCAAGGTTAGAAGTAAATCCGGGAGGATCTGAAATCCAGGAAATCTGGGCAGTTACGCTTGGAGTGCCAGTCAGGCTAACATTATCTATTCCCCAATATCGTCCCCTGTTTGAACCGCAGTAATAATTGAACCTGAGTTGAAAGTTGGAGGAGTTTATATAGGACGCACCCAGATTTATTGACTCATTCTGGAAGGATCCCGCTGATCCCCTGTCATTATTGTAAGTAGCAACTGTCGTCCAGGTTGACCCACCGTTTGTTGTAACCTCAACTTTTGCATATTCACCTGATGTACTATTATAATCATAGTATTGCCAGAACGACAGCGATAAGTTTGAATATCCGTTTGTGTTAAGAACCGGAGAAACGAGTGTAGTCGCAGTTACTGTTCCATTCTGAGACCTGCTGTCTGAGAGGTAAAACTGACTGGCATCATTGGAATGAAAGGTATTTGAATTTGTAACATATCCATCAGGACGTAAAGTCCATGTTGCATTTGCAGTTGTTCCTCCACTTGAAGAATTCGATTTTGTCCAGGTGTTTGATGCAGCGTTAAAGTTTTCAGAGAGGATTGAGCTGCTTGAGACGATATTGGAAGAACTTGTCAGGTTAACTGTAGATCCCGGGCAAACTGAAGATGAAGAAACTCCTGCAGTTACTGTTGGTATTGGATTTACTGCAACGGTGATGGTATAAGGATTTCCCTGGCAGGAATTTCCTGTTGAAGTTGGAGTTACTATGTATTGCACACTGCCGGGGTTGCTGCTGCTTGAATTAACCAAGGTTTGATTAATGGTGGCTCCTACACCAGAACTATAGCCTGAAACACTGCCAGTAATTGTTCCAATAGCCCATGAGAAGTTGCTTGATATACTGGAGGTTAATGAAATATTAACAGTTGAACCACTGCAGATTGAATAGGTATTTAGACTAGTCACAACCGGCAAGGGATGTACAGTTACGATTATACTTGTTGATGTCCCAATACAACTGCCAGCCGATGAAGTAGGTACAATCAGATATTCCACGCTGCCATCTGTCAAACTTGAAGGATTAGTCAATGCCTGATTGATTGATGAGCCGCTTCCTGCTGAAGCTCCGGTAATGCTGCCCGTAATTGTTCCAATTGTCCATGCGAATGATGATGGGATGTTAGCCAGCAGACTGATGCTAGTGGATGCTCCACTACATATAGCATATGCGGATGGATTTTGTAATACAGGTTTGGGATTGATCGTAATGGTAACCGTAAATGAAGAACCATCGCATCCTAAACTACTTACAGGTACAATAGTGTAGGTAACATTTACAGGATTAAGTCCTGCATTGGTCCATGCATCATCAGCAATTACAGTTGATGTGAACCCATTGCCAGTTACCGGATTGCCAGCGGAAGCAGTTAAGCCATTGCTGTTAATTGAGGTAATATTGTATGTTGAAGCACTTACTCCATTTGTACTGGATCCTAAATTCATTGCAATTGCAACATCACTGCACAAATTCTTGCTTTGATTTGAAACTATTGGTACAGGTTGGATTGTAACTGTTACATCTGTTGAAGTATTGGTGCATACATCAGCAGTAGCAGTAATATGATATATCACAGTAGAATTCAGGGATGAGGTATTGGTGATAATTTCACTAATCTGGTTGCCTGAACCGTTTGTATTGAAAGTTGTATTGCTTCCCGAACTTAACACAGCATTCCAGGTAAATACTGTTCCTGTAATGTTACTTGTTAAGCCGATATTGGTTGCTGTTCCTGAACATATAGTTTGAAGTTGTGAAACAGGATTTACAGTGACATTAATGACCTGATTCAATGTTATCAGGGCAGAATGTGTCTGACTGCATCCACTTGTGGTATTCGTTTCAACTAAAGTATATTCCGTACTTACTGCAGGTGTAACTACAGGATTTGAAATGCTTGAAGTGAAGCCAGCTGGGACAGAAGTCCAGGAATAAGTATTCCCCGGAACTGCTGCAGCACCAAGTTGTATGCTTGCCCCTTCACATATGGTAGAATTTGGGCCGGTTACAGCTAAGGGCAAAAGGTTAACAACAACTGAATAAACTGAAGAAGGTCCATTTCCACAGCTATTTGAAGGAGTAACAACTACATCTCCTGTTAAGGCTCCAATAGTTGAAGTAATGCTTGAAGTTCCTTGTCCTGAATTAATTATCCAATCGGAGGGTGTTGCCCAGGTGTAAGTTATACCCAAAACAGGAACTACGCTGTAAGTTTGGCTCGTCCCTTCACAAACTGGAGTAATTCCTGAAATTACACCAGTTGCAGTTGGCAGAGGAGAAACTGTCACACTGATAGACACACTGCTTCCTGTTCCGCAGGAATTCGACGGAACTACTTGAATAACACCCGATTGCGAGCCAACCGTAACCTGAATTTCGTTACTCCCCTGTCCTGAGATAATTGACCAGCCTACAGGGAGTGACCAGGAATATTCTACACCTGAAACTGAGGTTACGTTATAGATCTGAGTAGATGCCTCACAAGGATTCAGGTTTCCGGAGATTGGTGAGGGTTGAGCTGGAATTGCAGCCTGAACCTGCACGGCCAGTGTACTTCCGGTTGCAGTTCCGCATGAGTTTGAGGGTATTACGGAAATTGATCCAGAACTTGCACCTACATTTACAGTTAAGCTATTGGTCCCTTGTCCGCTTGAAATCGTCCAATCTGCTGGCACAGTCCAGGTAAAAGTAGTATTGGCTGTATTAAGAACTGAATATACCTGAACAGAGCCGGCACAAACTGGATTGTTCCCGCTGATTGGAGATGATGCTGCGGGAATTGCTGAAACAACTGATACAGCAAGATTTCTTGAAAGTCCTCCCCCACAAGTATTGAAAAGACTGACACTTATTGTCCCCGAATTTGGTCCAACCGTTACAGAGATCGAATTTGTTCCCTGTCCTGATTGAATTGACCAACCTGCTGGAAGTGACCAGGTATAGGTTACTCCGGAGACATTAACAGTGCTGTATGTAACCGTTGTCCCGGCACATGGCGCAGTATTTCCGGTAATAGGTGCGGGTTGTGCAGGAGTTGAGGTCTGAATCGTTACTGCAATGCTTTGAGAGGGTCCATTTCCACAACTGTTTGAAGGTGTTACCGTGACGTTTCCTGAAGCATTTCCTGTTGTTACCAGAATGGAATTAGTGCCTTGTCCTGAGGTTATTGCCCAACCAGCAGGTACCGTCCACGCATAAACAATGCCTGCAACATTAGTTACGCTAAAAACCTGTGGAGTGAGCTTGCAGGCCATACTTACCCCATTGATTGTCGAGGGCTGGGACGGCAGGTTTAAGATAGTGACAGCCAGTGTTTGAGCTGTTCCGGAGCCACATGCATTGGATGGAACTACCTGAATATTTCCGGCTAAAACTCCTGCCGTAACTGTAACTGATGATGTCCCCTGCCCTGAAAGAATTATCCAGTCTGCAGGAAACGACCATGTATAGGTAACCCCGGCAATCAAAGTGACAGAGTAAATTTGTGTGCTATTTGCACAACAGCTGGAACTGCCGGAGATGGCTGAGGGTTGGGAAGGAATATTCAAAACACTAACAGCAAGATTGCTTGCAGTTCCATTCCCACAAGCGTTTGAAGGAGTTACAGTTACTGATCCTGAGTTTGCTCCCACTGTAACTGAAATGGTATTAGTTCCTTGCCCCGAATTGATTGTCCATCCTGAAGGGCAACTCCAGGTATAGAGGTGACACCAGCAATGTTGGTAACACTGTAGGTTTGAATAGTACCCAAACAAGGTGAGTTACTTCCTGTTATGGTACCTGGTTGTGAGGGAACTGCTGCAACAGGTGTTACAGCGAGTGTCCGCGAAGTACCACTACCACAAGCATTTGATGGTGTGATTGTAATATTTCCTGAGGATGCACCAACTGTTACCTGAATGCTGTTCGTTGTTCCACCAGATGTTTGAACCCAACCCGAAGGGAAGCTCCATGTATAGGTTACACCAGCAATATTCGGCACTGAATAGGATTGGCTTGACCCAACACAGGGTGAAGAATTTCCGGTAACAGTTCCTGGTTGACCGGGAATTGCAAGAATGGTAACCGCCTTGGTTGAAGCTGTTCCACTTCCGCAGGAATTTGAAGGTGTAACTGTAACATTACCAGGTGTTGAGTTGGTGGTCACAGTTATGGAATTACTTGTTCCACCTGCTGTTTGCACCCATCCTGCTGGAAATGACCAGGTATAGGTAACACCTGCAACATTGATAACGCTGTAGTTTTGAGAGGATCCGGCACAAATGGATGCATTGCCTGTAATGGTTCCGGGTGGATCTGGCAATTTACAGCCAGCAACTGTAAAATCATCCAGCCTGTAAGCACCACTATTCCCATCGGTATCGCATGTCCAGCGAAAACTAAGATTCGAAGCCCCAGCAGCACCAACTGGCAATGATACAGCTGTTCCGGTACCACCGTTTATCCATGCCCAGGTGGAGTTGGAAGGAACATCGGTAATGGACAATGTATTCCAATTAGAACCATCAGCAGACCATTCAAATGTCAATGTTTTGGCACTGCTTCTTCTCGCAGACCAAATAACAGTAATCGAAGTATATCCAACTGTAGATAAATTATTCGAATAACTTACGCTTCGTGAACTTGTGCTGCTTCCACCTGCCATATTGGAACCTCCTGAAAACGGAGGGGCTGGAGTAGATGAAGAAGCATTAACAACAGTCCATGAAGAAGATCCGGAAGGAGTCCACCCGGTAGGGAAAGCTGTTCCTGTTCCGAAATTTTGAGAGTAGATGGTAGTTACCTGGGCTTGAACACCAACAAAACCAATACTTGTAAGCAAAAATATGGCTGATAGGAACCGATAATATTGCTTCAAATTTGAAAATGAAAGTTTAATACCACCCAAAGGCAGTACCTGGAAAATAAAATACCGAAACCTTTTCAGTTTCATGTAACGAGATATATGGAAGCAAGCAGCACATCTGGCATTTCAGTATTACCTGAAATTCAACCAAATGCACACATACTACAGTCAGCAAGCGATACGAGTCAGCCGGGTTTTAAAACTGAGTTCGGTACTATAATTCAACTCATCACTATATCCATAAATACTAATAAGGTAATACCGGAAAACGACTGAAAATCAAATATTTTTACACTTTCACTGAAAATATTTCTCCCTTGAACTCAACAGTAAAATTATTTTACTATTTTGTTGATTTTCAAGGAACAAAAGTCAAATTTGAATATTGAGTATTATAAATATATCTCTTAGAGAATCATATTTATATAGCAATTATTAAATTGCTTAATTACTATATTATTAATATATTTAATTTAAACTTTGTATCTATTTCTCATGATTTGTGCGTTTGGCTTTATTTCTTAATTTTGCGACCTGAAACTGCTCATGGAGAGATGCCAGAGTGGTCGATCGGGGCGGTCTCGAAAACCGTTGACCCCTCACGGGGTCCCAGGGTTCGAATCCCTGTCTCTCCGCTTTAAGTTAAGACCTGCAAATGCGGGTCTTTTTTTTTAATAAATCTGAAGTATTTCGATTTTTGAATGTTGCTTAAACTAAGTGAACTCTTACTTTATCATTAACAATATTCTTTCTAAAATCAAGGCTCAAACGTTTTGTATTTCAGAAAATAATGCAAACTGGTTAGACATAATACTCCAAAAATAAGACCTGCAAAAAAGAATGCTTTCGATAACCCATACAAGTCTGTGATCCATCCAAACAGTGGGCCCAGAACGGCAAATGTGAATCTTATTACCAGATTCCTTACTGATAATACTGTTGCTCTAACATCTGAGGTGGTAACAAGATTTATATAGTTACGCAGCGTCGGAGTTGCAATTCCCCTTGCAAGGTAGAAGACCACCAGAATAAGTAATGAAGCTTTCACTGAAAAAAACGAAAGCAAGAAATATCCAGAAATGAGAATAATAGTAAATATTAGGACTGTCTTAGCCGGCCCAAATTTCTCTTCAAATTTCCAGGCTCTCATTGCGGCTAATCCAACTGAAAGGTTAAGTATAGCCCAGATTGCTCCATACCATGAAAGTGGAATGTTTATCGTCTTAAAAAAAGGTTGTGCGAACCAGGCCATGGTCAAGGTAGCTGAACCTATAAATGCTGAAAACAGGGTATTCCAGCGAAGCTTTCGGTCAGTAATCAGTGTATTTCTGACAATTCCAATAACATCTACCCAGCCAGGTTTTCTGGCAGCAAGTCGAACAGGAGGCTCCTTTAATAATAGTGCGGCTGGTAAAGCAATAAAGGCAACAGAAGCCTGAACAAAAAAGGGAGTCCGAAGGGAAATCAGGGCCAGCATCCCTCCTATTATACCAGCTAAGGCTTCAGCAAAATTCCCTATTGAGGTAATCCTTCCCTCCAGCCTGGTGTATTTTGGAGTTAACCGTTTTGCTGCAAGTGTATCGTACAGCATTGCTGAGTCGGCACCGCTGATCAGACTCTGACCTATGCCCAAAATAACTTCGGCCAATGCAAATATCCAGAAACCACTGAAACATGAGTATATAAGATAACCGCTGAACCCAAACATTGAACCAAGTAACATACTTGTCTTCCTGCCTGCAATATCAGCAAAATAACCGGTAGGTATTTCCAAGGCCATGAGCGTCAGCGAATAAACGCCCTGCAGCATGAAAATATCCTGCATGTCAAGCCCGTTGGAGTTATAGAATAGCACGATAATAGGCATCACAAGGTTCATCCATTTGGCAACCTTAATGAGGTAGAGTGCTATTAGATTCCTTCGGACTGAGAAACTCATAATCTATCGATGGTATTATCAGTCAGTAGCCTGAATATTTGGATTAGCGAGCTTAATCCAAAGCCAATTTCAGAATATTATCAATTGCATTAACCCTTTTTATGTAAAATTCAGGAAAGCATTAGTTAATATTATTCGAAAGAAGGTCTGGACTAAAAACAGCAAAAGCCTTGTAAATACAAGGCTTTTGCTGTTGGCGGAGAGAGAGGGATTCGAACCCACGGACCCCTTGCAGGGTCAACGGTTTTCAAGACCGCCGCGATCAACCACTCTGCCATCTCTCCGGAGGTGCAAAAGTAAAAAAAAATGAAATAAATACTATAGTGATGATGTAAATGGTGAAAAAACTTTTGAACTCGATCAAATCGGGTCATATTATTCACTTAAAGTTAGCCTGAAAGGTTTGTTTATGAGTATTTTTGTACAATAAACGTTTGCCCCATGAAGAAATTTATTCTTTTCACACTTATACTCTCAGGAGTATTTCTGAACGGATATTCAAAAACAGATAACCTTCGTGCTTATCTCTCTTACTCTACTTTCTATTCTCCTAACCATGGGCCCTATCTGGAAACCTACCTTTCAGTGTTCGGAAAAAGTGTAGTGTATATAAAAAAGGAAAACGGGAAATATCAAGCTTCTGTTCTGGTAACAATGCTTTTCAAGCAAAAGGATTCGATCAGGGATTTCAGAAAATATGAACTTTTCAGCCCGGAGATTGATGATACAACGTCCATTAACTTCAGTTTTCTGGATCAGCAACGAATTCCAATTTCTCAAGGAACATATAACTTTGAACTTTTGGTTTCTGATAAAAACCGGGATAAAGCACCTTTCAAGATAGAGGAGCAACTGGATATCAATTATCCTGCAGGTAAAATCAATATATCAGGGATAGAACTGGTTGAATCATTCAAAAAGGTTGAAGCAGAAACAGAGCTTTCAAAAAGCGGTTATGAGTTCATACCTTTCATGGACAACTTTTATCCAGGCTCAATAAACAAACTTGTTTACTACTCAGAAATCTATAATACAATAACAGCATTGCCTCAGGAAGAAAAATTCGCAGTCAGTATCTCAATTCAATCTTATGAAACTGGTAAACTAATTAGCAATTATCTTAAAATCAAGAGGGAATCTCCAAAGCAAGTAATAGTAGCCTTTGGAGAATTCGACATACAAAACCTTCCCTCCGGAAATTACAATCTGGTTGTTTCTGTCAGAGATAAGGAAAACAAGGAGCTGGCTACCAACATGCTCTTCTTCCAGCGCAGTAATCCTGAAGCTCATTTCGATCTGCAGAGCCTTTCAAACATTGATGTAAGAAATAGTTTTGTTTCATCGATTCAAAGTCTGGATACACTTAGGGAGTATATAAGATCTTTATACCCCATTTCATCCTCTGAAGAGAAGCTGTTTATACGCTCTCAGATCAAACTGGCGAATCTTGAGACATTACAACAGTTTTTCCTGAGTTTCTGGGTTAGCAGGAATAATGCAGATCCATCCAAAGCCTGGGAAGAATACTATGTTCAAGTTCAGGCAGTAGATAAAGAGTTTCATACTGTGAATAAAAGAGGATACGAAACAGATCGTGGAAGAGTATATCTTCAGTACGGTCCTCCTAATGCCCGTTCACAATCTTACGACGAACCCAGAGCATACCCCTATGAAATCTGGCAATATTACAAATTGGGGATTCAGTCGAACAGAAAATTCGTCTTCTTCGCACGAGATTATGCTTCCGGAGAATTTGAACTTCTGCATTCAGATGCTCAGGGTGAAATCAATAATCCCCGATGGGAAATAGCTTTGCATTCCCGTGATACAGATAGGTATAACAGCCCCCAGCAAATTGACCGAATGAGTGAAGACGGTTATTTCGGAAAGCACTCCGATGATTTCTATAACCTTCCCCGATAAATGTTCCATTCCTTCAGGCTGTAGAAATGATTGAGTTGGGATTATCAAGACTGTATGGTTTGATTTAGGGTACTAAACAGTCCTTTTCAATTGCAACTATTCCAGCCTCCGGTCAACACATGGATGAGGCAGAATTTTCATTGTGTCCGGTCAATGTTACATTATTTTCTAATTTAGCCGTTCCTTTATCTGCAAGGTAGCACTGAAGCAGTTTGTTTCTGCAGAAGGGCATTTCAACTCCTAAGTAGCATTTTGTAACTACAAGGGAAGTATTACATTTACAATATTTCGAAATTGACTTAGAAAGTGTCTTTTATTGAGTCATCGAAGTTATTGTGGATTTCATTTTATCGACTCAAAACAAGACTGAGAACCATTTAGCCATCAACACCAAAAAGAGAAACTCTTGTCAAAGGTTGCTGTTGTAATATTGAATTGGAATGGCAGGGAATTTCTGAGGAAATTTCTACCATCTGTCATAGAGCATAGTCAGCTTGATGCAGAAATCATTATTGCTGACAATGCATCCACTGACAGTTCACTGGAGTTCATGCAGGAGTCTTTCCCCAACATACGTGTAATTCAGAACAGAACCAATGGCGGATTTGCCAAAGGCTACAATGACGCATTAAAGCAAGTAGAAGCAGAATACTACATTTTACTAAACTCTGATATTGAAGTTACTTCCAACTGGATAAATCCTGTTATAGAGCTCATGGATTCAGATCCAAAAATTGGAGCATGCCAACCGAAGATAAGATCATTTCACCATCGGGAAACATTTGAATATGCAGGCGCGGCCGGTGGATACATCGACAAATATGGATATCCTTTCTGCAGGGGTCGAATTTTTCAGCATCTGGAAGAAGATCTGGGGCAATATAACGATACACGTGAAATCTTTTGGGCAACAGGAGCTTGCCTATTTGTGAGATCTGAGTTGTTTCATGAATTTGGAGGTCTCGACGAGGATTTCTTTGCACATATGGAAGAAATAGACTTCTGCTGGAGGTTAAAGAATGAAGGATATAAGATCATGTACTGCCCTGACTCCTATGTATTTCATGTTGGAGGAGGTACATTACCCAAAAAATCAGCAAGAAAGACATATTTGAACTTCCGGAACAACCTCTCTTTGCTTTACAAAAATCTGCCTTCTAATCAGCTTTTTCGTGTGTTTCTGGTACGTTTTCCCTTGGATGGAGTTGCCGCTTTGAAATTTTTACTGGAAGGAGGATTTGAGGACTGTCTGGCAGTATTGAGGGCCCATTTATACTTTTATCGGAATTTTTCGCACCTGAATCTAAAAAGGAAAGCCCGGAAGCATAACGCAGTAGACTGCATCTATAAGGGACATCTCATAACCGATTATTACATTCACAAAAGAAAGAGGTTCAGTCAATTAGACGAAAGCAAATTCTAGTTCGGGGCAATCTGTTAAATTTTCTTTTCCATCTGAATGATCGCCCTGATTCCCAAAGAATAAGAATTCAGACCAAAGCCGGATATTATCCCGCTAACAGAAGACGAGATCAATGAAATCCTCCGGAATTCTTCTCTTGCCATTACATTTGATATATGGACTTCAATAACCGGCACTTTAATAGCTTTGATGGCATCTCCAATTGCAACTGAAGTATGGGTATAACCTCCTGCATTCAGGACAATCCCATCGTATGAAAGAAAATGGGCCTCATGAATTTTATTCACGATTTCTCCTTCTATATTCGATTGATAGTAGCTCAAAACAACTTCTGGAAATTCTGACTTCAATGATTCCAGAAAGGACTCAAAGCTTTGTTCCCCATAAATTCCGATTTCCCTGCTTCCAAGCAGATTCAGATTAGGGCCATTGATAATGAGCACGTTCATCATTCTATTGAATTATTTAAGGTGACAGTCAGGATAAAGACCTAAATGCAATTTATTCAAATTTATAACTATACATGGAGTTTTACAAGAAATGAATAAAGATCCTGAAAATTAGGAGCTATTCAAGAATCGATAAAATAATGCCGTTTTGTTCATTTTGCAATAACACAATCTATTTGTTAACAATAGAATGAGAATAACTATTTAAATCAATTCGTTGAATCAACAGACTTTAATTCGTATATTCGTGTTATGATTGTGAATAGTTTATTCATTCATATCTATCTCGAAATCTACTAGTTCTACTATTCCTTACTCTTATTAGCTTATCAGGATGAAATTGAGTGATGGTGGGGGGAAGAAAGCCAACACGATTCTCATCTTTAATAGGCGTTTATGGAAACGAACAGATTTGATATCTCTTTTGATGATATTAATAAAATCATCATATATAAGCATTATGGCATTCTAAGTATTGATCAGATTGGCGAAGCCTGGCAAAGTCTATTGAAGACTGAGCAGTTTCTTCATCATGGTTATAACTTATTATCTGATTATACTGAAGCTGATTTTGGTTTTTCCGTGAATAGCACTGAAAAAGCCTGGAGCTTTTTTCATTCCATTCAACACATTCTTGACGGTAAGAAAGAGGCTGTTGTTACTTCAACCCCTCTAACTACTGCAATAAGTGTTTTGTTTGAACATGAGACTTTGAAGGAGTTAAACTTTGAAGTGAAAACATTTTCCACTAAAGAAGTTGCAATTGACTGGCTTTTAAAATAAGAACATCCTTTTTCATTCTACTCCATCACCTCAATTCCAATTGCTCATTTCATCAGGACTTTTTTTAGTTCCGTATTCGGAATTGTGAATGCTTTATTCTTAATTTTGTCCAATCATCTAAATAGGGGTGCCTTAATATTACGGGCTGAGATCAAACCCATATAACCTGATCCGGGTAATGCCGGCGGAGGGAAAGAATAGCAACTGTTTTCAGGCTGCAATTTTCGGGCACTCATAATTAGATTACTTATTTTACTAACTGCAAATAAGCGGCTTAGCTTTTATTTGGCAATCGTCAACATTGGAGATTTCTGAATGGAAAACCAGATGCCGAGTTTTTGCACTAAAGAAATCTCAAAATGAAGATTACTGCAATTATTGGATTAATGCTATTGGTTTCTGTGCAAGTTTTTGCTCAGCACACACTTACCGGCACAATTTACAATTCGGCAACTGGAGCCCCTTTGGAAGGTGCCAATCTGATAATCCGTGATCTTCAGAAGGGCACAACCTCTGACAATGCAGGCCGATTTAAATTAAATGGGATACCCGATGGATCGTATACCATCACCATCAGCTATATCGGATTCAGAACATACGAACAATCTGTAAAAATGTTTAAAGATGCAGATTTAGAAGTTCAACTTGAAGAATCAGCAATATTATCGCAGGAGGCTGTTATCAGGGCAACTAGAGCTGCTGATAATGAACCGATAACCTTTCAGAATCTCAGAAAAAAAGATCTAGAGAAAAGCAACCATGGTCAGGACCTTCCTTTTCTGTTATCAGAATCAGTATCAGCTGTTTCCACCTCCGACGCAGGTAATTCAATAGGCTATTCTTCCCTTCGCATACGAGGAACTGATCTGACCAGAATCAATGTCACAATGAACGGCATTCCGCTCAATGATCCAGAATCGCATAATGTGTTCTGGGTTGATTTGCCGGATGTAGCGGCCTCTTCACAGAGCATTCAGATACAACGGGGTGTTGGAACATCTTCCAATGGGGCGGCAGCTTTTGGAGCAAGCATTAACCTCTTAACTTCTTCTATTTCTCCTGATCCGTCAGCAGATATAGAAGCTGCAATTGGTTCATTTAACAGCAAAAGAGTATCTTCTACTTTTAACTCCGGACTCATAAATAAACATTTCAATTTCCGGGGAAGAGTTTCTTCAATCGCTTCGGATGGCTTTATTGACCGGGCAGCTTCCGCCCTATTCTCCTACCATCTTTCAGGTTCATATGTTGGCAAGAAAAGTCAGCTCACCTTTAACCTACTTTCCGGCAAAGAAAAAACCTACCAGGCTTGGGATGGTGTTCCTCATGAAATACTTGACACTAACCGCACCTTCAATGGAATGGGGTCCTACTACGACACGAATGGGAATTTGAAATTCTATGAAAATGAGACAGACAATTATAAACAAACACATTACCAGCTCTTATATTCAAGAATCCTCAATGAACATTTGATCTTAAATACGGCACTCCATTATACAAAAGGTGCCGGGTATTATGAGCAATACAAGGATAACGATGGGTGGGATTCTTATGGAATTCAACCAATTGTCATTCCCGGTCCCTTTGTTGTAATAAACACAGATACAATCCATTATCCTGACAGTCTAATTAACTCCTCTGATCTTATCAGGCAAAAATGGCTGGACAATGATTTTGCAGGAATTACTTATTCACTTTCCTGGCAAAACAGAATTTTAGAGTCCTCAATTGGTGGGTCCTGGAATATCTATTCAGGAAATCATTTTGGCAAGATTGTCTGGTCAAACTTGAGTTATATTGATCCGGAGTATGAATGGTACAGAAGCAAATCAACAAAAGGGGACCTAAATCTATATGCCAAAACAACACTAAAGCTAACCCAGGAATTAAATTTATTCGCAGACATGCAACTTCGTAGGATCAACTATGATATTGAAGGGATTGATGATGACCTTAGAATAATTGATCAAACGCATGATTACCTTTTCTTCAACCCCAAAACAGGACTTCTCGCTAAGCTTAACTCTAAGAATGACTTATATCTCTCAATTGCAGTTGCAAACAGAGAACCAAACAGGGATAATTTTGTAGATGCTGATCCATCCAAGTCAATCCCAGGCCGGGAAAGACTCTACGACTTTGAGTCAGGTCACAGGTATCACAATAAAATGCTTTCAATAAGTTCCAACATCTACTATATGCTCTATCGGGACCAGTTAATTCTAACAGGGGCAATCAATGATGTTGGAGCTCCTGTTATGGAAAATGTTCCGGAAAGCTATCGACTGGGGTTAGAACTCAGTTCACAAGTAAAAATCTTGAAAAAAATTCAATGGAACTTCAATGGAACTGTCAGCAGGAATAAAATCAAGTCTTATACTGAATTTGTCGATGATTGGGATACCTGGTCACAACTTCAGTTTGAGCACAAAAACACTGATATTTCATTCTCGCCTGCAGTAGTAATCAACAACTCCGTCAGCTGGGAAATCTCAAATGGCTTCTCATCTGAATTAATCAGCAAGTACGTAAGTCATCAGTATATTGACAATACTCAGAATAATTCAAGGTCTATCGATCCATACTTTATCAATAGCCTGAGATTGAGTTACTCAATTCAGAATTTCATATTCCGGGAGATTAGATTCAACCTAATGATTAACAATCTGTTTAATCAAAAATATGAATCAAATGCTTGGGTTTACAGATACTATGAATCAGGTAGTCAAAAAGTTATGGATGGATATTTCCCTCAAGCCGGGATCAACTTCTTCTTTGAGTAAAGTTTAGTATATAGTACCCGGAAGAGTAAAAGTGGAAATCATTCTTGTCAATCTGAAGCACATTGAGATGGATTGAACCAGATGGCATCGTATAACAAATGAAGTGACAAACCAACTTGAAGCAGCTAAAGTTCCACTCCTGCTCCTTTGAGCACCATTGTAAAAATCAGTTCTTCGGTATCTGCTGAACGTGTGCCGACCACTACCTCTACTTTCTTACCTTTGCAATCAGATAAAATGTGATGGCAAATATTATAACCATAAAGAATAAGAAGGCGGGGTTTGAGTTTTTTCTTCTTGAGCAATATACCGCAGGAATTGTTCTGACGGGCACGGAAATTAAATCAATAAGAGACGGAAAAGTAAACCTTACTGACAGCTACTGCACATTTTCTGCAGATGAGTTGTTTGTCGTCAATATGCATATTGCCGAGTATAAATTCGGGAATCAATTCAACCATGAGCCCAAAAGGCCAAGGAAACTCCTTTTAAAACGCAGAGAACTCCGAAAAATCTCTGTAAAATCAAAAGACAAAGGGATTACCATTGTTCCTGTTGAACTCTTCATAAATGAAGAAGGTCTTGCGAAAATTGTAATTTCTATCGCAAAGGGTAAGAAGATGTACGATAAACGTGAAACCTTAAAGAATAAGGATCAAAAGAGAGAAATTGACAGAAGGCATGAAGATTAAGTTTATCGGAATTTTATTTATTACTTTTTTGCAATAATTTTTCACTTTAAACTTCGTTGACTTCTCTAAAAATAAACTGATTATGAAAGGAAGTATAATAGCTACACTTGGATTCTTGTTTATTCTAAAGTTTGCATATTCACAACAGGAACCAAGTGCAAATGCATCTCCTCAAGAGGTTAAATGGTATTCCTTTGAAGAAGGCATGAAGCTGGCGAAGAAAAAACACAAGTACGTAATAGTAGACATTTATACCGATTGGTGCGGGTGGTGCAAGAGAATGGACAATGAAACATTCCGCAATCCGGAAGTTGTTAGAAGCTTGAATGAAAATTTCATTGCAATCAAACTTAACGCCGAATCCAAAGAACCAATAGCTTTCAATGGCACAATCTATTCGAATCCGAATCCCGCGAAACAGAAATCAACGCATCAGTTGGCCATTGCATTGGCTGGTGCAAGGCTAGCATATCCGACATACATCTATCTTGACTCCAAGGGAAACAACATTACCGGTTCTCAAGGCTATTCTCAGGCAGAAGACTTGTTGCCATTGCTTTCATATATTGGTACAGGAGCATACAAAAGCAAAACCTGGAAGGAATTTACAGGGTTGAAATAGTTTCAGCTAGGATTAACGTTGATTTAAGGCGAAGAATGAATTATACTTGTTCAGCTTTACTCCTGTTGCAAACCAAAAACGATAACTAAATCCCAGGTCTAGAATGGATGAAATTCTTTACAAAGCCCTTACTGTCAGTGAAGAACCTGGAAAAGGTTTTATTTCCAGCATAGAAAATAAATCAACGGAAAGCCTTCCGCAAAATGGGACTCTGATAAATGTCCTTTATTCTTCATTAAATTATAAGGATGCATTATCTGCATCTGGGAATAAAGGAGTCACGAAATTATATCCTCATACACCTGGTATAGATGCTGCCGGTATCGTAACCAATACCAATTCAAATCATTATAAGTCTGGCGATGAGGTTATTGTCACTGGTTATGATCTGGGGATGAATACTTCGGGTGGGTTTGGACAGTATATTAATGTCCCGGAGGAATGGATTGTACCAAAACCAAAAGGCATAACGCTTGAAGAATCCATGATTTTGGGGACGGCAGGATTTACAGCTGCACTTGCTGTTCAGCTTTTGATCCGCAATAATCAAAAAGAACTGGATGGACCAATTCTGGTTACAGGAGCTTCAGGTGGGGTTGGTAGTCTTTCAGTAGCAATCCTTTCATTACTTGGCTTTGAAGTAATTGCTTGCAGTGGAAAACCCGAAGCAGAATCTTATCTAAAAATGCTTGGAGCGGCAAAAGTCATTGGAAGAGAAGAAGTTATTGACAATTCCGATCGTGCATTATTGCGTTCCAGATGGGCAGGAGCCATTGATACAGTTGGAGGGAATATGCTTTCATCAATCCTGAAATCATGTAAACCCCACGGGAATATTGCAGTTTGTGGTAATGTCAGTTCTCCTTTACTGTCAACTACTGTATTTCCATTTATTCTCAATGGAGTAAATCTACTTGGTGTAAACTCTGCAACAACTCCAATGCATTTGAGAAAAGCAACATGGGAGAAACTATCTTCTACATGGAAGCCAGGCAACCTTCATGAAATCAAGATAGTTACCACAATAAATGACCTTAGGACCTGGATTGACGAAATTCTAATAGGAAAGGTTCAGGGAAGAGTTGTTCTGAAACACTAGTTATTCTCGAGCCTGCAACCTTGACGAAATAGTCACCTTTCAAATTCCCGCATTGAGTTTAGTTTTCCAGTAACTCATTAACAAATTCCGAAACTTTCATTGATCCGGAAAAGACCCCTTCCAATTCTTTCATCAGGTGAAAACTTGTTTCAGGAAATCCGCGAGATTCAAGTTCTTTCAGAATCACTCCCATTGCGATCTTTCCTTCTAATACTACCTTCCCTGAAATATCCTCTGTAAAGAAGCCCTTTCCTATTAATAGTCCCAGAGTTCTGTTCCTGCTTAAATCATTTAATGCCGTTAGTCCAAAATCTCCAATTCCGCAATAATTGAACATTGTTTCCTCCTTGCCTCCATAGAGGAGAAGAATACTCCTCATTTCGTTGAAGGCTTTGGTAAATATCATAAAGCGGAGATTTGGAGAATTGAAATGTGCATCGACGATACCTATTATTATTGCATAAATATTCTTCAATATACTCAATATCTCAACACCCCTGATATCATCAGTTGTATCGATAAATAGATTTGTCCCTTTGAAAACTGAACTTAGACTGCCAGACAATTTGTTGTCCAGTCCGGAAAGAGTAAAGGCTGTTGGAGTATTATTTATTATCTCCCTGGCAAATGAGGGTCCTTTAAGTGAAAACACCGGATTTGGGAACTCCGAATGAATGCAATCTGGGATTAGCATATTATTATCACCAAATCCTTTTGCAAGATTGATTAGTATTGAATCATCTGGTAAAGAATCCTTAACCCTTCTCAGGTAACTCATGATCGCGTTCGAAGGAATAGCAAGGATTACTATCTCAGCATCCAGCAAAACTCTATCTTCAGAAGTAGCCTCCAGTTGTGGATGTAATCTGATATTGGGAAAGTATTTCTGATTAATATGGATATCCTGAATAGTTTGAATCACATCCAGTTCGATTGATAACAAGCTAACAGTCAAATCTTCTCTGACTGCGAGAGAGTTTCCAATTGCGGTTCCTATTGAACCCGCTCCCACTACTACAATATTCTTTCCTTTCACCTTTTCCATTATTTGATAAGGAACAAAGTTAGTAATAACAAGCTAAAACAGAAAAGCTGGGATCCCCGGAAGGCAATTATTGCCTGAAGACACCTTTGATATTTATCCCAAAATTCTTGAGAGAACTCCATTTTTCCCATCCAAATTTAATGGCATCAACTTCTGCCTTCTCGAAGAAATTAAATAAATATAAGAGTATAGGATATACTGCAATCAGAAAGGATTTAGTTATTATCCTTATAAAAAGATTAAGTTCATTAATCCAAATAACAGGTAAATAAAGCATTATTGCAAGAAGAATCATCAACAAAAGCTTTTTCATCTCATAGGGTATTCTATATGCACGTTGAGAGTAAAAATATACGAGTAAAAAGAATATTACAGCTGCAATAAACCTTGCGAGGGCGGCCCCTTGATTTTGGAAAGCTGGTACCAATAGGAAGTTCAGAAGAATCCCAGATGCAGAAACTGCAACCACAATAGCGGCAATAACTCCTGTCTTTTTAGTTATTTGAAGTCCTATCATGGCCATATCCTTCATCATATTGAAAAGAATGGCAAGAGAGAGAATGGGTATGAGTTCGAAAGAAGCGTAATACTCTTCCCTTCTGGCAAACAGTTTAACAAACTCCTTTCCAAAAAAAGCCATACCCATTACAAATATCATTACAACAAATACAAAATAAGTCATCAATTTACTATAGAATCTCTTATTGTTGGGGTCATCCATTTTCTTATAAATAAGAGGCTGAATAGCAAAACTAATGGATGCAACAAGAAGAATATTTAGGGTATTGCTAAGCCTGAATGCAAGGGTATATAAACCAACATCACCAAGCTGGCCATAGTACTTTATTATTAGTCTGTCAGCTTGATTCAATAAGACTACTGCAAGAGTAGAAATAAATAAAGGCAGACAAAATACAATTATCTCCTTCAACAGTTTCGTTTCAAATCTAAGTTGAACATTGATGACTATAAATTTTGACAAAATAGCCAGATATGCGATCAGGCCTAAGATTTGTGCATAATAAATTGATTCTATCCCCCACTTAAGACCAACTATGAACCAAACTGTAAATGAGAGCATTACAATCATTTGTACGATATTCCCAAGCGTATATAGAGTAGCCTTTTCCTGAACTCTCAATAAAGTGGATGGCATTATGATTACCATCTGAATCATTGAGGCGACAGCCATTATACGTATCACATGAGTATACTCACTTTTCCAAATACCTGCTGAGATATCCATTCTGCACTAGGCCAGATTACAATAACTGAAAGTACTGCAATCAGAAGATGGACAACAAGCAATGTGTAGAACAGTGAGGCTCTCCTGTCTAAAACAGACTTCTCAAAGTACCACCTGAAAAAGCCCTGATAGAAAGAAAAGCCCAGAATACCAATAAATATTTGTGAAACACTATCCAGGAGACCAATAACACCGAAGTCGCCTAATGGAAAGTGCTTTGTATATAATGGAATGAGAATAAGTCCTGCTAGCTTTGGAGCCATAGTTCCCAATCCATAAATCAATGACTGACTGAAAATCTTTTTCAGGTCACTTAGCATTCTATGTAGAATTAGCTTGTAAAAATACCATAAAAACAGTTGCTGTATTCAGGCAGGTAACCGATGGGTAGTTAATAAATCCAATAATTAACTTACATTATAACTGTTGTCATAGATAAGAACAAACACAAAGAATTACGATTGAGCTAACAATCAAAATTCCATTGTATACAAGAATGTCATCGTTATTTTTGGATTCATTACCTTCGCAGAGTTAAATCCTGGAAGTTACGATGACTATTTTAATGCTGCTTGATAGGGAATTCCCACCAGATATCCGGGTTGAGAATGAGGCATTGAGTTTACTCAAAGAAGGCCACAGCATTCATATCTTATGTTACACTTTCAAAGGAAAAACGTCGACTGAAATCTACAAAGGCATTGAAGTCCATCGTTTTGCAATTAACGAGCAAGTTGCGAAAAAATCTTTAGGACTGATAAACATATTGCCTGCATTCAAGATAATCTGGAGCAAGCAAATCAAGCTTATTCTTAATTCTTTCCCAATAGATGCTATTCATGCTCATGATTTGCCTCTCTGTTATGTCTTTTCTGAGTCCTTTTCCAAAAGGTATTATAAAGTAGCCGACATGCATGAGAACTATCCATCAATGGTGGAAGGGCAGAGATATATGAATACTTTATTGGGGAAGCTAATATTTAGCAGGAACACTTGGTATCGAAAGGAACGGGAATGGTTGAATCAGGCCCAGACTGTTATTTGTGTCGCATCTGAGATGCAAAGTCGCTTAGAGAAAGTAATCGAGAATACGGGAAAGATAGTTGTAGTGCCCAACACTATAAACCTTCGCAGTTTTGAAGAATTGGAAAGTCCAGGTCCGGAGTTCAAGGAAAGATTCAAGGGAAAAAGAGTTATCTCCTATATCGGAGGTTTTGACTCCTCCAGAGGCTTAAATATCCTTTTGGAAGGATTTAGTAAAATCGTTCAGGAATACAAGGATAGTCTGCTTTTATTGGTTGGAGATGGCTCAATATCTGACGAGATCAAGGATTATTCCAGAGAATTAGGTATCCAGGAAAGTGTTCTATTTGAAGGATGGCAGCCTTCATTAAGAATGAGGTCATATATTGAAATCTCAGATATTTGTGTCATCCCCCACCTAAGATCAGTTCAAACAGATAATTCAAGTCCCAATAAGCTATTTCAATACATGTATTTCGGCAAACCGGTAATTACATCTAATTGTACATCTCTTGAGCGAATTGTAACTGAATCTCAATGCGGATTAGTATATAATGATAAAAGTGCAACGGATTTAGCAATCATGATAAAACAATTGTTTGACAATCCAATTATTGGAATAACCTATGGATCTAATGGCAGGGATTCAGTTATTTCAAGATACAATTGGGAGATGACGGTGAAAGGATTGATAGAGGTATACACTTAAACTTATTAATTGTAGCAATTTGTTTCTCATACCATAATAATCTGAGGTTTTTTCAAAACAATATCTAAAATAAAGTGCTAGATGAATATTCACATTTTTACTGAAGAAAGTCTCTATAGCAAAGTGTTACTTCAGAATTACTTCAAGTATATCAATTATGACAATCATATTTTCATTTTTAGAAAACAGAAACCTAAATATAGAGTTGAAGGTAGCACGCTTGTTGACAAACTAGAATTTTTTGATAACATATTCACATTGATCTTCAAGCTTTTACCCTTGGCTCTTAAGGCAAATTGGGTTTACATTCATTACTTACCCTATGGTCCATCACTTCTTATGTATTGGTTATTCCCAAAAATTTCAAAAAAGGCTACTTGGATTATTTGGGGAGGAGATGTCTACATTTACAGAAAAAAAGCAAATACTTTATATTCAAAGTTCTATGAATCCTTACGCAAAAAAGTCATTCCTATTTTCCCTGAAATTGCTTCATTTATTGAATTTGATGCGTTAGAAGCAAAGAGAGTTTATAACTCGAATGCATTATATTTTAAAATTCTCTATCCACTGCCCATTGAACTTAATGATTTCTCTAGGACATCGGCTCCCAATATCAATGAGAATATTACTATATTACTTGGTAATTCGGCAGACCCTTCAAATAATCACATTGAAGCATTAAAGATTTTAAGTAGGTTTAATTCTCAGAGGATTAAAATAATTTGTCCTTTATCATATTATTCGGATAAAGACTACATTGAATCAGTAATTAAGTTTGGAAATGCGATCTTTGAGAATAAGTTCATCCCGCTATTAGACCTACTTGGAGCGAATGAATATTCAGTATTGCTTCAATCAATTGATATTGCAATAATGAACCATGATAGACAGCAAGCGTTGGGTAATATTATACCTTTATTGTATCTTGGCAAAAAGGTTTTCCTGAAAGAAAGTGTCTCTACTTTTGATTATTTTCGTTCTGCTAATTGTGTAATTTATCGCATTGAATCAATTTATACTTTGAGTTTTGATGAATTCATCGCAATTGATCAAAAGACTAAAGATGAAAACAGTATGAATATTTACGAAATATCATCAACAGGATACTCGATGCAACTTTGGAAAAACCTATTAAACAGACACTCCGATGATTAATGTAACTAAAACATATTTACCAAAACTTCAAAAATATCAACAGTATGTTGAAGAAATTTTCAGATCTGGATGGTTAACAAATAATGGGCAATTTGTTCAAGAACTCGAAAAACGATTGTCCCAATTTTTAGGTGTAAATAACATCCTGCTTGTATCAAATGGAACTCTCGCACTGCAGATTGCCTATCGTGCACTGAAACTTGAGAAAAAGAAAAATGTAATTACCACCCCTTTTACTTTTATTGCAACTTCTTCAAGCTTACTATGGGAAAGTTATAATCCAATTTTTGTAGACATTCACCCCGATACCTTAAATATTGATGTTAAATTAATACAGGAAAAGATAGATAAAGAAACTTGCGCTATATTGCCAGTTCATGTTTTTGGTAATGCATGCGATATTACTGAAATACAAGCCATAGCAGAAGATGCAAATATCAAAGTTATCTATGATGCGGCTCATGCGTTTGCAATTAATTATAAGAACAAAAGCATACTCCGTTATGGTGATGCCTCAATTCTAAGTTTTCATAGTACGAAAATATTTCACACAATAGAAGGAGGTGCAATTATTTTTGAGAACGAGGAGTTATTTGAAGAAGCGAAGTTGCTAATCAATTTCGGGATTCCTGGATATGATAGAATAAGTACTCTTGGTATAAATTGTAAAATGAATGAGTTTCAAGCCGCAATGGGTCTATGTGTCCTTGATGAGTTTGAAATTATAAAACTCGGGAGAAATAATGCATGGATAAATTACTATGAAGCATTTAAAGATAACAAGGATATAAAATTACAACATTGGAATTTCGAAGCAACTATGAACTATTCCTATTTCCCAATAATTCTGAATTCCGAAAGGATAGCTTTACAAATTCAGAAACGGCTAAATAACATTGATATTTATCCGCGTCGTTATTTTTATCCTTCATTAGATACTCTTTCATTTTTAGGAAACTCCCCAAGAATGAGTATTTCTAATTCGGTTGCTTCTCGTATACTTTGCTTACCTCTGGCAGCTGATATAAACAGAGAAGCTCAATCTTTAATAATTGATTCTGTCCTAAATTCATGTAAATAATGAAGAGTAACTTTTATAGTGTAGTGGAACTTCTATCGATAGGTTTTAAAAGCGTATCTTCAACCGCGCTTATTAGCAGAAAAGCATCAATATATGGGTCAGAAAATATAGAAATTGGGGATCATGTTAGAATTGATGACTTTTGCATCCTTAGTGGGAAGATAAGAATAGGAAACTATGTACATATCTCGGCATATACAGCCATTTATGCCTCGTTTGGTGTCGAAATTGAGGATTTCGTTACTGTCTCAGGGAGAGTTTCAATTTATAGCCAAAATGATGATTATAGTGGTGAATTCATGACTAATCCTATGGTACCAAAACAGTTTACCAATATAACGGGTGGCAATGTAAAAATAAAAAAATATTCAATCGTTGGAGCCGGCAGCATTATTCTACCATCAGTACAAATTGGGGAAGGCTCATGCGTAGCTTCACTGAGTCTAGTAAAGAAATCGTTGGAGCCTTGGAAGATTTATGGAGGTATTCCGGCTATCTATATAAAAGATAGAAAGAAGGACATAACTAAACTTGCTGCTGAATTTAACAAGAATATCAAAGATTCAAATTTATAATCCCAAAATCTTGATTCAATTGTTTATAAAAATATTCAATACATACGATTAAATTATTTCTAACAGTTAGATAATGACTTTAGTACATTCGAAAAATAGTCGTCTAGCAGGCCCATTTAGAATTGTCGATCTGAATTAGAAACCTCCTAATGGCTGAAATAAAATATCAATATCTTGCTCTTAATCAATTTATTGTATCCTTAATGATCTTCCAAGTATATCAAAAATACTATAATAATCATTTTTTAATGAGTCAAAGAATCTGATTCAAAAATAGATAAAAAGTGTTGTAGGCTTCCCTTTAAAAATATCTTGGAGTCAGCATTCTTCTATTGAAAATATCCAGATCAAACCCGAGATGAATTTCGTGAGAACCCCTATTATAAAATTGAAGTGCATTAAACCACAAATCATAGGAATACCCAAGCCTGAGAAATTCAGTTACATTGAATTCTGTCATTAATGCAACTGCCTTTTCTGTACGATAAGAACACCCTACCAACAAAGAACTCATGATAAAGAAACTTGCATTTATATCCAGCTGTGGGGGACTATTCTTAACAAATTTTATAAGCATGGATGGCTGGAATCTCAATTGATTATTTAGAATAAAAGAAGCGCCTACCATCGTGTAAAGGTGGCGTAGCAACTTTGTATATTGATTCCTGCCATTAACCCTGACAATGTTCATCTCATTTTGAAGCAATTCTTTGGATGAAAGGCCTAAATAGAATTTTTTGGTATAATAATAAACTCCGAAATTGGCATCTGGCACTACCCTATTTTCAAACTGTGCATTCACAATTGGGTCTCCTGCATTAAAAGTCTTAACTTTTGACCAGAAAATATCAGTGTATTTATAACCTGCTTGCAATCCAAATGAAAGTCTTGACTCAGGGAAAAGAACCTGGTATGCAAAGGTGGCAAGTGCTCCCTGGGTTATAGATGGGCCTATAATATCATTGTAAATATTCAACCCAATGCCTACATGAGGGTTACGCAGTATGCTATAAGCAGAGGCATACAAAGTTTTTGGCGCCCCGTTAACATTAACCCATTGATACCGGTAAAGCACATTTATTTTAAGGTAATCGTGGCTTCCCGCGCAGGCAGGATTTATGGCTGATTTGTTGAAAATATATTGACTGAACAGCGGATCTTGCTGAGCAAACAAATTTGTGGATAATACTATTAGAAAGGTTATCAGAATCTTTTTCATATAGGACTTTGATTTTTTAAAATTTGAAGAATTTCCTGGCACTTTAGGTAAGATATTGAAGACACTCCCCACTTTCGTTTCAAGATATTAGAATATATTATGCTTGGCATCTCAGTTGTGCCCACCCTGGACATAAATCCATCCGGTTCTTGATCCTTTATTTTTTACAGAAAGAATATAAAAATAAGTCCCATCAGGTACAGGCTCATTTTTATTATTAGTGCCATCCCATACTGTAGTTGAATTATTATATCTGGTGAATTCACGAATCATATCTCCCCATCGATTCAAAACTATTACATTATTCTCTGGAAATTCTTCGATGCCTTCTATAATCCATAGATCGTTCAGATCATCTTTATTGGGAGAGATGAAATTGTAGATATTCAAAAGGCCAAGCTCAGTATGGAGAGTAAAAATATTTAAGCTATCCGTCCCAGTGCAACCAGTATTATTATCCACAACCCTTAGATAGAAAGTTACATCATTGATAATATCAGATGAAACCGGATTATAGATAAAAGGATTAACTAGCAGTTCATCAGGTTTCCAAAGCCATGAATAATCTCCCGATCCATTATTTGCCGTACCGGTTAGAGATACTGATGTTGATTCCTGAATGGTTTGATCTGCCCCAGCATTTACTTGTGGTGCTTTAACAATCTGTAGAGATATTTGGTCAAATATTTGCTTGCTTCCACATACAGGGTTGCCGGTAGCAGTTAATTTTAATTGGACATTTCCAACAAATCCATCTAAAGGAGTGAATGTTGGGGTTAACGAATTAATTCCTGTAAGTAAACCCGCAGTACTTGGGATCAACTCCCAGATCATAGAATTATAATCAGTTACTGAAACTCCAGACGCAACATAGGTATTCTTCTCACAAATTATCGTGTCTTGTCCTGCATCAACCCGGGGATTTTTATTAATTGTTAATGATATATGATCTGACTGATTGGCACATGGTAGTATTCCAGTCAGTGTAAAGGTTAGTGTTACGTTGCCATTTGCGATATCAGTTGTCCCTGGGGTATAAATCGGGTTTAGTTTGGTAGGGTCATCAATCATCCCTGTCCCATTGGTAGTCCACATGCATGAAGAGTAATGTTGGGCAGTTATGTTGGTAATTGCAACAGGAGTTGTATCACATGTTTCGATATTCTCCGATGAAGTATAAGTGACTGATGGAATTACCTCAAGCATTTTCTGGTCAACTCTATCTGGGCACATTGGCAATCCGATTGCTTTAAGTGTTAGGATTATCATACCCGACTCTCCAGATGCAGGAGTATAAGACGGGGTTAGAGTATTTATACCAGTAAGTAAGCCTAAACCATCATGTGACCAGTGCAAAGCATCATATCCACTTGCTAAGGCATCTGTTATTGTATGAACTGATAAATTACAAATGGTATCATTATACCCAGCATTAATAATAGCCTCTCTATTTATTTGAAGAAATAGGGAATCCGTTGAATCATGGCAAAAAGACTGACTGCTAGATGTCACATTTAGGGCAACCAAACCATTTTTAATATCAATAGGGCCTGGAATATACACTGGATTAAGGATTGCAGGATTACTAAAAAATCCATCACCAGAGGAATTCCAAAGGTAAGAAAGAGCCTGCTGGGAAGTTGCGCCGTCCACTGAATATGATCCAGTTTCGCAGATGATCGCATCAGGTCCAGCATTTACTACTGCCTGCCGAGAGATAAAAAGCATCATTGAATCTGAAACGACTCCACATGCGGAACTGGATGTTTCCGTTAAATTTACGCTGCCAGCGATGATATCTGCAATACTAGGGGTATAAACCGGGTTCAGAATGTTGGCATTATCGAAGGTGCCTGTACCACTGCTTGTCCAGGAGTAGGAATTAGCATTTTATGCAGTGCCACATGCACATGTAGTCAACTGATTCCACATACATGATCATCTGCTCCTACATTTACCTCGGCATGGTTGATGATTTTAAGTACCATTGCATCAGAAATACCTACACAAGGTGCAACAGATGTGGCGTTAATAATTAGCGTAACAGAACCGTTGAGAATATCATTTACACTAGGAGTATAAACTGGGTTTAGCAAACTCGAATTGCTAAAGGACCCTGTACCACTGGTTGTCCAAATATAAGAAGTGGCATATTGGGATGTCGCCTCATTGAGTTGATATGATTCCATCTCGCAAATCGTGACATCTGGTCCGGCATTGATAAATGCCTGCCTGGTTATATAAAGAACCATCGCATCGGTAACAGTTCCACATAAGGATGAACCAGATTCAGTTAAGATTACACTACCGGATTCAATATCGCCAGTACTAGGAGTATATATCGGATTTAAAACATTTGTATTGTTGAAAACACCAGTGCCTGAAGTAGTCCAGAGAATAGAAGTCGCATATTGCGCTGATGATCCACTTAGATAATATGAACCTGAGGATTCACAAATATTAACATCCGGACCGGCATTCACTATTGCGAGGGAAACCATATGCAGAATCATGGCATCGGAAACACTAGAACATGGTGCCACAGAGGTTACATTAATCGTTAATGTAACATAACCGATAAGTATATCATCAGCACTTGGAAAATAAACTGGGTTCAATAGGGCTGGGTTATTAAATGTCCCTGTACCACTGCTAGTCCATAAGTATGATGTTGCGAATTGAGCTGTGGCATTGGAGAGCATGAAGGTCTCATTATTGCAAATCGTGGCATCAGGGCCAGCATCAATAACAGCCAGATGACTGATGTTCAAGATCATAGCATCGGATGCATTTCCACATGCTGCTGCAGAGATTGCTGATAAGGTAAGAATAATACTCCCGGAAGAAATGTCAGCTAAGCTTGGCGTATATATCGGATTCAATAAAGAGGGATTATTAAAGGATCCCGTACCACTAGTGGTCCAAAAGTAGGAAGTGGCATACGTTGCACTAGCAGAACTAAGCGTAAAAGATGAATTTTGACATATACCAGCATCGGGACCTGCGCTTGCTGTTGATGAATGGTTAATGCTAAGAAGCATACCATCACTAGCAGGGTTACATGCAGATAAAGGAGTTGCTGTCAGAGTGAGGATTACAGATCCGATCTGAATATCTGCTATACTTGGCCAATATGTTGGATGTAATTGGGTAGGATCACTGAAAGTTCCTGTACCTGAAGTTGTCCATAACAGGGCGGAATAGTTTGCAGCAGAAGAATTCGCTAAGAAATAAGTGTTGTTTTCACATATAGTTTCGTCCGGGCCTGCATATGCTGAAGAACTGCCTTTCTATCAACCGGATTTTTGCAATAAATACATCCCTGCTTCCACCGTTGAAAGAGGGATCAAATGCATTCCCTGTGACTGGAAGGTTAGAAGATCTAGTTTCTCCTATAATAGTGGCTGTATCACCATCCATCCAAACAGC
Organism: Bacteroidales bacterium; assembly: GCA_016707705.1. Lineage (GTDB taxonomy): Bacteria > Bacteroidota > Bacteroidia > Bacteroidales > UBA4417 > UBA4417. Next base: position 427,909 of record JADJHD010000001.1, read on the forward strand.
GTTTGCAATATCTGAATCTGTGCCTCCAAAGTAAGTTGAGTATAGAACCTGGGAGCACTGGGAATCAAATTTTGTAATAAAACCATCACTAGTTCCCCCGTTAAAATTTGGACTGTAACCACAACTGGTAATTGGATAACCATAGGCAGCATAGCCCGAAAGAATAATATTATTGTTAGGATCAGTAGTTAGAGAATAACCGACATCTTCCCCTGGACTTCCAATATAAGTGGAAAACACCAAAGCACTAAATGTTGAATTCAATTTTGTCACAAATGCGTCAAAGGATCCACCTGAGTAGTTTGTTTTATAAGCTCCTGGAGTTGTTGGAAAACCTGTCCCGCAATTACCAGTAACGATCATCTGATTTTGATAATCAAGATTCAATAATCCTCCATATCCCCTGGGTATATCGTCAACACTGCTGCCCAGATAAGTAGAATAAAGCAAACTTGTCAATGTAGAGTTCAATTTTATAAGCACATAATCATTTTGCCCCCCATTAAAAGTATTATCGTAAGCTCCTGAAATTATTGGGAACCCTCCCCCACTAGTTCCGTAAACATAATAATTACCAGAAGCATCAATTTTAAGATCATACCCCCGATCAGAAGTCATACCACCAACCATGGTTGACATCAGGAGAGAACTTCCGGCGGCACTGAGCTTAGATACGAATATGTCATAAGAGCCGAATTCCGAATTACTTGTCTGGTATGCTCCTGAAGTTGTGGGGAAGTCACCATTGCTATACCCGCAGATATATATTTCCTGTGATGAATTTAATTCTAATCCTACAATATAATCCTCTGTATTGCTTGAAAAGGAACCCATATAGGTTGAAAAAATAAGACCATTGCCTACGCTGTTCAATTTAAATATAAAACCATCCCTATTACCACCGAAATAAGTTTGAAAAGCCCCGCTTGTAACAGGGAAATTAGAACTAGTTGTATAACCGGTGACAACAATTTCATTACCTGGTGGGCATATTTTTATATCTGTTACATAATCATTATCTGAACCTCCGACATAGGTAGATAAAAGGATTTGGGTTGCAGAAGGATTCATTTTTACTACAAATACATCTATCAATCCATGATTTGTTGTGGAATAGGATCCTGAGGTGATAGGCAAATTCACACTAGTTGTTCTGCCGACAAAATAAAGGTTTCCCTGGGTATCTTTTATAATATTGCTTTGATATAAATAATCATCACCTGTTCCTCCAAAATAAGAAGAGTAGATTAACTGCGGATCAATGATTAGATCGTAATTATGATTATACCTTTTGATCTTATATGAAACTTCCCTTGTTTATTGACCTGAAATTTCGCACTAACATTTATTCTTTGCCCGTTAATAATTTGAAAAACCTCTGGAATCACTTCTTTAAATTCAAAGTCATCAATTTTATAAACAAGTTCCCCTTGCTTATTTACCCATATAATATCAATTCCTTTATACTTTAAGGATATATCTTCTATTCTCCCTCCAGGGTGTACCACAAAATCATTTTCTATGAATTGGTTTGTGGCATGGTAAACAAGATCTATTGAGCTATAGATATTCTCATATACGAGAGTTTGGAAGCTTGTTACATTACTTTTCCATTTGGAAGAATCGCGACCTATCAAGAAATTGATTTTGCCAGGCAAAATATCATTTTCTTTACAAAGGGCACTGGGGTTATAGTTCAGAAATTCAATATCCAGCGAAACTCTCATAGGATCTTCTGTTGATTTCGTATTTCCTTTCAGCAAAAACTGATGAACCACCTCTCCTTTCGCAAAATAAGATGAGGTTGAAGCTGTTTTTAGGCAGTAGTTGAAACGGGAGTCGAACTGACCGGTATTTTTAATAAAAAACCAGGCAAATTGATTCCTCCAGCATGAAGCTTTTGAAGGTAGAAGCTGGAAAAACAAATAACAGGTAATAAAAGTAATATTCTGATGGCTGACCGGTTCATAATAGATGAGCGTTAAATATTAAATAATAAAGAATGAGGGTGGTTATCTTTTAACTTTCCGAAGCATTTAGCATTGGTTTGCATGGTGAACTTGCGTGTGGGAACATGCCTTGTGATCAGGCGATGCTAAACAAAGTTATTATTTACTTTTACAATTTTGCTGATAAATTATAGTATTTCATCTGAGATTTTCGATAAGACTTTAACTAGTATTTATTAATTAAAAAGTAGCTTTACATTCTTTGAAATAATCAAATCTAGCTTAAATTTAGAAAACCTTACCAACTTTAATGTTTCATCGCGTTTTTGTATTGATTAAATTATTGGAGCCGAATCTCATTGCGTTGCAAAATGAAAATAACTTTAAAAAACAATCAGATTCAAGTTTGAGAAACATAATTGTACCTTTAATATATTGATTACCTTTAATGGGTTCTGACTCTAATATAAAATTTGCTTGCAAGTAACAAGTAACTAAGAATGAGAAGCAAAGAGGGAAAAGCATAAAGAAATGAATAGGATTTTTCATACAATAAAATATATTCGTTCCAAAGTGATGCAAAAAACCAATTTGTTATTGTAATATATACAACCGATAAATTCTATAGGAATCAGTATTATATTTCTCCAATTATTAAATCAACAATCTGAAACTGTTTAAATAAGAAAATTATATTGTTAACATATTTATTAAGCAAATATACAAAAGGAAGTATAATTCCAACAATGAATCAAAAAAAAAACTAAACCAATGCTCTAAAATAAAAACTTAAATCTAATTCTAAAAACAAAGGAATACCTCTATTTCTTCCTCCTTTTAGCATTCTGTATACTCACATTTAACTCAAATCCAATCAATACTATCATTGCATTGAAATAGATCCATATCATCACTATGATTAAGGTACCTATTGAACCATATAATGAATTGTAACTCGATAGATTGTTCACATAGTAATTAAATCCAACCGAGGAAGCTGCTGTTAGAATAGTTGCAAGACTTGATCCTGCTGAAATAAAACGAAACCTGCTTTTTCGGGCTGGCGCATAATAATACAGGAACGAAAATGCAAAGAATAACAATGCAAATGTTATAAGCCACTTTCCTGCTATTACCATATAATATGCAAACACATCCTTTAGAATTCCTTCTGCAGAAAGAAAATCAATAAAAACTGGCCCAAGTGTAATCAGGATGATTGCTAAAACAACCAATAACGAAAGAATTAGTACCAAAAACAAAGACACCAATCTGATTAATATCCAGTTTCTGGTCTCAATATCATGATGGGTTTGATTGAATGATTCTATCAGACTATGTATTCCATTCGTAGAAAAATACAAAGCCATAATAAATCCTATTGATAACAATCCACCTCTGGGACGCTTAACTATGTCAAATAGGGTACCTTCAACTGCTTCATATGCTTTTTTGGGAAAGAGCCCCTGTATCAATTCCAATAACGAATCCTGAAAACCGGAAATTGGAATATAGGGTATGATTGTAAAGAAGAAAATTATTGCTGGAAATAATGCCAGAAAAAAATTATAAGCAAAAGCCGCTGCCCTCATACTTAAGGATCCTCGCAATAAGCCTTTTACGAAAAATTCCCCGACATCATAAAGTGGAATTCCATCAAAACCAGGCAGGATTACTTTTCTTAAATAGCGAATTATAGAAACCAACAATACACTATTGATGATCCAAAAATAGACCCTGTTTAAGTATTCTTGAAATCGAATTCTCACAATAGTTAATCTAATAAGGATTTCCTTAAATTGCTTTTAAACTAAGATCAAGACTACTAATATGATGCGTTAGAGCACCTATAGAAACAAAATCAACACCACATTCAGCATATTCCCGAATCGTATCAAGCGTAATCCCACCTGATGCTTCAGTCTCATATCTTTTCCCAATTAACTCAACTGCCTTTCTTAAATCAGGATAAGCAAAATTATCCAGCATAATTCTATCTACTCCTCCTGTTTGAAGCACTTCTTGAACTTCTGTAAGGTTTCTGGTTTCTATCTCTATATGCAATTTTAACCCGTTTTCCTTCAGATATCGACTGGTTGAGACGATAGCTTGGGATATTCCACCGGCAAAATCTACATGATTATCCTTAATTAATATCATATCATATAGTCCAAATCGATGATTCTCTCCCCCACCAATACGAACAGCCATCTTCTCAAGTTCTCTCAATAATGGTGTCGTTTTTCTTGTATCAAGAATCCTTGTTGGTAAATCCTTAATTCTATCAGCCAATACTCTGGTTTGTGTTGCAATTCCGCTCATCCTCTGCATGAAGTTTAATACCGTCCGCTCTGCAGTCAATAATGATGCCGATGGACCTCCAACTTCAAAGACAATATCTCCAGGTTTAACCTCTTCCCCATCCTGAATAAACAATTCCAGTTTTATTGAGGAATCCAAGGCTAAAAAGACTTTTCTCGCAATATCAACCCCAGCAATTATCCCCTTCTCCTTAACCAATAATTTTGCCTTCCCCAAATGGTTCTTTGGAACTGTTGATAGTGTTGTATGATCTCCTGCCCCAATATCCTCCTGAAGACTGGCGGCAATAACTTCGTCTATCGTCACTGTAAGATGTATTAATGATTGCTGTTGGACATTATTCAGATTCAATTTGAATTTGCTGAATAAGCATTTGATTTTCAAATGGTTTTAGCAGGATATATGTCTTATAAGACTTATTATTGCTCTTATAGGTGCCAATCATAAATAAAGCACCTCCGGAAGAAGAACCTTTCTGATCTATTACAAATGAAGAAGGCGGATTCTTACTGAAAAAGTCTTTCATAATCAATTCTGACTGCACCTTACTGAAAGTCCCTTCCTTAGTTGGCAAACTGATTTCAATTGTTGAACTGAAATATGTAGCTAACACTTTTGAGTTACCTGAGCGAAGAGCAGCAGCAATATTGTCTTGAATTCCAGGTATCGTTACTGTTTCTGAGTAACTTAACACATTTCCAAAGAATAGCATTCCAAGGAAAAGAATTAACGATTTTTTTTTCATGTTGAAATTTAGAACTCGCACAAATATACAATAATCGAACCATAAATATCGGGCTTTATTGGGCTTCCTGCGCTGACTGAATCAGTATCTTTGCCAAAAATAGTTCATATGAACCTCACGATACTGATGATAGGCAAGACCGCTGATTCGTACCTGCAAACAGGTATCGAGATTTTCACAAAAAGAATACAACACTATTTGAGCATTCGCCTGAATATTATTCCAGATCTAAAAGACCGAAAAAACCTTTCTGCCAGCCAAGTGAAAGAAAAAGAGGCAATCCTCCTTATGAAGGAATTAACTTATGCTTCTACTATTGTACTTTTAGACGAAAATGGTTCTCTTTATTCTTCCGTTGAGTTTTCCAACTTCTTCCAGAAACAAATGAATTCTGGCACAAAGGAGTTGTTTTTTGTTATCGGTGGAGCTTATGGAGTGGATGAATCCATCAAAAAGAAGGCACATTTTACTATTTCATTATCCAAAATGACATTTACCCACCAAATGATCCGCTTGCTTTTAACAGAACAAATATATCGCTCAATGACTATTTTGAAGAATGAACAGTATCACAACGAATAGTCTAGTAATCAATCAAATTATATTACTGATTTTATGAAGTCTCTTGTCATTGCGTCCAACAATCAACATAAGATTGAAGAAATATCACCCCTTATCTCTGACCATTTCAAATTACTATCTTTATATGATATAGGTTTTGATGCCGAGCTTGAAGAAACAGCTTCCACCCTGGAAGGAAATGCGCTAATGAAAGCAGAAGCAATCTTCTCAAAATTTAAATCAGACTGTTTCGCAGATGATACCGGCCTTGAAATAGAAGCTTTGGATGGACGACCTGGGGTATATTCTGCTCGTTATTCCGGAACCGCTCATGACTCCGAGGCTAATATGAAAAAGGTCCTGACAGAAATGGATGGCAAAACAAATCGCAATGCAAGATTTCGGACAGTTATTTGCTTAATAATTGAAGGTAAGTTTCACTATTTCGAAGGTATTGTAAACGGAATCCTTACTAGTTCACCCAAAGGAAATCAAGGATTCGGATATGATCCTATTTTTCAACCCATTGGCTTTTCAAACACATTTGCTGAAATGGATTTACAAACGAAAAATCAAATATCTCACCGGGCTATTGCTGTTCAGAAGTTGGTGAAATTCTTGAATAGTCAGAAGTAATTATAGAAAATACTCATATAACTACTTGATTATAAATACAATTGGCCTAAGGAGATGTAATTAACTCTTCTTGTACCTAACAAATCCCATGTGAAGTTGGAACTATATATCAGTTAAACCTTGCTTTTTTGTGATATTGCCTCAATGATTAATTGCCTGAAGAATAAATTCAATTTATTGCCAGAAGCCAGAACTTGTTTGGGAATTATGCTTCCTTCCGAAAACCCCGGAACTGTATTTACCTCCAAAAACCACCATTTCCCTTCAGTTAGAAAATAGTCGAACCTTACAACCCCACTACAATTGAACTTATTATATAGTTCACGTGTAATTGACTGGCAATCTTCTAGTTCTGATGTTGAGATATTAGCAGGAGTAATTTCTTCTGCCATTCCTTTTGTATATTTTGCTTCATAGTCGAAAAAATCCTTCTTCGATATTACTTCAGTTACCGGCAATACAACCACCTCACCATTGGTCCGATAAACACCGCATGCCATCTCACGTCCTTTTATGAATTGCTGTATCAGGACTTCATCATCCTCACTGAACGCTTTTTTTACTGCATCCAACAACTCAATGGATTGATAAACCTTTGTAACACCAACACTTGAGCCTGATTTATTAGGTTTCACAAAACAGGGCAAACCAACTTCAGTAATGATTCCATTCAGGTCAAGATTGAATTCTGACCTCACAATTATAGTTTTGGCCACATTCATGCCATATTGCAATGCCAAATCATTACAGAAATACTTATTGAAGGTAATTGCTGAAGTTGTCAGATCGCAACTTGTATAAGGTATGCCAATGATATCCAAATATCCCTGAAGCTTACCATCTTCACCTGGGGTCCCATGAATTGCAATAAATGCACAATCAAAGTAAACCTTTTCCTGTTCCAAGGTTAATGTAAAATCATCTTTATCAACCGAATATGCTGTTCCCTCCGGACTTGTATAAGTCCAATTACGGGCTTTCATCAATATTGGATATACATCAAATTCCTCTGCATCCAAATATTTGTTTACTACAGTAGCACTGCCAATAGAGACCTCGTATTCACCAGAATCTCCGCCCATCAATAAGGCAATCTTCAACCTTTGTATCATATGATTCAGCTATAATGCAAAGGTATGGAGTTATCCAGATTCACCACCAATGGAAATTCATATCTTTGCATGAAGAAACAATAATTAGGCTTAATACCTGTTCTATAAATAGTGCATTTGCCTGATCTGATGCAATCCGGTTATGAATTTAATTCAATTTATTACAACCAAACGATTTGTCAAGCATCTTGGCATTTCTTTGTTATTGACAATCGCAATCAGCTGGATTACACTGACTTTTCTTCAGAGCTATACAAAGCACGGTTCAACTGTGGAGGTCCCATCCTTTGTTGGACTCACTCTTGAAGAGCTTGACAACCTAGAAAGCGCATCAGATTTTGATCTCACAGTTGTTGATTCAGTATATGACTATGATAAAAAAGGTGGAATGATTGTCTCTCAGGACCCTCTTCCTAAGTCAAAGGTCAAACCGGGCCGCTCGATTTATCTTTCTGTAGTGGCATATGTTCCGGAACAAATCAAAATGCCTGCTTTGGTTGATTTAAGTTTAAGACAGGCAAAGGCTTTGCTACAGACTTATGGCTTGAAACTGGGAAGCGTCAGAATGATTCCTGATCCGGCTAAGAATGCCATTATTAAAATAACTTGTAAAGGCAAGTATATACAACCCGGAAGTTTGATTTCAAAAGGTTCGACTATTGACCTGTATGTTGGATCAGGAACTGGAGGAACTGATGTTCAGATTCCATTCCTTATTGGAAAATCAAGAGCTGAGGCTATTTCAGAAATAACAAGGCTTGGGCTTCTAATTGGTTCTGAGGACTTTCAATCTGGCTCTGATTCAATTAGTGGAAGGGTATACCTGCAAGATCCAACTTATGTTTATGGAAAAAGAATTCCTGTTAGTTCAGGAATTCAACTTACCTACAAATCAGATGACTCATTTGACTTTGATACCTATATACAAAATATGGTCATCGACACAATTATTAATGATAGCATTCAATAATACAAAACCTGCTTGATGCGATTAAAACTGATAATGTCCATTCTGTTGTTCTCCTTGTGCCTTAGCGCATGGTCACAAGAGAAAATCTACAGTCTTGAGTATAATGGATTCTTGCGCGCTAAATCTCATCTGTTGAAGTCAGCTGGATATTTATACCCTGATACCCTGACTATAACACTGCCCGTTTTTGATGACTTCTCTGTCATCTCCACTTGGCCTGACAAATTCATATGGGCTGATAATTTCACTTATGTCAATACTGACTTTGGAGTAAATCCACCAACAATTGGTGTGGCGACCTTTGATGCAATTGATGAATCAGGCACCTTGTATTCAAATGCAGGTCCTTATCAATTTGAAGCTGACCAACTCACCTCACAGGCTATCAGACTGGATTCCATCTTCTCACCTTTTGCCAGAGCCATAAATGTCAGCGATTCTGTTTACCTGAGTTTCTATTATCAGCCGCAAGGAAGAGGATCCATGCCAGCCAAACGTGATTCGCTAATCCTTGAATTTCATTCACCGGCAGAATTTGACACTATTACCTCAAGTTCAGGAACACAGATTAATCCAAAGTGGCATTATGTATGGTCAACACCGGGAGGAACACAGGTCGACACTTTTGCATTACAGCATAATAGTTATTTCCAACAAGTCCTCATTCCTATCACCGATAGCTCACGCTACTATAAGAATGGTTTCAGATTCAGGTTCCGCAATTATGCAAGCCTTGCAAACAATTATGTGCCTGATTGGCAAAGTAACGGGGATCAATGGAATATTGATGTGGTTTATCTAAACACAGGACGCAGTATTCAGGATTCTGTGTTGAAGGATATTGCTTTCGCTGATAGAGCTCCTTCGATGCTAAAACGTTTTGAAGCAATGCCTTACAGGCAATATGGAGAGAATTTCGTTGAAGAAATGAAAGATACACTAGATATTAAGATTGCTAACCTTGATGAAGTAAATCAGAATGCATCCTATAAGTATTCAGTTCAGAAAGATTCTCAGTCGCCATTCAAGACTTATGAAGGAGGCACTTATACTCTTTTTCCTTTTAGCACAAACGGTTACTCGTCATATCAACCATTCTCACGTCCTCCGGTAAACTTCCTCTATTCTCCCTTTGAAAATCAGGAGAAGATTGTCTACCACACTACACATATCTTAACAACCGACCCTTCAATGACTGTGAAAACAAATGATACAATAAGGTTTTCACAGGTATTCAGCAATTATTATGCATATGATGATGGAACAGCAGAGGCTGGTGTTGGTCTGAATGGAGCCTCCGGTTCCTATGCAATTCGTTTTGACCTGAATGTTTCAGATACCCTTCGTGGAATTCAATTCTATTTCAATCAGGTTTTGTCGGGTTCTGAAGAAAAATACTTTGACATTACAGTATGGAACGACTCATTTGGCAAGCCCGGCAATATCATTAAGCAATTAAATGAAGTCACACCCACAATGTCGGATAGCCTGAATACCTATCATACTTATTGGTTTGACAGCCCCCTGGTGATGGATGCTCTGAACTTCCCTGGATTAATATTTTATGTTGGATGGCAACAGTACTCAATTGACAATCTGAACGTTGGTCTTGACAGATATAATGACTCACATCAGAACCGTTTTTATAATGTGGACGGAAACTGGCAGATGAGTGACAATCAGCATGCAGGCTCACTTATGATCAGGCCAGTTGTTGGTAAGGTCAACCCATTGGGCATTGCACCAAAGCCAATCAATCAGGAAATTAAAATAACACCCAACCCTGTAAACAATGGAGAATTACATATAATTCTACCCACTGAATGGAACAAAGAGCCAAACTCGATTCTTGTCAGCATTTTCTCTTCTTCCGGCTCTGTTCAATTAAACAGTGTGTGGACTGAAACAATCGACATCGGATTATTGCCCCCGGGATTATATCTGGCTTCAGTAGTAAACAAACAAACCAGTGAAAAGGCTACCATAAAATTTGTGGTTCTGTAATGCAATCCGTTTCGAATGATTAATGAACCCGAAGACCTGAATCTTACCGGAGAAGAAAACGACCTCTATGAACATTTCAGGTTCATAGTCGACAAAGGCCAAGCCTTGCTCAGGATTGATAAGTTCCTTCAATCCAAACTTCCTTCAATTTCCAGAAATAAAATTCAGAATGCAGCACATGCTGGATCGATTTTAGTCAATGGAGCAGCTATTAAACCTAATCATAAGGTTCATCCATCTGACATCATTTCAATAGTGCTGACTGTACCACCAAGGGAAACTGATATTATTCCGGAGGACTTGCCAATTGAAATAGTTTATGAGGATGATGAACTGCTGGTTGTAAATAAGGCAGCTGGAATGGTTGTTCATCCAGCACATGGCAACTTTAATGGAACTCTTCTGAATGCGCTCTTATTCAAATTCCTAAGCGACCCAAATAAAGATATTAAGCCATATCTGGTTCATAGAATTGATAAAGATACTTCCGGATTACTCCTGGTTGCCAAAAATGAAATCTCTCAGTCAATTTTAGCCAGAAGTTTCTTTGATCATAAGGTTGACAGGAGATATGTTGCATTGGTCTGGGGTGATATAAAAGAAGTTGAAGGTACTATTCATGGACATATTGGGAGAAGCCTGAGAGACCGGCAAATGATGGATGTATTTGTTGACGGTAGCTATGGAAAAGAAGCTACAACGCATTATAAGGTGATTCAGAGGTTCAATTATGTCACATTGGTTGAATGCATTCTTGAAACAGGCAGGACTCATCAGATAAGGGCTCATATGAAACATATTGGCCATCCCCTGTTCAGCGATGCCAAATATGGAGGTGATCAGATCCTGAAAGGAACCACATTTACCAAATACAAACAATTTGTAAATAATTGCTTTGAAATTCTTCCTAGGCAGGCGCTTCATGCCAGAACGCTGTCTTTCGTTCATCCAAAGACAGGCAAACTGATGAAATTTGAATCAGAACTTCCTGACGATATGAAGCAGGTAATTTCGAAATGGGAAAATTATTGTCTGCAAGACAGGATTTAGTCCCCCTTATTAATCTCTGACTAAAAGGCTATTCTGAAGATTCTTTTCTGAGAATTTTTCTGCACCTCAATATTTCGTCTACCCACAGATAAGCAAGAAAAGGAATAACCAATACCACAAGTTTATTATAAGCCCAGGCTATGCTGAATTCGAAATGAATAGCGTGCATAACCGCTCTTGTTATGCCACATCCAAAACACTCCCGGTGAAAGATTAATTTTGAAAGACAAAGGTTAGCTGTAGACTTGTCGAAAATATCAGAAGGTAAACAGAATAAAACTAAAGGGCTTACCAGAAGTAAGCCCAAATAGATTTTCGTAAGATTTTTTTTGTTCAATGCTTGTTATTTTCTGAGAACATGAACAAGTGCATGAATTACACCTGGTAATCCACAAAGTAATGTTAGTATAACATTGACAATGAAAGGCTTGCCAGCTTCATTATACTTAAGGTAAACAGCCAATGGAGGAAGAAGGAAAGCCAGGATCACGAGCAAAATGATATCATCATCAGATTCTGATTTTGAAGTCTGCTTTGCCTGATTTTGCTGGGTGGCATCAGACTCACTCTTAACGACTATCTCCTTCTGATTTTGCTTTCCTGGAAAAGCAGCGTCAACGGATTGAATAAAACCGAAAACAAAGAAAACGAGAAGCAGAGGTGCTACAACTTTAAGTAATAAACTTTTCATACAAATAGGGATATAGTTTGACATTTATTTAATTTCGCTATCAAATATAACGCAAAATCGATCATGCGAAACACCCTCATTTTATTTTTTTTCTTTATTATCGAATTCACATTTGCCCAGGTAACAGAATTAACTGGAGCAATTTTGATCGGAAAATCAGAATTGATGAGTTACATGATTGTATATGAAATCAATGAGAATAATCAGATATCCGGATACTCAGTAGCTGATCTTAATGGGATATCAGAAACAAAAGCCAAAATATCTGGTGAATACAATCCAAAAAAGAAATCTTTGAGATTCGAGGAGAAGAAAATTATCAGCTCTTTGGTAAAGATTCCATTTGGAGATTTTTGTCTGATGAAAGTAAATGGAAAGTTTGAGAAAAAGAACGGTAAGCACATCTTCACTGGAAAATTTATTTCTGCCGCATCCAACACCAAGCTAAGCTGTGACTCAGGTACTATAATTATGACCACTGCACAAGAGATTTATGAAATTGCAGCCAAAGCAAGTAAAATAATAGATAAAATGCCTTTGCCTGACAGTGTCAGTAAAGCCCTTAATGAAAAGATCGGCCCAATAAAAGGTGTTGAAAAAGTAAAAACAGTTTTACCCGGAAGTATTACTGAGTACACCATTAAGACTGATACAATTCAATTGGATATTTTAGATGATATGCTGGAAGATGGAGATAAAATTTCCATTTATAAAAACAATTCGAAGATAGTTTCAGAGCTCGCAACTACCAATGAGGTGAAGACGATGAGATTTGGAGTTCCAAGGGATGAGAAAGTTGTAGTTTTTACAATTGTTGCTTGCAATGAAGGGACCTCTCCTCCTAATACCATTAAAGTAGTACTGACTAATGGCAAACAAAAGGAACTGATTATAGCCCAACTGCGCAAAGACCAAACAATCAAAATAATGCTCAAAAGATGAAACTTTTCAAGCTTTCAATCTAAATATGGTTGAAAGGTCAGAAGATAATATCTGAATGGATGATAGGATTTCAAAACGATACTGTTCATCAATAAAAAAGGGGCTTGAAAGCCCCTTTTTTATTGATTCTTATTTCAGACTAAAGCTTCACCGCAATTCCAAGGTTCAGGTAGGAAATTCCATAACCTAACTCAAGCATTCCGGCAAATTTATCTGAGAAGTAATAACGTCCTCCGGCGAACCATGACCAGGTTACACCACCGTAACTGTCAGAAGAATAACCAGTTTGAATTGTTCCATACTCTTTGTTGGTAGCTATCCAGTAGCCTAACAGGATTCCGGTATAGGTATCCAGTTTATCCAAAAAATTATAATGCAGGTATCCTCTTGGACCTATAATAATATTGGTGTATTTCCATCCATATGTACCACCACCCCAGTTGTATTCTGATTTAAAGCCTGAATAACCAAGGTATCCGCCAACACCTAAAGCACCTTTACCATCAAACAATTCATCCTTAACACAAACTTCCAATGATGCTGATAACGGAGGAGTTGTGCTCTTATAGTATGAGCCACTATAAAGGGTTGATCCTAAACCAATACCCAAGTTCAATACTTTATCTCCCTTGGCAATTGGTTGTGCATTGGCCAGAATTCCACAGGCAAACAATGCAACTAACAATAATCCTTTAATTTTCATGTCTTAAAGTTTTAAGTTTAACATTTGGTTTTAACAAATATACGACTGAAAGCAGAAATAAGGAACTAGTTTGGGCAGTAATCAGAAAAAGATTTCAACATTGATTTATTAATAAATTCCATAAAAACCCCTTAAAATAGGGAGAAGTTCAAACCCGAGATAGCTCTTTTGCAAAACAACATAAGCCTGAAAATAACCCAAAACTAAATAATTCATTAAGGATTTGAATCCACATCAGATTCAATCCAGTTATAAAGAGAATCCCTTTCAACGGGAATCATGCCTGCATCTCTGATAAGTTGTTTTAATTCTTCCGATCCCAATGCCGGATTCTGGTCATCAGCTCCAGCCATGGAGTATATTTTTGTAGAGTCATTTATTGTCCCGTCAAGATCATCAACTCCAAAGGAAAGCGACAAAGCTGCCATTTGTTTTCCAATCATTGGCCAATAAGCCTTCAGATGAGGAATATTGTCAAGGAATATTCTCGACACTGCATAATTACGAAGATCTTCCAAAACACTCACCTCTCCTACCCAGGAGAGTTCGTTATTCTTACTCTTAAATTTAAGAGGAATGAAGGCATTAAATCCGGAAGTTTTATCCTGAAGGTTTCTCAGTCTCAATAGGTGGTCAACCCTGTGTTCATATTTCTCAACATGTCCGTAGAGAATAGTACAGTTTGTAGGAATTCCGTTTCTATGAGCAACTTCATGAACTTCTAGCCAAGCTTCGGAAGTAGATTTTTTACCACAAATCACCTCACGGACCTTTTCATCAAAGATTTCAGCACCACCTCCTGGCAGACTGTTCAACCCAGCTTCTTTCAGGATGGCATAACCCTCATCAAGACTCAATCCGGCCTTCTTTACCATGTATTCAATTTCAATCGCGGTAAAGGCCTTGATATGAATTTCGGGTCGGGTTTCCCTCACTTTCCTGATCAACTCAGCATAGTAATGTATATCTCGTCCCGGATGAACTGCTCCCACGATATGCACCTCTGTTATTTCATCACCCAGGTTCCTGACAGTTTCAACCATTTCAGAAATAGTGAGTTCCCAGGATTCTTTACTCTGATGATGAGAATAGGAGCAAAACTTGCAATCGTACACACAGATATTTGTTGGCTCAATGTGCACGTTTCTATTGTAAAAGGCATATTTGCCATTTATCGATTGCCTGACAAAATCAGCTAGTATTGATAAAAATGGCAGATCCGCATGATAATACAGCTCAATAGCTTCTTCAGCAGTGATTCGTTGTTTATTAAGAACTTTTGAAGCGATTAACTTAAGCGATTCGGTATAGTTCGGTGATTTCAATATCAGTTCAGTGTATCCCATTTCTTTTATTTGCATTCTTAATCCAGGTTATGGAAAACAACTACCTTTTCTGTTTGAACAGATTCACCCTGTACAATTTTTACAAAAAAGAAATTACCTCCTTCAGGCATGGCGATTTTAATTGCTGTCCCTTCGGCAGAAGAATGGTCTATTGTTCTCAATAATTTACCTCCTGCAGAATATATTTCTATTTTGGTAGATGCTTGATTATTCAAATCAGTAAGCAGGGTAACTTCTCCCAGGGTCGGATTAGGATACAAAAGCGATTTCACTTCAATGTATTCCTCCCTGACCAGCGAATCAGAGCCGTAGTTATTTGTCACTGTTAGTTTTACATAGTATTTGCCAAAAGTATTATATCGAATCCCTGATGGATTCTGTTCGTTTGATGAGGAAGGTTCTCCCCCTTCAAAACTCCACCTCCATAGATTTGGCAATCCCGAGGAGCGGTCATAGAAGTTTAGTGAATTACCAATTTTTATTACGGTTGTATCAGTTTCAAAATCAGCAACAGCAAGCTTATCATTGAAAGCTCCTTCCATAGAAGTGCGACCTTCATTCATCGGATCAAGCCAGGGTTCCAATTGCATAGTATCACTCAATCCATTTGAAATCCATGAATAACTTATTTTACCATAAAAGTCGGTGGCTGCTGTGTTACTGCAAGCTGACTCTCCTCCTGTCAAGGTACCAATTATCAATCCATCTCCATTATAAAGTGGAGAGCCTGAGGATCCTGCTTCTGTAACACCAAAGCCATTTGCAGTTGCACCCCATTTAACAATCCAATGGGTATTGGGAGTAGATTGCCAGGTTCCTGACCCCAAAGCTGTTGAATAGGTTGAAATCTTCTTGATATCTCCTTGAGGATGATGGATGCCGACACCAGAAGATGGAGTTGCTGCTGACAGACTCCAGCCATTGAAATAGGTGTGATAGGATGCAGGAATATCCTGCTTAAGGCGTATCAGATAAAAGTCAGAACCTATATCAGTTGGGTTTTGTGATGCAGCCAACTTTTCAGCACCAACCATGCTAAGTTCTTCAGGCTCAGCTATAGGATCAGCACAAGTTGCTGATTCGTAAGCAAAATAGAAGACCCATTTATTCAGATCAGAAGCACTTGAGACATTACCTGAGCTTTCAGAACAGTGGTTGGCTGTCAATACTATTGGCGAAAAGTCATTGGCTGAATTGTTCATTACAGTTCCAGTACACCAAAATGCCTGATTCTTTACTCTTGTAAGTATTCTGACCACTCCGGCTGCCTGATTCTTCCAGTTTGCACCCTCTTCGCAATTAAGGTTAACCTCGCAAGCGCCTGACCCTCCAAAATTGAACAATGATCGGTCTTGCTTTTCACCAAATCCTCTGTAGATATATAGAAGAGAAGCTATTTCAAGGTGAACTTCTTCCATGTAACCGGCAGGCTGAAAGTATTCAAGAATAATATTATCGCCCTGCACAGGCCGGGAGGTAAACCCCATACCTTTAATATTCTCATTGGATTTGAAAGCTCCTATTACATGAGTGCGATTCGAATTATAGATAAACAAATCTGATCCGGAGGGCAAATCAAATGAACTGAAGTCAAGTCCTATGGCCTCTGCTCCTTTACAACTAATTGAAACAAGCCAAATTTTACTACCATCCGGATTAATTATCCAATTCCCTGAATTAGAAATACCAATTTCAGCAGGAACAGTTACACCTATCCTGTATGGCTTTTCCAATTGAGAGTCCTGAAAATCAAGTGCTTTAAGACTATCCTTATCTGGAGCAAGAATACTCAGCTGTTGAATGCCTGAGCGCCATCCCTTCTGTTCAAAACTTCTGGGCATTCCACCATCTTCAATCTGACTGTAAACAAAACCAGGGAGACCTGCTAATCCAAACAGGAAGACAAGAATCAGACTTTGCCGAAGGTTTAAGACCATAAAATATCATTATTTGACAAAAATACAGATTCTTGTTGTACAAATCAGGTTTGGCGCAGCAGATGTACACTCTACCCGAAGTAAACTCCATTCGGAATACCGGATATCAAACCTTTCTCTACTGCTTTAGCGAAAAGGGTATTTACCGCGGCGCGACCCCCATCACCAAGACTAAGGCTATATTTATTAACATAAAGCCTTATATGCTGCATCATTACTTCCTCACTCATCTCCTGAGCATTACATCTGATAAAATCATTTATATTATCACTGGAGAATGCATAGTCAATACTTCTTTTCAAGGATCTCTGAAACTTTGCGATTACATCAGCAGAAAGTCTCTTATTTGCAACAATTCCACCCAAGGGAATAGGCATCCCGGTTAAATTCTCCCAAAACTCCCCGAGATCAGCAATCTTGAGTAAGCCCTTGCTGGCATAGGTAAAGCGGTTTTCATGAATAATCACACCTGCATCCACAACTTTATTCAGTACGGCATATTCAATGTCGGAAAAAACCATCTCCTTTCGCAGAACTTCTCCTTCCAGAGCAAGTGAAAAAAGCAAGTTGGCAGTAGTATATTTTCCCGGGACAGCGACAACTTTCCCCTTTAAATCCAGTAATTTATAAGGGAGGGAACCTATTACCAGCGGACCTGTGCCATAGCCTAGAGCAGAGCCTGCATCGAGTAAAATGTAATAATCAGTTAGATACAGAAATGCATGGTAACTCACTTTAGTGATATCAAGCAATTCAGAAAATGCCTTCTTGTTGAGCTCCTCCACATCAGCCATAATAAACTCAAAGTCAAGTCCTTCCGTGTCTATCTTATGATGGACAAGTGCATCAAATATATATGTATCATTTGGGCAGGGAGAAAACCCAAGCGTCAATTTCATCAGAGAGACGATTAGTATTATTAACTCAGAAAGATCCTTAATCAGCTATATTTTAACTCCATTGATCCTGAAGTGTTGTTAAGATCAATAAATATTATGCGTCACCAGCGTCCAATTGAGCGAGAAACTTTAATAAAAATGCATTTAAGTTACTGATTGCCAATTTAATGTTCCACTTCTCAGTATTTCTGACTTCAACTTTATTGGAAACTGACCTTATTTGCAGAAATTGAACTCCATATTGCAGGCAAACATACATAAAAGCTGCCCCTTCCATGGATTCAACCAATGGCTGAAAAAGCCTGGTAAATTTCTGAATACTCAATTCATTACCATGCACAGTATTCACAGTTGCACCTTCAACCCGGGGAATGTCCAATTCCTTCAGAAGTTCGTCTTTATAAGGATTAACAAGCTTTCCATCTGAGAAAGGAAACCGCTGAGGATCTTCAAGTTTCAGATCAAACCAGGGAATAAATGAGTCTGAAGATTCTGAACCAATTTCTGGAAACGAATCTGATACAACATTCACAACTGAACCAATTGAAATAGAATCGTTAAAGCAACCGCAGATGCCAGCATTAATAACCAGATCAGGTTTATTCGAATTAAGATATTTACCAAGAAAAAAAGTGGTATGAATCATTCCAACACCAGTTACAAGAACATCTATTGTATTCTCAGCATACTCATAGCGGGTGATTTCATTCGACAATCGCTGTCCCTTTCCTAAGTGAAATAAGAAAGGAGCAATCTCGATATCTGTAGCTGAAACCAGTAACAATTTCATTTCAAAACCTTTATTGGAAATTATCCAGGCTGACTTATCAAAACCCAAATAAACTCATGCACTTCTTATAAATGTCAGTATTTTCCATAAATCCGGAAAACAATTCTGATCCCGGTCCAATAGCAAAAACTGGAACCATTACTCCTGTATGATCAGTATATACAAACTTCCCGGAAACCTGTCCGGTTTTCAAGTCTCCACCTGTAAGGGCAAGTCCACCAGTTTCGTGATCTGCAGTAACTATGACCAAAGTTTCCTTGTCCTTGAGCGCAAATTCCAGTACTTTCCCAATGGCATCATCAAAATCAATTACTTCCTCCTTCACATAATCCAGATTGTTATCATGTCCGCCCCAATCAATTTGCGATCCTTCTATCATCAGGAAGAATCCTTTCTTATTTCGCTTTAATATCTTCAGGGCAAGTTCAGATGATCTCGGCAACATATCAGCCCGACCGGCAGAAACTCTTGGCATATGACCCGGAGCAAGCAGAGCTGCTAATTTTGAAACAGTTGGATAATCAATGTCTCCTAAATCCCTTGCAACGAAATATCCATGTTTAAGCAGGCTATCAATAAGATTAAGGGAGTCCTTTCTGGTGCGAAAATTATCATATCCGCCCCCGATAAATAAATCAATATCAGTGTTGAGGAAATCCCTGGCAATATCCTCCATATTTCCACGATTGCTTGTATGGGCAATAAATCCTGCAGGTGTAGCATGGGTTATGGCAGATGTTGCCACCAAGCCTGTAGATAGTCCGTGTTTTTCAGCACATTCAAGAATCGTCTCGAGTTTTTGTCCGGCAGGATCTACAGAGATATATCCATTGTTGGTTTTTTGGCCTGTTGCATATGCAGTAGCCCCTGCTCCTGAATCGGTAATGTAATTATCGGCCGAATTAGTTTTTACCAACCCAGTTACCGGGAAGCGCAGCATATTAAAAGTTGAACCTTTGGCTGTATATCCGGTGTATACCTGCGAAAGGCCCATACCATCCCCTATCATAAGAATGATATTCTTAGGCTTACGCATTTTTTGCTTTCTGGATTGACTAAAGCTTTCAGCTGTTATTGATGCAAACGAGACAGCAAGCAGGAAGTAAATCAATATTTTTCTAGATGTCATTACAGTTCATTTATTGAGAAAGCGAAATTAACACTTTAAGATTCAAGTTGAGAGTCAAAACTTATTTGCAATTACCTGAAATCTGGTATCTGACTGTTTTAGAAAAACCAAAAACTGAAAGAACAACTGGTAAATAAACATATATATAGCTCATTATCTGACAGATAACATTTGTCTGATGAAAATTCAGTATAAAAAAAAACCGGCCTCAAAGAGGCCGGTTCGTATTTGAATTGACAGAGTTTAGCTCTGAATATTAGGCATTTCAAGGCCATAGCCCTTTTTCTTGTCTTCAGCCTTGAGAAGGAATGCAAAAATCAATGCAAGTACTCCCAGACTGGCGAAAATCATCATTGGCAAAGTATAATCATACTGGTTGACAGTAGCACCATCAACTACTTTGGTACCTGTAATGCAATACTTGTCGAGAACCCAACCAATCAAGGCAGGAACACCCATTAATCCCCAGTTCTGAACCCAGAAAATCATAGCATAAGCTGTTCCAAGTTGTTTCTCAGGAATGATTTTGGGAACTGAAGGCCACATTGCTGAAGGAACAAGGGAGAAACCTATTCCAAGCACGATAATGAGTACAATGGCAACAATGTAATTATTCAGGAAAGATATAGCGAATAAGGTATGAACCAGGATAAGCAGCACTGCTCCAAGAATCATGATTGTTGCACCTTTGCCTTTTCTATCGTAAAGATTGCCAAAGGTTGGAGTCAGAATCATAGTTCCAAAAGGAAGAAGACTGGGAATAAGTCCGGCCAGACTTTCCTTGACACCGAACTTGTTTACCATTAAATCAGAAGCATATTTTAGGAATGGGAAAACTGCGGAATAGAAGAGAACGCACAGAATTGCAATGTACCACCAGCCTTTATTGGTAAAAATAACGCGGATATCAGATAATTTGAATTCTTCTTCTGGTTCAACAGCACGGCCTTCATTATCAGCAGCTATTGAAGCATCCAGTTTCTTGTCCATGAAAGTATAGAGAACGAAAGAAATCAAACCAATACAAAGCATGATGAGGCAGATTAGAATTGGCACTGAAACATCATGCATAGCTTCAGCTATTGGAGCGGATGTGGAGAGAGCAAGAGCTGTACCCATCCTGGCAGTAGCCATTTCGAGACCCATAGCCAAAGCCATTTCCTTCCCCTTGAACCATTTAACAATAATCTTTGAAACAGTAATACCTGCAATTTCAACTCCAACTCCAAAAGTTGCATATCCCAAAGCTGCTACCATCACCTGAGCCTTCCAGCCGAATAACATAACACCATCAAGTGAAGTAGTGGAAATTGCCCAATATTTAACTGCGGTACCAATAACCATGATAATAGTGGCCATCATACCTGTAAACCTGACACCCATCTTATCCAGAATAATCCCGCCCAGAATAAGCATCAGAAGGAATACATTAAACCATCCGTAAGCACTGGTAAAGAAACCATATTCAGTACTTGACCAACCTTTCTGGCTTTCCAGAAGCGGTTTTAAAGGGGCCATAACATCTGCCAGGTAATACCCGCACAGCATGGTAAATGCAACTACTGCAAGAGCAGTCCAGCGCGCTGTCTTCGACTCGCGAAGTGTCTTTCTGATGATTTCAGTCATGTGTAAATTATTTAGGATTAGTATTGAAAGCTTAGGATCTACAGATCACAAATCTATCTTTGGAAGAAAGGTCCTTTAGAGTATCAACCTTCCTGAAGCCAGATTTCAAATATAGCAATTTAACCTCTTCCCCGAATCTTTCATTGATTTCAAGGAAAATGTACCCACCCGGCCTTAGTTTGTAGGAAGCAAACTCATCAATTGCCTTGTAGTATCTCAAAGGGTCAGCATCCGGAACAAAAAGAGCAGAATGTGGCTCGAACTTAAGAACATTCTGCTGCATAAGCTTCTTCTCTGATTCCAGCACATAGGGCGGATTGCTTACAATCACATCAAATGAAGGTAAGTCATCCAGCGTTTGCTGATCAAGTATATCTGCATGGATAAAAATGACATCTGCTTTATGATCAAGAGCATTGATCCTTGCAAGTGAAAGTGCTTCTTCCGAAAGGTCTACAGCGAATACTGACATCTCTGGAAAATGATTCTTCAGTGTAATTGCTATGCAACCACTACCTGTTCCAATATCAAGAATCTTTAGCGGAAAGTTGGAGTCAATGGTAAGAGAATTTAGCTCTTCAATGATGAGATTCGTGAGTTCTTCTGTCTCTGGTCTTGGTATCAGCACATTCTGGTTTACCTTGAACTCTCCTTCAAGAAACCAGGACTTACCCATTATGTATTGCATTGGTTTATGTTCCAGAAGTTCCTCCATTGCTTTAGCCAAAGGAGGCAATGAACTATCAGGAACCTCAAAACCAAATCTCATCATTACTTTAGCCTTCGATACCTGTAAGTATTGCTCCATTAAAATATAAACAATACTTCTTGCTTCTTCATAAGGGTAGATAGCTTTCAATTCCGAAAGAAGATGCGTGTATAGTTGTCCTATTGTCAATGAGAAAAATTTTCAGGTTAGTACTTGAGCTTTTATCAATAATTATCTGCAAAAATAATACTTATCGAATATGAGCATTAGCAATTTTCAATCAATAAACTCAACTTTTTCTCCTTTAGGCTATTAATGTTAGTATTGGTATCTTAGGATCCAATATTACCCCATTTATTCAAATTAACAGGAAAATGATGAAAACAAAGATAAAACTCACAATTCTTGCTATAGTACTGACCTTGAGCCTTTCAGCCCAGGAATACCTTCCTTTCGCAACATCCGATTACGCAGGTGTAACGGGTGTACACCTGCAACCCGCTTCAATTGCTGACAGCAGGTTTAAGGCAGATATAATGCTATCAGGAACAAGTTTCGGATTCTATAACGATTTCCTGGGCATTGATCCCTATGTTTTCTGGCATCCAAAGTTAACTGAGTCCTTGGGAGAATGGGAAGAATTGCAATATGTCAAAAAGAATTTTGATGGTTCAGATAAGAATTTTCAGTTTTCGTTTCAGCAGGATCTTATGGGATTTATGATTTCGTTGTCGGATAAGGATGCTATCGCTTTCACTCCAAGTGTCAGAACAATAATCAATCTTGACAATATCTCGGAAGAATTGGCAACCTTGGCAGACAATGGACTTGAATACCCCGATTTATGGAACATCAAGCTTAAAAATGTCAATTTCAGTATGCAGTCAAATGTATGGGCCTCCTATGGATTCACCTATGCAAGAGTAATAAGTGATAAAGAGAAGCATTTCTTCAAAGCCGGAGTGACTGCCAAATTATCTCAAGGACTTCTTTCATCTTATTCTTTTATTAAAGACCTTAATTACGAATTCAACACCAGTGACACTCTATCATTATTCCAATCTGATGTTAGTTACGGAGCATCTGATAATATATACCAGCTGGATAATGGGGATTTCAGTTACAGGTTCCTTGCCAATCCATCTTTAACCTTCGATTTTGGCTTTGTTTATGAATTCCGGCCAAAATGGAGCACTTTCAAATATGATATGGATGGTAAAACCAATTTATGGAGAAGGGATAAATCAAAATACCTTTTCAAACTTGGAGTGAGCATCACCGACTTAGGAAGTGTCAGATACAGGAGAAATCCATTGAGCAAGGATTTTAGTGCTGATGTGGAAAGCTGGTATATTGGAGATGTAAGCATCAATTCATATCAGGATTTTGACAGTCTGGTTCATGAGAGATTCCTGAAATTCTACGATGTCGATTCCAAATACAACATGAATCTGCCAACTGCACTCAGCATTCAGGCCGACTGGAACATCTGGAAAGGGTTTTACCTGAATGTCAGCCCATTCCTGGCTTTTAATAAAGGCATAAAAGACCCTAACAAGGTTCATTACTTCAGTTCATGGAATATTATTCCCCGTTTCGATTCTAAGTGGTTTGGGCTATCAGTTCCAATGCAATATACCAGTTTTGGCCAGACAAATATAGGATTAGGGGTACGTATGGGATGCTTCTGGATGGGGTCAAATGATGTAATCAGTTTTCTTACGTCAAAAGGATATAGATATGGTGCAAGTTTTTCGATGGCAATGAAAGTTCCCATTTATTATCATCGTCCTCATGATCGTGATGGAGATAAAGTTTCTGATCGTAAAGACAAGTGCAAGGATATACCAGGCTTGCTTGCATTAAAAGGTTGTCCTGATACAGATGGAGATGGCATAACCGACCAGCTTGATAAATGTCCGGAGACTCCCGGGATTATTGAATTGAATGGTTGTCCTGATTCAGATCTAGATGGCATTACCGACCTGGAAGATCAATGTCCGGAAGTTAAGGGTTTGGCATATTACAAAGGTTGTCCTGACAGTGACGGTGACAGTTTAGTTGACAGCAAGGATGAATGTCCATTCAATGCAGGTTCCGCAAGTATGAACGGTTGTCCGGATCAGGATGCAGATGGTATTGCAGATAAAAATGATAACTGCCCTACCCTGCCCGGAACAATTGAAAACAAAGGTTGTCCATTTGTTGACAGTGATGGTGATGGAGTTAAGGATAACGAAGATCATTGCCCTGGAGTTAAAGGTCCGGTTGAAAATTTCGGTTGTCCCTACAGTGATGCTGATCAGGATGGAATTCCAGATAAGGATGATGAATGTCCAAGTCTGCCGGGAACCACAGTTTTCAGAGGATGCCCTGACACAGATTCTGATGGAATATCTGATAAATATGACCAGTGTCCCACTATTGCCGGGATAGCAGCTAATAATGGCTGTCCTGAGATAAAAAAGGAGGAACAGGAAGTTATCAATAAGGCCTTTGCCAATCTTGAATTTGAAACCGGGAAGTCAATAATCAAAACTACTTCACTTGCTTCACTGGATGAACTTGCAGCCTTACTGATCAAGAAGCCCGAATTCAAACTGCTCTTATCAGGGCATACTGATAATGTCGGAAAACCCGAAAAGAATATGGAACTCTCTAAAAGCAGGACTCTGGCTGTTCAAACCTATTTAACAGGTAAAGGTGTAGATAAAGCTAAAATCAGGACTGAGTGGTTCGGGCAGAATAAACCTATAGCTGAAAATACTACCGCTGAAGGACGCCAAAGAAACCGCAGGGTTGAAATGAACATTGTATTTGAATAGCATGATAATTGTTAATTTAGAACCAAAGAAACCATTCTACATGGATACAGTTACAGAGGGTTGTCCTTTCTGCAAAAGAGAGAATCAGGAGATGGCATTTCTTGAAAGCGATAACTTCCTGGCACTATACAACATAGCTCCTATTCTTCGTGGTCATTCACTGGTTGTGCCTAAAAGACATGCTGTAAGCCTGATGGATCTCAATGAAACTGAATCTGCCGAACTGGTAGCATTTTCACGAAAGGTTACACTTTTGCTGCAGTTTGCTTTCAAGAGTGACGGATTTGATTGGTCACTTCAGGATGGAATAAATGCCGGACAAACGGTTTCACATTTTCACCTTCATATAGTAATAAGGTCAAAAATGGACCTTGGCGGACAGGATTGGTTTCAGCTTATACAGGAGAATAACAAAACCTTGCTCGACAGCAGCTCTAGACCTCGATTATCCGATGAAGAATACCTATTTTATACTGAATACATCAAAGACCAGTATAAGAAGATGAATCAAATTTCTGAGGATTAAAGGAAGAAAAGAGAAACACCTGCTACTGCAACAACAGCACCAATAATTTCTTTCAATTTAGGCTTCTCTCCGGTGAGCAGAATGGTTGGAGGAATGATGATAACCGGAACCAGTGACATTATAGTTTGGGCTATCCCTGCATTTGTGTGCTGAACTGCAATCATTGAAAATGAAACACCCAGGAAAGGGCCAAAAACAGTCCCAACAGATAGCCATGCCATTGCTTTCCGATCCCTCAGCGAACCAGGCAATTCATGCCATTTGCGAAGAACTGTGAACAGGATGGCAAAGCCAATAAATCCGGCGGTTACCCTGATTTGAGCTGAAGAAAAAGGGTCATATTCCTGCATCCCATGCTTGCTTATTACCAATCCAACTCCCTGACCCATAGCTGCAATTAATGCAAGGACTAACCCTTTCATTGGTAGACCCAGTTTCATCCTTTGTGGTGATTTGTTGAGTCCTGCAGTTGCCGGAACCCTGGTAAAGATGACAAGGCCAATTCCAAAAACTGTTACAAGCATCCCCAATATCCCTAATGAAGAAATGGAGTCCCCGAGAAAATACCAACCTGTAACAGCCGCAATAATTGGTGCCATAGTCATAACCAGCATGGCAACCCGGGCACCTATTACAATAAATGCCTGAAAGAGACAGTAATCACCTATTACGAAACCAACGATACCAGATAAACAAAGCCATATCCATTGATGTGAGCTTGCATCAACTGGCAGTAGCATACCTCGTCGGAAATAAGAAAATAACGATAGCAGAACCCATGCAAATGCCAACCTAAGCAAGTTCAGGTGCATGGACCCGATTCGTTTGCTTGAGGTTTCAAATGAAAGTGCTGTAATTGTCCAGAAGACTGTTGTAAGCAGTGCAGCAAATTCCCCGGTATGTGATCCCAAATGCACTAGCTGGTAATTTTTAGATTTGAAGGAATTCCTCCAAAAGTGAGTGCTGCAAAAGTAAATAAATGAAAACATGAAATCAGTAAAGGTGGCAACAATAAAAAATGCTGATACATTTGCATTCTGGGATTAAAGGATGCAATCAAATTCAATTATAACTGCAGATGTTATTCAGTGATGAATACTATACAATTGAAAGCCGGTGTACTGGTCAATTTCGTGACAGGGGCAGCCGGTTTATTTCAGTAGCCATCCCGGTTGAAACTGAATCACAGGTTAAGATTGAACTTGAAGCATTAAGGAAACAGTATTATGATGCAACCCACCATTGTTATTCATATGTTTTGGGTGCTGATAAATCTGCCTGGAGAATCAACGATGATGGTGAACCTTCCGGTACGGCAGGAAGGCCAATTTATGGACAAATCCTTTCAGCAGATCTGACCAATATACTAATCGTTGTCATCAGGTATTATGGTGGCACCAAACTCGGAGTTAGTGGTCTGATCAATGCCTATAAAACAGCAGCGTTGGAAGCAATTAATTCAGCTGAACGCAGGAAGTGTATTGTAAAAGAAGTATATTTACTTGAGTTTGAGTACGAAGCCATGGACAAAGTGATGAAAGTCCTGAAAGAAGGAAATGCTGATTTTCAAAAGAGTGAATTTGGCATGAAGTGTGTTATCGAATTTGCCATCCCAAGGTTAGAATCTGCGAAGCTTTTAGAACGGTTTGAAAGGGTAAATTCCTTAACTATTAAATACTTAATGACAATCTGATTTCTTTTGCTGAAATCAGAGAATTATTTTTAAGATGTTTTTCCATATACGAAAAACATAGTTAATAATCAATATTGAATAAATTTTTTTTTTCACTTTCATCAGTTGATTTTTGAACATTGAAAAAGCAACTATAATCACTTCAAAAACTCTGCTCACAATTTTTCAGTATACTACTGATCCTTAGCAACTTGATTTAGCATTTCACAAACAGTAAAGTATTTCTATCAACGACTTTGAAAGAATGAAAGAATTGCACGAAGAAGTATGGGGTAACTGCCTGAAGGTAATACGCGACAATCTCACTTATCAAAGCTACAAAACCTGGTTTGCACCAATCAAACCGGTTAAACTCGACAACAACGTACTTACCATACAGGTTCCCAGTCAGTTTTTCTACGAATGGTTAGAAGAACATTACATTACGCTTTTGAAGAAAACCATCCGCAATGAACTCGGTCAGAATGGACGGCTTGAGTATAGCATTGTGATGGATGGAGCATATACAAATGATCCTTACACTATCAAGATACCTACCAGCAATAAGAAAGCAACAACAAATCCTTCGGTTTCCATGCCTATTGATTTGCAATCCGGATCATCAAAAGAAATACCCAATCCTTTTGTAATTCCGGGATTAAAGAAAATTCAGGTCCATTCACAACTGAATGAGTCCTATTCATTTGAAAACTTTGTTGAGGGGGATTGCAACAGGCTTGCTCGCTCTGCCGGTTATGCTGTTGCATGCAATCCCGGAAAAACAGCATTCAACCCCTTATATATATACAGTGCTGTTGGTCTGGGAAAAACTCACCTTGCTCATGCTATTGGGCTTCAGGTCAAGAATAACTTTCCTGAAAAAACTGTTCTCTATGTAGCTGCAGAACAATTTCTTCAACAATTTATTGATTCAGTAAGGAATAACAACCAAAATGATTTCGTCCATTTCTACCAGATGATGGACGTACTGATCATTGATGATATTCAGTTTATCTCAGGTAAAGAGAAGACTCAGGACGTTTTCTTCCATATCTTCAACCACCTTCACCAGAAAGGCAAACAACTTGTTATAACGAGCGATAAAGCTCCTGTTGAACTTAAGGGCATTGAGCCTCGTCTTTTGTCACGCTTCAAATGGGGACTGGCTGCCGATTTGCAGGTTCCGGATCTGGAAACCAGGATTGCAATTCTCAAGAAACGCATTTACAAGGATGGTATTGAAATGCCTGACGATGTAATTGAATACCTTGCATACTGCATCACCACAAATATCCGTGAACTGGAAGGTGCCCTGATTTCACTGATGGCACAGTCGTCACTCAACAAAAAGGCCATTACACTTGAACTGGCCAGGCAGATGATTGACAAGTTTGTTAAGAATACTACACGTGAGATATCGATTGACTTCATCCAGAAAATTGTCTGTGACTATTTCAGTATTCAGGTTGATGCCTTAAACTCAAAAACCAGGAAAAGAGATATTGTTCAGGCAAGGCAATTGTCGATGTACTTCTCAAAAAAGCATACCAAAGCATCTCTTGCCACCATCGGTCTTCACTGCGGAAATAAAGATCACGCAACAGTCCTTCATGCATGCAGAACTGTCTCGAACCTCATAGAAACCGATAAACAATTCAGGTTGTATGTTGAAGAATTAGAGAAGAGAATCAAGTTCTAACAGCAATATTTGCAGAAAACTTAAAAAGCCAGGCCTTTTCCTGGCTTTTTTATGCAATATCTTCACCTATTGACATAAGTGCCATATGACTGATTACTTATAATTTATACTTTTGAAGGTTATTAGCAACCAGAGTGGTATCAGTAAAGCGTGTACGACTTGAATATTATCTATGAGCACTGAAGGAAAAAGTGAGAACCCGATTTTGGGAATTGTAAGAATACTCTTTCTCAGCAAATTCCTTGTCATACTGCTGGCTCTATTCCTTGCCTTATTTTTTGGCATTCGGTCTTCCAATCAGTTGCTCCGGGCAATCCAGGGACTATCGGAACCTAATCGCAACCTCGATATTATTGAGAGCGGGATCAACCATCTTTTTAGGGCGGATAATAATTTCAGAATATTCGTTATCTCCGGGGACTCGGCAAATCTAAACGCATACAAAAGCAATCTGAATGCAGTTGCAGGGGTCATTGACTCTCTGGAAACAACCTATTCGAGTTATCCTGAATTGAATAATGCAAACAGAAACCTAGAATTGCACAATCAGGCAGCTGCAAGATTCCTCAATTTAAGAACACTAACAGACTCGCTCCTGAACGCTACATCGAAACTGGACTCTTTCCCAATTAACAGTATTCCCGGCTCTCAGTACAGCATAGAACGATTTAAGGCCTATACTCAGGAAATACTCACTGACACCATTCTCATTTCCAATGGTCATAATCACAAGAAAGGTTTTATTAATAAGGTAAAGAGCCTCTTTCAGGAGGACAAAATCGAAAATAAAACCGATACGAAAGTCAGCCATTCAAGGAAAAACTATGAAAGTGAATCTTCAATTGAATTGAGTAATACAGAATATAGGTTCCTTAACGACATTAGAAAATTCTACCAACTCCAGTTGCAACAAATGGCTGTTGGGAAGAGAAAGCTCGGCCTTCAGGAGTCAGAACTCATTAATTCAAACTCCAGGATACTTGAAAACCTGCAAATTCTTTTTGAGACTTCCAGGACTGAAGAGATTGAACTGACATCAACTTATAAGACTGAAGCCAGAAAAGAAGCCAGAAGAGCCTCCCATTGGCTGGTAGGGATTGCCGGATTTACTTTATTACTGGCATCAACCATGTTTTTTATGATTCTAAGGAGTCTGAACAAGGTGAAACTCTATTCTATGGGACTCCAGCGTTCAAAGGAAGCATCTGAGAAACTGGCTGTTCAGAAGAGCAATTTCCTTACAAGCATGAGTCATGAAATAAGGGCTCCTCTTAATAATATTATTGGATTTGCAGAGCAACTCTCAAACGAATCCCTTTCTACTGAAGAGAAGAATCTGCTCGATGGAATATCATCATCTTCAGATTTGCTTCTCTCTACAGTAAATCAGATACTCGACTTTTCGACTCTTGAATCAGGAAAGATGACATTCAAGAGTCACAACTTCAATCCATTTAAAGTAATAAATGAAGTAGTATCAACCAATCAATTGAGAGCCAGTCATAAAAAGCTAGTAATCAAAAATCAATTTAAGGTTGATGACAGTATTTTGCTCAAGGGTGATGCCTTCAGATTAAAACAGGTAATTTCCAATCTGGTTGATAATGCAATCAAATACTCCGATAGCGGAGAAATTAAGGTTATTGCGAATCTGGAAATGGTTAATGAGGACAAAGGACGGCTGATTGTTTCAGTTGAGGATCAGGGAATTGGAATACCGTCAGATCAACTTTCCAATATTTTTGTGGAATTCAGCAGAATTGATGATGCATCCATGCGCCCATGGCAGGCGGGCACAGGTCTGGGATTGCCAATCTGCAAGAGGATTGTTGAACAGCAATTCGGACATCTGGCAGTTAAAAGTGAGGTTGGCAAAGGCTCAACTTTTAGTTTTTCGATACCATATTTAATTGGCAATAAATCGGTTGCACGCAAAGAAGCTAAGATAATTAAGGAAGATCTGAGCAAATTGAATGGCAAAAATGTTCTTCTTGCGGAAGATGATGAATTCAGCCGGATACTGGTTTCAAGAATTCTGCTAAAGCATGGTGTTATTCTAGAAATGGCTGCTGATGGCATAGAAGCATTTAACATGATTGAAGAAGGAAGATTCGATATTATCCTCACTGATGTTAATATGCCAGGGATGGATGGTTTTGAATTGGTCAGTAAAATCAGGGCATTTGAAGATCGAAGCAAAGCAGGCGTTCCGGTTCTTGCAGTCACAGCCAATGTCATGGAGCCCGAACTTCGACAGATTATGGAATCCGGTATGAATGGCTATATCTTAAAACCATTCAGGGAGAACGAATTGCTCTCGAAGATCGTGGAAAGCATTTAACTTGTTTTATACATCTACTGTTTTGGGGTAATAAAGCACCCTATCCCCTACCGGGGATCAGTAATAAATCGATATAGATGAAATCGAAAATTTTAATGGTGTGCCTTGGAAATATTTGTCGTTCACCAATGGCAGAAGGATTGCTTTTTGAGAAAATCAAAAAACTGAATCTGAATATGGAGGTCGATTCATGCGGATTTGAATCTTTTCACCTGAACGATCATCCGGATTACAGGGCAATAAAAACGATGAAAGATCATAACATCGACATTTCACGGCATAGAATGCGTCTGTTCAGGGTTGAAGATTTTGATTACTTCGATCATATCTATATTATGGATCACAACAATTACAATGATGTCCGATCAATGGCCAGAAATGAGAATGATATGGAAAAGGTTGATTTCATTTTAAACCTGACCCATCCCGGCACCAATAAATATGTTCCTGATCCTTATTATGGAGGAGCTTCTGGCTTTGAGCATGTTTACAGTTTATTGGATGAGGCCACGGATATTATTTGCAGCAACTCCAAGAGCATTTGATTTATGAAAGAGCCGGAAATAACTGCTACTGATATTCTTGACGCTCTAAAACGCATTCAGGGAATTTTGCACAGGACTCCTGTTATGCAATGCATTACACTGGACAAGATGTCAGGAGCAACTCTTTACTTTAAATGTGAGAATTTTCAGAAAGCTGGTGCCTTCAAAGCCCGGGGGGCAGTAAATGCAGTTATGTGTTTAACTGAGGATAAACTTGCAAAAGGAGTTGCGACACATTCTTCTGGCAATCATGCCGCAGCATTGGCAATGGCTGCCGGGTTCCGTGGCACCGAAGCACATATTGTGATGCCTGAAAATTCTTCAAGGGTAAAAGTGGCGGCAGTCAGGAACTATGGAGGAAATATCACTTTCTGTGAATCGAACCTGGCTTCCAGGGAGGAAACGCTATTGAAGGTTCTTGAGAAAACAGGAGCTGTTGAAATCCACCCCTATAATAATGCAAGAATCATACAGGGACAAGCAACAGCGGCATATGAACTTCTTGAGGATATTCCTGAACTTGATATATTACTGGCCCCTGTTGGTGGTGGCGGATTGCTGAGCGGAACTGCCATGGCTGTTCATCATTTTTCGCAGAAAGCAATTGTTATGGCAGCTGAACCTGAAATGGCAAGCGACGCCTATCAGTCATTCCAGCAAAAAAGATTCATTGAATCAGTTGATCCGCAAACTATTGCTGATGGACTCAGAACTTCACTTGGTTCTATTACCTATCCAATTATCAGCCAATATGTTAATTCTATACACCTTGCCACTGAAACAGGTATCATTAATGCAATGAGACTAATCTGGGAAAGGATGAAGATTATTGTTGAGCCATCTTCGGCTGTCACTCTGGCTGCCATTCTTGAGAATCCAGTGCCATTTCATGGAAAGAAGGTAGGTATTATTATATCCGGAGGAAATGTAGATTTATCATCCTTACCCTGGTAACACTTAAACTATGAAAAAAGGGATCTTGCATCTTATTCCCACTCCACTCTCGGAACCAGGCTCCGGATTTACATTTCTTCCATATGATACAGGTTTTATCAAGGAAATACGCACTTATATTGTTGAAGATCTTCGTTCAGCCAGAAGGTTCTTAAAGACACTTGATAAGTCCATTGATATTGATAGTCTGACCTTTATTGAATTGAATGAGCACACAGACCTGTCCAAAATCGGAAGTTTTCTGCATGATGCCATGCAAGGCAAAGACATTGGATTAATGAGTGAAGCTGGTTTACCCTGCGTTGCAGACCCGGGCCATGCTGTTGTGAGGCTTGCACATGAAAAAGGCATACAGGTAAATCCATTGCTGGGACCATCTTCACTTATGATGGCATTAATGGGCTCCGGAATGAATGGACAGAGTTTTGTTTTTCATGGATACCTGCCCATAAAACCAGCTGAGCGTCAATCGAAGCTGAAGGAAATCGAAAGAGATTGCAGAAAAAGCAACAGGACACAGATTTTTATTGAAACTCCCTATCGGAATCATGGTCTGCTGGATGCAATTGCTCTGGCATGTAGCCCGGACCTCCTACTATGTATCGCTGCAGATATTACTCTGCCAACTCAAATCATTGCCACAAGGGCAATCCATCAGTGGAAAAACAATTTTCCCGACCTTCACAAGCGTCCTGCAGTCTTTCTACTGGGCATGTAAAAGCCGGGAAAACAATTCAATTCTAAGTATGATCAATGATGAACACCACCATCGCCATGAACGTGGCCATGACTCAATTCATCAGCAGTTGCTTCACGAACATCCAGAATTTTCCCTGTGAAATGAAGATTCTTTCCGGCCATTGGATGATTGAAATCCATTTTCACTGAATCATCAGTTACGCCCATAACCTTACCCTGCAACATGTTACCATTGTTATCGCGCATTGGGATTAAATTCCCAATAGTGAGCATTTCCTCATCTATTACGCCATCCATGCTGAAAATTTGTTTATCGAGATCGATGATTGCATCAGATTCATATTCACCGTAAGCTTCGCCGCTCAAAAGGGTAAATTCAAATCCGTCGCCTGGAGTTAATTCACCAAGGTTCTCTTCAAACTTAGGAATCATCATACCAGCACCATAGATAAATACCAATGGATCAGTTTCTTTGGCAATTTCAATAACTCCACCATCAGCATTATCCTGTTTGAGAATGTAACTCAACGATACTACGGTGTTCTTCTTAATTTGCATATCGATAATTATTAAATTAGTAATGATGGAACAATATTAGATTAAGCGTTGTTCACTTTCCCCGCCTGAAGATTGTATATCAATGAATTACTCTAAAGCAGTGGAATCACTAACGAGCTCCAATGAATCGGCTTTTGGTAAAACTGTATGACAAGAATAATTTCGGTCAATTTTAACAGATGGTTTGGGGAATTTCTGTCTGTATTGCTTCAGACTTTCATCTTTCAGCACTTTTTCCATGAACTTGCCATAGACAGGCAGAGCTGTCCTAAGTCCTTCCCCAATGTGAGAAGATTTAAAATGAATGGACCTGTCATCATTACCTACCCAACATCCCCCAACCAGTCCCGGGGTAACTCCGATAAACCAACCGTCAGTATAGTCGGATGATGTTCCGGTCTTGCCACCAAAATCGGTGTTAAATCTGAATAAGTCGTATTCAAACAAACCTTGGGGAGTCCCTCCAGGTTCTGTTAAGCCGGAGCGCAGTAAAACACTCATCAGGAAAGCAGTTTCATCAGAAAGGACTTTGTTCCTTTTGGCATCCTGTTCATAGATAACCGTCCCATTCTTATCAACAATTTTTGTAACGAGCACAGGGTCTCCGGTAAATCCTCCATTAACAAAGGTGCAGTATGCATTTACTATTTCAAGAAGATTAACATCGCTTGAACCCAGACAAACAGCCGGCACGCTATCGAGATGAGAACGAATCCCCATCATTTGAGCATATTGAATAACCTTTTGCCATCCAATTTTCTGGCTAAGCTGCACAGCAATTGAATTTACTGAGCGGGCAAAGGCATGTTTCAGTGTCATACTCCCTGAGTGGCTTCGATCAACGTTATGAGGCTCCCAGACTTTTTCAACACCCTTTTCCATATACTTAATCGAAACGGGCTGGTCAGTCATTTCATCGCAAGGACCAAACCCATTATCGAAGGCTGCTGAGTAAACGAATGCTTTAAACAATGAACCCGGCTGCCTTTTGGATTGATTCACATGATCATACTTGAAGTAATTGTGGTTGATACCCCCCACCCAAGCTTTTACATTTCCATTTAAAGGATCTATTGCGACAAAACCACTCTGAAAATATCGCTTGTAATGTTTAAGTGAATCAAGCACGGATAAAACTGTATCTCTTTCGCCATTCCAGGTGAAAACCTTCATTTTCCGTTTAGAATTCAAGAATTGTTTTACAGTATCACTTTCGGCTCCATTTTTTTTGATGAAGGATGAATATCCCGGAATGTCACTGGCCAGCTTAATGAAATATCCTGGTAATTCAACTCCTTTTTCATCTTTCCAGGGAACTACAACATTACCTGAGCTTGAATTAAAAATCTGCTGCAATCTCTTAATATGTTCTGCTACAGCTTCTTCTGCATATTTCTGCAATCTCGAATCTATAGTGGTGTAGATTTTTAACCCTTCAGTCCAAATGTCATGTCCGGTCTCCTTGCTCCACTTCTGCAGGCTGCGGGCAATTGCTTCACGCAGGTAGGAAGCATCACCGGAGGCTTTTCCCTTTCTGCGATATTTTAATTCAAGTGGAAATGACTGTAATGAGTCACCTGCAGAACCGGAGATATACCCATATTTAACCATCTGCTGAAGTACCTGATTGCGTCTGTTCAATGCATTTTCAGGTCTGGACACAGGGCTATAGTAGGAAGGAGCCTTGAGCACTCCAACCAATAGTGCAGACTGTTGTGTATTTAATTGAATTGTTGCACAATTAAAGAAGGTTGAAGCAGCAGAGTTGATCCCAAAAGCATGGCTTCCGAAATCAACAGTATTCAGATACATGGTCAGGATTTCCTCCTTTGAATAGTAGAGTTCAATCTTCAGGGCATTGATCCATTCCTTGGTTTTGCTGATCAGGGTAGAAACACCAGGTACGTATCCAAGCAGTCCGGTTGAATAGTCGGCACGGGTTTTAAAAAGGTTTTTGACAAGTTGCTGAGTAATAGTACTGCCTCCACGCTTATCGCCCTGCATAGTGGACCAGACAGCTGCAAAAGTAGCCTTGAGGTCAATACCATGATGCTGGTAAAACCTGACATCTTCAGTGGCAATAAGTGCATCAACCAGATTTTGAGGCAAATCCTTGTATTCAACAGGAGTTCGGTTTTCAACGAACAAAGTCCCCAACATCTTCTCATCAGCAGAATATATCTCAGAAGTGAGATTAATTTCAGGATTCTTGATCTCCTTAATCTTTGGTGAACCGCCAAAAAGCCA
The DNA here is from genome assembly GCA_016707705.1 of Bacteroidales bacterium. Taxonomy (GTDB): domain Bacteria; phylum Bacteroidota; class Bacteroidia; order Bacteroidales; family UBA4417; genus UBA4417. The sequence continues at coordinate 464,096 of JADJHD010000001.1, forward strand.
GAATAGATTCACATCAACAGCCAGGAGAAAAGTAAGAAAGAAAGCAAATATATAAATGGTCAGAAGCATTCCTTTCATCCAGAAAGGAGCATCCCGTGGAATGCGAATCCAGGATTTTACCAGGTACTTAAAGGCGTAGAACCATCTCAGAATTAATTCCCTGAAACGGCCAAGTATATTTCTCTGACTTTTGTCAATCATTCAAAAGAGTTTGCTACCCGGTTTATCATGCAAATATAGACCAATTTTTAGGATTGAAGCATGCAACTTCGGGCGATGGATGTACTTGATTGGGTTGAAAACATGCAGAAAACCGCCTAATATCCACCATTTCGTTTCCGAAGAAACCATTCAGTAGTCAGCAAAGTCAGGATTAAACACAATACGAGGAAAATATTTACCAGGTCAGTGTATTTCTTCTGGGTATAGACAACAGTTTTAAGATCATCGCGGGATTTGAGCATTGACTTAATTTTGCTCAGTTCATTCGGATATACTATCTCCCCATGATGCTGTTTGGCTAACGATAATAGCAGGCTATGGTTGGCAACTGTATTCATCAGTTCTTCATTCACTGCAAGTACCACGAAGTTACCTGCACGCTGGAAAGCTTTGCCGCTGAAAGTGAGAGAAGCCTTAAATGTGTAATCGCCTGGAGGAAAGCTACCGGCACTAAGTGTATAGGCATTGCTGGTTCTGGTAAATACAAACGGGAAACTTTTACCTTCTGAATTGGTAATCTGGATATTTACATCCGGTTCATTGAGCAACTCATAACTATCATTGTAAAACTCAGCGTCAAATTCAATAGGCTCGCTTTCTTTAAAATAATTCCTGGTTAAAACGCGGAACTGACTTTTATCAGATTTAACTGACAGATACTGAACCAATTTAGAAATCAGTTCATCAAAAGCTGCAAAATTTCCAGCTTTCATGAAGTTGGTTATTCTCCATCGCCAAAGACCTTCACCTGCAATAACTGCAGTTTTTCTATCCAGTCCCTGACTTGTAACAATCAAGGGAAGCTGAGTACTAACAGATCCTATTTTCTGATAGAATAAGGCTTCTGTTCCCGGCCCTGCCTTGTATTGTCCGAAAGGAACACTTAGAGGAGAAAACTCAGGAAGCATTGAGGAAACAGATGAAGGTACGGAGAATTGACTGTAGCTATTATTCAGAACGGGAAATGCAGAAGAGAATGAAGCAGTGGAAGGAGGAATGAACAGTCCGGCCTGAATCGCGTTAAAAGCCTGCAAATTTGACTGATTACCAAGAATATACATTACCGGTACCTGAACATTTTTAAGCTCACTCAGAATATCGGATCCCGCATCATTAACTGAAGGTATCTGATGCAATATCACGAGATTATACTTTGACAGATTGCCTTTGAAGTCGGAAAGAAGCATATCCTCAACTTCATAGTTTCTGTTGCTTTGAATAGCAGATTTAAGTGCTGCAATGTCAGGATGAGGAGATGAAGAGAGAAGCAGAACCTTTTGTCTTCCATCCAAAACCTCAATAAAAATATCCTTGTAGTTGTTAGAGGTACTAACCTCCCCTTTCACAGAAGTCAATTGGACGCGGAATCTCTGAACTCCGGGCTTGGATGCCGAAAGAATAATTGTAAAAGATTTTGAGAATTCTTCAGCTGTAATGGAAAAATCCTGCGAGGACAGTGTATTCTCGCCTGATGATACAGTTAGTTTGCCCTGGGATCCACTGCATTTATGTGCCAGGAGGGTGACTTCAAGTGGAAAGTCATTACCCAGATAGGCCATTTGATTGTGAGCCACCCTTGCAATAAGGAGATCCTTATGCTGTGTTGTGTCGCCAAGAGCCACTGCATAAATGGAATAAGGTACATTTTCAGCAGCATAAACCGGATCCTTGCCCTTAGTTATGATACCATCAGATGCAAGCACCAGGGCTGCCAGGTTGCGATTTGAGTAGCGTGTCTGAAGTTCCTGGAACAGACTACCCATATTGGTTTCCTTTCCGGTAAAATCACCGGTGATACCAGCAACCGGACTTTCATCAAAACTATAGGCAAATACGTCATAATCACCTTGAAGGTCCTGTGAAAGCTTACGGAATTCCTCAACAAACTGTTTCCTAATATAAGCTGAATCTTTCCCAACTGGAACTGATTCAGAGTTATCAAGTGCAAACACTACAATTGGTTTTTCGGAATGCCTGAGGCTGCTCTTGAGCAAGGGTGACAGTAAGAGGAAAGAGATCAGAAAAACTGTGATTGCCCTGATTACTGCCAATATCCAGTTCAATCGCTTTGAAAAACCGTTGGAGCTATTCCTGTAGTAGAGAATGAATGCATATGCCAGCCCTGTTATCAGACAAAACACAGAGAGCCAGACTGGATATGCGGTGAGCAACGAAAATGCCACAAATAAGTTCTTTAATTGATAAAGGCAAAGGTCGGATTTTTTATTCCAGCCTTTGCCCTTATGCCTGAAAATTTATTTCCTGTAATTACCCTGCTTAGAGTTTGAATTCATTCAACACGGTACTTCCCAGTAATTTCCCTTTTTTATCATAGGATTCCGATTTAACGGCACCAGCACCTTTATTCATCCACTGAACTGCAGTGGTAATAATCTTTAAGCCCATCTTGGTCTCAAGATCATAGGTAATCTTATAGCATTCAAAAGTTCCTGCTGGAACTGTTATAGTTTCAATGGATTCAACCTTGCGATTTGTGATCATGATTGTCATCTTCATTATCACCATGCCTCCTGTAGCAGCGGCCATGGTAATGTTTGCATCCGGAAGCACCTGTCCGACTGACAACGATGAAGGAAACACCATGTCGGTGCCGCTAAAAGTGACTTCCATATCTTTAAATCCTTCCATTGATTTCGGGTCAATGAGGCTTTGCATATCGATTGAGAATTCACCACTATTACACTTCATGGTGTAATCCCGGCTTTGCTGTGGCTTGTTTTTGTCATCCCAATATTCTGATTTCACATTGTAGACTGCCGATGACGGAGATTGTTGAACATCAGTAATCGTAATCCTTGATGTACCAGTTAGTTTACCCTTGCCATCAAGTGACTGGTAGCCCATAATTGCCCCTTTCTTAACAGGGTAATACCCACAATCCTGAGAAAACACTGTAGTCGAAATCAGGAAAAACATCAGTCCGATAATAGTTGGAATCAGGTTCTTTTTCATATAGTATTTGAATTTGGATTAATAATTTACCTGGACTTAAAAAGCGAAAAATTAGTATTAATAGCGGGAAGAATCAGCAGAACAAGTATTTCTAAAACAATTAAACAAACATACGAAACTAAGCGACTGCAACAGCAGTCGAAAATGAAGAAATTAATTAATCAGGTATTTAAGTTCTTAATTTATTATATATTTGCATCAATTTAGACTTAATAAGAATAAAACATAAATATTGCCACAACTAATTAATAATCTAATTCTTACAGTATCATGAGTGAATTGATAAACAATTCCCAGAAGCGAAAAGAACTATTGAAGCAAATGATTCTTCGGTTACATGCTGGTGAAGATCAGGAACTGGTTCGCACACAATTGTCAACCTTACTAAAAAGCATCCCCTATGATGAGGTTGTGGAGGTAGAACAGGAACTCATCAATGAAGGATTGCCGGCTGAGGAAGTCCTGAAATTCTGCGACGTTCATACTTCAGTTCTTGAAGGGCATATTGATCATTCCAACGCCTCCCCTATTCCAGCCGGGCACCCGGTAGACCTCTTTCAGCAGGAGAACCGTGAAATCGAAAAATATGTTGCGCTTACCAATAAAGTACTGGACGAGATTGGTAATTTACCGGTGAGTCAGGATGGTTCAGTTTATTCCGTCAGAGCTTTGGCCTATCTGAATGCACTTCAGGATGTTGACAAACATTACCGCAGGAAGGAAAATCTGCTGTTCCCATTTCTCGAGAAGAAAGGCATTACCGGACCTCCAACAGTAATGTGGGGCAAGCAGGATGAAATCAGGAAATTCCTGAAGGAAGCGCAGCTAAGTCTGAACCAGAACAGGAATGCCAGTATCGGAGAGCTGATTTCAAAGTCACTGCCTATTATCAGGACTGCATTGAAATCATTGGAGGACATGATCTTAAAAGAGGAGGAAATCCTCTTCCCCATGACAATGAAGGAGTTGACAGAAAAGGAATGGTTTGAAATATATCAGCAGACTCCGGAAATTGGATTTTGTCTGATTGATCCGGTATCTGAGTGGAAACCAAATCTGGAAGATTCAGAAATATCGTCAACTGCCACCGGATCGGAAGATGGAATCATACGGTTGCCTAGTGGAAGCTTCAGCACTGCAGAACTTACAGCCTTGCTGAATACTCTTCCAATTGACATCACCTTTATTGATAATCAGGATAAGGTAAAATTCTTCAGCCAGGGAGAACACCGTATATTTGACAGGAACAGGGCTATTCTGGGCCGGGATGTCAGAATGTGCCATCCACCCCAGAGTGTTCATATTGTAGATAAGATTCTTGAAGATTTCAAAAGTGGCAAGGAAACAAGTGCTCCATTCTGGATTCAAATGGGTGGAAAGTTCATCTACATTAATTACTTCCCGTTGAAGGATAATAATGGCAATTATCTTGGAACTTTTGAATTCTCACAGGACCTGACAGAACTGAGAGCCCTGGAGGGAGAGCAGAGACTTCTTTCCTATGGAGGTCCAAAAGCGTAGTTATTCATCAAATAAATGACAGAAATAAAATCAACTTCCCATACACTATTAACGAAACTCAACATGAATAATCAAATACCTGACTGGTTTCATCCTGAAAAGCTGGACTTTATTCTGGATGCCAGAGAGATGCTAAGCAGAGGAGAACACCCTATGGCAATTATACTTTCCAAAGTTGAGCAACTCAAAAGCGACTGCATTATTGAACTCATTACTGCCTTTGTTCCATTTCCACTGAGAGAGAAAGTTGAGGCAGCAGGACTATTAAGCCATACTACTCAAATCTCAGCTGAAAGTA
>JADJHD010000002.1 GCA_016707705.1 Bacteroidales bacterium
TGCCAATGATGAGCAAATGCTTGAATGGGCATTGATAGAAACATTCAACGCGAAAGCCTGAATGCCCTTGAGATTGCCATCAGCTATAATCGCATTCTTGAAGAATGTGACCTCACCCAGGACGAACTAAGTAAAAGGGTAGGGAAAAACAGGACTACCATCTCCAATTATATCCGCCTGCTAAAACTACCTGCTGAAATTCAGGCTGCCCTCAGGGATGGCACACTTACAATGGGTCATGCCCGTTCACTGATCAATGTTGAAAAACCTGATTACCAGCTTAATATATCCCGCCGAATCATAAAGGGGAAGGTTATCTGTCAGAGAAGCTGAGAAACTAGTCCAACAAATCGACGAAATTCCAGCTCCCCGAGCGCAAAGCTCAGCCTCAGCAAATTCCGGATATATTGGAACGAAACGGGCTTCCCTTCAGTCGAAATTAAATTCAAAGTAGAGCTTAAACGCGGCCCTAAAGGAAAAGGCACCCTTATGATCCAGTTTAAGTCGGATACTGACCTCGAAAAGATATTGTCAGCAATCGGCATAGAATAATCTGTGATATTCAGGTTCATCCATAGAACGTTTATTCGTCTGTTTCTTTGCAGACCATCCTTACAGAAGGCATTCCCATCCTTTTAGCTCTTGTTTTCATGTTTGGATTAAATCAGCAATCCAATAAAGCCATTGCTCAAAGATACCGTTAGGTTGAAAAACTTGCCGGACACTTCCGGAATCAAGGTACATTCTCCAAAGAAAGCAACTTACTATGCCATGATCCTGCCTGGACTGGGACAGGCCTACAACCCCAAATACTGGAAGATACCATTGTTTATGCCGGGTTTGGCTCTATGGCATATTTCATCTCTTTTAACACGAAAAACTACAGGCTGTTCAGGGATGCCGATGCTTACTACATCAGCTTCAGCTACTAATAATCCTACAACACTTGAAGTAGCAACTGCATACGTGGAAAACCCTTCGCGGTTTATGCCCATGCCACAGCCTGTTACTCCACCCAATGACCTTTCGCTGAGATACTCCAAAGATCAATTGCTGGTTGGTAGAGAGTATTACAGGAGAAACCTTGAAGTATCCTATATCGTAACAGGTGTATGGTATATACTTACTGTTGTTGATGCTACAGTGGATGCTCACTTTTTTGACTATAATATAAGTGATGATTTGTCCATGAATCTCAATCCCTGGATCACCACCTTCTCCTTTATATAAACAAGGAGCCGGGTTGATGTTACCTTAAAATTTTAAAAGGATCAGTAAAATGAAATTAGCCATCATTGGTTATGGAACAATGGGCAGGGAAATTGAAAAAATTGCCCTCCAAGGAAATCATGAGATAACTGTGATTATTGATAATGAACAGGACTGGGAAACTGAAGGAAGCGCCTGCATGATTGCGATGTTGCTGTTGAATTCACTACTCCCTCTGTCGTTCTCGACAATCTGAATAAATGCTTCAAGTCTGGAATCCCGGTTGTTACCGGAACAACAGGCTGGCATTCCCAAATTGATGAAGTTTCGGCTGCCTGTACCAGGGAAAATGCAGCATTATTCTATGCATCTAACTTCAGCATCGGTGTCAATATATTCTTTGGAAATCAACCGAAAACTTGCATCCTTACTCCAATCTCAGGATTCCTATACCCTGAAATTACTGAGATTCATCATACAAGGAAGAAAGATGCTCCCAGCGGAACTGCTATATCGATTGCTCAGGATATCATTTCAGCAAACAAACGTTATCACTCATGGAAACTGGGCCTTCATCATGCCGGCGAAATTCCTGTCACTGCTACCCGGGAAGGTGATGTCCCCGGCACTCACCTGGTTCAATGGCAATCAACCAATGATATAATCAGTATCAGGCATGAGGCAAAAAACAGGATAGGTTTTGCCCAGGGTGCAATACTTGCTGCAGAATTTATGGTTGGAAGCATGGTATTTTTTTAGCATGAAGGATTTGCTTAAGATCAATGTTTAAAGCAACTACCTGCATTCTTGTCTATTAACACTAATTAACGAACGCAACTGATCATAATCCAAACGATTACATGATATTTGTACCCTAAAAAAAAACAGTTTAGGAATCAGGCTTGCAAATTTTACACACGAATCATCATACCTGTCAAATTGATTTTTCGAAATTGAAAATTAAATTGAATACCATTTAGAAAATATCAATAAACCTTACCGCCTTATGGATCTCATGACAATCATACTCATCTTCATCTTATTGTTTCCAATATTGCTTTTCTGGATATTCAAGGACGCCGGAAAACCTTCATGGCAACATTGGTACCCGTTTACAACTATTATGTGTGGATAGAAATCATTGGGAAAAAATGGTGGTGGTTTGCTTTAATGTTTGTCCCCTTCATTAACATCTTCATGATCATGCTTATGATTGTTGAAACGGTGAAGTGTTACAAAAAGAATTCATTAGTGAACGGCGCTGGCTGTTATTTTTTCCTTATGCATACCTTCCCTGGATCGGGTTGGCATCTTCAGAAACATATACAGAACCCTCCCTCCTGCCAAAATATAAGAAGTCAGTTACAAGGGGAATGGATTGACGCGATCATTTTTGCAGTTGTCGCTGCTTCCATTATCAGGATATTTATGGTAGAGGCTTATGTTATTCCGACTTCTTCCATGGAGAAATCATTGCTTGTTGGCGATTACCTGTTTGTCAGTAAACTTAGTTATGGCCCAAAAATTCCCACGACTCCCCTGGCTTTCCCCTTTGTTCATCATACTATGCCATTGACTAAATATACCAAATCTTATGTAGAATGGATCAAATGGCCTTTTTACCGCTTCCCGGGCTTTACTTCTATCAAAAATAATGATGTGGTAGTTTTCAATTATCCTGATGGTGATACTGTTTCACTTAAAGTTCAAAACCAGAGTTATTATGGCCTGGTCAGGGAATTGGGACGCGAAAGAGTTTGGAATGATAAGTACAACTTTGGTGATATTGTTGCTCGTCCGGTTGATAAAAGGGAAAACTATATTAAAAGATGTATTGGTATACCTGGTGATAATCTTGAAATAAAAGACCAGGTAGTCTATATCAATGGAAAGCATCAGAACTTCCTGAAAATGCGCAATATAAATATCGTATTAAGACTGACGGCACCTATTTCAATCCAAAGTGCTTGACAAGCAATATCACAGAAGATGTTGAAGAAACAGGGGTTGAAAATGAATTTTGCTTGTACTACTCAGAGTCTCTTGCCAAAGTAAAAGAAATCAGTAGTGTACTTTCAGTCGAAAAATACATTCAACCCAAGGGTTACTGGCAGCCCCATATTTTCCCCTTTGATTCGACTTATGCATGGAATGTTGACAATTTCGGGCCCTTCATATACCTAAAGCAGGAGAAACTGTTCCATTGAACCTGCACTCTTCCATTATACCATAGGATAATTGAAGCCTATGAACTAAATAAGGTGGAAGTGAAAGGGGATAAAATTTTTATCAATGATAAAGAAGCCAGCAGTTACACCTTCAAATTGGATTACTACTGGATGATGGGTGATAACAGGCATAATTCTGCTGATAGCCGTTTCTGGGGATTTGTGCCATCCGATCATATTGTCGGGAAAGCTGTATTTGTCTGGTTGTCGCTCGACTCAAACAAATCTCTTTTCAATGGCAAGATCCGTTGGAATAAACTCTTAAGAACCGTTAAATAATTATTTACCGGGATCGATCGGGCAATTTACGGCAAACTGCTTCGTTACTTCATCAATTCAAACACAAAAATCCAAATTCAATGATTAAAAGGACCGTTTTCTCCCTCGCTTTAATTGCAAGCCTTGTTTTTACAGGTTTTGCCCAGACAAAGAGTTTCACAGGAACCATAACTTATAAGATCACCTATCCGGCCAGTCTTTCTACTGCTATGGCTGCAGCTCTTCCTTCATCAATTATAATGCAAATTAGTTCTAATAAAGCCAAATTTGAAGTAACACTTCCCAATGGAAAGCAAACCTTCATTGTAAATGGTGACGAAATTTCTGTTACCCGTCTGATGGATCTGGCAGAAGGAAAATTCTATATTAAGAAAACTAAAGAAGAATTCCAGAAGGAAGACGCCCCATCGTTTATGCCGCTAAAAGAATCCAAAACAATTGCCGGATACAAGTGTAAATCCGGTGAAATTAGCTACAAGGATCGTGGTGGTAAGGTTCAGAAAAGCACTGTTTACTATAGTGATGAACTTGGCTCCAATAATATTTACTTTAACACCATTGCTAAAGGTGTTAAAGGCATTCTGCTCGATTTTGATTACTCCGGATTAGGCGCTCCGATGCATCTTACTGCTTCAGAAATAACTGCCGGAAGGATTTCCAATAAAACCTTTGAAATCCCGACCGAATACAAACAGACAACAGGAAGCAGAACTACAGAAATTACGCCAGGCTAATAAGAGCAGATAATGCTTTTAAATCCCCTTTCAGGAAGAATCCTCCTTCTATAGGGGGATTCTTTTTCTTTGACAATCAATCGATAAGCCATTACTTCATTTTTCTTACTTTTGCATCAATAACTCTCCTTTATCCCTAATGGTTGGGGAACAAAAATCAATAAGTAAAGGAAAGCCTGATGGATATTGAAATTCCGGAATATGCAGGAGAAAATAACCAATTTTATGCCTAAAAACACCCTGAAGCAGGTGGCTCAAAAAGCCGCCGAGCCGAAGGATCAAAAGGATAAGAAAGAAAAGAAAAACCGTCAATCAAAAACTGATAACGACGATCTGAAAGAACCCAATGTCGGGCGTTTAGAAAAGGTCGCCCAGGTTGTCGGATTTTTTCTTTACTGGCTTCGTTCTTTTCCTGGTTACCTTCATCTCCTACCTGTTCAACTGGTTCAATGGCGGAACAGATGATATTTTTCCCAACATCAGTTTTTCCAGGGTTTCTCCGATAAAAGCCTTGAAACACATAACCTGGGTGGCCGCCTGGGTGCTGCTTTATCCACCCTGATGATCAAACAAGGGTTCGGGATCGGAACATTTTTCCTTGTCATCTGGATGTTCATCCTGGGAGTAAGACTTTCACTTAAACATATCATTATTCCACTTGGAAAGAGTTTCGGCATCGCCGTATTGATGATGGTCTGGCTTTCAGTTGCATTAGCTTTCCTGTTAAAAGGAACTCCTGCATCCATACTGGGTGGAATCTCAGGTTTTGAAACGTCTATATGGCTCGAAGGACTTATGGGTAAAATGGGTTTATCTCTGTTACTTGTTTTTGTGCTTGTGGCATTCCTGGTAGTGGTATATAATTTTTCACTGCATGCATTTAAACAACGTATTATTGATCGTAAATCAGCTTTGGAAGATGCCGGTTCAGATGATGCTGCGCTCAATAATCAAAAAAATTCAGTTTCTTCCGATTTTCCTGTTGATAAATACAATACCGTGGAATTTGCAGTGAAGGACGAGAGTATCCATGGAAAAGAAACTAAACAAACTGAAAAGAATCAGCCATCTAATGAAAGACATATTGATTTTGAACCTGTTACAGTAGCAACAACCAAGCAAGCACCGGCTTCCAAAGTTGAATTCACTGTTGAGCCTGTCAATAATCCTCCTTTCACCCCGGTAACACCTGCCACTCCGCTTCTTAAGATTGATGAACCGGAAGAAGAGGCAGAAACCAATGATACCCCCGAACATCATACTATCGATACACCTTATGACCCAACCCTGGACCTGGGCACTTACCAGTTGCCAGGTATTGATCTGCTGGATGAATATGGAGGAGGCTCCATTAATGTTAACAAGGAAGAGCTTGAGGCTAATAAAAACCGGATTGTTTCTACTTTAGGGAATTATGGCATACAGATCGACAAGATCAAGGCAACCATTGGACCCACTGTAACACTCTATGAGATTATTCCTGCACCAGGTGTAAGGATCTCCAAGATCAAGAACCTGGAAGATGATATTGCTTTAAGTCTCTCTGCTCTTGGTATTCGTATCATTGCTCCTATTCCGGGTAAGGGAACCATTGGGATTGAAGTTCCAAATCAAAAGCCGGAGATTGTTGGAATGAAGACCATCATGGGTTCTGAAAAATTCAGCAATACCCGTTTTGACCTTCCTTTCGCCATTGGAAAGACCATTGCCAATGAGGATTTTATAGCTGACCTTACCAAAATGCCCCATATCCTTATGGCAGGAGCAACAGGACAAGGTAAATCAGTAGGGCTGAATGCCATTATAGCATCACTTTTGTATAAGAAGCATCCTGTAGAATTAAAATTTGTAATGGTGGACCCCAAAAAAGTGGAGTTAACACTATTTTCAAAAATAGAAAGGCATTACCTGGCTAAACTTCCCGATTCGGAGGAAGCAATCATCACTGACACCAGGAAAGTAGTCAGGACCTTGAATTCGCTCAACATCGAAATGGATCAGCGTTATGATCTGCTGAAAGATGCGCAGGTGCGAAATATAAAAGAGTATAATATAAAATATATTGCCCGGAAACTCAATCCTGAACAGGGCCATCGGTTCCTGCCCTACATTGTGGTGGTGATTGACGAGTTTGCTGATCTGATACTCACCGCTGGTAAAGAGATAGAGCACCCTATAACGCGTCTGGCCCAGTTAGCAAGAGCCATTGGAATACACCTTGTAATTGCCACACAGCGACCCAGCGTAAATATTATTACCGGAACAATCAAAGCGAATTTCCCGGCACGTATCGCTTTTAGGGTAATTTCCAAGATCGACTCCAGGACCATTCTTGATACAGGAGGAGCTGATCAATTGATTGGACGAGGAGATTTACTTATGTCACAAGGTGGGGATATAATTCGTCTGCAATGTGCATTCATTGATACCCACGAAATAGAAAGAATCACTGAGTTTATTGGTTCCCAAAGAGGCTATCCATCAGCTTATGCTCTTCCCGAATTCAATGAAGAGGATACTGTACCCATGGAAGATATGGATCCTAATGAGAGGGATGAATTATTTGAAGAAGCCGCTTACCTGATTGTAGCCTCACAGCAAGGCTCTACCTCCCTGATCCAAAGGAAGTTGAAACTTGGATACAACCGTGCAGGCCGAATTATTGACCAATTGGAAGCTGCCGGAATTGTAGGTCCATTCGAAGGCAGTAAAGCCCGTGAAGTAAGAATTGCAACAGAATTTGCTTTGGAACAATATTTGAAAGATATACGGAGCAAAGAAAATCATAATGAATTCTAACAAATCATATAAATGAAGAAATCCATCATCATTTCATTACTCCTGGCAATAGCCATCGGAAGTTATGCCCAGGGTGACAAAAGCCACTACCATCCTGAATGAAGTTTCCGCGAAAACGAAGGCTTACAAAACCGTTCTGATTGATTTCACCTACACCATGGAGAATAAGAAGGAGAAAATCAATGATAAATTCAATGGAACCCTAAAATCCAAAGGAGATAAATACAAACTGTTAGTTGCCAGGCAGGAAGTGATTTCTGACGGAAAAACAGTGTGGACTTACCTTAAAGATGCCAACGAAGTTCAAATCAACAATGCAGGTGTGGATGATGATTCCTTTACCCCAACGAAGTTATTAAGCAATTATTCAAAGGAATACAAATCGAAGTTTATTGAAGAGAAAGGGAATACCCAGATTATTGAACTTTATCCTCTTGCAAAAGGAAAATCATTTATTAAGGTGAAACTTTCGATTGACAAAACGAAAAAACAAATTCAGCAGTTTGTCATTCATGATAAAGGGGGGAGTGTATTTACTTACCTGGTGAATAAATTCGTCACCGATCAACCCATTAATGACAAGGAATTTACTTTCAACAAAGCCGATCATCCCGGGGTTACCATTGATGATATGCGGTAAACAACGAAGTAAGAGATTTTAAGAGAAAGGAATTCCGGTGGGGTTCCTTTTTTTATTTTTACTTCCTGGATTTTGACTTGTTTTCTTCCACCCTGAATTTCACGATCCGTTCAATCAGGTCAAAAGGAACAGGCTGGTCCAAAGGGAATTGCACAGATCCTTTACCTTGTTTAAATTTTGAAAGCTCGACCATAAATTTAGCATGCCCGGTTGGGGTAGCATAAAAACCCAGATGCTTTGGGTAAGCGGCATAGTAAACCAATGGCTTTTTATTCAATTTGTAGGCAGGCATTCCATAAGCCATGGATTCAACTGCTTCCGGAGCAGTTTCTTTGATCAGTTTCCTTAGTTTATTTAATATTTGCTGCACATTTTCAGGGAATTGCTGAATGTATTTTTCTATTTCTTCCATTGGGAGTAAATATTATTTACAACTTAATTATTAGGTATGAATTCCAAATCTTGTCTGGACAAGTAATTAATACTACAAAACAATAGATTTCCGGGCACAATTATAATTCTTTGTGCTCAAATTTAGTGATATATATCCGGAGGTTCAGATCTGCATCCATAATTGTGGCGGGAAAAAGGGCCAGGTTCCCTTTGGGGCAAGATGAAAAAGCAAAATTCCCTTGGGACTTGGATTGAACTTTGATCTTGACTCAAATCCTTTGATTGACTGACAATTTGATTTAAACTTTTCTTATGAATTTTCGTAGTGTGGGGCCTTCGGCGGAGGGGACATCCTTTATTGCCAATCTGGATCTAGCTTATAACCAATGCCTTCAGAGCATCCCCTCATCTCCTCATCTCCTCATCTCCTCATCTCCAAATCCCCTCATCTCCTCATCTCTTCATCTCTTCATCTCCCAATCTCCTAATCTCTTAATCTCCTAATCTATTAATCTCCTAATCTCCTAATCCCTAAATTTCTAAATTTCTAAATTTCTAAATTTCTAAATTTCTAAATCATTTTTATACAACTGTTTCAAAATCTTTTTCCCGATACTTTTAAACCCCGGACTTCCTTCTGACATTTGAAATTCAATGGTATCAATCAATTCATTGCTTATTTGAGGCATTTGCTTGGAAACCTCAAATAAGATCAGCATACAATACATTTTGGCAGCAACGGCTTCTGATTTTGACAATAGCCATTCAAAAGAAAGATTGGTCAGTTCACCCAACCTGTTTTCAGGCAATGGGTTTCTTGAAATCATCCTTAATCCGTGGCGTTTCATTCCGTCGTGACCGAACGTTGGCAATAGGTCGATCAAAGTTTCCAGGTAGGGTTCAACCCAGGATGGCTCATTTTCACTTGCAGTATCAATGATCCAGGCAGCTCTGCGGGACAAGGGGCCTCGGTCAGAAAGGTAAATCTCCCATAAGGCATGAATTAACTCAGGCTTCTTCTTAACAATATTTCCAACAAAATCCGTATTTGCCCGTGAATTTTCCTGCATGAGAAGGGCGTGCAACTCATCATTTTCCATACATGAATAAGTCTAAAAGCCAGATGTGGCAAACATATTTACAATCCATCAAATTTATCAAAATCCTCTTTTCTTATTCCATGAGTGTCAGAATTTAGAAGCATACTTTCCATTATGGTTGGTATCAATTTTTTGAGGACTTTTGCAGACTGAAATTTGAATTGTAGATGAAGAACCGTATAATCGTACTTGTTGGTTCAATTGTATTCTGGTATCTGTTTTTTGTACTGGGAAGAATAGCATTCCTCCTGATTCAGGCACCTTCCCAGGCTGGATTCACTTTCCCGGATGCCTTGAATACGATCAGGTATGGATTTCTGTTGGACCTCTCTATGTCCTCCTACATTGCTATATTCCCGGGACTCTTGCTTTTTTTCAGCTCTTTAACAGGGCCCGGGTATATGGTACCCTTCTTCAGAGTATACCAGGCAATTGTTTCAATCATTATTAGTCTGCTGCTGGTGGTAGATATTTCACTTTATTCGTACTGGGGATTCAGACTGGATGCCACCCCTTTGTTTTACATGGGCAATCTGAAAGCTATGACTGCATCTGCCGGTTTCTGGACATGGTTCCTGGGATTTCTTGCTGTTGGGGTTCTCGCATTTGTGGTTTATAAACTTTATATGATGCTCTTTATTCACAAGATTCGGTCACTGAGTAAAGACAAGTTATCTCTTTTCATCTCCCCCTTTTTATTAATGGCATTATTCATTCCAATCAGGGGTGGAATTGGAGTGTCCTCCCTCACCATTAGCTCGGCTTATTTTTCAAGTAACCAGTTTGCCAACCATGCTGCAATTAACCCAGTCTGGAATGTGGCCTTTTCTATCACTGAATCCAAAGATCTTGAGAAGAGATACATTTATTTTGAGAAATCGAGGATGAATGAACTGGTAAAACCGATGTTAGATCAAGGTGAAGGTATTATACCAGTTTTAAAAACTGATCGGCCAAATATCATTTTCATTATTGTTGAAAGTCTTACTGCTAAAGCCGTTGGAGTAACCGGAAAGATAAAAGGGATTACCCCAAACCTGGATAGCATAGCCAAAGAAGGGATACTTTTTGACAAAGTATTTGCAAGTGCAGATCGCACCGATAAAGGTATTGCAGCTGTACTGGCGGCCTATCCTTCACTACCCGGATCTTCACCATTGAAATACCAGAAATTAACTGAAAACATCAGCTTTTTACCTAAAATTCTCAAAAAAGCTGGATATACTTCTTCATTTATTTACGGTGGAACCCTTGATTTTGCCAACTACAGGTCATTCTTGATCCAGGCAGGATTTGAACATTTTATCTCAGAACCGGATTTCAGGTCCGATCAGCTCTCTTCGAAATGGGGAGCCTGGGATCATATTGTTTTTGATCGATTTCTGAAAGAAACACCTTCAGAAGAAACATCCTTTTTTAAGACCATTCTTACATTAACAAGTCATGAGCCTTTTGATATCCCTGTTGAACCTTTGATGAAGGGAACTGATATGGAGTCAAAATTCCTGAGCTCTCTCCATTATACGGATATGGCGATCGGAAACTTTATCAGGGAAGCAAAGCAACGAACCTGGTGGAATAATACACTGGTAGTGATCATTGCTGATCATGGTACAAAAATCCCTGGAAATTCAGGTTCTGAAGATTTCTTCAGACAGCATATACCAATGATCTGGTGCGGGGGAGCTTTATCAAAAAGTGACACTGTCATTCACACTATCTCATCGCAGACTGATCTTGTAGCAACTTTACTCAGTCAGCTAAACTTAGAAAGCAAGGAATTTATCTTCAGTAAAAACATCCTTAGTAAGAAACCTAATCCATTTGCATTTTACACCTTTAATGAAGGCTTTGGTTACCTAAGTGCCAATGATTTTATGATTTATAACATAGTGACAAATACTTTCACACATTCAACTGAAGACAAAGACTCTGAACTACAGCAGCAATCCAAAGCCTATCTCCAATTGCTGTATACTGATTTCTTTAAACCTGCCATGTATTAAGTCACTTTTAGAGTAGCAATGGAAAACTCAAGCATTTTTTTACAGGATCCTTTATTCAAATTGAATATTCCTGTAATCCCCTGATACTGAATTGCAATATCCTTTTACATCGTATATTTTTAAAATGGTTTTATAAAATTGAGCGTTACTTTTGTAATTTTACAGTGATTGCTATTCAGGCATTTGGTTGTCGGATATGTATAGATAAGAGCATAGATCAACTAAAAAAATAACTATTATGTGCAAAAAAGTTTTACTAACGAACTTGGCCCTCTTAATAACATTGATTAGTTTCAGCCAGATGCCTGTGATGAGGTTAACTTTCTCAGCACGGAGTAATATTCAGTACAGACAGTTAGATAGTGTAAAAGTGATTAACCGTACTCAGTTATGCGATACCATGCTTAGCTGGCCTGATACAGTGCTTCATCTTGATTACCAGGTTGGTCTTAAGGAATGGAGTCTAAAAGATCCTTCCACGGGAAATATAGATTTTTCACCAAATCCGGTAACTGAAAATGCAACTTTTGGGTTTTATTTGCCCTCTGTTTATCCTGCAACTATTGCTATTTCTGACCTTTCAGGAAGAATACTATATCAACATACGTTCAAACTTGAACAGGGATATCACAGATTTCAATGGACCTCGGGTTTAAAAGGAATGTATGTTTTATCCATTGAATATGCAGGAATGATTAGCTCTGTCAAAGTGATCAGCCAGGGTAACGGCAATACACGGGATATCCAGATTGAACACTTAGGGGTTGATAGTCATGAGATGAATTTTAGAAGTGCCTCATCTTCCTTAGGATTTGAATACACAACAGGTGACATCCTTCTTATTATCGGTTATTCAAATGGAATTGAATCAGGAATGGTTGACTCTCCCAAACATGACAAAGATTATATCGTTCAATTGGGAAGTAATATTTCATGCCCGGGAATACCCTCTTTCAATTATGGAGGACAGTTATATCATACCATTCAGATTTTTGGACAGTGTTGGATGAAGGAAAATCTAAATATAGGCACAATGATACCAGGCGCCCAATCGATGGCAAATAATGCTGTTCTGGAGAAATATTGCCATAGTGACTCCCAGGATAGTTGTACAAAATATGGTGGACTCTACCAGTGGGATGAGGTTATGCAATACCTGGTCACCGGTTACCAGGGCATTTGTCCTCAAGGGTGGCACCTACCGATAGACGAAGACTGGAAAGTACTGGAAGGGGCTGTCGATACACATACTGCAATAGGGAGTCCGGATTGGGATAATCTTAATCTCAGAGGTGTCAATTCAGGAGAGAATCTAAAATCGTCCAGTTTCTGGCTTGAAGGTGGAAACGGAAGTGATGCATATGGGTTTGATGCGCGCCCCGGTGGTTACCTTGTTCAAGGGGGTGCATTTGGAAGCACCGGATACGATGGGTTATGGTGGTCATCCCCTGTAAGTAGTACATCAAGGGCATGGACCCGTTATCTTTCTGCTGTCAGTGATCAATCGGGACGTAGCAGTTACGACAAATCCAACTCTTTTAGTGTGAGGTGCATAAAAGATTTGTAAATCAGCATTACAAAGAAAACACAGTAAATTACCAGATCAGCTTTCAAGGGCTGATAATACCTGTTTGCTGTGCTGCATGGTTATCAACAATAATCAGGTCTTCAGCATCGATGAGCCCATCACCGTTTATGTCTTCCAATAAATAGCCCATTTGGAATGTAGTTGCAGATGATTCAACAATTATGATATCATTTACATTAACACTACCATCCTGGTTGATATCTCCTGCATAAAGCAAAGCATTAATCCCATCACTAAGCAGGTTCTGGCCATAGGCACTTGATATGGAGGTGGTAAAATCAACAAATTGGCTATTCCCTTCAAATGAGATGGCCGTTGCTGACCAGGTGGCGATGCTATTCCTGTGGCGGATAATCAAATAGTAAGTGCCATTAAAAGATGAAGGCAGCCTCATTAGAACCAATCCCTGGTTGTTTAATGTCAAATTTTGAGAAGAAAATACCTGTGTGAAAGGAGCAAAAGCCTCTGTCAATTCTATTGAAACTACATCCACAATATCGTCCGGGAAAACATTTCCCAATTCAGTTTTTGCTTTTGATAATAAACCTGGTCCGTGTTGAAATAATCCTTCTGGAAAGACTTTGACCATCAGCTGTTTAGACGATTGGACATCTTCAATAAGGAATGGATAATCCTCTGTTTCACCGCTGCACACACCACAAGCATAGAAATAGGAGTCATTATTTACCTGGACCCTTATACGAGACCCTCCTGTAACAGAATTGAGAGGTACCAGGACAAGGCCTGTATATAAACCCGCTCCTGCCCTATCTAAGACTATTAATTCATTCTCATCGAAAAACATGTCCCTGTTCCAATCCAACCAAACGCCACATTTACTGATACCAGGTGTTTCAGACGAAACCCGCACTAAGATTGGATAGCGTAGGCCAGCATACACCATCGTACTCAGATTATCAATCATTGAATAGCCACCCTGGCTGTAATTTGTCAAACTGATAATATTCCCAAATCGTATTTCCTCAATGAATACTTCACCATTTCCATTTACCTGGCAGTAACAAGGTTCCCCTACATTAATCAGCGAATGGATTATTTTTGAATCATACCCATACGCATTTGTAACGGTGAGACTTACAGAAAATACGCCGGTTTCAGGATAGATTACATAGGGATGCTGTTCACCTGAAGTTTGATTTTGAGCACCTTCAAAGGTCCAGTCCCAACTTTCTGGAGAATAAAGCGAATAATCCTGGAATTGAACCATTTCCCCTGCACAAATACTCACTGAAGAGGTTGTGAATTCAGCCAATGGGGGTTCATAATCTGCCGCCAGCCGAAGCACGGTTACACCCCAGTGGAGCATCCCGGCATAATTCTGACCCCAAACCATTGAATGCACAGAATAATCCCATGTATCATGCAGATAAATGTATTGTCCCGACTGGTCATAACCAAAGCCTAGTACACAATGACCGGCTAATTGAATTAACACCGGCCTTCCGTTATCAATCTCTTCCATGAACTGGTTGAATGTGAAACCAGTTACATTGCCATACATCCCGGCTACCAATTGTGTAAAGTTTTCGATGAGTACACATTCTTTTGACTCATAGAACAGGCGCAGGCCATGACAACCATCCCGTTGATTCGGCTCATTCCCGGTATAGTCATATAAAGGGCACCATCCGGAAGAAAAAAGAATCTTGTATTTCCATCAGCATTGCTAAAAGCCGACTGGTTGGAACCCATAAAATCCCCTGTACAATCTTCATCTGCATGTCGGTTCCGGTTAAGACTGATATAAGGATCAGGGCCGTAATGATGGTATTGGTACCAGAAATCATCCACATGGCCATAAGACTGTCTTTCATCCAGTCCCATCATGGTAGCGCTCAGAGGACATTGGTTCCTGATTTCTCCATTGATATTCACTGTGCCCCAAAGGATGTTATCCAGAGGCATGAGGCCTTCATTTGAAATCCCTGTATATATACCAGGATACCCGTGATTATCGTAATATCCGGCAGCCATTGCCCCCACAGTATTTGCACAGCCAAAAGACCAACTGTAAGCGGGGACATCATCAAAGTAACACTGCGGTTGGGCTTATGGTCGCAACAGGCATCCTGAAATGTACCGGCAGAACTCCCGGGACTTCTATCTCAACCACTTGATTATTTGCTTGACTATGCCTTTTCACGATGAAAGAATCCAACTGCGACCATGGTAACTGACTGTAAAGACAGGGAATTGATAATTGAATAAACATGAAGATGAAAAGTAAATTTCTCATGATAGTAAATAATTAAATAGTTAATAATGAATACGATAAACTAAAATGGAAGTCCAAACCTTGGGCAATAAAATTGCCTGGTTGACACAATTCTTATTTCTAAATGTCCTGAATCAATTTGTAAAACAGGAATGAGGTACTCTGATGAAAACTGTAATAATTAATGTTAATAATAGAAGAATCAAAATTATTCAACTATGCAGCGAAACGCAATAGACTGTTAATAACTACTACCAGTTTTTATCAACAACCAGGGCAAATACCATTACGACTCAATATTATTTAATTCCAAATTATAATCAAACTGCAGGTCTTCATGCAAATTTGCTATCACCTTTCTTACTTTCACCACTTGCCGTTCCTTAAATTTTCCAAGTGTCACTGATGAATCAAAAGAGTAAGCAGTTTCCTTCAGAGTTTTCAAATAATACATCAATAAATCAACCTCTGTTTCTTTTTTACCGGAAAAACGGCAGTATTTATTGGTGACTTTCAGGATTTTCCTGCATCCTTTGAGGAAAAAGTAAGCATTATTGCTATTAATACTCTCAAACCCTTGATGAATCTCATTCTTTACAGCCTG
The DNA here is from genome assembly GCA_016707705.1 of Bacteroidales bacterium. Lineage (GTDB taxonomy): Bacteria > Bacteroidota > Bacteroidia > Bacteroidales > UBA4417 > UBA4417. Next base: position 15,817 of record JADJHD010000002.1, read on the forward strand.
TATAAAACCATTTTCATCCCCATTGTAAAAAAGGAGATAGCTTATTAACTCTTTATTTTCCTTTTTGTATCGGGCCAATCGGCTGCATATCTCTACTAATTCCTTGCTTTTCAAGGTTCCCAGAGATCGTTTAAGTTCATTAATTCCTGCTACTTCCATTATTTTTAACTAAAGAGGTAGTTAAAAGTAATAAGAATTGACAATGAAGGCTGATATGCTATTTGCTTATTTTTGTAAGGATTGCAAAATCGGGTTCAATTTGACTGGATTTACAATAATTCCCAACTTCAAACTAAAGGTATGATTCATAAAAGGCTTTATTATCTGGTGATAATATTCCTGCAGCTATCAGGTATTAAAGGAAAGGCTCAAGAAAACAACCGTTCCATGGCACTGACAGATTTTGCCATAAAAACCAGGGAATATCAAGAAGGATTTGTCAGAAGTTTACCAGGCAATGATTTCAGTTATCATAGTTTCCGGAATGATCTTACAGATGCATTGCTTACCCGCTGCAACGATGGTACTATGGCTATTGAATGGCAAACTTCCGATGTAAATGCAGAAACAGGAAAGAAAGGCTCAGGTTTCGTATGGATTGCTGCTATAGATATGACTGATGCTTCCGCAACATTTGATGTTTATATCAATGGAGTCAAGCGTTTTATCATCCCCACAGGAAACAGGGAGAAATTTGAACTGGAGTCGGAAGATGGAGGCATACTTACCTTTATCACTGTTGAAATGGATCAACACTCTGATGCTCATGGATATATGTCACTCTGGGCACCAAATAGCTGGTTAAGTCCCGGAAAACCACTCAATATTAAAATAGTAGGATCAGCATCAGGAAGCAATAGCTGGATCATCATCTATAAAGCACTTGATGCCTTCTTCTATTTACAGGAATCTGTCAGTTATAATTCCTGGGCTAAACTATTGATCAGCGGGCGAAATCCAGTCCTCAACTCAGGTGCAGCTTCCTAAAACATATGCAGGGAAAACCGTTTCTGTAAAAATCAATAAGAAATCCTACCTGCTGAATGTGACTGATGAATCAGGGAATCAAGTCTGCAGACTATCATTAAAGAAAGCTATTCCCGTTGGTGCATCAGTTGCAATTTCCGATGAATATGGTGAAATCCTGAGTTTACCATCCATTGACGCAGAAAGAAAATCCACAAGGCTCACCTATAAGGCATTATTACAGGCTGATGTAATAAAAGGAGAGAACTCATACGAAATCCATGCGATAAGGACGTATAAACCCAAAACCGTGAGTTCGTTAAAAGCACTTGCAGGTTCAGGTCTTTCCAAGGGAACCATTTACCTCATGAATTCGAGCCACCAGGACATTGCATGGATGGATTCTCCTGAAAATGCATACTTCTGAGGGATACAATGTTACTCACACCTCTTTTTGATAAAGCACAAACAGACCCTGAATACAGGTTTGATATCGAAGATGCACTGATGCTTAAGGAGTATATCACCAGGCATCCTGAAAGAAAAAGTCTTGTAGCAAGCCTGCTAAAAAACGGGAATTTATCCTGTGGCTCAAGTTATACACAACCTTATGAAGAGATTTTTTCAGGTGAGGCCCTGACCCGACAGTTTTATTTTGGTGCCCGCTGGTTAATGAAGGAATTCGGATATACTGCAAACACCTACTGGAACCAGGATGTACCCGGGCGGACTTTGCAGATGCCACAAATTCTAAAAAAATCGGGAACGAATTTCCTGGCCCTCAGCCGCATGGAAAAAGGAATTTTCAAATGGTATAGCCCGGATGGCTCATTTGTAACCACCTACTCAGCAGGTCATTATGGAACAGATTTCACCCCACTGCAAAGAAATTTTTATGAAGCAGCTGAGTACATTGCTAAAAACTCAATGAGCTGGAAAGGATACTATGAACCCAATGCTGATAATCCTGTCATTCCTTTGTTTTCTGATTGGGATATGAGTCCTGCCAAAGACTATAGCCATCTAATCAGGGACTGGAATCAGATCACGGAAATACAGGATGAAAAGGGCAATTATATACCTATTGAATTACCGAAGATTAAACTTGCACTGACACCGGATTTCATCAATGAATTCAGCAACAATGCATCGATCATTCCTAAACATCAAGGAGAAAGACCGGCAGTATGGCTTTATATTCATGGACCCACCCATCAGAAAGCCATTAAAGCCAGCCGGGAGGCGGATATCCTATTGACTGCTGCTGAAAAATTTGCAACAGCGAATGCATGGACAGATCAGTCCTTCAGAAATTACCCGGTGAATAAGCTCAATGAAGCTTGGGAATCACGTATTTACCCTGATCATGGCTGGGGTGGTAAACATGGCGACATTACGGATGCCCTCTTCCAGGAAAAGTATAATCTTGCCAGGAATCTTGCTGAAGAAATACTGTTTTCAAATCTTGAGACATCACTTCCAACAAGGATAAGTAGTGAAGAAATTCAATGTACCCTTAGTCGTCTTTAATAGTGTAGGCTGGGAACGCTAACAGACCCTGTTTTTGTCCGGTTTCCCGGATCCGGCGTCTTCTTTTTCAGCAACGAAGTTCAGGATGCATCCGGAAATATAAACCCTGTCAATTAAGTGATATAAAAACAATATAGTGATAGTTCTGCTCCGATCTGCAAAACTGTATGTTTTGTGGCTGAAAAGAAGTACCCTCATATATAGGCTATAAACCTATTATCTCAGAGCTTCCAGATAAAGAGAGAAGCATCGTCGATCAAAGCAACCACTTAAAAGGCACCTTTGAGGAAGGTAATGATTTTACTCCAGTGAAATTACCTCAGGTGGAATCGCTTCTCTCTATGATAAAGTGTGGAAACAGGAAATTCCAGTTACTACAACTTTTAAGTGCGGAGTTTTCACTCTTCATTCCAGAAGGAACCAGTGCCGAGGATTTTGCAGATATTCAGCAAGTGGATATACGAGGTTCTTGATAAGAGCATCCAACTATCCATCTACAATAGGTTTGTATGGAAAATGGTGAGATCTATACGGGATTCAGACTCAAGCAACCGATTCAAAATGCTGTAATTGAAAGCAGTCACTGAGATTTTATCATCAACAAGCGCATCGATATTAACCTATCACTCTTAAGCTCAGAAGGAATATTAGGCCGGAGTACAGGATAGCATTCCATTGAAAATGCAGGAAAATCAGTTGAGTTAGAAGTACCGGTTGGGGTTCTGAATATTGGACTTGATGAGTTCGACGGTGCTGCTGGGGGACGATATACAGCAAAATGCGGTGAAATACATCCAAGAGGAATTAGCAACTGGCTGGGTGCCAGCAGCCAATGGGGAGCCAGTTTAAGTTCCAGTGTAAGATTTACGGAGTTATATTGATCCTTCCAATCAAGAAAAAAAAACTCATTCTTCGGCCTATATTATTATCCTCCAAAGGCGGAGCTGTCACTTGGAAGAAAAGGGGAAATGAGTACCACCACAAACAGGTGACCATCAGCTCAGATTTCTCCTTATTCACCACGTGATCCCGGCTAGATAAGCTGATTCCGGAATACGCGACAAGCGAGTAAGAAACCCTATATATGTAGTAACTAGCCTAAATCCTTTTCTATAGCATCACTGCCTGAAGAAGCTTGCTTTTTCCACCAATCTCCGACTTAATACTTACTACCAGAAACAGCAGGAAGATGGGAAAGTACTACTTTCAGGGTTTACAACATTCACCCTATGGACCCACCGTGCTAAATTTCAAGTTTCTCCCACTAGAAAAAAGCATCACGCGGAAATTTGCTAGATTCCCTGCAAAGGATTGCTTTCCCCAAAGAAGGATCCCGTAATGTTTCCAATCGGGCCTATGGAATTGAGACCTTTATTGTGGGAATAAGAATTTAAGGTTTCATGGATCCGGGTTCCCTACTAATGAAACCATATCATGATTTAACGCTGGGAATCAGTTGTTTATGCAGTAGTGGTATATAAGGGCAGATGACCATCCAGTGAGAGTCTTTGGATTCGATATGTCATAAGACACTACTTCCGCTAGTGTATTACCAGCCCCGAGAGAGTTTTCAAATGAAAAAACTTGCCTTTCCACATTGACTATTGGGATACTGTTGGGTTGTTTTTCCAATTATTGGAAC
>JADJHD010000003.1 GCA_016707705.1 Bacteroidales bacterium
CCAACCTATGCTTTCAATAATTGATTCAATCGGCCATTATATGCCTGCCAGTAATTCCTTTTAGTCGGATCGTTCAGATAACTGGCGGATATCATTTTTTCAACAAGCGTGGATTTTGACAGCATTAAGGTCAGGATGTCATCAAGTATCCGGGTACTGATTTCCGCTTGATCTGCGAGCCGGGCAAATTGAGTCCTGATTTTGCCCTGAGCCAGATTTTTAGGCAAGAGCCCGTCATCCAATGCAAAGTCCTTGTCCGCTATATGAATGCGGCTATTCAAAAGGTCATAGGCCGGACTGAGCCTGTAGTCGCCCATTGGGGTTTCAAGTAGGGAAAAGTTTTTGAAGTGGGCATCTCCATTTGAGAACAAATAATTGAAGACGATCATTTTCAACAGTTTAGGAGCCTCTATTTTGTATGTGGTCAGATTAGACTTCATCAATTGAAATAGCTCCAGATAATTTCCCTGGTATTTAAAATGCTCTCCATGGGTTTGAGGTGTTCTTCCGGCTAAGGATGCAAAATCATCCTGCGCCAGCTTTGAGCCATCTGCCTTAACATCAAAACGCTTTGTGATATATGCCGGAGCTCCGTTCCTGAAGAAAATCAAGGCATTTTCGGCAGTTTCTATTCCATAAACCTGACGGGCAATCTGCATGGTAAGATGTTCGTTGGCCGGCATTTGGTCAGGCCTCTTGCCAACACCTGGTATAGGTTTCAGAATATAGGTTCCTCTTTCTCCTTCATTTGCCAGCCTTAATTTGTTCTTTTCCAGCAGTACAGAATATTTCTCCTGGACTCCCGAAATAGATATGCGTTTCCTGCTTTGATCAAAAAACTCATTTGTTTCAGCATCCATAGCCGGTGAGTCATATGGCAAAATATGATTAACAGACTTTCCCATGAACATCCTGTTCAAACAGGTTCTGCTGTAAGTGTGGAAGCCTTCAGCCAAGGTACCGGGACAAAAATTTATTTCTGGCAAACTCATTATTACTCTATATTTAAGAGATTGTCTAAAAGCGCTATTCCATTAAGAATCCATCCGCCAGCCGGCGGATGAATTCTTTTTTACCCGCTAAATAATTTTAGCCAGTTTCTAAAACTCTCACCGCCCCAATACTATCATATTTTGCTGATGTCAGAAGTAGTCCAAAATGATCTGAAGGATCTATTTTATTGAGCCGGCAAACCACTTGTTTATTGGAGCCTTCAGGAAGCATATTGTAGAAAAACGGAAACAGGTATTGCGAATGAAACTCTTCAGCAGTTTTAGGCAGGCTTAGACTAATCCCCGGCTTATTGCTGTCCTTCAACCAAAGCTCAGTATAGGAGAAGGTAAATGAACCATCATCGTGTTGCGTTAAAACACCGGCTTCCTCATCCCTGAATAGTATTTTTGCCTTTCTCATTTATTGAGGGATACTTTCTTAAGGTTTATACCGACTTCCAGTCCCAAAACATCAGCTATCTTTTGTAATGTCAGCAAGGTTGGATTCCCTTTTCCAGATTCAAACTGTTTCAGGGTTCTTAAGCCAACTCCGCTTAATTCTGCCAGGGTTTCCTGCGTTACCTGCAGCACTTCCCTGCGCTCTTTTATAATCCTGATCAATCCTTCAAAGTGCAACATATGGCTCTATTTTATACAAAAGTACAATAAGTTTAATGTAATTCAATAAAAAGAGCATTATATGGCACTATTGTGTTAATTCGGCCTGATATAAGTGATTAAGTTAATAAGAAAGTGCAATATGCAGCACTTATGGATGAGGTTATTTGTGTTTAGTATACAGGAAGGTAATAGTGAGAACTTGCTCATTGGCGAAGGCGAACAGAATAATACTATTCTCGCTCAGGCATATAATCTTTACTCTAAATACGGCTCAGTTACCGCATACTGTCGTAGTACATTTCCGCTCATATCAATCCAGCCATACAATTGCCTGTTATCGGCTGTAAATCTGACGCCAATATAGATACTTTCATAGTTATACCAATAACCGCTAACCTCATCAATCCAACCTGTATTCATTGACCAATGACTGGAAACAGTATAAAGTATTGAAGTAGAATCTGACCAATTGAGTTTTTCGTTTATTGTATCCATATAGTTTAGAGGGGAAACTCAATTATTCTCTGTCGGGACAGTACACACAGAATTCTGTCCAAGCGCTGTAATTTTAAGACTTTCATCATGCTGGCTCTGCATGGAAGCGAAGGCATAATGTGTCAGCTCAAAATCAGCAATACCATCATTGTTAAGGTCCAGGACTTTTGTTGTATCCCCATAATGATTATCCTTTTTCACAATCAGTTCATTCGGCTCTACATCCACATATCTAATCCCAACCCCACTACTCTGACCGGCATGAATCATACCCGGATATATGTAGCCATTCTCCTTATCGCTGCAGGACACGATAAAGAGAATTAGTAGGGAAAAGAGGATTGGGTTTTTCATTTTAATTCTATCAATTCATTTTTATTAGTTCTAATTAAGAAAACCTTGTCAAATGAACTGTTTATAGGAGTTTCGATCATTATCTTACTAAAGGATCCAGCATAATACTTTCCTTCTGCAATAATTAACCAGTATTGATCACAAGTTAGATATTTATTAATCTTTTGTTCTTTTTGAGAGAGAATTGGTTGAATGTGATCTAAAAATAAGTTTTTTACTATACCTCCTTCAGGCCTTGAATCAAAGGAAAAATCCATGTTATCAAATCGGTCAATGAAAATTTTTTCTACCTCTTGAGGCAAACCATCGTAATAATCAAGGTCAATTATTTGGCGATCTTGAAGATTAGACAATGCAGGAATGCACCTATCCTTAATATTCTTTATAATCTGTTTTCTATTTGATTTTTTTATTGGATATTTTTCACTAATCACAATGCCGATCGAAAAATGGAAGTTAAATAGAGGTTGTAATTCCTTAATTATTTGATTTGTTATTGATGCTGAGTCAGAAGAATACTGTTGTAGCTTGGAATGTTGTCCATTATTTGAATCCTGGAAGACTTGAGTTATTTCAATTCCTGTTTTTATACCAGATAAACTTGCAATAAAATCAGGCGACTCACACTTTAATATGTTTTCTAAAGAACTGGTAGTGTAGAGCTTTTGGAATTGTTCAATTATCCATATTTCTTCTCTTCTAATTTTCATAGTACAATCCTGTCAGACAATTTTCAAGAGAATGATATTCTGAGTATTACAAATCTATATCTTTTTATTTTTTTCAAACTAATTGTATTAACAATTCAGGTTCTTTTCCGAGAAAGGGTAACTGCAGCAAACGGCGGTTTCGGGCTAGGCGATGTGGCTTTGTTTGTGGGCCAAGTGCGGTGGGCAAAGCCATGATCGCTTAGCCCGGGTTGTGTGCTGCCCTTATTATCGTAACTCAAATTTATTATTTTTATTAATCTATCAAACACAGTAATCTCGAAAGTTTGGGTGGGTCGGGCTGGAAGGCTCTTGCCACAAATTAGAATTGCGGGGAGGTCTTGTGCGTTTGTGGCATGTGCCTAAACGCGAAGGGTAGGCATGTTGACTTGAATAGTCTTATTTAATATTTTTTATATCAGATAGAATAGCTTATTTCTTCTCTTACACTAGATATTGACTCTGTGAAGATAGTTTTGGCCTTATTTAGTTTAAACTCTAGAAAACATTTATATTTGTTAATCCATCAACTGCTTTCTCCAGAGTTTATTTATCCTAAATTAATTTAAAATGAAGCAAATAGGTTTTCTATTATTTATAATAATATTCTCAAGTAAAGTGTTTTGTCAAGTTTATTTGGATCCGATTTGCAATTCTCAAGCAGAAAAAGATTTGAAAATATGGAGAATTACTTGTGAAGTAAATCAGACCACTATCGATTTTACGTATACAAAGCGAAGTTATCCGGAAAGCTTTATTTTATTGTTTCCCCCTAATACGCATGGAGCATACTATATTAAAGCAGATGGTAAAATTTATAAGCTTATATCTACAAAAGGTATTAGCAATACAGATGGAGTAACTAAAGCCACAATCAACAAAACAATATATTTTTCAGCGACTTTTGAGGCAATACCTAAACAAATTACACAATTTGATTTAATAGAAGGATCTAGTGGAGGCTGGGATTTTTTTGGCATCAGATTAGATAATAGTTCGAACATTCAGCCCTCAATATCATCAATTTACGCACAAAAAATTGATGAAGAATGTGATCAGATTAATTTCATTCCAGCAAGTACTAAACCTTCATGTGAATCTTTCCTAAGGGGAGTAAAGTATGCGATGCTAGCTAAACCATCAAATAATCAACAAATTCCGATATTTGATGCATTATATAAATATGTTGATAATTTGGGACTGATTAAAATTTTCCCAGAAGGAGGTTTAGATAAATACGACATTGCTGAAATTGTATTTATTGAAGTTACAAGTAATCAAGAATCTGAATTAGATCATAGCTATAATATTATTCGAAAATGTTATGATATAAAACTTTATTTCACGAGCCCAAAATTTGGATATGAATGGGTGTTCTCAACAACTCAAACAACCAAGGCAAAGACTGACCAAGAATTAGCGGCACAATACTATAATTGTTTACGATCTGCATATAATTATTCTAGAGGATCATACAATAGCCAATACACGCTTAAATCTGCAAAGCAAAAAACTTGTTGGACAGAATCAACCATAAAGCAATCCTTTCAAACAAAAGGAGTTGATAATATTGAAGGGATATATCAAGCTTCAGGCAGTGATGAAAAATACCGTCTGGCACTAAAAAAAATTAAGGGTATTTATCATTTAATATATATTTCAGGGGCATTCAATAAAAATGATTGGGATGAAGGTGAAATAAAAGCAATTTTTGAGTTAACGGCCACACCTTTATTGTTCACTGCAAAGTGGATAATGGGAAACAAAGAAGAAAACAACAATTGCTATGTTTCTTTTGAAAAAGTATTAATGAACGTTTTCATTGATAAAACTGATAAGTCGGCATATATTAAATTGTACCCGACTTCAGATGATAAGATTCAAACTCCATCGGCTATTTCTTCATCAGGAACTGGTTTTGCAGTCACGTCAAATGGGGTGATCATTACTAATAACCACGTAATCGAAGGAGCTAAATCTATTAAAGTTCGAGGAGTTAAGGGTGATTTCAACAGAACATATTCAGCAAAAGTTATAATAACTGATAAAAACAACGATTTAAGCATTCTCAAAATTGAGGATAATAGTTTTACTAATTTGGGCGTAATACCATTCGTAATTAAGACAAGTGTGGCAAATGTTGGTGAAAATATTTTTGTTTTAGGATACCCTCTCCGGGCTACAATGGGGGATGAAATAAAACTCACTAATGGAATTGTTAGTTCTAAGTCTGGATTTCAAGGTGATATAACTTCATATCAAATCTCTGCTCCTGTTCAACCAGGAAATAGTGGAGGGCCTCTTTTTGACAACAATGGTTATTTAATAGGTATAATTAATGCAAAGAATCTGGAGGCAGAAAATGCTTCTTATGCAGTAAAATCAAGTTATTTAATTAATCTGATAAATTTATTAGATTCCCCGCTTCAATTGCAGAAAGTTAATACAATTAAAGGAAAATCACTTTCACAACAAGTTGAAATTGTAAAAAAGTTTGTTTATATTATTGAGATAAATTGAGTTCTTTTATTATGTCTTCAGTGCTCCATTTTCATTGATCTGATAGCATTTAGCTTTTAATTGTCTACAGTCTTTTAGAAAGGTAGAATAATTGCCAATAGTATTTTTGTTCTCTTCAGTTAATAGTATAAAATTAGAATAAGCATTTGGCCGGACGATATCAAACTTGGCGCCGGGGCAAGGTGCTCCCTTTCTCAGTAATCACTTGCCCTGGCGCTAAGGCAGTGTGGCGTGCAGCCCTTATTCTTTAATTAAATCTTTTTGAATTGTCTAGAAATCTGTAATCTTTGTATCTAATTTTTCACTAGTGTCCACTTTAAATTGAAATTCGTTCTTTGAAATCATTGTCTATCTACATTTTGCGAAGGTTTTAGGTGCGTGACGATTTGAAAAGCTTAAGTTCGGTGGTATATATCCACTTACATGAACAAAGGCAAGTATGTTTTCGCCCAATTAGTAGAGTTCTTACCTCAACGAGTATTTGATGGCTTGGTGTTGAAGTATTCAGGGAACAAACATGTTCGTCATTTTACCTGTTGGAACCAACTTCTGTGCATGATTTTCGGACAACTTACTAATCGGGACAGTCTGCGAGATCTGATTGTAGCCATTGATGCTCATAGTCGCAAATCATATCATTTGGGATTTGGCACAAGCGTCACAAGAAGCAATTTTGCCAAAGCAAATGAGAACCGAAACAGCAAGATTTTTGAGGAGTTTGCCTATTATTTGATTGAAATTGCCCGTAGGAAAAATACCAATGACAACTTCGAGATTAAGGGCAAGATCTATGCTTTTGATTCAACAACCATTGATCTATGTCTGAATGTGTTTTGGTGGGCTAAATTTCGCAGGGCCAAAGGAGGAATAAAACTCCATACTCTTTACGATGTTGTCACTCAAATACCAGCATTTGTGCATATTACAGCAGCAAGTGTCAATGATGTGAATGCAATGGATGTGATTTCATATGAGAGTGAAGCCTACTATATTTTCGATCGGGGATATGTTGATTATACCAGATTATACAGGATAACCAATCATTCAGCATATTTTGTGATCCGAGCTAAAACCAATCTCCAGTTTTCGAGAATGTACTCTAACAAGGTTGACAAAACAACAGGAGTTAAATGTGATCAGGTCGGAAAATTGACTGGCTTCTATGTTTCTAAACAGTATCCGGGCAAACTGCGGAGGGTTAAGTTTTACGATCAGGACTCTAATCGGGATTTTGTATTCCTCTCAAACAATATGGATTTATCTGCAGAGCAGATAGCACTGCTTTACAAAAACCGATGGCAAGTTGAACTATTCTTCAAATGGATCAAACAGCATTTAAAGATTAAATCCTTTTGGGGTACTTCTGAAAATGCTGTTCGTATCCAGGTTTACTCCGCAATAATAGCATACTGTTTGGTCGCAATTATTGGTCACGATCTAAAGATCGACCGTTCAACCTACGAAATATTACAGGTCTTAGGAATTTCTCTACTTGACAAAACTCCTGTAAAAGAGCTCTTTACAAATGTAGATTACAAAGATGTCAAAGAACTAAATTATAACCAACTGTTATTCAGTTAGATTAAAGTGGACAGTAGTGCTAATTTTTAGTTAATACTTGTCAATAATATCTTCATAAATTCCTTTAACATGATAATCATGTGTCAGTTCAGCAATAATATGAAGTACGAAAGTTGAAGGCTTCGATTTATTTATTCTTGTTAGATTATAATCTAAAATATAATCAACCGAATAATTGCCGTTTTCAAGCTTATTCATTCTGAAACTTTCCCATCTGACCTTAGAATGACTTTTTATTATTCCAAATTTATTATTGTATCCTTTTGAGAGTTCAATTACTTGGGAAACGTCTATATCAAAATAACTAAAAAAGCGGCTCATTCTAGAATCAAAGATTGAGTTTATATCTTCAAATGAACCTCTTTCAACAATTGAATAATATTGTTTAATTAAGTTTTTAGCTTGAATTATATCAAAGTCAGGTTGAGTATTTTCTTTCCTTCCAATATTCAAATATCGTGAATATGGAACGTTATGAATATTGACAGCAAAATTTAAATTTGCCTCGCTTTTCCCACTGGAGGTGATTCCAATTACTTTTCCGAATTGATTAAATAATGGCCCCCCACTACTTCCATGAGTTATCTCCGTCGTTGTTTGAATATATCTCTCATTTTCACGAAAAGATGAAACAATGCCTTTTGAAAGTGTCTGAGTCAAACCTTCTGGATTTCCTACAGCAAAGCAGTCTTCACCTACTTGCGGATTTAAATCTGAAATTTCTACTGCAAATAGCGGTCTCATTGTATTCAATCTAAATATGATATAGTCGATTTCTCTATCATAATCTAGAATTTCTGAAATTTGAAATTTGTCGCCATTTTCATTGATAGCAATTGCATCTGATGCCGATTCGAATACATGATAGTTGCTTATTGCAATACCATCAGAGCTAATAACAAATGCCGATCCCTGTGAAACCTCCTGTGACCTTAAAGTGTATATTAAATAAACACTTGGCTTTACCTTTTTATAGAGATTGGGTAGATCCATAATATTATTAGTATTATTATTCTGTTGTTCTTTAAGTATATCTATCTGATGCTTTTGAAGTGCTATTTCTTGCTCCTTAATTTTTAATTCCTGATTATGCAATTCTTCCTCCCTCAGTGAATCTGCTGCATTATTATTCGAATTGGTACAATTTGAAAGTAGAAAAATACATACAAAGAATTCTAAGAGTGTTTTCATGAGTGATAATAAATTTAATTTTCTTAGTTCGTTATCATTTGAAGTTAATTTGTCCGAATCAGCGAGGGTTGCACACAACTTGTTTATAAAAGCGGATTTCTTCACTCACACCTATTCACCCTCGCAAAATACTTTATCGGATTTCTATCCGCATAGCTTTTTCCTTTAATTGATTTGCAGAATTTGCTTTTATCAAGCAGGATGATTTTTTCGAGATTATCAGTGAAATCTTCTCCAAATTCGCCATCGGCAAAGCTTGCAAGCTGCAGACTGGGTAGATAGAAATTCTCCTTTCTGTCGATGATGGTCCGGTTGAAGATCTGTTGGGTTACCTCGCTAAAGAATCCTGTACTTTGCAGACTATTGCCGGGAGAGGTGGTGCCGTACAAAATCGCGAATTCTTCATCGGTGCAGGGAACCAGCTTGAGAAGAACGCTATCCGGCAATTCCTTTTTTGCGATAAATAATTCGGAGGCTAATCTTAAATTCCCTTGATACAGGCTTTCCTGTGCATGAATTTGTGTACATGCAAAAATGAATAAGAATAAAGCTGCGATTCTGCTCATCGGAGACGGCTTCAATACCCAATAACTTTTATAAGATTACGATTATACGCATCCAATCCTTCAATATCCTAATCCTATATATTCAACCCAATAAAGATACAATCAAAATATATTGGCAGCAATGATGTAAGCGATACAATCTGAAAAATCTGTCGTTCCTGCCCTGAAAGCAAAAAGCAGCTATGAACTGAATCATAACTGCTTTTTTATCCGTGGAGCGTAGGGGAGTCGAACCCCTGACCTTTAGACTGCCAGTCTAACGCTCTAGCCAACTGAGCTAACGCCCCGGATTAGAGGCTGCAAATTTATAATTATTTTTTAATAATCCTCAAAACTGGCATAAATATGATCACACTAAAGTTCTGTACTTTTGGACTGTACCATTTTCTCTCCCATGAAACGCCTGTTCGCCGCCATTAAAATTGAGCCTTCTGCAGAGTTTTCCAATCTTGCTGCCCAGCTTTCACGGGAACTCAGGCATGATCGCATCAACTGGGTGGAATTGAAAAATATCCACCTTACCCTGAAATTCTTTGGTGAAACCGAGGAGGCCCAAATCCCGGATATCCGGAAAGCGCTCAGCAATGCTGCAGGACTTTGTCAGCCTTTTACATTGAGGATCAGTCGCACAGGGATATTCGGAAGTCGGTATGAGCCGCGGGTTATCTGGTTCGGACTGGATGCTTCTCCACAAATGAGTGAACTGGCGAGACTCACCATGGAGGAATTGTCGAAGGCGGGCTGGGAGGCTGACCGGCAGAATTTTGTCCCGCACCTCACTATTGGCCGCATCAAGGAAATCAAGGATAAAGAGTTGTTTCAGCAGGTTATCGACAAATACCGAAATGCGCGTATCCAGGATCAGGCTGTTGGGGAAATTATTCTTTTCGAAAGTATTCTGAAGCCTCAGGGGCCGACTTACATTAAATTGGCAACCTTCCCATTGGGGACGTGAAGAGTTGGGAGTTTGTGCCGGATTGATAGGTTCCACAGAGTGACACTGAGGACCACGGAGGGGCACTGAGGGATTGTGCTTTGATGTAATAAGTACCGAAATGTGATAAGATTCTCTGTGTAACTCTGTGCTATGACAAGGTTCCACGGAGCTACACTGAGGACCACGGAGGGGCACTGAGGGATTGTGCTTTGAGTTAGTAACTGCCAAAATGCGATGAGAATCTCTGTGTTCCTCTGTGTCTTCTCTGTGCTCCTCTGTGGAAGAAAAAAAATCTCGAATAGAAGCACAGATCTACAAAGAGCAAATCAGAATTCCACGTGTTTCCGGAAGTTATCAAGGATGCACTGCCACCCGAAGCGTTGCATTTCCAGGGGATTCTCACCTTCAGCATCGAAGCTTTCGGTAACTACGGTCAGATCACGCTCCCTTGAGAAGTGGATCCGCACCTTACGGCCGTCCGACAGGAAATAACCGATAGTCTTCATGGGCTCCAGCAGATCATATTCGCCCTCAAAGTCGAAGCCCATGCTGCCATCCGCAGCCTCCATCCTGTAATTGAACTTCCCACCAACCCGCAGGTCATTCGTAGCCGCCGGACAAACCCAGTCCTCGGAAGCATGATTCCATGCCATCACATCTTCGGGAGTAATCCAGCGGTTCCAGGTTTCTTCAAGACTGGCATCCACTCTTGTCTGCACGGTGATCACCGGAAAATTTCCTGTTTCCATAACTATTAGAGATTGTTAATAAATTCAATTTTCAAAGGAATTCATCCGCCAGCCGGCGGACAGAAGCCAGAAGCTGGAATTCAGGAGCCTTGGCGAACAAAAAGATTTCCCCACAAAAGGCATCATCTTTTCTATTCTGACTTCTGACTCCTGTCCGCCAGCCGGCGGATGAATTCTTTTTCAACCCTTTTCCTAGTTTTCCCCCCTATTCACACAATTAAACATCCACTGAATTCCAAACTTATCAGTGCAGCTGCCAAAATAGGCGCCCCAGAAGACTTCCTGCAAAGGCTGGCTTACAAATCCTCCCTCCGACAAAGCATTGAAAAGCCTTGTGGTTTCCTCGCGGGTGTCGGGTTCCAGGTGAATATGCACGTTATTGCCTGTAATTACCTTCATTCCCATGGATTCCGGAACATCGGTTCCCATTAGTACATGTCCCGCCAGAATAGGCAGCTCAATATGCATGATCAGGTCCAGATCCTCCTCGGCAATCACCGGAGCACCCTCTGAGGGCGGAATATGACGCAAACGGGCGACTCCGCCACCGGTAAATTCTCCACCAAAAATGGATTGATAAAAAAGGAAAGCCGCTTCTGTTTCCCTTCCAAAGTTCAGGTATGTGCAAACTCTTGCCATATGTATAGATTTTACGTTATTAAGATTGCGTTATCTCATTTTTCCTCTGTGCCCCTCTGTGTTCCTCTGTGCCCCTCTGTGGAACAAAAAAACTCCCCCTAACCCCAATCTCCCCCCTCAATCCCGGATTTCTCTCACATCTATAACAACAACCCGTTTCGTTTGTTGAATAGAACACTGAAAGCTGCAATAGAAATTCCAACATAAAAGCCTGATTGCGGATTTTCATATTGGATATATTTGCATTATCTGCATATCTGCAGCACACTCCCAAAACTCCCCCCGCTGACTTATTCCAACTTCTCGATTTTATCCTGAATATCAATTGCGTATGAAAAAAACACTGGCACTTTTCCTTCTGGTTCTGCTCTCCTGGTCCCTCGCAATAGGGCAGGAAGAAGCCACAACCAGCAAGGGAATAAAGGTTCTCCTTTGGGAAAACGGCACCTGGACCTATGCAGACAGCACAGCAACTACTGACCATGTAGCCGTAATACCCGGACTCGAGATTCCCCGCACTACCGCAAAGGATGCAATCATCAAGCATACCGGCTACACCCTTTCCTATAATGAAGAGTATGAGCAAGCCAATTGGGTAGCCTATGAACTCACTAAGGAAGAAACCAAAAAAGCTGTCGAGCGCAGCAATAAATTCAAGCCCGATCCCCTGGTAAAAACAGGCTCTGCCCGCGATGAGGATTATTTATCTTCGGGTTACGACCGTGGACATCTGGCTCCCGCTGCCGATATGAGCTGGTCAGCCAAAACAATGACGGAATCTTTCTTCTACAGCAATATGAGTCCGCAGGAACAGACCTTCAACAGGGGTATCTGGAAAAAACTTGAGGAGCAGGTCCGGGAATGGGCTATTCAGAATGGTGAGATTTACGTGGTTACCGGTCCGGTGCTGGTTCCCGGACTCAAGACCATCGGTCCCAATAAGGTTGGGGTGCCAAAGGCTTACTACAAGGTTATCCTCGACTACTCACTTCCTGATGTTAAGGCAATCGCCTTTGTAATGCCCAACGAAGCCTCAGATAAGTCACTGCAGAGCTTTGTAGTTTCCATTGATAATGTTGAGAAAATCACAGGACTGGATTTCTTCCCGCTCCTCCCTGATAAGCAGGAAAACACTATTGAAAAGACAGTCTGCCTGAAATGCTGGGAATGGTAAGATTGCTGACAGGCAAAAAGAAAGGCAGGAATTCCTGAGTTAGAACACCTGCCTGATATTTATGGACGATTTCCGATTACTGTGAATTTCCAAATAAGGGAATTCCGCAGGCTAGAAATCAATGAATAAGATTGAAACCGAAAGGGAGTTTATTTCTCCGGCTTATCCTCAGTATAGGGAGGAAGTTCCTGGCTTCTTGCCTTTTCAATCAGGAAGTCGACGATAAGGGCAGCGCCTCCGAAAATAAATGCCATTGAGAAATAGGCAACCTCCGGACTTAAAACTTCGTAGCGCGACAAACCTTCGGCGATGAGAAGGCCTAACCCGACACCAAAGAGTAAGAGTCCCCATTTCAGGGTAGAGTAACATTGCTTGTCCTGTCCGAAAATTGAGGAATCCCTGCCGCTTTGAATAAGGGCCATGCGTTCTTTCTTCCTGTAGGAGAGATAAACGATTCCAAGAACCATTGCGAAGACTGAAACCGGAACTATGATATCTGCTTGCATATTTTAAGGTGTTAATGAAGTTGCTGAATTTGTTGTTCGCTGGCTTTGACGCAAAGAACCATTTCTGGTTACAAATGTAGAAAGGCCCCGTGAATTTCGTAATTTAGAGTCTGTCTGAAATTTAGACAGATAATAAGTGTAACCGGAAATAATAAACTGCGTCAAAGCCCAACATGAAGGAACAGGACGACATCTACCATGTGCAGAGAGTGCTGGCGGGAAATACCGCCGACTTTGCCGTCCTGGTCAACAGGCATAAGGATCTTGCCTTTAACATTGCCCTGAAAATTGTACGTTTCAGGGAGGATGCAGAAGAGATAGCTCAGGATGCCTTTGTGAAAGCTTATCAGTCATTGCGTTCTTTCAAGGGTGATTCAAAGTTCAGTACCTGGCTGTACCGAATCGTTTACAATACCGCCATTTCCCATACCCGCAAGAAGCATATGGAAATTGCGGGGCTTGACGAAAGGGTGCTGAGCGATACAACCGAGGATGAAATTTTCGAGAACCTTGACCGGCTTGATTCCGATATACAGGCTCAACTGGTTAACCAGGCAATCGACAGGCTTCCTCCGGATGAAAGTGCGCTGGTAACCTTGTTTTATATGGAAGAAAATTCCATCGAGGATATCAGCCATATCACGGGTTTAAGCGTATCCAACGTGAAGGTGAAACTGTTCCGCATCAGGAAGAAACTCTATGATGACCTGCAGACAAAGATGGAAAGAGCTAAAGCCGTTTAAAAAATGAATACTTTTGTAATCAATAAACCATAATCATGGCAACGAAGGAAATGCAAAACGAAGAAGCTCTCAGACGGTTGTTAAACCGTGGCAAGCTTGAATTGCCTTCTGACGACTTCACCTCACGCCTTATGGAACGTATTGAAGCTGAACCGCTTCCTGCTAAAAGCTGGATGCCGCGTTATCAGCTGATCGTGTTATTTGTATCTTTTGTTCTCGCAGTCCTTTTGGTAGCATTCCCGGTTTGGTCATGGTTTGGCTTTGAGTTCACTCCTGCCCGCTTCTTCCTGTACTATGCCGCCGAAGGTTTCAGACTTGCATCCGTTTGGTTGGGAGAAGTCCTGAGTCACATGGGAGCCATGGGTAAAATGATGTATCTCCTCCCGGTTAGTGTTGCCATTCTTCTATTGGTTGCCCTTGATCAGGCACTTAAAAGGCCTTCCGCAAAAACCAGTCAGGCTTAGAAACTATTTCCCGTCCCCGGACTATTGAACAATAGCTGTTAGCTTTATCTTTACCGGTATGTTACCCGCATCAGTCTCACTGGCAATTTCCGATTTTTTCTCGGCCGGAACCGGCAAGCCATTCCGCATTGATTCTTCTGTTCCCGTTGGCGGAGGTTGTATCAACGAAGCGGTCAGGATTCAAACGGATTCAGGCGAGTATTTCGTCAAATTCAATATTGAGAAGAATTTCCCCGGAATGTTCGATGCTGAAGCCCATGGACTATCGATCCTGGAAAAGGCAAATGAGATCAGGATTCCGGCTGTGCTGTATTCAGGTATTGCCGATATATATTCATTCTTGCTGCTTGAGTATATTTCCACGGGAAATCCAACACCACATTTCTGGGTGAATTTCGGCCGCTCACTTGCCGGATTGCACAGGCATTCGGAAAAGTTTTTCGGACTTGAGCGAAACAACTATATCGGTTCCCTTCCGCAAAGCAATGCGCAGCATGACAACTGGAACGGTTTCTTTGTAACTGAAAGGCTGGAACCCATGGTTAAAATGGGCCGCGATAAATCGGAGATCAGCTCGCAGATGGTCCGACAGATCGAATCTATTTATGGCAGGCTCTCCGCTCTCGTGCCTGCAGAGAAGCCCGCCCTGATTCATGGAGACTTATGGAACGGGAATTTTCTGGTCGACAACAGGGGAAATCCCTGCCTCTTTGACCCGGCGGTGCATTACGGCCACCGGGAGTCCGACATCGCCATGACCCGGCTGTTCGGAGGTTTTCCTGTATTGTTCTATGAATCATACCAATCAGAATTTCCAATGGAAAAAGGATGGGAGCAAAGAATGGAACTGCTGAACCTTTATCCTTTGCTGGTTCATGTTAATCTGTTTGGAGGAGGATATGTGAGCGAAGTGAATCATCTTCTGAAAAAATTCGCCTGATACTCTTTGCTCAGGATTTCCCTTTACATCCGCTTGCTGATCTTCCTGAAAAAGAGGATGAAGAAGAGTATTACCAGCGTTTCCAGAATAAAAATAATGCTCTGCATCGAATGCAGCGAAAAGGGAACAGAATCAACATTGCTGGTGATCAGGGAGTAAACATCAGTGATCACGGAATATAGGGTTAGCGCAGTGAAAAGTGCCAATATAAACTGCATCACCCGCTCCGATTGCTGGGTTCTTGATACTTCCATTCCTTCAATGGCGAAGGTGAGCGACTGCTCTGCATCCTTGAAGAGATCGTACTTCGACTGTATATCCGAATTCTCGCGGTACATCTTCATAAACCTGAACTGATGAAGTGTAAAATTGGGATTGAAAAGCCGCAGGTTCTGTATCTGCCAGGTATTGTAATTGAATATTTTCCGGAGATGGTTTGAATCCACATCAATATTCTGATTCAGGGCATCGAGAAAGGCATTGTAAACATGCAGGGAAGTATTTACAGCAACGGTTTCACAGATCATATAACTGTCGATGGCAACCAGTTTTAAAAGCTCTGAGTCCGGAAGCGATTTCTCCATCTCCCAGAAATAAATCGGAAAAATACTGTAAACACGAAACTCCTCATAGGTCATGGAGCGGTCTTCTGCTTCATAAAGCTTTACCGCCGACTCCAGTTCAGATTTCTCATCGATAAAAAGAATATGCACAAGATAGTTGTAGCTGTCGTCCTTGGTGTGACTCCCATGCTTTTCCAATCCCGAGGGCACTCCGAAATGATAGAAATCTGATTTCCTGATGATACCTATCTCGTGCAATGCATCCATAAGTCCGGACATTTCATCAAACAGGCCATCCACCAGTTCAGCCGCCGCATCTCCAGCTGCTTCAATTGAGCTCACATTGGTATCCTCAGCCGAATACTCATAAACAGGGAGGATATTCAGAAACCCGAAGCTGTTGATAATAAGGCTGAATGAAGATATTTTCAGAGGGGATTCCTGTTGATTGAGCTTTTCCTGGAAACGATGAAGGGAAACCGGAGTGAAGGAAAGTAGGATTTCCTTTGACCTGAAGGAATAGTTGCCGATCGGATTATCGCTCCATGCGAACTGAATGCCGCCATCAGCAAAGATACCTCCACTTAAAAGCTGGTTGAGCTTTTGGTTCACCGCTGCGGCATCTCCCTCTGTTTGCATGATTCGAGCATTCAACGACCAGATCCGGTTTTCCAGGTATTTAATCATATGCTGAGCGGATTATTGTTTTGAAACTATTCTGTAAGTATTAGTGATAGAATGCTCCGGAATTCAGGTTAAGAAATTAGTCCTGCACAGGCTTTTTGAACCCGATGGATTGTTTTCCTGCACCACTGCTCTGAACAGGCTGATCCATGCATTTCTCAACATCCTCCACTGCGAATGTATTCAGCTCGGAATCCTTGACTTCCGGCAATGCGGATAGCCGATCGGAGTGGACCTGAATCAGCTTTTCAAAGAAGTTGCGCACCATGCGTCCATTTCCAAAGGATTTATCCCTTGCACTGAACACCAGGTTCAAATGCTGGCCTACCTTTTCCTCCACTTCGGGCGGAACAATAAAATGATTCTTCTTGCACATGCGCATGAAGATCTCGCGCAGTTCCCTGGGCTCATAATCATTGAAGAAAAAGCTGCGGTTGAACCTCGATTTCAGGCCCGGATTTGATTCCAGGAAGTGGTTCATTTCATCGGTATAACCCGCCACTACTACAATCAGCTTATCCCGGTCGTCTTCCATTCTTTTGAGAAGCGTATCCACAGCTTCCTGTCCGAAATCACTTCCCGAATCAGAAGGGGTGAGCATATAGGCTTCATCAATGAAAAGAATTCCATGCAGAGCTGAGTCAATTACTTTCAAAGTCTTTGGTGCCGTATGGCCGATGTATTGTCCGACCAGATCCGCCCTTGAAACCTCTACCACATGTCCCCGGGAAAGAATCCCCATTGCCTTGAAGATCCGGCCCAGCAACCTCGCTACCGTTGTTTTTCCGGTCCCCGGAGGTCCAAGGAAAACGGTATGCAGACTGATTGGATTCCCGGAAATTCCCTTTTCCTTGCGCATTTTCTCAATCCGGATGTAGTTAACCAGGGTAAGGACATCCTTTTTAACGTTCTCCAGTCCGGTCAGACTGTTCAGTTCCTTCAGCACATCCTCAATGGTTTCCTGCTTTTCATCGGCAAATTCATCCTTAACGGCTTCTGTAATGTCTTCCTCCCGAATTGTTGCCAGGTCGGTATCAGAGATATCATGAAGCATTGCCAGTCTGCCCGATTGAAGGCGGATAACCTCCTCAAACAGGTTTCGCATCACCCGGGCATTTCCAAAGCTTTTGGTCCGGCTCTGATACAGAAAACTTGTATATCGCATCAGTTTGCTGATAGCATCCTCTTCAAGAATGAACTTCCTGGATTCGCTGATTTCCCTGAATATTCCCGTGAGCTGAACGGGCTTGTAATCCTCGAAATAAAAATAGCGTGTAAATCGCGACTGCAGTCCGGGATTGGCCTCAATAAACCTTTTCATCTCCCCGGTATATCCTGCAACAATTACAATCAAGCGGTCGCGGCTGTCTTCCATCCTTTTGAGCAGGGTTTCAATTGCTTCCTTGCCGAAATCGCGGGGATCATCCTCAGGAGCAAGGCTGTATGCCTCATCAATAAAGAGAATTCCATCGAGAGCGGCATCTATAACGCTATTCGTCTTCAGGGCGGTCTTTCCGATGAATTCAGCCACAAGTCCTGAGCGGTCAACCTCCACCACATGCCCCTTTTTAAGAAGCCCCATGGCCTTGAAGACTTTTCCCAGCAATCGGGCCACGGTGGTTTTGCCAGTCCCCGGAGGGCCCGAAAAAACGGAATGGAGGGATACAGGATTTACAGCCATTCCCCTTTCCTGCCTGAGTTTTTCAATCCGTATATATTTTAAAAGCTCATCCACATCCCGCTTGATGGTTTCAAGTCCGGTCATGGTATTGAGTTCCTGCAATGCAAGCTTCAGCAGTTCATCGTTGTTCATATCCGGAACCGAATACACGGCTGGCAGAGGCTCTGCCTCTTCCTGAACAGAGGGAAGGCTTTTTAACTCCTCCGCCTGTTTCAGGTTTTCCTTTATAACCTTGTTTTTTGGATCGAGGGATATAGCCTTTTTGTAGTATTTAATGGCATTTTCGAAATCATTTATCGAGAAATAAGCTACTCCCAGCACATTATTGGTTTCTGATATGTCAATCTGGTCAACACATCCCGGAGCCGCTCTTTTTGCGACATCCAGCACCATTTCATCATTTTCCTGGCTGCTGTAGGAACAAATCAGGTTTGAGGTAAGGATTGGAATGGTATTATCCAGATGAAAGGCTTCTTCATAATACCTGATTGCAGATTCCAGATCCTCCTTCCAGCTGTAGGTAGTTGCCAGTCCGGCAAGAGCATCCACATTTTTCGGATCTATATCCAGAATCTTCCTGAAAGCAGTAACAGCCTTGTCGTACTCTTCCTTATCGAAATACCGGGAAGCTTGCAAGGCGAGCCTGTCGATTTCCGGATTGGATTCAGCATCTGTTCCGCCGCCCTTTCCACCACCGGCTTCTGCACTTTCTTCTTCCTCCTCCTCTTCAACTGCATCGCCTTCCAGCTCCGACATTGCAATGGCCCAGGTTCCTGAACCAAAGGAGATGGACGATATGCTGTATCCCTCGCGAATACGGTCGTTGATGTCATTCATGGGGAACTCCGAATTGGTATACCATTGCTGCATCCCAAACCCGGTTCCACTACTCATTACCAGTCCCCATTTGCCGCCTCCGAAAGAAAGTGCAGTAATATCGAAGCCATTGTCCCAGCCCTTTTGAATAGCGGCTTTCGGGAATTCTGAATAGCTTCCGAATTGCTGTTCGGTATATCCTGTTCCCTTCGACATTATAATAGCCCAGCGATCGTATCCATAGATTAGCTGGGTAACAAAATATCCTTCTTTTATGCCGGCAGCGATCTCCTTTTCAGGAAAGCGGCCACTGGTTCTCCATATCTGATCGGTATAGCCGGTATCCTCCGACATGAAAAGAACCCATCTCGCTTCTCCATATCCAAGAAAGCTGACATCCTTACCTGCATCCCAGCCTCCCTTTATTTCATCGGCAGGGAATTCAGCGCTGGTATTCCACTGCTGTCCGGTATAATCGCACTCTGTTGCCACTATCAGCATCCATCTTCCTTCTCCATGCACAGCCGCAATGATTGAATAGCCCGAATTCCAGCACTGGTCAATTTCTTTCTGCGGAAAAACCTTTGATGAATAGTACCTGTCGATTTTCATGATCGGTAATTGTATTTAATTCATTCTTCTTTTCAATTCTTACTGTTCAGCAGCTGAATATAGTGCCCCCGTTTCCGGAATTGCAGAATTGAAGTTTTGACTCTTTTGATAAATGCCGCAACAGGCAAGGTATTCTAGGTTGAAAGGCTTGCACCGCAACCCGGACAGCTTACCGAACTGCCGGCAGATGCGGAGAAACTCCTGCCGCAACTGGGGCATTTGTACTTCCCGGAGCCAACGGTGTTACCAAACACATAAAGTCCCAGCATGATGAGAACAACTATCGCCACCAGGATAAGCAGGAAGAAGGTGACCATCCAGCTCATGAAATTGATAATGATCAGAAGGAATATCCTGAGCAGTCCAACCCATGGACCTGCAATTACGAAGCTTTCCACAATCCAGCTGAGGGTAAGGAGAATGGTAAGCATGCTCATGCCATATAGGAACCAGTGAACAGGCCTGTCGTACCCGATTGGAAGGATATTGAACCCTTCATTGTAGAACCACTCCATTTCATAGGTGTCCCAGAAGGAGCCAACAAAAATGGTAATTCCCAGCAATACTCCTGTTAGCATCGGATACCAGGGATATCGGGTGATTGGATAGATTTTGCTGAGTATATTGGCTTTGATATAGGACGGCTCCGATTTTGAACCTCCTGCCGAAAATTCATCCCTGCCCTTTCGCAGCCTCAGCAGGAAGCGGTCCAGGGAGGAGAAATAGCGCTTGACAAGGAATATAATAACTGCAAAAATTCCAACCAGTATCCACGAACGGGCCTTTGTAAAATCGAAGATATGGCTGAATTCATAGGAAAACTTGTGCAGGAAGGAGCTTCCTCCCTTCGGATATGCATTTTTAAGAATACTGCTGCGTGTTGCATAACCGGTTTTGCCATCCTGATAAGAAACTCTGAACCATCCATCCTTAAGCTTTGAAATAACACTGAGCGAGTCACCTTCTGCTATCAATGCAATAGTGTTTTGCAGCTTGGTGGTATCATAAATCTGAAGTCCGTTGCCATCAGTGATATAAACATCTCCCACCTGGATGCTGTTCTCTTTTTCCATTTTCATCCGTTCCCGGTATCCGTAACGGTCCTTTATTTCAAGCTCATCAACATTTCCCGTAATGAGTTTGCCTGAAAGGGCTTCAATTTCTTCCTGAGTAAGTATGTAATCGAAAATCCTCACATCATCCACAGCTCCGTTCAGCGTTCCAACAAAGAGCTTATCCGACTGCGATCTTGATGTTGCCCTGGAGGCATAAACCTGATCGTTCAGTACAAACCGGACCGCCTGGTTCTTGTCGTCATAAATCAAGGCAATGAATACCCACTCATCCACCAGGGGCGGGCCATAAAGCATTCCGTCCTTGCCGCAGTTTACACCCCAGCGATACAGTTCGTCGTGTTTGTCGATTATTACACCACGCCCGTATTTATCCTCACTGTTTGCGAGAATGGTCATTTTGCGGAACACATTGGAAGCCTTTACCCATGCGGTAATAGTTAATTTGGGGAATTTGGCTGGACTAATATCTACCGGAAATACAATATTCCGTTCACTGCTGTTGTATCTCTTAATATCTATGCTGAATTCAACGGCTCCGGCCTTTGTTCCGTCATGTGAAGGGACGGTTTTACCACCCTTGATTTTTGCCTTTCCGCCACCGGGTATGGTGTTTAAACCGTTACCATCAAGGGGGAACAGTGAAATTGCCTTTGTTTCCGGCTTCCCGGCACCAAAACTAAGCTGTCCGATCAATAGCAGACAGCTGAGGAGAAATAGAATGCTTTTACTTTTCATTGACAAGGAATTTTAAGGAATCCGGAAGGGGAATCAGCGTAAGGATTTGTAAAAGGGTTAGAAAAAGCAGGCTTGCCACTGGTGATTTGACAAACCTGCCTATATGAAAACGCGGATATCAAATGTTAGCCTCTGTGAACAATAGCATCATTGAGGGCATCTACAACCCTGAGAATGAAATCCTTGTCGAGGTCAGTTAGAGCATCTTCACTTCCTGAAGCCGAGCTGAGGGAGACGGTGTACTTGTTTTTCTGCATAATCCAAAAGGCTACTGCACCAGCCACCAGGATTAAACCTGACCAATGGAAAATGGTAATGATGAGTCCGATAACTGCCAGGATTATTGGCTGTTTCCGGTTGGGTTTGATGATGTACGAGCTCACTGCAGTAACTCCTGACATGGAGTGAGTCTTGCCAAAAGTGATAAAGCGTGCACTGGTTACTTTTACACCTTTTTCGTCGAGAAATACTTTTTCTTCTGCCATGATTAGAATTGTTGATTGTTAGAAATGGATTTGGACTATTATTTATTTTGATTTGGTTTCGGCCTGATGACGAAGCAAATGTATAGGCCTCAATTGGGTCAAAGCAAATAGAGTCAGTACGGATTTATAAATCCGAACGGAATGTAGAATGCAGATAATCAGTGGAATAAAAAATCAGTCCGATACAGAACTGGTTTCAGCGATTTGAGACTCGCTTAAATACTCGGAAGGCGTCTTGGAGGTGTATTTTTTAAAGGCAGAATTGAATGCACTTTTCGAATTGAAGCCAACAGTTTGAGCGATGCCTTCAATACTCAGATATTGATTCTCAGGATTGGATAAGAGTGTTTGGGCCTCCCGGATTCGCAATTGGTTAAGGTAATTGCAGAAATTCTCCTTCGATTGCTCATTTATAACTTTCGACAGGTAGGAGGTATTGGTATTGAGCCGACCGGCAAGGGATGAAAGTTTAATGCTGGAATCAAGGTAGAGTTTTTCGGAGATCATAAGGTTGTTCAGACTGGTCCAGATCTGTTGCTGCATATCGTCGGTGAGACTTGATTTGGATGCCTGATCCGGAAGCAGTGTTCCGGCATTTTTTCTGGATGAAGAATGTTCCGGATAAATAGAAATGCTGTTAACAGCAGGTCGTGTGCGGTTGTTGAGCCTGTAGACAAAAATAAAGGTTCCTGCCAGCAGCAGCATTCCAATAATCAGATTACCCCAGAGGAAGGAACGGCTCTTTACTGAAGAGTTCATTAAAAGGCGGGACATCTGTTCCAGCTGCCGATCCTTCTTTTCGGTTTCATATTGCAGTTGCAACTCAGCTTGCGCCCGTCTATCCTGCGATCCAACAATTGAATCCTTGATGGCTGTATATCTTTTATAGAAAGCTAGAGCTTCAGCCGGTTTTCCCTCCGCCTGATATTCATTTGAAATGGCTGAAAGATTGGATGTTATAAAATCGTGGAGCTTTAGCTCTTCGGCAATCCACAAGCTTCGTTCAAAGCAGTTACGGGCTTGGCTGTGATTCTTCATGGCCGAAAAATAGTTGCCATAGGTGTTCAGAACCACGGTTTCACTTAGGCGATCCTTGCTTTTCCCAGCCATGGCATCGGCCTTCCTTAAAAAAGGGAGAGCATTTGATGGCTGGGATGCTTTCATATAGGTTTCAGCAATATTTCCGTATACAAAGCAGGCACCCTGCCAATCGGCAACCTCCTCCTTCAGCAATGCCGCATCCTTGAAATACGAAAGGGCTTTGGAATAGTTCTCTTCCTGCACATAATAATTCCCAAGATGAGTCATGGAATACCCCATCCCCCTTTTGTTACTGGTATTGGTAAATACACGCAGGGCTTTCAGGTTGTATTCAAGGGCTTTATTCTTTGATGACACCATTGCAAATAACCCCGCAAGATTTGAGTACTGATAACCCAGCGAAAGGCTGTCCCCTGTAACTTCTGCATATCGCACTGATTTAACAAGGCATTTGGTAGCCTTTTCGGTCATTCCCAGATCATTAAACACCAAACCCAGATGTCCATAGGCATTTCCCAGGTAATAGGGGTCTCCTCCTTTTTGGAGAATATTCCAGGCTTTATCGAGGTATTCAGCAACCTTGCCGGTTTCGTTAAGCAGCCTGAAGCAATTTGCCATTTCTGTAAAACAACGGCCTTCAATAGGGTGATTGGTATTCAAAGATGCATACTTAAGAGCTGTTTTATACTCTTCAAGCGCTTCTTTATACTGTCCTCTTTGATGAGTGATAAAGCCAACATAGAAATAGGGGATCTCAAGCTTCGTTAAGTCGTGCTGAGTTTGCTTAAGGTGCAAGGCCCGTTTAAAACAGTTAAATGCTGAATCAACCTTGCCGCTGTATTGCAAAACCCGCCCCAGGCCCATTAATGAGTTAGCTTCCAGAGAGGGTTTCCTTATTTTTTGGGCAAGATTGATGGCTTCAGCACTAAGTTGAAGGGCCCTTTGGGAAGAATCAGCTATAATAAATGTGACGATTTCATTCAGAAGCTCGATCTTCTCAGCATCCGAAGCCTTTGCAATACGGGAATAGGCTTCTCTTGATCGGTCCTGGATTGTCGGATTCTTGGCCTCACCATGGAATCGAAAGAGAAGTAGAAGAGTGGTAATCAGGAAGGGTGAATACCTTGGCATACGCAATAAAAATAAACATATTTTATTAATTAATATATATTGTGGACTAAGGTCACCTATTTGAATGATTATTTGTGGGTTTATAATTACTCTGGCCTGGTTTTGAATTGCCAGCCGGGTTGTTTATTTTTTTCGATTTTTCGAAACAACCCACCAATTCAATTGTTATTTGAATAACAGATATTTCAGGAGGTTTCTTAACTTCGAACTACAATTAACAGCTAAAAGAAGATTTCATTTATATGGATACTGAAATTCTTGCCAGGGTTCAATTTGCCTTCACGGTTTCCTTTCATTATATCTATCCGCCTCTGAGCATCGGGCTGGGATTGATAATGGTTATCATGGAAGGACTGTACCTGAAAACCGGCGATAAAATTTATGAAACCATGGCCCGCTTCTGGACCAGGATCTTCGCGCTAACCTTTGGAATTGGCGTTGCCACCGGAATAGTGATGGAATTTGAATTCGGCACCAACTGGGCAACCTATTCCAGGTATGTCGGGGATGTTTTTGGAAGCGCCCTGGCAGCAGAAGGAATTTTTGCCTTTGCCCTCGAAAGTGGCTTCTTGGGAGTCCTTCTCTTCGGCTGGAACCGCGTTAAACCTCCTGTGCATTTCATAGCCACCCTCGGGGTCTGGCTGGGATCAATGTTTTCAGCCGTTTGGATTGTTGTAGCCAATAGCTGGCAGCAAACTCCGGCAGGATACCATATTGTTGGCACCGGCACAAATGCCAGGGCTGAGATTACTGATTTCTGGGCAATGGTGTTCAATCCTTCCAGTGTCGACCGACTCCTGCATGTCTGGGTGGGCGCAATACTCGCCGGGGCATTCCTGGTTCTGAGTGTTCATGGCTATTATCTGTTAAAAGGCCGTTATATCGAAATTTCTCAGAAAGCTTTCAAAATTGCCCTTGTTGTGGCAACCATCTTTTCATGCTCTCAATTGCTTACCGGACATGAATCTGCAAATGGTGTTTCAAAGAATCAACCGGCAAAGCTTGCTGCCTTCGAAGGACATTATGATAGTCTGGCAAAGGCAGATATGTACCTGCTGGGCTGGGTAAACCAGGAAAAGAAAGAGGTTTACGGACCGAAAATTCCCGGCGGACTCAGTTTTCTGCTGCACTATGATTTCAAAACCCCTGTTACCGGACTCAATCATTACGCAGACAATGATCGCCCCAAGGCCGTGAATGCCATCTTCCAGTTTTATCACATTATGATTACCCTTGGAATGATGATGATCGGATTAACCCTTCTGGCTTCATGGTTATGGTGGAGGGGAAAGCTCTTCAATTACCGCTGGTTGCTCAAGCTATTCGTTTTTGCTGTCTTTATGCCGCAGATAGCCAATCAGGCGGGATGGTTTGCAGCAGAAATGGGAAGGCAGCCCTGGGTGGTTTATGGATTGCTCAGGACTTCGGATGCATTTTCGAAATCAGTGGGAGCTCAGCAGATACTCTTCAGTCTGATCATGTTTACACTGATCTATGTGTTGCTTTTTGCCCTGTTCATTTACCTCCTCGACCGGAAAATAAAGCACGGACCCTATGATGATTCCGATATAGAATCGAGGCCATTGCAGCATGAAATCTCAGAAGTAGTTGAAAATCGCTAAACATTATAGCTCGTATGGAAACGTTTCTTGGAATAGATTATCCTACTCTCTGGTTTCTCGTGGTTGGAGCCTTGTTTTCCGGTTATGCCATATTGGATGGTTTTGATCTGGGTGCAGGCGCCTGGCATCTGTTTTTCCGCAAGGAGGAGAGCCGCCGCATCGCCCTCAACGCAATTGGTCCTGTTTGGGATGGTAATGAAGTATGGCTGGTAATTGGCGGAGGTGCGCTGTTTGCCGGTTTCCCGATTCTTTATGCTGCGATGTTCTCTGCCATGTATATTCCCTTCATGCTGTTTCTGGCATTCCTGATCTTCCGTGCGGTTTCCATCGAATTCAGAA
Organism: Bacteroidales bacterium; assembly: GCA_016707705.1. Classification (GTDB taxonomy): domain Bacteria; phylum Bacteroidota; class Bacteroidia; order Bacteroidales; family UBA4417; genus UBA4417. Next base: position 25,965 of record JADJHD010000003.1, read on the forward strand.
GCAAGGAACCCATGCCATGGTGGAGAATGCTTTGGGATATCTGCTACTGCATTTCAAGTGCCATGCTAGGCTTCCTTCTGGGAGTGGTTCTGGGAAATATACTGCAGGGAATAGCAATCGGCCCTGATTTTGAATACAAGGGCAGCTGGCTTCAGTTTATTAATCCCTATGCAGTTATGGTCGGACTCACGACTCTTTCACTCTTTATGGTTCATGGTGCTATCTACCTTGCCATGAAAACGGAGGGACGACTCTTCATCAAGATTACCCTCCTGCTGAAAAGGGCAATTCTGTTCTTCGTTGTAGTGTTCGTAATCACCACCATTCTGACCTTGTTGTTCATTCCTCATTTATCCGACCATCTGCTTTCAAATCCACTGCTACTCGTGATTCCTTTGCTGGCATTCCTGAGTATTGCCAATATTCCACGTTTGGTCAGCAAGCAGAAATACAGATATGCATTCTTCTTTTCCGCTCTTACAATGAGTTTGCTGCTTATACTGGTTGCTGTGGAATTATACCCTGTCCTGCTGCTTTCCACCATCAATCCCGCATACAGCATTACCGTTCATAATTCTGCATCCTCCGTAAAATCCCTAAAAATCATGCTTCTCTTCGTCCTCATCGGTGCACCCATGGTAGGAATCTACACATTATTCGTCTACCGAACCTTCAGAGGCAAGGTTAAGCTGGATGAAACAAGTTATTAGGATCGTGCCAATTTACTGTTAGTTTGTGGATGTAAAAAGATAAAAGGAAAAAGACAAAAGACAAAAGTATGCGCAGCGAAGTCCGCCGGCTAGCGGATGGAGGATGAAGGATTTACAGGTCTCTGGAATGTGCAGATGAAATTCTGTAGGCTGGCTGGCGGATCGAAGTGTCTAGACCATCCGTGTTCTATTCTTTGCTACTTGCACCATCTATCCTTTTGCACTTCAAACCCCGAACAATCGCCACTAACAACTAACAACCAACAACTAACAACTCCTCCTTGCAGGAATCTCCCCATTGGCACTTCGAACCCCGAACCCCAAACCTACTTCACGTACTGATCAAAAACATTCCCCAGACTCCTCTGGCAAACCTTGCAGTAAACCATATGCCGGGTGTACATAATGCAATCCAGCTGTGAACGGTAGAGCCCCTTGGCAGTATAACCGGCACCTTCAAAAGCACCAACAGCTTCCCTGTATTTTTCCTTGGCAAAGTAAGCATCCTCGCCGGCCATTTGTCTGGCAAACAGATCTTCCATCACGCTCTCCGGCAACTGTGCAGCGCGAATACTATCGCGGGTCTTCTGAATCGTATATCCGAATTTGTCAAACTCCTCCTTGTTCCATGGAGTAGGCAGGGGAGTGCCGGGAGTAAGCAGATCCTTCCATTTGAGTTTGTCCTTGTCGAACAAGGCAGTGATATTGGTTTCCCAGGGCTCAACCTTGATTTCCGGCACCTCATAGGCAACGGAAGAAGTGTAGTACTCATCAGCCAAAGCAGCCATATGATGCCCCAGTTCATGGATCATGATGTAATCGGCAAATTTATTGTCTGCCGAAACAGTGGTATAAAGATTATAAATCCCGCCTCCGCCATAGGTCTGCTCATTTACCAGGATAATGGTGAAATCGTAGGGAACCGCAGCAGCTGCATCACGGATAGCACGATTGTCATAGCTCAGGGCATATCTCTCAGAATCAAAGCTGCTGTAGTGAACTGAAAGCGGTGTACGTTTATATACATTGTGATGGGGTTTGCAAACACCCGAAACCATGGTTGGTGTTTCCACCGCCCTCACATTGAAATCAGCTTTTCTGGATTTGAAAGGTTCTGCGCTGAAAAGGGCATCTGTCAAACGGGTGGCATCCTTCCTGAATTTAGCCATTTCAGCTGCAGTGTAGCCGTCGCCCAGTATAACCAGGTCAAGCTTTTCAGTTGCGGGTCCATTCTCAAAAATAACTGTGGAATTGAATTTTTCCGGGTTTTCGGCATTGGTCACCTGACGGGATGAGGGGTCAATCTCAGTTGACCAGACAGGTTGGAACTTATTATCAGCATCCCTTTTCTCTAAAATAACAATCACAGGCTTAAGCGGCCATGGGAATCGGATGGATTCGCTGAAAGTGCCCCAAACAGAGTCTGCCTCAGGAGTGGTTTGCCATTCCCCGAAAATACTTGCAAAACCTCTTGAATAGAGCAATACATGCGATTGCTTATCCACAACCTTATAAAAATAGAGTCCGAGTTCCAGTTTATCAATAAGCTGGGTCTTGCTTCCCGGCCATGCTCCGTCAGATACAACCTGGTCAACAGAGAACTTCTCCTCCTTCATATTGCCACCATGGAAAAAGTCAAGCCGCAGGGTGTTTCCGGCAAAGTAATCCGAATAGGCAACATTGCCCTTGTCGATGCACTGCACTTCGGCTTTTGAGCTCTGGGCTGTGCCCGCCTTGTTTTTGTCGACCTGCTTGCAGGCTGCAACAATCAACAGAACAGAAAGGATACTGAAAAGGATTTTCATGGCTGTTTATATTAAATAGGAGTATGTAAAGGAATAAAAAAAGCCGGAATGTAAACCATCCCGGACTTATAAACTATTCATTTAAAATGTGTTTTCTGAAGTTGATCGGATGGCCTATGCAGCCTTTTCAGGAGCGATGGACATTTTCCTGTGATCCAGTCCCCATTCAATCATTGCATCCAGCACGCTGTTCAGTGAACGGCCCGATTCTGTCAGCTCATATTCCACGGTTACGGGAATGGTGTCATGGACCGTGCGTTTAACAATGCCGTTTATTTCAAGATCCTTCAGTTCCTTCGATAACATCCTTGGGGTGATCCTGGGAATTTCACGTTCCAGCTCCCTGAATCTCTTCTTTCCGAACAAAAGCGAACCAATAATTGGCAATTTCCATTTGCCGATCAATACATTTAAGGTATCATTTATTGCTAAAACGAAGTGGGTTGGACAACTCTTAACCTTCGTCAGGTCTTCAGCCTTGCTCATAAGTATTTGATTTAGTTGAAACTATACTAAAGTATAGTGCTATACTAAAGTATAGTGGTTACAAAAGTATAGCAAAGGTATGTATTTTTGCATTATCAATTTTAAACAACTCAAATAAATTTAACCATGATACTAGTAACAGGAGCAACAGGTCATTTTGGAAAGGCCGCTATCAATTTCCTGCTTTCAAAGGGTGTACCGTCCAGCGGAATTTCTGCATTGGTCAGGGATGCTTCAAAAGCAGAAGACTTATCCGGAAAGGGAGTTACCCTTATAACCGGAGATTACAATGATTATCAATCTTTGGTAAAGGCATTCAGCGGAGTGGACAAACTTCTGCTGGTTTCTTCCTCTGATTTGGAAGCCCGCTCAAGTCAGCATGTAAATGCTGTAAAAGCAGCTAAGGAAGCCGGTGTTAAGCATATTATCTATACCAGTTTTCAGAGGAAGAATGAAACCAATTCACCTATTCAGTTTATATCAGAGTCTCATCTGGTTGCTGAGAGTGAAATCAAAGCTTCAGGATTAACCTACACCATCCTACAGAATGGATTATATGCCGATATCATTCCATGGTTTGTGGGTGAGAAGGTATTTGAAACAGGGATTTTTCTTCCTGCCGGACAAGGTGCAGCTGCCTTCACATCCCGTTTGGATATGGCCGAAGCAGCAGCAAATATTGTAATTGGAAGCGGCCATGAAAATAAGACCTATCAGGTTGCAACCAATGAAACCAACTCATTCGCTGAAATAGCGAACATCCTGAGTGAAATATCCGGAAAGTCTGTAGGATACACAGCAGCAACAGTACCGGTGTATACTGATGTTCTCACCAAGGCGGGAGTTCCTGCCGGATACATTTATATGTTCGCCGGATTCAGTGAAGCCATTAGTCAGGGTGAATTTGATTTCACAAACAATGACCTTGAAACTTTGTTAAATAGAAGACCTACAACACTTAAGGATTTTCTAAAGGCAGTTTATTCCGCCAGCTAAACACAAACTTAATACCCCAAAATTTAATCATCCAAAAACCAATCAACTCTAAAATCAACTCAAAATGAAAAAAATCACATTAATAGCCGTTATTCTCTCAGCCGTTGCATACCTTTCATTCACGGTAGTAGAAAAAGCAAGCTGGACTTACGACAAGGCTCACGCTAAGGTAGGTTTCGGTGTAACCCACATGATGATCTCCGAGGTAGAAGGTTACTTCAAAACCGCTGACGTAACCCTTACCACTTCAAAGCCTGACTTTACCGATGCAGTTGTTGAAGTAACCGTTGATGCAAGCTCAATCTTCACTGATAACGATAAAAGGGATGAGCATCTTCGTTCTGGCGACTTCTTCGATGTTCAGAAATACCCGACCGTCACTTTCAAGAGCTTCTATTTCAAGAGGACCAAGGCTGCCAACACTTATTATGTAAAGGGTAACCTTACCATGCATGGTGTTACAAAGCCTGTTGGACTTACAGCAGTTGCAAAGACAGGCGTAAACCCTTACAGCAAGAAGGAAATTGCCGGTTTTAAGATTACCGGTACTGTTAAGCGCTCTGACTTCGGAATTGGTGGAAGCACACCATCTGCAGTTGTTAGTGATGAAGTTATCATCAACTGTAACGCCGAATTCTCAAAGAATTAATGTTCTTGAAGTAAAACAGAATTCAACCTCATGGACCAGACTGCGGAATCTGTTTCCGGGTCCTGGTCCTTTGATTTTTAAAGGATTTTCCAAAATCTAAAGCAATGTCAACCCGTTCAATAGACAGAATTATTATGCCCCCCTCACCCCATATGGTTGGTGATGGCTTCAGGGTACACAACTTCATTCCGGGGTCTGTCCCCGGTGGAATGGAGCGAACCAATCCATTTATTATGCTGGATTATGGCTCAAAGCATTACTTCGCACCCAGCAATACCCCAAGGGGAGTAGGAGTTCACCCTCACCGTGGATTTGAAACCGTTACTGTTGCCTATCAGGGTAGGGTTGAGCACCATGATAGCGCCGGAAATTCAGGGGTTATTGGCGAAGGAGAAGTGCAGTGGATGACTGCCGCCTCAGGTGTCCTGCATAAGGAATACCACGAACGCGAGTTCAGTAAACAAGGCGGTGAATTCCAGATGGTACAACTCTGGGTAAACCTGCCAGCTAAAGATAAAATGACGAACCCCCAATACCAGTCTATCACCCGCGATATGATTAAAAGGGTTGAACTTCCCGAAAATTCCGGAACTGTTGAAATCATTTCTGGAAAATTCCAGGGCGTTCAGGGTCCGGCAACAACCTTTACTCCTGTGCATCTGCAAAACGCAAAACTGGAAGCATCGGCCACCATTGAGTTTTCTTTTCCCATTCACTACAATACCGCATTGCTGGTGATTGAGGGAAAAATTAACGTGAACGGAATGGAAGAGGTTTCAAAAGATCAGTTCGTGCTTTTCCGTAACGACGGAGAGGAATTCCTGTTCAAGGCACTTGAGAAATCAGTGGTGTTGGTAATGAGCGGAGAACCCATTCAGGAACCAATCGCAGCCTATGGTCCATTTGTGATGAATACCCGTGATGAGCTGATTCAGGCATTCGCTGATTTCGAAGCCGGAAAGTTTGGACGACTGGAGGACTAAATTCCGGATCAAACGACCCTATAACAAACCTGATTTTTCCCTGGGGAGATTTCAGGTTTTTATTTTATCCATGCAAGCTCAATGAAAAATTGCAGAAATAATTGTTAGTTAGCATGATTCACTTCACTTTTGCACTTTAATCTGAGACCCAACCCATGAGCAGTACTTCCTTTGAAAACCATCAGCAGCTATTGGCAAAATTCCCGCCCTCAGAGCCATGCAGTTGTGATATCTGCAGAAGCTACTGTGCCCGTCCGGGATGGTGGACGGTGGAAGAAGCCGCCGCTGCCATTGAAGCGGGTTTTGCAAACCGAATGATGCTGGAAATGGCTCCGGAAGGGACTTTCAGCGTTCTATCTCCCGCCTTTAAGGGTAACGAAGTCAATTTTGCACTTGAAGTCTTTGCCAATCAAGGATGCACCTTTTTTAAGGATGGACTCTGTGAATTATTTGAAAGCGGACATGTACCCCTGGAATGCAGGTATTGCCATCATAACAGGCAGGGTCAGGGGATTGACTGCCATCTAGAAATTGAGAAGCAGTGGAACACTCCCGATGCAAAGAGGCTCATCGTAAAATGGGGAAACCTCACCGGGTTCTGGGCCCGGCAAGGTTTGACCGTGATTGAAAAATAAATATTATTTCTTCGCAGCAGCGCTATTCACTACAACAGTGCTGATTGAATGGGCCAGACTCCTGGCTTTTATTGCTTTTCCATCAATCCAGAGGAAATAATCCTTATCGGTATCAGTACTGTTCTGAACAACGGTAACAATGCTTCCATCTGCATTCAGGAAGGCAGTTGACATCAGGTTATCATCGTTTGAGGAGCAAATAATCCTCTTAGCTTCCGGACGAATGAACTTTGAGAAATGTCCGAGATAGTAGAAGGAATTCATGTAGGTCAGCTTTCCGGTCTTGGTATTTCCAATTACCGGGGCATAGCAGAAATTCGACACATGATTGGGACCACCGGTTTCATCCAGAAGAATATTCCAGTCAACCCAGGCAGCAGCACCGTTGTTAAGGTCATTGATCAGGGACTTTCCATAGGTTTCACCCCAATGCCATACGTTCAGGCTGTCATAATTGAATGGATAAACGCATCCTTCGGTGAAAATGAGGTTCTTATCAGGGAAAGCCTCAGCTACTTGTTTTACGTTGTCGAAATGATCACCGGTATACCAATGGAAACCTGTCCCCCAAACGTATTTTGAAGCCTCAGGATCGTCGTAAACGGCTTTAGCACGCTGATACATCAAACCCCTGTTGTGGTCCCATATAATCAGTTTGAGATGTGAAAATGCGGATTTTCTCAGGGTTGGCCCGAGGAAGTTCTTAACGAAGTCGCGCTCATCTTCACCGGTATAAATGCAACTCTCCCATTTCTGAACGGCCATAGGCTCATTTTGAACTGTCAATCCCCAGAATTCGATTCCTTCCTTCTTGTACTCTTCAAAGAAACGGGTATAATAATCAGCCCAGGACTGGAAATACTCGGGTTTTAATTTGCCACCGTGAAGCATGTCATTATTGTCCTTCATCCATGCCGGAGGGCTCCATGGCGATGCAAAAAACTGAAGTTTGCCCGCTGTTTTGTCAATAGCTGCCTTAATGAAAGGGATTCTGTATTTCTTGTCGTGAGAAATGTTGAATGTCTTCAGCTCTTTATCACCGGCATCAGCATAGGCATAACTGTCGCTTGAGAAGTCACAGCTGTTGATATGTGTGCGGCAAAGAGAGTATCCGATTCCATTAAAATCGGAGAAATATGCTTCAATCAGTTCATCCTGTGTTGATTTGGGCAATTTGTAGAAGGTTTCTGCTGAAGCATCTGTCAAGGCTCCGCCTATACCAACAATGGTCTGGAATGTCTTTCCGGGGTCAAGCATTATGGTTGCAACATGCTCTTCCGGTTGTGGCAGCTCAACAAACTGAGCATCCGGCATTTTTGTAAGTCTTAGTGAATCAGCCTGGGCAGTCATATAAATCTCGGCCTTGCTGAAGTTTGATTCGGGCGCATTGCCTTTGTCATGCGGCTTGCATGCTGTAAATGCAAGGGCAACAGAAAAGGAGAAAACAGCCAATGTTGTGTAGCGGGTTCCCATAAATAAATCTTTTAGGTTGGTTATATTCTACTTAGGTTTTACTGGAAAATACGGACATAATCAACAATCATCGACTGTGGAAATACCGTTGAGGCATTTGGATTTCCCGGCCAGTTGCCGCCTACAGCCACATTGAAAATGAAGAACTGAGGAAGCATAAAGGCATCGAAATTCACTGTAGTTGAGGTAACGGTATAAAACCGATGATAATCCACATACCAGTCGATGGAGTTTTCCTGCCATATAATGGTGAAAACATGGAATTGCTTATCATAGGCTTCGGCTGCATTCACGGTATAATGTCCGCCCTTGCTCTGATGTCCGCCATCATTGTAGTGTGCCGTTCCATAAGTGGTTAGCGGGTCATGGCCCAGGTATTCCATAATGTCGATTTCACCACATGTTGGCCAGCCCACTGAAGAGATATTCCCTCCCAGCATCCAGAGTGCAGGCCAGATACCTCTTCCTACCGGCATTTGTGCGCGGATATCGATACGACCATAAGTAAATTCCTGCTTTCCCTTTGTGGTAAGCCTTGCAGAATAATAATCCCCATTGTAAGGATTCTTGGTAGCCTTTATGGTTAGAAATCCGTCTTTAACAAAAGAATTCTCAGCATTTGCAGTGTAGGTTTCAAGTTCATTGTTACCCCATCCGCCTGCACCAAGCTCATAATTCCAATCCGCAGTATTCAATGCTGTTCCATCAAACTCGTCACTCCAGATCAGGTTCATATTGGGATAGGTAGCTGGTGTGATATAACCATCAGCGGCTTTCTCACAAGTGTAGGAATCGTCATTTTCAATGGCCACTTTAATGCTTGTAATCGAAGAAGTTGCATTCTGGAAATCGGAGAGTCTGATCTTGAAAAAGTCATTCAGCTCAAGGTTATTATCGGGCAGAATGGGAACCTGGATAGTTCTTGTAACATCACCGGGAGCAAAAACCACAGTTTGATCGGTGAGGGCTTCATAGTCTTCTCCGGCCGTGGCAGATCCGTCCTCTGTCGACCAGGTGAATGAAACTTCAGCAGTAGTTGCTTCTGTAAGGTCAACGGTTATCACGGCTGTTTTGCTGCCGGAATTCCCTTCGGTAACCGAATAGTCTTCAATCAGGATTTTCGGTACTACCGGTGGAATATTTTCTTCTTTTCCACAGGATGTAATGAGGGAAAAGGTAAGGATTGTTGCCAGGGTGAACAGCTGTGGATATTTCATGATATGGAGGATTTACTATGATTAATTGATTAAAACGCAACTGGTAATCAGTTATTTGATATCAGCGTCTATTTGTTGCCTGATATCTGAGGCGGAACTTCCTGCAAGCAGCTTAAAAATGCCCGGTTCTACTTTCCATGCTTTTGAAGGCACATCATAATAGGCAAAGGAGCGGGAGTTCAGGATAAATGAAACTTCCTTCTCTTCGCCCGGCTCAAGATATACCTTGGCAAATCCCTTTAACTCCTTTTCTGGCCTTGCAACCTTGCTATGCTTGTCGGAAACATAAAGTTGAACAACTTCGGCACCTGCGACTTTTCCTGTGTTTTTGACCTTTAGATAAACTTTCAATGTGCCGTCTTCCATCTTCTCAGTGCGAATTCCTGAGTATCCGAAACTGCTGTATGATAATCCGTGACCGAACGGAAATACCGGTACCATCTTGTTCTTTTCAAGGAATCGATATCCAACAAAAATGCCTTCTGAGTATGGGGCTTCGAGAGTTGGATTCATATAGCCCTGAAATGATGGTGTCTGTTCAGGTCCAGCTATAAATGAGAAAGGTAGTTTGCCGGATGGATTATGCTTCCCAAATAGTATCTGAGCCAAAGCATTGCCACCCTCCTGTCCGGGGAAAAAGGCTTCCAGAACGGCCGGCACCTGATTTAGCCAGGGAGAGGTAATAACGGCTGTGCCTGTATTTAATACAACGATGGTCCTTGGATTTACTTCAGAAACGGCTTTGATGAGTTCTGCCTGATTTCCTGCAAGGTTTAAGCCATCACGACGATCGAATCCCTCACTTTCAATATTCTCGGATGAACCAACACAAACAATCGCCACATCCGATTCCTTTGCAATCCTGACCGCTTCTGCCAGCAGCTTGTTTTCTCCCTTGTCCTCAGGCTGATCCCAGCCAAGGATAAACACTGCACTTCCACCATCCTCATAATACTCTGCCCTGATTTCATAGGGTTTTCCAGCCTCAAGTTCAATATAGCCAGTGTCGACGGTTACACCATGGTTGGTCCAGTTTTCGATAAGCTTTTTACCATTGACAAACAATCTGGCACCATCATCACCTGCCGTGTAGAATGCATATTTCCTGGTGACAGGAGGAGTAACGGTGCCGGTCCAGCGAACGGAATATTTCTCATTCCCAACTGAAGGATCCGGTGCTGCATCTCCCCAATCGAAGAACATATTCTTGTCGGTGCGGGTTACAACTGGCTTTCCGCTAAGATCCATGTTTTTGAAATACTCTGCCTTAAGTCCTTCAATTGACGGACTACTGCTCTTTAAATATTTTGAAGGAATAGCTTCCAGAGGAGTGGAAACAATCACATCTCCCTGAGCATAAACTACTTCGGAGGTATTTCCGACAAGTTTCCTGATTCCATCAAGTGCTGAGACCGAATAAAAGGGCTTTACCATCGAACTGCCGCCTCCACCGGTTCTGGCTTCAGCAGCATTTGGACCGATAACAGCAATTTTTTTGTATTTGCCAATTTCAAGCGGAAGCAGATTGCCTTTGTTTTTGAGCAGAACAGTGCTTTCAAGTGCCAGATCCAGTGCAAGCTTTTTATGGGATTCACCAACGAGTGAAGTGGTATCAGCCTTTTGCCGTTTCTGGTCAAATAATCCCGCCAGGAACTTAACCCTTAGAATTCGGCGAACCTTATCATCAATGGCTGACTCCTGGATTTTTCCTTCCTTGATAGCCTTCTTAAGTTTCTTTATTGCAAACACATCTCCAACAGGCATCTCTATATCAAGTCCGTTGTTTGCTGCGAGCTCAGTTGAATGGGTAGAGACCCAGTCCGAGACTACCAGCCCCTTGAATCCCCAATCGTTTTTAAGGATATCAGTCAGTAGCTGCTTGTTTTCACTGCACCAGAATCCGTTCACCTTATTGTAAGCCGACATCACGGTCCAGACATTGGCCTCCTTTACTGCAGCCTCAAATGAAGGAAGATAGATCTCACGCATGGCTCTTTCTTCTGCCACAACATTGATTTCTGTGCGTCTCCATTCCTGGTTGTTCAATGCAAAATGCTTGATGCTCGGGATAATATGCCTCGATTGCAATGCCTTAACATAGTTTACAGCCATTCTTGATGCCAGCCAGGGATCTTCACCATAACTTTCAAAGTTGCGGCCTCCAATAGGAAACCTGTGAATATTCACGCAGGGACCCAGCAGATAATTTCTGCCCCGGGCTTTTGTTTCTGATGCCAGAGCCTCGGCGAAGCGGATAACCAGTGTGGTATCCCATGTAGCCGCAATAGCAGCGCCGCATGGAAATGCTGTTGCCTTTTCCCAGCGAACTCCCAACGGACCGTCAGACATGCGAAAAGCAGGTATTCCCAGACGATAGTTTATCTTTGTGTCAAATCCCGTAGTGCCGGTTCCGGCCAATTGCTCTAGCTTTTCTTCAAGCGTCATTCTCTTGAGCAAGTCTTCAACCCTCTCTTCAATTCCGGCATTCGGATCCTTGTAAATAATGTTTTGCTTACAGGATTGAATAAGGACGGTAAGCAACAGCAACAGTCCTAAAAGGCCAGAGAGTTTCAGCTTCATAATCATCGACTCTTTTAAATAACGCAAACCGGGATTCATAGAAATTTTGTTTCAGGTAATATTTTGTAACAACTTAATTATTGTCCGGATTCTTCATCAAAGAATCAATAACTTAGTGTGCCAACGGGTAATTTCTGTCTGAAGTTCTACAACATATAATCCGGGTTCAATATGACCAAGGTTTACCCATTCAGCTTCAACATCTGCAGTAAGACTGGCTTCTGCCATAAGGGAACCGTTCAATGAACGGATGGAGAGATTCTTTGTCTTTCCCATTGCCTCAGGAACTTCAACCCTCAACTGCTGATTTCTGCCTATTGGGTTTGGATAAATCCGGATGTTATTCAAGCCCTGGCTTGTTGTATCTTCTATTATTTCAGCGAACTTAAACCAGTTCATATTGAATTCAGGCTGAATAACTTTTATTCTTAAAGTTCCCAATCCTTCAGTCAGCTGCATTTCTCCGTAAGCTGATGTCCAGCTCTGCCATCCACCGGTTACCGGCACGTCCAGCCTTGAAGTGCCCAACAGGGCGCCATTTTCCGAGAGCTGCAGAAATTCAATGATACCGGCGCTGCTGTTACAGGCAACTCTTGCTTCTATCTTGTAGGTAGCTGTTTTCTCAACCCTGACGAGGTAATCCAGGAAATCTCCGGCATTGGTATACCCTAAATCCTGTCCGCCACCCACATCTGTTGTGGCTTCCAGTTGAAGTCCGCTATTGAAAACAAAGTCTTCTGCTTCAAATTTGCCGGGAATGCTTATGTGCCTCGGCAGATTGTTCTTCACCGGGAAATCGGAAAATGTCCCCAATACACTTGCATCCGTTGAAACCAATTGAGTTCCGGAATAATCCAGTGTGATCACATCTGAATCTATAATGGATTTATTGAATGTTATGGAGAGCTGAAGCGGACTGATGTTTTTAATGACAATATTGGTGATGGGAACCACAACAGAATTAACCTTGCACTGCAATCCGCTAATATTTTCAACGGTGGCAGCAACTCCCTTGTTGAAGGTTAGCTGCACAACTTCTGTTTCTCCAACCGTCTCGGCGAAAATGGGCTTAAAAGCTGTGCCGGATGATGATCCTGAAATCTCAAAACTGAAATATCCAAGGTTTGCTCCACCCTTTTCCCAGAATAACTTGATGGGTTGATTTCCTTTGGGAAGGATAATGTCATTTACTGATATGCTTTTCCATTGCTGGGTGCCACCTGTTGATGGAAGTGAAACAGGGGCGGAAATATCTATATCGTTGAGCAGGAACCGAAGGGATGCGGTGGCGCCGGAGCTGGCATAACGTACCTTAAGAGTGTAGGCAGCAGTTGAATCAATGGTGGTGGTATATTTCATCCACTCATTGTCGGCAGTCCACCCGATATTGAAACCCTTTCCGCCTTGGTCGGCATCAAAGGCTTGTTCAACATCTACGCCATCATTCCTTAATGCCCATCCAGTATTCCAGGAGGTATAGGTTCCGCTGCTCACATGGTAGTCAGCTATTTCAGTATCGGAATAGGCGATATTATTCTCACCCATGTCGAAATACACAGCTGGAATAACTCCGGGAATTTCATTTTTTGCATAGGGAGCAGATGTCTTGTCATTTACCTGACGGAACATTGCATCAATAATATCTTTTCTGAAAATGCAGTTTTCAATTTTTGCATTTTCTGCCAGCTGAAACATCGCATTGGTTGCAAATTCAGCAGTGGGTTTGGTGCCGCCATTCTGCCAGTAGTTGAGCAATACCTGATAATCATTATTCTTCGGAATGGTCATTGGGTTTACAACGGAACTCACTTTCTTGAGAGGCCACCATGCCCATCCTATCTTATTGTTTTCAAGCAGACGTATAGCCGAAGTGAACCATTGGTTGGAATTCTCTCCTGATTCTCCCAACCAGACAGGCATATTGTAGGTGTTTCTGAGATTTATCATTCCGGAAATTGATCCGGCATCATTGTATGACCAGTATTTATGGAAACTTGCCACCATATTTGCATCCCATGGAGGCATGAGGCCGTTGTAGTTATTTCCCCAGCAGTTTCCTTCAATAATAATGATGTGGTTCTGGTCAATCTCCCTGATAGCATTGGTGATGTTTATCAATAGTTCTCTCAGGGGAGCGTTGCCATTTTCGGAGCAGCCGTTTTGATTGCCTCCGGCTGTGAAGTTCCAGTTAGGCTCGTTAATCAGGTCATAACCTCCAACCCAGGGTTCATTCACATAGCGTTGAGCCAGCTTGCGCCAGAGGGCAATGGTTTTGTTCTTGTTTGCCTGACTCTCCCAAAGTGAAGGCTTTGGAGGATCATAATCAGAGATGTTTGCATCACGACCTTGTCCGCCTGGAGCACCATGCAAATCAAGGATTACATACATTTGCCTTGCCGAACACCATTTAATCAGGCTGTCGGTAAGGGCAAAACCCTCTTCCAGCCATGTATTTGAATCAGCTACAGGCTCCTGCTCAATTGGCAAAGTGTATAAATTGTAATGCATTGGAAGCCTCACGGAGTTGAATCCCCATGAAGCAAGTGAATCTATGTCCCTCTCAGTGCAATGATTCAGGTGCCACCTTTTAAAATACTCAGCAGTGTTTGCAGAGCCTATCAATTCTTCAATCTTGGCGCGTATTTCATGCTGGGGACCCGCAAAATTGCCGGTTTCCATCATATATCCCTCCTGTATCATCCATCCTCCAAGTCCCATGCCCCTAAGAATAACTTCATTTCCCTGGGAATCAACAATCTTTTTTCCACTGGCTTTCAAACCCTGTCCGAAAGTGACACCAGAGGAAAACAAAATAATAATCAGGCTCACAACTTTTGCGTAAGCAGGCAGATAGAGGCGGAACGACTTGTTAAACGTAAATTTTGAAATCAACTGTTTTAGCATGGAAGAAGTTGTGAAGTGTTGATAATGAGTTGGATAGGAGTGGTTGATGGTTATTCTTCGGGCTGTTCATGACATAATGCATGAATAGGAAAGATGCCCTTGATGAATGATTAAATTAATGAGGATGAACTAACTACGTAATCAATTTGAAAGCAACGTAAGATTAGGAAAATGATTCCCGGGACTTGATTTTCCCGGGAATCATCTTTACAATCCGGGATTAGTATCCGGGATTTTGAACCAGCTTGGTATTCTTGTCGAGTTCAGCCTGTGGAATAGGCCACAGCAATTTAGTTTCAGTAAGATTATAGCTTTGGTTTACTCCTCCGAAATTGGTTAGGCCATTCATTACAGCAATAGCTCTGCCATTTCTTTTCAGATCAAACCAGCGATGTCCTTCAAATGCTAATTCCAGTCTGCGTTCCTTTTCAATGGCCAGACGCATTGCATCAGCTGAAGATGCGGCTGTATTTCCAAGATGGGCACGGTTGCGAACCTGGTTAACCAAAGCTGCTGCTCCGGCTACATCTCCGGTTTCATTCAGCGCTTCAGCCTTAAGCAATAAGATGTCAGCAAGCCTGAGGAAGATATAGTTCTGCGGACAAGGGTAAACAAATGAACGATACTTGTTTATAAACGGATAATTGGTTTGTGGCCAATGCTGATCCGACCAGCGTCCTGTAACATCCATGAATATGATCGAGGCGTTCTTGCGAATCAGGTCTCCCTCATCATCAAAGGCTTTCACGAGGTCATTGGATGGAATATTGAATTTCTTCCAGTCTTCGCCACGGAACATGCTTGCTCCCCAGTTTGAATTGCTGGAGGTTCCTGCATAATTTATTTCAAAAATGGACTCACTAGAGTTCTCAATGGAGTTATCCCATAATTGATCAAACTCAGGAAGAAGGCTGTAACCACCGGCAATTACGGCATCACAATACTGGTTAACCTTTGCCCAGTCATGAGGTTCCTGTGTAGCATAAACCTTGGCGAGAATGCCATTCACGGCACCCTTGTAACATAACCCTTGTCAGGGCCGGTAGATTTAACACCGGCAAGCGCTGTTTCAAGGTCTGTGATTATTTGTGCATAAACCTCTTCCTTGGTATTCCTTGGAGGGAACATGATTGGATAAATCTCCGGAAGAAGTTCAGCGCTAATGGTCTTGATTTCCTGAAGCTGCAAGGGAACATCACCCCAAAGCTGAACCAGTTGGAAATACATGTAAGCCCGGATAAAACAGGCTTCTCCTATGATTTCCTTTTTTCTGGAAGCAGTAAGTTCGGGATCAGTTACGGCATCTGTGTTGTTGATAACAGCATTTGCCTTTCCAATTGCACTGTACAGATATGCCCAGTCGCGACTCACATTTGAATTCAAAGCATCAATGTTGTAGTCATCAATCTGGAAATTGGCTGGATTATCAGCTCCGGCATAACAATCATCACTCTGGGCATCGCCATTTACAAAATAGTCAAGCTCAAAGTATTCATTGCGAAAATCACCATACACTCCAGCCAGGGCTGATTCTACTTCTGATGCTGATGAGAAGTAAACGGAATCCTTGTTGTCTACAACTATTTTGTCATTTTTCGGCTGCAGGTCAAGGAACTTGTCACATCCCCAAAAGGGAAGGACAAGCAGTAAGGCAACGCCTATTTTAAATATATTCTTTTTCATAGCGGCAGAGATTAGAATTCAACATTTAAGCCAAGAATAAGGGTACGTGCCTGCGGATAGGTTCCGTAATCAATTCCCATTTCAGTGGCACTGTTTCCATATGCATTTACTTCAGGGTCAAATCCGCTGTACTTGGTGAATGTGAGCAGATTCTGACCGGTCATATAAACGGACATTTTCTTGAAGCCTTTTAATTGCTTATCATCGAGAATCAGGTATGAAAGGGTCAATGACTTAAGCCTTACATATGAACCATCTTCAACAAATCTTGAGGAATTCCTCACATTATCCATGTTTCCCGAACGTGGAATATCGGTGATGGTGTTGTCAGGAGTCCATCTTCTAAGCACTGCTGTCGACTGGTTTTTACTGTCGAACATTCCTTCAAGGTCGATGCGTGTGGCATTGTAAATATCATTGCCATAACTTCCCTGGAAAAAGATATTCAGGTCGAAGCGCTTGTATGTGAATGTATTGGTAAATCCAAAGATGAAGTCTGGCTGTGCTTCTCCAATAACAGTGCGGTCACCGGTATCGAAAATGCCATTATTGTTGACATCCTTGTAAATCAGGTCTCCTGTTTCAGGATCAACACCTTCGGAGATGTATCCGTAGAAAGATCCCAGAGGAAGACCAACCTTCACGATTGCCACATCTGAGTTATTGCTGTATACCCGGCCAAAATAATAGACATCGGTAAACTTAAGTCCTACAACCTTATTCCTGTTGAATGACATATTGAAATCGGTCCTCCATTTCAAATCCTTGTCAATGTTAATGGTGTTCAGGTTGAACTCAATACCCTTGTTTTCGATGGTTCCAACATTGGTTTGAATGGTTGTAATGGGCAGATAATTTGGCAACTGTACATTCATCAGTACATCACTGGTTTTCTTCCAGTACATGTCAACATTAAGGGTTACCCTGGAGTCAAGGGTTGTAAAGTCAATCCCGATATTGGTCTGGTCAGTGGTTTCCCATTTGAGGTCAGGATTTCCATAGGTGTACTGCGATGAACCTGGTCCTGTAAGCGGATCCTGTGGATTGGGAGTATAACGGTTAAAAGAAGCCAATCCCCACTGTGTATAGTTGGGAATACCTTCCTGATTTCCGTTTCTGCCCCAGCCTCCGCGAATTTTCAAGTCATCAATAAAGGATAGATCCTTCATGAAACTCTCTGATGAAATACGCCAACCTGTAGAGAATGAAGGCATGAATCCCCAATGGTGGGCCAGTTTTGAAGATCCGTCTTCACGTAAGCTTACTGTCAGGTAATACTTATTATCATAATCATAGGTGCCTCTTCCAAAAAATGAAGCAATTGACCATTCCTGCAGACTTGTTCCTCCGGTTACGGTATTTGCAGCCCATAATGACCTTACATATGTTTCTTCCGGCAAATTGCTACCTTCAACATAGGTGTCAGAATACCTGAATTTCTGGATACTGCTTCCGATAAGTCCGGTAAAATTATTCTTCCCGGATTTTTTGACATAATCCAGGGTGTTCTCCCAAATCCAGGAGTTGTCATTGCTTTTGTCTGATCGTCCAAGTCCATGTTGCAAACGTCCATAGGTAGTGCGGAATGGATCAAGGTAGTAATCCCACTGGTGATTATCCAGTTCTATACCGATTCTTGATTTAAGCACCAGGTCTTTCATAAGCTTTGCTTCAGCCTGAAAACTGCCCAAAATCTTATAATCGGTGGCTTCCTGATCAGGGCCTTCCATATAAGCAACAGGGTTCTCCCATGATGGCTGGAATGGGTTTGGTTCGAACCAGCCGCTGCCGTCCTTTTTATAAATTCCAAGGAAAGGCGGGGTGTTAAGTGCACTCATGATGACACCACCTCTTCCTGAACTGAGATTATCAGGTGTATCCTTGGTTTTTATGCTGCTTACATTGAGGTTGGTTCCAATTTTCAACCAGGGCTTCAGTTCATTGTCGAGGTTGATTCTTAAAGAGTACCTGTCGAATTTGGCGGGTTTCACTATACCCTCTTCACTGAAGTATCCTCCCGCAATAAAGTATTTCATTTTATCAGAACCTCCTGAAGCTGAAAGTTGATAGGACTGGTCGAATCCGGTGCCGAAAACTTCATTGCTCCAGTCAGTGTAACCGGTCCATTTGGGATCCCAGTTGCCCGGATCCAGTTCTTCCCTGAGAGTGCGGTAATCCTTGGTACCCAGCACATCAATTGTCTTTCTGAGCTTCGATACCCCGAAATAAGTGTTGAAACTTACCAGTGGAGTATTTGATTCACCACGCTTGGTTGTAATGATGACTACACCATTGGCAGCGCGGGCACCGTATATTGCTGAAGATGAAGCATCCTTCAGAACGCTCATTGAGGAAATGTCATTTGGATTCAATCCGTCAACATCCATGGTTGGAACGCCGTCAACAACATAGAGTGGTTCGTTTCCGGCCAGTACAGAGGTTGCCCCGCGAACCCTAACCGACAAAGCCTGTCCGGGTTTTCCCGATGGTGATGATACCTGAACTCCGGCGGCTTTGCCCTGTAATGCCTGTGCGGCAGAAACAATCGGACGGTCGCGGAGGTCTTTCTCACTTACAACAGATACTGCAGTTGTAAGGTCTTTCTTCTTCTGGGTTCCATAACCAACAATTACAATTTCATTGAGATTTCTGGTCTCTTCAAGCAGAACGATATTCAGCATGGTTTGATCACTGATTGTGATCTCCTGCGCTTTATATCCGATATAGCTGAACTTCAGAACGCCTGAGTTCAGATTTATTTTGAAGTTTCCGTCAATGTCAGTAATGGTTCCGGTTGATGTGCCTTTCACCTGAACGGTCACACCCGGTAACCCCAGCCCACTGGCATCGGATACTTTTCCCTTGATGAGTCTTCCCTGTGCCATTGTCGACAAGGAAAATATCATAAGGATTATTAAAGTGTAGAGTCTTGTCATAGCCAATATTGATTAAGTTATTATATAACAGGCTATTGCCATATATTTTAGGTTGGTTGAATTCAGTTTAATTGAGGAGTTTTTTCAATGCTCTTTAACTTTTGAGCAAATGTCTCCATTGGTTGGTTTGTGTATACTTTATCAGTTGTTCAATGATTCTTTCACATAGTCCAACCTTACCGGTAACAAGGAATACAACAGAATCTGTTCATTGCAACCGAATCGATAATCTTTTACTTAGACAGGGGAATAAACCGTTACAGGCTGAATTGGTGATGCCGGAGGTTTATTCTGAGAACCGGACAAATAGGAGTGCTTTTTAGTAGTTGATTATTGCAACTGAGTGTCCAGAATTATTTGGTCAAACCTGAGAAAACAATGTTTCCCATAATGTATTGCTTCATTCTGTAGTTGAATTGGAGAAATGATTCAAATCTCCGGTTCAAACCTTTAAATCAAAAAGCTACTGTATAAAAAAAGTAAAGAGTGAGTGAGAGCTCACTCACTCTTTACAAGTGTCAGGAGATAATCTTATCTTTCAAGAATAGCTGACCAGGATGCACTTGCATCGTGTGCAACTGAGATATCAACTGTAACGAATAAATACTCTTTTGCTCCGTTAGTGGCATAGCCCATAACTTCGTATTTATTGGTAGGATTTCCACCGTTTGGTGCTTTTGTAGCATCTGAATTTTCACCACCATAATATCCTTTGTAGAATCCAATGAATGCAGCTTTACCTGCACCGTTGGTCAAAAGGATAACAGCCCTGTTTGCACCTGAAGCAGGTGTGAAGGTGTATGAATGGGTTGCACTTCCAAAGGCAACACCGTTTCCACTGGCAGCAATACCTGCATCGTCGATGCAACCATTGGTTCCACCAAAGTAACCGTCGTTACGGGCTGAACCCTTTGTGTCATAGGTGAATACTCCACCAGCACTGAAAGTGAATTCGTCGTCTGGCAGACATGACCAATCGTCAGGTGTACCGGCAGCTGATCCATTGAAGAAACCAACAGGAACGTTCCACCAATCGCCACTACCCATTGCTGGGCCTACAAATACAGTCATGTCAGCGGCTTTAACCTTCCATGGAGCTCCCTGAAGAGCTGCATCTGTAAGATCAGCTGTGCTGATGAATACATTTTTCTTACCTGTGGATTCGCCATTGATGTTGCTTGCTGAATACTGAATCAGGTATGGTCCGCCTCCGGCATATGTATGGGTTGGGGAAGCAGCAGTTGAAGTGTTGCCGTCACCGAAATCCCATGAGTTGGTAGTAGCACCGGTTGTGGCATTGTTGATGGTAACAGTCATTCCGTTAACTTCAACAGAGAAGGATACGTTTGGCTTGTTTCCTGGAAGAGCAGGCTCCTGTGATGGGTCATCATAATGAACCAGTACATGCCTCCAATATCCACCGTCGCCAGCATCCCATTTGTATTGACCTTCAATTATGAGGGTGTCAACAGCGCCTTCGGTAAGGCTTACGATGTTATACTGAACTGAATCCTGAGGAGTCTTGGTTTCTACGAGGTTTCCTAACTTGAAGAATCCAATGAAAGCACCTTTGCCAATGGCAGTGATTTTTGGGGTGGTTCCGTTGATGATTCTGAAGGTATGTGTGCCACTTCCCCATGCTGAAAGGTCAGTGCCATCACCGTTAACCATTGGGTCAGCAGTTGATGCGCAAATATTTTCTGGGGTGAACCAGCCACCTTCTGCCCAATAATCTCCGTTAGCATTGTATTCCATTGTGCCATCGCGGTGGAAAATCCACTCGTCGTTCAGCATACATGGACGGTTAGCCAATTCGTCATTGCCTTTTCCCTGTGCCCACCAAACGGTTGTATGATCCCAAGGACCACACTCAATCGGGTAACGGCCGGTGCTGACATCACGAATCAGTTTCCAGGTCTGCATATCAGAACCAGCAAGCTTGGTGAGAAGCACGTTAGGATCTGTAACAGCAACCTTCTGAGTATATGAGTCGGTCTTTCCACCTGATGATTTTGCAGTCATGGTAACTGTGTACTCTGCTGCTGAAGGGAAAGTGTGAACAGGGTTTACTTCTGTTGATGCGGCTGTACCATCACCGAAATCCCAGCTTACTGTAGCGTAATTCTGTGAAGTGTTGGTGAAAGTAAACTTAAGGAAATCAGATGCATCCTGTGAATAAGTGAAACCGGCAATTACGTCAGCTTCTTCTTCATCCTTGCAGGAAAACAGCAGTGGGATAACCAGCAGTAATAATACTGCCCAACTGTACTTGTTAAAATGTTTCATTTTAATTGGTTTTTGAGGTTAGAAAAAATAATGATTAATAATTGAGGTAAAGCTTGTTTAACGTCATTTCATAGTATTGAGGTTCTCGATGAACTTCAATGTTTGTTACAGGAAACAAAATTTGTTTATACTCTGTTTCTTAACCTGTAAAGGTACTTAAATCAAGTTAAATAGTAAACTTTTTAACTTATTTTCTGGCATTTTTTTCGTTAATTACCTATTTGGAGGTCATTTTTTACACTTTTTGAATAAGAAGGCTGAAAATATGGCATCTCAGTCCATTGGGCCTGTTTTGAGAAAACCAGATTAAACAAAAACAGCCTCTGGTCTGCCGTGATTCATTTCCATTATTCCATATTTCAGCCTTCTTTGTTTTGCTTATATATTGAGCAGTTTTAAATTCTTTTCAAGACAAATTTAGAGGTCTCAATCCTATCTCCAAACATAGGTCGCAACTGAGCCTGCATCCAGTTTTGCTATGGTTTTGCGACTCCCCGACTGAATGTTGAAGCTTATTTGTTTATTCCCATTGTTTAGCACAATAAGCACTTTTGTCCCGTCAGGGTTTATAAAGGCAACATTGGGTAGCGCTTCAGGAATATTACTTGCTGTTCTCACAGCTCCACTTTTTACAAATTTGGAAGCATGGGCTACGATATAGTAGGAAACATTTCTGAAAACCGATCCGCTTGCAATGGTTAACGCTCCCTCACAACGGTCGCAGCCTCCTGTGGTATGCGGCTCATAGTAGGGATCACTTGCCAGATTCCACTCCAGTACATTCTTGCTCCAGTTTCTGGGTGCACCAATAATCAGGTTTTGAATATGCCATTTCATATCCGGTCCAAAGTTGCTCGGACCACCCACCCATTGCTCAGTGAAATAGACATTCTTATCAGGATGAGCCTGATGGACTTGTGATAATGCTGAAATATCTCCACCATACAAATGGAAGCCTGATCCGTCAATATATTTTGCAGCAGCGGCATCATTCAGGATATTGGTCGGATAATCCGGACGATCACAATTATGATCGTAAAGGATAATTTTGGTTTTGATGCCAGACTGCTCAAAGTCCGGACCCAGGAAATTCTTTATAAAGTCGCGCTGTTCCTGCCAGCTCATCGACATACTTGGGTTGTTGTTCGGATTCAGGGGCTCATTCTGAATGGTGATGGCATCAATCGGAATACCCTCAGCTTCCATCTGCTGAATATATTTTACGAAGTATTTTGAATAGGCATCGTAATACTCGGTTTTCAGACTTCCCCCGATTGAACTTTGGTTCGTTTTCATCCATACCGGTGCCGACCATGGCGAGCCCAGTATCTTAAGTGCCGGATTGTAGAATAGTGCCCTCTTGAGCACAGGTATCAGGTTTTCCTTGTCTTTGGCAAGACTGAAATTGTAAAGTCCGGGATCTGTTTGTCCTGCCGGCATATCATCATAGGAGAATACTGTTGCATCGAGGTCAGAAGCTCCGATGCTGATTCTGATGTAACTCAAACCTATGCATCCACTGTCAGGCGAGAATAACTCCCTGATTACCGACTCCCGCATCGATTGCTCAAGTTTATTGATAACGTAGGCACTTCCACCGGTAAGGGAAAAGCCAAATCCATCCATCACCTGAAATAGCTGGGTAGTATCTATTTCAATGGTCGGAAAAGTGTTCACGGAATTGGAAAAGCTTAACCCAACAACACTCTGCCTCAGCAAGGATGATTTATCGGCATTGGTAAGCCATACGTCAACATCTTTATGGGTGAGCGTTGAATCAGGCATGGTATCCTGAGGATCCTGCGGATTCTTATCCTCACTTTTATTACAGCTGAATGATGAGAAGAAGCAAAATAGGATTAGTAAGGCTATAGGTGCTATTCCCTTAATCTGTTTTAACAATGAAACAGTTGTTCTCATCTCGGTTTTTTCAACTATCCTCCTGAAATCTCAGGAGAATTTAATTATTCCATCTTCATTTTGTAGTAACGAACATAGTCAACTTCCATAGAAGCAGGGAAGGCTGCCTCATCAATACCCTGCTGTCCGCCCCAGTCTCCGCCAACAGCAAGATTGAGAAGAATATGAAAGCGCTTGTCAAATGGCCATGCCTTATATCCGCTCCCTTCATTATCAAATGAAAAAAGCAGCTGATCATCAATATAACCCTTAATACAGGCAGGCGTCCAGTCAAGGCGGTATTTGTGAAAACTGCTCATGGCACCTTCAACCTTGCGGACTGCAGTTTTCTGGGTATTTATTCTCCAGTAGTATGCTTCAGAATGTGTGCTTATATGAATTACATCAGGATCATAACCCACATGTTCCATAATGTCGATTTCTCCTGATTGTGGCCAGCCGCCATATTCCCAGTCAGTAGGAAGCATCCAGATGGCAGGCCAGGTGCCCTTCCCACCAGGCACTTTGGCACTTGCCTCAATACGACCATAAAGGAAATCTGCCTTGTACTTCGTTACAAGTCTGGCAGAACTGAAATTCTTGCCATTTACCAACTCCCTGATCGCTGTTACCTTTAGCGTACCATCTGAAACATTTGCATTCCTGAGTTCATTGGTATAATACTGCAATTCATTGTTTCCCCAGCCGCTTCCTCCAATATCATAACCCCATTTGGTGGAGTCAGGAAGGCCGGCATAATTGAATTCATCTGACCAGCTGGGCGTTTCTTCGAATGCTGAAACTGTGGTATCCTTACCTGTTGGAATATCTTTTTTTGGTTTGTCCATAGTTGTTGCAGATGACAGAAATATAAGCATCAACAGACAACCGGAAAAAAGTAAAAGTCCTTTTGTTTTCATGATTTTGGTAAGTAAGGAACTGGCTGATGAATCCAGCCAGTTCCTGTCAACAACAAATTCAACCTCAAAACCTGTCTTTAAACATTTATGAATCCAGGTAAAAATCCATAATGTTATTCCAATATTTAGTTATTGAATTGTGGAAGGTTCCACACTATCAATAATTAGGATTTTGCACCATTTGGGTGTTTGCAAGCTCAGCAAGCGGAATTGGCAGAATCTCATTCTTTCCAGCTGTGAAATTCTTGAATGCCAAAGCACTTGCAGCCTGACCGGTTCTAACCAGGTCAAAGAAGCGATGTCCTTCTGTAGCAAGTTCAAGTCTTCTTTCCTTGTAGATATTCTCAAGGGTAGCCGGTACTGATGCCAGTCCAACGCGCTGACGAACCAAATCAAGATAATGCTGTGCCTTGTTCAGGTCACCACCGCCCCTTACAAGGGCTTCAGCTTCCATCAGGTAAGTGTCGGCAAGGCGCATTTCGATTACGTTGTAAGGATAATTCAGAACGAGGTCTCCACCACCGGTTGAATAGAATTCAATAAGCGGAGCATATTTCTGCATGAAGTATCCGGTGTTATTGTAACCAGGAATGTAGGTAGCAACTCCGGCTTTTTGCAAACTGTCGATGTTTGAAACAGTGTAGCGATAGCGTGGGTCGCCCTTAATCAGGTTAACCAAATCAACAGTTATAGTATTGAAACCCCAGCCCTCCTTATAGGTTGGTCCTACATATCCGCGGGGCCCAATCATCTGAACCATGACATTTCCTTCACTGAGGTTCGAATATCCGCCCCAGTATTCATTGGCGAGTGAAGTGTGAGAAATCTCGAAAATGCTTTCCTTGTTGAACTTATTGTCAGGACGGAAAATAGAGCCAAAGTCAGAAATCAGTTCATAGTTTGCAGAGGTATTCACCTGCTCAAAATAATTGGCAGCTTCCTGCATTCTTGATTCGTTATTCTGGAAAAGGATTACTTTCCCAAGATAAGCTGTTGCAGCCATTTTAGTAACCCTTCCGAGTTCATCACTTGGCACGGTTTCAGGCAGATCGGGAATTGCATCCTTCAAATCCTGTTCAATCTGTGCATAAACGGCTTCCGGGGTTGCTTGTGTTACATTGAACATTTCAGCTGCTCCCAATGGATTAAGAATCAACGGTACGTTCTTGAACAAGCGAACAAGGTCAAAATAAAAATATGCACGGATGAACTTGGCTTCAGCTGTAATTCTGGCCTTTTTGGAGGCAGAAAGGTCAGGAACACCGTCTATCTTGGTAAGCAGAACATTCACGCGGAATATTCCCTTGTAGCTTCTGTCCCAGAATTGTCCCTGGGGACCAATGCCTGCGTCAACACTAAAGTTGCTCCAGGCTTGCCAGTCGGGAACGTCGGAAGCATCACCACCACCGGCGTAGCAATCATCAGATGCGCTATTCAGCATTCCTACACGGCAGGAATATTTATTGTTTTCAATTTCCTTGCCAAGAGCATCATAGGCTGCTGTAAGTCCTGACATGAGTTCTGATTCATTCTTGTAGTAGTTTGATTCCAGGCTTTTGCCTTTGGGCGTGACTTCCAGGAAGTCCTTACCGCAGGAATTGAGGAGCAGGGTGCCTGCGATTACCAGCCCTATATATAAAGTTATCTTTTTCATAGTTTTTCAATTAAAAGGTTACAGCTACACCAACCATATAGGAACGAGCCTGAGGATAGATACCCCTGTCAATTCCATAGCTTCCGCCCCCGATTTCAGGATCAAAACCTTTGTATTTGGTCAGGGTAAGAAGGTTATTTGAACTGGCATAAACACGGGCTTTCACGAAGCCGATCCTTTCCATTAAAGCGGCTGGAAGTGTATATCCAATTTGCAGGTTTTTAACCCTGAAATAGGTTCCGCTTGTCAGGAAGAAGGTGGAAGGATTGCTGAAATTCTTATTGGGGTCACCACGAACCAATCTTGGGAAATCAGTAAAAGGATTGTCAAGTGTCCAGCGATCCAATGCTTCTGTAGTCCAGTTAGCAGTAGGAACATCCAAGCGGCGCATGGCATTGAAAATCTGGTTTCCGGCAACGCCCTGTCCAAATACTACAATGTCGAATCCTTTATAGGCAGCTGAAGCTGTTAATCCAAATGACCAGGATGGGGTAGGGTCGCCAATGAATTTGCGGTCTTCACCAGTTATCTTGCCGTCAAGATTCAAATCAGCAAACTTGAAGTCTCCGGTTTGAGCATTAGGCTGAATTACGTTTCCGGTGGCAGGGTCAGTATATCCCAGGATTTCTGATTGTTTCTTGAAAATTCCAAGAACTTCAAATCCGTAGAATGAGCCGATTGCATAGCCTTCGGTCAAACGACTGATTTCATACTGGCTGGCCTGGAAACTGGCTCCGGAAATATATTCCTTCTCACCCAGATCAGTAATTTCATTCTTTACATAGGAGGTGTTTCCCTTAACTTCAAGGTTTACATCACCAAGCATTTTCCTGTAGGTAAGTTCAAGTTCAAATCCTTTGTTGGTCATTTCGGCAACATTCTGGAATTGTCCATCTTCAGCACCTACATAGCCGGGTAGATCTACCTTCAGAAGCATACCGGTTGTGGTTTTTGCAAAATAGTCAAACACAACAGTGAAATCCTGAAGTACGTTTGCTTCAAAACCTATATTGCTCTGTATGGTTTGTTCCCATTTAAGGTCAGGATTTGAAGGAGCTCCGGGGCTGTATCCAATCTGATAGTTTGTGCCACCATAAGTGTAGTCGCGGCCACCACCAACAAGTGATTCATAGCTGAAGTCATCCAAACGGTCATTTCCGGTAATACCATATGATGCCCTGACTTTCAAGAAATTAACCACTTCATTTTTAGGCCAGAAGTTTTCCTTCGAAGGCACCCATCCTGCGGATACTGAAGGGAAAATTCCGAATTTATTATTGCTTCCGAAGCGTGATGAACCATCTCGCCTGATAATACCTGTGAAGAGGTATTTTTCATCATAATCATAGTTAACCCTTGCGAAAACGGAGGCCAATTTGTATTCTGCACCTTCCCAACCATAACTGAAACGGTCAGCATTGGCTACGCTATAGTTCATTGAGGCCTCTTCAAAGGTATTGGCAGGAATATTATGGTAGGTAACACCGGTTCCCCTTGAATTATTTACATATACTGATTGTCCTAACAGAACTGAGAAATTGCTTACTCCGGTTTTAAAGGAATAGGATGCAGTATTTTCAAGACTCCAGATAAGACCTCTTGCATCATTTCTGTAATAGGAAGTGTTGGGATTGGAAGTAGCAGTGTTTAACCAAAAGATTGGAGTGAAACTTTCACCTCCATAGAATGCGAGTTTTGCTCCCAGGTCTGATTTTAATTTGAGTCCCTTAACAGGTTCAATTTCTGCATAAACATCACCAACAAAGTTATCTGACCATCCATAATTACCCTGAACTGTCTGCTCATAGGCAAGTGGATTTGTCATTTCCTGTCCAACATAGTTTGAAATACCATAAGGATTTCCATCAGCATCCCTGATAACAGCATGATTGCTGTATGGGGTGGAATTGGCAACATCAGGATCAGTAATAACCAATGGTGTAATAGGATCAAGGTTAATAGCTGATGCAAGGGGCCCTCCAAACTCACTGTTTGAATTCAGGGAGCCTTTGCTCTTGATGTGAGTATATCCGAAGTTATTTCCGAAACGAAGCCAGTCCTTAACTTTATGGGCACTGTTCATACGGACACTTATCTTATTGTAATTCGAAATGGATGAGGTTACAATACCTTCCTGATTAAAATATCCAAAGGATGTATAGAATGTAGAACGATCATTTCCACCGCTTACACTAAGTTCATGATTCTGAATTCCTGCATTGTTGTTAAAGATGGCGCTTTGCCAATCGGTACCGGCACCAAAGCTTTCAGGATCAGGGAATATCTTGCCACCACCTGAATTGACAGAAGCTTCATTCTGCAAGGTAGCGTACTGGGTAGCATTGAGAAGGTCCAATTTCTTTGATGGAGCCTGTGTTCCGAAGTAGGCGCTGTAGTTTACCAGCAGACTCCCGGCCTTTCCTTTCTTTGTAGAAACCAGAATAACACCATTTGCAGCACGTGCTCCATAAATTGCGCAGGATGCTGCATCCTTCAATACTTCAATGGATTCAATGTCGGATGAATTCAGATAATCAATGCCACCATTGTCAACAACAATTCCGTCAACAACATACAAAGGATCACTGTTATTGATTGTAGTGGTACCACGTACCCTAACAGTTGAACCAGCTCCGGGCTGTCCGGAACTTGCTGCAATAGTTACTCCTGAGGTCCTTCCCTGAAGTGCTTGTTCAACACGTGCAATAGGAACGTTCTCCAGATCCTTGGATTTTACACTCGTGATTGCCCCGGTTACAACACTCTTTTTCTGAGTACCATATCCAACAACAACCAATTCCGACAAACCAATGGCTTTGTCCTCCATTACGATTGTAAGGGGAACACCGGCTTTTGCCTGGACTTCCTGTGAAACTGCTCCTACAAATGAGAATAGCAGGGTTTCTGCAGCATTGGGGGTTGAAATGCTGAATTTTCCATTAACATCGGTTGATGTACCATGTGATACATCCCCTTTAACAACGACATTAACACCAGGCAGAGTTTCTCCCGATTTGTTTATTACTTTTCCGCTAAAGGTGTAGGTCTTTTGGGCATAAAGGGAATTAGTCCCCAAACCCAGGAAAAAGGCAAGAAGCACAAGGCTCCCGACCCATAATCTTGGTTTGAAAAAGTAGAGGTTTTTTTTCATACGGTTGGTTTTGTTCAGTTTGAGGTTTGTTGTGAATTGAATTCACTGAATTATGATGTACTTGTTGGTTAGTTTCTGTAAAGAGTCGTCTGAGGCGAGAGGGATAAATGCTAATATGTCATTTGACAGTTATTCCTACAGAATTTCGGAGACCGGCAACCTGCAGCAAATTCAATTAAGGTTAAATTTCTGTTGCCGATACCTTAAAGGTAATCCATTTTTTTCTATGATTCCCCAACTTCAACTTTTGCAAATGAACATAATTACCTTAATTAAGTAAAATACTCCTCAAAAACACCTTGTATTATATTAGAGAATGTATTAATTCTCCATGAACCATTCAATGATTTGTGAAGAGTGTGCTAAGGTATGTGAATACAAGTCGAGGCTCAAAATATTTATGTACATCAAATATGCTACAAACCTCCAATTGTTACTACAATCTGAATACATCATAAATAGAATTGCGATTATTTAAAACTATGATTAAAAATAGATTACATTTTTTTAATATTACCCATCAATACATCATTCACTACACATCCGTAAATTGTATTTTGAAAAAATCCTTTAAAAACACATTTAGAAATAATAGATAACTTAATTAAAAATATTACAAACTGGGGATGGGGAATTATAACTTTTTCCGTCACCAATCAGAGCGTAATCATAAACTCGGTTAAGTTGGCATTTCGGTCAAGGCCAAGCTTTTTTCGAATTCTGTATCGGCTGATTTCTACACCCCTTGTGCTAATATTCATAAGCGTAGCAATTTCCTTACTGGAGATATTCATTCTTAAATATGCACAAAGGCTTAGTTCTCTTGGCGTTAGATCGGGATAACTATCCTTGAGCTTTTTAAAGAGAGATTCGTGAACTTGTTCCACATGAGTATTGAATACTTGCCATTGCTTCTCATTGTCAATCTCTCGACCAATCCTTTTCATGGTTGAATTGAGATCATTCTTCAAGGTATCGTCCGATACATTGTTTCTGATTTTGTTCAGGTCATTCCTTAGCTTATGCAGGATTTCATTTTTCTGGATAATCATAAGGGTTGAGTTGGCAAGTTCCTTCTCTTTATGAATCATTTCCAGATTGAGTTTTTCATTTCTCAAACGAATCATTTCCTTCTCAGTGATCAGGGCATCTTCCTTAAGTTGCTGCTCCCTCAGCTTGTATTTATTGCCTTGTTCCTGCATCTCCTTCAATCTCGATTTCTCAAGGCTTTTCAGAAAGAACTTATAAGCTATATATACCAGTAATAGGAACAGAAGCAGATAAATAAACCACGCCAGGGTAGTGAGATACCATGGAGGAAGTATTTTGAAACGATAGGTTAGGACCGGTGTTAATTTTCCTGATTCAGTACGGGCTTTTAAAAGGAATGTGTAATCACCATAGGGTAAGTTGGTATACTCCTTTGCATTCTGTGTTGACCAGGGTGACCATTCAGGATCAAATCCTTGAAGCCTGAATTGGAATTCTACCTCCTGATCTGCAAAAGCGCTGGCGGCAAACGCTATACTCAGGGTATTATTGGCATAGCGAAATTCAGGAATTATCTTTTGCTGCCCCATGGTACTATTATACCTGAAAATCCCTTCGGAGGTATCGTTGGATTGAATCCTGCTGATATGAAGTATGGGAATGAAGCTGTAATCTCTCAAAAGTCCGCTTGAGTAATGTGCAAAACCTCCCTCAACACCTATAATCACATTCCCGGCATCCAGTGTATTTACATGTCCATAAGAAGGTATTATCTGGCCCCTCAGTTCCAGAAAGGGGGCTGTAATATTCTTCAGACTCCCGTCTTCCTGCAACCGAAGAACCCCGGGTTGCTGATTGTGGTAGTACCAGATATTGCTTTGAGAATCTTCAGAGATATAGTCAATCTGCCTGTATCCGGGCAGGTACTGCATAAAAAGGCTGTCTGCCTCAAATTTATCAGCTGTTTCATTAAAGCGGTAAATCCCGTTTCGGGTTCCGACTACCAACCCTGAATTTAGCTGGAACAGGTTATTTCCTATTTGTGTTGGCAGTCCATTCCTTGTATCATAGAACCACAGCTGATTTACTTTCTGCCAAAGTGAATCGGGCCGGATCCTGTATACACCCTTGTATCCATGGCTTACCCAGATGTCTCCATGTCGATCCTGTCCTATATAATGTGAAGATTGATCATATCCCTTGAGTTCATTTCTGTAACTCCAAAGGGATCCTCTTTTTTCGAAAATCGAGAGTCCGGAATAATGACCCACCAGCAGGAGAGGATTTTTCCTGTTAACTTTAAGGATACTCCAACCTCCGGGTATTGAAGAGATTTTGATTGCTTTGTTATCTACTATCTGGAACACTCCAAAATTGTGTCCGCAAAACAAGGCATTGTCAATATTGGTCAAGCTCCAGACCTGTCCCTCAGTACCCTCAATGAGATGAAAATCATCCTTCTTTTTTAAAGGATTAATAAAATCAGTCCATTTGATGAAAAACAAGCCCTGATTTGTTCCCAGGTATAAATAGTCACCCTGCCTTATCGATGTATAGCCGGAGCCGATGTCAAAGTAATTCTGAATGTAAGTGAGTGGTGAGTTTATTCGGATCAGTGAAATACCGTTATCCAGCCCTAACCAGATATTTCCCTGCTTATCATTTCCAATGCATAGAATCGTATTGTTGAGGATACCCCTTTCCTTATTGATCTGGAAAACTATTCTTCCTGCCGTATCTGACAGGATTAATCCGTTCTGAATGGTTCCAAACGCGAAGTACTTGCCGTTTACAACTGCACCGGAAAATATCTGATAGCGCTTAAGCAAATCGTTAACCGGGCTTTCCCATGGGGTAACATGCTCGCCATCATAAACAAAGACTCCTTTCTTGGCGGTTCCAATAAGGACCTGATCATCATTCAATGGCAGAATGGACCATATTTCAGTTCCGCTGAAGAATTCGCCTCCGGGGATCTGCCGAACCTTCCCTTCTCTAAGGTGCATCAGGCCCTGCTCTTCATCGTATACCCAAAGGATACCATTTACATAATAGGAGAAGTGAAACCTCGAACGCGGATATACTATATCAATCTTTCCATCCTTATAGATAAATAAAGCCTTAAAGGATTGAAAGACTATCCCGAAACTGGTTTTGTGGATTTTCCAGATTTCATCAAAGTCGGAGATTTTCCCCTTCAGGAGTGGCAGAAGTGAATGAAACACCATGCTTCCACCATCATTCTGCTCATAATATCCGAATTTATTGAAGGCTCCAACATAGATACGTCCCTCATCAATACATAGGGAGCGGTAAATCAGTTCCATGTCCCTGTAATGCGACCAATGTGCACCGTCAAATTCAATCAGGCCATCATTATTGGCAAAATACATCATGCCATTCTCATTCTGGGCTATTGCCCAATTTTGAGTTCCTGCCTTGTATTCAGCCCTCGAATAATTGATAATACCGGGCAAACCATACCTCTGTGCATGGGAAATGCTGGCCGAAACGACCAGTGTAATCAGAAGGGGAATCAATGGGAAATTTATCCTTCTCATTTTTACTAATGCAAATTGGAGGTACTCCTTAATTGAGCCCCGAATTTACTAAATACAGGAATGCAGAATAAAATCCTGTTTGCTGTTCTGCAATATTGCGTTGTGTGGGAACCGACTCTAACCGTTGAACTGTAATTCACTCAGGTTGCGATACAGACCATCTTCTATCCGGATGAGCTCCTCATGTGTGCCTTGCTCAACTATCTGTCCGTGATCCATCACAACGATGGAATCAGCTTTTCTGATCGTTGACAGGCGATGGGCTATTACGATGGAGGTCCGGCCTTTCATCAGGCTGTCAAGAGCTTCTCGAACCAGTTTCTCTGATTCTGAGTCAAGGGAGGAGGTGGCCTCATCAAGAATGAGTATTCTTGGGTTTTTCAATACTGCCCGGGCAATGGCAATTCGCTGCCTTTGTCCACCAGATAGCTGTGTACCCCTTTCACCAACAATCGTTTCCAATCCCTCAGGAAACCTTTCAATAAACTCCCAGGCATTGGCTTTTCTGGCAGCATCAATTATCATCTCCTCTGAAGCTGATGGTTTGCCGTAGGCTATATTTTCCCGGATGGTTCCTCCGAAAAGAAAAATATCCTGAGGAACGATAGCCATTTGTCCACGGAGTATACTCAGTGGGATGTCCTGTCCGGGTACTTCATCAAACAAAATCCTCCCCGAACTGGGCTCAAAGAGTCGCAGCATCAATGCTACCATGGTGGATTTTCCTGCACCGCTTGGCCCTACGAGGGCAATGAGTGAATCGGGACTAATACTTAAATCTATGGAATTCAAAACTGCCAGCTCTGTTCTTGAGGGATAGCTGAAAGACACATTATCAAATCTAACGCTTCCATGAAGCAATTGCTCCTCCGGAATTTTGGTAATTTCTTCTACCGTTTCTGCTTTTTCATCAAAGATCTCCAGCAAATCCTCGGTGGCACCAATAAACTTCTGCACTCTGGCAAAAGTATCAGCCATTCCGCCAATTGTCCCGCCAATAAACATTGAGTACATTACGAAAGAGAATAATTCTCCTGTTGCAAGCTCTCCCTGTGCAAGCAGACTGGAGCCTTTCCAGATTACAGCGACCATAGCGCCGAACAATCCAAAAATAGTGGATGCTGAAAAAGCACCTCTCAGTTTTCCGTTTTTGATTCCGGTTTGTGCGATCTCCAGGGTCTTGGTCCGGTAGCGCGACATCTCAAAATGCTCATTGGTGAAGGCTTTTACACTCTGAATCCCCTGCAGGGTTTCCTCGACAATGGTATTTGACTCCGCTACCTGATTCTGGGCTTGCTTGCTCAGCTTGCGGATATACCGGCCAAAAATCACCACAAGGATCATTATCGCAGGTAAGATGGAAAGCATAAACAGTGTTAGTTTCAGGGAGGTTATCATCATCAGGCTGATGCCCCCGGTAATGATGATGATTTGTCGGAGGAATTCGGCAAGAGTGCTGGTAAGTGCATCCTGAAGCAAGGTGATATCGGCAGAGATCCTGCTGTTTAGTTCTCCAACCCTTCGATGCTGAAAAAAGGAGAGCGGCAACCGGATTAGATGATTGTATGCTCCCTGACGGAGATCGGCAAGCGTTTTTTCGGTTACCCGGACAAACAGGAATATCCTGAAATAGGAAAATATCGACTGACCAATCAGTACCAAAATCAGAATGATGGCAATTCGATTAATCTCTTCAAGCAGTTTTCCCTTGTTGCCCAAATCAACAAGTTCTCCAACCAGTTTAGGGAACACGAGGCTGGCGGCACTTGAAAACAAAAGAAATATCAACCCCAGTCCATATTCGAACTTGTAGGGTTTGATATACCGGTATAACTTGAGAAGTTTCTTTAGTCCGGAAACAGTAATCTTTTTTTTCGGGACTTCGTATTTAACTGGAGGCAATTGTATTGTGGGATTTAGAAATAAGCCTGTAAAATTAACATAGTAAGAGGTATTCTGTTCAATCCAGGCTATCTGAAAACAAAAAGCGACAGGGACTTTTACAAGTTACTGCCGCTTTTTGAAACCGGAGTTTAATGGCCGGTTATGTTCACCTGATTGTATTCATTCATTTTCCATTTCTCTTTCAACATCCTTATCGCCTCTTCCTGAAAGATTGATGATTGATAAATTATTCTTTCCGCGGAGGTATTTGGTAGCAAGGGCAACAGCATGTGAGGATTCAATTGCAGGAATGATTCCTTCAAGCTTTGAGAGCAGGTAGAAAGCTTCAATTGCTTCATGATCGGTAATGCAATGATAGGTTACACGTCCTGATTCCTTCAGATGTGCATGTTCGGGTCCAACACCAGGGTAATCCAGTCCGGAAGCAATTGAATAAGCCGTTGCCGGTTGTCCGTCCTCATCAGCAATGCAATAGGAATAGGTGCCCTGGAATACCAGAGGTTTACCCAAAACAAGGGTTGAGGCTGTTTTTCCGCTACCCGGACCTTCACCACCACCTTCAGCGGCGTGGATTTCTACTGTAGGATCGCCAAGGAATGCTGAAAAGAGTCCAATGGCATTTGAACCTCCGCCAACACAAGCAAAAATGGAATCCGGTAACCTTTTCTCATGTTCAAAGATCTGCTTGCGGGCCTCTTCTCCAATAATACTCTGGAAAAAACGTACAATTGATGGGTAAGGATGTGGTCCAACGGCAGAGCCAAGTAGATAGAATGAATCAGGATGTTCAATATAATAGCCGAGCGCTACATCAACGGCATCCTTGAGTGATGCAGTTCCCTGATCGGTAGTAATGATTTGAGCTCCCAGGAGTTTCATGCGCTGAACATTCAGCTTTTGCCTTTGGGCATCACGAGAACCCATGAAAATTTTGCAGGGAATACCAAAAAGTGCTGCTGCAGTAGCTGTTGCAACTCCATGCTGACCGGCTCCGGTTTCTGCAATTATCTCCTTTGCCCCCATACCTCTGGCTAGCATGATTTGTCCAAGGCAATTGTTTATTTTATGAGCACCCGTGTGATTCAGATCTTCCCTTTTCAGGTAGATCTTACTTCCGGTATAATCCGAAAGTCTCTTTGCATAATACAATGGTGAAGGCCTTCCAACGTAATGGGTCAGGTAGTACCTGTACTCATTGATAAAATCCTGGTTACGGGTCGCAGCTTCAAATGCTTCCGATAGTCTGGCAAGAGGTCCTTCAAGGACTGGTGGGACAAAACTTCCTCCAAACTGGCCGAAGTATCCCTTTTTCGTTTCAATGGTCTGTTCTTTAAACATGACTTTTAGTTTTAAATGAGTTAAAAAAAGAGTAAAAAAAAAGGCCGCAGGAAACTTCCTGCGGCCTGGCAATATTATTGCACATGCACCGGGTTAGTTGTCCCTGCCTGGATAAGGTTTGTTACGCCACCACCAAAATGTGCATGTAGTCATGATCGGTCTTTTTGATTTGTTATCACAAAGATATGCATAATTCTGAATACGTAAAATAGATTCAGAAAAAAGACATATCTCTTTATTGAGAAAATTAAAGCTTGAAAGTTATGGGAATGGTGAAAAGACTGCTGACAGCCTTGCCTGAGCTTTTGGCGGGAATCCAGTCGGGCATCATTTTTATAACCCTGATAGCTTCTTCATCACAGTCAGATCCTATCCCGCGCAGGACTTTTACCTTCCCGACTTTGCCCTTCTTGTCGATTTCGAAGTTTACATAAACAACTCCCTGAATTGAATTTTCAAGTGCTTTTTTGGGGTAACTCAGGTTCTTCATGATGAACTCCTTCATTTTTTCCTCTCCCCCCGGGAAGTTTGGAGTTTCTTCAACAAAAGAATACATCTCTGATTTTGAAGAAGATTTCCGGGTAGCTACTCCCTGAACAGTTTGATCTTCGGCAACAGTAAGCTCTTCAAGGGCGACTTTCTTTTCCTCTGAGGACTCCCTTACAGTGGCAGGACTAATTGTATTAGCAGGTTGCACTTCACTATCCCGTGATTCATTTTCAGATGCAATTAATGCAGGAGGTTTATCTAAATCAGTTATTTCAATATTCTCGCTAACGGCTTCATCTGCTTGAGAAATGATCTGGATTCGGTCAACGTCCCTGTTGGTTGTGATTTCCGTTTTATTTAAAAACGTTTTGCCTGGGGTATCTAAGTTGTTCTGTTCCTGTTCAGCGGGTAGGGTCAATGGCTTTTCGGCTTTCGGTTCCGATTTTTCAAGAGAAAGGGACGAGGGTTGAAATGCAGGGCGAAATCTTACAGCATAGTATATTCCGAGGAACAACACAATACTGGCAGCAATAGCAACCCATCCATAAGGTTTTGCAAGAACACGGATTTTTCGGGTTTTGGAAATTTGCCTCCGAACTTCCATGCGATTGTTTACCCTTTCATTAATACGATGCACTTTATCCTGAAACGAACTCCTTTTGGAAAACATAACAGGAACTTCGTCAACTGAAGCCGTTGATGATGCTTCCTTCAGCGTTGCTTTGTCAGTTGAACCCTTTCCCCAGTATTTCATTCCTTCTGCTGCAGCCTGGCACAATTCACATTCTTGAAGGTGTGCTTCAACCTCAGGATGTTTCATCATATCGAGTGTTCCTGCCGACAACTTCTCAAGTGCCGCTGACGAAAGGCAACCGGATTGAGTGAACAGTTCTGTATGTGTATATTCCTTCTTGCTCATTTTTGCAGGGCTTTTTCAAGGAAAATCTTAAGATTTCTTTTGCCGTTCTGAAGATGGCTTTTCACCTCATTCAGGCTGTAACCTGTGGAGTCCGAAACTTCACTGTAGGATTTTTCCCCGAGGTAAAACTGGACAATGCAACTCTTTTGCGCCTCATTCAGGGATTCAATTCCTTTTTCAAGGAGCATCAAACTCTCTTCTCCATTTTCACCTTCATTAAGATGCTCCGGCCTTCCGGATTCCATAATTTCTTCTTCCAATGCCTGGAGAACCTCTTCTTTCCTTCTTTCCACAGATTTTGAATGCCGAATATGCATAAGGCATTGATTCTTGGCAACGGTGAAAAGCCAGTTCTTGAAGTTCTGAATACCTGGTTTTCTCAATTCATCAAAAAGCTTTTCAAAAACGATCATCACCAGATCTTCAGCCTCTTCTTCATTTTTGCAGTACTTCATACAGACGGCAAAAACTAGGTGGGTATAGCGTTCGTAAAGCAATCCGACACATTCAGAATCTCCCTTCCGGGCATAACGGGCTACGAGCTGCTCATCGCTCAACGACTGCAGCTCATTTTGCTTTTGCTTACGATTGTTAAACAGTTGCAAGGTTTTGCCAGGGATTTGGACAAAGTTATAATTTTTCAGATGCCTGTAAAATAACAGGAATGCAGAATGCTATTGTTCATCAAACGTGAAGCCAAAAATAAAAGTGTATCATGCAACGGCAAGCTGAAATGAAAAATTCAGACGTATATCATCTTCATATGCAGCATTGAAAAAGTTGAGATACTCCAGATACCTTTCTATCAAATAGCTTTGTGAATGCAGATCCCTACTGGAAGGAGTTGTATTTGATTCCCTTCCGGACTTCAGTTTCTGGCAAACAAAACCAGAGCCGGTCCTCCATTTGAAATGTGCTTCCATGACGCTTTTCAGGAACTGAGTATTTTCCGAAATAGGTTTGACGTTTCTGGAAGTAGTGAAATCGGGGCCATCCTGTATTCTTTGAAAAATCAGATGTGAAGCAGAACGCCCATCCCCCAGGTCTATAATTTTTTGACCGGAAAGCAGGGCATCCGACGAAATGATTTTGAACAGATCAGATGTCCAGCCTGATGGGATATTTTGGTAACGATGATTCAAAACTTCGGTTTGAATGGTGATTAGCAGGTAAGTTCGTAGCATACAGATAAAATTTTGGATATGGAAAATTGGAAAGCATTGCTCTTATATTAAATGTTGAATAAATATCATCCTGCCTTTGGCTTTCAGGATGCTTCTGTTTGCAATTCATGTTGAATAAACCCCTCAATTTCACCAATTAACTTGTCGATTTTTGAATGATCAATGCTTGAAGGTGATAGCTTTTTTGCCGACTGCAGCGCCAGAATATACTCCTTGAGAAAGCTATAAAGGCTCAACTCATATTCTTTCCGGAATTCCTTTACTGATTGGTCGAGAGAAGGAATTCCGGCTGCAATGGCGGCGCAATTCAGGATTTGAGGGTTGATGATATATTTCTCAAAATTGGTGTTCCCATGACCAGGGTCTGGAAGGGATTGAGTCAGCATGATCCAGGTATTGCTATCTGAGATGGCAATGGAGGCAAATAATTGAGAATGGACAGCATCAACCTTGGCTTTCAGGTAATTATACTTTTGGTTAATGCTTTTCAGATTGCTGATATACCGTGAAGATGCAGTATTAAGAGCATCGTAGAATTCAATATAGGGTTGTAATTCCAGCCTGAAACCTTCAATGTTCTTCTGGCTGAATGCATCCTTTGTAGTTGCTGCCACATTTTTAATATGGTTACCCTCTTTTTCAACCTGCACTGAGGTTGACGAAAACCCGGCTACTGTGCTTATGATTGCAGCAGTTACCGAAGTAATGGGATTGCTGTTCGCCAGTACAGATATCACAGGGTTGTTCACCAATTTGTGAATTACCTGACTAAACCGGGTTCTTTCTGGTTCTGATTTTAATTCGACCAGAAAGTACTTCTCAGAAGTTTCAAGAATTACATCATTGAATCTGAATCCCAGGATATCGCTTGTGGGATTATTTGCCTGCAGTAGTTTGGTAAAAAGTCCGGTAACAGCAATTTTGTCAGTGGTATGAATAAAATCAAAATTCAGTCGGGGAACTGTATTGAATGCCTCAAATATTTGAAGTCGCAACCTGGTGTAGGCAAGACTATCCCTGCTCCTGATTTCAGCTTTAAGCAAATCGTTTTCTTCCTGCATCGAATGGCAAAGAGAGCGGATTTCCTCCATCTGCTTCTGCAGGGAAGAATTACCGTTTTGCCCCCAAACAGAGGGTAAAACAATCATACAATTAAGAAAAAGGATGCAATAGCGGAACATGAATAACAAATACTAAGAGGCACTCAAGGAGATATAGTCCTTAGGGGCAAGTTCAAATAGAATATGAAACAACAAACAGAAACTAACGTTGTCTCTAAAAACCAGATTCGTTTGGAATTGGTTCTTTCCCTACTAAACGCTTATATCTAATATAATATCAGACTCCACCAATCAAAACATCTACATCGATAAGGTAGGTCTTAATTTTTAAATCAGGGTGTTTTGCCTTATAAACTTCTATTGCGAAAGAAGTTTTGCCTGCTTATTCTTGGGAAAAATAATCCATAGTAGACGACGAAATAATAATCATATCCTGGTTCAGCAAGAATATGAGCCGGATGCCCATCTAATGTAAAATATCGGTCTAAATCCGCCTGAAGATTGAGCGTTGAGTCCAGATTAACCTGATTTCGAGGTGGAACAGTATCAAATGTGTGAAGGTCTTTTAGAAAACCTTCACATGAAGCCCAATGCATAATTGGTTTGCCTTTAGAATTGTATGCGCGGATTTGGATTGGACGAAAATCAGCAGGCCAACCAGGTTTAAATGGGATTGTTCGCAGATGTTCATAAAAGCTGTATCCATACAATAGGCATTATCAATGGGTTGCCCTGAATGGCGTAAGAATTTCTCAATACTTTTTTGAGATTCGATCTTTGGGACACGGCTTTTGGAGGATAATTTCATGTAAAAAACGTCACTTGTTGCAGCATCATATCCCAGTTGGGCATTGTCCGGATTATTGCTGTTTCCAACTGAAAGACATATCCCATTTCCATCATCACAGTTCCCCACAACAATTTGCCATTTTGCAAAAAAACCAAGACGGAAGCCCAAATAGAACGGCTTAGCAAAGGAATAGCTTGAAAAAAGCAGGGTAGCAATTAAAAGGAATAACAACTTTTTCATGATATAATAATTTTAAAAAATGATAGTACTGAATCTTATATGTGGTTTGTCAGGTTTTCCACTTTCGCAGTCTAACTTGCCCGAAATATCCGGTTAAACCATGCGCAGGGTCTTCATAGGGGAGGTAAAAAACATGTTATGAAGACTACTGATGTAAGTTGAATTTTTGCCAGAAATTATTTAACCTTTTCAAATCTCAGACTGATGGTAATTCTCAGGGGGGCAAGCCCGGGGCTGATCAGATCGATTTCAAAGGGGATGATTTTTTATTGGGAATTATTGGAAATTCGTCAGTGACAGCGCAGATAAAGAAGCTTCACAGATCTTTTACCATGAATACTTAGCAAAATCCTGTTGATTCCTTTGGAGGGGAATAGACAAACCCTGGAGATAGCTCCTTTTCTTGAATAGCGAAAATGCCTTGATTTTTTACGTAACGAATGAGACCTCATACGATCGATATTTAAATGGAATACTAAAATTGAAATAAACTGTGGATAACAATCCAAAAACAAAGATAATGACAAAAAGCAATAAATTTTAAAATATCAGTCAGGTTTAGTTATGAACAAACAGCAAAGCCCCTCTGATATTTTGGAATCAAATTATCAAAAAGTAAAGCAACTCTAACGAAAGGGAACTGCCAGTAAAATTTGATGAACAGTTTCAAGGTTGGTTATAAACAAGTATTGTTAATGAAAAAGCTATGGCTTTACAAGTTGAAATAAGAGAGGAAGGCGTGAACATGATAATTTCCTGAAACAAGCTGTGTCAGTGTTACAAGATCATGAGCAACAGGCAGTTCTGTAATTTCAGATTAGAGATTCCCGTTCCGGAACCTGAAGAAAACGGATTTATTGTACATCTCCCTGAAGAACCTGTTCAATTACCTGAAAAAGCTCTGCCCTGCGAATTGGTTTGGAAATGTAGCTGTCGGCTCCTGCATGCATGATTCTTTCGCGTTCATCACTCATTGCATAGGCTGTCTGGACAATGATTTTAGTTTGAATTCTCATTAAACGGATCTCCCTTAAACAATCATACCCATTCTTGATTGGCATATTAATATCCAGTAGTATCAGGTCTGGTATTCTTTTCTCCAGCAAATCCATTAACTGCAGTC
Organism: Bacteroidales bacterium; assembly: GCA_016707705.1. Taxonomy (GTDB): domain Bacteria; phylum Bacteroidota; class Bacteroidia; order Bacteroidales; family UBA4417; genus UBA4417. Next base: position 67,532 of record JADJHD010000003.1, read on the forward strand.
CATCGTTCACATGAACCAGTTCTGCTTTAGCGCTCTTGAGGATCTGCTTAACATACAAATATGAATATGGATCGTCTTCAGCAATCACAATAAGCTTATTAGCGAGATCCAGCTGCAGGTTGTGATGCTCACTTGTTTTAACAACATCCTTTGGTTCTGTGTAGGGAATAATAAAACTGAAGGTAGCCCCTTTTCCGGGAGTGGATTCAACACCAATGTTTCCATTCAGCAGCTCAATAATGCCTTTTGATATGCTTAATCCAAGGCCAGTCCCCTTATGTGATCCATCGTCAGTAGCCTGCCTGAAGCGTTCAAAAATCAGATCGAACTTTTCGGGAGGAATTCCAATGCCACTATCTTTCACAAAAAACTTAAGTTTTGGAACTTCATTTTCATCGATTAGTTCATATCCGAATTCAATGGCTCCGTTCTCGGTAAACTTGATGGCATTGTTAATGAGATTCATAATGACCTGCTGCAGACGGTTGGGGTCTGAAACGGTTTTTACTGTTGCATATTTGTCAGGAAGGTTAAGAATCAATTTAACATTTGGCTTTGTCTTCAGCAACTCTGAATTAATAAATGAATAGTAGCAATTTCTGCATATCTCATTCAGGTTGCAATCGCTCATAAACACCTTCAACTGATGTGCTTCCAGTTTTGAAATATCAATGATATCATTGATAAGTTGCATCAATTGGTTACTGGAATTCGATATGATTGAAGAAAACCGGGTTCTTTCCTCCTCAGTGATATCCTTATCAGAGAGCAGTTCCGAATACCCCAGAATTGAATTCATGGGAGTCCTGATTTCATGACTCATATTGGCGAGGAAGGCTGATTTGAGCTTATCACTGACCTCAGCCTTTTCCTTCTCTTTCAGAAGGTTAATTTCCATTCTTTTCTCGTTGTCAATGTCAATGATAGAGGTTCTGATAACCGGCATTTCGTCAGTTCCCAACCTGGGATCCTGAACTGATATCAGACGCGCAAAAAACTCCTTGTTATTGGAGTGCCTCATTTTAACATCACAACTTTGAGGCTGCTTTTGAAGAAGAGTTTGCCTCAGATGGAAATAGAAGGTGTCTTGGTATTCCACCTGGATATACTGGGATATCTTTTGTTTTTTGAGCTTGCCATAATCCTGATTCAGCAGGTTGCAACCTGTTGTGTTTACATCAAGTATCTGATAGTCCTTGCGAATAAGAAAATACCCAATAGGGGCTGTATTAAACAGATCCGCATAACGGTTTTTCAATAATTCAAGTTCATCCTGAGCCCTGACCAATTCCTCATTCTGATGTTCAAGTTCAATTTGATAAATACTTAATTCCTCAACAAGTGATTCAAGATCTTTAGTGTAGTGAGAATGATCTGTTATGCCTCTTTGCTCAAGCAGGATTTCTGCCTTTTTTCGAAGTTGGAGACTATTTTTCTTATCTGTGCTCATAAGTTGAATTTTTTATTGAGTTGAATTCTTATCAGAGATCTCTTCAAATATTGAATAAACCAGATATGGGCTCTTTCCGTTTTCCTGAAAAAGAGGCACAGAATGAATGCGAATCCAGACATATTGTAAAGCTTTCGGATTGTAAAGCCCCATTATGACATGTTTTTGTTCCTTTCCGGTATGCAGGCATTTAATAATAGGATGAAGTCCTTGCGTAAATGCCTTGCCATTTGATTGGATAGGTTTCCAGGCAGGATCAGATAAGGTAAGTCCTTTGAGTTCAGTTAATTCAACCCCGAGTATTTTCTCAGCTGAAGGGTTTGCATGGATTATTTCTCCGGATCCATCAAAAAACAGAACCCCTGATCCCAGCGAGTTGAAGAACTTTCTGAGGTTTTCATCAGGCTCCTTCAAGGCTTTTTCAACCAATTGATGCTCAATTTCCTTTTCCTGCCGAAGCACTCTCTCTGAGGTCACATTCATTATCACACCTGAAATGAACTGGGGTTTTCCCTCCGAATCCTTTTTCGTGATTCCTCCTTTATCCTTGTACCAGAGATATTCGCCGTTCTTAGCCCGGATTCTGTACTCAGCCTCATAGAATTCCTTTTTCCCCGTCAGGTGATCCTTCATTGCCAGCATAACAGCAGGAAGGTCTTCTGGATGGACTAGCTTTGTCCAGTCCTGGTATTGAGATCCAACTTCTCCCTGTTCATAGCCAAGCATGGTGCTTTTTGCATCTCCGGCAGTTACCATATTGTTTTGGTAATTCCATTCCCACCATGAAATACCGCCAACATCCATCGCCATTCTCAGTCGGTCAGAAAGCTCCTGAACATGGTACTCTGACTTTCTTAAGCTGGTTGTGTCCACAAAGGTTATAATGATGCCATCAACTGCATTTTCAGCTGTCCGGTAAGGGATTATCCTCATGAGATACCAATTCTTGTGCTTGTCCTGAATCTCTATATTAATTGGTTTCAGGGTATTAATTACGGACTGGATTTCAACAATCAGACCTTTATACAAATGATCAAACGACAAATGCTGAATTGGTCGTCCCTGATCGGAGCCTAGAATATTGGTTAATTCTGAAGCTATTCGATTAACCTTTCTGATGGTAAGATCACGATCCAGGAACAATGTGCCTATGTTGGTGTTTTTCAACAGGTTATCCATGTCAGAATTTGCTTCTGTCAGTTCTTCAATCTTCTTAAGATGCTCAGAATTTACAGTATACAATTCTTCATTTACTGATTGCAGCTCTTCATTTGTACTCTGCAACTCTTCATTGGAGGCTATCAATTCCTCATTTGAAGATTGAAGCTCTTCATTTGAGGTCTCAAGCTCTTCCACCGCAGCTTGCAGGTTTTCACTCTTAAACTGCAGATCGCGCTCCAGTTCTTCAATCCTTTCCTGATATTGTGTGTTCAGATTTACCTTTTTGACTGACCTCACAGGAATTGACTTACTGTGCTTATCTTTTTCAATGAAGGAAACCAGAAAGTAGTATTCTCCGGTTTTCTTGTCTGACAATTTTTTGCAGGAAATCGTAAGGCTTTTGTCAACCAAATCAGGAAAATCTACTTTTTCCAATGCAACTTCCTGTTTGCTTTTTTCAGCCCGTCTCAACAGACTGCTTACCAGAACACCCAGTTCCCGTGGAAGCATCCTTATAAGGTTCAAACTTGCCTGACCAACTGGCAACGACAAGTATTTCCCGACCTGGTGAAGTGTATGGACTACATCAAAGTTTTCATCAACGATAATGGATGGCGGCAGATAATCACCCAGTATTTCAAGAAACACACCATCCAGACTGAATGGTCTTCCTTTTGTTCTGTGAAAGAGGGTATCCGAACTCCTGATTTCAGATTTAAACTTATGTAATGGAGCTATTCCAAGATTATCAATCATATAGGGACGAAATCCGCCAAGCTGCCTGTAAAGTCTTGCCTTATTGTCTATTATGGTGAATCCATCCGACATATTCCCAAGGGATTCACTGCTTCCAAGAAACATATAGCCATTCTGTACCAATGAAAGGTAAAACATGGCCAATACTTTTTGCTGAACCTGATTATTCAAATAGATAAGCAAGTTGCGGCAGGAAATGAGATTGATTTTTGAGAATGGGGGATCCTGCAGTATGTTATGACGGGCGAAGATTACCATGCTCCTTATACTGTCATTTACCTGATATCTCTCCCCTTTTCGGGTGAAGAACTTATTAATTCTTTCCGGGGAAATATCAGATACAATGCTGTCAGGGTAGAGTCCGGCACCGGCATACTCCAGCGAATTGGCATCAATATCGGTAGCAAAGATTTTAACTTCAGTGTTCATTGCGTTTTTTTGCATGTACTCTTTGAGAAGAATAGCAAGCGAGTAGGCTTCCTCACCAGTGGAACAACCTGCAACCCAAACACGCAAGGCTTCATTTTCCCCAAGCTGCTTGAAAATATTGCCAAGCACCTCATCGGAAAGTTTATTATAGGATTCCTCATCCCTGAAGAAACGAGTTACCCCTATCAGCAATTCATTGAAAAGGAAGCTGATTTCACGCTGATTGTTGTCGAGGAATCTTACATAATCATCAATCTTGTCAAACCGGTTAATGCTGATTCTCTTCTCAAGCCTTCTGATAATTGTGGTCTCCTTGTAGTTGGAGAAATCAACACCCTTATTGTCGCGAAGTATGGCTATGACTTTTGAAAGCTGATTTTCATCCTTGTTGATCTGGTGCTCAATCTGCACTGTTTTTCTGATCAGGGGATGCTTCACATAGTTTACAAGTTCATCAGCAAGTTTTTCCGGATGCAGGATAAAATCCACCATTCCTGTGGAGATGGAACTCCTCGGCATCCCGTCAAATTTGGCTGTAAGATCATCCTGAACCATTGTAATTCCACCATATTCTTTAATTGCACGTATTCCCAATGTTCCATCGCTGCCAGTTCCGGAGAGAATAATGCCTATTGCATTCTTCTCCTGATCCTTGGCAAGTGATCGCAGAAAAATATCAATTGGCAGGTTTAACCCCCTGCCGGGAGCCTGTTCATTTAATAGCAGACGACCATGAAAAATGGTCATATTCATACGGGGGGGTATGAGATAGATATGGTTTTCTTCAACCAGCATTCCATCTTCAACCCTATGGATTGCCATCTTGGTATATCTTGCCAGCAACTCATCCATCAGACTTTTGTAATCTGGTGACAAGTGCTGGACAATTACAAAGGCAACACCCGGATCAGGTGGCATCTTTCGAAAAAAATCCTGAAGTGCTTCCAGTCCGCCCGCAGAAGCTCCAATTCCAACTACTGGAAAGTCTATAGAATTATTGTTTGCACTCTCCGAAACTCTCATAGAGTCATCGGATTCATGACTGTTTTCAGCATCCATCTATTAAGTCTTATAGCGGTTTAGGAAGAAACAAAGGCTTTTAAGCTTTTGATTGACCCTTTAACTTCTAATGAATGCAAGGAATATTACATTGAAATCATTAGCCAGATTCCTGAGAATCCCCCATTCAACCGCAGAATAAACGTTCTTTCATTAAATAATTGGTAGTAAGGAGTGTAATATTGGTTTCCTTATTTTGAGATATGGACATAACATAGAAAAATATAAAATGTTTACCTGAACATTCAAGTTATAGGGACTTGACTATTTAATATAAATAGTACTAATTTATTTAAATATACAAAAGTTGAACTCTATTGTCGATATGTGAACGAACCCCACTAAGAATCAATCACCATAGATTAATTGTAATATGCAGAAAATCATATAAATAGCAGCAGCATGTTGATTTAGTTATTTGTTTTGGATTCTTTTATTCTCCCAAATACAATGGGTTTTATGGAATTGTCATCTATTCAGCATCATTTATTCGTAATTAATAAAATGTTAATCTTTAAAACTAGTTGCCATGGAAGCAAAGAAATCTTCAAAAGCTGATCTTGAAACCAGGAAAAGCTGTTACCTCCAGATTGGGCTTATCATCACCATGTTCCTGGTACTTGGAGCATTTGAATGGAAAAGCCCGGTTAGCCAGCATATCAGTCTTCAGGGCACCAGACAGGAATTCGTTCTGGATGAAACCATCGACATTATTGCCCCTGAGCCTCCCAAGCCGAAACCTGCTCCGATTACCTATACCAGTTTTGACATTGTGGACAATTCAGCTGATGTATTGGAGACCATTACAATTGATGCAGGAATTGATGAAGGGGGTGAGATACCTGTTTATACTCCTGTAATTGTAAAAGAATTGCCAGATGAAAAACCGGCTGATAACACTGATGAACCATTTATTGCAGTGGAAACGAATCCTGAGTTTCCGGGAGGTGAAGCAGAGATGCACAGATATCTGGCAGAAAACATTATATACCCTGAAATTGCAAAGCAAAACAATATTAAAGGAACTGTTTATGTCAGGTTTGTAGTGGAGCGTGATGGAAGCATCAGCAACATCAAGGTGATCAGAGGTATAGGCGGTGGATGCGATGAAATGTCAAGCAGTGTTATTGCTTCAATGCCCAAATGGACACCAGGTTACCAGAGACTAAAGCCTGTCAGGGTTTTCTTCACAATTCCCATCGAATTCCAATTAAGAGACTAATCTTCTGTTAGTTTTTCCAGAGTCCCCGGTATTTACTCAGTCCGACTGAATTCATATTCAGGGATAATTCGTCAAGAAATTTTTAGCTCATTTCTTTCTCCTGAAGTTCCTTGGGACAGGCCATGCCTTTGATATACTTAAGCGCAAGGTGTTTGCAGATTTCCACAGCGATTGACAGAGTTAGGAAAATAATTTGGCAACAGATAAATCGAAAATCATTTTTAAATCCAAAAAGTATGAAATCAATTCAAAAGATCATCTTTTTCACAGGTATTATTCCGCTAATTCTGGTTTCAGCATCTACAATAATTGTTGCCAGGTCAGGAATAAGTAAGGGTATTAAAGAGGACCCAATAACAATATCATGTTCGAAACCCGATCAGACACTTTCACCCTATTTTTTCATTAATTCTGATGACCCATCGGTGGACCGAATGCCACTAAAGTCCTCTGGAGCCGTGGTTTCCATCTCAGGGGTAATTGCAGATGTAACGGTCTCACAGGAGTATCGCAATGAAGGCAGGAGGCCTATTGAAGCCGTTTATGTGTTTCCGGCATCAACTCGGGCTGCAGTGCATAGTTTGAAAATGATTATTGGAGAAAGAACAATCGAAGCCACAATAGCAGAAAAAGGCAACGCCCGAAAACAGTATGAAACCGCTCGCCAGAATGGACAAACGGCCTCCCTGCTCGAAGAGGAAAGGCCAAATGTCTTTAAAATGAGCGTAGCCAATATTATGCCTGGTGATAAAATCAGTGTCGTTCTTCAGTATACCGAGCTCCTGATTCCTGAAGAAGGAGTGTATCAGTTCGTTTATCCTACTGTTGTTGGTCCCAGGTATAATGGCAGTTCAGAAGCCGGGATTGCAAGTAATACCAATTGGGTGTCAAATCCTTATACTCATCAGGGAATAGATCCTTTTTATTCATTTAGTATGGAATGCAGTCTGCATGCCGGTATGCCATTAGCTGACATCAGGAGTAACACCCACCAGATAAACATACAATTTCAAAATCCGGCTGATGCACACATAACATTGGATCCGGGTGAAATTGGAGGCGGGAATAAAGATTTTATACTTGAATACAGGCTGGCAGGGAATGCAATTCAAACAGGCTTATTGCTTTTCGAGGGAAAGGATGAGAATTTCTTCCTGGCCATGGTCCAACCGCCTAAACAAGTGAAGGATTCCGACATTCCACCCAGGGATTATGTTTTCATAGTGGACATTTCGGGCAGTATGAACGGTTACCCGCTTGAGATTTCTAAAGGACTCATTAAGAACCTCATCCAAAACCTCAGGCCAACAGATTGCTTTAATGTTATATTATTTGCGGGTGGCAGCAGCATGTTCGCAGAGCATTCCCTTCAGGCAACTCCTTCTAACCTGCAAAGGGCAATCAGATTTATTGAAAGTCAAAATGGTGGAGGTGGTACTGAATTATTGCCCGCATTGAGACAAGCCCTGGCTTTGGATGTTACAAATGGATATGCAAGGAGCTTTATTATTGCAACTGATGGATATGTTACAGTTGAAAAGCAGGCATTTGAATTGGTAAAAAAGAACCGAAACAAGGCAAACTTTTTTGCATTTGGCATTGGCAGTTCAGTGAACAGATATCTGATCGAAGGCTTGGCTATTTCTGGAGGGGGACTTCCCTTCATAGTTACTGAGCCTAGTCTGGCCGTTGCAGAAGCTGAAAAATTCAGGAAATATGTCGAAAAACCGGTTCTAAGTCATATCACCCTGAAAACGGATGGTGCTGATGTTTACGATATTGAACCAGGCAGCATTCAGGATGTGTTTTCCAACAGGCCAGTAGTCATCTGTGGAAAATACAAAGGGAATCCACGGGGAAGAATAATCATCGAGGGGCTTGCTTCAAGCGGAAAATTCAGCAGCAGTCTCTATTTCGACAAACCGGGCATTTCAGGGAATAATCAGGCACTTCCATATTTATGGGCAAGAGAAAGGATCAGGAATCTTGATGATTTTTCAGGATCAGATAATGAATCGGCAAAAGAACAGGTAACAGAGATTGGTTTGAAATATTCTCTCCTTACAAAATACACCTCATTCATTGCTATTGATTCCGAAAAGAGAAACCAGAATGGTGATATCGAAACGGTAAATCAGCCCTTGCCAATGCCGGAGGGTGTGAGCGATATGGCTGTTGGCACTGCTGCCGGAAATGCAGTTGCTCCTTCCTATGGATCTCCAATGAGGAAAAACAGGGTCTATGAGTGCGCCAAAACCGAAACTATGACTGATGCAGCTGAAGCAATGGATGTTGAAGACCCAATGATGGTGTTGGAACAATTTGCTTCCTTCCCCGGAGGAGAAGCTGCAATGAAGACTTTCCTGTCGGGAAACATTATAATACCGGAAAAAGCCAGAATCGCACGAATAAGCGGAAAGGTTTACATCTCATTCAAGGTGCGTGCTGATGGAAGCATTTATAATATCAGGGTAGTTAAAGGCCTTGGTTATGGTTGCGATGAAGAGGCTATCAGGCTTGTGAAGATGATGCCAACTTGGAATCCGGCAACATCCCATGGAACGGCTATTGAATCTTTAATGTATTTGGTCATTGATTTTTAACAGCCACACTCTAGTCTTCCATTAAAAGCGACACCGCCTGATTGTTTTCTGCATTCAGGCGGTGTTAGTTTAAGAAGAGTAAAAGGAACTCCCATTACCAGGAGTCTGATTCAATTTATTAGTCCAAGCGGCTTGTTAATTGTGACCCTGTTTGCCCGGGATGTGATATCTCCTCCAAAAGGCAAAACGTGTAATCGAGAAGAAACTTATAAGTCTGTTTATGGCAGGGAACCTCATGAGATAATACAACCCTTCATATCCGGCCCAGAAGGCAAGCATCATCATCGACCATTGAAGGACGAAATAGACCAGCTCTCGGAGGGGATTGGAGAATTCTCCCTGTGGGATCAAAGCATCAGCCCAGCCAGCAAAAATGGGATTAAGGAAAAGTATAAAAACGGCCAGAATTGTGAAAACGAGAGTATGCGCTGTTTCAATGGCTCTTTCAGGGCAATAGTTCATACAATGCATGCAGCTTTCACAGCTGAATTTCCAATAAGGCCTTTTTTCAGAAATGATGATCGATTTTGTTGGACACTGACGGGCGCATAATCCACATGCATTGCATTTGTCGGAGGCAACGAAGGTCTTGGCCAGCATGAACCTGCCCGCAAAATAATAGCCAATTGCTATTGGGGCAACGATTATATCTAAGGGCAGAAGAACCAGTGATCGCAAGTATACTCTTCTGCCATTCAGCACTCTGTCAGCAAAATGATTGACCAAAGAGTTGCAGTGAACTACCATTGAATCGACTATTTTCCTTCGTAGTCCGGGATGCAGGGAAATCCAGTTTGACGGGAGATCCACGGGGTACATAGCCTTTACTTCGTATCCTTTCAACAGCATAATCAGTGCAGGGAAATACATCGCTATACCACTTAATCCAGGCATGAAAAGCTTCCAGAGTTTCATGCCGGCCCGGGTATTGCCAATAAAGGTGTCTGATCCTCTCAACTCCTTGAACCGGAGCATAAATGCAATCATTGAATGCGGCATATTAAAGCCGTGTGTGGCAGAGAAGAATCCAATCAGTGTTTTGCCTTCAAAATGTGCTATGTCAGCAGGATTAAATTTATTGAATGAGGCAACGTGAACATTCATTCCTTTGCTTCTTGCATTTTCAGCAATCCATTCTGAAACCCGGGCTGAATTTCCTGTACCTGAATAATAGATAATCAAAAGGTTGTTATAAACTGTTTTCATTTTTTTGAACCATTGAATTTACAAACAGGTTTTGAAAGGCTTCGATGCTTTTGCCCACATCCAGGGTAGTATCCATGAGGTGATAGGCTAATGATCCATCCATTGCAGAGATCAGTGAAAAGGCTGACATGGAGCAATCATTACAGTTCAACTCCTGCAGGGCATGTGCTATACTGAAGATATCTGTCAGAAATTTCAGTTCCTGCTGAAAGTACTCACTATAGAATCCTGAAAGGGAAGGGTCCTCAAAAGCCTTATTCATACTCAGAAAGAAGAACTTCAATTCCAGAGGGTGTTTACACCAGTATTCCATATATGAACGGATGAATTCCCTAAGGCCATCAACCTTGGAATCACTTTCAGCCAGTTCCTGAAACATGGTCTCCACCGGTGCCATGAAAACCTGATTAGCATACAGCAGAATCTCATCCTTATTATGAAAATGATGATAGATTCCGCCTTTGCTTATTCCTGCCCTTAAGGCTATGGCGTCAATGCTTGTCTGACTATATCCTTTCAGCAGAAATTCTTCTACGGCAGCGTTGATAATTGTCTGCACCCTTTGATCTTTCGGGAGTTTTTCAGTCATAGATTTTTATTACATACCGACGGTCGGTATGCAAAGATAAGACTGTTTTTCGGGTTTCATATAAATCATATGCAAATATGTGTTAATTGTACTGGTTCTAAATTATTTATGAGCAGGAATTAGGTTGATAAATTCAATTAATTTTGCCCGTGAAGTAAAGAAAAACTTTCATAAGATTCTAATTAACAATAAGATATAAAATGCATAAGATTAATGAGCACCCGATACTGGAGGTTCCACAACTGGACACTGTTCATTTCTTGTATGAAGGAAAGGAAATTCAGGGGCAGAGAGGGTTTACAATTGCAGCAGCTCTTCATCAGGCAGGATATCCTGTCCACAGTCACAGCCTTAAAAACAGGGAAAGAAGTCTTGAATGCGGGATTGGAAAATGTGGTGCATGTGAAATGCTGGTTGACGGACAGATTAAGCGAATCTGCATTACCAAGGTAGATAATATCAGGGAGGTTGGAGAAATCCCGCATAGCTACTCTCCTGATGTTAAAAATGAAAAGAAGGATAAGGGTGTGAAGGTTCACAGGACTTCAGTTGCCATTATTGGTGCCGGACCTGCCGGACTTGCCTGCCGTGAGGAGTTGAATAAAAGGGGGATTGATAACCTGGTCATAGATAATAATGACAAAATCGGTGGTCAGTTCCTTATGCAGACACATCAGTTTTTCTTCTTCGAAAAGGAAAAGAAATTTGGTGGCATGCGTGGGTTCGATATTGCTAAAACACTGGCAGGTGAAAGTCTTGATGGAATTTTCCTGGATTCAACCGTTTGGGATATACTTGATGGGAAAAGGATTGCTGTCAAGAACATACTCACCGAGGAGATCTATTATGTGGATGCCGACTACCTTGTTGTTGCAACCGGTGCGGTTCCTTTTATGCCCACCTTCGAGAATGATGACCTTCCCGGAGTATATACTGCAGCTGTAGTTCAGAAAATGATGAACAGCGAGTTTACCCTCCTTGGCAAGAATGTACTCACTGTTGGAGCTGGAAACATAGGCTACCTGACTTCATACCAGCTTATGCAGGCGGGAGCCAAAGTGAAGGCAATTATTGAAGCACAGCCTTTTGAGGGCGGATTCCCCGTTCAGGCTAATCGTGTCCGCCGATTGGGAATTCCGGTCCTAACCTCACAGATACTTCTCAAGGCTATTCCAAATGAAGACCATTCGGGTATTACCGGTGCCATTGTAGCAGATTGTAAAAACTTTGAGCCTGTTCCGGGAACTGAGAAGTTAATTGAAGGCATAGATGCGATTAATATCTGCACGGGTTTGGTTCCTGATGATCAGTTGCTGATTAAGGGAAATGAGATATTTGGGCGCCATTGTTTTGGTGCCGGAGATGCAATCAGAATTGGTGAAGGAACCAGCGCTGTTGTAAGAGGGAAGCAGGTGGCATTTGAAATACTTCAGGAAATGCAGGAACCTTTCAGTTATGATGAGTATCTGTCAGTTTCCAAGGAGTACATCGACTCGCAGCAGCATCCGCATCGGGTTATAGAAAACCCCTACCTGCCAGATGAAGCCAGAATGGAAGAAAAGCCATTCGTTCAGATAGACTGCCTTTACGGATTTGCCTGTAATCCTTGCGAATTTGCCTGTCCGCATGGAGCAATTACCAAAACCTCGACCAGTACTGTCCCTCAGATAGATTTCGGAAAATGTATTGGTTGCATGGATTGCGTTTACCAATGTCCCGGACTGGCAATCTTTGGTTATAGCCTGAAGAAGGATTGGTTGTTTTTGCCAATTGAATATGCTGTTGCAGAGAAAGCGGAAGTCTTTCTGGTGGATAATCAGGGGGTGAAGGTTGGAAACGGAATTATTGAAAAAATTCTCAAAAAGACCAACAAGACAAATATTGCCAGGGTTAAATCCCTGGACATTCACGGTGAGGATTTAACCAAAGTGAAGGGCTTTATCCTGAATGAGGATTATCCGGAACCTGTCAGCATGAAGCCATACAAATACCAGAAAGAGCAGGAAATGTATGTTTGTCACTGCGATGATGTGACATTGGGCGAGATTGTCCGTACGATAGGTGACAGAAAATTCATTTCAGTTGATGAAATAAAACATACTACCCGTCTGGGAATGGGTGCCTGCAGGGGAAAACGTTGCATACGCCGATTGAAGCAGGTATTGAGGAATAAGGGAATCAGCATAGTTGGTGATGCCACACCCAGAGGCCCGCTAAGCAATCAGCTTTCGATGGGTGAACTTTTCCCATCAGGGAAACGGGAGGAATTGATTCTTCACAATAAGGGTAAAAACATCAGGAAAGTAGAAGTAAAGGTTTTGGTTGCCGGTGGAGGAATCGGAGGGTCAGCATTATTTCGCTACTATGCTGAAGCAGGAGAGGAACCCATACTTCTCAATTTTGGACGTGGTGCCTCCTGGAGAAATATTGCCGGAGGAAGACCTGCTTTCAGTCTGCCTGAAATAGCGGATATCGCAAGACATAACCATGAAATATTCAAGGATCTGCAAAAAATCAGGGATATTAACATGCTTAATATCAAGTATGTAAACTTTGCCCATGATGATGCAACCTATAAAGCTCTGGAAGAATCAAAATCATGGTCGGATGCAGTCATGGTTGATCCGTCACAATACCGTAAGTCAATTTCGCCGGGAATAAATCCTGAACTTGGGAAGACCTATCAGGCAGCCTTGATTACAAATGATTGCTGGCAGGCTACTCCCGGAAGGGTCATTGACCTTATCCGGCGCATTGGTATTGAAAAGGGGGGTAAGATATATGAGGATTGCGAATTGGTAGATGTAAGAAAGGATGGCAATAAATATATTGTTATTGCCAAGGATCATGAAAAGAACTACATAGAATTCCATACTCCGAATTTCGTGAATGCTTTGGGTCCGGAATGTGAGAAATTTACCAGGCAACTAGGAATTGAAACAGGCTTGTATCCAATCAAGCATCAGGCATTCATTACACGACGATTGCCAAACCTGGGTGTTGAAGGCCGACCGCTCGACATGCTTATTGACCGAAGGAAGTACAAGGGTTTTTCAGCTGTTTACGGACAACAACTTGGTGAAACCGGACAAATTATCGGTTGTGCGTCTCCATTAGTGGAGCCTATGGAAGCTGACAAGAACCTGAAAATAAACTCGAAAGAGTTTCTGGAGATTGTGAGCGAAGTCTTTGTTTCATGGCTGCCGCAGCTTTCATCAGTAGGATTTCAGGCTGTATGGGCAGGATATTATGTCGAACCCCGAATGATTATTGACCCAGATCTTGGTCTGTTCATAGGCCTTCGTGGACAAGGGTTCATGCTGGGTCAGTACCTTGCCCGACTGTATGTGGATAAATCGTTGGGTAAGCCCGTTCCTTCCTACTTTGACCGTCTAAAACTTAACGGAGATGGTCTGTTGGAAAAAGCATTCAAATAGCAGTTGGTATTCCAGCATACTAGAGATAAGAAAAAAGGCCGCTATTCAGCGGCCTTTTTTATGTTTTTCGGTCAGATTAGCTGAACAGCTTCTTGAACAGACCCGGTTCTTCGGAGTCTACTTCGTCGGTATAATAACCATGTGAAGCTCCGTAACCGTAGCCATATCCATATCCGTAACCGTAGCCGTAACCGTAGCCATATCCACCGTAGAGTGACTTTTCAAGGTTCACATCATTTACAAGGACAACGGCATTCTTTATCTTTCTGGTTTCAACGTCAGTAATAATGGCATTGAACATCTTCTTGTGAGTATAGTTCTGACGAACAACCATGATGGTGACATCAGCATATTTCATGAGAAGATAAGCATCAGTTACAAGTCCGATAGGCGGAGTATCCAAAACGATATAGTCGTACATGCCTTTCAGCTTTTCCATCAGCTCATCGTTCTTGGTGGTTGAAATCAATTCCGTTGGATTTGGAGGAATTGGACCGGCGGTGATGATATCAAAGTTATCGAAAGGAGTTTTCTGAATGATCTGGTCAATGGTAGCTTTGCCAATCAGGTATGAGGTGATACCGAAGTCATTTGACAAACCAAGGTCCTGATAAAGTTTAGGTTTCCTGAGGTCATAACCAACAAGCAGGGTCCTTCTGTCGAACTGTGCATAAATGGATGCCAGGTTCATGGAGGTAAAGGATTTTCCCTCACCCACCGTTGAAGAACTCACCACAATTGTAACCTTATCCTCCCCCTGAGTAATAAAGTGCAGATTGGTTCTGACGGCACGAATTGACTCGGTAAGGGATGATTTTGGATAGATGGCAGCAACCAGGTTTGTATTATGACTGTTGTGCAATACGTGTCCAACAATCGGAAGGTTTGTATGATTTTCAACATCTCTCTTTTCAACAATGGTATCGTTGAGGTAATCCTTACCAAGGATAAACAGGATAGGAATAACAAATCCGAGGATCAGGGCGATGGTGAAATTAAGTGTAGTCTTTGGATAAACCTTCTCGGTTAGTGCTGATTCAGCAACATCAAGGATTTCATTATCCGGGGTGTTGCTTGCAAGTTTAATTTGAGCTTCAGAGCGTTTTTCAAGAAGGAAGGTATAAATCTGGTTGTTCAGATTAACCATTCTCTTGATACCAAGGAGCTGTCGCTGAGTGGCGGGGAGGTCCTTGAATTTATTGGTGAGCTGTCCGATTTTGCCATCCAGGTCACGCATCGACATTTCAGAAGTACTTACAGTGATGGAAATACTTTCAAGCAAGCTTTTCTGTGCGCTTCTAATTTTATTGTTAAGGGCAACAATAACAGGACTGGTTTCACGAAGATTTACAAGGCGCTGAGCCTTTTCGGAATAAAGATTGGTTAGTTCACCTACGAGAGCATTCAGCACGGGATCTTCAATTCCCATTGAGGCAGGAACCGGCATCTTTTCAATATCCTCATTATTCTTGCGAAGATAATCCTGCAGATAACGGTAATACTTGAGCCTGACCATCAGTTCAGCCTTCTGTGTCTGCAGTTGGTTGATATAGATATATGCCTGCTGCGATTGAGCATCCAGGTCCATGATTTCATTGGTCGACTGGAAATTCTGCAGCTGAGTTTCATTTGAGCGGAGAGTATCACCGATATCAGTTAACTGAGAGTCAATAAAAGTGATGGTGTTAATAGCAATTCGGTTTTTCTTCTCGAGGCCGAGTGCAATATATTCAGCAGTAAGCTTATTAATGAAGTCCACAGATTTTTGAATGGAATTTCCGCTTAATGAAATGCTAACGATCATAGCTTCCTTGTTGATCGGGTCAATTTCATAGCTGGAGAAACCGGTAACAAGTGAATTCAGCGAGTTGAAGGCAAACTGGTAATTTTTCCCAATTTCCTTGCGAAGCTTGAATTTGGGATTTGGTATAATTTTGAAGGAATAGGCTGAATCAGAAACAGTAACGCCAAAAGGCACTTTTTTCTTGAGAGAAAGAGATTTGATTATATCCTTTTCATCAGATTCGGTGTAGGTTAGGTAGTCGTATAAAACAATTTCCTGTCCCTCTCCTGAGAGCTGATATTCATTCTCAGAGAGAATAGTTACATTAAATTTCAGATTAGAAACAGGTTGTTTGTGTGATGAGTCAAAAACTACAATAAACGGGCAGGTTTTATAGACTTCATTCACTACAAAATTATCCTCCTTAAAATAGGAAACATAGAAGTTCAGTTTTTTTATCGCTTTGGAGATGAGAAAGCGGGACTTCAATATTCCAATTTCAGTTTGTAAATCCTGGGTGCTGGTGCTGGAACCAAGTCCTAGCATTTTCTGCGGATCAATAAGGTTCATGTTGCGCGACTCACCTTTAATAACAAGGGTAGTCTTAACCTTATACACCGATTTCGTAAACTTATTGAAAAGAAAAGCCAGTGAAAGGGAAACCAGTATTGCGATTACAAAGAGATACCAATTGGAGAGTATCTTATAAAAGAGCGCTTTGTAATCAATTGATTGCTCTTTCTGTTTAAGTTCCGGATTAAAAATAGGGGATGTATCCATTGGGAAACAATTATGATGAAGGATAATTATATTTTGAAGAAAGTAAGTAATGCAAGCACAGTGCTCAAACTAGTGAGAATAAGCGCGTATGGGAATGCCTCAAAGGCATATTGCTTGTTCTTTAGAGGTTCTATATAAAGTACATCTCCCGGCCGCAGATAATAATAATCAGAGGTTAGGATTTCTTTCTTTGTCAGGTCAATATTAATAATGACTGTTTGTTCTCCCTGTTTTCTCAGAAGCTTAATGGCACTCCTGTTTGAATAGGTTGTGAGATCTCCGGCCATTGACAATGCCTGGAATAGGTTTACGCTATTCTGGTAGACATAGAAGGTGCCCGGATTCCTAACTTCACCAACTATTGTAATCTTAAAATTCACCAAACGCACAACTACGCCAGGATTGTTAACATCCTTAAGTGTGAGTTCGTATAATTCCCTTTCAATATCCTGAATAGGGAGGCCTCCTGCTTTAATTTTTCCAAGTAAGGGGAAGTTGATATAACCTGAATCATTAACCATATAGCTATTCAGAAAGATATTCTGGTCAGTGAGGTTAAAAGTTGATACTCCACTCATGTCGGAAAAAATCTCATTGGCGTCCTTATCCATCGAAAAAATCCTGACGTAGAGGTAATCACCGGGTCTAACCCGATACTCTCCTGTTGGATTGGCGAATATTGACTGAGGTTGTGCCCCTTCCATATCCTGGAGATATAGAACTTTCTTCTGGGGAACGCAGGAAAACAACAAAACACCCATTAGGGCTAATGTTAATCCGCTAAGAATTCGATTCAAATTGTTTTTCATTTTAAACATGATATCAAACTGCATGAAGTTTTACCGGTATAAAATTAGGAAAAGGAAGCCATTAAACTCAAATTTTTCCCAATCCGGTATTATATATATAATTGTTTCTTTAAAAGGTAATCATTCCTTAATGGAAAAATAGTTTCAAAATGAAATTATTTTACCTCAACACCTCTCAGGGTGGCAGGGGTGCAATCCTCAACCAATACCCTTACATAGTCGCCCGGTTTATGAGAACTACGAGGAAATACGACAACCTTGTTTTGTGAGTTGCGTCCATACAGTTGGGTGTCAGACCTTTTTGAAACTCCCTCAACCAGGACTTCGAATACTTTGCCGATGTCTTTTTTATTGGAGGCAAGTGATAATTTCTGCTGCATACTGATAATTTCATCCAGTCGCCGGCTTTTATCTTCCTCGCTTACATCATCGCTGTATTTCTTTGCTGCAATAGTATTAGGCCTTTCAGAATACTTAAACATGAAGGCATAATCATATCCTACAATTTCCATCATCGAAAGGGTATCCTTGTGATCATCTTCAGTCTCACTGCAGAATCCGGCTATTATATCCGTTGAAATGGCGCAATCGGGAAGGTGTTTCTTAATTGCAGCAACTCTGTCAAGGTACCATTCACGTGTATAGCTGCGGTTCATCTTTTTAAGAATCTCATTGCTTCCCGATTGAACAGGAAGATGTATTGCATGACAGATATTGGGATAGGTGGCAATAACATCAAGCAGGTCATCTGAGAGATCCTTTGGATGGGAGGTGGCAAACCGGACCCGAAGCAATGGATTCACCTTTGCAACATCCTCAAGAAGAGCCGGGAACTCAATTGGCAGTCCATTATCTTCCCATTGGTAGGAGTTTACATTTTGGCCAAGTAGTGTAACTTCACGATATCCCTGATCAAATAAGGAGGCCGCCTCTTCAATAATAGTCTTTGGATTGCGACTTCTCTCCTTTCCTCTTGTATATGGTACAACACAATAGGCGCAGAAGTTTTCACATCCCCTCATAATGCTGATGAAGGCATTAACTCCATTGCTGCCTAGCCGAACCGGAGTTATATCTGCATAGGTTTCTTCAGCAGAAAGCAAGGTGTTAACAGCTTTTTGTCCGGATTCAACCTGTTCAAGCAATGCCGGCAAAGAGCGATATCCATCAGGACCAACAATCAGATCGATATGTTTCTCTTCTTCAAGGAGCTTTTCCTTAAGTCTTTCTGCCATACATCCCAGCAGTCCAATCACCAATGAGGATTTTCTTTTCTTGAGAGCATGAAGTTCCTGTAATCGATTTCGAACCCTTTGTTCAGCATTATCGCGAATCGAACAGGTGTTCATCAGAATCAGGTCAGCCGATTTCATATCGTCGGTTGATATATAATTATGCTCCATCAGGATGGAACCTATAATCTCGCTGTCAGAGAAATTCATTTGACAGCCATAGGTTTCTATAAATACTTTCTTTTTGTTTTCAGTTTCAATCATAGCAAGCAAATACGATCTCCAAGGTTAATCGGGCAAAGGTACAACATATTTAAATAACAACATTTTTGTCAATAATCTGTTAATCAGGTAGCTAATAATTTTTAAGCTATGTCTTTTCGAGGGCAAAACTTGGTTATCTGACTAATGGTCGGTTGTTTGGCTCTATTACAAAATAAAATGTTGTAGATTAATTGTTTTACTTTGCAGAAAATTTGAGGGCTATTAAGTAAGTATATGAGTAAAAATCTTGTCATAGTTGAGTCTCCTGCCAAGGCTAAAACCATTGAAGGCTATTTGGGAAAGGATTTTCTGGTTAAATCCAGTTTTGGTCATGTCAGGGATCTTGTTACCAAAGACCTTAGCATTGACGTTGAGAATGGGTTTAAGCCCTTGTATGAAATTCTTCCGGATAAGCAAAAGATGATCCGTGAGTTGCGTAAGATGGTTGAGGGAGCGGAGGTTGTCTGGCTTGCGACTGACGAGGACCGTGAGGGAGAAGCCATTTCATGGCATTTGGCGGAGGTGTTGGGTCTTGACCCGGCTAAAACCCGTCGCATTGTATTTCATGAAATTACTAAATCCGCTATAACCGAAGCTATCCAAAAACCCAGGAATATTGACCTTAACCTGGTGAATGCACAGCAAGCCAGAAGGGTTCTTGACCGTTTGGTAGGCTTCGAACTTTCTCCAATCTTATGGAAAAAGGTAAAGCCATCCTTGTCGGCAGGCCGTGTACAGTCTGTTGCTGTGAGGTTAATTGTTGAAAGGGAAGAAGAGATCCGGGCATTTACATCTACATATGCATTTAAGGTAACCGGATTGTTTGATGTTGAAAACGAATTTGGAAAGGCTAAGATTAAAGCTGATCTGCCAAAGCGTTTTCAAACGAGTGAAGAGGCGATGAAGTTCCTTGAAATATGCAAGAATGCAGGTTTTAAGGTAGCTGAAGTTGAAACGAAACCGGGAAAGCGCTCACCGGCACCTCCTTTTACTACATCTACTCTGCAGCAGGAAGCGAGCAGAAAGCTTGGATTCTCGGTTTCGAGGACCATGACTGTTGCCCAGCAACTCTATGAAGCTGGTAAGATAACCTATATGCGTACCGACTCGGTTCATCTTTCGCAGATGGCTCTTGGTATGGCCAAGGAAGAAATAGAATCAGTATTTGGCAAGGAATATCACAAATCACGTCAGTTTGCAACAAAGAGCAAGGGAGCACAGGAAGCTCATGAAGCTATCCGCCCTACCTACCTTAATAACAGTACTATTGAGGGAGATGCTGCACAGCGCAGGCTTTATGAATTGATCTGGAAACGGACAATTGCATCTCAAATGACGGATGCCATCCTGGAAAAGACAAACATCTACATTGATATTTCAACCAGTAAAGAGCAGTTTGTTGCTACCGGAGAGGTTATTAAGTTCGACGGATTCCTCAAGGTTTACATGGAATCCACTGATGAGGATGTTGAGAATGAAGAAGGTCTCCTTCCTCCTCTCAAGAAAGGTGAGGCTCTGGGCTTGGATGAAATTCAGGCAGTGCAGAAATACTCACAGGCTCCTCCAAGATACAATGAAGCAAGTTTGGTGAAGAAAATGGAGGAGTTGGGGATTGGTCGTCCTTCTACCTATGCTCCTACCATTTCAACCATTCAGAAACGCGAATATGTTGTTAAGGAAGACCGGGATGGCAATACCCGCGATTTTGAGCAGATCACCCTTAAAGGCGGACAAATAAAATCTGTTGTTAAGTCTGAGAAATTTGGATTCGAGAAGAATAAACTCTTCCCTACCGACATTGGAGAATTGGTAACCAGGTTTCTTGTGCAGTACTTCACAGATATCATGGACTATAATTTTACTGCAAGTGTTGAAAAGGAGTTCGATGAAATAGCGGAAGGGTTGAAGGAATGGAACCAGATTATTAAGGACTTCTATGGGCCATTTCATAAAAAGGTGACAGAAACTCTTGAAAGCAGAGAAAAGGCAAAAGGTGAAAAATTATTAGGGGTTGATCCCGGCAGTGGCAAAAATGTATATGTCAAGATTGGTCGCTTTGGTGCCATGGCGCAGATCGGTGATACAGAATCAGAAGAAAAGCCTCGTTTTGCCGGACTGAGAAAGGGACAATCCATCGAAAGCATCTCTCTTGAAGAAGCGTTGAAGCTATTTGATTTTCCCCGCACTATTGGCGAATATGAAGGAGAAGATATGGTTGTTGGAATCGGTAGATTCGGACCCTATGTTCTGCATATGAAGAAATTCTATTCACTGAGTAAAACTGACGATCCGGCTACGATTACTGCTGAGGCAGCTATTGTGCTGATTGAGGAGAAACGTTCAGGAGATGCCAACAGAATCATAACAGAATTCGCCGAAAGACCGGATATCAAAGTGTTAAACGGCAGATTCGGACCTTATATCTCTATAGCCAAGGAGAATTATAAAATCCCCAAGGATAAAACTCCGGCTGCTTTAACCTTGCAGGATTGCCTGGATATCGCAAAAAACTCTGCTCCTACCGGAAAGAAAAAGGTAGCTGGCAGAAGGAAATAGTGCTAATCTTCAGACTCTTAAGGTAAACTGGGATTTAGTCCCCGGCTTTGTTTTGCTTAGCGGTATTTCCGGTTTATAGTGCAATGCAGGAATCCGGTCCTAAGGACACATACCCCGGCGCTTACCCGATTTTCTCCCACTGATGCACTGACGATTTCTGTCTGTTGCTTAAGCTTTGTTCATTTCTAAGCTATTAATATTTGTTAGCTTCGTTTCATGATAAACGAAAATCTGTTTTCTTTGCCTGCAATCCAAATGATTAAAAGTATATGGGAAATTCCGGCATAATAGAGGACCTGGCGATTTATCTGAATCCCGTTAATACATTTGAACTACAGGCTTATCACAGCCCCGCCTATAAAAGACTTGGAGAGATTTTCAGAACTTATTCCGAAGAGCAGAATTTTCCGGATCTTTCTGAAATTGACATTGCTATTATTGGTGTTGAGGAAGACCGAAACTCCATTTTTAATGAAGGTTGCAGTCAGGCAGCCGATGCAGTCAGACCTTTTTTGTACAGACTATTCCCGGGAAATTACAATATCAGGGTTGCTGATATTGGCAATGTGAAAAAAGGCAATCAGCCGGAAGATTCCTATTTTGCCCTGACAACCATTGTCAGCCACCTGCTTCAGGAAGGCATAGTTCCGCTGATTTTAGGAGGGGGACAGGAGCTCACCTATGCTCTTTATCAGGCTTACCGCGACAGGAAAAACATTATCAATATAGCCAGCATCGACAATGTGTTTGATCTTGGAGAAACTGAAGGCTTGCTTAATTCCCGCTCATATCTGAGTCATATTATTCTTCACAAGCCCAATTACCTGTTTAACTTTACAAATATTGGTTACCAGACATTTATGGTTGACCAGGGCGCAATTGACCTGATGAAAGATCTCTTTTTTGATATTTGCAGGTTAGGCCGGGCCCAGGAAAGCCTGGTTGAAAATGAGCCGCTGATCAGGAATGCAGATTTGCTTTCATTCGATATTTCTGCAATCAGGCAATCGGACGCTCCAGCTAATGCAAATGCCAACCCCAACGGTTTTTACGGAGAGGAAGCCTGCCAGCTTACAAGGTATGCTGGCATGAGTGACAAACTCAGTTGCATTGGCTTTTTTGAAATGAATCCATCCTTCGACAGAAACGGACAAACCGCTCAGCTTCTGGCTCAGATGATATGGTATTTTATTGATGGCTTCTACCATCGGCAAAAGGATCATCCTTCAAATGACATTGATGGCTTTATCAGGTATAATGTCCAATTGGCACATCATCAGGAAGGAATCATTTTCTACAAGAGCAAAAGGACCGACCGTTGGTGGATGGAAGTAAACTGCTCCGAAAGCATAAGGGAAAAATACAGAAGGCATTACATCATTCCCTGCTCCTACCGCGACTACCAGACAGCATGTGAAAATGAAATGCCTGACCGCTGGTGGCAGGCTTACCAGAAATTGATGTAAGTTCAGGCTAAGGCTTGACGATTTTACCCGGATTATTGCTGACAAATGACGACCATCCGCTATAGCTTTTGGCTTCAACACCGGGTGAGCGCTGAAAATAATGGCAGCATGCTACGGCTACCGCATCGGTAGCATCAAAGTACTTGGGTTGTTCGGCAATTACAAATAAACGGTTAAGCATAGCCGAAACCTGCTCCTTGGAGGCATTTCCGTGACCTGTAATGGATTGTTTCACCTTTCGGGGGGAATACTCAAAGATGGGCAGGTCCCTGTAGAGGGCGGCCGCCATAGCCACTCCCTGAGCCCTGCCAAGTTTTAGCATACTCTGTACATTCTTTCCAAAGAAGGGAGCTTCCAGTGCAACTTCATCAGGATGATAATTGTCAACTAATGCAAGCACCTTTTCAAAAATGCTCTTAAGCTTCGAGGGTTGATTGTCGAGATGGTCAAGTTTAATGACATCAAGGGCAATCAGTTCGATTTTCTTACCTTTATCGTGAATTAACCCAAAGCCCATGATATTGGTGCCAGGGTCAATCCCAAGAATGATGCGGTCAGCAGGCAATGTTTTTAGGTGTTGGATTGTGAATTCCTATCGTGATATTTCTATAGATTGAGAAAGGCAAAAGTATACAAAACCCTTAATATCCTGCTCAGGCTGATTATTGTTGCAGCCTCCCTGGGATTTATCTACTGGAAACTGCTTGGGAAGGGGGATTTGGGCTCCCTGCTGAAATCAATTGGCAGGTTTGGTGAAGATACTTCATTTTATGCCTGGATAATTGCAGTTTCTGTATTAATGCTTGTTAACTGGTCCATTGAGTCCTTAAAATGGAAACTGCTGGTTCACCGCATAACAAGAATATCCTTTCTTAGAGCTCTTCAATCTGTTATAGCAGGTGTTACAGTTAGCATTTTTACTCCAAACCGAACCGGAGAGTTCATTGGAAGGGCTTTTATTCTCAAGGGCAATCATCAGGGGAAAGCAGTAGTCCTGACGATTGTAGGCAGCATCAGCCAGTTGATGGTTACCATGGTAATTGGCAGTCTTGCCGGCTGCCTCTTGTTTAATAAAATTCTTCCGGCTAATGTAATCGTGCCGGTATGGGCTTACTGGGGAATTATTGCCGGAGTGATTTTCGCTGATACAATCATCTTGATGGCATTTTTTCGAATGCCCTGGCTTAAAAACTTTTTCAGGAAGACATTTGAAGTCAGGTTCCCCCGACTTTTTGAATATGTGAAGGTTGTTGGCAGCATAACCCGCAGAGAACTGCTCAATATTCTGGTTCTGAGTTTTTCAAGATATCTCATCTTTAGCCTGCAGTTTTATATGATACTGGCTGCTTTCGGTATCTTTTTGCCTGTTTCTGAAGGGTTGCTGGTAATTTCCATAATCTTCATGGCTCTTGCAATAATACCAACCTTTGCATTATCAGAACTTGGTGTGCGGGGCTCGGTAAGTCTGTATATATTGGGGGCATACCAAATGAATACCAATATGTTAATCATTGGACCCGAAGAATCACTGGCAATTGTACTGGCGGCCGGATCACTTTGGATTATTAATCTGGCAATTCCGGCACTGGCAGGGATTCCATTTGTGTTTAAACTCAGGTTTTTCGGAAAATGATCCTGCTGCCGATTTTATTCTTTTTGTTGCTGGCATATTCAGTTCTGATTTTATGGATATGGAATGGCTGGATGAAGCTTTCAGTGGCAAAATCGGAATCGGATTTGCCGGAGACGATTGTTAGTGTAATTATTGCAGCACGAAACGAGGAGAATACTATTGGTCGCTTGCTGGATGCTCTTGACCGGCAGGAATATCCGGATGAGTTGCTTGAGATTATTATTGTTGACGATCATTCAGAAGATCTGACAAAACAAAAAATCCTGGACAGGTTGTCATTGGCAGGTAAAAGGAAGATACATATCCTCAGCAACAAAGAGGGTGTTTCCGGGAAGAAATCGGCGATTCATGAAGGCATCACTCATGCAAAGGGTCAACTCATAGTTACCACTGACGCAGATTGCAATATGGGTCCGCAATGGATAAGCAGTCTGGTGAGTCTCTATGAGAGCCGTCATCCAAAGATGATACTCGCTCCGGTTGAACTTACTTCCGAAGGAAGCCTTCTTGAGCTTTTCCAGGTGATGGAATTCACCAGTCTGATGGCTGTGACAGCCGGTTCAGCAGGTCAGCACTTACCCTTATTGGCCAATGGAGCCAATCTGGCATATGAGAAGTCGGCCTATCTGGAATGCGGAGGTTTTGCCAATAATGCTGCTATTCCTTCAGGAGATGATGTTTTTATGCTTTCATCAATCAGAAGGAGATATGGGGGTAAATCTATTGTCTATCTGAAGGATCCCGTTACTATTGTGAAAACTCCCGCTGAGAAAAGTCTGTCATCCTTTTTCAATCAGAGGATGCGTTGGGTATCAAAAAGCAGTGGATACAAGGATTGGGCGATAATAGTCTCTTCCCTGCTTGTTTTTGGAGTTCAGGTTTCAATGTTCCTTCTCTTGGTTGCAGCCTGTTTTTCAAGAGCATTTCTTGTCCCGGCGGGATTATACTTCATGATAAAGCTGCTTGTTGATCTCCCGCTGATGTATGCAGTTTCCGGTTTTTACCGGCAGCGCAAACTTCTGTGGCTGTTTCCAGTACTTGAATTGCTCAATTGCTTCTATACAGTGATCGTGGGCTTATTGGGGAATATGCTTCCAAATTCCTGGAAAGGCAGAAAGGTTATTCCAGGAAAAAGCAATGCATAGGTTTGATGAAGATCAGATTGCTATCTTAAGAAGCAGGGATGCGATTTCCAGATCTGCCGGAAGGGTAATCTTTATGTTTCCCGGCTCGCCTGCAACAAGGTTAATCGGAACACCCATTGCTTCCAGGAGAGATGCATCATCTGTAAAATCTTCCCGATAAGGTTGTTTGTATGCCTCTTTGAGTATATCTGTCTGAAAAACCTGTGGAGTTTGAATGATTCGAAGATTGTTCCTGTTAATCAGTTCGATGGCATCCCCCTTGATCATCCTTACTGTTTCATTCACCGGAATTCCCGGGATAGCTGAGCCTTTGTCAATTGCGGCAGCAAAGCAGGCATCTATCAGTCTGACAGAGGCCAGTGGCCGGGCAGCATCATGAACGGCAACCAGGCCTTTCCCATTAATGGTATCCAGACCGTTCTTCACCGATTGATACCTTGTTTCCCCACCTTTTACAATCTTATGGGCGATGAAGAATGAATGCCGGTTGCACAACTGCACCCACATCGAAAGGTAGGACGGATGCAGCACAACGATAATCTTTGTGTCCTTGTCATGCTTGTAAAACTGTTCAATGGAATACATCAGGACGGGTTTCCCATTTAAAAGCATGAACTGCTTGGGCACTTCGTTACCCATTCGGTTTCCGGTCCCGCCGGCAACAATGATTGCATAATTCCCCATTTCGGTGGCAATTAAATTTGTAAGGCAAGGCCTCCTTCAGATGTTTCCTTATAGATATCCGGCAGGTCATGACCGGTTTGCTTCATGGCAATGCAGGTTTTGTCGAAACTCACACGATGGTGACCATCCGACAGGATAGCATATGCAGAGGCATCCATAGCCCTTCCTGCACCAATGGCATTTCTCTCAATACATGGAATTTGCACCAGTCCGGCAACTGGATCACAGGTCAGTCCCAAATGGTGTTCAATTCCCATTTCAGCAGCATACTCAACCTGGGCAGGGGTTCCGCCAAACAACTGGGAAGCAGCGGCTGCAGCCATTGCGCAGGCAGTCCCGATTTCTCCCTGACAACCAACCTGGGCGCCGCTGATAGAGGCATTTTCCTTGACAAGATTTCCAATCAAACCAGCAGTTGCCAGAGCTCTGAGGATTTTCATATCTGAGAAATGATAGGATTCCT
The DNA here is from genome assembly GCA_016707705.1 of Bacteroidales bacterium. Lineage (GTDB taxonomy): Bacteria > Bacteroidota > Bacteroidia > Bacteroidales > UBA4417 > UBA4417. The sequence continues at coordinate 94,259 of JADJHD010000003.1, forward strand.
GCAAATGGTAAAGAACTGCAGGAACCACTCCGCATGAGCCGCATGTTGGAGCGGTGACAATTTCCCCTCCTGCAGCATTTTCCTCCGAAACTGCAAGAGCGTAGGCAAAAAGAAGGGTTCTTTTCTGAAGGGAGCCGGCAGTACTTTTAGCCTTGATGTAATAGGATGAGGCTTTTCTAGGGAGGTGAATACTTCCGGGTAGCACACCTTCATTTTCAATGCCACGCAAAATGGATTCTTTCATTTTGATCCATACATCACCAAGGTATTCGAAAATGTCAGAACCTTCATTCTCTTCAACATATTCCCATAGTGTTCGGCCATTACGCTCACACCAGTGAAGGATATCCGTTAGCTTTGAGTGAGGATATACTGAAACAGCCTTGTTTATGGTATGGTCATCCATAATATCACCCCCGCCAACACTAAAGACTGTCCAGGAATTGAGGACCTTGTGATGGGCGTCCAGGGCTTCGAATTTCATTCCGTTGGGATGCTGTGGAAGAACGATTTCCTTTTCCCAGATTATCTGCAGCTTGCCTTCGGGGAAAGATTCTTTCAGCACTTTATCTGTAAGATGTCCCTTTCCTGTTGCGGCAAGGCTTCCGTACAAGGTAACATGAAAATGTGCTGCTTCGGGATTTTGGGCAAAGAAGACTGCTGCTGCATTTCTTGGGCCCATAGTGTGGCTGCTTGAAGGGCCAATTCCTGTTTTATAGATCTTTCTGATGGTTTCCATATAGGGTGATTGTCCGGCAAATTTAGTTATTCGGCAGATGCAGCAGGGGAAATCATAGGACAGAAAACAACAAGGGCTGCCATAGTGATGATACATTTTGGCAGCCCTTCGAGTAAAGTAATTTTTTAGAATCAGATGATCAGCATGGCATCTCCATAGGTGAAGAAGCGATATTTCTGCTGAACGGCTTCCTTGTATGCTTTCATGAGCAGATCGTAACCGGCAAATGCAGCTACCATCATCATCATGGGTGACTGAGGCAGATGGAAGTTGGTAATCATACTGGAAGCGATGCTGAAGTCATAGGGAGGGAAAATGAACTTGTTGCTCCAACCGCTGTATGGATTCAGGTTTCCAGATATGGCAACCGACGATTCAACAGCCTTCATGGTGGTGGTACCAACAACGCATACACGACCCCTGGCTTCCTTGGCTTTATTAACCAGGTTAGCAGTATCCTCTTCAATGATGAGTTCTTCCGAATCCATCTTGTACTTGGTAAGATCTTCAACGTCAATAGCCCTGAAGTTACCCAATCCGGCATGAAGAGTTACTTCTGCGAAGGTTACACCCTGAAGTTCAAGGCGTTTCATGAGTTCGCGACTGAAATGGAGCCCGGCTGATGGTGCAGCAACGGCACCTTCATTCTTGGCATAAATGGTTTGGTAACGCTCCTTGTCCTCCGGTTCAATGTCACGAAGACGCTGTAATTCTTCAGGTAAAGGAGTTTTTCCAAGTGTTTCAATGGTGCGTTTGAATTCATCATACGGACCATCGAAAAGAAAGCGAAGAGTACGGCCACGGGAGGTGGTATTGTCAATTACCTCAGCTACCAATGCATCATCATCACCAAAATAAAGCTTGTTGCCTATGCGGATTTTACGTGCCGGGTCTACCAGTACATCCCAAAGGCGTGCTTCACTGTTTAGCTCCCTAAGGAGGAATACAGTGATCTTGGCACCTGTTTTTTCCTTTTCACCAAGAAGGAGAGCTGGGAATACCTTGGTGTTGTTGAGGATAAAGACATCCCCTTCACCAAAGTAATCAAGTACATCTTTAAAGTACTTGTGCTCAATAGTTTGAGTTTTGCGATTGAGTACCATCATCCTTGATTCATCCCTGTTTAGCACTGGGCGCTCGGCAATAAGATCCGATGGGAGATGGTACCTGAATTGAGAGAGTTTCATAATTGTGTTCTTGGAATTTTCAGAAAATGGGCGCAAAAATAATGAATTTTTCGGTGAAAATCAAGGGTTTATTGAACTTTGATGGACCCTTTTAACGCTTTTTAACAGGGAAGAAGGGGGTATTTGCAAGAATCGGAATATTGCAGAAAATCAGTAAGATGAGGGGTTTATTTAGAATTTGAACATGAGTTTATAGTTTTAATCCTGAATTCAACTGCTTAAGAGATATTGGGGCATCAGCCATTGTTTCATTTTTTCTAACTTTGCCGATTCATTTTAATCAGATAATTATGCTTCGGACTCATACCTGTGGAGAGCTCAAAATTTCGGAAGTCGGACAAACAGTTACCCTTAGTGGCTGGGTTCAGCGTTCACGCGATTTGGGCGGAATGACCTTTGTTGACCTTCGTGACCGATATGGAATCACACAGCTGGTTTTCAATATGGAAACCAATTCAGCCTTATGTATGGAAGCACGTAACCTGGGAAGGGAATATGTGATTTCTGTTACCGGTAAAGTGGCTGAAAGAAGCAATAAAAACCTGAAAATTTCGACCGGGGACATTGAGATCATCGTTGAGAAACTTGATGTTCTGAATGAGTCAAAGACCCCGCCTTTTACAATAGAGGATAATACTGACGGAGGTGAAGAGCTCAGAATGAAGTACCGGTATCTGGATCTTCGCAGGGGCGCCGTAAAAAGGAATCTTGAACTGCGTCACCGCATGGCTTTCCAGACCCGCAATTACATGGATAGCATCAATTTCATTGAAGTTGAAACACCGGTTCTGATTAAAAGCACTCCTGAAGGTGCACGCGACTATGTTGTTCCTTCAAGGGTTAACCCTGGTGAGTTTTATGCTTTGCCACAGTCGCCGCAAACCTTCAAGCAATTGCTCATGGTTGCCGGTTATGACCGCTATTTCCAGATTGTAAAATGCTTCAGGGATGAAGACCTTCGAGCTGACCGTCAGCCGGAATTCACCCAGATCGACTGTGAAATGTCGTTCGTGACCCAGGAAGATATATTCCAGACTTTCGAAGGATTGGTTAAACACCTATTCAAGACTGTAAAAGGTGTTGATATAGAAAGTCTGCCACGCATGACCTATGCCGATGCCATGAAGTTTTATGGTTGCGACAAACCCGATACCCGTTTCGGGATGCAGTTTGTTGAATTGAACTCAATCGTTAAGGGCAAGGACTTTAAAGTATTCGATGAGGCAGAACTTGTTGTGGGAATCTGTGCTGAAGGATGTTCAGAATATACCCGCAAGCAGATTGATGAACTGACAGAGTTTGTAAAGAAACCCCAGATTGGTGCAGGTGGATTGATTTACGTTCGCTATGCTGCCGATGGAAGTCTTAAATCCTCCGTAGATAAATTCTATACAGCTGAAGAATTGAAGAAATGGGCAGAAGCTTTTGGAGCCAAACCGGGTGACTTAATGCTTGTTCTGGCCGGAAAAGCAGGAAAAACCCGCAAGGCCTTGAATGAACTGCGCCTCGAAATGGGCAACCGTCTTGGATTGCGTAATCCTGAAACTTTCTCTCCTCTTTGGGTATATGACTTTCCACTTCTTGAGTGGGATGAAGACAGCCAGCGTTTCTATGCGATGCATCACCCGTTTACTTCACCAAAACCGGAGGATATTGCCTTGCTGGAAACCGATCCGGGTGCCGTTCGTGCAAATGCTTATGATATGGTTATCAATGGAGTTGAAGTTGGCGGAGGTTCAATCAGAATCTTTAACAAGCCCCTTCAGCATAAAATGTTGCAGTTGCTTGGCTTCAGCGAAGAAGATGCTCAGGCTCAGTTTGGCTTCCTGATGAACGCCTTTGAATTTGGAGCTCCTCCTCATGGCGGGATTGCATTTGGCTTCGACAGGCTTTGCTCTCTCTTTGGCGGAAGTGAATCCATCAGGGATTATATCGCATTTCCAAAGAATAATGCAGCAAGGGATGTCATGATCGATTCCCCTTCACGCATTTCGGATGAGCAATTGAAAGAATTGAGCCTTAAGGTTTCGATTTAATCAAACTTCAGAATCAATTTTCCTTACGACTGTTTCAGGCTGACTTTTATCAGACTGCGAACCCGCCTGTAACCTGAATTTTCATTTGGAGGTTCCGGTCCATAGCCATCGGTTTCGATGATTTTTACAAATCCAGTTTCAGGAGACAGAATAATTGTGCGAAACCATTTCATAGAGTAGTAATTGCAGGGGCTAAAGCTCCCGGCAGGAACACTGATTACCTTATCCAGACTGAAACTGATCCGCTCAAAAGCCACATCTCCTCCATAGAGTGAGATATCAGTTATGGTATCTTTGGTAACAGGAAAAAATTCTGGTTCCCAGAAAAATCCGCTCCAACCCGCCCTTAAACCATAAATGGTATCACCAGATACAGCCAAACTGAATTCACGGTTGAAATAGTAGCAGGTATCATCATTCCATTTCTCGATTTTTTCCACAAAAAGTGTATCATATCCGGCAGATGCAAGAACACCGTTGTTCCAGCTGGAATCTGCAAAAATCCAGGTATTCCCCAGAGCCAGAGGCAAGAGTCCATCGTTTCGGGATTGGGATATATCAGGCTGAGAATCTTTTGAACAAGCAAAAATGAATAGAACAGGTAACAGGATGAGAAGGTTTTTCATCTCTTTCTATCTTAGGTTATGCAGATTAAGGGATGTATACACGTACAATGGTTGTATAAAATCCCCTTTTCAATGTTAAATTCGGGGTAATCATCATCCGTCAAGCAAAGGGGTTTATGCTTCGGGATTCAAGAGTAAAGCCAAATTCAGCTATTTTTGCAGTCAGTATGTCAAAAATGAATCAGGAAATAGAGATTATGTCCCCGGTCGGCTCGTATGAGTCACTGATGGCTGCAATTCAGGCCGGTGCGGGTTCAGTATATTTTGGTGTGGGGAAACTGAATATGAGGTCCCGCTCGAGTGTAAATTTCACTTTGGAGGATCTTTCGAAAATCACCAGAATCTGCAGGAAATACAATGTTAAGTCATATCTGACCCTGAACACGGTGATTTATGATGAAGAGATTTCAGAAGTAGAACGCACGATTGACGCAGCTAAAGTTCATGGAGTATCGGCCATTATTGCCTCCGATTTGGCTGTGCTGGAATATGCCCATCAGCAGGGTGTTGAGATTCACATCTCTACCCAATGCAACATCACTAATATTTCTGCTGTAAAATTCTATTCCCGGTATGCCGATGTTATGGTTACTGCCAGGGAACTTAGCCTTGATCAGGTTGCCGGCATTACCAGGCAGATCAGCGAGCAGGATATCAGAGGCCCAAAGGGTGAACTGATCCGCATTGAGGTGTTTGTCCATGGAGCCTTATGCATGGCGGTAAGCGGCAAATGTTACCTCAGCCTTCATAATCATCATACCTCAGCCAATCGGGGTGCATGCCTTCAGGATTGTCGCCGGAAGTATATTGTAAAGGACAAGGAAACTGACCTTGAGCTGGAGATCGACAATGAGTATATCATGTCGCCAAAGGATCTGAAGACGATTCATTTGCTTGATAAAGTCCTGGATGCAGGAATTACTGTTTTGAAAATTGAAGGGAGAGGCCGTTCGGCAGAGTATGTGAAAACAGTAACCCAATGTTACAGGGAAGCTGTTGAAGCCTGGAAGATGGGAGAGTTTACTGCTGAAAGGATTGAGAAGTGGGATGAGCAGCTGTCAAGGGTTTACAACCGGGGCTTCTGGGAGGGGTATTATCTCGGGAAGGAACTTGGAGAATGGTCACCGGTGCATGGATCACTTGCTACTGAAAAGAAAATCTATGTAGGGATAATTGCAAATTATTTCGGCAAATCCAAGATTGCTCATGTTCGAATGGACACACAGGAGCTTGAACTGGGTGATAAAATTCAGATCATTGGTCCAACTACTGGGGTCTATGAGGCTATTGTCAGTGAATTGGTGAACCAGGATCAGGTTGTGGAAAAAGTAATTAAGGGAGATCAGCCAACGTTCCCGGTATCACGGGTTGTAAGAAGGAGTGATAAGGTTTACAAGGTTGTTCCGGCGAATCGATAAGCCAGCGGAAAGCCTGAGTTCAAGGAAAATACAATGAAATCCAACCATCATACGCATACTATATACTCTGACGGGAATTCAAATCCGGAGGATTACGTTATTCAAGCCATAGAAAAGGGATTTGACATTCTGGGTTTTACTGAGCATTCCCCGTTGAATTTCGAGAATACTTTTTCATTCAAGGAGGCCAACAGGGAGGAGTACATCAACCTGATCAGCAATCTGAAGGAGCGCTATGCCGGGCAGTTGATGATTCATGCCGGAATGGAAATGGATTATATCCCCGGGATTTCAGAGGATTTTGCCTCAATAAGGGAAAGCTACAAACTCGATTACCTTATTGGGTCTGTTCATCTGGTGAAGCCAGCAAACTCAGACAAGCTTTGGTTTACTGATGGCCCAAGGCATGAAACCTATGACGATGGGCTGTTTAACCTTTTCGGAGGCGATATCCGCAAGGCTGTCGGGACTTACTACCGGCAGGTAAATGAGATGATAAGCAGTCAGGAGTTTGAGATTTTAGGGCATTTTGATAAGATCAAGATGCATAACAAGGGCCGGTACTTCAGTGAGGACGAAATCTGGTATCAGTCGCTGGTAAATGAAACCATTGAACTGATCAGTCAGAAAGACCTGGTGGTAGAAGTAAACACAAGAGGCATTTACAAGAAAAGATCTGATACTACATATCCCGGAAGGGAAATCCTGCTACAGTTAAAGAAGAAGGGAATTCCTGTTATGATTAATTCCGATGCTCATGTTCCCAATGAACTTGATGGAGAATTTGCTTATGCTGCAGGACTTTTGAAGGAAGCCGGCATTACGGAGCAATGCTATTTTGACGGGAATTGGAAATTCAGCCCCTTGTCCTAAAGGGCGCATCTAAAGAAATAACAAACAAGCGTGATTACCTGAATAAGGCAGCTGTTTCATTCAGCGGGTCAACAGAAAAATCAATTTCTGTAAGCTTGAATTTCCTTATAACAAGGTCCACTCTTTTACCCCAGGTATGAGCAGCGGTTGCGTATCCGGATTTCCTGATTGCAGTAATCCAGAGTTTCGTATCCGGGTTGCAACGGAGTTTCTCGTAGTATGGTTTTCGGGAAATTACCTCACAGAAGTGTCGGAATGAGGCACTATCGCTGAGATATTCCTTATAATGGGATTTACGGCCTAATTTATTCATGGCATTGTAATTCTTTCCAACTATACCGAAATGATTGTTGAATTTTCGGCTCAGGACTGAAGTACCAGCACCACTTTCAATAACGGCAACGCCAAGAATGACGCTGGCCGGGATGGAATATTCCCTCATCAGGTTTATGGCAAGGGTCTTGTGTTTTTCAATGTAATTGGCCGTATTATCCTGACTAAAGGCTAACATCTTGAAAATCAAGACGAAGACTGTAATTAGGGTGAATCGGTTTAAAATCATGAATTGGGTTTTAGTTCGGCAAAGGTAGGCAAAAAACGCTATGTTATGAACATTTGGGCTTACAATGAGCTCATTTAGTGATCATTTCGTGGTTCAGCCTATGGATTGTTATAAAGGTATGCTTAGGGAATCAATCGTTTGCCTGACTCTGGCTATGAAATTTCCGGGATGATAAAAAATGTTAAAATCCTGAAGGAAATTCAATTTTCAAAGCACAAAAAAGGCAGAAGAACGATGCTTTTTTTTTGGGAAAGCATTGCCAAAACAAAAATTTCGGAAGCAGAATAAGATGGCTTATTTAGGATCGTAGCCCCATTTAAGGTAGATTGACCCCCAGGTAAATCCACCGCCAAATGCAGCCAGGATGATGTTATCTCCTTTATGGAGGCGGTTTTCCCACTCCCAGAGGCAAAGAGGAATCGTTGCGGAGGTTGTATTTCCGTACTTTTCTATATTGATCATAACCTTTTCCTTTGGCAGGCCCATTCGGTTACCAACGGCATCGATAATCCTGAGATTTGCCTGATGAGGAACCAGCCATGCAACGTCATCGGAGGTAAGATTGTGTTTTTCCATCATTTCAACTGAAACATCGGCCATTTTTGAAACAGCCCATTTGAAAACGGCCTGTCCTTCCTGATAGATGAAATGTTCTTTGGCATCAACTGTCTCGTGTGAAGCAGGCTTAACACTACCACCAGCTTTCATATGCAAATGTGAAAGTCCTACTCCGTCAGTTCTGAGGATGGAATCCATCACACCAACTCCCTCTTCTGTAGGTTCAAGCATAACCGCAGCAGCAGCATCTCCAAATAATGGGCAGGTAGTACGGTCAGAATAATCAGTGATTGACGACATTTTTTCAGCGCCAACAACAATAACTTTTTTAGCACGGCCATTTTCAACAAACTGGGAGGCTATGGTCAAGGCATAAATGAATCCGGAGCAGGCAGCATTAATGTCGAAGCTGAATGCATTCTTGATACCGGCCTTTTCACTGATGATATTGGCAGTGGCAGGGAATATATGGTCCGGGGTAACGGTAGGACAAATCAGCAAATCAACTTCTTCAGGTTTTGTATTGGTTTTGGCAAGAAGCAATTTTACAGCTTCTGCACCCATGTCGGATGCACCTTTTCCGGGCTCCTTCTGTATATGTCTTTCCCTGATACCGATACGGGTCATGATCCACTCATCGGTGGTCTCAACCATAGTACTCAGTTCTTCGTTCGTGAGGATATAATCCGGGAGGTATCCTGATACTCCGGTAATTGCAGCGTTAATTTTTTTCATTCTTTGGGAATAAAATAGGTTTAATAAACAAGTTCAGAATCGGCCACTGAATTTCTGCCGATCCTAATTAAAGGTTCTTCTCTCCTACTATTTCAAGGAGGGCTCCTTTAATTTTTGATGCCAGGCGGGCTTTGTAGACATCCCTGCTTAGCAGAATCATGTTTTTAACGGCACGGTCATTCGAAATACCATGCCCCATTACCACGGTTCCATTCACTCCAAGAATTGGGGTGCCACCATAGTTTTCGTAATTGAACCGGCTGAAGTAATCATCAAGAATTTCGCGCTTTTCCATAATCCGGTATATGGATTCAATGGTTTTCAACACGATATTCCCTGTATATCCATCGCAAACTATAACGTCAGCCTTATTCTTGAATAAATCACGTCCTTCAACATTACCAATGAAGTTAAAGTCCTTTGATTCTTTCATAATATGGTAAGTAGACTGGCAATTGATATTACCCTTCTCTTCTTCTTCACCAATATTAAGCAAGCCCACCCTTGGAGCATTTGCCTTAAGGACATACCTGGAATAGATGGATCCAATTACTGCGAATTGATACATCATATCCGGCTTTGCATCAGGGTTGGTGCCTATATCAATCATTATACTCAGTCCGCCATTTTCCTGTGGGAGAATTGCGGAGGTACACGGACGAATAATACCCTGAATGGTATTTACACTGAAGATGGAACCAACAACCATGGCACCGCTGTTTCCCGCACTGGCAAAAGCATCAATTTTCTTATGCTTGAGCAGGTGGAATCCAATTCCGATGCTTGATTCTGGTTTTTTGATCAATGCTTTGGTAGGGTGTTCACCCATTCCAATGGTATCGGGAGCATGCACAACATCAAAAGCTCCAGGATCAACATTGCGTTCCTGAAGCAAACTCCTGATTTGGGATTCAGGTCCGATCAATATGATGCGGTCTGAATTCGACAACTCTTTCTGCGCCAATATTGCCCCGTCAATGGTGGCAACAGGTGCGAAATCGCCTCCCATTACATCCAAGCCGATTCTCATTTAAGAATCTTTTGGTTTATCGTTCGTAGATGTGATACAGCTGCCAACTAAGCAGTAGCGTTCTTTTCGATGGCCAGGCGTCCCCTGTAGAAACCACATTCTGGGCATACCCTGTGGTACAGTACAGATGTTCCGCAATTGGAACAAGCAACGAAAGTTGGAGCATCAATTTTGTAATGGGTCCTGCGTTTTGCCGTTCTGGTTTTTGAAAACCGATGTTTTGGATTTGGCATTGAGATGAAGTATTAATAGGTTATTTTTTCTTTTTGCGTGATTGTATTTCGTCCGGAGTTTCTTTGGCTAACTGGCTCAAAGCCTCCCAACGGGGATCAATTGATGTATGTGGTGTAAGTTCTTCCAGTATTTTCAGTGTTTCAGCATTGCATCCGGAATTTCCGGCAGGATCTTCAGGATGAATGTTGCGAACCGGTAACATCAGGTGAAGGAATTCATAGATATATGGTGCAAGATCGAACTTGAAATCCGTTGCAGGAATCACGATCATCTCAGCATTTTCTTCAGTATATTCCAACCCAAACTTAACGATGAGCACCTCATTGCCTGAAATGGGCATCATAAATTCTTCACCACAGCGGTCGCAGATAACTTCAACTTCGCCTTCTATGTTAAAGGTGAAAATCATCATTCGTTCCTGCTTTTCAAGCTCAGTAACGACCTTTACCTTACCATGGTGTAACTCTGAAAACTCAAACTGTTCAAAGAACTTATCGTTAACCTCAAAATCAAATTGATGATTTCCAATACTTAATCCAACAAAATGGATGACAAAGTCTTTAAGGTAATCCACAAAATGACTCTTAGAATTAAGGGGCGCAAAATTAAGAAATTGTATTATAAATAACAAACAGTTGTTTAGCAGTGTATTAATTCATTCAGGATGAAGGGGTCAGCAAGCAAGGGAAATGAGGTTGTCAATCCTGTGAATGCTGCTTCACTGTTGAGTTCCGGAAGCTTTTGCCTGCTCAGCAGAAAAGCTCAGCAATTATTGCTTTACAGATGAATTATGGGCTTTACCTTCTGCATGATTGAGATAAACTGTAATTTTGCAGATGCTACATTTATCCAGATTATTGTGAACCAATCAGTTTTCCCAATCTTTGAAAAGCTGGTAAGCCGCCAGGAGAAAGAACAAAAACTCAATCAGCAAGCCAGGGTTATCTGGTTTACAGGACTGCCATGTTCAGGTAAAACCACACTGGCATTGGGGATTGAGAAGGAATTGTTCAGGCAGGGATTTCTTTGTCAGATTCTTGATGGCGATAATGTCCGTTGTGGAATCAATAATAATCTTGGATTTTCGAATGCTGACAGGCTTGAAAATATTCGCAGAATAGCAGAAATTTCAAAGTTGTTTCTTTCCGCAGGAGTAATCACTATTAATGCTTTCGTGAGTCCGACCAATGAAATCAGGGATCTTGCAAGAAATATAGTTGGTGAAGCTGATTTCATCGAGATATTTCTGAATCCATCGGTTGAGGTTTGTGAACAACGTGACGTTAAAGGAATGTACAAGAAAGCCAGAGCAGGGCAGATTCTTGATTTTACCGGCGTGAATGCGCCGTTCGAGTTTCCTTCTCATCCAGCACTCATTGTGGATACTGATAAGGATTCAATTGATGAATCCATTAAACGCATAATGGAATTTATCAAACCCATGATTAGTCTGGAGAAATCCTGATCAACCGGGATCCGGAATACCGGAAAAAGCCGGCAAAGAGTTAATTTTTGAATTCGTAGAAAGCATTATATAAAGGAATGAGTACATACAACCTTACCCATCTTGATGAACTGGAAAGCGAATCAATCTTTGTAATCCGGGAAGTAGCCGCACAGTTTGAGAGACCAGCCATTTTGTTTTCAGGAGGCAAGGATTCAATTGTGATGACTTATCTTGCAAAAAAAGCATTCTGGCCTGCAAAAGTCCCCTTTCCCCTGGTTCATATAGATACAGGTCATAATTTCATTGAAACTCTCGATTACAGGGATGAGCTGGTTAAAAGCATGGGCGTGAAACTGATCGTGGGTTCTGTTCAGGAGTCGATTGACCAGGGCCGGGTTACAGAAGAAAAAGGATACAATGCCAGCCGCAATCTGCTTCAGACTGTTACACTTCTTGATACCATTGAGAAGAATAAATTCGACTGCTGTATGGGTGGCGGCCGAAGGGATGAGGAGAAAGCAAGAGCCAAGGAAAGATTTTTCTCACATAGGGACGAGTTTGGTCAATGGGATCCCAAAAACCAGCGTCCTGAGCTGTGGAATATTTTCAATGGCCGGAAGCATATGGGAGAGCATTTCAGGGTCTTTCCAATCAGCAACTGGACTGAAATGGATGTTTGGCAGTATATTCTGAAGGAGAACATTCCTATGCCCAGCATTTACTATACCCATCAAAGGGAAGTGTTCAACAGGGATGGCACATGGCTGGCGGTAGCACCCTTCATGAAACTCAAGCCTACGGAGGTTCCCGAATTGAGGACTGTTCGATGCAGGACTATCGGCGATATCAGTTGTACCGGACTTACCCTTTCAACGGCCAATACCCTTGAGGAAATCATTGGCGAAATTGCTGCAACCAGGGTAACAGAAAGAGGAAGCCGTGCTGATGACCTCCGATCGGAAGCCGCCATGGAAGACCGTAAAAAAGAGGGATATTTTTAATTCCCGGGATAAAAGCTAAGTTCTAATAACCTTATACGCCCTTTTAAAGTGACTGATTTTTCTTCAAAAGCCTACCTGGATATGGAACTGCTGCGGTTTACAACTGCCGGCAGTGTTGATGATGGTAAAAGTACGCTGATTGGCCGTCTGCTTTATGATAGCAAATCAATTTTTGAAGATCAGCTGGAAGCAGTTAAAAGAGCAAGCATACAAAGAGGGAATGAGTATATCAATCTTGCCTTGCTCACTGATGGTCTGCGTGCTGAAAGGGAACAGGGAATTACCATTGATGTAGCTTATCGTTATTTTGCCACACCAAAGCGAAAGTTCATCATAGCTGATACTCCCGGCCATGTTCAGTATACCAGAAACATGGTTACCGGAGCCTCCACCGCCAATGCGGCCATAATCCTGATTGATGCCAGGAATGGAGTTACAGAGCAAACCTGCCGTCATACCTATATTGCTTCTCTTCTTCAGATTCCTCATCTGATTATCTGTATTAACAAGATGGACCTGGTTGAGTATGCTGAAAGTGTATTCAATGAGATTCGGGAGAAATTTGAAGATTTCAGCAAGAATATGCAGATCCGCGATTACAGGTTTGTCCCGATCTCTGCCTTGCACGGCGATAATGTTGTCAAACCTTCGGAACATATGAGCTGGTTTCAGGGCGGAACACTGCTGGATGTTCTTGAACATATACCGATTAACAGGGATTATAATATTGAGGATGCACGTTTCCCGGTTCAGTATGTTATCAGGCCGATTTCCGATGAATATCACGATTACCGTGGTTATGCCGGAAGGGTGGATGGTGGCGTTTTTCACCCAGGGGATAAAGTAACCGTGCTTCCTGACGGACATAAATCTACCATCAAATCCATCAATCTGGATGAGACCTCCATTCAGGAAGCATATCCTCCCATGTCAGTAACCCTGCAGTTGTCGGATGATATAGATATCAGCAGGGGCGACATGATTGTGAAGGACGACAATCTTCCTCAGGTTAGCCAGGATATAGAAATTATGATTTGCTGGATGAATCCGCGTCCAATGCAGATTAATGGCAAATATGCCCTGAAGCACACTACCCGCGATGTTCGCTGCTTGATAAAAGAAGTGCATTATAAGGTAAACGTCAATAATCTTGATCATATTGAAGATGACAAGGAAGTCAGGATGAATGATATCGCCAGGGTAAGCATTCGTACCACCAGGCCATTGTTCTTTGATTCTTACAGGAGAAACAGGCGGACCGGAGCAGTTGTACTTATTGATGAAGGAACCAATGAGACCGTTGGTGTTGGAATGATAGAATAGAATTATTCAGCCAGCAATATTCAGATTTATTAATGAATACCTGATGAAGGTTTAAGGGGAGAGCATTGAAGTAATGACTTTTCCCATAGATAATTGCATTCCTTCTTAAAAATAGAAGCCTTTCTTGAAACAAATCGTTAAAACCTATAATTTTGACGAATTCCGAAATTTCCAATCTCCTTATACCCTCTAAACTCAAACACAAACGTATGAGAAAAGTATTTCTTCTTTCTGCAGGCTTGCTGTTATTTGTTGCATTTCCAGCTCTTGCCTGCACCAACTTCCTTGTCACTAAAGGAGCCTCTGCTGATGGTTCAACCATGATTACTTATTCAGCAGATTCACACACTCTTTTTGGAGAGCTTTATCATTGGCCTGCAGCAACCTATCCTGCCGGTGCCATGCTGGATGTTTATGAATGGGATACAGGCAAGTATCTGGGTAAGATAAAGCAGGCTGCACAAACCTTCAACGTGGTTGGAAACATGAATGAGTATCAGGTTGCCATTGGTGAAACCACTTATGGCGGACTTGAGGAACTTGCTGATACTGCAGGAATTGTTGATTATGGTAGCCTGATTTATATTGCACTGCAGCGCTCCAAAACCGCTAGGGAGGCTATTCAGATTATGACTTCGCTGGTTGCCGAATACGGATATTACTCCGAAGGAGAATCATTCAGCATTTCTGATCCCAATGAAGTTTGGATTATGGAAATGATTGGAAAGGGGAAACCTGAGATCATTAAGGACAAAAAAGGCCGTCAGACCGTGAAATACAATAAGGGTGCTGTATGGGTAGCCATCAGAATTCCTGATGGATATATTTCCGGACATGCCAACCATGCACGTATTACCACTTTCCCGCTCAATGATCCAGCTAATTGCCTTTATGCTCCTGATGTTATCAGTTTTGCACGTGAAAAAGGCCTTTACAAGGGAGAAGACCAGAACTTCAGTTTCAGTGACACCTATGACCCTCTTGATTTTGAAGGTGCACGTTTCTGTGAAGCCCGCGTTTGGAGCGGCTTTAATAAGGTTTCAAAGGGAATGGACAAATATCTTGACTATGCAAAAGGTATTGACCTTGCCAATAGGATGCCGCTTTATGTTAAGCCAGAGCATAAACTTACACTTCAGGATGTGTACGGACTGATGAGAGACTATTATCAGGGAACTCCGCTTGATATGACTAAGGATGCAGGCGCAGGACCTTATGGCTCAATCGTTCGCTGGCGTCCACTCACATGGATGGTTGATGGAGTTGAATATTGCAATGAAAGGGCTGTTTCAACACAGCAAACCGGCTTCTCATTTGTTGCTCAGTCCAGAGGCTGGCTCCCTCAAAATATTGGAGGAATCATCTGGTTTGGAGTTGATGATACCTATAGCACCGTATACTCACCTATGTATACCTGCATGACTGAAATCCCTGAAACATTTGCCGTTGGAAATGGGGATATGATGACTTACAGCGATAATGCTGCTTTCTGGGTATTCAACCAGGTTTCAAATTTTGCCTACACCCGTTACAAGGATATGATTCCTGATATTCAGGCCAAACAAACCGAACTTGAAGGTGATTATATTGCTATGGTGCCTGCTATTGATAACCTTGCAGGAGAATTGTACAAAACTTCTCCCGAAAAGGCTGTCCGTTTCCTGACTGATTTTTCAGTAAGCCAGGCAAATAACACCGTTAATGAATGGAAGAAATTATATGCACATCTGTTTACCAGGTTCATGGATGGCAATATCAAGACTGCTGTTCCCGGACAGAAGAATCCTAAGGTTTATCAGCCTGGTTATGGAGAAGATTTCTACAGAAATGTTGTGAAACAAACCGGTGATAAGTTCAAGGTTGTAGGAGGCGAAAACAAATAGTCGTCATCTTTAATAACAAATATCTTTAGATGCCCGTTGTTCATGATAGCAGCGGGCATCTTCATTTATAGGATTTCAATGACAGATAGATGCGATCGGATATTCACAGTTAAAGGGTAGGGAAGCGTCAGGTTCCGATGCTAATAAATGGTTAACAACTTGAGGTTCTGCATTTCCAAAGGACATTGAAACAAGAAAATATTAACTTATTTTTGTAGAAATATTTCACTTAATGCTATCCTGTTATGGAGGAGAAATCTGTTAATACCCTTGGTTATAAAATTACTATCGGAGTACTGGTGGTGATCATTGGTGTACTGAGCTATATGTTGATGAATCAGAAGAAGGAAGTAGTCTTGGTAACACAAACTTCGAACACAGAGAAACTGTCCATGCAAAACGAGCTGGATTCACTTCTTTCGGAGCATGAGCGTGTGAAGGCAGCCTATGGAACCCTGAGTGATTCACTCATGGAAAAGGATAGCATTATTCGTCTTAAAGCCAATGAAATCAAGAAGCTTCTGGGGGCAAAATCCGAGTTGAGTGTTGTCAGGCAGAAGCTTGCTCAGCTTCAAATGATTACCAAGGGATATGAGCGTCAGATAGATTCACTCTATACCGTTAACAGGCAATTAAGACAGGAAAATGAGAAGATCAAGATCGACTATAATCTTGAGCAGCAGAAATCAGCTGACCTTTCGAAGGACAAGGAACAGTTGAATCAAAAGATTAGCGGAGCAGCCGTTCTCAAGGCATATAAGGTGTCGGCCACTCCTTTCAAATCAAAGGGTGTTGATAAGGAAAAACTCACTGATAAAGCCTCCAGGACTGACAAGATAAAAGTTTGTTTCACCATTGGAGAGAACAAGCTGGTGAGTTCAGGTTACCAGCGCTTTTTCGTCAGAATTGCCCGTCCGGATAATACAATCTTAACCCGCGGACCTGCATATACATTCCAGTTCCTTGGACAAACCCTGCAGTTTTCAGCAATGGAGACACTTAATTATGAGGGAGATGCTGCTGATATTTGTACCTATTATGAGCTCCCCTTAAAGGAAGCCGAATTGCCAAAAGGCAGGTACAATGTAAGCATATTCACTGAAGACAGGGAAATAGGTCAGACGTCATTCGAACTGCGTTAATCCGCAAAAGGATTACTATCGAAGTTTTTTGCTCCTTGCCTTAAACACGGGAAAATGATGTATTCCTGTTAGAGAACGTTGCTTTGATCTTCAGATTTTTGTGATCTTCTGAAAGCATAGAAAACGCCAAAGGCAACCAATAGGCCAATTCCATCAGAAAGAGGAGCGCTTGGACCGGCAGCTTGATTTCCACCAAGTCCATGTCCGTTATTGGGTCCACCATTGGGAGGTGGCGGAGGAACTTGTGCTGAAAGATTGTTACTCCCAGCCAATAATATGAATATGAGTAAACAGGAGGCAACTAGGGAAAGAAGTGGAAGACGGCGCATTTCAGTTGAATTGAGGCCACAAAAGTAGGTAAAATTGAAGTTAAAATCAAGATTAATTGCATATCAGCCTTGGCTGGCTGGATTTTTAGAAGATTTATGTTTTGGTTTTGTATCAAAAAAAGTACAATTTGAGCTTAGTCAATCTGTTTTAAATTCTAATTTTAGATGAAAAGCTAAGATTTTCAGGGATGACTTTTCAATAATCATGTGATTAACAAAGAGAAATCAGTGAAAGAAATCATGAAATAGAGTAGTTTTGCGTTATTAACGGTATATAGTTTACAATGCCACGACATAAAAGGAGACATCGTAAGGATTTAAAATATTGGGTTAAAAAACTTTTCCCTTTTGTATTTCAAAGGCGGAGGCCATCATTTCAGCCCTTTGAAAAGGCTCCTGCTGAAGCCAAATTCCTTACCCTTGAAGATATTAAAGCAGCCAGGGCTGAAGCCTTTGAAAGAGATCAGGAGGCTACAGAACCTGTGTCTCCTCCGGTTTTTGAAGATACTCAGCGTCCACAGCTTAATTTTAAGCCAGGTCAAAACAGGAAAAAAAAATCTGCCACTTCCAGACTAAAGAGAGTATTAAAGAAGATTTCTTTCAATTCCTTCAAGAAGAAGTATAAATCCTCATCCGCAGAAAAATATCATTTTCTCACTCCTGAGGACATAAAAAGGGCAAAGGAAGCTAATGACACAGATACCTCAACCTGGCACCCGGAAGTAGAAATTGACATCTCGGTTGAAAGGCCAGAACTCGATATTCGCACAAGTACATCCCGAAAACGGAAGCATCTTAGAAAGAAACGAAGGGGATTCTTCAGTTTTTTCAATAAGAAGAAGAAAAGAAGGGAACCCTCTATTCTTTCGTCTCTGGAATTTACCATACCTGAACAGGAGAGAATTCCTGTTGCCAGCTATATCAGACCAGTCCTGAATTCAACTGCATTATTCATAGTGGCATACCTGGTTTCCTGGTTTATTTACCAGTTCGCAGTTATGGTAACGGCATCCTTCAGCAAGATTGATTCCGTACTCTACTATTATGAAGTGATGTTTCCCATTGGTAATTACTCACCGAAATGGAATCAGACCAACATTATATTCATTACCCTTTCCGGTCCTATGATTTCTTTGATCATGGCAATCTTCTACAGGTTTGTTGTTCTAAGGAAATTTCACCCCGGAGCTCAAATGCGACAGTTCTTCGTTTGGCTTTACCTTAATTCAATGATGCTCTTTTTTGGAGCCTTCGTTGGAGGCGCCATTACACGTCAGGGGTTTGGTTATGTTGTAGACTGGCTCTACATGAATATTGCCTTCCGAATCCTGTTCTCGCTCATATTCCTGATGCTCATTGGCTGGATTAGCTGGAAGGTTGTGAGCTATTTACCTGAAACAGTTGGTAAAGAGTCGTATAAAAACAATCGTAATGGCTATATAATAAGTCGCCTGATTATTCCCTGGTTTATTGGAGGTGGTTTAATGGTTCTGATGAAGTTATCCCCGGTGATTCCTCAGCATGAGAATATATTCAACTATGATGCTTTTACACTGGCCACTCTTATGTTTGCTGTGGTACCACCTCTCTTTAATACCAAGGTAAAGCCACATTTGCTTCAGAACAGGAAGTCCTATCCCCGCACACACAGAACAACCATTGCAGCATGGATTATTATTGCAATAGCCTTGGTTCTTCTGGTAAGGGTTGGATTATCCTATGGAATGTATTTCATGTTTAATATCAGCCTGGATATTGGCAGATATCACTAATACGAATTTCCCGGATTAAGAATTATTTTCTTCCGAAATCGGCTGGGATTTCACCCCATGCAGAGGTTTCCCACTTCAGGAGTTTGTTATTCCAGGAATTGTTATGCAGCCATTGGAGAGCTTTATCCAGCACCTGAAATAATTCCGCATTTTTCGCGCTCTTTTCAAGTTTGGTATTTACCCTCTTCTGTTTTACCCATAGCAGTCCATTACGGGAATCACTGTAAAGTGGCAAGTCAAGTTTTTGTTGCTGAAGCCAGGCCAGTCCTGTAACAATTGCCAGAAACTCTCCAATATTTGTGGTTCCTTCCGGGAATGGCCCACGGTGAAAGATTTCTTCTCCTGTAGGTGTATAAACGCCCCTGTACTCTAATACTCCAGGATTACCGCTGCATGCTGCATCAACACAGATGCTTTCTCTGATCGGCCGGCCTTTGAAACTGCTTGCCATCTGTTGAGTTTCAGCTTCTTTGGATTTGCGAAAATGTTCCCATGGGTTTTCTGCAAGTGCAGCCTTGGCCTCGCTCAGCGTTTGAAAACCCTTATACTGAGCCCCGGCAAATCCTTCAACCTGCTTCCTGCATTGTTCCCAACTATCGAAAATACCGGTCTGATTTCCTTTCCAGACTGCATAGTATCGATTTTTCTGCTTCTTCATCGGGCAAATATACCAATCAATCCAGTTCTCCTGATACTTGATGAATCCGGAAAATGAAATTTCAATAAGTTAAAGTGATAACTAAAGCAGACATCAAAACCGCAATTTAAGTTTCGGTCAAAAATGTCTGCACTATTATAAGTGTGACATTGCAAGAATCTTAATTCTATTTAAAGGTGTTGCCTGGTGACAAAATATAGACTTGAACCTTTCCGGGTCACAATGGGCTGAAAGAGCTAAGCAAATTGAACAAACAGAGCCCTTTGGAAGTAATTATTCCCAACTAAAAGAATAAATTTGCCATGAATTTTTCCAGCAATCAACAAATTTAATCTGAGTTAAATGAGTAAAACGGCTCTTTTCCTGACATTGCTTCTTGTTTTTCAGGTGTTCTATTTGAAATCGCAGAATCTTTCCGTTTCTCCAACGGAGATAAAACAGGGAAGTTTCCTTGGTGAAACACCTCCACTTCGGGATATTCCTCCTCTGACTCCTCAAGAGATTCAGATAATCAAGGAAAAGGCAGAAAAGAAATTATTTAACCGGAATCTCAAGGACAGGTCCTATCCATTCTCCGAAACAGCTTTGCCTAAAGGTTCAGATCCTGCATGGCAGAAGTCGATGGGAATGAATGGAAACCCCAAGGCTCCATTGGTAAATTTTGATGCTGAAACTTCTCCATATTATCCACCCGATTGCAATGGGGCAGCAGGTCCAAATCATTATATGCAGTCAGTAAATTGCACCTATGCCATTTATACCAAGACCGGTACTTTGGTAGCAGGACCAACCAATATGAATACTCTCTTTTCAGGAGTAACAGGATCGACCTATAATGATGGAGACCCGATAATCCTTTATGATGAGCAGGCTCAGCGGTTTGTGGCTACTGAATTTTCAATCAGCGGATCCAATGATTATGTTATGATTGCCGTATCTGCTACCAGCGACCCAACAGGCACATGGTACAAATACTCCTTCGACGTTGCAGATATGCCTGACTATCCAAAATTCGGGGTATGGCAGGATGGCTATTACATGGGTGACAATAACAGCGGAGGAAATGATATCTATGTATTCCAGCGATCAGTTATGATAGCCGGAGGTGCCAGCCCAGGAATGGTTGCTTTTAACAATCCCAACAGTCCTGGCTCGATTGATGGATTTATGTGCGTTCCTCCTGTTGATAATGATGGTGTAGCAGCTCCCGCCGGGGCTCCCGGCATTTTCATAGCAGTCAACGATGATGCTATTGGCGGAGGTTCTGATCAGTTGTGGATATATGAACTTGCTGTAAACTGGACAACACCGGCTTCTTCAACATTTTCAAGGACTCAGCAATTGGCTGTCACTGCATTCGACAGTAATTTCGGCAACGACTGGACCAACATTGCCCAACCAGGTACTACCCAGCAATTGGATGCGATTCCCCAGGTAATAATGAATGTTCCCCAATACAGGAACTTCGGGACCTATCAGACATTGGTTTGCTGTCATTCGGTGGATGTTGACAATTCTGATCATGCCGGTATAAGATGGTACGAATTGAGAAGAGGTACCCAGACCAGCGGAAACTGGGCTGTCAGGCAGCAGGGTACCTACGCACCTGATGCACATTCCAGATGGATGGGAAGCATTATGCTGAATGGAAGCGGGAAAATCGGCCTGGGATATTCTATTTCAAGTTCAACGGTGTATCCCGGCATACGCTTTACCGGACAGACATCAGCAGCATATAATGCAGGAAATGGAATCATGGACTTGCCGGAGGATATCATTCATACCGGCGCATATTCCCAGACAGGTGTTGAACGATGGGGTGATTATTCACAGATGTCGGTTGACCCTTCGGACGATCAGACCTTTTGGTTTACAACTCAATATATCGGAAGCGGTGGTACAAGAAAAACCAAGGTGGCTTCCTTCAAAATCGGGAATAACCCTGCAGTTGTTACTCTCCCTGCTACAGCCGTTACAGGATCAACAGCTATTCTCAATGGAACTGTAAACCCCAATGGCTTTGCAACCAACTATCATTTTGAATGGGGAACAACCGTTAGTTACGGGAATAATACCCCAACCCTGTCAGCAGGTTCAGGATCGTCGGCAGTTCCGGTTACCGCTGATATTTCAGGGCTTACCGGCGGACAAACCTATCATTTCAGGCTGGTTGGCGTAAACAGTGATGGCACCTCCTACGGATCTGACCTTACTTTCACACCGGGAGCTGCAAGTGTTACAACTACAGCAGCCAGTTCTATCAGCCTTACCGGTGCCACCGCAGGTGGTGTGGTTGTAACCGATGGAGGATCAGTCGTTACTGCAAGGGGAATTTGCTGGGGAGTTTCTGCAAACCCACTCGTTTCCGGAAGTCATACGACTGATGGTTCTGGTGTTGGAGCCTTTACCAGTATCCTAACCGGACTTTCCTCCAATACCACCTATCATATCAGGGCATATGCAACCAATTCAAACGGCACTTATTACGGAGAGGACCTGACTTTTACAACCCTCTGTGGAATATATTCGCTTCCTTTCAGTGAGGCGTTCAGCGGAACCACAATCCCCAACTGCTGGTCGCAGATTGACCATCAGGGAAACAATCAGGTATGGGCTTTCGGTACAATTACCGGACAAAACCCCAATCCAACGCTTACCGGAAATTATGCTTACCTGAACAGTGATGCCTATGGTACCGGTAACTCACAAGATGCTGATCTGGTAACGCCTACTCTTGATCTTACCGGGTACACCAATGTTACCCTGCAGTTTAATCATTATTTCAAAAGCTATTCAGGCTCCGCAGGAACAGTATATTTCAGTATTGATAATGGCACTAACTGGACCCAACTTCTGCAGTATGTCACAACTTCAACAACTAATCCTGCTGCCGTAAGTACGGTAGTTGCTCAGGTTGCAGGTCAGGCAAATGTGAAATTCAAGTGGAATTATACAGGAACATGGGGATACTATTGGGCTGTTGATGATGTATTGATTACAGGTACTGCAAGCGCTCCAACACTTTCAGTTACTCCTGCGAATCAGAATGTAGGAACTGCTGCAGGCAATACTACTTTCAGTGTGGTTAGCAACTCTGCATGGACCGTCAGCAGTGATGCAGCCTGGTGTACCGTTACACCTTCGGGAACAGGAAATGGTACAATCACTGCAAACTATACTCAAAACACAGGTGCTGCGCCAAGGATTGCAACCATTACGGTGACCGTTACAGGTTTAACACCTGTGCAGGTTACAGTTACACAAGCCGGGACTGCTCCCACACTTGTGGTTACACCCCCTAATCAAACAGTTTCCTCAATTGCTGGGACAACCCCCTTTACGGTTACCACTTCATCAAACTGGTCAGCAGCTAGCGATGCGGCTTGGTGTACCGTTACACCTTCCGGAAGCGGAAATGGAACCATCACTGCCAGTTTTACAGCTAACCTTACAACATCAACAAGAGTAGCGAATATAACAGTAACAGTTATTGGCCTCAGCCCGGTTGTTGTTACTGTAACGCAGACCGCATCAACCCCGCAGCTATTGGTTACCCCTGCAAATCAAACTGTTACAGCTTTAGCAGGCAACACCTCCTTTACAGTTACTTCAAATGTTTCCTGGAATGTTGTAAGCGATGCAGTATGGTGCACGGTAACACCATCGGGGACAGGCAATGGAACAATTGTAGCAAACTATCTTCAGAATACAGGAGCGCCATCCAGAATTGCAAATATTACCGTTACTGCCAGCGGGTTCAGTCCGGTTATTGTTACCGTTTCACAGGCAGGTTCATCGCCCACCCTGGTTGTTACTCCTCCTTACCAGAACGTTGGTGCTGCAGCTGGTTCAGTGACCTATACCGTCAGTTCAAACTCTGCCTGGTCAGTGGTCACAACAGGAGCATGGTTTACAGCAACTTCCGGTGGATTTGGAAACGGAAGCATAGTTGCCAATTATCAGGCCAATTCATCAGTTGATCCAAGGTCAGATTCAATAATCGTCAGTGTTGCAGGTCTTGCCCCAATAGTGGTCCTGCTTTCACAATCAGGTGCTGCACCTTTGCTCTCGGTTACACCTCCAAATCAAAACGTACCCGGAGTAGAGGGCTCAACTACTTTCACAGTTACAGCAAATGCCCCCTGGACGCTTACCAGCAATGCTGCATGGTGCACTGCTACTCCATCTGGAACAGGCAATGGAACCATTGTGGCAAATTATGAAACCAATCCGGTTCTTACTACCAGGGTAGCAACACTTACAGTTAATGTAAATGGTATTATCCCTGTTAACGTAACGGTTACTCAGGCTGCAGGAGCTATAACCCTCAGCATTGATCCCCATAATCAGAATGTCAATGCGCTAAATGGCACTGTGGTCTATAATGTGCACAGCAACACAGCCTGGACAGCCAGCTCAAGTGCTTCATGGTGTACTGCAAATGCTTCAGGCAATGGAGATGGAACCATTACTGCCATTTACACTGCAAATCCTGATGCAATCGATCGAATTGCAACAATTTCCGTTTCAGCAACGGGAGTAGCACCAGCTACTGCAACCCTTACCCAGTTTGCTGCTGCTGCAACACTTGCTGTCACTCCACCTGTTCAGAATGTTGCCATGCCTGCAGGAACTGCCACATTTAATGTAACCTCCAATGCCAACTGGAATACAAGCAGCAATGTTAACTGGTGTTCCGCAACACCATTTGGAACCGGCAATGGCGTAATTACTGCATACTATGACGAAAATACCGGACCTGTTGTTAGAACGGCCAATATAACAGTTACAGTCTCAGGTATCAGTCCTCAGGTTGTGCAGGTAATTCAGCTTCCTTCCTTCGTTTCAATTGATGAGAATTCCAAAGAAGGATTGCTTGTATTCCCCAATCCAACTTCAGGAATATTTGTGCTCGGTGGTTCATCCAGAACGAATCTCGATATGGATGTTATGATTGCTGATAATCTCGGACAGGTAATTCTGATGAGGAAATGCACAGGAGACTCAAGGTACACTTTTGACCTTTCATCAGCTGCCAGAGGTAGTTATTATCTAAAAGTTCGCTATCAGGGGAAAGAATTAAGCTGGAAGCTGGTTCTGGAATAGGAATAATCTTCCCCCTAAAATTGATAAAGCCACCGGAATTGCTATTCCGGTGGCTTATTTTTTCCGGGATAAGCAGAATGAATGATTATTTTCAGGCAGGCTTATCCTTTCAATCTTTGAACTGTTTGTATTGGTATAAACTGTGACGAGTTCCGTCATTGCTAAGTATCTTTACACAAAAATTACAGAATGGAAAACTTTACCTATTACAATCCAACAGCCCTGCATTTCGGTAAGGGTGTTCTTGATAAAATGCCCGGTATTATCAGCAAGTATGGCAAAAAGCTATTATTGGTCTATGGAAAGGGCTCGATAAAATCAAACGGATACTATGATAAACTGATGCAGCAGCTAGAGGAGGCTGGATTTCAGGTTGTGGAATACGGTGGAATCAAGTCAAACCCTTTGGTTGAAGATGTGGATGCCGCTGCAGCACTTGGAAGAAGCGAAAATGTTGATGTTATCCTCGCTGTTGGTGGAGGGAGCGTTATTGATTCTGCCAAGATCATCTCCATTACCATTCCGGTGCAGCATAGCGCATGGGATTTCTACACTTACAGGGCTAAGCCAAAATCTGCAGTTCCTCTGATTGCTGTTTTAACGCTGGCAGCCACCGGCACAGAAATGAATCCTTTTGCTGTTCTGCAAAATGAAAAGACAGGAAGGAAAGACGGATATTCCTCAGAACTAATCTTCCCCAAGCATTCATTTCTTGATCCGGAACTCACCTACTCAGTCCCGGCATCATATACTGCCTATGGTATTGCTGACCTGATTGCTCATTGTCTGGAAAACTATTTCGGAAAGGGTGAATGTACATTAAGTGACAGGTTTATTTTTTCCATAATAAACGATGCCATCGAATGGGGTCCCCGACTGGTTAAGAACCTGCATGGGTATGAAGAACGTGCAGCTATTATGTATGATGCTACCATGGCTCTTAACCTTTTGACAGCAAACGGGAAATCAGGTGGCGACTGGGGCGTTCATTCCCTTGGACATATTCTCTCATTGCTGTTTGATGTTCCGCATGGTGCTTCCCTTTCGATTATCTTCCCTGCCTGGATGAAGGTTTTCAGAGATCAGGCCGGTGACAGGATTGCGTTCCTGGGCAAAAATACCTTTGGCACAAATGGAGTTCAGGAAACCATAGAAGCTTTTGAAACCTTCTTCAGGGGCATTGGAACCCCAACACGGCTCAGTGATGTCAACATTAATTCTGACAAACATGAAGCCATCCTTGCGCAATGGATACGGAATAAGGCTGAAGGAAGCTGTTATAAGCCCACACACGATGATTACCGGCAGTTGCTTAGCAACATGGAGTAACGAACACAGAACCCTCCCTGAAGCCGCATTCTATGCATTTGGGCCATGCTGATTCGATTAGAGCTACAGATAATATCAGTCTTTAGTTGCAGTCTATTGAACAATGCCCCGGTCATTGTTTGTTTAATACCAGAAATATAAAAGCCATGAAATATATTGGAGCCCATGTTAGTGCAGGTGGTGGAGTTGAGAATGCACCTGTGAATGCACACGAAATTGGGGCAAAAGCTTTCGCCTTATTCACTAAGAATCAGAGGCAGTGGGTTTCAGCCCCCTTGACTGATAAGAGCATTGAGCTGTTTAAGGAGAACTGCGCGAAATATGGCTATCTGCCTTCACAGATTCTGCCTCACGACAGCTACCTGATCAATTTGGGTCATCCCGAAGCAGGTGGTCTGGAGAAATCAAGGGCAGCATTCCTTGATGAGATGCAGCGTTGCGAACAACTTGGCCTCGACAGACTGAATTTCCATCCCGGTAGTCATCTGAATCAGATAACTGAGGAGGAAAGCCTTATTATAGTTGCAGAGTCCATTAATCAGGTTCTCGATAAAACCAGGGGTGTTTGTGCCGTAATTGAGAATACTGCAGGGCAGGGGACCAACCTTGGCTATAAATTCGAGCAGCTGGCTTTTATCATCGACAGGGTTGAGGACAAGAGCCGGGTTGGAGTTTGCATCGACACATGCCACTCCTTTACTGCAGGATATGATTTGCTTTCGGAAGAAGGTTTTAAATCAACTTTTTCCCGGTTTGATGAAATTGTAGGGTTTGCCTATCTCAAGGGAATGCACATCAATGATTCCATGAAGCCATTGGGGAGTCGGGTCGACAGGCACGATAGCATTGGCAAGGGCTTTCTGGGTTCGGAAGTTTTCGTCAGAATCATGAATGACCCCAGGTTTGATAATATTCCACTTATCCTCGAAACCCCTGATGAAACCATCTGGAATGAGGAGATCGCACTTCTGTATTCAATGATCAGGAAATAACTGACTTCTCTGTTATTTTTGGAGTTCTAAGTTTCAGCTCCAGTCTGCGAATCCATACAGCAAGCATTGCAATAAGAACCCGGGGCCAGATCATCCAGTGAATGGTATAGCCAAGTGCAAGGAAAAGCAGGGGATCTTCAAGTTGTGAATGCGATACTGCAATGTGATGATTCAGGAGGTCTGCATCCTGTTTCGACATTTTCTTTTCTTCTACCTGATCAATCATTATTGCTGAGCCATAGGCCAAACCAATGGCATTTGCAACAATCCATGAAAATGCTGTCGGAAGAGGAAGTCCAAACAGCTTCATCAGAGGTTGCAAGGGCTTTTCGAGCCATTTCATCAATCCGAATTCTTCCATTAGCCGTTGAAGGATGAGCAGCAGGTTGACCAGCACAATGATCTTGATTGTCGTAATGCTGATGGTCTGAAGCCATTTGATCAGAACTTCCGAAAAAACAGCCTCTTGACTGACAGTATTTTCAGATGAAACAATTTGTGAAACAGGGAGCAGGAAATTAAGGAACAGTCCGATCAGAAGGCTTCCCGTTAAGCGCAGGGTAAGCATTCGGACAACAGATGAGCCTGTTTTTTTGAGTACTGCTGTCTCAATCAGAAATCCATGGGAAACAAGACACATTGTTCCAATTATAATCCCTTCCCGGACTGGCAGGTTAAGGGTTGTCAGGACGGCAACTACAGAATAGATATTGGTAAATACACTGGTGATCAGAACTATAGCGGCGCTTCCTGGCAATCCAAGGTAATGGAAGAAGGGTCCCGTTACTTTTGCCATCAGATTCAAAAGTCCGAAGTAATTCATGAGCAGGACCGCAAAGGAGACCGGAATAGTGATTTTCAAAAGCCACCAGGAAGTCCTGATTCCCTTTGGGAGGGCCAGCTTTACACTTTTGCTGAAGCGTTGAAGAAATGAAGGATTCATCGAGGGTAAAATGGTTCAATCACAATTTAACAGGTTCTCCCCAAAACAGAACTTAAGGTAGAATTAAGCTACTATAAAAACAGGCGGTGTAAAATTACCCCTTTTTGATCAGCTTGTTTCCGGGAAGAATAGAATTGGATGGAGAAATAGTGCAGGCACAGAAGATAACAGAACAGGCTGATAGGTTTTAGCCTGCAGTATCAATTGAGGGTTGAGCAGATGTGTTTTTCTTCCTGAGGGTTTCAGCTTTTGCCCAGTCGATAGTTGCCCCTGACTTGCTTCCCATCGCCAATTTAACGTTCCCTCTGGCAAGGTATGCAGAAACATATGAAGGATCAAGCCTCACAGCATTGTTCAGATCATGAAGGGCCCCGTTCAAATCCTCAAGCTGAAGTTTAATATTTCCCCGGTTGTAATATAGAATAGCGTCATTTGGATCTGCCTTCAGGGCATCTGAATAATCCTTGAGTGCGCCCATCAGGTCATTGAGTTTGTAGCGGGCATTGCCTCTCATAAACAGAGCATCGGCATAATG
Source organism: Bacteroidales bacterium (assembly GCA_016707705.1). Lineage (GTDB taxonomy): Bacteria > Bacteroidota > Bacteroidia > Bacteroidales > UBA4417 > UBA4417. Next base: position 122,717 of record JADJHD010000003.1, read on the forward strand.
AGCATCCATCTGCAACACCTTCTCAAGATCTTTTGAAGCTAATTGGAACTCATTAAGTTGGAAATAGGCATTTCCGCGATTGTAATAGGCATCGGTATACGCAGGACGAAGTCTTATAGCCCTGGTAAAATCCTCCACAGCTGAAAATAAATCTCCCAGTTCTGCCTTTGCCTGAGCTCGGGCATGAAATGCTTTTGCGTTGCGGGGATTAAGTTCAATTGCCTTTGTAAAATCTTCGATGGCTCCGAATTGATCTCTGGGTTTGCGTGAAGCCAGACCTTTTCTTAGAATAAACATTGAGCGAATCCCTGAAACAGAGACAGCTGATAGTATTCGCTGAAAAAGTAAACCAAGAGGTTTCATAGACGACAAACAGTTTTTCTCCTTACAAGGATTAAACTAACAGGTAAAACACGAAAAACACATGAAATGTTTACTCAAAATTAGGGGGTGGTATTTGTAAAGGTATAAAAAAACAATAACAGGTGGATTGTCAGCAAAATTGAAAATGCTTTTCTCTTGATGCCCGAGTGTTTATCATGTGATTGGATTCAGAGTTTTTCCGTATGTTTGAGAATAGAATTCAGCCAAAGGAAATTGTTGGTATATGTTCAAGAGATTCAAGTACCAGAGGGAATATCGTCGCAAGCAGAATGCCGATAAGCGTAAGCTTAGAAAGCATCATGAAGCGATGCGGAAGGAGATGAAGGCTGAGATAAAAGCTGAAAGAAGTAAACAATTCCACCATTTTCTGGCAAATCCTTTCAGGTCGCGTGGACTATCTCCGGATGCTGAATTAAAGCGGGAGATGAAGTCTGAAATTTATCGGCTCAAAAAGGATGAACGGCAGAGGAAAATGAGGCGGTTCAGGGAGAATCCAATAAGGGCAATATTTTACAGGGAAAAGTCGAGCGAGGAGCTGCAAATGGCTCAGTGGAGGAAAACCGACAAGAAAGTTGCCTTCAGGAAAAGAATCAGATCGAAATTTCATACACTGAGGGAAATATTTGGGACGGGTGATATTCGGAAGAAGTTCATCTATGGGACGATTCAATCTACCACGTTCTATATTCTGTCCTTCCTTATTGTTTATATCTCATACCAAATGATTACCATGCTGGTATCCAAGGGTTTTAATATCCCGACAGTCTGGTATTATTACAGGGTTAAATTTCCACTGTTTTCAGGGTCTCATTTATATACCAGGGCTGCGCTTATCAGTATTTTTTCAGCAGGCCCCATGTTGAGCCTGATTCTGGCATTTATTTTTCTCAAGCAATATTTCAGCAAAAAAGTTAAAAGCCAGAATTTAAAGCTACTCTTACTTTGGGGTTTCATTAACGGAATCAATATGTTCTTTGGATCCTACATTGTAGGGTTCGTAACCAGGACCGAATTCATCTATGTCTCTGAATGGATCTTTATGAGTTCGATGTTCGATGTGGAAGAGATCTTTTTTACAATCGTATCGATATCTATCTGTCTTCTGATTGGCAGATTGGTTACTCCATTGTTTTTACTTTCTTCCGGGTCGATAAAACTTATTGAGACCAAGAATAGGCTATTCTATATACTGAGCCATGTTTTCATTCCCTGGGGAATTGGGGTAGTGGTTTTCTTTTTGATGACCAGTCCCACCCATTATATTCCACTCTTTATGAAGACCATTACCCCTGTATTTATTCTTATGCCGACTATTTTTATCTATAATTCGGCAAGGAATGAAGCCATTCAAACAACAGGCGTAATTCAGAAGAGCTATTTCCGCTGGAGTATTGTAATCATTCTGCTTGCCATCCTATTCTTCTACAGAATTCTTCTGAACTTCGGATTGCAATTGTTCTAGATACTACTTTAGAGCAGTTCGAAATAAAAACTTTATTCATTGCCTGAAATGGAAAAGGCTCCCACCTGAATTAAAACAGGTAAGAGCCTTTCCTCAAGGAATAAATGGTCTTTTATTCCTCTGATTTATTCTGCAATGATTTCCTGGTTCCGTATGCCAATCCAAGGGCAATGATGATTCCAAGGCCACCATCGATAGGTGCTGAACCTCCCGGGACTGGTCCTGACTTCTTCCGATTAATACACTTGCAATTTCTTCACAATTGGAAACAGATTGCTATGAATGCAAAAACAACCTTATTCTTTAACTAACCTTAGTAGCAAATGGTTATTTCTGGATCAAAACCTTATTCCCTTATTTCTGGCTTCTAGGTTTTCTGATATTCCAAAAGAAGTTCGTTGAATTCTTCTTCAGAGGTTTTTGTTCAAGGTAATAAGGTTAGGTAACTATTGGATTTCTCCCTGTCACTAAGGTTGTGAATGTATGATAAGGTTTGAATAAGGTCAGGCAAATTTTGGATTTCCCGCTGTCACTAAGGTTGTGAATGTAGGATAAGGTTTGATTTACTTCTCAAATTAGAAACAGGGTTTAAAAATAGCTATAAGTGCGGCAAAACTAAAAAACACCTGTTTTATCTCATTAATGATCAGAATATTAAAAGTCGTTCAGGCTAAAATTCACGCACTGTCAGGAGTCAGGAGACCGTATTCATTAATCTTAAATGGGAAAGGCTCCCACCTGAATTAAAACAGGTAAGAGCCTTTCCTCAAAGAATAAATGGTCTTTTATTCCTCTGATTTATTCTGCAATGATTTCCTGGTTCCGTATGCCAATCCAAGGGCAATGATGATTCCAAGGCCACCATCGATAGGTGCTGTACCACCAGGATTCTGGTTTCCATGAGTTCCATGTCCTGTTGTAGGAGGATGTGGAGGTTCCTGAGCCATTAGTGACTTGCTGCCAACTGACAGGCTTAAAAGGATTGCGAATGACAGGATGATATATAGATTGCGTTTCATAATCGGTGTTTTTTATAGGGTTGACTGATTTCCAATATTACTTGACAGCTACTTTCTGAACGAAATTGCCTTCGGTAGTTGCGATGTTAACAACATAAATGCCTGTTTGTCCGTGAACATTAAGCATGCATGAAGTTGCCTGGTTCATATTGGTTTTGGCAATCAAGCGGCCTGCCATATCGGTAAGGGTAACCAAACCATTGAGGTTTTTATCGGAAGTAATGCGGATTTGTCCTTCAACTGAGTATGCATTGATACCTGCAAGGGCTGGATTAGCAACGGAGGTTGCATCCTTGAAATGCAGACGGAAACGGCTTGGGTCTTCACCCGGAGCTGCTGTAAAGGAATATACCGGATTGTCGTTAAGTTTCTGTGAAACACCTGTTTTGGTATCTTCCAGAGTAACATACACTGATGATGAAAGTGTATTGTCGGTAAGACTGATTTCATAGTTGCTAGCAGCACCAGCTTCAACAGCAAGGGTAACATAATCTTCCATTGAAGTTGAAGGCAGTGAGTTAACGGAAAGCTTGGTGTTGCCTGCAAGTGAATAGAATGTAGGAACTGATGCGCCACCACTGAGTTTATAGGCATCCATCTGACTGTCGAAAGCAGTAGTTGCATTTTCAGCGAAGCGAATGATAGTTTCATCAGCTTTATTGTTGCCGCTAACCATCAGTCGAACAACGTTCTGGATAGCATCGCTCTTATAGAAAGCAGTTCCTGCATGAACGCGATCCTGATTTTCAAGGGTAAGGCTTGGTGAAGTAGCATTTGCATGTACAAAGAATCCCTGTGTTGAAGGAACAATTCCGTCAGTAAGGGTTCCAACACCTGCTACATATGATTTGTAGGTAGCGCTTGCGTTATCATAAACATAAACAGCGTTGTCAAGATTGGTGGAAGTAACGTTATTCCAATCAATTGCTGAAGGATAAGGGTTGCCAAGCAGGTTCCATCCGTTGCCCTGTGCAGGGGTATAGGTTAGAGCTGTAACAACATTGCCGGTATTCAGAACACCGCTGAATGTTTTGGTCACATCTGCAGGATAAGCTACCAGGTAGCCTTTTCCAACTGTGAAGTTACTTTCGAATCCACTTGCAAAAGCTCCGCTGCCATCAACACTGTTGATCCACTGGTTGGTAGTTTCATCCCATGAATAGAAGTCATCGGTAGTATTAGGCAGGTTAACGAAACCTGGTTGAATAGCCTGAGCTGCAACTGGTGATGAAAGGAAATGGAACATATCATCGCCAATAGCATTGTATTTGGTGAGGAAACGCTCAACAGATACATTGGTTGTCATACCAGAAATGGTACCATTGTCGAGAAGGGAAGCATTATCCTTCAGGGTCAATGTACAGTATGCGAGGTCAATCTTTGCATTGGGAACTGATAACTGCTTTCCGGCCTCCAGAGTGATATTAAATAAGGTGGTGGTTGTTCCGTTACGCAATGCAGCTGATGAAGCACTTGTATAAGTAAGGGTCATATTCTGTCCAATGGACATATTGGTAGTTGCATTTGTAGTGGTGAATTTAGCAATCCTTGATGCTATAAAACTTCCACTTCCGCTGATCTGGCAAGAAGCACCTTCAATGTCAAAACCGATAACATCAGTAGCTCCTCCAATTGTTCCATTGTTTACGATATTTCCGTAAACATATAAGAAACAACTTCCTGAAGCAGCGTTGGCATAAAGTGTTGCACCATTTTCTACAGTAAGGTTACTGGCTGAACCTGAATTAAAGCTGGGAGGAACAATCACAGTGTGACCAGACTGGATGGTAACATCTTTTGTTGTACTTGTTGGGAAATCATAGGCTGGAATCCAACTTGAGCCGGTATAGCCTTCCCAGGTTGCTGCACTATTCCAATTGCCAGAAGAAACAGCGGAACGATAGGCTGTTACAACTGGTACTACTGCAAAAGCAGAGCTTGTTCCCGCAGATAATAAATCACCGGATGTAGCTGATGCTGTTAAGCTAACACCTGTTTCAGCAGTGTTGTAAGTAACACCAGAAATAGTAACAGAATTGCTTCCGGCATTGATAGTACCGGTAAGAGTACCACCCAAACTACCTGTTCCAGTTGCAAGGTTGAGGTTAATAGAAGTATTTGCTGTCACGTTGGCAGGAGAATTTGCACCATCCTGTGCCTGAACAGTAACGCTAAAAGGGGTATTGGTTAAAGGGGAGGCTCCACCATTTACTGAGGTAATCGCTAATTTGGTGGGTGTTGATGCTCCTGCTCCAACAATGTCGGACCAAACAGTTGCCACACGTACGCCATCTACTTTAAGAGCAGCTGCGTTTGATGATGATCCTTGGCGAAGAGCTACTGTACCAATGTTGGCAAGGTCAGCTGGAGTATCAGTACTTGAAATCCAACCAGTTCCAGGCTCTGCTGAATTTAGGGATGGATTGATGTAAATTGCTGCAAGATCATTGGTTGCACCAGCTACAATAGTATATTTTAGGACTAAAAGGTATGTTGTGTTAAGGGAGTAAGTAAAACCGGAAAAAACAGCGGTTCCTATAGCTCCAGCTCTGGAAATTCCAAATGCTAAATTATTGCTTCCATCTCTTTTGACAAATACTCTTCCATGATAGGTTGAACCAATTGTACTTGCTCCAAGATGAAAAAAGTAATCGCCAGTAAGTGTAGCTGATGTTACATTAATCAAACAGGATGCATAAACAACACCCGATGTCTGAGAAGTAAATGTGTGATTCACGTCTTCACCAGATATAGCCAGGGCTGCTTCATTCCCAATGCCGGAAGAAAGGTATCCAGGATAGGCAATTGAAGATGCAGATACATTAACCGTTGGTGTTGCTGCTGTACCAGTAACCGCCCAACCATTTGAAACGAGCGTTGTTCCAGGTATATAGCTGAAGTTATCAACAAACAACTGGCTCCACCCGATAGAAGGCTGACAAAAGAAAAAGACTGCCAACAATGTGGCAACAAGAGTAAATTTTTTCATGTGAATTGGGTATTTTGGGTTTTTGGTCATTGAGTTTTCAAGTAGTCCAAGCCGGAAAATCCGGGAAACAAATATACAAAAGGAAGTGGCAGGTTAGCACATTCCCATAGCAGGAAAACAGACATTTAGCATAAAATTAATACGGAGTGCATGGACATAATATTGACCGGTATTTGACTGTTTTCGGGCACTTTGTTAAATAAATATCAAAAACCTTGCAAGCGACAGATAAACAGATACATACAGGGTAATAGTTGATAAAATGGTTTAAGTCCTGTGAATCTTAGCCGGTACCTTTGGAAAGCAATGGGAATAAAAAAAGTTGTCCGACTTCAGGAAGTCGGACAACTTTCAACTTTTTTAGCGTATTTCAGGGGTAAAAATGTCAGTTTGCTTTTAAGGTATATTTATTCAGGATGTTCATCTCCCAACAATCCCATCAGGCACTATAAACAGAACAACATTATGGCTGAGTACTCAACTGAATTTGTGGAACACCATCAGTTTTGTAGTTAATACTGCTTCCTGATCCTGAATAGGCATAAACCTTAAAATAATAGGTTGTATTTGCAATCAAATTGGTAAACCAGGCACCCTGCAATGAATAGCCCACATTTTTCTCTGTAGCGGTATTGGTTACAGGAATACCATCAAGAGGATCGGCAATATCTCCAAAACCGGTGTTGCTTACTTTAACCAGGTAACCATCGGGAAGGACGCTTCCTGTTGCATCTGTCCATTGAACATAAAGGTTATGTGCAGAAAAGCCTAAAGGGAAATTGGTTGGTTCGGGGAGGGTACCTGTACTGCTGCCCCATATGGCATTTGCATATTCGGGATGATCAATAAATGGATTCCTGTTATGTTGAACAGCATAAACAGCCTCATTTCTATCAATTTCCTTCTGTGAAACCGGGTCGGCAGCAGCCCACTGCATCATCATGGTTTGTGCCCAGGGCAGCAACTGACTTCCTGCAGCCATAGGACTTCCCGGCCATGATGCATCTTCGGTATAGTATCTTACTTCCATATAAAAGTAAGCTCTTGCAAAGTCACCCTTATATTCATCCCGGGGTTCGAAAACAGTTCCGCCATATCCGGTGGTAACACAGGAGCCCAATTTGCTTCCATTCATAGATGTCCAGCTGGCGGTACCAACCTCTCCATAAGGATAGTTGCTATGCCGGTTATTCACATATTGGTCAGTTGGGACAATGTGAAATACATCGGTATTCATCGGGGACATATCATTGAACCAGCTTTTGGGCCAGGAATGTTCCCTGCTGTAGCAAATACCTTCATTTGTTACAGCCTGAGTGCTGCATTGACCGCCACCTATCTGGTAAACATAGGGAGGATTACCGTTTGCTGTTCCATCAGGAATATCGGAGTACATATCCCAGACAGTTCCATTGGGTTTCACATCAGTAGTATAGAAGGCATTCCATACACCAGGGGTATAAGATAAAACAGTATGATTCTTAATGATGTTGTGCAGTGCTGCCTGCAAATTCGTTCCTGTTAGTCCTGTAGCCGCATTGTAATATCCCGCAGGAATCTGTGCACCTGCATTCAAAATGAAAATAAGAACTAGAAGAAGCAGGGAAATCTTTTTCATTAATTGCAGTAGTTATGAGTTAATGAGAATGAATTACAGAGGTTTTCCAGAATTGCAAATATACTCCAATCTGATGAATGATTGGTGATTACCTCCCTATTGTACTTTTATTGGATTGATATAATTCAGCTGTTGGAAGCATCTTTAATTTTATCCTTACTTCCATTAAATGTAATACCAAAAAAATGAAAATGAAAACCGGTGACGATTCTGAAACAACCTGGTAATCTTTATTGGAATAGAATAAATCAATAGCTACCAATTGGATGGGTTGGCGATTTGATTAACTTTACTTTTCACAAATTTATAGTTATGAAAAAGCTATTCGTTATTTTGGCCTGGATTAATGGTGTTGTTGGATTTATTCTGATGCTGCTGGGAATAATCGCTGTTCTGGCCGGGGATCGTTTCCTTGGACATTTCTGGTCAAATTATTTCTATCCGGCTTACAATTTTATTCTTATGGGAATATTCTTTTTCCTGGCCATTATGATACATAGCAAAGGAAGTAAGGAATAGCAACCGGCATTTATTATTCTTCCCTGCAACTGCTTAGCGGTATAATTCGCGTTTTATTAGTGTGTCATTATTCTATAGATTGGAAATCTTATGAGTAAGGATAATAATACTAATATATAATAAGGTATATGTTCCGACGAAAACTGTTCAATTCTAGATGGACTCTGATTGTCAAAAAATAAAAAAAGGCTGGTCATAATCGACCAGCCTTTTCTATTTGAAGATTGAAGTAATTATTTAACTACAACCTTACGAACAATCTGCTTATCGGTAGCATTCAGGATAACTGAATAAACACCCTTTGGCAGGTCGCTGAAGTTCATGTCAAGTTTCACATTTCCGTCGATTCTGAAGTCTTTCTTTTCGTAAACAATAACACCGAGGTTATTGGTAATGCGAAGGTCATATACTTCATTCCTAACAGAGGTGATTGATACTGTAAACTGTCCGCTGGTTGGGTTAGGATAAACTTCCATTTTCTCAACATTGGAATATTCATTTACAGAGGTTACAACAACATTGATAGTGTTGGAAGCAGCAGATGAGCAGCCATCCAGTGTAACGATTGAATAATAGTCACCATGGTAAACAGCTTCGTAAGTCTGTGCGGTAGCACCGTCAATGATATCACCATTCCAGTACCACTGGTTTCCGGCAGGAGCACTGCTGGTAAGAATGTTGCCATTCTGGGTGATAACAGGAGTTGCAGGGATTGGGAATACAGTTACGGTATAGGATGAAGAAGCTCCGTTACCGCATGCATTGGTACCTGATACGCTAACTACACCTGAAACAGCATTTGAAGCGAAGTTCACTGTAATGCTATTGGTGTTTGCACCTGATGCGATTGTAGCACCGGTAGGCAGTGTCCATGTGTATGAAGTTGCATTGGTTATTGCACCAACTGAGTAGGTAACGCCATTGGTACCTGCACAGAGAACCGGGGTTCCTGTAATTGCACCAGCTGCTGCCGGAGCAGGATGAACGGTAACGTTAAATACTGTAGGAGCAGCAGCGGTACATCCTGAACCATTGGTATAGGAAACGCTTACCCAACGAGCACCAGCAGAATTCCAGAAAATAGAAACCTGATTGCTTCCTGGAACCCATGTAATTGTTCCGCTGTTAGCTGACATATTCCAAACATAGTTGGTCATTCCAGGCTCAGTTGTGTATGTATAGTAATCTGAACTTTCACATACGTCATTGTCACCGGTAATGGTTGGAACTGGTGTTGGGTTAACTGTTACATTGAAAGCAGGTGATGAACCACCATTACCATAGGTATTGGTACCGTAAACGGTGATAGGTCCTGAAACTGCAGTTGCTGAGAAGTTAACGGTGATGGAGTTGGTATTTGCACCAGATGCGATGGTAGCACCTGTTGGCAGAGTCCACTCATAACCAGTTGCATTTGGAATAGCTGCTACTGAGTAAGGAACTCCTGTAGCACCCTGGCAAACAACACTAACTCCTGTGATTGTTCCTGCTGGAGGAGGTACTGAAATAACGCTTACGTTGTAAACAGTGGCAGTAGCTGCTGTGCAACCACTTGCATTGTTGTAGTTAACGCTTACAGTCTGAGCACCAGCTGTGTTCCAAAGAACAGTAATAGCATTTGTTCCTGCACCAGCAGTAATAGCTCCACCAGCTGAAACAGTCCAAACATATGATGTCATGCCAGCTTCTGTGGTATAAACCTGTGATGAACCAACACCTGCAGGAGTAGTTCCTGAGATGGTTGGAACAGGAAGGGCATTAACGGTTACATTATATACAGTTGCTGCGGCTGCAGTACAGCTGCTTGCATTGGTATAGTTTACTGAAACGGTTTTAGCACCGGTTGTGCTCCATGTAACAGTGATTGCATCTGTACCGGCACCAGCGGTGATTGTACCACCAGCTGAAACTGTCCAAACATAAGCTGTCATTCCTGCCTGAGTAGTATAAACGCTGGTTGTTGATCCTGCGCAAACTGAAGCAGGGCCGGCGATGGTTGGGGTAGGCAGAGCATTAACAGTTACATTGTATACTGTTGCAGATACGGCAGTACAACTGTTTGCATTTGTATAATTAACTGATACAGTCTGAGCGGCTGCAGTATTCCAGGTAACAGTAATAGCACTTGTTCCTGCACCAGCTGTGATAGTACCACCAGCTGAAACAGTCCAGGTATACCCAGTCATACCAGCTTGTGTGGAATAGACATTACCTGTGCTTGTTGCACAAACTGAAGCAGGACCAGTAATTGTAGGTGTAGGCAGAGCATTAACAGTTACGTTGTAAACTGTAGCAGTAGCAGCAGTACAACTGTTTGCATTGGTATAGTTAACAGAAACAGTCTGAGGACCAGCAGTGTTCCAGGTAACAGTTACAGTGCTGCTTGTTCCTGTGCCGCCAGCAGTGATAGTACCACCAGCTGAAACAGTCCAGGTATAGCCAGACATACCGGCTTCTGTGGTATAAACACTACCTGTAATTCCTGCGCATACTGCAGCAGGACCAGTAATTGTTGGAGTTGGAAGGGCATTAACAGCAACGTTGTAAACTGTTGCTGCTGCAGCGGTACAGTTGTTGGCATTGGTATAGTTAACGGAAACTGTCTGAGCACCAGCGGTATTCCAGGTAACAGTAACAGTATTATCAGTACCGGTACCACCGGCGGTAATAGTACCACCTGCAGAAACATTCCATACATAGCTGCTGAAACCAGCTTCAGTTGTATAAACATTTCCGGTTGTTGTTGCGCAGATTGATGCAGGTCCGGCCAGTGTTGGAGTAGGAAGTGCATTTACAGTCAGGGTGGTTGTACCAGAAGTCGCAGGATTACCGGTAACGCAACCAAGACTGGAGGTCATGGTTACATAGACCTGATCACCGTTAACTGGAACAAATGCATAGGTGTCAGAGTTTGTTCCAACTGCAACAGTGTTTTTGTACCACTGGTAAGTTGGGGTACCACCGTTTGTAGGAGTAGCTGTGAAGGTAACAGTTGTTCCGGCGCAAACTGGGTCAGCTGAAGCTACAGCACTTACGCTGACAGCAACAGGAGTGTTGACTGTCATGGTAACAGTGTTTGATGTTGCAGGATTGCCTGTTGCACAAACAAGGCTGGAGGTCATAACAACATAAACCTGATCACCTGTGGCTGGTACAAATGAGTAAGTATTCTGGTTCAAACCAACAGGTGAACTGTTAAGGTACCACTGATAGGAAGGTGCACCACCATTGGTTGGGGTAGCAGTAAAGGTAACGGATTCAGTTCCGCAGGATGGATTTGCACTTGCTGCAACGGAAACAGAGGCAGGACCCGGATTGGATACTGACATTGTAACTACGTTTGAAGTTGCAGGGTTTCCGCTTAAGCAGCCACCCAGACTTGAAGTCATAACTACGGATACCTGATCATTATTGGCAGGAGTGTAGGAATAAGTGGAAAGGCCTGTTCCAACTGCAGTAGCTCCAACATACCATTGATAGGTAGGGGTAACACCGCCATTGGTCGGAGTAGCTGTGTAATTTACAGTTGTTCCTGAGCAAATGTTATTGGCATCTTCAAGAATGCTAACGCTAACAGGAGTACTTGGGGTTTCAGTAATGATTGCGCTTCCGGTCATATCAACCGTTCCGCCGCCATTGGTTCCCTTTACGGTATAGGTGCCAGCGAGCTGGTTACCGAAAGTGATTGCAGAACCGGTACCGGCTACTGTAGGAATCAGGGGAACTATACCATTATAAAGGGTATAGGTTACGCCCAGTTCTGAGTTGTCAAGTCCAACGGGAAGACCAACACCGCCCTGGCAATATGCACCGCCACCGGTAACATTGTAAGCAGTAGGAGGAGGGCAGTTGAGGGAAACATTGGTTGCATTGCTGAAGGTGGTTGTTACATTTATAGGGCAGGCCTGATTCAGACCACCTGTATAGATAGAAACTTTTGTAGGATAAGGAGTTGTAGTAAAGCAGAATGCAAGGTCTGCATGTGAGCAAACAGAGAATGCAACTGTATTGGTAAGGCGAAGTTTACAAATTCTTGTTCCCTGACCAGTAGTTGAAATAATTGTTCCGTTGCCAATTCCCGGAGGAGCTTTAGCAGCAAGTTTAACAATGTTTGCTGATTGTGTAAATGTAACACTGGTAGGAACCTGTGAAGCATTTAGCTGTGAGGAGCCTGAAACAATTGAAGCTGTAATTGTTCCACCATTGTAAATAGCTGGATTTACAAACACCCCTGCCTGAACTGTAGCCATTTCAAACGGATCAAGAGCATCAGTATCAAGAAGATACAGGTCAAACTCAAGAATATTGTTTGATGTTACCGCGTCGTTTTCAATTGTGTAGTGAAAATCGAAAACACCGCTTGGTGATTTTTGTGCTTGTACGCCGGTAACTGCTGTAAGCAACAGTAAAACCAGGAAAGCTTTAAATAATTGCGTTGTTAGTTTTCTCATGTTTTTACATTTTTAGTAAATCTACGACTATTTTAATATTTAAATGATTATTAATCGAAAATATACCCCGGCTCAATTTGAGCCGGGGTAGTTAAAAAGATGTTAGAAAGGAAGGATTGCAGCAATAAATGCAGTTGCATTATTATCCACAATAATCATATCACTTGAGTCAACAAGGCCGTCTCCATTTATATCAGTTGCAATATAACCAACAGCAAAACCAGTTGCATCGTTATCGGCATCAATCATGTCGCTTGAGTCAATAATTCCATCCTGATTTTCATCGCCACTATACATTCCAAATACTCCGCTTAGAGTTTGCTGGTTATTTCCAAAAGCCTGATCAGCGCTTGTTGTAAAATCATAGCTGATTGATGAGCCGGCAAACAGAACTGCAGCAGCAGTTGAAGTGGTAAGACTATTGCGGTGTTTTGCATAAATGTAGTATGATCCGCTGTAGGCAGCAGGAACAGTAGTAGTAATCATTCCGGAGGTGCTCAGGTCGAGGTTTGCCATTGTATAAACAACAGCGCCAGTTGTACCGTCACGCAATTCAAGGGTTACCTGATCTGCAACGCCTGCAGGGAAATGAGGACCACTTTCATCGGCAGCCTGATTCAATAATCCACCACCTGCATAGAGACCTTCAATAAACAGTTTTACACTCAGGGCTTTGGTTGCGCTAACAGGATCTTTTCCTGTAAAGGAACCCAAGGCAGCTGTTGCAGCGGCAGTGAGCTGATGAGTTGTAGTATTGGCAGCAGCAAACGTGGTATATGGACTCATGAGGGCGCAAACCATACTGGCTTCTGTTCCAACAACATCTGCAGGCAGATAGTTAAATGAAGCATCGCAAGCATAATCAGCAATTCCTGAAGAGGTAACATCCCAATACCTGTTGATATAGTTTCCGCTAACACCAGGGTAAGCTGAGTTGGATAATTTTACACCAGCATAAGCAGGAGCTGTAAATGTACCAGCTGTGAAATTCAGGGTAACCGGTGAATATTCAGCAGTACCTGTGTTATCACCTACAGGGAATGTAAAGCTTCCGGCAGCTGTGAAGAGTTTCCTCAATTCACCGGTTCCGGTTGCAACAATCATATTGGTTGCTGAAGGTGTACCAGTAATTGTTCCTGTTGCAGCAAATGTGAGATTGTGATTTCCAAGGTCGACCAAACCATTGGTGAGCACTAATGCTCCACCGATAGTAATTGAATCGTTGGCAATTACAATGCCATTGGCGTTGGTAACCTCAATTGATGAGAAGGTATTTGTACTGGCAATTTTACCAAGACCGGAGATAGTCTGAACACCAGTGCCATTAAGTTTTACTGTTCCGGCTGAAGCTGGGGTGAAATTTAATTTGGCTCCAAGAGCTACAGAAATATTTCCTTTGATGGAGTGACCAGGAGTACCTGTAACGTTGAAATTTAAAGTACCATTTGTAATAGTAAGATTATTCATTGAAACTGCTGCAGTTCCTGTTGGTGTGAAAGTACCACCTACAAGATCAAATTCGAGGTCAGCATAAGTTCTGCCTGAGAATGCTGGAGTAATAGCTCCAATAACCTTATAAAGACTTCCGGCATTGAAAACAACTACACTTGAGGGTTGACCCAAAGCAAATGGGTTACTTCCTGCCTGGTGTATGTATGTTGATCCTGAAGTGAAAATTACTGTGTTTGCTGTTCCAAGAGGAGCTGTTGTGCCACCAAATGCATTACCATTAAAGAATGCTCCTGCTTTGAAGAAGGAACCAGGATTAAAAGTAACAGCACCTGCAGTTGCTGCTAAAAGACGATGTGAAATCAGTGCAGTTCCTGCGAAAGTAATACTTCCATCAATGACAGCTGTGGCACCTGATGACAATGAAACAACTATTGGATACATAGTGGCTCCTGAGCCATAAAGATTAAATGCGCAACCTGCTGGAACAACAAGGTCAGTACCTGATGCAAGACCTGCAATAACAAAAGTATTAGCAGCAGTTGCAGTAAAGGTTATCTTGGTATTATTTGAAAGTTTTAATTGTCCGATTGTTTGGGCCGGCACATTGGTAATAGTGTCAGTACCACCATCGCTGAACTGAAGGATGTCATTGACAGCTGGTGTTGTGCGTTCCGGTGTCCAGTTGGTAGTTACGATAAATGAACCATTGCCGCCATTCCAGGTATAAACGCCTGCGCTATTGGTAGTTGCGGTAGCCTGTGGAGCAGCCGGGCTGGTTTTGAAGTTGGTGGTTACAGTTGTTCCTGTATAAGGATAGATTTTGAAGTAATAGGTCCCACCAATGGCAAGTCCGGTGAAAGTATAGGTTTCAACACCCTGGGCAACATTCTGAACAAGTGCTGAGTTAGCTTCAGCAACACCGTCAACGGGATCAACAATTGCTGCATAGCTAACGTCACTTGCTTTGATCAGGTATCCGGTTGGAGGAACAGCACCTGCAGCAACAGTCCAATTAAGCTGGATTGAGGTAGTGGAGGTAGTGCCGGTTGCAAATGCAGTTACATGGTCAGTAGGTTCGGTTGCTACTGTGAAGAAACTTGCTTCAGAAGTGAGGCTTGTTCCAATTCCATTGGTTGCATAAGCAGCATAAAAAATCTGGGTTGCAACAGGCAAACCTGTACGGGTATGTGAGAAAGTGCCGGTAGCAGTTCCACCTGCAGCCAGTTTATGGTCAGCAATGGTAACTGGTGAAGTTAGGCTCCATACGGTTCCTCTTTCTGTGAGGGTATTGCCACCATCAGAGGTAATGTTTCCACCAAGATCAGCAGTAGTATTGGTTATTGCAGTAGCAGTAGGGGAGATGATTACAGGAGCAGTACCACCCAGAGTGGTGGCAACTACTTTCATAACCGGTGAAGCCTGAAGGTTTCCTGAAGCTTCAGCAACGAAGTAAACATTGTAGGTAGTGGCAGGTGTCAAACCTGTTACTCCTGAAATATACTCAGTTGCACCTGCTGCGCATACGATATTACCTGCGAGGTTGCTGGCAACAGCTGCACCGCTGGCATCCTGTCCGTCCTTAACCTGCTGTGCTGTAGGAGCAGTTGCACCTGAAGGAAGAACTACGAAATAGGCTGTTCCGGGAACATCAAGATTAACTTTAGCGTTGAAAACAGTCTGGCTTGGATTTTCAGCTTTTGGCCAACCGCTGGTCCAGCTTGGAGTAGCTGGAGTCATATCCTCAAGGAACCTGGAAGTTACCTGAATAACTGCACCTGCCTGGCCAACCAATGCGACCATATTTTGCGGAGTGGTTGGAATAAGTAGGTGTAACTAAATAATCGGCTTCACCAAACAAAGTACGGAATGTACCAGTTCCACTTGCATCAGTAATGGGGTAATTAATAGACGCAACAAAGTTACCTGGTGTTGAGAATGAAACGAAAGGAATGCTAACCAGTTTGGCCTGGTCAGCAGAGGTGAGTGATGCAAGTGTCCTTACTTCCGGAACAACTGCATTACCCGTTGAGGAAGGTGTGCCAGGATTAACGGTTGGAACAAATTCCAAAAGTGAATTAAACAGTGTGAGGGTTCCGGTTAATCCGGTTACACCATCACCAATGTTAAAGTCGTTTGTTACTGTAAGACCAAGGTCATCTACAACAATGGCTCCTGTAGCATCCTTGATATACATCTGGTTACGCTGGTTGTCAGGGCGCTGATAGGTAACGATAGCTTCACTGGTTAGGGTGTAAAGAGTGGCGCCATCAGTAACACCGGCACGCAAGGCTGCAATATTGCTCACACTAATAGGGAAGCGATAGATACCTGAAGTAACACCACTTTCAGTAAATCCTGTCTTAAAAGCTTTGGCTTTAAGAGTGGTATTGGCGCTTAATGGAATAGGTAAAGTATATGGATTCGATAATTCGGTAGGGGTGCTGCCATCAGTTGTGTAATAAATGGAAGCATCTGGGGTGTTGCAGGTAATGGTAATACTTTGAGCAGTATAGTAATTTCCTGCAGGAGGTGCGAATACAGGGCTCTCAACTACTGAAGAAACAGCTGAAGCTACGATTGAAATATCGTCAACTCCCAAAGCCTGGGCGTTTGAGGAAGTAGTTCCTGAAGAAACAGAATAATTCCATGCAAGATAAAGGCTGTCGCCAGGAATAAGAGTGGTTAACAGGGACTGTGAAACAACCGCTAATGAATCACCAGGTGCAGAAGCGTATCCATTATTATCTGCGTCAGCAAGAAAGCTCGAAAGAAAATTAGGACCAGCACTTGTCCAGGTAATACCATCAGCTGAATAATACATCTGAATTGAGAAACCTGCAGTATTTGATCCACGACGATATTTCTCAACCTTATAGCTCAGTGAAAGCTGTGTGATATTTTCTGTTCCACTATTAACCAGAAAACTATAAACATTCACACTCTTGGATGCACTGCTTGATGATAAACCACCTACAGCTCTGTCAGTTGCAGTCGCAGCAACTCCAGCACCATAATTGTAAATACCATTACCAGCGGTGGTTGACAAAGTATTTCCGCCAACAACAGTTGTGGCAGTAACGGCCGCAGCGTAAGTGCCTAAAGTCCTTACAGTTGTCAACTTATCAGCTTTCCAACCCGTTGGCAGGGTAGCAGTAGCGGAACCACCGATACTGTTAAAGTTTTCGGTCACAGTCGCTCCCGCACTGATGCTGACCTGGGTCCATCCTTCATAATGGACTCCAATTAGTAAAATTGCCGCTACAAACAGGGCAATTAGCGTAGATTTTTTCATAAGTGATTGAAGTTAAGGGTTTGGGTTTTTGGGTTTTAGGGTAAGTTCTTATTTGTGAAAATTATCTTGTAGTCTGCTGTTCAAAAAAGGGCCTCTAATATACGAAGGAATCTGTAGTGTTCTATTCAGTTTTTAATGAAAAATCAGTACATTTTTATGGTCATTACTGAGCTTTCAATTTATTGTTAATCAAGGCGTCATGGATGCTGCAAACTGGCCACCATTATTGTCGGCAATGATCAGGTCCGAAGCATCTACCAATCCATCTCCATTAAGGTCAGAATTTACATATCCGGAAACAAAGCTGCTGCCATCATTATCAAGATTGATCATATCTCCTGAATCAACCAATCCATCCTGATTAGCATCTCCTCCAAACAGCAAATACTTGCCTTCTCCCGAAAATTTAAGGTTTGAACCATATGCCCTGCCAGCCAGATCAGTAAAGTCATAGATAATGCTGCTTCCACTGAATGAAACAGGCAGTGAACTTACTGTTTCCAGACTGTTTCTATGATGTACGGTTAAGTAGTATGAACCAGTAAACCCGCTCGGAATTGAAACGGTTACAAGTCCTGATGTGCTTAAGCTAACCAGTCCTGTGCTGTAATGAATGGTGTTGTAATTACCGGGAGTCGCATCATGCAATTCAAGGGTAACCTGATCGGCAGTATTACCCGGAAATTGATCCCCACTTCCATTTTGTGCCTTGTTCATGATACCACTGCCCTGATACAATCCCTCAAGAAGCAGGGTTACTGATAGAGATTTCTCAGCCTGCAACCCACCGGTGAATGTCCCGAAACTGCTGAGAGCATTGGCCTGTAACTGATGCAAACTAATATTGACAGTTCCTGCAACGGCTGATGGCAAAGGAGAAACCTGGAGGCAATTCAGACTGGATTCTGTTCCCACAACATCGGAAGGTGACACAAACTGAAAAACGGCATTGCAGCTGAAAGCACTAATGCCGGAAGATTCAAGGTTCCAGAAACGATTCAGGTAATTGCCCGATAAGGTATTGCCGGCATAAGCTGAATTGGAGAGATTTACACCAGCATAATTCCCTGTTCCAAAGGTTCCTGATGTAAAAGTCAAGCTAACCGGGGAGTATTCAGCTGTGGAAGTATTATCACCAACAGGGAAGGTAAAACTTCCTCCGCCTGCAGGGAATTCTTTTCTCAATTGACCGGTGGCGGTTGCTACAATCATGTTTCCGGAGCTGAAACTACCGGTAATGCTAGCATTCGGACCCAGGGTAAAATTTCCAGAACCAATATTAAACAAGCATGAACTTAATGCCAGTGTACCATTTAAGGCAGCTGATGCAGAACAACTTATGCCATTGGAATTGGCAAGCGAGAGTGTCAGTAGTGAGCCAAATGTGATACTGCCCGAACCGCTGATAGTCTGGGCAGATGCACCGTTAAGGTTCACGGTAGCTGCTGCTGCCGGTGAGAAGGTTAAAATTCCACCACTTCCAACAGTGATATTGCCCTTGATGGAATGTCCCGGGGATCCGGTAACATTGAAGTTCAGGGTTCCGTTTGTAACGGTAAGATTTTCGATGGTGATGCTGCTGGTACCTGTAGGACTGAGAGTTGCCCCAACCGCATCGAGTTCAAAATTTCCATAAGTCCTTCCCGAGAAGGAGGGGGAAATGCTGGCTGTTGCCTTGAACAGGCTTCCGCTCTGGAAAACAACAACGCTATTGGGAGCTGCTGCGCCAAATGGATTGCTTCCTGCCTGGCAGAAATAGGTGGATCCGCTGGCAAAAATGACCGCATTGTAAGGCGTTAACGTTCCAAAAGGGCTGCCTGAGAATGCTGTCCCTGCAGTAAATGCCGATCCGTTGCCAAAAGTTATTCCTGACGCAGCGGATGATATTAGTCTGTGAGCCCCGCCTGCAAATGTCATTGAACCATTTAAACTGCCTGTTGCTGCAGCTGCCAGGCTTATGGTAACGGCATTGGCTCCAGAAATATTGAGGGAGCTTCCGGATGGAATATCAAGATCAGTCCCGCTAAGTCCGGCAATACTGAGAGTGGTGGCAACAGAACTTTGAAGTGTTATTTGGGTATTGTTAGAGAATAGAACCTTCCCGACTGTCTGAGCCGGAACAGAAGAGATGGTTTTGGTTGTTCCATCGCTGAAAAGAAGAATGTCATTGTCGGCCGGGGTTGTTCTTGCTGGCGTCCAGTTGGAGGAAACGGTCCAGGCTGCATTGTCGGTGCCCTGCCAGGTGTAGCTGTTTACAGGAATGGCTGTAGTTGTTGCACTGCTTGAAGGAGCTGCTCCTGAAGTCTTGTAGTCAATGGCAGTTCCTGAATTGGTGTATGGGTAAATTGTGAAATAGTAGGTTGTTGAAGGATTCAGGTTTACCCATGTATAGGATTGGATGGTATGAAGCACATTTACTTTGCCAGTTCCATCGCTTAGGATTGTATCATTTATCTGGGCAGTGCCATCTACAGGAGCAGTAAATGTTCCTGTTGTATTTGCAAGTATCAGGAAGCCTGTTGCCGGTTGGGTTCCGTCATTGTCGTTCCAGGTAAGGGTGATTGAAGAATGCAGTGGCTTTGGATTATTCAAGGTTGTTGCCTGTCCGGAAGGCTCTTCAGCAAGGGTTGTAATCAGTTGCTGAGGTGAAAGGGTGGTCCCGATGCTGTTTGTAGCATAGGCAGCAAAGAAGATCTCCGTCCCTGCTGGCAAGCCTGAGCGCAATTGTGTGAATGTCCCGGTTGAGGTGCCACCTTCAGCCAGTTTGTTGTCGTTAATGGTTACCGGGGTATTTATACTCCAGACGGTTCCCCTTTCCAGAATGGGGCTTCCTCCGTCGGAAATAATGGTAGCACCCAGCAGGGCAGTACTTGAAAGCACCGAGGCAGAAGTTGAATTCAGAATTGTAGGAGCAGAGGCAACGAATGGGGTTGTCTGACTTGACGGGTTGTTGGCACCGGCAGCTAAACAATATTTTGTTGCTGTCCCGGAACCGTTGTACTCGAATACCTGAAGCCAGTAGGTAAGATTGGAGGCTAATCCGGTGATATTAACTGCATTTCCGGTCCCGTTGAACACACATTGTTGTCCGGATCCGCTATATGCGGGATTGGCAAGAGGGTCTGTCCCATCAGCGGGAGCTGTAATTGTTGAAGAATTGCTGATTAGCACTACTCTTTTTTCGCCGTCTCCGTTTAACCATGATCCGGTGAAGGACGTTCCTGCAAGATTGCTGAAACTGATATCATGAGCCTGAACCGTCGGTGCAGTAATATTGGATGCCTGAACGCTGCCGCCCAGAATAAGGTCGGAAGTGGAGGTGGTATTTCCGAGATCGAAAACATACCATGATCCGGCACTTGAAGTTCCACCATAGGGAACAATTCTGATGGTAATTATTGTTCCTGCAGAAACATTTTGAAGATCGGAAATTCCTGAGAGTGAAATCTGAGTGATAGTGGCTCCCGTAGTAGCTGTGCTCGTGAAGCTTAGGGTAGCAATATCATTGAAAGAACCGGAGCCAAGCTGATATTGAAGCAATCCATTGGGCGGGCCTGTAGAGGATCGCCTGTAATTGAGGTCAAAAGTGGATAGTGAAACGCTGTAGCCTGAATTTGCCTGAACGGTAAAACTGAAGGTTGCATTGGCTGTTATGGAGGCTGCTGAAGTTGAATAGTTCAGTCCAATTCCACCCCAGCCTCTTGCTGCTGCTGTACCTGTGGTTGAAACCCCCGTTCCCCGTGTTAATCCTCCAATGCTTGCGTTGGTTGCAGAAGTGCTTGCAGCCCAAGGAGATGGGCCATAATTATTTGTGCCCCCGGTAAGTGAATTTGGTTCCCAGGCAGCTAAAACTTGCGATTTCCCGGTTTGTTGAAATCCTAAGAATATGAATGCCGTAAAAATTACGGCATAAATAGTAGCTTTTTTCAATTGCAGACGGGTTATTTGTTAGTATGTTATAGCTTAGTAGTCAGTACTTTTAGTTTCAATCTGCAAAGGTATTTTATTTCATTGAATTTCCCGCTTTTTTAGTCGTAATTTAAAACAATTTTAATCAATTTTTAATACAGGAATCCTATGTTATGTATTTCGGATAGATTGTGTTCATTTGTTACATTTGCCAAATTATCCAATTTGGCAGAATAAAATGCGTATGACGGAGACAAGATACCTGCTTAAATCACCTGTTAGCGGTGCAACTTTTGAAGATACCGGATGGATGCTTGACACCCCCGGAGAGTCGCAGCCGGCGCTAATCAGGACGATTTATGAAGAGAAGAAATTCAAGGTTGGAAGCCATGATCTCGGCTTGTATCGATTTGCAAACTGGTTACCCATAAAAAGGATGTTGCAGGGTTCATCTGCTCCGGTAAGTTTTATGAGTGAAGCATTGGCTGATTTTCTTGGATTAAGGAAACTTGTAATTACATTCAGTGGTTACTGGCCTGAGAGAGGTGCTTCAATGCCGACCTGTTCCTTCAAGGAAACCGAGGCTTATTCGGTTTGTGCAAGGCTTGATTCAAATCAGGGGAAGGTATTGGTTGTTGCTTCTGCCGGAAATACTGCCAGGGCATTTGCCAGGGTTTGTTCCGATAATGGGATTCCATTGTTGTTGTCGGTTCCGGAGGATAACCTGGATGCCCTTTGGTTTGACCGTCCTTTGAACGATTGCGTCAAGCTCATAGCAAGTAAAAGTGGGTGCGACTATTTTGATGCCATTCATTTGGCAAATCTGGTATGTTCAATTGATGGTTTTATTGCAGAAGGTGGTGCCAAGAATGTTGCGCGCCGTGATGGGATGGGGACGACAGTGCTTTCCGCTGTGGAGTTCTGCAAGGAAATTCCTTATTACTATTTTCAGGCTGTGGGTAGTGGAACAGGCGCCATTGCTGCATGGGAAGCCAATTTAAGATTTTTGGAAGACGGGCGTTTTGGAAATCATAAAATGAAGCTTATGGTATCACAAAATGCTCCATTCCTTCCTATTTATGAAGCATGGAAGGCTGGCTCGAGAAGTATGCTGCACTATGATGATATGCTTGCCCGGACACATGTAGAGGAAATTGATGCTAAGGTTCTTTCCAATCGCAAACCACCATATCCGCCAGTGGGGGGATTGTTTGATGCATTGAAGGATACCGGAGGTGAAGTTATTCCTGTAGGTAACGA
Organism: Bacteroidales bacterium; assembly: GCA_016707705.1. Classification (GTDB taxonomy): domain Bacteria; phylum Bacteroidota; class Bacteroidia; order Bacteroidales; family UBA4417; genus UBA4417. The sequence goes on from JADJHD010000003.1 coordinate 145,072, forward strand.
AGAAGCCAGGAAAGCTGCTGAATTATTTGAGAAACTGGAAGGGATTGATATTCATCCTGCAGCGGCAGTTGCTGTAGCATCACTGATTAAATCGTGCTCAACTGAATCGATTGACAGAGAGAAGCTTGTCATGCTGAACATTACCGGTGGCGGGGAGCAAAAATTCAAAGGGGAGAAGGCATTGATTTATCTTAAGCCTTCATTAATTTTCGGGATTAATCCTGATTTGGAAGAAGTAAGGGAAAAACTGGCTTCACTAACCTGGTGACAGCCGGAAGAATCTGTTCCGAAAGAGATTATTCGTTTACAATCAGATAGGTACATCTGCAAAAACCTGTATCCCCCTGTAAAGGTCGCTCACAATCTTTATGAGGCAAAGGCATGCTTTTGAGGGCCTGATCAATATCCAGTACTTTGTCGGAATCAATCTTGCACTTATGGCAGGATTCAGGGTTTGTAATAATCTGAACCTTCTTTATGTATTCATTTGTCTTCAGATTCAGTAATTCCAGCTTTTTTGATTCCAAAAGATCAGGGAAGAAGTCTTTGCCTGAACTGTCGAGGATCATGGCCTTAAGATAGAGCAGACTGGACTTTTCGCCATTATCGAGGCTTTGCTTAATTTTATTATTGAGAAGGAATAGGTAAGTATCATCAAGAGTTGCTGTAGGGTCTTTAACCTGTAATTCAGCCTGCAGTTCCTTCATTTCATCCTCTGATTTGTCAAGAGTCTGCTGTTTATTGAGCATTTCGTACTGTTCAATATGTTCAGCAATTTCCCTTTCAATTTTCAGCGCATCTTCCTTGGTAATCAATTTTTTCATGTTCTGGGTGGTTGAATACCACACATAGATCATCTTATTGCAGGATGGGCATGGAGATTTACGCTGTGGCATCACCGGAAACTGGTAATCACAATAGGGGCAAATGGCACCATCTTTAGAAGTTACGGAAACCCGTGGCTTTTCCCTGAATACAGCCTCGCTTTGTTCCGAATTTTCGGATTCAGCATCACTACCTGATTCCTTCAGGAGTTCGAGCTCTCTGATTTCGTTCCTTACCTCCCTGATTGAATCATAAATAGTAGAAATCTTCCTGAAATCAAGAAAGGAGTATTCATTGGCAAGTTTGATCAACTCCACCAATTTCTTCATGGCAAATTCCAGCTTTTTCTTTTTTGTGTCAAGGTCCGGAGCAGCGCCGGCAAGCTGGATTGATTCATTGACAATGGTATACAGAGCCTCAGCCGATTGAGTAACTGATTTCACTACTGACCTTGGGTAATGCTTGCCACCTTTAAAAAGGCTATCAATGATTCCCATACGAATGAGTTTGATGTACTTTATTTATAGTGATATATGCTAAAAGTCATATACATAGCAAATATATGCATAAAGTAGGATACAAAGAGAATTGAGAAATGTATTCTCTACAGAATAGGTAGCATTTTTTGCAGCAGCAGGAACTCTTACTTCAGATAAACAGAATACTCATCAATCTTTTCCGACAGTCGTTGGGCAAGAAATTCATTACCCTCACCCAATTGATCCAGAATCAGCTTTGCTTCAGCGCAGTATTCACTTTTCTTTTCAAGATCCCAGGTAACAGGGGGCTTTTGGAGATTTGTAATTCGGTCAGCCATTTTTATCGCCCATACTTCTCTTGGTTGTTTCTTTATTCGAGTGAGGCAGTCAATCATTTTTTCTGATTTTGGAAGGGCTGTGTTTTTTGTAAGAGCCTCAACAGCATCAGCAACTGAGTATCCGAATTTATTTTCAAGTTCTGAGCGATTGGTCTTTGTATCTTCTAAAATATCATGAAGCAATGCTGCAGAAACTGCAAGACTGAGATTAAATTCAGGACTATGAAATGAAGCACAAAGTATTTCCATGGCTACATTGCTTAAATGTACAACATAGGGCAGCTGGGTCCCGGGAATCAGCTGATTTTCAGTCTGGTGTTTTTCGGCTGCAAAGGCAATAGCCTTCTGATATATATCCTGTATTTGATAATTATTTTTCATTTTTTTGGAATTAATTATTGAATATAAAGTTTAGTCTAAATCTCATCTTTAACGAGTAAACAATAATTAAAATTCATTTTTTTTTCGAATTGTTGATGTTTGCAAATCAATTCATTGAAAATAAAATTAGAATAGTAATTAACTGCCCAAACTTGAAGTTAAATTATGAATAATTTTCCGGATATCCTATGGTTGTAAGGATGCACGTTTTGAATGAGTAATTTAAATAAAGGAATTAGAATTAATTTATTTCATATTCGATGCGGAAATATTGGTTTACAACAGTTTAATCGACATTTATTTATTAATTTAAGATTAATTATTGTTAAATTGCCATAACTTTGCCGCTTCTAATTTAAATAACCTCGATGAAAGCCATTAAATTTTCCGACACACAAATAGCCTTCCTTAGGGAGCAGTACACCGAAGAGCTTGCCAATGCTGAAAAGTATGTTGAGCAGGTTAAAGACATCCTGAAAAAACTGGGCGGTGAATCCGACAGTAATGATGAGGCAACTGAAAAAGAAATTAAAAAGAGCCTTAAAAAAGAGAAAAAGCAAAAAGTAAAAACAGCAGAAGTTCGCGAACCCAAAAAGAGGGGAAGAAAGCCCAAGGCCGTTGTTGCTGTAGCTGAAGAAACACCTGCAGTGCCGGCAGAACCCAAGAAGAGGGGTAGGCGTCCAAGGATTCAGGTTGAGGTTAGCAAACCGGTTGCTCAAAGTGCCGAACCTGTAGCACAGGAAAAACGTAAAAGAGGCCGTCCCGCCAAGGAGAAGAAAGTAGTGAAAAAGGAGAAGGTTGCAGCTAAGCCGAAAGTTAAAAAGGTAAAGTTGGCTAAAGTCAAGGCAGAACCAGCTCCGGTAGCCGTAGTTGCTGAAACTGTTGCTGTTGTTGAAAACAAGAAAGCTGTAAAGAAGGTTGTTGCCAAGAAGCCTGCAGTTAAAAAGCCGGTAGTTAAGAAAGCTGTAGTTAAGAAAGCTGTTGCAAAGAAAAAGGCTGAACCTAAGAAGAAAGTCCAGAAGCCAGCAGTTGTTGCAGTTGTTGAGAATACTGAAACTGCTCCTGCCGTTCAGCAAGTGAGTGAATAATCAAGTATTGTTACTTTTGAGTTAATGGAAGTTTTTACTTCCGCAAACATTCCGATAATGAAAAGAGCGGGTTTTGACCTGCTCTTTTTTTATACCCTCTTTAATACATTCTGTTTCTTTTGCATAGTGCCGATTCTGTCAATAGAATCAAGGGCGCTTTTCGTCCAAATCTATTGCTGAATTGGTATTGCATCAAATCCCTGTTAATTTTGCAGGAAGGAAGGATTTTCTTCTAATCAGTTTGAAATTACCAAAATGTCGAAACTATTTGAATCAATTAAAATAAAGGACATCGAATTCAAAAACCGGATTGTGATGTCACCGATGTGCCAGTATATGGCTTCCAGCGGACAATCAAACTCCTGGCATCAGGTTCATTATGGAAGCCGGGCAATAGGTGGAGCCGGACTTATTATTCAGGAAGCTACGGCGGTTTCTCCGGAAGGCAGAATCTCTCCGGGGGATCTGGGCTTATATTCTGATGAACAGATATCCGGACTTGCGGAAATCACTACTTTTGTCAGGGAGCATGGGTCAGTCGCAGGAATTCAGCTTGCTCATGCAGGCAGGAAAGCAGCCTGTGCCAAAGCATGGGATGGCGGGAAGCAGCTGTCAATTGAAGATGGCGGATGGCAGACGGTTGCACCTTCAGCTGTTCCTTTTTTCCCGGATGATAATCCACCTGTTTCTCTGGATGATGAAGGCATTGCAAAAGTTATTTCGGATTTCCGCTCTGCAGCACGCCGAGCCCATAAGGCAGGTTTCCAGCTTATAGAGATTCACGCTGCCCATGGATATTTGCTGCACCAGTTTCTGTCACCACTAAGCAATCACCGGACTGATCAATACGGCGGAAACTTTGAGAACCGGGCAAGGCTTTTGCTTGAGGTTGTAGCTTCTATCCGCGAAGTTTGGCCCGACCATTTGCCCTTGTTTGTCAGGATTTCTGCTACTGACTGGGCTGAAGGTGGATGGGATGTTGAGGAAGCCGTGAAATTATCGGCTTTGCTCAAAGATGCCGGTGTTGATTTGATTGATGCCTCTTCGGGCGGACTTATTCCAACAGCCCGGATACCACTTGGACCGGGTTATCAGGTGCCGTTTGCCGAGAAAATCCGTAAAGAAGCCGGAATTATGACTGGTGCTGTAGGGATGATTACTGAGCCTTTGCAGGCTGAGGAAATTCTGCAGAAGGGACAAGCAGACTTCATAATAATTGGTCGTGAGTTCCTGAGAAATCCTCATTTTCCATTAATGGCTGCTGCAGCTTTGAATGAAGATATTGAATGGCCCAGACAGTATGGGAGAGCGAGGAAGTAATTTGAAAATGAGGGAATTTGTCCGCCGGCTGGCGGATGAAAATGTGGGGATGCGAAGCGAAGCGAAGTCCGCCGGCTGGCGGATGAGGATGCGAAGCGAAGTCCGCCGGCTGGCGGATGGAAATGTGTCCGCTGATGGACACGATGAACTCCGAACTTAGAACAAATTCTTCTAACAACTAACAACTCCCAAGGCACGAATTAGCAAATGAACCCAAGGTTTGCAGAGGGCAGAAATCCAACTAACAACTCCTCTAAGCAGGAAACGCCCCTTAGGTACCCCGAACCTGGAACACCAACAACTAACAATTAAACTACGAACAACTCCTCCTAGCAGGAATTTACCCTTAAGCAACCTTGAACTCCGAACCTCGAACAGCTGTCGCGGGAAGTTGAAATCAATTTTTGAAAGCTTGTTGAAGGAAAAAAGTAAATTAATAATTTTACACAGGACTTGGTATAATCATTTCCCCACAATTATCAGATATCGGATTTCTTTGTCCCAACCCTATAGAAATCCGGGGAACAAAAGATCAGAGATTAGATCCTCCGATTAATCAACTTATTCATCCAAATGAACCTGAACACAAAACGATTTGTATCCGGGATATTGTTTGTTTCATTTTTTGTCTATTCCATAGTGATCTATACGGTCGGGACAAGAGTAGACAAGGGAGCGGGCAGTATCACAGACGCAACTAAAAAGGGTAAACTTCTTTTCCAGGAAAAGAACTGCATTGCCTGTCATCAGCTTTACGGCCTTGGAGGATACATGGGGCCTGATCTGACAAATGTCATGTCGGCTCCGGACAAGGGACCCATATTTGTCAGAAGCATTCTGCAGTACGGCACAGAACGAATGCCCAACTTTCATCTTACAGAAACAGAGATTGACGAACTGATGTCATTTCTTAATTATGCGGATAAAACCGGTGTTTCTCCCGTGAAAAAGTTCGAGATTAATTATGATGGAACCGTTAACTGGAAAGGTAAAGATGAAAAAGGAAATTAGCATTTACTTCATATTGTTTGCTTTCCTCGCCTTATTGGGAGGAGCTCTTTTCGGCATTTTAGCTGCTTTTCAATTTATAATTCCGGGTTTCTTTGATTGGGTGCCCTTCATCAAATCACGTCCCCTGCATGTGTCATTGGTTGTTTCCTGGATTTTCCTGAGTGCTACTGGTGGAGTGTATTGGTATCTGCCAAGATATTGCAATTTAACACTCTATTCGCGCGGACTTCAGAAGGTTCATCTCTGGATTTTCATACTTACTGGTTTTGCAGTTATTATTTCCTACCTGGCAGGTAAATTTGGGGGCAAGGAGTATTGGGAATTTCCGCCGGTACTTGCCATTCCCATTATTCTTTCATGGATCATATTTGGGTATAATTATTTCAGGACTGTATTCAGAAATACAGAGCCATGGCCTGTTTACCTGTGGATGTGGGGCACTGGAATTCTGTTTTTCCTCTTCACTTATCTGGAAACCAATCTATGGGTATTCTCCTATTTCCGCGATCATCTGGTTAGGGATATAACTGTTCAATGGAAAGCAAACGGTTCACTTGTGGGTTCCTGGAATATGCTGGTTTACGGAACAGCTATTTTCATCATGGACAAGATTAGTGGCGACAGCAGCATCTCCAAAACCAGACTGGCTTTCATCATGTATTTCCTTGGACTGATCAACCTGATTTTCAACTGGGCTCATCATATTTACATTGTCCCCAATGCTATGTGGGTTCGCTATATCGCATATGGTATCAGCATGACTGAGCTGATTATCCTTGGAAAGATTATCTGGAACTGGAAACGGGATCTCAAAAAATCCCTTCAGGATTTCAATATTTTGGCAGTCAGGTTTATAGTAGCTTCAGATGTATGGATTCTTCTGAACCTAATACTGGCGATTATGCTATCAATCCCTGCCATCAATATTTTCACTCATGGTACGCATTTAACAGTGGCACATTCAATGGGTAGCACCATAGGAATCAATACCATGATTCTATTGGCTTCCTGCTTGTTTATCATACCCGATTTAACGAAACGCAGTTTCAGCATTGCACAGGCAAAGCTTATTTCAATCGGTTTCTGGGTGATGAATTGTATCCTCCTGTTTTTCTGGCTTGCCCTGATTATTGCCGGTTACAACAAAGGCTACCTGGTAATTGAGGATAAGCTTAACTTCCAGGAGATCATGCTTAAAATCAGACCCTATCTGACAGTAGTGGCATTCACCGGAATTGTAATATTTACCGGCATACTGATGGTGGTAGGGCCGCAACTGAAGCTGATCAAAGATTACCTTTTGGAGAAAAATCAAAAATAGGTTAGGGTTGCTTTGATCAGGGATTTCTTCATACAGCTACAAGTCCGGTTTAAATCCTTAGTGTTATGTTGCAGAAGGAATAACTGCAATTAATCGACCTTCTTTTATTTTTATTCATGCGTGCATTTGTTCTGTTTGCATTTGTTTTGTTGCTGGTGACTTCCTGCAATAAGGAAGAGACAGACTATGCACATAACCGGACAAGCTTTTTCAGAAATATTAATGATTCTGTTTACAGCGATTCCCTTATGGTGTGTGTCACCTTTAATATTCAGTTGGGGTTTAGTGCCGACAAGGACCCATGGAACAAGGATACTTATGGAGCAGATACTGAGCAAATCAAGAGAATTTCGGAATATTTGAAGAAGGTAAATCCTGATATTATCGCCCTTCAGGAAGTGCCCCGTAATCGCTCTAATGCCTTAGTGAAGAATTTCATAGAGGAACTGGCCGGGGAATTGAATATGAATTATGCCTTTGGTTCACATGGATATAATGATCCTTATGGAATCTATCCGGTAGTTGGAGAATGGGGGACAGCAATTCTGACGAAATTCAGGGTTGTGGGAATTCATAATGAAGAGGTTGAATATGTCAGCATCTGGGAGAAGAGAAGCCTGCTGGATGTGGAACTTGAAGCTTCAGGCAATAAGAGGTTTCACGCAATTTCCCTTCATCATCTTCCTTCTGATCAGGGAATACCCAATACTGCAAGCTATATTGCGGGATTGAGCGGGGCAGTTATCTGCATGGGCGACTTCAACCTGGTTGGAGAGATCAAAGCCTTTACAGATCTTGGGCTCAAAGATTCTGATTCCACCTATTCGAATCATGGAATTGACCGGATATTCTATTCTACAGATAAATTCAGCTGTAAAAGACTGGGTACCATTGCAGATTCGATGCCCGGGATCTCGGATCATCAGGCAAACTTTGCACTGCTTAAGACCAATTTCGAATAATTCGTGATTAAACCAAGGCTGATCTGCCTGGCGAACTTCCATCAACCAGTGTCCCTAACCCTGACAGCGCTTTAGCACTATCAGGGTTAGGGAAGCTAGATTTAAAGCTTGATCCAAACGATAGACATGGCATTGGGGTTTACACCCGTTACCCAGTCTTCAACGCCTGAACCATCAAGATTTGACCTGACAATTTTGCCGTCAGGACTGGAATTTGATTCCTTGAAACTCCAGAACAGCTTACCTCTCTTTGAGTCAACAGCAACTCCCCATGTAGCCTTGGCGCCATAGTCTCCTATTTTGGTAAGCCCGCTGCCATCGAGGTTGCTCTGGTAGATTCCTCCCTCAATTAATGGTGTATCGCTTGCATAGAGCGCAAAATAAACCTTGCCGGCTGCCAGGTCAACCTCTATTGCTGTTCCGTCAACATCCTGTATTAGTTCATTGATTGCCGATCCATCAAAGCTGAGTGTGAAGTAGCCACCGGTATAATCCGTTTTGTCGTTCACCATGTAGATAGTGCCGGATGCAGGGTCATATTGCATGTCAATAGGATATTCAGGAGCTGAAGTTCCGGTTGAAATAAATGGTTCCGGACTGCTGCCATCAAGGTTGGCGCGGTAAATGCCACCGGGGGCACCCCAGTAGATTTTATCACCATGAACAAAGATTGCTTCAGGGGATCCGGTGAGCTCTTGTCCGGGGACATTGGCATCCAGAATTTTCTCCGGATTAGTGCCGTCAGCATTGTAACGGTAGATAGCTCCCAGGGAGTAGTCAGTCACATAAACCTTTTGGTGAGCGGTGTCAACTGCTATGCCATATGGACGGGAAAGGGTTACTGCCGTGAAATCCTGAACTACAGGAGCCTCATCATTCAGGATTACCATGTGTACACCGCCTCCGCTTGGATTGCGGCTGGTGAAATACAGAACCTGAGTAAGGCCGGCATTGGGATCCTTAACATTTATTACAACAGACTTTACAAGCTGATTGTAATAGACATCATTTTCCGGGGTGCAGGTAAGGGTTACTGTATAGAATCCCGGAGTGTCGAACTGCACACTTGGGTTAGCTTCGGTCGAGGTTTGTCCGTTACCGAAATCCCAGTTGTAAGCTTTTGCATTCAGGGAGGAATTGGTGAAGGTAACCTCACAGGGAGCCTTGCTGCTGTTTGTCGCGACATAGGTGAAATTGGCTACAGTACTGGCGTCAGGGTTTCCCAGTTCATATTTCGTACATCCTCCGGCAACAATAAGAGCCAGGAGAAATACTATGAGTTTGGTTGCTTGTGTTTTCATATCTTTTTGTGTTTCCAAATGATCAGTAGCCTGGATTTTGTTTCATTTCCTTATTGGTCTGAATTTCGCTGAGCGGTATTGGCAGAAGGGTATACTTTGCATCAATGCCCAGAACCTCCGTTGCCCGTCCTGTTCTTACGAGGTCAATCCAGCGATGTCCTTCAAAAGCAAATTCGTGGCGGCGTTCGTTTTCAATAGCCAGTTTCAGATCTTCCAATGTAGAAGCTGCAGTATTTGCTAATCCTGCCCGGTTCCTGATCAGATTTATATCCGACTGAATTAATGAGACATCTCCTCCGGAATAAGCCAGGGCTTCAGCTCTAACTAGAATTACATCTGCAAGCCTGCTCACATAAACCCTGTCGGTTCCGCCAGACACATCATTGTATTTGATGCAATAGGGAAGGTTCTTGTCATCATATCCTACGGTTGCAGCCAGTCGCTGATCGCCTGCTTCAAAACTCTGAATGAAGCCGGCAGTTGGAGCAACCTCATATCTTCCCAGAAGGTTTCTGGTGTAATAATACTGGGCCAGACGATTGAAATTCTGCAAATCATAAACAATTTCAAACACAGATTCAGTTGAAGATGTCGCAGTGCTGTATAATCCTCCAAAAGCTGGTTCAAGGCTGTATCCTCCTTCTGAAATTACATGTGAGGCTTCACCTATTGCATGCTGAACATTGAGAGGATCATTATCCAGATGATATTTTGTGAGATAAGCTTTTGCAAGCAATGCTGAAGCACTGAATGTATTTGCCCATCCTGCAACCTTGCTTCCTGATAATTTGGTTTTGGCTGCTTCAAGGTCGGTAATTACCTGAGTGAGTACTTCGGACTGAGTGTTCCGGGGAGCATTAATGCTGTTCAGGTCAAGAGTAGGTAGTGTCTTAAGCGGAACTCCTCCGAAATGAACACTGAGGTTATAGTAAAGCAGGGCCCGCAGATACAAAGCCTCCCCCATGTACTGATTTGACTCATTTTCGGAGAGATCTCCCAGAGAAGGGATTGCATTTATTATGTTGTTTGCACGGTTGATGCCATCGTAGGACGCTGCCCAGAAGCCATCCACGATACTGTTATCGGCAGGGATGGGTTTGTTTTCTATTTGTCCGTAATCCTGACTGGTGCCAGTCCAGGTAAGATTGTCGGCCAGCAGGTCACTTACAATTACAAAATTCCTTCCATAAAGTCCGACAGCCTGCAGGGAATTATAGGTTCCTGCAAGGGCATGAACCACTCCTGATTTATCACTGATAGCTGTTGTGCTTGAAATGGAGTCTGTGGGACTGACATCAAACAGTTTTCCGCAGGATGTCAGTGCAAAACCCAATGCTATGAGGTATATGAATTTCTTTTTCATGTCTGTTTCGTTTTAGGGATCAGAAGCCTGCGTTCAAACCAATCATGAAGGTACGCGACTGCGGGTATGTGAAGAAGTCGGTTCCTAAGATGACATTATCATTACTGTAGTAGTTTACTTCCGGATCCATACCAGTATAGGTCGTGAAAGTGTAAAGGTTCTGCCCGGAGGCGTAGATTCGCAGGGATTTCAGTTTAACCTTGTTCAGGACGCTGGCAGGAATAGTGTAGCTCAGCGTAACATTCTTGATTCTCATGAATGAACCGTTCTCAATGAACCGGGATGATTTATAGGTATCACCTTCGCGAGGAATATCAGTGATATCACCTGGTTTCATCCATCTCCGCAGCATGGCTGTTGTTTGATTATCTTCTCCGGTTCCTGACTGCAGATAAATCCATGATCCGTTAAAAATGTCATTTCCAATCATGGAATACAAGAAAACAGAGAGGTCGAAGTTTCCGTAACTGAAGTTATTGGTCAAACCAGCAGTAAAATCCGGATTTGGATTCCCAATTTTTGTAAGATCATCAGAGTTCAATTCACCATCCTTGCTGATATCTTCATATACCAGATTCCCGGTGGTGGGATCCACTCCAAGGCATCTGTATCCGTAGAACACACCGATAGGTTCTCCTTCAACAACCCAGTTGCCACCTCTTCCCTGGTCAGTAATTGGTTGTCCGTTGTTCAGCTTGATAACTTTATTACGGTTGGCTGCAATATTGAAGGAGGTGTTCCATGTGAATGCCTTCTTAATGTTCTTGGTATTCAGCATGATTTCGATTCCTTTGTTTTCAAGGTCTCCAATATTAGCGGTAATACTTGTATATCCTGTAGAGGAAGGTATAGGCCTGTCGAGGAGCAGATCGGAAGTCTTGTTCAGGTAAAGATCTACATTCAAACTGAGCCTGTCGTCGAATATACCCAGGTCAAATCCGATACCCTTTTGAAGAGTGCTTTCCCATTTCAGATCTGGGTTAGGCAACTGGATTGGGGCAGTACCGGATACTCCCCCGTAATTAAAGCCTCCTTCATAGAGTCCCAGACTTGAGAAATCGCGGATACCATCATTTCCAGTCAGGCCAATGCTTGCCCTGACTTTAAGTTCATTTATCCAACTGTACTTCTTGATGAATTTTTCTTCAGCAAGTCTCCATGCCAGTGATGCTGCCGGGAAATATCCGTAGCGGTTGTTTGCTCCAAATTTCGAGGAACCATCGGCCCGCGCTGTCAGAGTTAATATATACTTATAAAGGTAGTTGTACTTGAATTGTCCGAAGTAGGAACTCATTCCCCTGTCGAGAGAAGTTGTGGAGGCTGCCCTGATTGTTCCCGCAGAGGTGATGTACTGAAGCTTTTCATTCGGGAAATCTATAGCTTCTATGTAGCTGTTTCGTCTTGCATATTTCTCAGTACTGTATCCTACCAGTCCTTCTAAATTATGTTTCTCCACCAAAGTAGTGCTGTACTGAAGAACATTGCTGCTTACCAGATTGCTGACATAACTGTTTCCTTCAATTCCGAGGCCGTTGTATTTAGCACCCTGACGGGTAGTAATCGGATCATATTCATGCTCGCGGAGCGAATAAATATCAGCACTCCATTTGGATGTGAAAGTGAAGCCATTCTGACACTTATATTCAAGATAAACATTACCACCATTACGATTGGTATAGGCTATATTTTGCGTTTCATTGATAATGGCAACTGGGTTTGCATAGGGTCCATCCTCATTGTAGCTGCCATCGGCATTGTAAACGGGATAGATGGCCGGGATAGAAAGGGCATTTGGCAGAGGTCCGAAAAGAGTCTGGTCGCCTTCTACACGCTTGTTCTTTGAATAGCTCATGCTGGCACTACCGCCAATAGTCAGTTTTTCTGTGATTTTGTGATCAACATTCATCCTGCCTGAGTAGCGGTCGAAGGAGGTACTTTTAACAGTTCCATCCTGCTTGAAGTAGCTTCCTGAAATAAACAGCCTGGTTTTATTGTTTCCGGTGCTTACAGATAATTCGTTATTGGAGGTAGGAGCCACCTGCAGGATTTCCTTCATCCAGTCAGTGTCAATGCCTTCTACCGTTGTTCCCTTGTACTCGTTCCACTGAGCAGCGTTCATAAGCTCAGGAATGCGTTCAGATGGGATAGACTGCCAGCCATAGGAGGTATTCAGACTGATATCTGTCTTCTGCAGACTACCCTTTTTGGTGGTGATCAGGATAACTCCGTTAGATGCTCTGGCACCATAGATTGCAGTTGCTGATGCATCCTTCAGGATCGTGAACGACTCAATGTCATTCGGGTTAAGGTCCGACAATGCATCAATTTCCTGTCCGCTATACCCTATTTGTCCGAAGCTCCCGGTAATTACAGGAACTCCATCAATTACAATCAGGGGTTGATTGCTCGCGTTGATAGAGCTTCCACCTCTTAGTTTTATGGAGTTTTGTCCACCCGGTGTACCGGAATTCTGGTTAATTACAACTCCAGCTGATTTACCCTGCAATACACCATCGATGGTGCGAAGGGGAGCACTTTTGATTTCATCTCCGTTAACCAGTCCGATGGACCCAGAAATCAATTTCCTGCTGGTGGTGCTGTAACCAACAACTACCAGTTCCCCGAGATTGATTTTATCTTCTTCAAGCCTGACATTCATTTTCGCTTGTCCGTTAACCGGCAATTCAAGTTGTTTCATTCCAACAAAGGAAAAAACAAGGATCGAGTTGGCAGAAGCATCAAGTTTGTAGGCTCCGTTCACATCAGTGGTTGTCCCTTTCTGAGTGCCTTTTATCAGAATGGTAACTCCAGGAATTGGAGAGTCATCTGTGGCAGAGGTCACTTTCCCTGTGACTTGCAGTGACTGGCCCCAAACCGAACTGATGAACATGCTGAATATCAGCAGCAACAGGTAGTTTTTTCTCATGGCAATAAATCTGGTTTTGTTAATTATTCAGTTGGTATATATTTGATATTCATTGGTTTAATAGTCATTCTGATATTGCCGGCGGTATAAAGTCTGGCCTGCCCTTTTTTAGCAGAAACATAGCCGAAGGATTCAGAAGTTTTAATAAAAGTAATCATGAAACCTTTTCCTTCTTCATAGAATGCAATACTTTGAGTCTTGTTGCAAGCCTTGTTGTCAATAAGATCAGTTGTGATCAGGTCCCTGAAGGATGGAGACTCAGCAAATATGCCACCTGAGTAGCTTTGGGGCTGGTTGTATTTTTCCTTGCCTGCAATGGCTACTTTCTCAGAAGAGGGCTTGATGAATCCGGTTTTTAGATCATATACATCTCCATTTGTAAGGTAGTGAATCAGGATATTCTCAATGTTGGTAAGCGGGCCATGCCTGACTACTGCTGATTTGGTATTGATAATTGTTACGCCTGAAACACCTGCTACTTCTATGGTTTGGTTTTTCGAGTGATAAATAAGGGCTGTATTTTCATCGATTCCAAAACCCATCTGATACTTATCGTGAAGGTAAGTCATGGCAACGATAATCCTGCCTAATCTTCCCCTGGCTTCAAAATGCTGATCTGCGAGTCCGGCAGGGAAAAATCCCAGTCCACGGGCAATCAGTACACCTTCCACCTTAACCGAATCCTGACCTTGATGCAAAATGTTGACACCTTTAACAAGGGCATCCATGCTATTGCCGTCACCAATCATAGGATCACTCATGATAGCGGCACCAGCGCTTGAACCTGCGATAACTCCGCCATGATTGTAAACATCCCAAACAGCCTTTAACACCGGAGTATAGCTTCCATCAGGATTGTACAGGGTTTTGGTGGTTCTCAGCTGATCTCCGCCGGTGAACCATACACAGGAACTATTCCTGATTTTCTCAGCATATTCTGTGTTGCTGCCATTGTTTTTCCATAGGGATTCATCAATGTTGGTGGTGCTGTCATCATCAACCATTGCAATTTCAATCAGACTGATATTCTCAGGTTTAACCCCGTATGAAATCAGGGTGCTTTTGAAGAGAACGAATGACTGCATGGCTACGCCGCTGGCAGAGGGAATTACTGCGAAAGTTGCCTTTTCGGCTCCTCCTGCCAGTTCAATCATTCGGGAGTAAACTGCGGAATTATCGGGTTCCAGTCCTCCCCCAACTATTACAAGGCTTCCGTTTTCCTTCTGGGCCTGCATGGAGTGACAGCTTAGAAGAAATACCAAAAGGAGCAATGCGTTTTTTTTCATCTTTTCTTTCCTTGTTATCATTGTCACCAGATAATCTTTCTGGCTGCATGTTGAGTGTGATTGCCGGTGTTGATTCTTACTATATACAAGCCTTTTTTTGCAAAATGCATGTCAACCTGGGTGCTCAAGCCTGTAAGTTGCCCTTTTTTCATAATTGTCCCATTTGATCCAATTATTTCCCAGCTTCCTATGGGAGACTCTGTGAATATATTCAAAATATCGGCAGAGCGATTACATTCAAAACTTTGGTATCCTGCTTTGTGTTCAATATTCCCATTTGACTGGATACTTCCAAAGACATAGGGTTTGGTTTCATCATTCAATGAGAGAACCATTTGTTCCATTCCTGCAATTTGTCGTGGGGAAATACTTGCCGAGCCGGTTGCTGTATGCGTGGAGAATCCTGTCCGATGTCCTGAATTCCTGATTATCATAACAGGGTCAATGCCATAGCCGGTTAGAATAGCTTTGCCTTCAACAGGAGCATATTTCATGTAGTTATGGCTGGTAAGCCAGATACCATATTTAAGAGTATCCAGCGACATCGCATAGGGTACTGCTGAAGCAGTATTTTCATAGATATCGCTATTCATATAAGTATTGGGGAGAATTACTGTATTCTGCAGTAAACCCAATCCCTTGCTGAAAGTCATCTCTGCGTAGTAGGAATTCAGATATTCAAGGTAATTATCCACTACTGTTTTTCCGGCAAACCTTGCATCATTACCGGCAAAGGCTGTAATGCTTCCTTCAGCTCTGATTTTCTGCAATAAGCTGAGGCCATTCAGGGTAGAGAGAAATTCAGTGAAACTTGCCGCATCGTTTTCAAGGAAAAGAAACTTCCCGGAGCGAATTATTAATCCTTTCACAGCTGTATCTGATCCGTTACTGACAGAAGGATTGATGATACCGTTCACGGTGGCACCGAGTTCAGTGAGTTTTGACCGGAAGCTTTCGGCCAGTGTATTGTCGCCTGACAGGATCAGAATCGGATCAAGAGGATTGCCGGTTGTTAGTGTAAAATCTGTCAGCATTGACAGATTTTCATTCAACTTGTAGCCACCACTGGCAAGAATAGTGTGATTGCCTGACTCTGAAAGCTGATCAGTATTGATATCCCGGTCTAGGCTTTCAAAAGTTGAAGCGGAAGTATTGAAATCATAGGTACATCCTTGAAGCAATTGAATAACTCTAACTGAATCGGCCAGCAACTTTGTTCCATGAAGGGAAACCTCTCCTATAAGGTTATAGATATTGGCACAACCGGTTCCGTAAACCGTCCCGATGCCATTGGTATCAACGGTCATGCATGTCAGGTCATCCATTCCGAGTCCTGTAACCGACATCCCCTTATTAAGCTTCAGATTTGCCAGGAATCCGCTTAGTCGGCCAAATCGGCTCCTTTCAGCAAAATGGGTATCGAAAAGATATCCCGGCATGAAATTGAAGAAGTCGGACTCGAGGGTTACGTAGAGGTTATTGGGATTTTCAATGCATTCATAGGGATAAACGGTACCCTCTTCAGCCGTGAATACTGTAGAAGAAAGGATATGCATTCCGGCGGAGGTGCCACATATAGTCCCCCCATGGCTGTAGATATACTCAACAGCTTCCTGCAATTTGGTGTTGCGGTAATAATTATAGTATTCCCATTGATCGCCGCCCCTGAAAAAAATGGCATCGTAACTAACCAGAGTGTCATAGGTTATCTGGCTGTCGGCACTGTCGCGGGAGGCTATGGCCATCTCTCTGGCATAGGAAGCGCCGCAGTATTGGGTAAGATAGGGAGCTAGGCTACCGGTGCTTGTTCCAATAACAGCCACACGCTTTCCTTGTACGGCCCATTTATAGGCGGGTGTGCTCCAACCTGAAGCACCGATTTTCTCGCTTCCGCCACCTACAAGCAAAAAGCGGCCTTTCTGCGCTGAAACCTCCAATATGGCAGTAAGTAAGATTAAGAGGAGTATCCTGAAATGCATGAAACTTAGTTGTGAATAGCGAATTTAAGCAAACTCATGCTGAAAGTTGTTAAAGTTCAAGTAATTTAGCAATTATAACTAACATTTCAAACCCCATGCTTACTCTCTTTAAAAATGCAAACGTTTATACTCCTGAGAATATAGGAGTTAAAGATATTCTTACCGGCGGGAAATCAATTCTTGCCATTTCGGAAAATATTGAAATACCCAAAGGACTTGAGGTTAACATTATGGATTGTTCAGGATTGAACCTGGTTCCGGGAATCATTGATTCGCATGTCCATATTACCGGTGGAGGTGGAGAAGGTGGTCCTGCAACACGAATGCCAGAACTTGAAATCAGCATGATGATTGATGGAGGCGTTACCACTGTCATCGGATGTCTAGGAACGGATGGAATTACCCGCACTGTCGACAGTGTGCTGATGAAGGTTAAATCCATCAGGGCAAAGGGAATGTCGGCCTGGATGTATACCGGTGCCTATCAGGTGCCACCGCCAACAATAACCGGAGATATAGCCCGTGACATCGCGCTGATTGAGGAAGTGATCGGGGTGGGAGAAGTTGCCATATCTGACCATCGCTCCTCAGTTCCAACCATAGCGGAACTTGCCAAGCTTACCGGACATGCAAGGGTTGCAGGGATGATTGGAGGGAAAGCAGGCATTATGAATATGCATATGGGGGATGCCCGTGATCCATTCCGTCCGCTTCACGATATAGTTGCAAGCAGTGAATTGAAATACAAGCAGTTTATTCCAACACATTGCAACCGCAACGATTATATTTTCGAAGATTCAAAAGAGTATGGTAAGCTGGGATATGTGGATATCACCACCAGTTCCTATCCTTATTATATGGATGAGGAAATCAAGCCATCAAAGGCTTTGAAGCAATTGCTTGAGAGTGGTGTTCCCATTGAACATATTACTTTCACTTCAGATGCATGCGGATCCCTGCCGGGCTTTGACCCAGTGACAGGTAAACTTGTGAAGATAGAAATGGGATATCCTGATTCTGTTCTGAGGGAAATCAAGGAGGCTGTTCTTGAAGACGGACTGCCGCTTGAGACTGCAATAAAGGTTGCAACCAGCAATCCAGCCACTATTCTGAAGCTTACCGGAAAGGGATTCATAAAAGAGGGTTTCGATGCAGATATTCTCTTGCTTGATGCTGCATTTAATATCAGGCATCTGATGGCTAACGGCATAATCGTAAAATAAGAAGTCCTCTTTATGAAAATACTATCCCCCTTTGTAGCTTCCCTGTTACTTCTTCTACTTCTGATTCCTGCAGTAACTCAAGCTCAGACGCGATATGATTCTTTAGTACCGGCCATGTCGGCGACCTTGAAATTACTGGCTTCCCCTGATTTTGAGGGACGAGAGGCAGGAAGCAAGGGCGGGAATCTGGCGGCAGAATATATAGCTTCAAGAATGATGCAAGCCGGGCTGAAACCCTATATTCAGACGGGGAAGAATGCGGGTATTCAACTTTTCGATTATTATCAGCCTTTTCAAGTAATGAGGTATTCAGTCGTGAAATCGTCGCTCGAAATATCTGGCAGCAAAGGGATGTCTGAATATAAAATTCAGGCGGAGAATAATTATTCAGTTGAGGATGCCTTTGAGAGTATTTCGGGATCTTATCCACTGGTATTTGCCGGGTATGGAATTCAGGTTCCTTCAATAGGTTATAATAGCTATAGCGGAATAGATGTGAAAGGCAAGATAGTCTTGCTTATGGAAGGTTATCCCGGTGCTGGAGATACCCTGAGTGAAACCTGGAAAATGATCCGGAAAACTGCCGAAGATGATTCTTTTGACATTGAAAAGCGCTGCAAGCTGGCCGATAGCCTGGGAGCCATTGCAATAATCGGGTTGCAGGAAAAACTCTGGAAAGAGGGTCTCCGGGATGTATATTCTGAGA
Organism: Bacteroidales bacterium; assembly: GCA_016707705.1. Lineage (GTDB taxonomy): Bacteria > Bacteroidota > Bacteroidia > Bacteroidales > UBA4417 > UBA4417. The sequence goes on from JADJHD010000003.1 coordinate 163,581, forward strand.
GTATACTTAGCATTTGCCACGAAAACATCCCATATCAGGATGCTGAATTTATATTTCCAGATAGAAAGCCGGAACATGATATTCCTTGTATCCTTCCCGGACTAAATCAGGGCATCAGCATTTTCAGGGCGTCGGGATTCAATTCTGCATTGCTGAAGGATCTATATATGGGAAGCAATATCAAGTTATCAGACCTGAAACCTGGCAAGATTAATCTGAACCTTTGGGTAAAAGAGGAGAAGATCACGATTAACAATGTGGTGGGCGTCCTGAAAGGAACTGATTCAACGCATACACTGATTGTTGGAGCCCATTACGACCATCTTGGTAAAAGAGGAGATCTGACCTATTATGGTTCTGATGATAATGCATCCGGGACTACAGGACTGCTTACTCTTATGGATCTTTTTTCTAAAAGCGGAAGCAAGCCTGCAGTGAATATTGTCTTTGGTAGTTGGACTGCCGAAGAAAAGGGACTAATTGGAAGTGAGTATTTTGCTTCAAAGCTTTCCAACCCCAGTGAAATAAAGCTGTATCTGAATATGGATATGATTTCCCGTTCGGCACCTGAGGATACCGCAGCCAGAATTATAAGTGTAGGCACCAGAACATCCGATCAGTATTTGCGTGATCTGGCCAATAAAACCAACACAACTTTGACTCACCCGTTTACTCTTGACCTTTGGGACGTAACAGGGCATTCGGGCAGTGATTATGCATCCTTCAGGGATAAAGGCATTCCCGTTATGACCTTCTTTTCAGGATTTCAAAGTGAATACCATACGCCCTGCGATGTGCCATCGAAGGCTGACTTCAGCAAAATGAAGGATATACTCCGGATGGTTGAAGGTTGTGTGGAAGGAGTTCTGAAACAAAAAATTCTTCCCTATAATAGTATTGTAGATTAGACCTTTCGTTGAGCTGCGAATAATAAATGAAAAAAAGAAGGACTGTCATTTTTGAGTGGCAGTCCTTCTTTTTAAAATTGCTGGTATCAGCGAATATGAACAATTATTTCCTGACGTCTTACAATTCGTGAACTTTAGCTTGAACGGATTTTGAAGTTTCAGATTATTAATGAGATAAAACTAACTTATTTTAGTTTTGTCGCACATTCTGTTGTTTTTACAGCATGTATTTTAATGGGAAAGTCAATCAAACCTTATTTTGAATTCCTAACCTTAGTAGCAGGGGAAAGTCAAACTTTTACTTGACCTTATTAACATGGACAAAAACCTTTAAATCAGAAATAAGGGAATAAGGTTTAAATCTTTACATAACCATTTGCTACTAAGGTTAGTTAAAGAATAAGGTTGATTTCTGAATTCATGTTCACCTATATCCAATTTTTAAGAAAATTAAACCGCTCTAATCGTTAGGAGTAAGAGTAAACCACTGAAGGTAAAAAAAGGAAGGACTGTCATTTTTGAGTGACAGTCCTTCTTTAATTATGCAATTATCAGCTAAGCAGAACAATTATTTAACTACGAATATTTTATTCGACTTAACCTGATTTTCAAAATTAATTGAGCAATAGTATATTCCTTCCGGAAGGTTACCAACATTGAAATCAACGGAATGCTGTCCGGTAGGTTGCTTTTCACTAACAAGAGTAGTTGTCAGATTTCCAAGGGCGTCATACACTTTCAGGGAAACAAATCCTGAGGAAGGAAGAGTATATTTGATAGTTGTAGTCTGGCTGACAGGATTAGGATAGTTCCTTTCAAGTACCAGCCCGTTTGAAGGCAAAGCTTCAGTAACTGATGAAAATACTGAATTGTATTTGCTGACAGCTTCATCAATATTATCCAGCATGGCCTGCTCAGTAGCACCCAATGCAAATGCGTAATATACATCGGTTGCAACGTTTGCACCAAGGTCAACACCTGCCTGAGATGTAATCGTAACAGGGCCGTCAGCAGTTGTAGATGCATACATAGGCTGCAGGGAACCTTCGTTCATCCAGGTCCAGTAGTCCTCATCAACGGTATATCCATCATACCATTCAAAGGAGTAGAGGGATGACAGGTTGGTCGACAGAAGCTTAATACCCATGTTCATCTGGTTGCCCCTGTGGAATCTGACAACACCTTCATCAACATTATAGGTAACGGTATCATATCCATATTCCTCATTGAGTTCCGGAATGATATCGAGACCAATCATTGCATTCATTGCGGAAGTTTCATTATTCTTCACATTGAATTTAACAATGACGAAGTTCTTCTCATTCCAGCCGTATGCATTAAGTTTAACATTTACATCAGGAGGAGCTCCGGAATATGCATTATTTGTTGATCCGTAGATCTCAAAATCACTCACTTGCGGAGTTGCAATCAGAACTGTTGAGTCCAGTTGTTCGGCATCGTTGTTATAGTCAAAAACTTCAGACGAAGATTTTCCAACAAGGATTGAAGCCCTTTGCAGATGCCTTATACCGGCGTCATCAAAAAGGCGGATCCTGCCGTATTGGTTAATGGAAACTTCCAATGGGCCTGTGATAAATGAAGCCTGTGAGAATACGCTGGCTGCAAATAAAATAAACCCTGTAATTAATAGTAATGGTTTTTTCATGGTATAAAGGTTTAATTTGGTTTCAGATATGCGAATATAATAATAAATTGTCTTCAAAGCTATAGGTCCTTAGTTTGTCAATATTCGTATTTTTATCAAATTAAAACCGGAAACTGTTATGGCGCCTAAATTGAAAATCCCACACACCTACGTCATTATTTTCTCAATTATAGTTTTAGCATCAGTCTTTACATGGTTTGTGCCAGGGGGTAGTTTCGAACGTGAAGTAATCCAGACCACTTCCGGAAAGAGTGAGGTCATTAAGGCTAACTCCTTCCATTATCTGGAGAGTACTCCTCAAACCTGGCAGGTATTTTCAGCATTTTACAAGGGCTTTGTCCGCTCACCAAAAATCATCGTTTTTATACTTATTCTTGGTGGTGCTTTCTGGCTACTGAATGAAAGCAAGGCAATCGATATGGGTGTGTATGCCTTTCTAAGGAAAAGCAATTCACTGAATAAGTTCAGGCTAATCAGATACCTGGGCGTGAACAATATTATTATTTCGATAGTAATGCTGATCTTTAGCTTCTTCGGGGCCATATTCGGCATGAGTGAGGAGACAATTGCCTTTGTGATCATTTTTGTGCCAATGGCTATTTCCATGGGATATGACTCCATTGTTGGGGTAAGCATGTGCTTCGTGGGTGCAGGAATGGGCTTCGCCGGATGTCTGATGAATCCATTTACATTGGGTATTGCTCAGGAAATTGCAGGACTGCAGTTGTTCTCCGGACTTGGATACCGTTTCATCATATGGATGGCTATCAATGCAGTTGGAATTAGTTATGTACTGTGGTATGCCCGGAGAGTAAAGAAGAATCCTACAAAATCTGTGGTATACAATGATGATGCATATTGGCGCGAACATCAGTCCAAGGCTGACATGCAGGTTTCTGAAAAATCAGCGGTTTCAACCTGGGTTGCCTATTTCGGAGTACTGGCAGCAATCACCGTTTCAGCATTTATCTGGCCTCAGAACCCTGTTAAATTAGGTGCTACAGCTTTCATGATACCCGCCCTTCCGGTGATGGCAGCTCTGTTTGCAGTCACCGGCTTTATTGCTGTAAGGAAGTCAATTCAGGCATTCGTTCTGGATATTCTGATATTTACAATATTGTTTCTGGTGATAGGAGTAACAGGATTTGAATGGGGGCTTCTTGAACTTGCCGCACTCTTTTTTGCTATGGCTCTAATAGCTGGGATATCCATGGGCAAGGATGCCAATGAAATCACTAAATCCTTTATTACCGGCGCCCGTGATATTATGGGAGCGGCATTGGTTGTTGGTCTGGCAGGTGGAATTATCGTAATACTTGAAGACGGGAAAATCATTGATACCATCCTTTACAGTATTTCGCGCTCGATTGAAGGAACTGGTAAAATAACTACCCTTTCACTGATGTACCTGTTCCAGTCAGGTTTGAATATGATTATTACTTCGGGAACAGCAAAAGCAGCGCTGATCATGCCTATTCTTCGCGATATATCTGACATGGTGGACCTTTCAAAGCAAGCCACTGTAACTGCATTTCATATTGGCGATGGATTTACCAATATGATTACTCCAACCTCTGGTGTTCTTATTGGTGTTCTTGAAGTAGCCAGAATCCCATTCAACAAATGGTTCAGCTGGGCATGGAAGCTGATTTTCATACTCGTAATTCTGGGATGGATCATGTTATTGCCAACTGTTCTCATGCCACTTACAGGATTCTAACCATTACATTTCGAAACTACTTGCAGGCAAATGAGAAAAGCAATTTATCTTCTTTTAACAGCGTTGGCAATTTCAATAAATATTCAGGCGCAGGAATTGAAAACTCCTGCTGAGCAGACCAATTTTCAAAAGGTTAGCTCCTATACCGAACTCTCTGATTTTGTGATGCAGCTTGATAAAGCCTCCGATTTTCTGAGTGTTGAAGTTATAGGTCAGTCTGCTGAAAAAAGAAACCTTTACGCTCTCAAGTTCTCATCCACTGTATTCGGGAAGGACCCTTCAAAAATCAAGGTTCTGTTTTTCGCTCAGCAACATGGTAATGAGCAGTCGGGAAAGGAAGGAGCACTACTCCTTGCCGCCAGCCTGCTTAAACCTGAAAACCGATACCTCTTCGACCGGATAGACTTTGCTTTGATTCCACAGATGAATCCTGATGGTGCTGAGGCAAACAAGCGCCGCAACGGGAATGATGCTGACCTCAACAGGAATCATATGATCATGACTGAACCCGAAACACAGGCCCTGCATAAATTCTTTGATAAATACCTTTTCGAAGCCAGCATGGATGTGCATGAATACTCCCCCTATGGCGAAGAATGGGCAGAGGTGGGTTACCGGAAGAATGCACAGGTAACGCTGGGAACAACAACCAATGTGAATGTATCACAGGAAATCAGGGAATATTCAAATCTGGAGGCATTTCCTTTCGTGATGGAATTCCTGAAAAATCATGGCTACAGCTCTTTTGTATATTGTCCGGGCGGCCCTCCGGGAGTGGATTATATCCGTCACAGCACATTTGATATCAACGACGGCAGACAGAGCCTCGGGATTCAAAATACCTTCTCATTTATACAGGAAGGCATGAATGGTACCGACACCTATATCGAAAATCTTTCAGTAAGGGCAGCAAGTCAGATGACCGGAATGCGCGGTATGCTGGAATTCACATACAGCAATAGCAGCAAGATCAAGTCAATGGTGGCTGATGGAAGAAAAAAGCTCCTGAGTCCGGCAATCAAGGAGAATGTGTCAATTCAATCAGATCATTTCAGCAATGGGAAATCATTGCTTCTTCCGGTCCTGTCCTATTCAACCAATTCGGATACAATTGTAGAAGTGAAGGATTACCGTCCGGTTGTCAAATCAATCCTTGATGTTGAAAGGCCTTTGGGATACCTGATTCCGCGCAGCAATGCGGAGTTGATGAACTGGATTAATCTGCAGTCCCTCACCTTCACAGATTTCAAGCCATCAGGGAAGCAGACCTATAAGCGGTATTTTATCAATAGTATCGATTCCATGGACTTTGAGCGCGACATAATAGTAAATCCCAAAGTTGAGGTTCGGGAAGTTAAAAGTCCTGCAGCATCGGAATATGTTTTTGTGCCTATAAAGCAGCTAAAGGGGAATATGATCATTCAGGCATTGGAACCGCAGTCGGAGCTTGGATTGGTTACCTATAAATCCTTTGCACATTTGTTGAAGTCAGACAGTGTTTTTCCGGTATTAAGGGTAGAAAATAAAGCCAAATAAATAATTCACGTTTATTAATAAATCCAAGCTATGCGAATCGACCGAATTGAATTGCGACACATCAGGATGGTCCTGGTAAGCCCTTTTGTAACCTCTATGGGTACTGAGTATGATGAGGAACATATCATTGTGAGGGTAGATGCAGAAGGAGTCACAGGATGGGGTGAAAGTGTTGCCGAAGGGACGCCTTTCTACTCCTATGAAACCGTTACAACTGCCTGGCATATTCTGAAGGATTTCCTGATTCCGTCTATTCTTGGAAAGGATATCGCAAGTGTAGATGAAGCTATTGCAGCATACTCAAAGGTTCGCGGACACATGATGGCCAAGGCAGGGTTGGAAGCAGCGCTTTGGGATGCTTTTGCAAAATCGAAGAACATTTCACTCTCAAAAATGCTGGGTGGAGTTCGTGATAAAATTGATGTAGGTGTAAGTATTGGCATTCAGGATTCAGTCCCTCATCTGATTCACAAGGTTGAAGGTTACCTTCAGGAAGGTTATCAGCGCATCAAAATCAAGATTGCACCCGGACTGGATATGCAGTTTGTTGAAGCATTGCGAAGGGAGTTCCCGAAACTGCTGTTGCAGGTAGATGCTAATTCTGCGTATACCCTCGATCACATTGGATTATTCCGTGAAATGGATAAGTATAACCTTTCGCTTATTGAGCAACCATTGGGTTATGAAGATATTTATGACCATTCCAAGTTGCAGCGCGAATTAATGACTCCTATTTGTCTTGATGAAAGTATTCACTCCCTTGATGATACCCGTGCTGCCATTGAGCTCGACAGCTGCAGGATTATCAATATCAAGCCCGGCAGGGTTGGAGGATATACCGAATCGAAGCTGATTCATGATTATTGCGCCAGTCAGAATATCCCAGTATGGCACGGAGGCATGCTTGAGTCAGGTATCGGTCGTGCCGGAAACGTAGGTTTGGCATCATTACCCAATTTCACCCTGCCAGGAGATATATCCGCCAGCAAGCGCTACTACAAGGAAGATATTGTTGAGCCTGAATTCGTTGTTAATCCTGATGGCACCATGACAGTTCCAACCGGCCCCGGCATTGGAGTGGAGGTTAATATGAAGATGCTGGAGAAGGTAACGGAGAAGAAGATGGAACTCAGGGGATAATTACTCAGGGCTGATATTTCTCGTACACAAATTCATAGTAGGTATCAGAAAAATGACTATCAAAGAATTTCAACCCGACTGGATAATTTTGTTCATTGTACTCCATAAAAGTCGGTATTCCTGACTCCATTTGAACGACATAGTTTATTAAATTATAATCAACACAGTTTGATCTTGATTGTGTGGGGTGAGGGTTCAAAGAATTGAGAAACAGGAATTCTTTCGGATAATGAGCTGCAGTCTTAAAATTTAGTCCATTATCGTAATGATAGTTTGAGGTATATGATTCATAACCTCCTGTTTCATAATTTCTTGCCTTTTTAATACTTTGTATTAGGTTGCCTGAGTTGTCCCAGCTTAACCATGTAGAGTCATGGTCATCTTGAATCACAATCCGGGTAATATTTCCGGCATTGTCACATATGTATTCCGTATGATTAGGATAATAGGTAAAGTTATAGAATGCCATAGAGATATGTCCAAAAGGATCATAACTAAAGGAAATAGTATCATCTTTATTTGTTAATCCTTCTTTCGTAAATTCAACAAGCACATAATCAATAACATTCCCTTTGTATTGAAATGTGTAAATTAACTGGGAGTTTCTGTTGCTAATATATTTATGAAGGCTTCCATCCTGATTATAGCTGAAGTTTTCATCACGGTCTAGATACTGAACCTTCACCAACTGATTATTTTGGTTATAGGAATAAGCCGCAATAATAGAATTTCCCTCAGAAGAAGTCTTAATGATTTTAGTTATCCTTATTTCCGGACTACCAGAATCTTTCTTGCATGAAATGGATAGAATAATCAATATTGCTATGCTTATAAAAAGGCCAAATTTTTTCATAAACTGTTTATTAAGGATTAATTAGAATATGGAATAAGTATTCCTTGTGAAGGAATTACTACTATATATAAGACACTTATTGAGGCTTTTACCCCTACACAGCTTTTGACTAATAAATACTTATAGAAAAACTACCTTTCACCTTTTCTCCGGTTTTTAGTGGACGGTCTTCCGATTGATGGTGTCCGGCAAAGAACAGGTCACCACCTCCCGAATTGAAGTCTGCAATCAGGAATCCCGTAGAATTTTCTTCCCTGAATGCCCTGACACTATGCCTTCCATCTGATGTTATGTATATTCCGTAACCCTTTGGAGAGGTTAAACTTGCATTCAGGATACCAGCCTTGGTTGAGCAGAAATCGCTGTTACCCAGCGGCCTTATATCATCTTTCCAGTCATTGGCTGGTTTGGTCCAAATGTTTCGCTTGTTCGTTGGTACAGAGTCACAAACCCGCCCACTCTCACGTCCAATATGGCCCTCCGGATAAGCAGTCCAAATTCCCTTCCTGTTCCATTCAAGAGTATTGCACGATTTATTCAGGTGCAATACCATCCCATACTGCCTCGGATTTATGTCCTGGGTAACAGTATACTCGTATGAAAATTGAAGCGTTCCATCTACTGAGGCCCTGACTTTAGTCATCCCCTGAGTAAAAACCACAGTATCATTGATAACATTCAGGCTAAACTTCTGGCAGTCCCATTCTTGTAAGTTATTCAGTGGTTTAATGAAGAGATTATGCTGGGGGCGGCATTCTTCAGTGGCCTGAGCAAGCATCATGAATGAAGGCGCTCCATTAATGATAGTGTCTTGTCCCCGGACTGCAAAAACCAATTGTCCCAGCTTTTTATCGAAAGTTAGCACCAAACCTCCGATTGTGACGATATGACTATCCAGAGTTTCCTTCAGAACAGCCTTGCCAGAGGCAATTGATTTATTTTTTGCCAAGGGTAAAGCCGGTTTTTTGAAAGGGATTTTATAATGATCAATTTCGAAGTCTCTCGGACTGTTAAACCAGACTTCCAGAAACTCTTCAGATCCGGTTAGTTTACCTGTGGGGATTTCAAGAATGCCCTCAGTTCTGGGGGCAAGGCTGAGAGTGGTGACGCCCGTTCTGTCACCAGCTTTCCATGACATCTGCAACTCGCTCAGGTTTGTGAAATCATGGCGGTTTTCAATATTCAGACGAATAATTCCATTTGCATCGGGCCAATCGGTTTCAGTAGGAATTAATTTGATTGGAGAATAGGATTTCTTCACATGGAAATATTCCGGTTTTGTGCGTCTCCAGCCATCAATGATGCCCCATTCTCCATATCCAACAGCAGTGGAATCCGGTAAATAGAAGATATCATCAATTCCGGCCCAGATTGCTGCTCCAAGAACAGCTTTTGAAAGATAGCAGCGTTCCCACATCCTGCTGAAACCTTCGCCCCAGTTATCCCTGACGCCGGGATCAGTGAGGATTTCGCGCCTGTTGTATGTGTTGATGTGGCAATATTCACCAAAGAGCAAAGGTCTTGCGTTATTCCTTCTATCGAAAGGCTCTGCATCACCCGGATAATGATAATTTGCAATGGGCATCTCCGTGCTTCCTGCGTTGTTGTATCCTCCGAAAGCCTGATCGTGAAAGGTTTTTGGGCGTGTTGGATCCAGTTCGTCGGCAAGAGCATGAGCCTGTTTCCAGATATCACTCCAGAGGGATTCGTTGGCAAGACTCCAAATAAGTATGGAAGGATGATTAAAGTTGAACTTTATATTTTCCCTGGTAGCCTGCATTATGTAATCCACAAAGCTTAGGCTTTTAGGATCATCCTTTGCCCATTTGGCATTTGCCTCATGTCCAACCCAGCAGAAAGGAGATTCTACCTCAACATACATTCCCAGTGAATCGCAGGCGTCAAGAAATTCCTCACTTGGAGGATAATGAGAAGTGCGTATATAATTGACATTGGCATTTCTGAACAGGATTGCATCGGTCAGGCAAATTTCCGAGGTAATGGTCCTGCCTGTGGTGGGATAGGTTTCATGCCTGTTTGATCCCCTGAGTTTTATTGGCATTCCATTAACGAAAACCTGATTTCCAACAACAGATATAGTTCTGAAGCCTGTTTTCTTTTCTACCGTTTCAATAAGTTTGCTATCGATATACAATTGCAATGAAAGAGTGTAGAGTCTGGGGTGCTCGCAATCCCAGGGCTGAATATCAGGTATAACGGATTCCGCAATTATTTCAGATTCTTTTCCCGGCTGCAGTGAAGCAATGGTATTGGCTGGAATTCCTGCTGCAACTTCCTTACCAAAGCTATCGTGCAATACATATCGAACCTGGATGTTTTGTTTTTCAGAAGCGGATTGGTTATTAATTCTGTATTTCAGTTTGAGATGTCCGGTATTACGGTTTTCATTGAATCCCGACTCAACCAGTAATTCTGAAATGTTCACTTTTGGCAGGGCCATCAGGTATATTTTCCGGAAGATACCCCCGATTTGAAAGGCCGCATATTGTGTGGTACTAGCGAGTGAATCTGCAATGGATTCATTCTGAACTGCTATGAAGATTTTATTGGTGCCCGGTTTGACCAATGCGGTAATGTCAATTTCATTGGCAGTAAATCCCCCCAGATGAGCACCCGCATACTTATTATTGATCCATATTTTTGCCCAGCTTTGGAGCCCATCTGCGCGGAGTTTGATCTGCTGATCCTTCCATTCTGCAGGAATAGTAAAGGCCCTGAAATACAATCCCGGCATGCCCGGTTTCACCTTGAATCCTTGATTTGTCCAGTCACCGGGAACTGAAATAGTTCTCCATCCTGAACCATTAACCGGCTTGACTGACTCCATCTCTGCACCAGCTTCAGGATTGAACTTCCAATTCCCATTAAGTGAAATTATAGGATTCAGCCCCGGACTTGTAACCGGCTTCGGGGAATATGAATTCACCTTTTTTATATCCTTAAGGGCAGCAGTCTGGGCGAACAGGACTGGAGAAATGGCTAGTGCCAGGAGGAAAAGCAACTGGTTTTTCATTGTCGATTGTTTACTCAGGGGATGAGTACTCACCCCTTCAGTTGAGGTTTCACAAAGAATCTATTATAAAGCAGCAGTCCGATAATTGTTACCACGCCGATCATTGAGAAGGTAATCCATAGGAGTGAAGGGTTATTTTGCTCTTCAACGAATTTGACATAGAGAAATGCACCCAGAAGTGCGCCGACAAAACTGCCAATTACACCGTAAAGGAAAGAATAGCCCTGGTAGACTGCTTTCTTGTCGGGAGGGGCGATAAGTCCTACGTAAGAGATGAATTTTGGATGAGCAATCATTTCGCCAAGGGTGAAGACAAACATGGAAGCCATGAAAATCCAGGCATTCGGGGCAATTGCAAGCATTCCCATTCCAAGGGAGCCAAGGGCTATTCCAAAAATCATGGTGGGGAGAACCTTTGTTTTTCTGACTATGCTTGAAACCAGGATCTGAAGTAATATGATTGCTCCGGCATTCATAGCAGTAACGTGTTCTGCCTCAAACTTCCAGCTTGGATTGCTCATGAATAGTCCAAGGAAGGAATTAACGACATTATTGAAAGGTGTCATATCAACTTTTTCGGTCAGATACCATAAAACGGAGTCATATACCTGGAAATACATAATCCAGAAGCCGCTGTAAATAAAGAGCATCAGGAAGAAACGGTAATCTTTCAGAACGAGGATCATTTCGGTGAAAACCACAACCAATGGCTTGTTATTCTTTTCGCGAACCGGTTCCTTGTAAACAAACAGGTTCAGCAGGATCAGCCAGCCTGTGCCAATAGATGCCATGAAGAAGATATAGGACCAGGAATAGCTTTTTAGCCAGGGAACCAGAATCAATGGGAAGAGAAATGCCCCCAGATTAATAGCCCAATAGAAAATTCCAAAACCCAGAGTTGAATTGGATTCATCAGTCACTTTCGCAATGGTACCGCTGATCATGGGTTTGAAGAAACCGGCTCCAAGTGCCACCAGAAAAAGGCTGCTGAAAATTGACAGGTAGGTTGTCGATAGTCCGGCAAAGAAATAACCTGTGCTCATGGAGGCAAAAGCAAAGAATAGTATTTTCCTGTAACCAAAGCGGTCGCCCAAAGCACCTGAAATGATTGGAAGGAAATACAGCATTGGAACAATCACACTCTTTAAGGCTCCTACACTTTCCTTCGAAAATCCAAGTCCGCCTTCTGTCCTGCTTAAAACCATGTAAACAGAAAGGACTGACATCATTCCGTAATAGGACCCCCTTTCGAAAAATTCCATGGATATTACAGTCCAGAAGTTGCGGGGGAAGGAGGATCGGGTTGTTTTTATCTCTTCAGCCATATGGTTGATTTCAGATTAAGGAAATACGAAAATATGGAAATGTATACAGAATCTGACATTGAAGAGTATTTACAGACAGATTCGGTGGAGAAAATAAGTTTTCCGGGAACAGGTTAAGACTATTCGAAATGATAATTAGCCCCGGATCAGGTAAGGAAATAATGTGAAACCCTTTTCGGACCTCAATTTATTTGAATAAAACCCTGACAGAATGACATTTCTATGGTACTGAATATCAGCGCAATGAACTATGGCATGGCGTTTGACAAGATAGTTATATCAAACAAAGCTGATCCAGGCCTGTTTATTAAAGTAACATCCATTCATTTTTGATAGTTAATAAGTTGATAGTGAGAGAGCAGGCTGAATGGATTACCTTAACTAAGAAGACTAAAAATGTACATACAGATCAATCCAGAGTATATAATTGCCAATTTTGAAAAACCTATAAATATCATTCGCCAGATTCGAATTCTGAATTATGAGATTTCGAAAAGGCAACTCGAAAAACGTTTGAGCAGGGCCTAAGCAGGCGCTATTTCCTTAGAACTTCAAGATAATTTATTGCTTCTCTGAACTGAAGAGGCCTGCTATAGCCATGACTTTTTGTAAAGCAGAATGATGAAATCAGTCTTGCATTACTAAACGAATCATAGCATACAGTCATAACCTTTCTGAGGGAATGAAGCCTTTGTTATCATACCGACAAATAGGTCTCTGGAGAGAATTACAGAATTGAGAATTATTGCGGAGGTCCGCTTACTTTCTCCATATGGAAGCTAACGGTCTTGCCGTTTTCTCTGATTGCAGTCCAATCCATGGTATTGCCCGTAATACTGATATTCCAGCATTCATACGCTTTACCGGTCGATCCTGATAAGAGGTCATTGGTGTAATTGGTCGCCATCAGTCCACCATACAGGAAGTACTTGCCTTCATTGTCGGGTTTATTGATCCAGTTGCCGGAATCGTCCTGAAAATAATAGTTAAAGCTGCCATCAGCAAAATATTCCCAGTAATGGTATTTGTCGTCAGTTGTTCCGGCAGTGCTGTTCTTGCCGTACCATGTGCCAACAAACTGGCTGCTCAGGTCTGTCGACGGCCTTGTGCATGTATATATTTTTGAATCCGGATAGTCCACATTGTCAATCATGAATTTAGTCACCGAATAGCTGAGGGTTTTGTCATCGACTGACTGGATTTCAAAAATAATATTGAATACTTTGTTCAGATTATCTGTACCCCCGATTGAAATTGTTTTTCCATTTACCGAATAGGTGAAATTTTCGCTTTCCAGCCATGTTTTATTATCAGAATCCAGTTGATATCCGGATGCATAGAATTCCACCTTATCGGTGCGGAACTCCATGACAAATGAGGCATCTGTGAGCAGAGCCTGGTTGTCAATCTGTGTATTAATCCAGGACCCCAGGATCAATGATGCATAGTCCTTATCCTCTTCTTTTTTACAGGCTGCAGCAAGAATTACGAGCATCAGCAAAGGGAAAAACAGTCTTTTCATATATCTTTTTTTATTAATAGCGTTCAAGTACATATGTAACTGCTTTTTTGGGCCCAAAATGCTTGAAAATAAAAGGTTTAAGGAAAAATTGCTTGGATTTTTCAAAGACATTATTCCTGTTTTTAATAATTGTTGGAATCCATTAATATTTTGCCCTTTGAATAGCCTGATTCAGAACTCTTTGAACAATTTGCATTGAATAATGTATATTTGAAGAAACAAATAAACCCTCAACTATGAAAAAACACTTACTATTTTCAGCAATAGGAGCCATCGTCATATTTGGATGGCTTTTCTTATCCAATGCAATGCCGAATTTCCATAAGGCGGCATCGGTTTACACACCTGCTCAGAACGAGATTCTTCAGAAACTTCAGGATCTGGGAATTGAAGAAGGAATGTATTTTCTCGGACAGCCGGATCCGTCGCTAAGCAGTGCGGAGCAGGAAGCTTCCATGAAATCAATGGAGGGAAAACCCTGGGCTGTTGTTAATTTCCACAAGACGAATTCCATGAGTATGGCCATGCCGATGATCCGTGGTATTTTAGTGGCTTTTGTCATTGCTTTTCTGTTGTTTTGGATATTTTTGCAGCAGAAGGATCCCAGTCTTAAGAACAGACTTATGATTTCACTTGCTATAGGTATGATAGGCTTTTTCTTTGTGCCTTATTCAAGTTTCATCTGGTACAAGGAACCTGATATTTTCGCCTATTTTGCCGATGCGATTTTCCCCTGGCTGATTTTGGGATTTATCGGGCACAAAATGGCTCCGGCTAAGGCGTAAGCAATAAAATTCTAACCAATATTCTCACTCAAATGGAAACAAAGGACATCGTACTGATTACGCTGAGAGACTCATCCAAACCAATGAAATCAGCTGAGATCGCAGCTCAGGCAGGTATCGACAAGGCATTGGTCGATAAAGCAATTCAGGCTCTGAAAAAGGAAGAGAAGATTGTATCACCCAAGGTTTGCTACTATTCAGCAAAGTAATTACAGGCAACCACAGATATTATTAAGCCAGGCAAAGACTGCAATCCAACTGGGGCAGGCTTTGTCTGGCTCTTATTTTTCCTATGTATTTTTTGGAATTATATTCTATTGTTAACCCCATTCAAATTTGGGAGTCTTATTGATTCAGTCTGCAATAACAATTCATTGAACTTTGTGCCAGTATGCATATTGAATCGTAAAGCGAATCACTTTTCCACTCAGGCAGCTTTTTACGTCATGGGGTAGCTCAAGCTGTGTGCATTTTCTTTAAGAATTCATTTTGATAGAGAATAAAAGAAATGCTTCAGGAAAAGTGCCTGTTCCTCACCATTCACATTGAAAAACTCTTCCAGAAACAGATTGAAAGGCTTTTGTCCGAGAAGCACCTGCTCTTTGGCGGTTTTTGTCAGGTCAACAAATTCGAGGCTAACCTTGCGTTTAGGAACAAAAAAGATAAGATTGGCAAATACAATAAGAAGCCCTTTCAGCAGCTGAAGGAAGAAATCAGGTGACTTTGGGGTACGTGCCTTTGAGAACATGCTTCCCCATAGCCCTGTCAGGCGGACACCAACAATCTGAACATCATCCGGGATTTTATTTACAATATGATAAACGGATTTTTTATTGAAGATCTTCTCATACCCATGTCCGGCTAGTTGTCCGGCCGGATAAATCACAACATTCTTGTTTCTCTTGAAGCCTTTATAAACTGAGCGTGTGATAACCTTCAGAACATTGGTATCGCGGTTGCCTGATTCAAGATCACTTACCCTCACAGCCCCGATTTGTCGGAAATACCATTTAGCAATTGGCACATCATAATACTTTTCAGAAATGACAGGGGAAACGCTTGAGAATTTGTAGACATAACTCATCAGGATAATCGGATCTGTGAGAGCCTGATGATTTGGCAGGAAAAGTACAGGTCCGTTTTTCTGAACAATATCAGCGCCCTTGATTGAAACGCTATATCTGGAACGCAGAATCCAGCGGATAATGAAAGCTAAAATCTTTGATAAAAGGTGAACCAGGGTGTGTGTTTTTTTCATCGAAAATTTAGCTGTTTAATCAAATGTAAGAATTTTTAGTCAAACGATCTCCTGTTTTGCAAGGAAACCTGCAATTATTCAGGGAATGACATATTTCCTTTGGCAGTTTCCCGACTTATTCAGCGAATATCGAGAGATGCTCCCGGAAGGTTCATTGGTTACCAAAATACACACTTCTGGTTCTATCCACTTTTGGGACTCATCTTACGAATTTGGTAGTTAATTTACTGATTCACTTTGTGTCCGCTGCGGCGGACTTCGTGCCTTTATGCCTTTGTGGCAGGAAAAATTCTCATATTATGAAGGCTCTCCAAAGAAAGAAAATCTATTGTCAAACGATTCACAATAATTACTAAACGCCAATCAGCTTCTTCTGTCTAACCCATCAATGCGTTGACAAAAAACAAGTCAACCTTTGAGTCTTTCAATAGAAAATGCTAGTTTTATGCCATAGCTGAATCTTATTGCGACTCTATCCAGGAATATGAATAAACCAATGTTGCCCAAAAATTCCCCGAAGCTTATCAATGCATGGTGCTCCTACGATATTGCTAATTCTGCATACATACTGAGCGTAAACACTGTATTGTACCCAATCTTTTATCAGGAAGTAACCAAGAAGGCATTTGGCTCCGAAATGGTAACCTTTTTGGGAATGAGCATCAAGAATACCGTTTTGTATGAATACGCAATAGCTCTGGGATATTTCCTGGTCATTCTCTTAACTCTTTCACTTTCCGGAATTGCAGATCTGGGAGGATACAGGAAACGCTTCATGCAAGCCTTCACCCTGCTGGGATCCTTTGCCTGCATTGGATTATACTTCTTCAACGGCGCCAATATCGGACTCGGTCTCCTCCTTCCAATGCTGGCAGTCCTTGGTTTTGCGGGTTCCCTTGTCTATTATAATTCATTCCTGCCCATCATTTCCACTCCCGATCAGTATGACAGAATCAGTGCCAGGGGATTTTCCTTCGGATATGCCGGGAGTATGGTTCTGCTCATCTTCAATATTTTTTCCCTCCAGAAATACCAATGGTTCGGATTTTCCAGCGCTATGGAAGCCATTCAGTTTTCGTTTATTGAGGTTGGAATATGGTGGTTTGCCGTTTCCCGCATTGCCTTTTATTATTTACGAGAAGAACGAAAGGAGGTTCATTGGGATGTTCGCATTTTCACCAAAGGATTTCACGAGGTTCTGCTGGTGTTCAAACAGATCAAAAAGCATAAAACCATGAACAGGTTTTTGCTTTCCTTCTTCTTTTTCAGCATGGGTGTGCAGACCGTTATTATTGTTGCCTCCCTGTTCGGAAAGGCAGAGCTGGGAATCACTGATACCAAGCTGATCATGACCATTCTTATCATTCAGCTTGTGGCAATCCTTGGAGCCTTCCTGTTTGGAAGAGTTTCCTCACGCTTTGGCAACAGAACCTCCCTTTTGTGGATGCTTGGAATATGGATATTTATCTGCTTCTCAGCCTATAATGTGCATGAAGAAATGCAGTTCTTTATTCTTTCAGGACTCGTCGGACTGGTAATGGGTGGAATACAGTCCCAGGCCCGTTCCACCTGGTCGAAGTTAATCCCGGATACCAGCGATACAGCCTCCTACTTCAGTTTTTACGACAGCACCGAAAAACTGGCAATCGTCATTGGAATGCTTGCTTTCGGCATAATTGAACAGGTAACCGGAAGCATGCGAAACAGCACCTTACTGCTCTCCTCCTTTTTTGTGATCAGCTTCCTGATTATTGCTTTTACCAGGTTGAAGAGGGAGGATACCGTTTCAGCGTGATCTCTGTTGAAAATGTGATTCAAAAGGACGTATTCTCAATAAAAAATTACAGGAAAGCCACCCATATTCAGGCCACTTTCCCTTAACAATTTAGAGTTGAAAAGCTCTATCTGGTGATAATCACTTTTCGTATTACACTGTTATGAGGAATACTAAACCGATATTTCTCACCGTCATGATATAGCATCGTAAGTGGTAGGCTCATGCAATTCATTAATCCAATTGCATAATGATTACAAATTTCTGAACCAATCGAATTCAGTTGATTCTGATTAGCTTTGCATCATAACAAGCTCATTAATTCAATCATCATGATCAGATACTATTCTCTGTTTTTACTTCTATTGGTTTCTTTCTGGAATTCAACAATTAAAGCCCAGGCTCCTGCTCAATGCCAGGACGTGATGCTGCAGGGATTCTATTGGGATTCCTATACCGACAGCAAATGGACTACCCTCACTTCCAAATCAGGGGAAATTGCTCCAATATTCAGTTTGGTCTGGCTTCCACCCAGTGGTAACTGCCAGAGCTCCAGCAGCATGGGATATGCTCCTGTCTGGTGGTTTGACCAGAATAGTGCTTTCGGTACTACCGACGAATTAAAGGCTCTGATTGGTTCCTTAAATAACCGGGGTGCTAAGGTAATTGCAGATGTAGTGATAAATCACCGCAGTGGAGCTACCAACTGGACCGACTTTCCAACAGAAACCTATAATGGAGTGACATATTCCATGGGACCTGCCCAGATATGCAGCACTGATGAGGTTGCCAATCAGCCCGGACAAGCAACTCCCACCGGAGCGCCTGATACAGGTGATGATTTCAATGGCTCCCGCGATCTTGACCATTTGAGTGCAACCGTTAGGAATAACATCAAAGGATATATGCAGTTCCTTAAAAACGAAATGGGATATTCGGGATGGCGGTATGATATGACTAAAGGATTTACTGCTTCTTTCGTAAATGAATACAATAATGCAGTGGGTGCTTATTTCTCAGTAGGTGAGTATTTCGACGGCAGTTACGATCTGTGCAAAGCCTGGGTTAATGGTTGCAACAACAATTCCACGACCTTCGACTTCCCTGAGAAATTCAGTCTTAACTCTGCCATGTGGAATGGCGGAATGAACCTCTCCAATCTGGTATGGCTCATGAATGGCACAACTCCTCAGCCAGCAGGATTGATTCACCATCCTGACACCAAAAGATATGCCGTCACTTTTGTGGATAACCACGACACCTACATAACGGGAAATGCCAACAGATTCAACGGAAACGTACTGGCAGCCTATGCTTATCTGATGGGCTCTCCGGGAGTACCCTGTGTTCTTCTGGCGCATTGGAATTCCAATAAGAGTGAAATATTCCAGATGGTTGCAGCCCGCCGCGCCGTGCAGCTGCATAGTGAATGCAATGTTGTGGTAAATCAGTATGCCGGCAATATTTACGTTTCCACTGCCACCGGACTTAATGGAAGCCTTATCGTTAAAATTGGAAGCGGAGCCTATTCTGCGCCCTCTGATTATACCCTTGCTACTTCGGGAACTGATTATGCCATCTGGACAAAAACCACTAATCCTGTTGCTCCATCATTGATGGTTGGTCCTGCAGGTGGAACCTATTTCACACCGCAAACGGTAACCATGACAACCACCACCGGAGATCAGATTTATTACACTACCAATAACTCCACTCCAACAAATACATCGACTTTATATACTCTTCCGATTACGGTTTCAAGCTCTCAAACCATCAAGGCTGTTGCCTATGATCCTATTTCTCATTTGTATTCTCCCATAGAAACAAATGTCTATACTTTCTCATCCATGCCTTCATCCATAAAGGTTCGATTTAAAGTGCCTTCCGGATGGACTGCCTGCAAGGTATATGCCTGGGAGGGAAGTACTGCTTTATGTGGTGGCTGGCCAGGTACTTCAATGACTCTGGGAACTGATGGATTCTATTCCTATACTGTAAGCGGTTACTCAAACCTACCCATCGGAGTTGTGTTTAACAATGGTTCTACTTCCGCCATGCAGCAGACCGTTGACCTCTCTACTTCAACAGATAAATGCTGGGAAGCAGGAAACCTGTCGGGTGGTAAATATCTGGCTAACGAAGTTAATTGTCCGAATGTCGGTATGGAAGACCCTTCTTCACTTGAATGGAATATTTATCCAAATCCAACCAACGGACAGGTCTTTTTCAGCTTGCCTGACTTTGTAAACAGGGTAACGGTAAGCTCAGCCCTGGGACAGGAATTGGACTTAAGGACTGTACAGGTTTTGAATGCCGGAAGCATTGATCTTTCCGGATATCCTTCAGGCATGTACACTATCTCTTTTTACAGGACTGATGGTACGAAGGTGAATAAGAGGGTGATGAAGTACTAAGGAAGTGTTGTCTTTATTTGAATTGATTTCAGCCCAGACTTGATTAGCTTGCTGAAATTGAGAAAACTCCCGAAATACAAAGGATATCTGTATTACCGCTTAACCACTTTCGCCACAAACTTCCTGTCTGCCGTGGTTATTTCAACGATGTAAATTCCCTTTGCATCCGGGGCCTCAATGCTGAATTGTCCATCGAATCTGTTTTCATTTGTGCTGATAATCTGACCCAATAAATCATACACCCTAATTGTGGCATGACGATTCTGCATCGAAGGAAGTTCGATAAAAATTCTGCATTCGCTTATATAGACTTTTCCTTTATTGACAGTTACTTCGTTTTCTCCATCCGGACTTCCGAAAATCAGGCTAAAGCGCTTTTCAATATTGGATGGATCATGGGAAAACTCATAAATGCTGTTCTGACGCAAATCAATTATTGAACCGTTGATGTGATCCTGAAGCTTCAGTTTAAGTGTAGGGTTGAAACTCTCCATACCCGTGAAATTAAGGGTGACTGGACCGGAATAAGTGGTCGTAAAATCGAGGGGAACGCTTAGGTTTTCAGATGGAGTTGGCAGCTTATTGATGCTTAGCTGCTCATCTCCTTCTTCTGTCCAGAGTTGCGGCGCTTCTTCCAGTCCGCGCATCTTGAATCCGTCAGACTGAGGGTCAAATCCCGGAGCAACTGTATTGTCAAAACTCAGGAAAGCCTCATCATAGTAATTGTTTGAGCGGGCAGTTATTTTGAGGGTGTTTTCAGCATCCGACTTATAGAATGCCTGGGTATTATGGACACAAGCGTTGTTATTCATCGATAGAACCGGTGAAGATCCAGTAGCCATCACAATAAAAGCTTGTCCAACAGGAACATAGGATGTGCCGGAAAGCGTTGTGTAGTTTCCGCCGGAATAGTTCCATATCCATGCCGTTGAGCCTATATTGGTTTTGATCCAGCCTCCTGCAGCTCCCCAGTTGATGGCCGAAGGATAGGGATTGGGTACCAGATTGAAGGTATAGGTGCCTCCATAGGATACATCTGTACTGAATAAGCCAGTGTTCAGATTTCCGTTGAAGGTATATGTTTTGGATGCTCCGGGATAATAGATCATATACCCCTTATGAACGGATAGAGGGGTGGTGGTTGATGATCCCAGATTAACCCATTTGCCATAGTAATCATTATTCGTTGAATCTGTTTGTGTTGCATCCAGAATGTCGAGATAGGATCCCAGGAACAAATTGGAGGTCGGACTGGCATAGTCAAGAGGAATAGAAACGAAATGATAGATATTCTCCTCGAGTGTAGCGCTCCCGGTAATATACCTCTGAACTGTAGCACCTACACTTGAGGAACTTTGGATAAGAGATCCTGTTCCGGTTTCATCACTGTTAATCAGCAATCCACTGTTGCCTGCATTGTTTGTAATACTGCCGTTTACAGTCAGGGCTTTACCTGAATTGATTGTCAATATGGCTCCCGATTCAATGCTCAGGTTGTTGCAGACTGCCGGACTGCTCACCAGTGACGTTATATGAGGCTGATTCACCGGTGCTGAAGGAATGCTTACATTGGTTGAAGCTGTGGGTAAGGTGCCGGAATCCCAGTTGCCTGCTACCAGCCAGTCAGTATCCGTGGTCCCGGTCCAGGTTATGGTGTTGTTTTGTTCCCAGGCACCTATTTCCGGTGAAGAGGCTGAACGGGTTGTCCCGCCGTGATCGATGGTAATTCCTGTGCCGGTTACAGCGGTTAAAGCCGTGGAAGGGATATAGTTGTTGGCAGACGTGCCGCCTGCAGAAGCAAGTGAAGGATTCAGGTTCCAGCTGTGTGCATCGTTTCCGGTAACGCCCGTTACTATCGGGACAAATGCCTTATCTCCTCCGTAGTAACCCATTGTTCCTCCGGTTCCTTCAAAATAGTAATCATTATAGTCGCAGGTGAGATTTCCTCCGGTTGTGGCAATATACAAGGCATAATGTTTCCCGGAGGCCCCGTTATTGGATCGGGCATTCACAAAAAGATTATTTCTGTAATTCCTGATGCTGGAATTGGCTGCATTGTACAAACAGGCACTGTTCAGCGACCCGGAGGATGGAGAACCACTCAGGTATGAGGTATTGAAATACAGGTTGCTGGTACCGGATGATCCTGCATCATAAATGCCATACATGCTGGTTGTAGTATTTCCTGAGAGGACTAAAATGTTGTTTGAATAGGTAGTTACACCTCCGGCTATCTTAATGCCTGAAATTATGGCTGAAGTGCTTCCGGAATTGACACTGAGGCCGTAAATTAGGTTACGGCTTACAGAGTTTGCGGTTGATCCTCCCCAGAAATAAATGCCTGCAACATGTCCGGCAAAGGAAGAATAGGTATTCGAAATATTATAGATAGTGTTGCCTGTGATATTCTGGGCGTAATTTGCTGACATTGCCAAGGCTATTCCTGCAGCTGAAAGTGATGTGGTTGTAGGTGCAGCACTGGTTGGACCGGTACCAGTATTGGCGTTGGTAATAGTAAGGTCCCGTATTGTATTTCCTGAAACTGTATTGCTGTTTTGTGTAATGAAAAGTCCATAGATGAAGCCATTATTCGCTACAGTTGTATTGCAGGAACCGTTTGTGAGATTCGCAATGGTATTGTTTGAGATGGTCACAGTGCTGCCGGCCCCTCCGCAGTAGATTCCCCTTACTGTTTGGGGGTCTGTGGTAGCAGTTGAAGTTGAGTAGATACTGTTAGGAGTGGAAATACTGCCGATACTATTGTTGCTTGCTACGCATGTGCCCATATAATTGGGCCAAAGGCAGATTCCATCGAAATTGACAGCATTGGCAGCCGTATTGCTGTTCATGGTAATGGAACCTACGATGTTGTTCTGGACATATACCGGGCCGGCACCGTCAATGCGCAGTCCAGTAAATGAAGGGCAGTAGGTGCCGTAAGTTGGTGATGTATATTGTATGGATCCTGTGCCGGTAGACTCGCCAATGCTATTGCCTGTTGTTGTACCCAGATTGACATTTCCGCTTACGGCTATTCCAGTCCAGCCGGTATAATAGGCGGAGCTGTTAGTGTAATTGAAGTTTTTAATTGTGTTTCCCTGTACATTGCTTGCTGCTGCTGTTCCGCAGGTAAGTCTGATTCCACAAAATGAATTGCAACCTGTAGATTTAACCCAGGGAGTTCCTCCGCATAAAGGCGCACTGCCTCCAATGTAATTGTTCGAGATATTGTAATTGGTTCCCGTCGAGCAAATAATGTAAATTATATTGTAATCATAGGAGGTTGTAATGGTATAGGCAGTTGTCTCATAAAAACTGTTTCCCGTGATGGTCCAGGCACTGCTGTAACTATCGCCACCACTGGTGCCACCTGAAAAATTGATAATATATCCTGCAGTTGGGTTTGGGTTGATTACATCATGAACATTATTATTGGTGAAAGAATCATAACTGTTGGGTACATTGGTGCTGCCTTTCGAGAATATGGAAATGCAGGGTCTGTTACCGCCTGCATTTGTAATCTCGTTATGATCCATGGTGTTGTAGTTGTTTCCAAGCGTGCCAGTACTGAAAAACAGAATTCCTGCTGCCCCGCTTCGGGTTGAGCCTTTAAGAGTGCAGTACTTTACAGTATTGTAGGAAGCATCATTTATGAAACGTATGGTTGAAGTGTTGTTTTCATTCATGCTTGAATTGCTGATAATCAGGTTATAGGTACTGCCGCTTGCATCTACCCTTCCATCGATGGTTACATAATCAGCTCCATTCAAATCGATAATGGGGACATTCCCAAGATTTCCGCTTATTGACAAGCCTGAAGAAGTAGGATATATGCTTACCGATGAGTAGCTGGCACTTCCACTACCACTCGCATTCAGAACTGCCGAAGATGTTTCGGTAGTGCTTCCAATGATTTGCAGGGTAATATCCCCGTTAATTGTACCCGCATTAATGGCATCGAATGCCAGCTTGAGGGTAGAATAGTCAGCACCTGAAGCACCCACTGTTTTGGTTGCATTGGCATTTTCCGAGCGGGCTTCAAATGCCATGTTTGCACCTAATACGAATAGCAGAATGAGTAAAATTCCCTTTATCATACTTTCTGAAATTAAAACGCGATTTCGGAAGGATTCATCCGGCTATTAAACTTTCAGAATTACTTCCTGTAAACTATTAATTATAAGCAATCTACCTACTTATCTGTTAATTGTTTAACAGTAAAATTGCCGTTTAATGATTTATAGCAGAAACATGAAAAAGAAATACATATAAGCGGGATTAATTAACTAAGAATGATTGATTTATCCCAAATCAAGATGATAAAGCAAGGAAAGATTAGTTCAGAAGGAGTTTAGTAGAGTCTGTAAATCTTCGGCAGAGGGCTGAGATCCACTGATTTGTTGAGCGATCTTTCTGATAGAATAAGAAAGGAAGTAGCCTTGTTTGTATTAAATTTGTAGTAGAATAAATTATTTGGAGAGTAAAGCTCAGCAATCATATTCCGCTCTACTTGTTTTGAATTAACACTTTGGTTTAATTATTCTATCTGATAAATATCCTGATTATGAAAAAGACACGCTTCATTCTATTTCTTCTTGCTTTCTTTTCGGTATCATTCAGTTATGCTCAATGGCCCCATACTTATCAAGCAGGCAGCAATGCATTTGGAAATAGCCTGTTGGAATCCTACGACAAGGGATATCTCATAGGTGCAAGTACAATCCAATATTCAACAAATGAAAAATATGGGATAGTCCTGAAAACAGATATTAATGGGAATGAAATATGGAGAAAGTATTATACTGACAAATTCCGAGCTACC
This sequence comes from Bacteroidales bacterium, assembly GCA_016707705.1. Taxonomy (GTDB): domain Bacteria; phylum Bacteroidota; class Bacteroidia; order Bacteroidales; family UBA4417; genus UBA4417. The sequence continues at coordinate 188,338 of JADJHD010000003.1, forward strand.
TATTTCCAACGAATGATCCAGACAGTTGATGGGGTATTGTCATTGAAGGCTTTGTGTCTCATTTTAACACTTATGGATTTGTCCTTAAGCTGAATCCCTGCGGAGAAATTGACTGGTCTTACAATCTGATGCTGGGTGCTGGTCAGATTTCTTCCGGATTGGTTGAACTCGCCGATCACAGTTTGTTAGCTATGTTTACCAACCATGATTGGGTACATGAAACAGCTTATAGCCGCTTTATCCACTTTGATGAATCAGGGAATGTAATCAGCCTTGACTCATTGCCGGAAAATGGAAATTGCGGGCAACATATTCTCGGACAAGATTTGCTGATTACAAATGACAGCAATTACCTGATGCCAAGCAATAGTAACAATTGGTCAGAAGTCGACAAGCAATTGAATAAAAAGTGGGAATTGTGCGGGACAAACCGAATAGGACAAACCATACTTTCTGGTTCCGGAAATTCAATTTCCGTTACTGATAACTCGCAAACTTCAAATTCATTTTTTATCCTTGAAATCAGTGATAGCGGGACTTTTATCAGGGAAAAGGAAATTCAGACAGCAGCCCTCAATATCTTTCCAAATACAAAAGCAATCTGCCAATACAATGATACGGTAATGGCTGTTTTATTTTTCGCAGGTAATAGTTTTTACTATATAAATGATGTTCTTCAGGTTGTTGACACTTCCGGGAATACCTTATCAGAAATATTATTGGGCAATTTTATGGGTCCGGTGTGCCTGCAAAAAACACCTGATAATAAACTGCTTGCTTTGGAAGATACAGGTAAGTTAAAACTGTTCAAGTTTCAGCCAACTGAACCTTATGAACCCGGGAATTATTTTACTACAAGTCCAATAAACTCTCTCCCCTTTACCTATGATAGTTTGTGTGGTTATCAAATAGTAACAGACACCAGTTTGATCCATATAGATTACGCCCTTGGATTTGATGAAGAACAGACTGAGAAAGAGCGTACGGGAAATATTAAGGTTTGGCCGAATCCGGGATCGGGTGTTGTTAATCTGAGTTTCGACAAACAGGTCCTAAATGGTGACATATTGCAGATTGTCGGCTTAGAAGGAAAGTTTTTTTGGAGATTCCATTGCAACCAGGGACAATTAAAACCGAGTTAAATACTTCAGGTTTCAGAGATGGAATCTATGCGATCCTGCATCTCCGGGAAGGCAGAATATTGGAAACCGGGAAACTGATCATTCATCATTAGTAGCCGGTTCATTTACGACAAGACAAATACCGGAGTTCATTAATGAACCTACCAGAACAAATTATTCGGGAATTATAGAATTCGTAATCCATGGAAGCCTCAATAGTTCTGGATGTATATCGAGCTTGTTGAATGGCAGGTAACTGGTTTATAATGACCACATTTGTTCTGATTTGCTACCATTTATACCAAAAGTTTCATTTATCAGATTACCTTACAGGTATTAAGATTTATGTTGTAGAATTTTCTTGCAATTGATCATGGAGGATCACTTCCTATTTATAAAAATGTCCAAGCTGTTTGCTCAGAAATATCAAATCTATTCCACCTGGTATGTCAATTGATTTTATCATCAATGTCAAATAATAGTTAGTCTGCATATATCATAAATTACTGATAAATAGTTAATTAAATTTATTTTGGTCAAATAAATGTATTAGATTTGTCAAATCTTTGCAAATCTGCATTCAAATGTCACAGCCAATATTCATACACAATAATCTATCACTGATCGAACCATCTTTTGGTTCAAATTTGACTGATTTGATAATTGAGCTTGATCATCTTCGCCGGAAGCGACTGGATGGCTCAACCCATCCCAGAGTGTTCTTCCAACTGAAGAATATATTTCATACCCTTGAGAGTATTGGTTCCGCCAGGATTGAAGGAAACAATACCACCATTGCAGAATTTCTTGAATCCAAATTGTTTGTGCCCAGCACTGTTTCCTCAGCAATCAGGGAAATCCGGAACATTGAAAACGCAATGTCGTTTATTGAGGATTATGTCAGGGATAATCCAATCAACAGGGCGTTTATCAGTGAGATGCACAGGATGATCGTTGATAGACTCTCCCCAGACGAAGAAGGGGAGAACACTGCAGGAGTGTATCGTAGGCATAATGTGAAAATTGCGATGGCCGAGCATATGCCACCAGATTGGATCCTGGTGGAAAACTATATGAATGAACTGATTGAATTCATCAACCAAAACGACAGTCCCAAGTATGATCTGCTTAAGGTAGCCATTGCACATCATCGTTTTGTCTGGATCCATCCTTTTGGAAATGGAAACGGAAGAACGGTCCGGCTTTTTACCTATGCAATGATGATCAGGCTGGGATTTAATGTCAGCAATGGCAGAATTCTTAATCCTACAGCAGTGTTTTGCAGCAACAGGAACAAATACTATCAGAAGTTATCCGAAGCTGATACCGGAACCGAAAGCGGAATGTTATCCTGGTGCGAATATGTCCTGGAGGGTTTGAAAGAGGAGATCGAAAAGATTGATAAACTCCTGGATTATGAGTTTCTGAAAAGGGAAATCCTTATACCAGCAATAACATATTCAACTGAGAGGAAGTACATCACGGATATTGAAGCTAAAATATTGAAACGCGCAGTTGAAAAACCACTTATTCAGGCTTCAGATATCAGGGATTTGTTTGCCGGTCAGGATAATGCGATTATTTCCCGCCAGTTCAAGAAGTTGACAGAGAAGAAGATGCTTGCCACTGAAAAGGAAGGCGCAAGGAAATATATGATCAGCTTTAACAATAATTTTCTCCTCCGTGGAATTATTAATTCTCTGGGAGAGAAAGGATTTTTGCCGATTAATGACTAATGCAGATCCAATCCTGACCTGAATGCTTACGTCAAATTAACTTCACATAACCGGGCTAATGTTAGAAATTTGCATAAAAAAAGAGGCTGCATTTGCAGCCTCTTTTGCTCCCCCTGTTGGACTTGTCCGCCGCGGCGGACAGCGACCCTCTGATTAATCCCGCAGGTGCGGGACTCTAACCAACTGAGCTAAGTGGACCATCAAACTTTTCAAGCGTCGTAAGCTTCTTAATGAATCCTTTTGATTTCTGTTTTTTTAAGAATTTCTCAATCTTCATAGCCTCTGCTCTTGAAGTTCCACATTCGAAAACTGCACTCAACACCCAGGGCCTGTGTTTTGAGGTAAAGGTTGTGTGATCCGACATGTTGTGCTCATCCAGTCTTCTCCAGGGATTGTCAGAATAGCCGACATAATAAAGATCAGAAGATTCTGAATAGATGAAATAGATATAGAACATAAAACAATCAAGAAATAGCTAATACCAGAAAATGAAAGAGGCAGCCTTGGCTGCCTCTTTGCTCCCCCTGCTGGACTTGAACCAGCGACCCTCTGATTAACAGTCAGATGCTCTAACCAACTGAGCTAAGGAGGAATATTTTTATGTAAAGAACTTTTTTCTTTTCCAGCGCCCCTCTGATTAATCCCGCAGGTGCGGGACTCTAACCAACTGAGCTAAGGAGGAATATTTTTATGTAAAGAACTTTTTTCTTTTCCAGCGCCCCTCTGATTAATCCCGCAGGATTAATCCCGCAGGTGCGGGACTCTAACCAACTGAGCTAAGGAGGAATATTTTTATGTAAAGAACTTTTTTCTTTTCCAGCGCCCCTCTGATTAATCCCGCAGGTGCGGGACTCTAACCAATCCGCCAGCTGGCGGACTAAGGAGGAGTATGTTCCCCAAAAGGGACTGCAAAATTAAACTATCATTTTAAATAAACAATATCTTTGCAAAAAAAATTGAAAATCCACCCTTAAACTGTTTCCCGAATGAGCATCGTAGTAGTTGGTACTGTAGCCTTTGACAAGATTGAGACCCCTTTCGACAAAACCGATAAAATACTTGGTGGTGCAGCCACCTACATCAGCCTGGCGGCCTCACAGCTGGGCGGAGAAGTGAATCTTGTATCTGTGGTAGGGGGTGATTTCCCTGAAGAATACATGTCGCTATTCGGTAAATACAACATCAATATTGACGGACTACAGGTTAAACCTGAAGGAAAATCATTCTTCTGGTCAGGAAGGTATCATTCCGATATGAACTCCAGGGATACCTTGATTACCGATCTGAATGTCCTTGCCGATTTTGACCCGATTCTTCCTGAATCCTACAAAAATCCCGAATTCTTGGTTCTCGGCAATCTCACTCCTTCAGTTCAGATGCGTGTTCTTGATCAGCTTACCCATCGTCCGAAGCTTATTGTTATGGATACAATGAATTTCTGGATGGATACCGCATGGGATGATCTTCTGGAAGTTATCAAGAGGGTTGATGTCCTCACTGTAAATGATGGTGAAGCCCGCCAGCTTACCGGAGAATATTCACTGGTTAAGGCTGCCCAGAAAATCCTGACCATGGGCCCCAAATTCCTGGTAATTAAGAAGGGTGAACATGGAGCCCTGTTATTCCACGAAAAGAGTGTCTTCTACGCTCCGGCCCTTCCACTTGAAGAAGTATTCGATCCAACAGGAGCAGGTGATACTTTTGCAGGCGGTTTCATTGGACACCTGGCCCGCACCAAGGATATTTCCTTTGATAATCTCAAGAATGCCATTATCTATGGCTCAGCTATGGCCTCATTCACCGTTGAGCAGTTTGGAACCGAAGGTCTGCAGGGACTTTCACATGAAGCAATTGATGAGAGAGTAAAGCTGTTCGTTGATCTCGTTCAGTTTGATATTTCACTGGTGAATAGCTAGATCATCCAGGCACTAAAATCAACTTAAAATGCTCATTTGATGGGGAAACCATTAAATGAGCATTTTATTTTTCTGGAATCTCTTAGGGCTGATAACACTCTCAAATGGCAGCTATGTATGAACTACAAATATGTCTCATTCTCTGATATTGTGATCAAAATCTTTCTGGTAAAAGGGTTTAATTTTCATGTTCAAAATTTCCTGTATCAATTAATCTGGGCAGCTTAGAAAAACTCGAAGTTAACTTAAAGATTTTCAATGTAATAAATACATTGAAATATCTATCTTCCGGCTTTTTCAAACTAGCTTTGGAAATGTGAAAGCATTTTATAACTTTGCAGCCCTTTCAGAGATAATAACTGTTTCAATCACAATAAATTCAGTACCAAATGAAGGTTTACAAAACTAATGAAGTAAAAAATATTGCGTTAATCGGCAGCGCGAAGTCAGGTAAAACTACCCTGGCTGAAGCCATGCTCTTTGAAGCTGGCCTTATCAACCGCCGTGGTTCTGTTGAAGATAAAAACACTGTTTCCGACTACAGGGAGATCGAACTTGAAAGGCAGAACTCAGTTACCTCAACTGTGCTTTTTGCTGAGTATAAGGGAAAGAAGATCAATATGATCGATTGCCCGGGCTTCGATGATTTTATCGGAGAAGTTGTAGCCGCCCTCAGGGCTGCAGATACTGCTGTTATGGTAGTTAATGCTCAGAATGGTGTTGAAGTAGGTACTGAAATAAACTGGAGACATACTGCAAAAAATCAGACTCCCGTCCTGTTCGTTGTTAACCAGCTCGAGCATGAAAAAGCCAATTTTGACGAAACCATAAGGCAACTGAAATCACAGTTTGGTGGCAATGTCACCCTGGCTCAGTATCCTGTTGGCGACGGACATGCCTTCCATGGCATCGTTGACCTTCTCCAGATGAAAATGCACAAATTCAGCGATGGTAAAGTTGAGGTGATTGATATTCCTGCAACTGAACAGGATAAGGCTGAAGAACTGCACAATGCATTGATTGAAAAAGCTGCTGAAAGTGATGAATCACTGATGGAAGCTTTCTTTGAAAATGGTACCCTTACTGAAGAGCAGCTTGAGAATGGTCTTAAGGCTGGTATTATCTCCAGGGGATTATATCCTGTTTTCTGCCTCTCAGCAAAACAGAATAAGGGTGTTGGCCGACTGATGGAATTCATCGGCACCTCACTGCCTTCACCAAACGAAATGCCCGGAATCAAAACAACCGGTGGCAAGCTTCTGAAGTGCAATGCTTCTGATCCTGCTTCATTATTTGTTTTCAAGGTTTCCATCGAGGAACATCTTGGTGAAATTGCTTTCTTCAAGGTTTTCAGCGGAGAGGTTACCGAAGCCATGGATATGATCAACGGATCAAATGCAGGCAAGGAACGTCTTCCACAGCTTTTTGCCATTGCCGGTAAGAAACGTGAAAAAGTTGAGAAACTGGTTGCCGGTGATATAGGAGCTACCATTAAACTGAAAAGCACCCGCACTAACGACACTCTGAATTCACCAAAGAATTCTGATGATGTAATCGTTCCTATTGATTTCCCATCTCCAAAGATCAGCTTCGCCGTTAAGGCAAAGAATCAGGGTGATGAGGAAAAACTTGGTGCACGCCTCAATGAAATGCACAAGGTTGACCAGACCCTTGAAGTTGAATACTCAAAGGAACTCAAGCAGATCCTTCTGAAAGGTCAGGGAGAACTTCACCTGAACATTGCAAAATGGCATCTTGAAGTACTTGATAAAATAGCTATTGATTATATCGCTCCAAAAATTCCTTACCGCGAAACCATCACCAAGTCGAGTACAGCAATGTACCGCCACAAAAAGCAATCAGGTGGTGCCGGACAGTTTGGTGAAGTTCATATGCTTGTTGAGCCATTCACAGAAGGTATGTCATACCAGAACCTCTATCCGGTTCGTGGAACAGAACAACATACCCTGCCTTGGGGTGGTAAGCTGGTTTTCAATAACTGTATCGTTGGTGGTGCAATTGATGCCCGTTTCTTACCAGCTATCCTGAAGGGTATCATGGAAAAGATTGAAGAAGGCCCACTTACTGGTTCCTATGCCCGCGATATCGTTGTGAATGTATACGACGGCAAAATGCACCCGGTTGATTCAAATGAATTGGCCTTTAAACTTGCTGGTCGCCAGGCTTTCAAGGAAGCATTCAAAAATGCCGGTCCAAAGATTATGGAGCCTATCTATGATGTTGAAGTTATGGTTCCAGCAGACCGCATGGGTGATATCATGACTGACCTTCAGGGTCGTCGTGCCATCATCATGGGTATGGACAGTGAAGGAAACTACCAGAAGATTAAAGCCAAGGTTCCCCTTGCAGAAATGAACCGCTATTCCACAGCCCTCAGTTCTATCACATCCGGTAGTGGTACCTATTCACTCAAATTTGGTGAATACGCACAGGTTCCACCCGATGTTCAGAATGCACTGCTCAAGGCTTACGAAGAACAGGAAAAGGAAGAAGAATAGTCTTCTCAAAGATTACTACAAAAGGCTGCCAAAAGCAGCCTTTTTTCATTTCTCCCCAATACTACCCCTCTCTTCCTAGGGAGAGACCAAGGGGTTGGCCTTCAGGCTTTATTTTCTCCCTCTCCCTGCATCAATCTAAGCCACTTGTTCTGGCTTATGATTACTATAAAGCAGTTCCTTCAATCGCAACCCTCTTTACTTAAATCTGTGGATTGACCTGATCTGGTTCAAGAATGCCTTCGAAAGTCACTCTATTGGCATACTAGTTTCGAAATTAAGCAGTACTGATGGATAAATTGTTTCCAAACCTACCAAACTCAACACGCTTCCTTTAAAGACACTTCAACAGTTCTGGCCTCTACGCCTAAATTAATGTCCTTTTCATGTTTTCACTCTGTGGATTTCTGATCTACAAGTTCAATCCTCCGCCTTAGGCGTTCAAATTGTATTTCTAGCAGGATGTTCTCTTGCTCAAAACTTTTTCTTTGTCAAGATAGAGCTTCCTTTAAAATTACAAGTTCTGGCTTTGACGGAGTCAAACTTTGATAAACACAGTTTTTATAATTACTTTTCATCTGTGGTTAACCTAAGCATGCCTTCAAAAGTATTAATTATCAATCTTTTTGAAAAGTGTCACACCACAAAAAGCAAATTGTTAAATCATGCTCGATGCACAGGCGAGCACAACAGTGACTGAAGCAGAGGCTATCCTCTGAGTCAACCCCTTTAGCTTGCGAAATCTGTGGATTGACTGATACAAAGGTTAAAATGCCTCCGACAGCACAGAAAGTTCTACATTAGGAAACAGACAACCCCCCCAAGTTTAACTGTCTGGCTCTGGATGACGGGCTTACCAATTTTTCGTAAAGTTTTAGACTTCTTAAACTTTTGATGAAGCAAGTTGTAAGCTATTGAATTGGACGGCGGTATTCATGAGCAGCAGATAGAATACGATGGAATGGAGAACCTCTGTTCTGCTCCACCTTTAACGAAATGATATAGCGTCCTGCGAATACTGAACCCCCCGGGCGTCTTTTCTCATGTTGACATAAAGCCCTGACAGATCTATTTAACATTAGAAGATTGTTAAACAAGTCCAAATTGCTCAAATATCTTCCCTCTCTTAGCTTGTCGAAGTGTCGGCTAGAGACTGCTCAACAAAGCCATCTGCCTTTGAAGGGTCGGCGCGTGGTTGTCGTTTATTGAACGATCACTTTCACCCCCCTCCGAATGCGCATTAAACTCAGGCGCATACATGCACTGAATCGAAGTAATACCATTGCTGAATTCTCCCTTCTGGGTCGCAAATAAACGGTATTCAAATACATAGGTGCCCTTTGGCAGATAACTGATGAAGAAGTTGGCAGATGCATCCCGCATCGAACTGTAATAACCCAATCCATCCTGCCATTTGTAGCCACTCAGTACTTCTGTGGGCTCGAAAGAAGATGCTCGCATATCTTTCAGGTGCAGGTATTCCATATCTCTGTCAGAGCGTAACTCAACCCTTACAACCACCTTATCACCTACTTTAAGTGGAGTACTTTCTGATATAGGCTCAAGCACGGGACCGGTAGCTCCGATTGTTTCCCTGAAGAGCTTCTTGCTCAGTTTCAAGGGAGTCTCAGAAGAAGTGATCTTATCCATCTGCTCAAAATACTGCCAATACATTGCTCCCCAGGCAACAGTAGGATTGGGATTAGTAATTTTAACCTTTCCCATTGATGGCTTGATATCTGTTCCGCTCCAACTGGTCTTGAAATATCCGGTGCCTGCTTCGGGGCGACTTGCTTCATCCATTTGACGTGGATCGATGGCTTCATTACCCAAGCTTATTGAAACCATCTTATCACTTCCCAGAAGATCAGTGCCCCTCAGCAGAAGAGCATAAATTGCCTCAGTGGTTGCCTTGGTAGTTTTCCAATCCTGGGTTTGCTTCTGCTTCAGCAGCCAGATTTTCATCTCATCCACTGATTTCGTGTCGTTCAAAACTTCATCAAATGCTTCAATCAGCAATGCCTGGGTTTCAATGGGTGCCTGATACCAGAACCATGCATGATTCTCATTACGCCAGTACATTCCCATTTCTTCATTATGCAGGGAGGTTTCCTTCACAGAGCGAAGCACAAGAGCTGCGGTTTTAGATTCACCAAAACGGCTTAGTGCCAGGGCCGTCATTCCCTTCAGATAATTATTCTGAGTATTCCAGTATTGCATTGCCTGTGACTTGTAATAGTCAAATGCTTCCTTAGCCTGTTTGTTAACAGGAAACTCCTCCATAAAATAGCTTCTGGCATACAGATACTGAATTTCAGTATATCCCAGATGGCAGTTCTCCTTATATTTTGGATCCTGCTGCTTCATCTTTTCAAAATCTTCAGCCAAACGTGCATCTAGGTAGGAGAGAGCAGAATTAAGCATCGCCATATATTTTGAATCATCCTTGTACCTTGCAACACCCAGATGTTCCAGATGTCCAAGTCCGGTTACCACATGCTGGGTAATATAGCGGTTGTCGGGCATGCCGGTGAACCAGGGCCAGCCTCCGTTCGGAGCCTGCAGATCAATCAGCTTCTTAATGGCAGAGGACTGCTCACTTTCCATTTATTCAAATCAAAAAGCAAGGCTATTCTTTGTTTTCTTTCAGTTTCGTTGTTAGCTTCCCTTACCCATGGGCTCTCCTCCAGCAAAATGGATTTCAACTCCTGATTTTTCTCCAGATTCGATTGGAATGCAGCAGGGGTCAACTTTTTCCAGCTTTCAAATACCGCCTTGATCTTTGGATCTGAATTGGCAATAAAGGTTGCCAGACTGTTCGCATAATACCTGCTGAAAACCTGTTCGGCACATTCATAGGGATATTCCATCAAATAGGGTAAAGCCTGAACAGCATACCACGCTGGATTTGAAGTGTACTCCAGAGACAGGCGGTAATTCCTGAGAGTATTGGAGCCTTTTCCTGAATCAAGCAGCTTTTTGAAAGTAAACGACTTGCTTTGGTTTCCGTTCACTGGCAGCGGCATGGATTCAGTAACCAATATCCTGTTGCTTAGCACCGGAATAACTCCTTCTTCACCATCACTCATCGTATTGCCGGATGCGGTTATCCTGTAGGTTATGGCTTCAATTCCCTCAGGAATTGTGATCTTCCAGTTCACCACAGTAGAGGAGGAGGCTTCAATGCTGAAATCTTTAGTTGCAGGTTCAGTCAGTATCAAACTATCAATGGGCTGCATGGTATAGGCATTAAAGAAATGCAGTGTTGCTGAGCCCTTCATGCTGCTGTTAATCAGACTTGAAACCTTGGTGCTGAAAACCATATGGTCACCCTCCCTGAAAAACCTTGGAAGATTCGGAAATACCATCAGGTCTTTCTGGGTTACCAGGCTCTTTTCAATCTGCCCGATCTTAAGGTCCTTTGTATAGGCCAGGCCCATCATCCTCCATTTGGTAAGGGATTCGGGAATGGTAAAATGCAACACCAGCGATCCATTCTCATCGGTGCTCATTTGAGGATAGAAAAAGGCTGTCTCCTTAAAATCAGTTCTAATTTTCGATACTCCTGGATCAGTTTGCTTCTTGCTTTCTGATGGAGGAATTGGCTCCTGTTCCTTTGCCACAGGTGTTTTATCAAGCATTGCTTCATCACTTACCATGGCAGGCATTTCTCTTGAAATCAGTGCTGATTTTTCTTCATTCACGCTGGAGGCCATTCCTAAACCTTTGCTATACATAACACGATAATGAAAATTGAGTCCGAACCAGTTCAGTTCATCATACAATCGTGTATTTCGTGAATAATAGTTATATGGAAATGTATAATTTGAACTTCCCCTGCTGCCAAAGGCAGATGAAATCTCCCAAGGCAATTGTCTGTTAATGGAGTTGAAGAGGCTAAAATTCCATTCATGAGATGCAAACGCATCCAATGAGGCATCATACATTCCTGCCAATAGTTCTGCTGCAAGTTTCTCTCCCTTGCTTCCCCTGACAGTAATTTTCCATTCTTCTTCCTGTCCGGGTGTTAGTTTAGATCTGAAGGAAGCAATCTCAATATCAAGTTTCTTGTTGGTCCAGGGAACCTGAATAACGCCGGAATTCTGGTAACTCCGGTTCATCTGGATAAAGACGAGATTAACACTGATATTCCCGCGATATTCCTCCTTGATTGGAATTCTCATTAAGCGCTGCTCCTTGTTAAGACTTATCAGTTCCTTGCTGATGACTCTATCATTCTGGAATACTTCAAACACTGCTTTCACATTGGAAGCTGCGGTACCGATCAGAATTTCTGCAGTATCACCCGGCTCCACAGTGTTGTTCAGGATTGTAAACCATGATGCTTGATTGGCCGGGACGGTTATTGAGTTTGCTGAAAAAGCCAGGAAACTTCCACTGGATTCTATCTTCTCTCCAAAAGCATCACTTGTTGTAATTTCATATTTATACCTGCCCGGATTCAATCCTTTCAATAGTACTGTTGAATCAGTTGCGGTATTAAATGCAGAAGAATAGGCAAGGGTTTCCTTCGTCCAGCTTGAAAAATCATCCTCATTGCTGTAAACATCATTTGGGAACTGCTTTCTGAACTGACCTTGACCCGCCACAAATCTGTCTGGTTGATTCCACAAACGACTCTTGAATACGATATCCGGATTTTTAAGTTTCCAGATTTTCAACTCACCTTTCGCGACTTCCTTTTCTCCGTTCAGATTTGTGGTCGACAGACTGTAAGGCTTCAACTCCCCGAGATCGACATTCTCTGGTATTCCCAGATTTACAAGCAGTGATTTATAGCCAACTGAAACTGTAGTTTCCGACTCATGGGTTTCACCGTTGATGTCAGTAACTTCAGCAATCACTCTGTAGGAAAATACAGGATTCCATTTCCTGTCGAGAGAGAGATCCGGTGCTGCCAGGAAGGAAATTTTAAACTCTCCCTTTTGATCAGAAATAGTGGTACCATGGACAATCTCCATTTCTGGTGAATCCGGCAGCCAATAGAACCAGCCCCACCAGCGATAGGGGAAATTGGCAGTGCGAACTACCCTGTATTTAACCTGTGCATCGGATATGTTATTGCCGGCATAGGCAACAGCTTTACCTGTAACATTCAATTGTTCTCCCAGTTTATAGGCTCCCTTAACAGGATTGAATCTTACCTCAAACTTGGGCCTTTTGTATTCTTCAACCAATATTGAAATAGCACCATTAACGCTTTGGAGATTCATGCTTCCGGTGAGGGTCCCTGATGGAATGGTAAAAGATCCGCTGAAAGAGCCATATTCATTGGTAGTAAGTTCAAGGGAGGATAACTTCTGTCCATTTACATCAAAGAAGGTAATTGTACTCTTGTACGCGGGGACTATCCTCACTTCTTTATCTTCTCTTTCAGTCACAATTCCCTTGAAGAAAACGGTTTGTCCGGGACGATAAATTGCCCGGTCAGTAAACAGACTGGTGGAAATAACTTTATTCAGGCCGTCATATTTGTAGCTGTATCCATAGAAATAGTTCTCGGTCATGAATTGTTCCTTGCCATAGGTAAACTGCAGATAATACTGATTTTCACGATCCCTGTTCCTGGAAGGCACAGTTGCAAATCCATCCTTGTCGGTGAATAATTCAACACCCGGTTTTTCATTGTACTTCCGGGAATTGTAATCATATTCCCTGAAGAAGCTTTGTATTTTGACCTTTTTTAAGGGCTGTCCGTCTTCTCTTCCGGTTAAAAACAATGAATAGGAGCCATCGTCATTCCTGCGACTGATATAGGAAATATTGGTTCTCCAAAGCTTATTGATGCTAAGTATTGAATCCGCCGGGAAATTGCTGTTATTTGATGACAGCATGATGTAATACCCTTGTTCCATTGGAGGTATAGCAATTTCACAGGCATGTGGCTGGAAGTCACCATCTATTGGTAATTCCTGTAGCCACTCCCTGTCTGGTTTCATTTTGCAATAGATATCATTGGGTCGGCCATTCGAATTTTCCATGATTTCCCGGTCATTTTGAGGCGTCGTTTTAATCAGACGGATAAAAATCTTGTCGATATTCTTGCTGCTGACCAGCGCAAGAGCTGGTTTTCCGGGAGAGGATGCAAATTCCTGATTGATATCCAGTGTGGGATAGGAGATTGAATTGACTAAAGCCTGGCAACTTTTTGCATCATAGGAATCTGGATATTTATCGGCTGCAGACTGAGCCAGCTGCCTGGCTTCCCTGAAATCCCATTTGTGGTCATCCGATACCAGTGGCTTATATTTGACAGCGGTTTCTGTCAAAAGCAGAGCCCGGCGGTAGGCAATCTCTGTATAGCAGGGATAATCGGCATATTTTTTCTCCAGCAATTTCAGTGCCTGCATCATCAGGCTGTCTTTCTCAGGCAGTATGGAACTATTGTGGATGAAATTCAGCCTCTTAATTTCCAGATCAACAAGTGCTGATGGGTCCTTGTCGGTTAAATGAAACACTACAACTGACTGGAATAATTTGAGTGCATTGTAATCAAAGGAAGCCTGGTAGGATGATTGTATTTCAAGGGTGGAAAACTTATCGGATAAGGCAAAGTATTCAAGATTATCAATGGTGAAAATATCAGCGGGTCTGGTTAACCCGGTTTCTGTATTTATATAGAAATCTATAGCTCTGTGTGCCAGAAAGTCAAACAGACTAGGGCGGAGATTTCTTGTTATATATCCCAGCCTCAGAATGGCATCAATGGAATTAACGTTTACTGACTTGAGTTGATCTGAATTTTCAAGGGAAGCATTGTAATGAATGACACATTCATCAGCCAGTCTGCGGGCACTCCATGTTAAAATATCAGTGGAAGTGTCTCCTTCAAGTTCCGTCCTGTTGAGGAACTGATAGCGGTTATTTTGATAGAATTGCCAGTACAGCTCCGCCAGAATGGAATGCAATACCGAATTGACCGGAAAAGTAGCGGTTTTCAGATCTGCCTTGGTTTCTTCAATGTTTTTGGCAAGATTGTCCTCCTCATAGGTTGATTTGATGGACATTTTATAAATGGAGGCTTTCAGAAATTGTGGATTGTTCGATTGCTGCTTTGTTTCATCATATATACGATTGACAATTTCCAGGGCAGTTTTCGATTGCCCTAAGCCCATAAGGGAATCCGTTTTTTTCCAATCCGACTCATACTGATTTTGAGAAAAAGCAGTCAATTCTGTCATAATCAGGAGAATAAAAAATAAATATTTCATAAGGAGGGATGTTAACGGTTTCAGGATTAAAGGTAAACCGGTTGACTTGAATTAGATGCCAGTCCGGGTGAATTTCCACACAAGGGGATAAATAAAAATGGTTTTTGGATTTCTCAGTTTATTCAGGAACGATATTAACTGATGCATTGAGTCCTGAATAGGAGGTCATTTCAACTCTTACACTGCCGACTGACAATTCCGATTCAATCAGAATGGGAATGCGGTTTTTATCATCGGTAACCCATATGGTCATAGGATAGGCATTTTCAAATACATTGCCAGTTGCAACCATGGGCTTGATTTTGAGGCAATTGAATTTGCCGAGCTTGATTTTTATAGTCTCGCGCCCGACATAACGGATGCTTGAGTTGTAAACTGAATCATCGAGGAAGAAGGGAACCGGGAATTCCTTACCAGGTTTAACGCCGGTTAAATCAATGCAACGGGCAAAATAGAATGCAGAAACTATATCCTGAACATTATCAGGAATCTGACTGACTTTTCGGGTGCTTACTGCAATTTTCTCCTTATGTCTGAAAGTGACCTGATCGGAGCGCCTGTATTTGTTTTCCCTGGTATTTCTGCTAAAAAACACCGGAAGCATATTGTCTTCATCAAAGAAACTCTCGAATCGTTCCTCCACCTGATAGAACATTTCGATAAAGCCGGTAGTCTTCCCGTATCCAATGGCATGAAAGGTATTCTTCCCGCTCATGTTCTTGTTTTCCTTAGTGATTTCAAGAGATGCAGAACCTGCTGTGATGTTGCCTGTCATCAGGGAATGAAAAGCGACTTTGAAAACCAGTTTTTCACCTCTTTTGAAATACCTTTCGTCATTGAGCTTAACTCCCTGAGCATGAAGAATGCTGCCAGTGGGAAATAATAACAGCAGGCAAACAAAAGACAAAAAAATGCAATATGATTTAGGTTTCAGGAACATCGATTTATTTTTCAAACGTAAATTCACTTCGATAAATTAGAAGTGTATTAATTGCAACCAAGTAAAAATATTCTCCAAAGTATTAATAATCAATCAGTTAAACTTTGCGTTTCCTTGGTTCTTAGTGCAAAAACCTATTTTTCACAGAGGTCTCTAACTTAATAATCTCAATCACAGTTGATGAAATGAAAGCTAAAGGTATAACCCTTACCTATAAGAACGGATTGAGTTGAATATTTGTTGGCTTGAACACGCAAAAAACATTCCAAACTTTTATAGCCCGGCAAAACGAATGGGAGGAATAATAAAGGAGATTACTTATCAACCAGTACAAGAGCATTTGAAGGGCAGAAGCGGGCCTTGCTCAGAATACTTTCAAATTCACTCTCGGAAATGGGAACGCTATATATGCCGGGTTTATCAGTAACGAAAGGTACGCAACCCAGACATTTGGCTTCATGCTGGCATTTTTCGCTGTCCCAGCGAATAGCCCTGGACGAATTGGTGTAAAATCTTGTGTTTTTCACTTTGGAAGAGTCGAAAGAGCACAAAGCCTTTAGCAGGCTTCTACTTAGGTCATGATAATCGTGACAAAAGTATGCTAATTAAGCGCTATATTCCTAATGATGCCGCGATTAATTCAGCTAAATCGTAATTTTTTACCTCTTCAGATTTATCCTTGTATTTTATGCCATCAGTTAGCATAGTCATGCAGAAGGGACAAGCTGTAGCAACAATACCGGCACCCGTTTCCAGCACCTGTTCCGTGCGTTCGGCATAGACCTCTTTTTTGCCAGGTTCAGCTTCCTTGAACATTTGTGCTCCCCCGGCACCGCAGCACAATGCAAAACTCTTGCTTTTCTCCATCTCCTTCCTGGTTCCGGGCAGAGCCTCCAATACGTTTCTAGGGGCATCATAAATACTGTTTCCCCTGCCCAGGTAACATGGGTCATGGTAGGTGATGGTTTCGTTGCGGAACATTTCCTTATCCAGGGGCAACTTGCCTTTTTCAATCAGTTCATTCAGAAATTGTGAATGATGGATTACCTCATATTTTCCTCCAAGATCGGGGTATTCATTTTTAAAGATATTGAAACAATGCGGACAGGTGGTCAGAATCTTCTGAACTTCATAGGCTTTCAGTGTTTCAATCACCTGCAGTGCCTGCATCTGAAAGAGCATTTCATTTCCGGCACGACGGGCAGGATCACCATTGCAGGTTTCTTCGGTTCCGAGGACAGCATAACTGGTGTTTGTGTAGGCAAGGATTTTTGTAAAGGCTCTTGCTACTTTCTTGTACCTGTCGTCAAAGGCACCGGCACATCCAACCCAATAGAGGTATTCCGGACGGGTTCCGGCTGCGAAGACTTCCGACATTATTGGAACTGAAACCATGCTCATATTTATCAGTTTAGATTCTGAATCACCTTAATTTCACAGGATGTTCTCAAAGCTAAAGTAATAAAATATCCTCACCCGAAAGAAATCGGAGAGTGAATTCAAAATTGAAAATGGGAATGAGTTGAGGAGTTAGGCAAGGAATTTTGCAGACAACTCTTTTAATTCAGCGATTTTTTCCTGTGAAAGACCTTCCGGTTCAAACCCTGCAGATTTGCACTGAAAATAGATCTGAGCTGACTTGGCTAGGGTATCGATCAGGTCGAAGGCCTCAAAAACATCCCTTCCGATTGCAAAACTGCCATGCTTTTCCCAGATGATGACTTTATGGAATGCAAATTTCTTCAGGGTTGCATCTGCAATATCCTGTGAACCGGGAAGCATGTAGGGCAGAAATCCTGCACCATCGGGAACAATTACCATGGTTTCCGGATGCATTCCCCAAAGAAGATGGTTGAGCGCTTCCTCATTGCAGAATTTCCGGATTTGGGTAATCGAAATCAGTTCATTGGGATGGGTGTGAACCACGGTTTTTTCCTTGGCACCCTTTAATACCAGATACTCATGAATTGCAAGATGGGTGGGAAGTTCGGAGGTTGGATGAATATTCAATACCAGTTCGCCAAGTGAAAACATCTGGTATCCATCGCCTGCATCAGTCACGCGAATCATCAGGGAGTTGTGCTCCGGATCCAGTGCCAGGTCACGCATGCGCTTGCCGGTTCCGGTAACAAGGAAGAAGAATCCTGCCAGGGATGGATACGCTCGGTCAAGTGGTAATACGGATGTTGCAGTAGGCAATAATTTCTCTCTTAATTCATCGGTCATATATTCCTGAATATTCACCGAAATATTGCCGGCATTTCTTTCTGCCCAACCCTTTTGCCAAAGGTATTTTCCAAGTTCAGCTACTTCGCTGATGCGCCTGTTGATTTCTTTATTGAAAGTATTGACTGACATAGGCCTGGTATTATGAAAGGATAATATTCATCTATTGATCCGGTAACTTTTAGAATTGGTACAATGCTTTGCAAAGATAGTCCCGATCTTCATTTTTATCATGCAACTGCTTAAGCTAATCCGATGCTCTGACAAAAATCAAAAGTAAAAAATATTATCAAGACAATAAATCATTGATAAAAATATTATAAAGTAAGCAAATGATTGATAATCAGACGTCAGCAATCAGATTACTAATTCAATTCCGGGGATCCTCTTCTCTTGCTTTTGAAAAAACTGCGCATTAAGTCTGCACATTCGGCTTCCATCACTCCTGATTTTACGCTTGTCCTGGGGTGAAGAATTACAGCATTCAGCAACGAATACCCTCTTTTTTCATCCCTTGCGCCATAAACAACCCTTCCAATCTGAGCCCAGAATGAAGCACCGGCGCACATTGGACAAGGTTCAACTGTAACGTATAGGGTGCATTCGGAAAGATATTTGCCACCAAGGAATCCTGAAGCAGAAGTAAATGCCTGCATTTCAGCATGAGCTGTAACATCATTGAGGCGTTCGGTCAGGTTATGTGCACGGGCAATTACCCTGTTGTCGCAAACAATTACTGCCCCGATTGGAACCTCATCTTCAGCCAGTGCAAGTTTGGCTTCCTTGAGGGCTTCCTTCATAAAAGCTTCATCAGAAAATATGGTTAGCATGCTTTCAGGATTTTGACAAAAGTAAAAAAAGGAATCATGGAAGAACAGGAAAATTCTCCGGTCACAGTTGTTTGCTGAACTTGATTCTGATAAAATCCATTGAAATCCTGAAGAGTATAATCACTTATATTTCAAATATATATACAAATCAGACTTATGTATTTACCCACATATATCTTGCATAAACATATTTATTTTATTAAATAGGTAAGAACGGTTTTAAATAATGGAAAATTTCAGTAATATTGCACTTCCAATTACAAGAGGACTAATGATCAGAAAGTTACTCATTGAACATAAGTTACGTGTAGCCTTGCTTGGGCTTTTCCTGATGTTTGCATTCTCATTGCAGGCTACAGAAAATGACACAATTACATCTCCGGAAGCCGGTGTTTCCGAGCATTCCGCAGAACCCGCATCCGAAGAGAAGGGTTTTAATGCCGGTGAGATGATCATTGAGCATATTATCGACTCCCATGAATGGCATATTCTTACCTGGAAGGGTCATCATGTTTCCATTCCACTGCCTGTAATTCTTTTGGATGAGGGCAAGCTGGTAGTCTTCAGTTCAGCGCATTTCCATCATGGAGAAGAGGCTTACCAGGGATACAAACTGGAAGAAGAAGGCAAGAACAAGGGTAAAATTGTGAAGGTTAACGAAGACGGAACGGTAAACGAGGAAGCCAAATTACCTTTGGATTTTTCCATTACCAAGGCTGTCCTTTCCCTTTTTATCGGAGCAATTCTGCTTCTTGTTATTTTCCTAACTGCTGCAAGGCGTTATTCTGCAAATCCTAACCGTGCTCCAAAGGGCATACAATCGGCTGTTGAGCCACTGATTATCTTCGTAAGGGATGACGTAGCTATTCCAGCAATCGGAAAGAAGAAGTACAAAAAATACATGCCTTACCTGCTTACCATCTTTTTCTTCATTTTCCTGAACAATCTGATGGGATTGATTCCATTCTTCCCGGGTGGCGTCAACCTTACCGGTAATCTGGCAGTAACCATGGTAATGGCTATTTCTACCTTCCTCATTACCACATTCAGCGGTAACCGCAGTTATTGGATTCATATCGTTAATACACCCGGAGTTCCCTGGTGGTTGAAGATTCCAGTTCCCCTCATGCCGGTTGTTGAGTTGATTGGATTGATTACAAAGCCTTTCGTACTGATGGTCCGTTTGTTCGCAAACATCACCGCCGGGCATATTATCCTGCTGGGTTTCATGAGCCTTATTTTCATTTTCGGCAGCATGTCGCCATGGATTGGAGTTGCGGTATCACCGGTATCCATTCTTTTTGGTGTATTCATGAGCCTGTTGGAATTGCTGGTAGCCTTTATTCAGGCTTATGTTTTCACCCTGTTATCGGCCATCTATTTTGGAATGGCTGTTGAAGAGCATCATCATGAACATGCTGCAGAGCATGAATCTCATTAATAGAGTCCACATTCATTACTAACAACCATAAATTAAATCCTATGTCACTTTTAGCCGTATTACTCCAGGCAGCAGCCAACCTGGCACCCGTAGCATTAATGGGAGCCGGAATCGGTGCAGGAATCGCAGCAATCGGCGCTGGTATCGGCATTGGCCAGATTGGTAAGGGCGCGCTCGAATCAATCGCACGTCAACCGGAAAGCGTCGGCGATATCCGCTCGAATATGATTGTTGCAGCAGCTCTGATCGAAGGGGTAGCCTTCTTCGCAATCGTTGTTTGCTTGCTTATCGTATTCCTTGCTTAAAAATGTTTCCTGTTCCTGCATCCCGGCGTCTGGCCGGGATGCCAGGATAGGAATCTGCCGTGGATACCGGAAATCTGAACAATTGGAATTTATTTAGGAACAGAACTACAACACTATGGAACTGGTAAAAGTAGATATCGGTTTATTATTCTGGATGACTCTTACTTTCAGTCTCTTGCTTTTCATTCTTGGAAAGTTTGCCTGGAAGCCGATCATGAAAATGTTGCATGAACGTGAAGATTCCATCGAAAAAGCCCTCAATGCAGCAGAAGATGCTAAAAAGGAGATGCTGAAGCTTAAAGCAGGCAATGAACAATTGCTGCTCGAAGCCAAGGAAGAACGGGATGCCTTGTTGCGTGATGCCAGAAAAGTGAGAGAGTCAATTATTGACGAAGCCCGCCTGAAAGCCAATGAGGAAGCTAACCGGATCATTGAGAATGCCCGCGAAAGCATCAACTACGAAAAGATGGCAGCCATCAATGACCTGAAAAATCAGATTGCAGCCATTTCCATTGAGATAGCTGAGAAACTGATTATTCAGGAACTTTCGGATAAGGATAAGCAACACCAGCTGACTGAAAAACTGCTGAAGGAAGTGAAGATCAACTAACAGTTCTTCCTTATTTCAATTACCCGGAATAATTTATACATCCATCGTAAATGAATCATTCACAGATAACGCTCAGGTACGCTAAAGCTCTGTTTGACCTGTCACTGGAAACAAAAATCCTTGACAAGGTGAATGCAGATATGGCTCTGATCGACAAGGTATGTTCCGAGAACCGTGAATTGAGAGGAATGTTGCAAAATCCCGTGATCTCTGCTGATAAGAAGCAGAAGGTCATGGAAAAGATTTTCTTTGGCAATATCCAGGAACTGACGGTACGCTTCATTCATATCCTCATGCGCAAGCACAGGGAATTCCATATCATGGGAATCGCCGGAGCTTTTGTTGACCTCTACAAGGAATATAAGGGCATCAAGACTGCCTACGTTAGTACAGTTGTTCCTCTCTCTGATTCAGAACGCACCTCAATTCTGTCAGTCCTGAAAGAGCTTACCAGCAGCGAAATTGAACTGGTTGAAAGCATTAAGGCTGATATTCTGGGAGGATTTGTCCTTAACCTCGACAACTACCAGTTGGATCAGAGCGTTACAGCCAAGATCAAGCAATTACGGAAAGATTTTGATAAAAACCTTTATGTAAAAGGGTTCTAAGAGTTTTCCCCGAGTAAAACATAACACATCATAGAAAAAAGTTTAGTATATGGCAGAAATTAAACCCGCAGAAGTCACCGCAATCCTTAGACAGGAATTGGCAGGTTTCAAAACTGAAGCTGAAATTCAGGAAATTGGAACAGTATTGCAGGTTGGTGACGGTATTGCCCGTGTATATGGCCTTACAAAAGCACAAAGCGGCGAGCTGGTCCAGTTTACCAAAACCGGAATTAAAGGAATCGTACTCAACCTTGAAGAAGATAACGTCGGAGTTGTATTGCTCGGCGAATCAAAGGACATCAAGGAAGGCGACACCGTTCAGCGTACCCGCACAATCGCCTCCGTTCAGGTTGGGGAAGGCCTCCTTGGCCGTGTTATCAATACCATTGGTGAACCTATCGATGGCAAGGGTGAAGTTAAAGGCACCCTCTATGAAATGCCACTGGAACGCAAAGCTCCCGGTGTAATTTTCCGCCAGCCGGTTACTGAACCTCTTCAAACCGGTATCAAGGCTATCGATGCCATGATTCCAATCGGCCGCGGACAGCGTGAACTTATCATCGGCGACCGCCAGACTGGTAAGTCAGCTATTGCCATTGATACTATCATCAATCAGAAAGAATTTTTCGAAAAGGGAAATCCTGTATATTGCATTTATGTAGCTGTCGGACAAAAAGGCTCTACCGTTGCAAATGTTGTTAAAACACTTGAGGACAACGGAGCCATGGCTTACACAGTTGTTATCTGTGCTACCGCTTCCGACCCTGCAGCCATGCAGTTCTATGCTCCTTTCACCGGTGCAGCCATTGGTGAGTTCTTCAGAGATTCAGGCCGCTCAGCGCTCGTGATCTATGATGACCTTTCAAAGCAGGCTGTTGCCTACCGTGAAGTTTCCCTTCTGCTTCGTCGTCCCCCCGGACGTGAAGCTTACCCGGGTGACGTATTCTACCTGCACTCACGCCTTCTTGAACGTGCCGCCAAGGTTATCAAGAGCGATGCAATTGCAGCTAAAATGAATGACCTTCCTGAATCACTCAAGCCTATCGTGAAGGGTGGCGGATCACTTACCGCTCTTCCAATTATTGAGACTCAGGCAGGTGACGTTTCAGCCTATATCCCAACTAACGTAATCTCCATTACTGACGGACAGATCTTCCTCGAAACAGCGCTTTTCAACTCAGGTATCAGGCCTGCTATCAACGTTGGTATCTCGGTATCACGCGTTGGAGGTAATGCCCAGATCAAGGCCATGAAGAAAGTTGCAGGAACACTGAAACTTGCTCAGGCTGAATACAGGGAACTGGAAGCTTTTGCCAAATTCGGTTCCGACCTGGATGCCGCTACCAAGAATATTCTTGATAAAGGTGCACGTAACGTGGAAATCCTCAAACAGGATCAGTATTCACCAGTTCCGGTTGAAAAGCAGGTTGCGATTATTGCCTGTGGAACAAGAGGACTGCTCAGGAATGTTCCAGTAAAGAGCGTTAAGGATTTTGAAGCTGAATTCCTGCATCATCTTGAACTTAAGCATTCTGACTTGCTGGCCGATTTGAGGCAGGGTAAGCTCGATGATGAAATTCTTGCTAAAATAGATGCAGTAGCAGCGGAAATATCTGCCAAGTACAGCAAATAATTACCGGTACTGATCAGAATAACAGAGTTAGTTTGCAATAGAGCATTCGCTTAATCACTTTCAGATGCCCAGTTTAAAAGAAGTACGCATAAGGATTGCCTCGGTCAAGTCGACCCAACAGATAACCAGCGCCATGAAAATGGTTGCTGCGTCAAAGTTGCGCCGCGCCCAGAATGCCATCCTGAAAATGCGCCCTTATGCTGCCAAACTCAAGGAAATCCTTCAGAACCTTTCTGCAAGCATTGATTCGTCAGCTGATAACTTATACGCCCGCCAGGGAAACAGCAATAAGGTTTTGCTTATTGTTCTGACCTCGAATCGCGGACTATGCGGAGCTTTCAATTCCAATGTTCTGAAGATGACTCTCAGTTGCATCAATGAAAAGTATGCAACTGCAAGCCAGCAGGGTACTCTTAGCCTGATGACCATAGGTAAAAAGGGAACTGAATTCTTTACCAAAAGAGGATATAATGTTGTAGAATCCCATGATGGTATCTATGATAACCTCACCTGGGATAATGCCTCCGTTATCGCAAATGGACTGATGAAATCATTTGCATCCGGCGAATACGACAGGATTGACATTATCTATAACCAATTCAAGAATGCTGCTGTCCAGAAACTTACTGTAGAGCAATTCCTTCCGGTTGAAGCTCCAAAAGAAGAACCCACAGATGCCGGTAAGAAAGTTGAAAGCAGCAAGGTTGATTATATTTTTGAACCTTCACAGGAAGAGATTGTCACCGAGTTGATTCCAAAATCGTTGAAGATTCAGTTCTACAAGGCATTGCTGGATTCGTTTGCATCTGAACACGGCGCCCGTATGACTGCCATGCATCAGGCAACTGATAATGCCCGCGATCTTCTCAGGGATCTTAACCTTGCTTACAATAAAGCCCGCCAGGCTTCAATTACCAAGGAAATCCTTGAAATCGTCGGAGGAGCGGAAGCCCTTAAGGGGTAGTTGTTGCGGGTTTTTGATTGCGGATTGCGGATTGAGACGGGGAGACTTTGAGACAAGGAGACTCTGAGACGGGGAGACTTTGAGACGGGGAGACAAGGAGACAATGGGATGTGTCCGCCAGCCAGCGGATGAAAATGATATCAGTCCGCCGGCTGGCGGATCAGTGCCATCTTTCCGCCGCGGCGGACATCAGTGTTCTATTTTGTGCTGGTGGTAATGTTTTGAAACCACTTAGGCACACTAAGTAAAAAGTTAAAATATAGAGGTTTACTGTTGCTACTAACAACTAACAACTGTCAACTAACAACTAAGATATTACGCGTGAAATTGCATGATTGAAGCAGGTTGTCTTACGAGGCAACCTGTTTTTTTATGCGGGATAATTACTTGGAGGACTCGATAGAACTGACCAGTTCATGATACCAGGTCTCACCATATTTACGGGTAAGGGAATCCTTGAGAAAAATGTATAAAGGCACATCATGAATCTTTCCTTTCTTCAGTGCGGGCTCGCAGATATGCCATTCATGATAGTTCACAGCATCGAAGCCTTTGTAGTTGCTGATGCGAACAGGATACAGATGACAGGAAACAGGTTTTGGGAAAGATATTTTTCCCTCCTGCTGAGCTCTCTCAATAGCACATTTGGCAGTTCCATCCTCAAAGAAAACAAAAGCACATTCCTGGTCATTCACAAGAGGTGTAACAAAATGACCCAGCATATCGTAATCGAAAACGCCATTCTTTTCAACGGCTTCTATCCCTGCCGGAACCATATAGGGCTTGATTTCATCCAGGGCATCTTCCAGTATTGAGATTTCTTCCTCATCAAGGGGAGCACCTGCATCACCTTCAACGCAGCACGCGCCATGGCACTTATCAAGATCGCAGATAAATCTGACACCTTTCAGATCATCTGATACTAATGTATTATCAATGGCTATCATGCTGCAAAGATAGCTTTTTCAGCGCAGACCTGCCGGATCATAGTTTTCATGAGAGGGCTGGTATATAAGGTAAAGGCATCGGGATTTTATCATATGATGCATTATCATTACCTTTGCAGCATGGCACAAAACGAAGAAGTTTTCAAAAAAATCATTTCCCATGCCAAGGAGTATGGGTTTGTATTCCAGTCGAGTGAAATTTACGACGGACTAAGCGCTGTTTATGATTACGGTCA
The DNA here is from genome assembly GCA_016707705.1 of Bacteroidales bacterium. Lineage (GTDB taxonomy): Bacteria > Bacteroidota > Bacteroidia > Bacteroidales > UBA4417 > UBA4417. The sequence continues at coordinate 213,599 of JADJHD010000003.1, forward strand.
GAATGGTGTTGAATTAAAGAACAATATCAAGCAGTACTGGTGGAAGGCTATGGTCCAGCATCAGGAGAATATTGTTGGAATTGATTCAGCAATCTTTATGCATCCTACAATCTGGAAGGCTTCCGGACACGTGGACGCATTTAATGACCCCTTGATTGATAATAAGGATTCAAAGAAAAGATACAGGGCTGACGTCCTGATAGAAGATCAGTTTGCCAAATGGCAGGATAAGATCGACAAGGAAGTTGAAAAGGCTGAGAAGCGTTTCGGTGAAGCATTTGATAAGGCTCAGTTCCTTGCTACCAATCCACGCGTTCTGGAATATCAGGCCAAGATTGACACCGCCAGCAAGCGTTTCTATGGCGCCATGGAAAATAATGACCTGGCAGATGTTAAGAAGCTGATTGAGGAATTGGAGATTGTTTGTCCGGTAAGCGGTTCACGCAACTGGACGGAAGTAAGGCAGTTCAATCTGATGTTCAGTACCCAGATGGGTTCTGTTACCGAAGATTCAAATACCCTTTACCTCAGGCCTGAAACAGCTCAGGGGATCTTTGTGAACTACCTGAATGTGCAGAAAACCGGTCGTATGAAAATACCTTTCGGAATTGCACAGATTGGAAAAGCTTTCAGAAATGAGATTGTTGCCAGACAGTTTATTTTCCGCATGCGCGAATTCGAGCAGATGGAAATGCAGTTCTTCGTCCGCCCCGGAACCGAACTTGAATGGTTCGAAAAATGGAAGGAGACACGCCTGAACTGGCATCTTTCCCTGGGTATACCTTCAGCAAAATATCGTTTCCACAAGCACGAAAAACTGGCTCATTACGCTAATGCAGCCGTTGATATAGAATTTGAATTCCCATTTGGTTTCAAGGAACTGGAAGGTATTCACTCACGAACCGATTTCGACCTTTCTTCACATCAGAAATTCTCCGGAAAGAAGATCACCTACTTCGATCCTGAACTGAATGAGACCTATGTCCCCTATGTAATTGAAACTTCCATTGGTCTTGACCGTACTTTCCTTGCGATGCTGAGTCACGCATATACAGAGGAAAAACTGGAGGATGGTTCCGAGAGAGTGGTTATGAAACTGCCTGCAGTTCTGGCTCCGATTAAATGTGGTATTCTTCCGCTGGTTGCCAAGGATGGACTTCCTGAAAAAGCCCGTGAAATCATGGATACCCTCAAGTACGATTATATGGTGCAGTTTGAGGAAAAGGATTCCATCGGGAAGCGCTACCGCCGTCACGATGCCATCGGTACCCCATATTGCATCACCATCGACCATCAGACGCTGGAAGATAACACCGTTACCATCCGCGACCGTGATACCATGCAGCAGGAGAGAATCAGCGTCGATAAAATTGACGAAATCCTTCGCAAAAAGATTCGTTCCTGATCTCAGGATAAATTATAGTTAAGGAGGCAAATCTGGCCTCCTTTTTTTATGCTCAAAATTTTTTGAGATTAAAACCAAGGCTCATTTCCCTGCAGAAGTGACATTTTCAGGAAATCTTGATTAAATTTGTATACAATCTCCGGCGAAATGATAATTCCTCTCATTTCTACTCTCTTTCACAACAACGGTAAAGGTCTTTACTGCTGCTGGATGAATTGATCCTTCCCAGTTTTGATTTCTGTAATCACAGCATGGTTTGCATATCTGGTGCAAAACCTGATTGGTTGGGCTTGTTCCCTTTAACCAATCTGATACTGAAGCATATAATTTCATTGGTCAGCTCAACGCAATTCATTGATCATGTTTGAAAAAGTAAAAAAACACAGCAGCGAGCCGGAACGCCATGCAGGCAGAGAAGGGAATTTCTATCCTGAAGGCAAAAAGAGGCCGGGAATGAATGCCAGGATTCAAAGGCTGAGGGAAGAGAGTGTTAACACTACTCCCACTTTATCCATTGAAAGGGCGCTTATTGAGACTGCCTTCTACCAGGGGAATCAGGGGAAGTACTCCATTCCAATGATGCGGGCCCTGAATTTCATGGAAATCTGCCGGCAAAAAACAATCTATATTGGCAAGGATGAACTGATTGTTGGGGAAAGGGGAGAAAAGCCCAAAGCCGTTTCAACGTTCCCGGAGCTCACCTGCCATTCGGTGGACGATCTGCATGTACTCAACAGCAGGGATCAGCAGCATTATTCAATCAGCGAAAAGGATATCGAAAGATATGCTGAAGAGGTTATCCCCTTCTGGACCGGACGTACACAGCGGGAGAAAATCTTCAATCATGTGCCTTCAGAATGGAGATTGGCCTATGAAGCCGGTTTGTTCACTGAGTTTATGGAACAGCGGGCTCCCGGACATACCTGCCTCGATGGTAAAATCTACAGCAAGGGGATGCTTGACTTTAAAGCTGATATTGCCCTTGAGATAAGCAAGCTGGACTTTTTCAACGACCCCGAAGCCACTGAAAAGGAAGAGCAACTCAAGGCTATGGCCATTTCCTGTGATGCCATTATTCTTCTTGCTGAGAGGCATGCCCTTAAGGCGGAAGAGATGAGCCTTCTGGAGGAAGATCCTCAGAGAGAAAATGAACTGAGAAGGATAGCAGAAGTTTGTCGATGGGTTCCTGCAAACGCTCCCCGCAACTTTTGGGAAGCAATTCAGATGTATTGGTTTGTCCACCTGGGAACCATCATTGAGCTGAATGGTTGGGATGCAATGAATCCCGGACATTTCGACCAGCATCTTCAGCCTTTTTATGAGAGAGAAATTGAAGCCGGAAGCCTCAAGCGAGCTGAAGCACAGGAATTGCTTTCCTGCTTCTGGATCAAGGTAAACAACCAGCCTGCACCTCCAAAGGTTGGAATAACAGCCCGTGAAAGTGGCACCTACAACGACTTTACCAACATCAATATCGGAGGTGTGAAGGCTGATGGACGAAACGGAGTGAGTGAAGTTTCTTATCTCATGCTTGATGTTATCGAAGACCTTCATATTCTTCAACCCGGAAATTCCGTTCACATTTCATCGGTAACTCCAAACCGATTCCTTCATGCTGCTGCAAGGGTTATCAGACAGGGACATGGTTATCCTTCCGTGTTCAATCCTGACATCTATATTCAGGAGATGCTTCGCTCCGGCAAGAGCCTTGAAGATGCCCGAGAGGGTGGTTGCAGCGGTTGCATCGAAGTAGGTGCTTTTGGCAAGGAGGCTTATATTCTTACTGGATATCTCAATGTTCCCAAGGTTCTGGAAATCACCCTGAACAATGGCCTGGATCCTGTTACCGGCAAGCAGGTTGGAATTGAAACCGGCGATCTGCGTGAGTTCGGCAGCTTTGAAGAAGTGTATCAGGCATTCAGAAAGCAACTGAAGTATATAATTGACCTGAAAATCAGGATCAATAATTACATCGACAGGATGTATGCACTGAATACTCCGGCAACCTTCCTCTCTGTAGTAATTGATGATTGCATTCAGAAGGGCCGGGATTATTATAATGGTGGTCCCAGGTACAATACCACTTATATACAGTGTACCGGACTGGCAACGGTTGCCGACAGCCTTTCAGTTATAAGGAAGCATGTTTTCGAAGAAGGCAATTTTTCCATGGGACATCTGCTGGATGCTGTTTCAGCCAACTTTGAGGGACAGGAAATTCTGAGAAGAAGAATACTGAACAACACACCATTTTTCGGGAACGACGATGAATATGCCGATAGTCTTGCGCTTCGGGTATTTGATGATTTGTTTTCCCTGATTGATGGTCGTCCGAATGGAAAGGCAGGAGGAAAGTACCACCTGAATATGCTATCCACCACCTGTCATATTTATTTCGGCAAGGTGCTGGGAGCTACTCCAAATGGGCGACTATCCGGAAAGTCGATATCTGACGGCACTTCACCCTCGCATGGCTGTGATGTGAATGGACCATCCGCAGTAATGAATTCTCTGGCGAAACTTGACCATGTCAAAACAGGAGGAACACTATTGAACCTGAGATTTTTGCCCAGTCTGTTAAAGAGAGATGAGGATATTTCCAAGCTTGGCAGTCTGATTCGCAGCTATTTTGCCCTGGGAGGACATCATGTGCAATTCAACATTGTGGATACGGCAACCCTTATTGCAGCCCGTGAAAACCCTGAGGAATACAGGGATTTGCTGGTTCGGATGGCTGGTTACAGTGATTACTTCAACGATATGAATGACGACCTGAAGCAGGAAGTTATTGAGCGTACTGAAAATGAATCATTCTAAACGATGATACACACCAGCCTCATTTTCGACATTAAGCGCTATTCCATCAATGATGGTCCGGGGATTCGTGTCACCGTTTTCTTCAAGGGTTGTCCGTTAAAATGCGACTGGTGTCATAATCCCGAAAGTCAGTCAGGTAAGAAGCAAAAGCTCTATAGTTTCAGTAAGTGTATTGGTTGCGGTGCCTGTGTTGGAATATGTCCGGAGAATGCCCTGTTTATGGAGGATAACGGAAATATTGTTACAGATAATTCACTCTGCACCCTCTGTGGGAAATGTGCCAAAGTTTGTCCGACAAAAGCCATTGAAATGAGTGGTCGGAAGGAAACAGTTGAAAGCATTATGAAAGCAATCCGGAAGGAGACTGTCCAGATGGATACCTCCGGTGGAGGCGTAACCTTTTCGGGTGGTGAGCCGCTGCAACATCCCGAAATGCTGAAGGATCTTCTGAAGGTTTGCGGAGAGGAGGGAATTCATCGGGCTGTGGATACCTCAGGATTTGCATCAACTGAATTAATGATGGAAGTCGCTTGCGAAACCGATTTATTCCTCTATGACCTGAAGCTGATGAATTCTGAGAAACACCGGCAGTTTACCGGTGTTCCGAATGAGCTGATACTTGATAATCTTCAGAAACTGGCAGATGAAGGTAAGAACATCATTATCCGGGTTCCATTGATTGAAGGTGTAAATACTGATGAAGAGAATTTCGTTCAGCTCACTGCTTTCATCTCCGGCCTTCCTGAAAATGCCCGGGTTGTTAATCTTCTGCCTTATCATTCCATTGCCTCAGTTAAGTATACCAAACTGGGAGAGGTTTATGATGAGGGAATTATGAGGGCACCTGATACCGAAAGGATAGAATATTTGCTGAATATGCTTCTTAATGCCGGAATTAAAGCGAGTGTGGGAGGGTGAGTCCGCCGGCTGGCGGATGAGATGGAGAGAGGGGGGGGGATGCCGTCAGGGTTTAGAAAGAAGGTTAATGTTTGAGGTGACGGATGGAGATTTGAAAATGTGATAATTCGGTAATTTGAGAATTAGGGAATGAGTCCGCCGGCTGGTGGAATCCGTGTTCTATTCAATGCTACTTTCACAATCTGCCACATAGATCCCCGAACTCCGACAATCGAGACTAACAACTAAAAACTAACAACTAACAACTCAAACAGGCACAACCTTTCCCTTTGATCCAGTAATCTGCCAACTGTTAAGATTTATGAGATTGAGAGGATAAGAACGGGGATTATAGCGTAACTTTATACAATTGAAACCGTGGTGAATGAATTAAAACCTAATGAATTGCAGTAGCGTCGGGCTTTTAAAATACTCATCTTAAATGCACGAACATATTGATGAGATTGAGTATATTTGAAGTCCTCCTTTTACCAGATCGAAAACCCATTCATCAAAAAAAGGACAATTCTGAATTATTGAAAGTGTAGAGAGAATCATAGTATTTTGATTCCGGGGTGAAGCATCATTTATTTGATGCCAATTTAAGGTTTGATATTTGAATTAGGCAGCTGAAATGCAGGTTAAGCTGTTCATGTATAGATACTCACCTGCACTTCTTCTTCTTGGAAACTCGGGCTCATTCCTTTGTTAGAAAAAGGGTGAAAATTCTGCCGGTTCATCATGCTTGATTCCAAATTATTTCAATTTTTGGCACATGAAGGTGCACTTATTGTTTCTTCTGATTTTACTCCTCTCTGCTTTTCCAAAACATGGATACACGGGAATTGGACGGATTAATAATCTTTGTCCGGAGCTGATTGGATTATCGGAAACTGCCAATGATATCACACATTCTTCTGCACGAACCCTAAATCAGGAGTACCAGCTAACCATTTCGAATGATATTCAGATATCGCCAAATATTCTGGAATTTGATATAGAGTTGTTTAATCCGGATACCATTCAGGATCTGGAATTGGCTCAGCTTGAAATAGTACTGTCCTTAAATCCCGCAATACTAAACAGTGGACAATTAACAGCCATAATCAAAAATGGCAGCTCGGAACTCAGTCTTTTGCAGCGCCCGGTGTCCATAACTTTTGACTCCTTGTCTTCAATTATTCATCTCCTTCCGCAGCCATTACCCGGTGCGGGAAATGGAAGCATTATTTCTGAGGATTCCACCAACAGGACCAGAGTATGCAGGATCAGACTTATTAATTCAGTTCCCTGGGCAACGGCATCTGCTGATATTGGATTTGTGCTGCCTCCTGAATTCCTTTCTACCAATATTCAGGAATATGAGAATGGTGTTTCAGGCAGCATGGCTGTCAATACCATAAATTGCTACAGTTCTGCCTTGAATTTAACTCTCAATTTTCCGGCTCCCCCATTTCCTGAGCACTTTTCAGTTAACGGGGGAGGCATCTATTGTCAGGATGATTTCCCTGCAACGGTAGGGTTGAATGGTTCAGAGACAGGAGTCACTTATCGCTTGTATAAGGATAATTCATTGGTTGATTATCTTGACGGAACAGGCGCGGCTATTGGCTGGGAATGCAATGATACCGGAGAGTACAGTATAGATGCCGTAAATGCGGCTGGAGTAGTTCAAATGGATGGGGTTGCTTTGATTCAGATTCATCCGGAGCCAACAACTTTTCTTGCTGCTTCCGGCAATGCTGTTTGCGATGGTACAGTAGTCAACCTCATAGCCTATACAACAAATCCGGGCAATGCCGGGGAATATACCTGGTGGATCAGTGCGCAGGGAAATTCCAGCATGGTTGTGACCAATACACCCCAATACTCATTTGTTCCAACTTCACTCACCTATATTAGCGTGGATTACAATGAATCCAGTCCGTGCAATTACATAGCTGAGTCAAATACGGTAGAAGTCATGATTCTTCCACCTTCGTTGGGCGGATCAGTAACAGGTTCCGGGACTATCTATCTTGGGAATGCAACAGAGACACTTCATCTGATTAATCAGAGTGGGACTGTTCTCAAATGGCAGAAGTCCTGCAATAGAGATGTATGGACTGATATTTCAAATACCGGGACAGAATATTCGGAGATACCCTCAAATGCAGGTTTTTGGAGTTATCGGGCAATAGTTGGCAATGGAGAATGTCCGGCTGATACTTCAGAATCTGCAGTAATCCAGGTACTCAACAGATCATTGGAGGTGAAGGTTTTTCCACAGGGGATCTACAATCCGATTACAGAATCACTCAATAAGGCACAGGATGGACATAGTGACCGATTCCAGAGTGATACTGCTGATATTGTAAGTTTGAGATTGGTTCAAGTGGCACCACCATATGCTGAAGCCTTTGCCTTTCATAATATTTCTATCCCTGCCAGTGGAAACATAAGGGTTGAATTGTCGGCTGAAATGCAAGGCTCCTATTATCTGGTAATTAATCATCGCAATAGTATAGAAACATGGAGTGCAAGCCCTGTTTCACTTGCAGGGAATACTGTTTCCTACAATTTTACAACCGGAGCAAATAAAGCCTATGGTTACAATTTGCTTAGGGCAGGAAACGCCTGGGTTCTTTATGGGGGCGATGTGAATCAGGATGGATTGATAGATTCGGATGATATGATTCCGGTTGATAATTTCACTGCACAGTTTCAAACAGGCTATATCCCTGAAGACGCAAACGGGGATGGATTGATTGACGCCAGCGACATGATGATCGTGGATAATAATTCCCGCAATTTTGTGAGTTCTGTATTTCCATATGCGCAAGAATTACCTGTTGTTCTGGGATTTCCAGTCCATCATGTTTCCGAATCTGATGCCAGTTGCATGGCGGAGGTTCTTTCACAGGGCAGTTCTCCCATTACTGCAAGGGGAATATGCTGGAGTTTTACTCCAAATCCATCAATCAATGATCAGCATACTATTGAACCCGGCACAACAGGTTCTTTTGAAAGCAATTTGCCGGGACTCACTGCCGGCACACATTTCTACTTCAGGGCATATGCCAGTAATAACTCAGGTACTGCCTATGGTGAGATATTCAGCTTTACAACCCTTAGTCCCGAAGGAATTACTTACAATGCTCTCCCATTGGTAACTTACGGGAATCAGACCTATAATACAGTTCTAATCGGAAGCCAGGTTTGGATGAGGGAAAACCTGAATTTCGGGACTATGATCAGCTATAATCAAAATCAGACTGATAACGGGATTACTGAAAAGCATTGCTATGATAATGATGAAGTCAACTGTGGTGATTAGGGAGCAATGTACCAATGGAATGAGGCAATGCAATATGCAAGTTATAATTCTACCCGGGGTCTATGTCCTGTAGGCTGGCATTTTGCTTCCAGGGATGAGTGGAATAGTCTGACAGCTTATTTAGGTGGAGAAAATATTGCAGCAAAAAAGCTAAAGGAAGCAGGAACCAAGCATTGGCTGGATTTCAATGTAGCTACCAACGAATCAGGTTTCTCAGCCTTGCCTAGCAACAAGCAGGGGTATCAGGGCTATTGGATTTGTTCATCGCTTTGTGATCCGGGAGCAGCATCAAATAGAGTGATGTGGTTTTTTTCATCTCAGCTGGAAAGGGACTATGGCTGTTCCAAGTCTGGATCTCTTTATGAGGGCAGTGTTAGATGCATCATGGACGACAGCCTTACT
>JADJHD010000004.1 GCA_016707705.1 Bacteroidales bacterium
CTTAAATTGGGTAATCATAAATTGCATTACCAGTTTGGACTTACAGATTATGGAGTTGGAGTTAAACTAAGATTGTAAGAATTCAGGGTCCGGTGTTGTGGCTTTTAAAGAAAATAAGAATTGCTAAGCCAATTCATTCGGAATACTGGTTCAATATTGATTCAGAAGCGGGGAGATACATGAAGATAAATTTATTCAGCATTACCAGAGTATAAATAGAAAAGAATAGATGAAAACGAGAATTTACATTAGTATATTATTCAGTTTAAGCTTGATTGCAAATATTGAGGCTCAAAATTATATACAAATTAAGTATAAGAATGAAACTCAATTTAATTATGCCGATTTCGATAAAAGGGGAGAATATCGGAAAAATCTGCCTTTCGGTAAATGGCAGGATATTAGCCGGCAAGGAATTATATATAAAGAATATTACTATGATAGTATTGGTCAACCAAGCGGTACTTGGACATTTAATTTCCCTGATGGCACTACCAGAGAACAAGTTGAATTTGCCAAAAATGTGGCGGTTAGAATAAAGAGATTTAATCTGGGAGGTGGTGAGTTTTTTGATATCAGGTTCAATGAGCAAATTTCTGATACAATTTATTTGGGATTCCAAAAGATTGAAGAAGAGATCTTTATTGCTGAGAATACCGAAAAGCAAATTAAGTTTGAGGGGTTTCAAAATAGTCGAGTTACTTTTGAGTTTGATCCCTATTTAACAGTTGCAGTTATATTGGATTATTTTTCTGCCTGTAAAATAAATTGCGATATTGATATCTGGAATTCCAAAGGCAAACTCTGGAAGAGTTGGTCTTACCGACAAGGGGGAATATATGAGATTTACTATAATTACAATAAAAAGAATACATTGGTGAGTCAGACTGAGTATAAGAATAAAAAGAAAATAAAAAAGACAAAGTTTTAATTCGAAGATTCAAATAAACTTTTTGAGCAAGCAGCATCAGTCAAGTAATAGGAAATGAAGATAATAGACATATAGAATGATTGATATTTAAGATGCTAAAATTATCTCCTGCATCCTGGCTAGTGTAAAGTCACAAATTGAATATTATTCAAAGCCCGAACACATGAAATATTTATTGAAAAATGACAGACTGTGCACAAATTTGGACCTTTCATATTTGTACTCTGACAAGAAATATCATTTCAAAAATTAACTATTTAATAATCAACAATGATGGAACAAGAAGCCAATTCCTTTATTCCTGAAGACATTAAGGGAGATCCTGCAATACCGGAATTCATTAAAGAGGATGATATTGAGAAAATCAAACAAAAAAGGGATTATTCAAATGTATATGAATTGCCCTCGCTAAGAACCAGGTTTTTCTCAATTCTGCTTGATGGAGTGAGTATTGTCATCTTAGCCTATCTATGTACCCTGATATTTGAAAGTATAGGAGAGGTCCCTGACTACATGCGAAAAGTAGCCTTTCTGTTTTGTTTTATTCTCTATGAGCCAATTCTGGTTTCTTTTGGGGCAACAATAGGGCAATCAATGATGAATATTCGGGTCAGATCTTTTTCAAATCCTGAGAAAAAGTTGAATATTGCTTTTGCTGTAGTAAGAACTTTTGTAAAATTCCTATTGGGCTGGTTGTCGTTTATAACTATTTCCTTCAATCCAAACAGGAGAGCAATTCATGATATGGCAAGTGGTTCAATCATGATTACAAAAACTAAAAGCACTAAGCAAGCCAGCCCTACATTGCCCTAATTCAGATGTTAACGACCAGGTTTACGATTTCAGTCTGCAGGACCCTCAACAATTCAACAAAGCTTGATCCTCCGAATCATTGCAAAAAAATGAAATACTAAATTTATATGTGATTCATTTATGGTGTAAATTTGCACCAAAAATTGCGCTATGGCACGACAAAGTATATCATTGACAAAACCTAATGATGAATGGTTAAAGGCTCAGGTTGACAGCGAGGAATATTCCAGCAAAAGTGAACTTGTGAATGATTTGATACGACAGGCCCGAAAACAGCAGGCGCAGGTTGAGTGGATCAGGGCAAAATTGATCGAATCTGAAAACGGGGGATTTACTGATGAAACTAAAGAGCAAATTCTGGAACAATCAAAGGCTTTACTGAAATTCTCAATACAGAATAAGTAACCAGGCCAGTGAGGATTTGATATGAATTCACTATTAAGGTATTGAGATGTATGGAATGTCTCAGGCAGATAAGTACTTTAATGCGTTTTTTGAACATTTTGAAATTATTTCCCAACGACCGTATTCTTTTGAAGCAGTCAATCATATAAAGAGGGATATTAACGTTGCACCTGCGGTGTGGAAAGTATATACTACAGGATTCAAAATGATACAATTGAAATACTGGCAATTATTGGAAGGCAGGATTTTAATAATTTCCTTTAGTTGTTTTTGAGGAGTATCTAACTTTAAGGCTTTGGAATAAATTGGTTTAGGCTGTCCGGAAACCCGTATATTTATTTAATCAATTATTCTAAATAACAGGCTTGTAGATTCCAAATCATATTCTGGTTCGCAGTAACCGAAAAATTCCATGATTAAACTATATCTTTAACATGCTATTATGAATAATGCTGAAAATGATAATTTAATAGTCAGTTCCGATTCCAGGGAAGAATCCGAAATAAGGAGTGATTTAATTCAAATCATTAACTTTCAATTAGGCAGGCAGAGTTCTGATCTGTCATTCCCTGATCTTTTGCTTTGGATCAGTAATACAAATGGCTATGTTTCCTGTCATTGGTATAACTATTCGGAGAACCTGAGCAATGAGGACGATAGTTACTCAGTGCTGGAATTACCTGAATTATTTGAGGAAGTTATAGAAACAGATGGTGAAGAATCCTTTTACGATAAGATTCTGCTGATTCTTCAAAGGATACAGCCTGAAAATCTGCTGGACCTTAAACATCTGACCCTTTTTGAAACCTCAGAGATTAATATCCCGAAGCTAATGCTGAAACTATAACTATAGACCTTCACATGTTTTGCCATAAAAATTGATAATGCAGAAGGGTAAACACCTAATTGCGGGCCTTCCTGATTAGGATATTTAATTAATCTTAATTGCATATATGTCAGTTAATAATCGCCTGATTAAAGCATATAAAAATCAAATAATTAAATGATCAAAAGAGCCGTCAGAATTATCTTCATTTCAATTTTATTATTCTGTATTATTCAATCATGCATGGTTGGCAAGTTAAAAGACTTTAGTCCGGAAGACCTCAAGTGGTTTCAGCCTTATAAAGAAACTGACACTTTAATATTTTATTCTGATAGAAACGAACTTGACACAATCATATTCTTTAGCACTGTTATGGATGAATATCCGACAAGAAATTTTCAATCAGGATATTATGATACCCGGGATATGGAGGTAACCTATAGATTAACAAAAGGAAGCTACCATAAATTCAGTAAAATTGGTAAAGGAAATTACAACGAACGTTTGGTATTAATTGAGAATAATTCTTCCCGCAATATCACCTATACAGAAATTGGTTTTCTGGGAATTATTTTTAGTGGTAAGGAACTGAAGAATAACGTAACAAAACTAGACAGCAACACTTATCTTTTTATTGGCAGGAAAGCAACTTACTCAAGAATAAATATCAAAGAAGGAATTGCTTTTTTTACCCTTAGCACTGAAAAAGGCATTTTGGAATATACTGACGACCGAAATGTTAAGTGGAGAAGGAAAGAAGGCAACTAGAATCAGTAATTCGAGATTGGTTTCCTTTTGTGCGATGAATGTCATAAATCAATCACACCTTGCCCTGGAACCTTAACAACTGCAGGGTGTATGTTGTCAAATTTAATACTTTAACAATGGAACAAACAAAAGATCCTTCCGTCACAGCAAGAAAAGTCTACAAGGACAGAGCCATTTGGCTAGGGACATTTTTAGGCGGACCCTTAGCAGCCGGTTATCTGATAGCTGAAAATTTCAGGACATTTAACGAAAGTGAAAAGGCAACAAAAACCTGGATACTGGCAATACTTGCTACTATAGCTATATTTGGTGGAGTATACCTTATCCCGGAGAATGTAAAAATCCCCAATCAGCTTATTCCACTAATCTATACCGGTATAGCTTATTTCCTGGTTCAACATTTTCAGGGACAAAATATTAATGATCACATTAATTCAGGAGGAGAAATATTTGGTTGGTGGAGAACAATCCTTGTTAGTCTTATCGGACTGGCTCTCACAATTATTCCAATTATAGTTATTGTTTTACTGTCCAACTCATCCCCAATTACTGGAGTAACTAAAACTTACGGTGACTTAAAGCATGAAATTATTTATAATCGAGATAATATCACTGAAAATGAAATAGATTTGATAGCTGAAGGATTAACTAAGGCTACCTTCTTTGATGAAGCCCAGCAGAAATCTGTTTTTGTTAAGAAAGAAGATTCCAAATACGTCATTGTGATACCGGTTGTTGATAATGCATGGAATGATCAAAATGCATTGGGCTTCTTTCAACAATTAAGGAATGACATGCAGGTATATCTCCCTGATCATAAGTTTGCTATAGATTTGTGCGCTGATCTGGATAATATCAAGACTCGGATAGAATAGAAAACAAAGCTGCTGTTGATATCAGTAAATCATAGTGACCTTTCTGGCAAGTCCTCTGTAAAGCCTATCTCAATTTAATCACAGGAACTTATGTTGTTGAGGTTGTTTAAGTCAGGGTTGTGAAGATTGCATGCCTTTAGGAAATGATAACTTATGAATGCTTCCGATTAATTTCTTGTATCTAAATAAATTGATAGAATTGGAATATGGGAAATTCGATTTCATTTCTTTTAATACTTCTGATTATATACTATGTGATTTCTCGCTTGCGATTTAATTCAGCACGTGAAAGCCGTAGAAACTATTACCGTAATGAGTACCTAAAGTCAGATGAATGGAAGCGAAAGCGATATGTTGTTCTCAGAAGGGATAATTGGCGCTGTGTTTATTGTGGAGCTCCTGCAACACAAGTCCATCACAAGAGATATGCAAAAAGAAACATAGGTAAAGAGCCTATCGATTGGCTTGTATCCGTATGCAAATACTGCCATGAATCTCAACATTTGTAATGACAATGAATTAAAATCATTCAATTGAATTCAAGTTTATGAAAACAATCAGTAATAGAAGTGAAATTTTCAGTCCTTCCTGAAATTTAGAATTATCTTGCGTATAACATTGCTTTAGCCACTTTGGTTAATCTCCAACACGCTAGGCATTCCATCAAGAAATAGTAATATCATCTGGAATGATTCGCACTAAACATCTATCATGAGAGCCTTACTTATTTTATTCCTTTGTCCTGTTTTTCTCTTTGCTCAGAAGATAAACTTTGAGGGTGTTATAGTTTATTCTATTAACTATGTGATTCATGATACGAATTATAAAGTGGAACAACTTCAGCAGCGTTGTGGAGTGAAAATGACCTGTTATATCAAAAATGGCAAGTACAGACAGGAATACCTAAACTCATTAGCATTCCAGTATGTCATTTATAATAACGAGACTAACCTGTATTCCTATAAACTAAAATTCTCAGATACGCTCTATCAGATGAATTGCAAGAAATATTCAGATAAAGGATTGATTGAGGTAACAGATTCCATGAAATTCATTGCCGGTTATAATTGCAAAAAGGTTACAGCTCATGAATATAGACCCCCAATTGACATCCAGTATTACTTTGCTGAAGATCTGTATCTTAATCCAAAATTCTTCAGGAAGCACAAACTGGCGGGGTACAATAAGCTTCTTGAGAAAACTCATTCGATTTATCTTGAGTCAATCACAGATTATGGCCCGTACACGGTTATTTTAACGGCAGAATCAGTTAAATTTCAGGATTTAGAAGATAAACTGTTTGATATGCCTAATTTGCCTCAAAAAAGTCGATAGGCGAAGATTTTACTCTGTATCCTACTGGTTTTATATGCGGATAGTTTACGTTAGCCAATCCTGAATCCATTTCTGTTTTAATGAACTTAACTGCAACTGAATAATTTTTGCATGAAACACCTGCTGATTATATTTCTTCTAATTCTAACTTCTTGTAGTGTCAGGAATAAAATTTGCTATTGTAAGACTGATCTTTCCAGATACCACTATCTCAGCTATCAACTATTGGCGAAGGAATATATAGGTATGATTAGTAAAGATTCTATGTTTAATGCCGATATCCTGATTAAATCTAGTGCTAAAAAAAATGATGTGATCATCATGGATTCAATCTACTGCTTTTGTCTCGCTGTTTGCAGTAAAGAGTCAATAGTTGAATCGAGATTCTATTATAAGAAGTCAGCATATGAACTTGCGAAAAAGTATGGAATTGAATCTTTTACCACTAGGATCGTGCAGGAAAAAATTAGTAATAATCAAGAGCTGCAAGATTTCTGTAGAGATATTGTTGGTTCAATAAAGATCAATAACCCTGGAAACAACTGGAGAAGGAATCTTAATTCTGATAATTTTAAGGTTGTTGGATTCAAACAAATCGCACCGCTGAAAGGGAAATCTGTAAAAACCAAGTTACTTATTAGTAGATAAGCCTGTACTCCCCACTTCTATTCCCTTAAATTCATTGTGTCCATTCGCATAACATCCAATTTATTTTTTTAAAGTTTAATATCTGTGGTTTCTTGCAGATTCCTGAAAAGGCGGGGGAAAACTGCTCGCTACAGAATAATTTGCAGGATATCCAAACCCTTGTAGGGGTAAATCCAGTTTCAATTGTCTTATAATAGTATTGAACCAGGCAATTTGGTCATTATCAGGGAAGCTTGCCATTCATAATGCGATCTTCTGAATTATATATGCAGGTTGTAATAATATGTGTTCTGTAATTTCGTTTACTATCTAATTCTCAGTTACATCCATTAAGTTTAAAAATTCTATTATGAAAAGGACAATTGCATTTCTCACGTTTGTTACAATCCTCAGTATTTACTGTTCTACACTATCTGCTCAAAAGTCTGGCAGCATTGAATTGAAAGCTACAATTGCCGGCTTCAGCGGAGGTGAAATTTCAAAAGACCTGCTCCTGAAAAACACAGAGATTCTATGTTCTGATCCAAAATTCAAAGTGGTTTCATTCAATCTTTCTCTTTCCAGATTTGGTGATGTTATTGACTTCAGCGGTACAGGAAATAAATTAAGTGATGAAATGAAGGAAACCATAAAGAACACAAAGGTTGGGAATAAGATAAGTATTGAAAAAATCGTGGGAAAGAATGAATCCGGTGAAGAGATAAAATTGCCTTTCATTATTCTCACACTGAAGTAGGTGAGTGATGGTGAAACTTTTAGGAGGGCCATCATCATATAGTGTAAAAACATTGATAATGGATTAATATCACCCGGCACTTATCAGAAAAGGCTGTTTGTTGCTCAGGCCGATCTTTTGAACCGACAATCAGTAAGATGAAAATCAGTATAATGAATAGGATAAATTAATCCGGATCAAAGCACTGCCTGCAATCCGGAAGGAAAAGGACGCGATTAACTTTAACATTGATTGATCATGCTTATGAATCATAATTCTCATTTATCTTATTATACCATGAAAATTGCTCTATTCTTCCTTTTTGCCTTTGTCAGCACTGCAGTGTCTGCTCAGTACCCCGACTGGAAATTCTTTTCAGAAGCAACCTGCATTCACGCCATTGCTTCAGAACCTGGTTATCTCTGGGCCGGATCCTATACCGGCCTGATGAAAATTGACAAATCCACAGGGGAAAGGACATTGTACGATAAAACCAATACCCCTATGCCGGATGCCTGGGTTTCACAGATAGCGATCGATAGCAAAGGTGCTAAATGGATCGGATCCTGGAGGAAGGGAACCCTTTCCCGGTTTGATAATAACGGCTGGACTGTCTACGATACCTCCAACTCCCCCCTCAAGGACTTCTGGCCAATCACCCGACTGGATATTGATGACAACGATAATGTATGGCTGTGCACTGGATATATCTATACTGGCCTTTACAAATTCGACGGCAATAACTGGACGCATTACACTACCTCTAATTCCGACCTCCCTGTTAATTACATTGATGTCGTGCTTTGTGATGGCAGCAATACATGGGTTTCGTATTACGTGGGGATCAGCCGATTCGATGGTGTAAACTGGACTACGTACACACCTGAAAATTCCAATATGGCGGGTGAAACAATCCTGGATTTAAAATTGGATTCTTCGGGCAATCTTTGGCTTCTGCATGAAAAGGGAGTAGAGAAATTCGATGGTTCCACTTTCCAGTATTATCCCAGCCTATTCACCAACCTTACAATTAACTCGATGTCTATTGCACCCGATAATAAGATATGGATCAGTTGTTCCAAGAATTGGATGAGCGGAAGTACCGGGGGCATTCTCTCTTTCAATGGGGTGGAATGGGAGCATTTTGACACGCTGAACTCCGGCCTCCAGGATATTAACATTGGGCCTATCAATGCTGATGAAATGGGAAAAATCTGGTATGGTTGTTCAGATATGGGTATGGTTGGGAGCTACGAAGGCACGGAATGGAAACTATTTGATGCTTCAGCAGCGAAGCTGGATCACAGCTATGTCCGCCAGATTGTGCATACCAGCACTGGAATAACATACATCGGGACAAAATCGAACCATGAACTGGCCAACCAGCCCGAATCATGGCTGACCCGCTTCGATTGGGAAAGTTGGAGCCCTGTCCCCGGGTACGATGATAACTCTTATACCATTGCCATTGGTCCCGATGATGAACTATATATTAAAAATCCAATGGGCATCCTCAAATTTGACGGCGCCACCTGGTCTGATATCCCGGGAACACCTGTCCTGATGACCACTGAACGAGTTCAACCCGAGCTGTACTCTATGGCCTGCGACTCATCAGGAGGGTTGTGGATTGATTACATTGATCATGTGGATTGTTATTCTGATCCGCAAATGGGGGAATGGTGTACTGTTTTTGAAGGACTTGCCCATTTTGACGGTACATCCTGGCAAACATACACCGTTGATAATTCTCCTCTTCCGGGGATAGAGATCACTCAGGTCTCAGTCGATCAGCATGGAATCGTTTGGGTAAGTACAACGGGTGGAATGGTCAGGATTGACGGGACACAATGGCAGGTGTATACAAGGTCTAATTCTGCAATTCCGAGCAGTTACATCACCTCTTTCGCGGTTGATTCTGCCGGAGCTTTCTGGTTCGGTGATTTCCATTATGGACTCTACCGCTTTGACCTTTCAGAAACAATTCATTATACCCATCCTACCTTGGGGATCTATTCTTCAGGGAACTGCAAACTGGCGACTGACATTGACGGGTCCATCTGGATGATTGAACCAATGATTCGCTTCAATGGGGCAAACTTCAGAACTTTCTCTTATGAAAACTCCCCAAGGCCGGATGATGGAAATATCACTTCCGTTTCAGTTGACGCATTAGGGAATAAATGGTTTGGCACTCAGTTTGGTTTCCTTGTTTACCGCACAGGGGGTGTGATTTCTTCCGAAGAGCCGCCAATCCCCGGGGAAATCCCGGTTACAATATCCCCTAACCCTTTTCACGATCGCATCGAGATTAGAACGGCAGAACCTCTGGATCAAGTTACCATTGAGATATACGACTCCATGCTTCGTCGGGTTTTCAGCAAGAAATTTCCCGGTGGAGACCGCTTCGAGGTTCAACCCGACTGCTTACCCTCTGGCTGTTATTTCATACGGCTGCGTTCCGGGAACAGGCTCATTGCCACCGGTAAAGTGATTGCCCGTGGAGTCCCTGGCTTGGGTTATTGACAATAATAAAGATTGGATGGGTGGAGGGGAATTGCTTTTAGATGACCGGGCAGATTCTTTGAACCGACAATCAGGGAAATGAAAATCAAGATAGTGAACAGGACAATTAATCCAAAACATTATACTTCTCATGATACCTGATATTTAGTGTTAGCCGGCATCTATCTTTCAACTTTCGCTGCCTGGTTGTGAAAGATTTAATCGTCGATCTCATTAGAACTCAGCACTGAACAAACCAAAATAGTATGAAACGGTTATTGATACTCTTCTTCCTGTTTCCAATCCTGCTTCAGGCACAGATTTCTGGAGGGTTCATTTTGAAAACACTGATCTTTCAGGATGTATTTTATCGTAATCCCAATTTGATAGTCGAGAAAATTCTGGATAAGAATCATACCGTTGAATTGCTTCTGGCTTTAAGATACGGGGATTGGCTGGTATCCGGAGGCAAAGGTCTGAGTAACGGTTTGCCGCATCGTAAAATTTGTAATGGGTATACAGTCGGGCTTACCGGAAAGTATTACTTCAGCGGGAGAAAGGCTATTCCAAATTCATGGTTTGTTTCAGGGATACTGCGATATAATAAAACTACAATAGAGAATGCATATCTACAATCCGGTAGCTATTCCCGTCATGTGGATCTGACCCGGAACGGTCCGGAAGCAGGCTTGGCAATAGGCAGACAATGGCTTATGTTCAAGCATATCAGCTCGAAATCTACTTTGGAGGCGGAACTTACTATCAGCATTATAAGGAGGAATATATTTCAGGTGCTGAGGATAAAGTCCAGCCAGAGCAATCCTTCTTTGTTTTCAGGCCTTATTTGGGTCTGACTCTGGGATTTATGCCCGGGAAGAATTTATTCAGGAATGCAGAAAGTGATGGCTACAATTACTGAAGGAGTTACATAGTTTCGTTAGGATAAAAAAATACTACAAATAAGAGCTGCCAGATCATGAAAAGCTTGCTATACATGGGTTTGATATTGCCAACTCTATTATTTTCCTGCAAAAAGGATGATAATGGTATTGGAGATAATCCATGCGGTGAAAAATTCACTGTCAGCATCACCTCTGCTGATTTGCTGAGTTGTGAGTATAAAACAGGAACTTACTGGGTTTTTACTGATTCAACTGATAACAGTACTGACAGTATTGCAATCAGAAGTTTCAAGCAGGAATTCATAAAAGATGCCTGTGGAAACTCATACGAAACTCATTCTTTTCAGGCATATTCATCCAAATCAGCAGAGTTGACACAATATGTTATTGCTGCCGGGGGATTGTTCAAGGACTATGATGGTACCTCTAATTCCGGAACTCTACTTTATGATGATTTTAATACAGCAACTTCAAAGACTAATTACCTCATAGAGAAGTTTGATTCGCTGTATATTTTTGATCGCTATTACCATAAGGTTCTTCGCATCGAGATAGGAGATGACCCAACGGAAAATCACAACAAAAGCATATACTTTATGAATTCAGATTTTGGCTTCTTAGGCCAGGATATTTATTCAGGGAATTTTCTGATTTCAAAGAAAGTATTAATTAGGAAGCAGATCGTAAGATAATCTTAGGATGACAGCATTCACTTTCTATTGCAAGAGGAAGAACAATCTGAAACAGTGGTTTTTCACTCTATAGTTAAGCAGTTGGAAGGGATGCTGTTTTGCAAAACACTGCAACAATTGAGCTAATAGTAATTAAACAGGCAATTATGTTTACTGTCGAACAAATAGAACAGGCTCATGAAAAGGTAAAATCAGGAGCGGACTTCCCAAAATACATCCGGGAAATCAAGGAAATGGGGGTAATCGCATTTGAAACCTGGGTTGTGGACAGCCATACAAACTATTTTGGCAACGATAACTATCAGAGCAGTTCCAAATCTCAGTATGAGGAATTGTCAATATCCGGACATACTAACAGGGATGCTTTCATTCAGTATTTAAAGATCCACCAAAAGGGTGAAACAGACTATTTCACATTTTGCATGCATTGTGCTGAAACCGGAATTGAGAAATGGATTGTAGACCTTGAAAGAATGACTTGCACATATTTTGATAAAGCAGGAAATGAAATTTTAGTGGAGAAAATACCATCATAAAGTATGAATTGTTGGAGACTTAATGTAGCTGCGGGATTTAATAGAGTAGCCAACACAGGAGTATTGAGTCATGCTGCTGAGGCTGAGGCAACCCTGTCTGAGAATAACTGTTCTTTAGGTGGGTCATGTTTCCTTCAAAGTTTGTACTTGCATGACAATGATGGGTTCCTGTATCAGCACAGTGGGTTCGCTGAGTGAATGCAATCTGTGCGAAAATTATTGGCAACCATCCCCAAAAACACCTTAGCATGAATATTCTCAAAAAGTATCTTAGCAGAAGCAACGCATCCAACCCAATTTCTGAAAAGAAAATAAACTATGAAGTGACATCTCAGGAGCAAGTTGATTTTGCGAATGAAGCAATTGAAATATTCAACCCTGTGTTGAGACAGTTTGGTTTTAATCTTCTTAAGCTGGAAATCACAGAGTATGGAACTTCAATCATCTGGATAAAAGACAAGTGCTATATCGATTTCAGCGGGAACACCCATCCTCATGATGCACCCGCTTATTATGGTATTGCTTTAGGCGAATTTAAGGAGGAGTACTTTCATTATGCCGATGTTGATTGCGTAGGTCTTTGGCGACTAAAGGCAATTCAGGAAAATATAGACAATGTAAATGACACTCCATTTCCCTACGGTGCAGATATTCAACCAAGCTTGCTTCAAACAAGGGAGGAATTGCTTAAATACGGAAAAAGCTTCTTGCAAGGCGACTTAACAGATTTCTATATTGCCAGAAAGCAAGAATGGAAGCAATTATCTGAATAGGTCGATTTATAAAAGACAAATGTTGTAACAAAAAATATTACCACCTGTTTTTGTATACCCATGAAATTTAGCGCAAAGAATGAACTGATAAGATTGGATGAATATTATCCCAATTCTGATCTTAAGCATATTTATCAAATTCATAGGGAAAAGATAATTGTCTTGCTTAATACCCTTGAATTGGTTTGGAAGCAAAACAAATTGGATGAGGAAAGTTCCCAAATACTAACAGAAGGACTTAAAAATCCATGGGAAGTGGTTTTCTACTTTTTAGTTGGAAAGGAAATCAATTTAATGACCGGAAAAATAAAGGGCATTGAAAATCTGATTTTAGAGGGAATTGAGGACAAAAGATGGCAAACCAGATTTAATACGATAGTAATAATGAAAGGATTCAAGAATAAGGAAATACGAAAAATAGTTCTGGAAAAAGCATTGAACGATAAGAGTGTTAAAGTACGTGAGATGGCTATGGATGTTAAAAACTATTGGTAAAACTAACAGGAATTTTCCTTTAACGAACAACTCATCATCAAAGCCCGGCTACGGCAGGCATTGCGAACCTTAAAATATTAAAAACTAATTTCATTTACTGCTGAGTATTCCTCTACTGGACTGATTGGTAACATTGCTTTTACATCGGATTCTGAAACCTATATACTTTCATTATGAAGCACAATATAAATCTCCCTTTATTAACAAGCATGTTAGTTGTATCGCTTTTAATTGCAACAACCGCCTGCAAGAAAGATTCAGATATAACTAAATCATTGCCACCAGAAATATCAACTGAAAAGATTGTAAAGCCGCTTCTCCATACGGTGCAGGCAGGTGGTATAATTCTTTCCGACGGGGGGACGGCAGTCATCAGGCGGGGCGTTTGTTGGAGTTCGACTCCTGATCCAACCATAGAGGACGATACAACCATTAATGGCAGTGGGATTGGTATATTTACAAGCTCACTCAAAGGACTAGCTGCGCAGTCCAGGTATTGGGTCAGGGCATATGCTACTACTGCTATTGGTACTTCATATGGCAATACCGAGGTTTTTACCACACTTGACTCAACTCTAACAGATATTGATAATAACAGTTATAAGGTTGTGCAAATAGGTGAACAGGTATGGATGGCGGAGAACCTCAGAACAACAAGATATCGCAATGGAGATTCAATACCAACGATTGAAAATAGTTCAACTTGGGGCAATCTGAATCATGGGGCAAAATGTGGCTACGGATTTTGGTATTCTCTGTCCGGATTTTTCTACAATGGTTATGCAGTTTTTGACGAACGAAAACTCGTCCCAGAAGGCTGGCATATTCCTTCAAGTGATGAATGGACTGTTCTTGTTAATGCATGTGGCGAATATGCAAGCGATGCACTTAGGGAAGAGGGAAACACTAAATGGGTATGCACATTTAATTTCGCAAAGCATCCATCAGGCTTTTCAGCAGTTCCCGATGGTTATAGAACGTGGGAGGGATACTGGCCTTATGGTGAACAAGCATTTTGGTGGAGTAGTAACAGATCCGGTGATTTTTCCAACTTTACACAACTACAATGCGGTGGCGTATGGGTGAATACGAATCCAACAGCACATATGCACATTGGCTTTTCAGTCAGATGTATTAAAGATTAAAAGAATGACAATTACACTTTTAATAATAAGTTAAATAACTGATACAGCAGTAAAGCGAATCCTTCTCTGAATCATTGCATCAAAACAAAGACTTGGAATAAGTCAGAAACAGCAACGTAAATTTGCTATTGGAAAAGCAAAGTAAGGTGGGTATTCCTGCTGCTCCTGGCCCACCACAAAACCAACCATGTTTAGCCCGGGAACTCTACTCCAAAGCGATTAAAGGTTTTAGTAACTGATTAAAATAAATTATATGAAAAATTTAGCATTACTTATTGTATTCTTGTTTCTCTCTTCAGGAATAAAATCTCAGTCAATCATCGCCGGACAGCTTAGTCAGGATGATAATTATTACGATTATGAACCCGATACAGTCATAGATTGTAGTTTTCCATATTGTTATAAAAGCGAAACCCCTTTTGATTTAAATAATGATGGAAGTCCTGATATTACATTTATAACAGCGACTAGCACTGGGGCAATGGGAGGTGGTACTAATTACGTGAAAATTATCGCGAACGGGAATAATCTGATTGCTTCCGACTCATCCGGCCATTGCGGTGACTCTTTGGTTAAAGCATTCCAGGAAAAAGATACAATACAGTCGTCAGACACATGGTGCAATGAAACTCTTACTATAAGAGAGTATAGTTGGATGGTAGGTTATGGGTCCTGCCTGGCAGTTGCTTCTGATCTTCCATCCTATTTTATAGGAGTTAAGATCTTTGCAGGCAAAGACACATTATACGGATGGATCCAGATAAGTGGCATTTATGCTTACGCGGATATAATTCACTATACAATTCCGGGTTACGCATGCAATAGAGGATCCGTTGGAATAGGCGACTTTGAAAAAAATCAAATTGTCCATGTTTTTCCAAACCCATGCAAAGATAGAATCTACATCGAGTTTGGAACTCCACTTGCAAAACAAGCTTTAGCAATCCTGTCAGATATTAATGGCAAGGAACTATTGAAACAATCATTGGATAATACGAAATCACAAATGGATATCAGTATGTTATCAAGTGGATTATATATTTTGAAGGTAATAAAAGATAATAAGCTGTCGGTTCATAAAATATTGGTACAATAGGGTATACAGGGGAATAAATTACTATTTTCCTAAGCAATTCACTTAATTCTATGTTGAAACTCAAGAATGGAGATAAATTGCCCAAAGTAGGATAATCAAGCTTTGAAATGTTGAGTCAAAAAATGAGTTAGCGGTATTTGTAGCAAGATCACAGAGAAACAATAAAATTTGGTATAAAATGAAAATAAAACTATCAATATTACTAATGTTTATAGGACAGTTTGTTTTTAGTCAGAATAAAGCACAGAAAATTGATAGTTTAATGAATGCTCTTTATTCTACAGATGACTTCAGTGGAACTGTTTTGGTCGCAGAAAAAGGTAAAATTCTTTACAGCCATAGCTTTGGTTTTGCTAACGCAACTACAAAAGAAAAATTGACTGAAAATTCAATATTTGAAACAGGCTCGATTTCAAAGCAATTTACAGCAATGGCTATTATGATTCTAAAAGAAAAAGGTAAATTGAATTTGGACGATGAAATCAAGAAATATATTCCTGAACTTGTAAATTACAAAGGCATAACAATAAGAAATCTACTTAACCATACAGGCGGACTTCCTGACTATATGGAGATAATGGATAGTTTGTTTGATAAATCAAAAATAGCTACGAACAAAGACATTATCGCTTTATATAGTAAATACAAGCCGAAAGTATTATTTGAACCTAACAGCAAATTTGTATATAGTAATACCGGTTATGCGTTTTTAGCGACAATAATTGAAAATGTGTCCGGCTTGACTTATGCGGAATATTTGAGTAAAAACATTTTCAAACCATTGAAAATGAAACACACATTTGTTTATAATCGGAGGCTGAATCCTAAAAAAGTTGAGAATTATGCTTTTGGTTATTTCAGTCCTGATAGTTTAACTGGATATATTTTACCTGACGATTTTGAAGAAACCAAATTTGTAATTTGGCTTGATGGAATTGTTGGTGATGGTGCAGTAAATTCAACTGTGATAGACTTATTAAAATGGGACAGAGCTTTGTATAAAAATATACTTCTCTCAGATGACGGAATGAAAGCCATTTTTGAAGTTGCCACTTTAAACAATAAAACTAAAACATCCTATGCTATGGGTTGGGAGATAGAAAAATTTGATGTTTACAGTAAAATGACAAGACACGGAGGGAGTTGGCCTGGTTATGTAGCCTATATTGAGAGACACATTGAAAATGATAAGACAATTATCATCCTTCAAAATCACGAAGACGACATTTCAATTCCATTGAAAGCAATTAGAAAAATAATCTATAATATAAATTAATAGAGTTAAACGGGACAAAATACTACCGCTTACAAACACTATAGCAAATGCGAGTGTGCGTGTTAGTTGAAACTTTTGAAATCTTAACCTACATCAGTGCTGGCTAACAATTGAGCAACAATTTATTCACGCACTTGCCATAACGCCAGTCATTATGAGTTGTTTAGGGAGACCACACTTGAACTTAATAGAAAAAAGATGAAAAAATTCGTAGTAATTCTATTCTACCTTGTACCACTACTCTCGTTTTGTCAAATCAATGCTAACGAGTTTGATCCCTTGAAATGGGAACCACCCTACAGACTTGATTTTCCTGCAGGTTGGGGTGTTGAACGCTTCCTTATTCCAATTTCATTTGCTCCCCAAATTCCCTATAAAGGAGTTGAGGATATTCGATTTACACCGGGATGGGGGAAAGCAGAAAGTACTGACTATTGGAGTTATGCCTTTTTGTGGTATTTGGACGGTTACCAAAAGATAACAGCAAAAATCGTTGAAAAGAATTTAAAGGAATACTATACCGGCCTTGTAGATGCGAACCAAAGAGAAAGTTCAGACAATAAGTCCGTGATTGTTAAAACTGTTATAAAAAGAGTCAACACTCAAGATGGTGATTTAAAAACGTTTTATGGTTCGGTTTATATGCTTGATTATATGACTAATAAACCAATAACCCTCTATTGCAAGGTACATCTAAAGACCTGTGATGGACAGAACAACACTTTTATATTTTATGAACTATCACCCAAGCCCTATAATGATAATGTTTGGCAAAGTCTTGATATATTGTGGGCAGGCTTCAGTTGTGAAAAGTCACTGGAGACAAAATAATTTAAATAGCAAATGGGTTTGGGCATAGTGGAGGTTCAGTGCTCTGAAGACACATTTGTAAATATGTAAACATTTGTTCCCCGGTTCAATATTAGTTAAGTAAATCGATAGCTTTACCAATACCGAAAGCACAAGCAGAAAACTTCCTCAGTTAAAGAATAAAATCATGATTCGATTATTCATTCTTGCAGCGATTTTCATTTTGACGTTTCAGTATTCTTTTTCTCAGAATTCATTTAAGGACGCCGATTCCACCTGTACCTGCCTGGAGTCCTTACTGGAAGTGCAGAACAATAAGGTGGATTTTTCGCTTGGACTGGAGAACTGCTTAAGTAAAAGTTTCCGGGAAGCATATAAGTTCAGTTCATCTGAGATGGTGGATAAGTATCTTGTGGATTTGGAGAATTTCTTAAAAAGCAATTGCATGGCATTTAATCAATGCCAGATGATTATAAATCCGATGTATAAGCAAAAAACTGAATCCCGGATTTACAATCCAGAGATTTGTAAGATGTTTAAATCCGGAGAGTTTGAAGAGAAGGGTGGGAGTGAAAAAACTACTGTTTCGATGATGGATTCAATTCAAATAGTCAAATTTGAAAAAAGCGGGTATTATACAAAGTCTAAAGTGATCTGGACGGATGATTGCACGTTCAAGCTTGTATTTATTTCAAGCACAAATCCTTATGAAAAAATGATGACCAAATACGGTGATACAAGAGAGATCCGAATTATTGATATCACAGGAGGTAAGGAAATCATCCTCGAAACTGAATTTGCGGAACTGTATTTTCTAAATAAACTAACAAAACTGTGAGCTCATTTTATAATAATAACCAACTATAACTATCTTCTACTCAACACTGCTTTCGCTTATTCTTATTTTGAAAACTCTTCTTAAATTCGTGTTCTGTGCTTTCATGGGAGGGTGAGTGAATAGGGATTGGTAGTGTTGAGTCTATAAAGAAGATGGGTACAGTCATCAAACCATCAAATAATAAATATCACTGTATATGAAGAACATGGTTATTTTTTTTATCACCTGCTTGATTGTTTTTTCCATAAAAGCGCAACCATGGTCAATTCAGCCTTCGGGTACTACTAACACATTGCTATCTGTTTTTGCCCCAACCGATGACATTTGTTATACAGTTGGTACAGAAGGTACAATCCTAAAAACTGATAATGGGGGTGTCACTTGGGTCGCTCAATTAAGTGGAACGACTATGGATCTGCATTCTGTATTTTTTACAGATATAAGTAATGGATATGCTGCTGGAGAATTTGGCACCATATTAAAAACCATCAATGGAGGTGCAACCTGGGTGCCGGTGCAAAGTGGATTACAAGGACGTTGGTTAGAATCAATATTTTTTATCGATGCCAATATAGGATTTGTGGCAGCTCGTGATAACTGGTCTGAGGAGGGATACATTTTAAAGACAATCGATGGAGGAATCAACTGGACAACTATTTATAGCACTTCAAGTTTTGGTCTGCTTTTCATTTATTTTCCGGATGCAGATAACGGCTATGCCACAGGTGCAAATGGCAAAATTATTAAGTCTGTCGATGGTGGATTAACATGGAATGAATTATCAAGTGGATTGAATTGGCAGGATTTAATATCAGCTTCTTTTCCAGACGAAAATATCGGATATATGGTTGGGGATAATGGAACTGCACTAAAAACTATAGATGGAGGCAACTCATTTCAGTCATTAGCCAGCGGGACAACAAAAGGTTTATTCTCAGTATATTTTATAGGATCCGACTCGGGTTTTATCGTAGGTCAGGATGGCATCATTTTAAAGACGATAAACGGAGGAACATCTTGGGACGAAATACCGTCATTTACTCAAAATCATTTGTATTCTGTTTTTTTTGCTGATGATAGCACTGGTTATGCTGTTGGAGCACAAGGTGCGATCTTAAAAACAACCAATGGTGCTACCGTTTTTATTGACGAACTCGAAGATCAGAATTTATCAACTACAATTTACCCCAATCCTGCTACTACTGCAATTACAATTTCAACCAGGAATAGCATACAAGGAGAAACATTTGTCTCAATTTTCAATATGAGCGGTCAGCAATTAATACTTCACAAGTATTACAACCTTAATGTATTTGAATTCGACATCAGTACACTTTTTCCCGGCATTTACCTCGTGAAAATTCAAACAAAAAATGGAACTGAGAATAAAAAACTAGTCATTCGTTAAATAACTCAGAAAGAAAACGAGTATCCCTGTCCATTACACAGGCTACACTCTATCAGGCTTTTAGCTTCTGCTTTTAAGCAAAATATTACTAAATTCGTAGTTAGTGCTTTCTGGGAAGTAGAGTAAATAAAAAGCCTGGCAGCGGGTAGCTGCAAACGTTACAATACATTATAAGAACGATGAGATCAATTTTGATTTTTACAATTATCTTACTTCTGGGAAGTTCTGTCTGTTTAGGACAGAATAATAGACTTTGCAAGAAATTATTTAAGAAAGAATTGTCATTCGAGTCATTTAATCATAATTCGGAAGAATTTTTACAAGATTACAGGACATTGATAGAATGCAAATTCGAGCCAATAGATTTTCAAATTTTTTTAGGACCAAAGCAGGACATGAGCTTTTTTTCAGTTCTTGTTTTAATGCAAAATTCGAATTTTTCTAAGACAGATAGAAAAAAGTTCACTTATGGGGATTTATGCCTTCTTATGGAAGAATTCAAAAAAACAAATGAATACCTTCAGGTTAGGGAAATTGTGGAATCTTCGAATATTCTGTTTAAGAAAGTAGCAACTATGCAAGATTGGATTAATGATAGTCTTTTACTCTCCAAAATGAATTTTGAAGCGAAGACTATTCACACAATCAAAGAATTGGTAATACAAAACAATATAGAAAACTTGATCTATGCTGAATTATTGAGCGTTAATTCGGAAAAACTGTTTCCTGTGAAGGAAGAATTTTCAGAATCTAATGATAAAAAAAGACAAGAACTTCCCGAAGGGATGATCTACTGCGTAAATGGTATTACAGCTTTTGATAATTATTATAAGGGAAGGCTAAAATCTAATGAAACTAATAAACCACTCCTATTATATTTCACCGGGCATGGCTGTACTAACTCAAGAGAAGTTGAGAACAAAATACTTATGAAACCGGAAATCCAAAACATAATCAATTCAAATTTTACACTTGTAATGCTATTTGTTGATGATAAAACAGCATTGCCTGAACAAGAAACTTATTTCTCTGAAATATTAAATAGAAAAATCAAGTATAAGGGAGAAATTGCAGAAGAAATGCAAATCAAGAATTTTAATACTAATGCACAACCGCTTTTCGTCATTTTAGATTCCGAAGAGAAAGAAATAAGGAGAATTGCATTTACTTTGAATGAAGCAGGATTCAACGAATTTTTGACTGGTCAGGAAAAGAAATGAAGTGTAGTATCGTGGGCTAATCGTGATAGGTTTGCCAATGCACAAGGCCCACCACAAACCAATCTGGCCTTGCCCGGTAACAAACGTTGCAAACATTAATACCATCTTAATATTATGAGTTATTATAATTGGCCTAAAATTGTTTCAAATCTGTCAGATAAAGATTTATTGAGAATAATAGATTCACACAGAAGTGAACCAAAGGGAAAAGTTGATTCTGCTCATGAAGAATTAAAAAACAGAGGAATCGACATCAATGATTTCGACACAAGAAAAGAGATTTATAGTAGATTATCTCCAACGCATATATACGCTGGATTTTGGCCGAGACTTTTTTCGATATTACTGGATTTTTTGATTTTACTTCCGTTGAATTTTATAGTTCTACTACTTAATTCTCTTAGTAAGGACATGTATTTCATTACTCTTGTCCCAAACATTCTTATAATACTTTGGTATCAGGTCTACCTTGTAAAAAGGTTCGGAGGAACACCCGGAAAACTTATCGTTGGCATTAGAATATTAAAATTGAATTTGCAACCCATTTCGTGGAAGGAGGCAATTTTAAGATATAGCATTCTTTTTGTAATAACGATTTACGTAATTATTGTAACCATTTCTTCATTAACAAGGGCAGATACGCAGATTTATAATAATTTAGGATGGCTGCAAAAGCAACAGTATCTATTATTCCTATCTCCGATCTTGTTTAAGATCTACACTTGGTCCAGCAATATTTGGATTTACAGCGAACTAATAGTATTATTAACAAATGAAAAGAAAAGAGCAATCCATGATTATATTGCCGGGACAGTAATTGTAGATATTAAAGCCTTCAATAAACAGAATTACCAATCAACAGAACAAAATGACCTGCCACTAACACTGCCATAGTGCCAGGGCTTGTTATAAAAGCAATTTGAGTACCAAGCCCCGGCGGCAACCCGGGAACATAAAGGGCAAGTATTATGTTGAATTAGGAATTAAGTGTATTTTCAGATTTAGAATGCCGATAAGAGAGTGAGTTTAGAACAAAAAATCTATAAAATGAAAAAGATCTATTTTCAATTGATTTTCATGCTCTTACCAACATTAACATATGGGCAGTGGAGTAAGCTAAATCCTTTAACCACCAATAACTTATTTTCGATTGATTTCGTTAATGCCAGCAAAGGGTTTGCAGTTGGTTCGAATGGAATTATTCTGATGACCTCGGATTCAGGATTAACTTGGTCAAATCAACAGAGTGGCACAACGATGCAATTATCCTCTGTTTACTTCCTTAACGATAGTGTAGGTATTATTGCCGCTGGAGGTCCCGATGGAGGAAAAATCCTGAGAACTTCTGATGGTGGAGTAAATTGGAGCATACGATCGAATACTACAAGTAATTGGTTTAGTGATATTAGCTTTGGCGATGACAACACAGGGTTTGTTGTAGGTGATTGCTTTAGCGCATCGGAGGCTGCGCAAGTGATACTCAAAACTGTAGATGGAGGGATAAGTTGGGAAGCCATGCTTAGTCCAGTAAATTCAGGTTTAAAGGGTTGCTACTTTTTGGATTCAAATACAGGCTATGCTGTGGGTTATGAAGGATACTTAATAAAAACTACAGATGGAGGAATCAGCTGGGAGATTTCTCAACCGTCTGGTTTTGATTTAGATTTATTTGATATATTATTCACAAGTTTCACCACAGGATATATTTCGGGAGCAGCCGGAACGATAATGAAGACAACTGATTCTGGCGCTACCTGGTCAAGTGTGTCATCAGGCACCAACAAAAATCTATATTCAATACATTTCATTTCTGAATCCAAAGGATATATCGTAGGAGACAATGGAGTAATATTAATGACCAATGATGCTGGTTCAAGTTGGAAAAGTTCAGAGAGCGGGACACAACAAGAATTGTTTTCAGTAGTCTTTACAGATGAACTAACAGGTTATACTGCTGGACGTAATGGTACTATATTGAAAACAATAAATGCAGGAGCGCTTTTCATTGAAGAAAAAAATGCCCCAGCACCAAATTTTACTATTTTCCCCAATCCGGCAGCGGATAGAATTAGCATTACTAATACCAAAGAATTATCCAATGAAATTATAGTGAGTATTCTAAGTATGGAAGGCATCCAGGTTTTCAAAAAAGCCTTTTACCATGAGAACCCAATAAATCTGGACTTGGATATGCTACAAAAGGGCATATATTTAGTAGCAATTCAGACAAGAGAAGGAATTGAAACCCAAAAATTGGTAATACAAAACAATCACTCTGATTAGTATGAATATTAACCTGCACATATCAACGGCTTCGCTGCATGGCTTGTCTCACATTCGAGGCTAACCACACTAGCCACGGGGCAAGCAAGGGAACGTTTCAGACAAGCGTTGATAAGACTCATTTTGCAAAAATTTACTCTACTCACTATTAAAGATTAAGAAATTTATTTTTCACTTTCAGTCTAACAAATATTAATTCATACTAATTAATTATGAGAATATTAGATTTAACACTCAAAACTTCAACCATCATCTTACGGATTTTATCTGTTTTAATTTTGCTCTACATTATTAGAGAATCCTATCCTATTTTTGACAGCTCATTAGAAAAGGGTTTTCTCTTCCTTTATGCGCTTCTAGTCTCAATTAGTTACCTTGTCTCAGCTTTTGGTCTGTGGAATCTTAAGAGATGGTCATTGTATTTGTTTATACTAACTACAATAGCATTAATCCCCAATTTTATTTACATGCAGTCATGGGGTGTCACAACAATTATTTTGTGCTTAGTAATAATAATTGGAGTTATTTTAAACTGGAAAAACATGAAATAGCCTGCCTGTAACAGCACCTACCCGCCACCAGGCTTTCGCTTGTACTTCTCTTGAGAACTATTACTATATTCGTTTTCTGTACTTTTAGGGGTTTTGAGTAAGTTTAGTTTGGTAGAGTTGAGTCTATAAAGAGGTTGTACGCAAGCGTCATTACTAAACAACAAGAATAAAAATGAATAAAAAAAACATCGTTGACATATTCTTGACCTTAGGTCTTTTTTCATTGGTTTTATTATTGACTAGTTCTTCATCCGCTCAAGAAAATAAGTCCTTATCCATTCATTTAAATGCCGGTACTTTTAGCCTTGGTGTGAGTAATCCACCCCATGACAACCAATTTACATTGAACTTTTTCCTGGCTCCATCATTGAGATATCATCGGTCAGAATTTTTATTAGGTCCGCTTTGGAGCAAGCGAGAACCTTATCAATATGATAAACCGAAATTCAACACTGGATTTCT
Organism: Bacteroidales bacterium; assembly: GCA_016707705.1. Lineage (GTDB taxonomy): Bacteria > Bacteroidota > Bacteroidia > Bacteroidales > UBA4417 > UBA4417. The sequence continues at coordinate 24,309 of JADJHD010000004.1, forward strand.
TCTAGGTTATAACTTTCATATTCTAAAGAACCAAAATGGATTCAATTCAATTTAGAATACAATGCCAAATTAATACGCTGGTCCGGAAATATTCTTGTTCCAGATCATAATAATAATTATGCTTATGATTGGAAGATAACTGACTTAAACCACTTCATTGGGTATGGACTAACCCTATATTTGTCAAAGAATAAGAATTCTTACTTATTTCATTCTCTAGGTTATGGTTGGACTATGAGGCTTGCTGATTCCAGATCATTTGATGATAGTAAATATTTCTATCATCTCCGTTATAATGCCGGAATTGGCTTCCAGATTTACAAAAGATCAAAAATAAATAAGCATTAATGAAACTTAAAAAAGAATGCAAGAGAATATATAAATGATCAATTATTAATATGTTGACTATTAATAATAATCATATGGAGAATACTAGCCTGCGTACAACACGGGCTAAGCAAGGCGGGTTTTCCTGGCGCACTTGGCCCACCACAAAACCCACCTCGCCTAGCCCGGGAACGTTAGGCCCGATGCCATGCAAAATAATCAGTTAACCATAGATTTACTTGAACAACATACATAAAATAGAAAACAATTTAGGGACCGTTAGTCAACTATTTTATCAATATGGAGAAATAGCAGGCTTAATAATAGGATCACTATTAGTCTCATTATTCATTACTCAACAAGTAATTCTCGTAGTATTACTAATATTTGTTGTATTCTCCATTTTTGTTCTGCTTTTATCAAAATATAATAAACCAGTAATACTAGTTAAGATTGATTACGCTGCTGAACTCATCATTTTCCTTTCGATAATTTACGGATGGAAAAGGAAAACAACTAAAATTCCATTCCAAGAAATTAAAATAATCAACAGACCAAGGTTATTATTCAAATCATACAATGAGGTCCTAGAAATAAGGCATGAAAAAAAACTCAAAATTGTAATTCCTAGGAATTCAAAATCCAACTCAAGACTGATTGATCAGTTCTTAAATGAAATAAAATTACTTGAGGAGCTCAACAAGGTTAAAAATGAACAAATTAACATTAATATGAAGAATAAGCACCTGGCCTAACACAGGTAGCTGTTGCACAACCCTTAAAAACTAAATTGTTTAAACTTATAAAGTAGAAAACTGCGCAAGAATTTGGTGTATTTTCAAAAGTTGGTCATTCTGCATTACTGCTTATCATAAAATTTCTTATACGAAAACAGGTTTGAAATAAACTAAAAACAGGTTTAAAACCGATGCTTTTATTACTTTTTGATCAAGTAGCAGAGCCTGTGAAACTGATTCAACCTTAGTTGACTTAAACCTTAGGTATTTATTAAGATTATTGTGTGTAAACTCCCCCCAAAATAGTACAGTTTAGAACTAGACAGAAAAAAAGTTTAAACTTGTGTTATTATGAAGAAAAACACATTTAAACTAATGCATTCATGATTTAATTTCTCTGCAGATCTATTTCCAATTCTGACATCCAGGTAATTTATTCGTCGCAATCAGGTGATGATTCCGGAAAATTTCGGCCACCCTCGTTCATGCCGCATTAAGATAATTCCAAGTCAGGTAATTTTATTTTTTTCAGTATCCTGTAAGGGTAAAACCCTTTTCAATTGTCTTATATACAGATTATCTACATTCATCATATTAAACCTAATCCTATGAAATCCTCAAATCTTTCCAGCCTCAAATTATTTCAATTTCCAGCTTACCTGTTTATCGTATTGTTTGTCCTTTCGTTTGCCTCCTGTGAAAAGGAAGAATCGTCAGAAATCAAATACGGTTTGCAGTTCAGTGATATCAGCTATTTCCCAGGGAAAGATATTGCCTTGACTTTTACCGTAGTCCCGAATGTCGACAGGAGTCCCTTTTCCATTAAATGGTATGAGCCCTCAGCATTAACCGGACTTGGTCCATTTACCATGAATATCAGCAGCGATTTGTCCCTTGATTTTGAACTGACTGATGCAGGCAACAAAACTGAACGCTTTACCTACAAGGTTTTGGCTGATACAATCGACTCCCTTAAGTATGACTATCGGAATCGGTACATCGGACAATACAACTGCGATGTGACTTACAGTTACCAGGGCGAGTACCAGTATTTCAAGGATACACTCACCGTCACGAAAAGTGAAGAGTTCGGAGTCCTGAGGATTAACAACGCCGGCATGATCTATAATGAACCTGGTAGTTTCTATGCCTATCATGCAGGAGCAAGTTTCAGGAACGACAGTATCTTCTATTCAACAAGCGGTCCGCTGGGTGCTTATTACACATACACCTATATTGGTGCTAAGATGAAATAGTTTTTAAGAGGATATTGGCTTATTCTGATCTCAAATTTGAAAAATTGATTGGTAATAAAATATTTGGACATATTTTGATGTTCATATGTTGGAGTCTTGCAGAAATCAAGATCATTCAATTTTAGAAATGTTTCTTTCAGAATATGGCCAATCCTTGCAACCTGCCGTTTCAGTTGTCCCGGGTCTCATACCGACAATTTCTGCTGATAGCAATCCTTTCCTTATTCGGATTATCCGTCTCTGCTCAGGAAATCAAGGCAAAGAAGCAATATCCATGCATTTCATTCAATTATGCTTATGGGAATATTATTCCTACTACCGATTTTGTGAAGGGGGATAATCTTGTTGGCCATTCACTCGATCACTACCGCTCCATCTCGATAAAGGCTCTCTGGCAAAACCCCGGTTACCGCGATTGGCAGAAGATCTATCGTGCTCCTTACTACGGTGCTGGCTTTACAATGAGTGAATTCTTCGATCAGGAAGAGATAGGACGGCCTGTTTCGGTGTATGGGATACTTGGAATCCCCGTAGTTCGCTGGAAGCATTTCGATATCTATTCCGAATTTCAGTATGGGATGGCCTTCAATTGGGAACACTACGATTCGGTCAGCAATCCCAAGAATCTTGTAATCGGCGGCGGAATGACCGTTCACCTTAATATCGGTTTCAATGCTTTTTACCATCTTGGCAAGCACCTCGACCTGGGTGCAGGAATCAGCTTCATACACTTCTCCAACGGTGGTTTTGAACGTCCCAACCGGGGATTCAATATCTATGCTCCCTCTGCTGAACTGAAATACAGAATCGGAGGCCGCCCTGACCTGAAATCAGTCAGACTGAAAGGCAGAATCAATCGTTCCAATGATCTCTATTTTATGCTTGGGTATGGCGACCACCAGCTGAATGAGCATGAACTCGACAGCAATTATTTCGCTATCATTGGTTTGAGTGCCATATATTTCAATCAGCTATCCAATGCTTTCCGTCTGGGTGCCGGTACCGATCTCAATTACTGGATGGGTTTAACTGCTCTACCCGATGGCAGAATGGGCCCCCGCAATTTCAAAAATCTGACTGTTGGACTGATCCTGCAACCTGAATTCGCTATTGGAAAACTTACCCTTGTTGGCGGCGTTGGCATTTATGCAGTTCACCTAAACTACGGTAATTTCAAGCAAACCTACCAGCGGCTTGGGGTACGTTATGATTTCTACCATAATTACTCCATCGGTGTTAATGTGCGTGCCATCAATTTTATGCTTGCTGAGTTTATGGAGTTTAATCTTGGGTACAGGCTACGAAGGTTGAAGTGATTGCGGGTTTCGGATTGCGGGTTTCGGAATTTTGAATATGGGTGTTTGCCCGCTGGTGGTCGGATAAAAAGGACTGAATTGTTCAATGACCAAATCCGTGTAGATCTGTGTTTCCAGTGTCATCAGTGTTCTATATTGTGCTACTTGCAAAATTTAGAACCACTAAGGCACTAAGGGCACTAAGAGACACTAAGAACTAAACTGCTAACAACTAAAGCAGCTGCGTGATCATGCCGGGAATAAGTCCGAGGGCGAACTGGGCGAGGCAGAGGAGAACCAGGAAGACTTTCAGCCAGGGATTAAGGCCGATAACAATTTGTCCGCCCTCCTTGAAGAACATGGAAATAACAGGCTTCAAATAGAACGCCAGACTGATTGCAGAACCAAGAATAGCAATGATAACCAGGTAAAGATGTCCGCTTTCCAGCGTTGAGGAAAACAAGGCAAATTTCCCCATAAAACCTGCCAAAGGCGGAATACCTGTCAATGAAAGCATGGAAATAGCCAGCGTAATGGCAATCAGTGGATTCCTTCTTGCCAGTCCCTGATAATGCTCCATCTTGTCATCATAGATAAAATCCTTTACCAGCATCAGCACTACAAAAGCGGCATAGGTAGAAAGAGAATAGGCTGCCAGATAAAGCAGTACTGCACCCATTGAAGTTGCATTTGACGCTACGAGAGCCATCAGCAGGTAACCAGTATGTGCAATACCCGAATAAGCCAGGAGTCGCTTGAAAGTGCGTTGATACAATGCAGTGACATTAGCCAGAATAATGGTGGCAGCTGAAAGAATCACCACTGTGGTGCTCCAGAAGGGCTGTATTGCCATGAAACTATGGTTGAAGAGGCGGAATATAGCTGCAACGCCAGCCACCTTTACAACAGTCGCCATGAAGGAGGTGATAACTGTGGGAGCACCCTGATAAACATCCGGAACCCAGAAATGAAAAGGAACGGCTGCAACCTTGAACACTAATCCGATAAGCGTGAGCAGCATTCCTGCATAGAACATCTTCGGCAAATCGTTCGCATGAGAAGTGGCATAAAGTCCGATGGCTTCCAGGTTAAAGGAGCCGGCGGAACCATAAAGCAGAGCAATTCCGAAAAGTAGAAATCCTGAAGCGAAGGAGCCCATCAGGAAGTATTTCATGGATGCTTCCTTGGCGAGGTTATCAAATTTCTTGCTTCCAGCCAGAACGTACATCGAAATGGAAAGTGTTTCAATCCCGATAAACAGCATGGAAAGATTGGAGAAGGAGGTCATCAGCGTTCCCCCGATAAGGGAGAAGATCATCAGGATATAGACATCATCCAGCGGTTTTACAACATTTCTGAAGTAATGTCCGGCAATAAGCACCACCAGCATGGCCATTACAATGAGAATGGTGTTGAAGGCAACTGCATAATTATCAACGAACATCATTTCGTTGTAATAATGCCTGTAGGTGTTCCAATCGTTGATATTCAGTGCCAGTGCAACTGCCATTCCGGTCACCAGCACGGGAACTATCCATTTATATTTATGCCAGGCTCCGATCAGCATGGTGATGATCGCTAGTACCGACAATGCAATTAATGTGGCCATGTTTGTTCAGTTTCTTGTTTTCCTAACGCCCGATTAGTTGCAGCAGGGCAGGTTCAGCTATATGCAGAAAGGTGGACGGATATATTCCAATCCAGAAAATCATGATTACAAGCGGCGATAAAATGAGTATCTCCCTTGTACTTAAATCCTTGAATTCGGCAAGGTTATCGCCCGGTTTACCGAACATTACCCTTTGATTCATCCAGAGCAGGTAAATTGCCGTGAATATGATGGTAAGTCCTGCAATCACTGCTACCCACGCCTTATATTCGAAAAGTCCCAGCAAAAGCAGGAACTCTCCTACAAATCCATTAGTGAGGGGAAGTGCTACAGTGCCAAGGATGATTATCATAAAGAAAGCCGCCATAATGGGTGCCTTGGTGGCAATTCCACCCATATCGGAGATATTCTTGGATTTCAGCCTTACATGCAGCATTTCAATCATAGCGAAGAGACCAACCACATTGATACCATGCGATATCATCTGAAGTGTGCCTCCCTGTAATCCCTGAATATTCAATGTTAGAACCCCGGCAGTAATGAGTCCGACGTGGGCAATGGAGGCATAGGCCACCATTTTCTTCAGATTATCCTGCTTTATGGCAATAATGGAGGCATAAACAATACCTGTAACGCTCAGTAATATGGCAAGCCAGCCCCATTCGGCCAGTGCATCCGGACAAAGCGGAATAAGAAGTCGCAGAATGCCATAGATTCCCATTTTCAGCATGATACCGGCAAGCAGCATGCTACCCTGATAAGGTGCAATGTCGTAGGTATCGGGTTGCCAGGTATGGAAAGGAAATACCGGAATCTTAATGGCAAATGCCAGGAAGAAGGCTGCAAATACCCAGGTCTGCATTTCATTGCTCATGCTCACCGCATAGAGTGCATCAAAACTGAAGGAGTGCGGCGCAGGAGTAGCAAGGTAGAGCATAATCAGGGCCACCAGCATGAAAAGGCTGCCCAGCAGGGTGTATACAAAGAATTTAAAGGTGATTTTAATCTTGTCGGTGCTGCCCCAGAGTCCGCAGATAAAGTAAATCGGAATCAGTGCAAGCTCCCAGGAAATGTAGAACATCAGTCCGTCGCGGGCAGTAAACACTCCGAGCAGCGCAAGTTCCATCAGCAGTATCAGTGCATAGAAAACATGCGGACGCCGGTAGGTTTTCCTGAAGGCTGAAAGCACGATCAGCGGACTCAGGAAGGTGGTGAGCAGCAGCAGAAGCAGGCTGATTCCATCCAGTCCGAAACTGAAGGTTATTCCCATTTCTCCCAGCAAGATGTACTTAAAACCTGAGTTATACAATGAGGGAGTGGCCGCAATGAATACTGACAACAGGAAACTCAGGATGGAGGTAGCCAGTGCAATCCACTTTGCCCTTCCGGGTTGCGGACTTACCAGGCTCAGCACAGCCCCGAGAAAAGTAACAATAAGGATAACAATCAATATCATGCGACAAATCAAATTACCAGGTTAAAGAAGAGAATCAGAATAATGCCGATTACCATCATGAAGAGATAGAAGCCGGTATTTCCGGTTTGCAGCAGCCGGAAGGTGTTCCCGGCCCGGATTACCGTATTCCCAATTCCATTGACAAAGCCATCTATAATTTTGACTTCCAGTATCTTGTGGAACTGTGTTGAAAGCCAGAGTCCGGGTTTTACAAAAAGGGAATCATAAATCTCATCGATGTAGTACTTTCTGCTCAATACTCCCGCAAATCCTGTTGGTTCTGTCATTTCGGCTTCGGTAGACTGTTTCCTGCCAAACTTGTTATAAGCCAGGTAGATGGCTGTTAAAGTAAGCGCGATGGTTACAATCAGCAGCATCCATTCCGGAGCATGCACCTCTTCGGTCACTTGCGGGTGGAAACTGAAAACAGGTGCAAGGAATTTCTCAAGCTGCATTTCTCCTCCAAACAGATGCGGAATGCCAATAAAGCCTCCAAATGCCGCCAGCACTGCAAGTATCATCAGGGGAACTGTCATCACCCTTGGCGATTCATGCAGATGTTCGTCCTGTTCCTTTGTCCCCCTGAATTTACCGGTGAAGGTGAGAAAGAACAACCGGAACATATAGAATGCGGTGAGCAGAGCACCGGCAAGAGCCAGTCCCCACATCAGCGGACTGAATTCAAATACTTTCAGCAGGATCTCATCCTTTGAAAAGAATCCTGATAGGGGTGGAATTCCGGCAATGGCAAGGGTTGCAATCAGAAAAGTGAAATAGGTGATTTTCATTTTTCCCGATAGCCCACCCATCTTTCGGATATCCTGTTCGCCGCCCATGGCATGGATAACACTTCCGGCACCGAGGAACAGCAGGGCCTTGAAGAATGCATGGGTTGTGAGGTGGAATACTGCACCTGTGAATGAACCTACTCCCAGCGCGAGGAACATATACCCCAGTTGGCTGATGGTTGAATAGGCAAGGACTTTCTTGATATCGTTCTGGTATAATGCTATGCTTGCCGCAAGCAGGGCAGTTGCCAGTCCCGTGATTGCTATCAGCTGCAAACTGAATGGAGCCAGCACATAAAGCACATTGCATCTGGCTACCATATAAACGCCTGCTGTAACCATGGTTGCAGCATGAATAAGCGCTGAAACCGGCGTTGGACCTGCCATGGCATCAGGCAACCATGTGAATAGGGGAATCTGGGCGCTTTTACCAACAGCACCAATAAAAAGGAAGAGTGTAATTGCAACGATTGTTGGATCACCGATGGAGAATGCTTTTGCCTTTTCGAAAACAACTGCATATTCAAGGCTACCGAAAGCTTTGAATATCATGAACATTCCAATGAGAAAGCCCAGGTCGCCTATGCGGTTCATGATGAAAGCCTTCTTGGCGGCATTGTTGTTTTCATGGTCCCTGAACCAGAATCCGATGAGCAGATAGGAGCAGAGTCCCACACCTTCCCAGCCAATAAACATCACCACGAAATTGGAAGCCATTACCAGCACCAGCATTGAGAACATAAAGAGGTTCATGTAGCTGAAGAACCGGGTTTGTCCTTCATCATGCTTCATGTATCCCATTGAATAGAGGTGAATCAGGAAACCGACACCTGTGACAACGAGCAGCATCAGGCTACTTAATGGATCAACAGAGAAGGAGAAGCCAATATTAAGGGTTCCGACCTTCATCCACTCAAAAAGCAGGGTGTTCAATGAACCGCCGGTGGAGCGGATTTCAAAAAATACAATCAGGGAAAGTAAAAACGACAGCAGGACGGCCATACTGGCTATGCCTCCTGCCAATTGTCCGCGTATCCTCCTGAAGCCCAATCCTGTCACCAGGAAGCCCAGAAGGGGGAAGAACGGTATTAGCCAGAATGCTTGCATCAATGTGTAAAAATGTTTTATCTGCGTTTGATCTGTATTATCTCCTGAATTCTTTACCAATCATGACAAATGAATGCCAATTACCATTTGAGGCGGTTCAGCAGGTGAATATCCACTGAATGGGTGTACCTGTAAACCATTACCAGGATCGCCAGTCCAATGGCAACCTCGGCTGCTGCAACCACCATGATAAAGAACACGAAAACCTGTCCGGCCGGGTCATTCATATAGATGGAAAATGCGGCGAGCAGCAGGTTAATGGAGTTCAGCATTAATTCCACCGACATGAAAATTGCAAGCGCATTCCTTTTTACGAGAACTCCAACGACCCCTATCACGAAGAGCAGGGTGCAGAATATCAGGTAATCGGTTATTGTAATTGGAGACATGATTATGTGTTTGTATTTTGAAAGCTTTAGAGGATTATAAAGTATATTGTATTGCAATTCAAGAATCCAGAAGTCAGGATTCAGAAGTCAGAATGGCTTGACTATATGCTTCTAATAATTTGCTCACTTCTTCTAACTTTTGTTTCAGCCCAGTATTATCGCCATATTTCAAATCTTGAGCCAGTATCAGATAATACCTGCATTCTTCAAGGGATCCTTGTGCTATATTCATAAATCGCAATTTGTCATTCTTCCCTTTCTTCTTGAATCCCTCAGCAATATTAGCAGGAACAGATATAATTGCTCTTCGCAATTGAGAAGTTAATCCAAACATTTCATTCTTTGGGAATGTACCACTATATTCATAGGTCAATAAGACCAACTGATGTGACTTCTGCCATACAAATAAATCTAAAAAACTTTTTGCAGGTTTATTCATATTCTGGCTTCTTGGATTCTGAATTCTGAATTCATTTTGCTTTAACATTACTCATAATTGAGAGAAATTTAAACAGTCTCTTAATCTTTTTTACCCAGCAAAACCGCTCCAACCATTGCTGAAAGGAATAGAATGGAGGAAACCTCAAAGGGGAGCAGGAAATCATTGTAAAGCACTTTCCCAAGGTTTTTTACCAGTCCGATCTGCGTGGTAGTGGGGTCAGTGGTCATTACCATGTCAGTTTGCTTGAGAACACCTACAAGTGTGAGCATCAGCAGTCCGCCTGCCACAACGGCGCCAAGTTGCACCAGTGCAGGTTTTCGGAATTCAGATTCATTGTTGAGGTTCAGCAGCATCACGGTAAACAGGAACAGCACCATGATGGCACCGGCATAAACTATGATGTGCACTACCGCCAGAAACTGCGCATTCAGAAGTATGTAGTGACCTGCTATGCAAAACATGGCAAGGGTCAGGTACAGAACGTTGTGCACAGGTTTCCTGGAAATGACTACCATCAATGCCGAATACAAAGCCAGGATGCAAAGGAAATAAAACAGGTAAACCTTCATTCAGTAAGGATTCTTGATCGTTAATATCGTTGGTTAATCATTATGCTTTCTATTCTTCTCTTTTTTGAATGCCAGCACTGCAGGAGTCTGACGTTTTGAAATATCAATGGGTTTATCAATGGGTTCAACAAGCATATCCTTGCCATAGATGAACCTGTCGCGAAGGAAATCGGATTTTACAATTTCAGTGGTCAGGAATATGGATTCCTTGGGGCAAGCTTCTTCACACAATCCACAGAATATGCATCGAAGCATATTGATTTCATACTTTTCAGCATACTTTTCTTCCCTGTACAGATGCTCCTCTCCAGCCTTTCTTTCTGCAGCCACCATGGTTATGGCTTCGGCCGGACAGGCAACGGCACAGAGTCCGCAGGCGGTGCATCTTTCCCTTCCCTGATCATCGCGTTTCAATACATGCCTGCCACGGTAGATATCCGAGAATTCTCTTTTCGTCTCAGGATAGCGGATCGTAGCTTTTCGTTTCAGCAGGTGCTTCAGCGTAATTACCATTCCCTTGAAGATGGCAGGCAAATAGAGTCTCTCAACGAAGGAAAGTTTCTTGTCGGAAACTACCTTCGAACGGCCACTCAGGGATTGTACGTTGCTATTGTCCATTGTTTATATCTTACGGTCTGTGGTCGGTTATTAATTTAGTAACCTGACTATCAAGCCGGTAATCACCATATTGAATATTGCAAGCGGGATCAGTTTTTTCCAGCCGAGTCCCATGAGCTGATCATAGCGGAAACGTGGCAATGTCCAGCGAATCCACATAAAGACGAATCCAAAAAAGGTAATCTTGATGAAAAATACTACCATCCCGACTATGGTCAGCATATTTGCTGATAGTCCGAGGCTGTCTTCAAACGGAAAATGGTATCCTCCAAAATAAAGGGCGGAGATGATGGCAGCCGAGATAAACATATTGATGTATTCGGCAAAGAGGTAGAATCCAAGTTTCATGGAACTGTACTCAGTATGATAACCTCCAACCAGCTCGGTTTCGCATTCAGGCAGGTCGAAAGGGGCACGGTTGCATTCCGCAAGCGCACAGATCAGGAAAATAATAAATCCCAGTGGCTGATACCATACATTCCAGTTGAAGCCTTTCTGCTGATCAACGATTTCCTGAAGGCTCAGGGTTCCCGACATCATAATCACTGCGATAATCGATAATCCCATTGCCAGTTCATAGCTGATCATCTGCGAAGCGGCCCTGATCGCACCAAGAAGCGCATATTTATTGTTGGAAGCCCAGCCTCCGATCATAATTCCGTATACGCCAACTGATACAACAGCAAAAACATAGAGTATTCCAATATTCACATCGGCGACCTGCACCCTGTAGGTTTGTCCGTTAATGGTAAGACTGTCACCCCAGGGGATCACTGCACTGGTGAGCAGGGCTACAAGCATTGTAATGGATGGACCCAGGATGTACAGGAATTTGTTGGCTGAGGCAGGCATAAACTCTTCCTTGAAGAAAAGCTTAACCCCATCAGCGAGAGGCTGAAGCAATCCAAAAGGGCCGGCCCTGTCGGGTCCCAGCCTGTCCTGGAAGAATGCTGCCAGTTTCCTCTCAGCAAGAGTGGAATACATGGCTACCAGCAGGCTGATAAGCATGATGGAAAGGGCAAGTACGGTCTTGTATATGATAAACTGTTGATCCATATTGTTTTATCAGTTTGGGTTGCCAGCCGGCAATCCATGGTATTTATTCCGGGGCTTCAGTTTTTTCCTCCAATGGTTTAATGATGGAGGGTTTCTTGGATTTCTCGTAATGATTTGCCGAGATCACACTGTTCCTTTCAATATGCCTAGGGCCTTCAATGGTCCAGTCTGACTTGTTTTTCTTTTCAAAACGGCATTCGTCGCAGATGAATTCCTCCACCTCTCCATAAGTGTCCTTTCGGGCTGTTACCCTGTAAATCTCATTTCCAAACATCCAGGCAGTTACTTTCCCTGAACAACTTGGACAATTCCGGTGCGCGTTCATAGGATTCAGGAACCAAACCCTGCTTTTGAAGCGGAAGGTCTTATCCGTGAGGGCTCCAACGGGACAAACATCAATCACGTTTCCGGAGAAATTGCTGTTTATGGATTCATTGATAAGGGTGCTGATTTCAGCGGTATCGCCTCTGTACATCACTCCGTGAACGCGTTTGCCTGCAATCTGATCGGCAGTATAAACGCAACGGTAGCAAAGGATGCAGCGGTTCATATGGAGTTTGATCTTATCCCCGATATCTACGATGTCAAATTCCCTTTTCTCTTCTACATAGCGGGTTTCTTCCATGCCATGCTTAAAACTCAGATCCTGAAGATCGCACTCCCCGGCCTGGTCGCAAACCGGACAATCGAGGGGGTGATTGATAAGCAGGAACTCAACAATGGCCTTGCGGGCTTCAATTACTTCAGGAGAGGTGATGTTCTGAACCACCATTCCATCCTGAACGGGTGTACTGCAGGAGGCTACCAGCTTGGGCATTGGCCTTGGGTCGGCAGCAGATCCCTGAGCCACTTTTACGAGGCAGGTCCGGCATTTTCCACCGGAACCCTTCAGTTTTGAATAGTAGCACATGGCAGGTGGAACCACTTCGCCCCCAATCTGACGTGCAGCCTGGAGAATGGTTGTGCCCGGTTCTACTTCAACTGTTATATTATCGATGGTTACCTTAAACATGTACCTGTGAATGTTTTGCAAATGAGATATGCCGCGGATTGCTCACCAATGCGGGATTGTTAACGTGAAATTCAAATTCTTCCCTGAAATGCCTGATGGCACTGGCAACCGGCCAGGCGGCGGCATCTCCGAGCGGACAAATGGTATTGCCTTCAATTTTGGCTGCTATGCTGACCAGCAGGTCAATATCTTCCTGACGGCCATGTCCTGATTCAATCCTGTGAAGCACTTTCTCCATCCATCCGGTTCCTTCGCGGCAGGGAGAACATTGTCCGCAGCTTTCATGATGGTAGAACCTGGAAAGATTCCATGTAGAGCGGACCATGCAGGCATCCTCATCAAATACAATGAATCCGCCTGATCCAAGCATGGAACCTGTTGCAAAGCCGCCATCAGCAAGGGACTCATAACTCATAAGCCTGGGCTCGCCGGATGCAGTGCGGCAGACAAGAGATGCAGGTAGAACCGGAACTGATGATCCACCGGGGATAACAGCTTTAAGTTCCTTTCCATTCTTGATGCCTCCGCAATATTCAGCAGAGTAAAGAAATTCTTCAACCGGAAGTCCGAGTTCAATTTCGTACACTCCCGGATTATTGATGTTTCCGCAGGCAGAAATAAGCTTGGTGCCGGTGCTTCGTCCGATGCCGATCTTCACATATTCCATTCCACCCATGGCAAGAATGGGAACTATGGAAGCAAGGGTTTCAACGTTATTCACAACGGTCGGACAGCCATAAAGTCCCTTTACAGCAGGGAAAGGAGGCTTGATGCGGGGATTTCCACGCTTGCCTTCCAATGATTCGAGCAGGGCCGTCTCTTCTCCGCAAATGTAGGCTCCGGCTCCGGAATGCACATAAATTTCCAGTGAGTATCCGGTACCCAGAATATCTTTTCCGAGGAAACCCTTCTTGCGGGTTTCGGAGATGGCTTTTTCAAGGATGCCGATGATGTATTTGAATTCGCCCCTTACATAAATGAAGGTTGTATTGCTTCCGAGAGCGTAGCTTGAAAGAATCAGTCCTTCGATGAGCAGGTACGGATTCCGTTCCATCAGGAAGCGGTCCTTAAAAGTTCCGGGCTCACTTTCATCTGCATTGCAGACCAGGTATCTCGGATTATTGCTTTTCCTATCCAGAAAGCTCCATTTCAATCCTGTTGGGAATCCCGCTCCACCGCGTCCCCTTAATCCGGAAATGCGGACTTCTTCGGTTACCTCATCAGGTTTCATGCTGCGCAATGCACGCTCAACGGTGCTGAAACCGCCTTCGGCCCGGTACCCATCAAAGGTATTGATGCCCGGGATGTCGATCTTTTCTAACAGAATTTTTCGGCCCATTTCAGTTTCCCGTCTTTTTCAGTTTCAGCATTCTTTTTAAGATCATTCAGAAGTTCGTCAACCTTTTCGAGGCTGAGATTTTCATGGAATTCAGTATTCACCTGAAGTACAGGAGCACTTCCGCAGGCACCCAGGCATTCCACCGACTGCACGGTAATGAGTCCGTCAGCAGTTGTTTCGCCATCCTGCACTCCCAGTCTGGAACAAATGCGGTCCAAAATGTCTTCTCCTCCGCAGATAGCACAAGGGGCGGTACGGCAGACTTCAATCAGGTATTTCCCCGTCTTTTCCAGCCTGAACTGGGTATAGAAAGTTGCCACTTCGTACACTTCCACTGGTTGAACCTGCAACATTTCAGCTACAAAATCCATCACATCTACCCTGAGATGGCCACCGGATTCTTCCTGTGCGATATGCAGTATCGGAAGAAGCGCAGATTTCTGCCTGCCTTCGGGGTAACGGGCAATCAGCTGGCGGAATTTCTCCATAATCGCAGGACTGAATTCCACCGGGAGGTTGTCGCGTTCAAAAATCCTATGTTGTATTCTTAATCCCATTTAGTTGCTATGCAGTACTTTAAGGTTCAATTCATTTAGGAGACTATGCATCCAGTTCACCGGCAATTACATTCATGCTGCTCATGGTTAGGATGGCATCGGAGAGGACTCCACCCGTTATCATTTCAGGATAAGCCTGATAATAGATGAATCCGGGTCTGCGGAAATGCAGTCTGTAAGGAGTTCTGCCACCATCGCTGATCAGGTAGAATCCAAGTTCCCCGTTACCACCTTCTACGGCATGGTAAACTTCGCCAACAGGAGGGTTTATTTCTCCCATAACTATTTTGAAATGCCATATCAGGGATTCCATTTTGCTGTATACCAGTTGTTTTGGGGGGAGATATACTTCGGGAACATCAGCATGGTAAGGCCCTTCAGGCAGATTGTTCATGGCATCCTTAACCAGTTGTATGCTCTGCCAGAGTTCCTCCTGCCTAACACAGAAACGGTCGTAGGTATCACCCTGTGTGCCGATGGGAATGTCAAATTTGAAATCCTCGTAAGAAGAATAGGGGTTTGCCACCCTTACATCGTAATCAACACCGGCTGCCCTGAGGTTAGGACCGGTAAATCCGTAGTTCAGTGCTCTTTCGGCACTGATGGGGCCAACACCAATGGTGCGGTCCATGAATATGCGGTTTCTTTTCAGCAGCTTTTCAAATTCCCTGAGTACTGAGGGGAGATGGTCAAGCAGTTCCTTGAGCTTCTTCATTGCGGTGGGAGAGAAATCTCTCTCGAATCCACCGATGCGGCCCATATTTGTGGTTAGCCTGGCACCTGAAACCTCTTCGTAAATCTCATAAATTCGTTCCCGCTCCTGAAATACATATACAAATCCGGTGAGGGCGCCGCTGTCCACACCAATAACGCTGTTACATACAAGGTGGTCAGCAATTCGGGCCAGTTCCATCAGGATGATTCTCAGATAGTCAACGCGCTTAGGTGTTTTGATCCCAAAGAGTTTCTCAACAGTCATGATCCAGCCCAGATTATTAATAGGGGAGGAGCAGTAATTGAGTCGATCGGTGATGGTGGTAATCTGGTTATAGGGCCTGTGTTCAGCAAGCTTTTCGAAGGCGCGATGGATATATCCGATGGTTTGTTCGGCTTCCACTACAATTTCACCATCCATCTTCAAAACATTCTGGAAGATGCCATGGGTGGCAGGATGGGTCGGTCCCAGGTTTAGGGTGCTGTATTTTCCGGGTTCGTTGCTCCCTGTGCCAACTGACTGTTTAAGTTGTTCGTTCTTCATACCTATGCTTCCCTCCCAAAAAAGCGGTTATCCTTATCTTCCCTTGTAGGATCTTCAAGAGGATATTCTTTCCTGAGGGGGAAGTAATCAAGGTATTCTACATTCAGAATCCTGATCAGGTTGGGGTGTCCGGTGAAAGTAATTCCATAGAAATCGTAAGTTTCACGCTCCATCCAGTTGGCAGCGGAAAAAAGATCGGAAACAGTATCTATTGCAGGATTTTCAGCAGTCAGGTAAGTCTTGATTCTGATCCTGTGGTTTGCTCTCATATTGTGGAGGTGATAAACCACTGCAAAGGGCAGGGATTCATCAGGATAATGTACGCCGCAAAGATCCGTGAGGAAAGTATATCCCATGGAAGGTGTATCCTTCAGAAAGGAAAGGATTTCATGAAGTTTGGATGCCTCAACGGTAAGGGTAAGCATATCATGAAGCACTTCTTCCTTCAGCAATCCTTCGCCAGCCTGGTTTCTGACAGCTTGTGCTATTTCCGTGTTTCCAGTCATTTCCTGATTAACTATCTGATTCCGTAGCTTGAAAGTAAGTTTCTGTATTCGTCGGAGTAGCGCCTTCTCAAAGGTTCATTTGCTACCAGTTCCTGTATTTTCATAAATCCGTCAATAATCTGTTCAGGACGTGGCGGGCAACCCGGCACGTAAACATCAACGGGCACAATCCTGTCGATGCCCTGAAGTACGCTGTAGGTGTCGAAGATTCCACCGCTTGAAGCACAGGCTCCAACGGCGATTACCCAACGGGGCTCAGCCATCTGCTCATATACCTGATGGACTACCGGAGCCATTTTTTTGGCTATGGTTCCCATAACCATGAGCAGATCAGCCTGTCTGGGTGAAAAACTGAGTCGTTCTGATCCAAATCTGGCCAGATCATAATGTGCACCCATGGTTGCCATAAATTCAATGCCGCAGCATGATGTGGCAAAGGGGAGAGGCCATATGGAATTGCTTCGTGCAAGGCCGATTACCTTGTCGAAGCTTGTGGCAAACAATCCCGGAGAAGTATATCCTTCAGGGGGATCAACTTTATTGTAGGATGCTTTTTGGTTCATGTCAGATTGTGTGTGTCCTGCTTATTCCCACTCAAGGGCTTTCTTCCGTAACAGGTAAAAAAAACCTACCAGGAAAACACCGAGAAACAAGAGCATACTCAGGAATCCATTCCAGTCTCCATTCTTGAAATCAACTGCAAAAGGGTAGAAGAAAATCACTTCTACATCGAAAAGTACGAAAAGTATGGCTATGAGAAAATATTTTACTGAGAAGGGAAATCTTGCATTTCCTTTGATCTCGATGCCGCATTCGAAGTTCTCTTCCTTATGCAGGGTTCTGATCTTCTTTCTTTTTCCCCCAATATAATGTGACAGGGCCATTGTTGTGACCACAAATCCAAGAGCCACAATGGTTTGTATTAAAACGGGCAAGTAGTCGTCCGGTAAATGGAGAGCATTCATTCGGAAATTCCTTCAGCTATTTATAGTTATTTACTCTGTTGTTTTTCGTTTTCCAAGTTATTACGGTCATTTGGCAGCATTTGCGGGCGTTCCCTGACCGGTAAGACATGAATAACGATTATTTCTATTGTTTGTTCGATAACAATAATACAAAATATTGAGATTATCTACATTATTGATAGCAATATCTTCAGCAATAGGGTATTATTGACCTCGAATTATTCCAAATCCCTGGTAGAGGCTCTGATTTATCCAGACTTTTTTCCCTTGAAACCGGCTGTTTTTTAAATGGCAGGTATAAGTTTCAGGATTTTTCCGGTTGCACCTTTTCGCTGTTCAACAAAAGCCTTGCTTATGGATGAAGTTGAGGACAGAAATCCGGGATCATCACTGAATTTCCGGAGGATTCGCTCAAGCTCATTATAATTATGAATACTGTAAGCTCCCTTAGCTTCAACAAGATCTACGGCTTCCTGAAACTTATGGTAAATGGGGCCGAAAATGACCGGCATCCCATATACTGCTGGCTCAAGAATATTATGAATCCCCGCGCCGAAGCCTCCTCCAATATATGCTACTTGTCCGTACCTGTATACCTGTGAAAGAATTCCAACAGCATCGATTATCAGAATATCAGCATTTCCGGCCTTTTCTAGACTTCCTTCCGAATACCTGCAAGCCTTCATCCCGGAAGTGTTTATCAGGTTCCGGATTGCATCATCATGTATTTCATGGGGAACAAGTATCAGTTTGAACTTGCCAGGGTTTTCACTCACAAAGCGAATCAGCAATTTCTCATCTTCAGGCCAGCTGCTGCCGGCAACCAAAACCAACTTCTCCTTGCAGAATGCCTGAACCATAGGGATTTCCCTCTTCTCGGATGCAATGGCTACAACCCTGTCGAAACGAGTGTCCCCGCTTATTGTTGCATTCGTTATACCAACAAATTCAAGCAGTTCAAGTGAGTTTTCGTTCTGAACGAAGATATGTGTAAATCCCTTGAGTATATTCCTTGTCCAGTCGCCATACCATTTGAAGAAGTGCTGGTCGGCCCTGAAAATTGCAGATACGAGGTAATGTGGGATGCCTCTTTCCTGTAAAAGGTTCAGATAATTGAACCAGAATTCATACTTCAAAAATTACTGCATCAGGTTTTACCAGATCGATGAAGGTCCGGGCATTGGCAGGAGTATCGAGGGGCATGTAGCAGACCAGATCTGCAACATTGTAGTTTTTTCGGTGTTCATATCCTGAGGGACTGAAGAAAGTTAGGATAATGAAGTGATCCGGATGTTCCTTTTTCCAGGCTTCGATGAGGGGACGACCTTGTTCAAATTCCCCGAGGGAGGCGCAATGAAACCATATGGTCTTTTTCCCGCCCTGTTTACCCCGGCGCAATTCAAGTTCCCTGCGGATAAACTCAATGATGCCTTTTCTCCCATCTCTCCAGAGTTGGGCTTTCGGATTGAAAAGCGCTGCTGTACGGATCAGCAAGCCGTAAACATGAATCCCGAAAGAATAAAAAAGGTTCATGATAAAAATTAGGTAAGATTCCGCGGCTTAATAATAATAGTATTCCCTGCCTGTCTTTTTGTAGAAAGGTATTATCCAGCCCACTTTAATGCCCGAAAGCATATCGAAACGATGTTCGTTTGGTTTCATATGATCAGCAAAGTAATAGGCCCTTCTCGACTGTGTCCATGCCTGCACAAACTCAAGTCCTGCAAAGCAGTTGATGCGCTTGTTGTCGTCGAGATACTGGTATCCGATAAATTCAGTGATGCCGGCACCGTTGCAGAGGCGGTCGTAGCCTTTTTTGTATTCAGTCCTGAGCGGAGGAGTATTGTTTTGGGAAACATCGATCCTGATTTTATGCTGAAGCATTCCGGCACCCACCATAACCAGCCATCCTGAATTGGGATTTGACTTTTGAGTGGCAAACAGTTTTCCGGCTTTTGCCCAGGCTGTGAATCCCCTTTCAGTCATTGCCAGATTGGAATAGATCCCTTCTGCACTGATAACATGTCCGTCCTCGGTCGTTATCCATGAGGTGCTTCCATTCAGAACAGCACCACGGTCTTTAATATTTGGACCAAACAGGTAGTTGCCCTCAATGCTGAACACCCAGCGTTTTTTTGTCATATGCTTGAACCCTGCCCCTATGGTATGAGAAAGGCCATAACGGTCCTGCATATCAGCTGATGGCAGGTCCATAGCATAGGTTGCATAGATGCTATTCAGGACAAGACTGTCATTCATGCTGACCTGGGCATTCAGGCTGCCACTGAACAGGATGATAAATAGGGAGGGCAAGAGAAATGCCAGTGTAGATTTGCGGGAAGCCATATCCTGAGAGTGAAATCAGTCCAACTGTTATTAGCTGCAAAGATACAATATTCATCTGGGCTGCCTTGACTTGTAAAGGTGAAACTTAGTTAAAAAATCGAGTCTGTTTAGTTTATTCTTCATTATCGGATTGGAATGAAAAAAGGATTTTTCACTGCAGATTTTCTTACCGGATTTGCAGTATTGGTGATATTTCAGCAACAATTGAAGCATGGATTAGCTTTTTTTAAGAAAGAGTTAATCTGGCTGTCCGGGGTAGCGAAGTCGTAATTTGTATCTTTGTCACATTATATTTCTAATTTATTTGATGTATGCGCAAGATATCCATGGTTGACCTTAAGGCTCAGTATGAAAAGATTAAGCCAGGCGTTGATGCAGCCATAAATGAGGTCATCAGTTCAACATCCTTTATCAATGGTCCAGTTGTGAAGGAATTTCAGGCAGACCTAGAAAAATACCTTGGGGTAAAGCATGTTATCCCCTGCGGAAACGGCACTGATGCACTACAGGTGGCCATGATGGCTCTTGGACTCAAACCCGGTGATGAGGTGATTGCACCTTCATTTACCTTCATCGCAACCGCTGAGGTGATTGCCTTGCTGGGACTTACTCCTGTTCTTGTGGAAGTTGACCCGCATACCTTCAATATTGATCCTGCTGCTGTTGAGAAAGCAATCACTCCAAAAACCAGGGCGATTGTACCTGTGCATCTTTTCGGACAATCGGCTGATATGGATGCCCTGATGGCAATTGCAGAAAAGCATAATCTCTATATCATTGAGGATGCATGTCAGGCAATCGGAGCTGATTACCTTTTTGCTGATGGCAGCACCAAAAAGGTTGGAACTATCGGTCACGTTGGTTGTACCTCGTTCTTCCCTTCGAAGAATCTGGGATGCTATGGCGATGGTGGAGCTATCTTTACTCAGGATGATGAATTGGCTAAAAAGCTGCGTTCAGTTGTGAATCATGGAATGACCGTAAGATATTATCATGACGATATTGGTGTTAACAGCAGGCTCGACAGCATTCAGGCTGCAGTGCTTAAAGTGAAACTGCCACATCTTGATGAATATGCTGCTGCCCGAAGGAAAGCCGCCGCCGCATACGATCAGGCTTTCGGAAATCACCCTAAACTGCAGGTCCCTGTGCGTTTTGACCGTTCCAACCATGTTTTTCATCAATATACTTTGCTTCTGAACGGTGTTGACCGTGCCGGACTCATTGAATTCCTGAATTCAAGAGAAATCCCTGCAATGGTATATTATCCGGTTCCCATCCATCTTCAAAAGGCATACCTCGATCCTCGCTACAAACCCGGCGACTTCCCTGTTACAGAAGATCTGTCAAAAAAGGTTATTTCCCTTCCGATGCATACCGAACTCGAGGATGAGCAACTAAGTTTAATCACTTCCTCGGTTCTGGAATACCTCAATCGCTAATCTGAATCAACTTCATACAATAATCCCACTCTCATGAGCAACAACGAACAGGAATATTTTGCCCATCCATCCGCAATCATTGACGAAGGCTGCAACATTGGAAAAGGAACCAAGATCTGGCATTTTACCCATATCATGAGTAATTGCACCATAGGCGAGAACTGCAACTTCGGACAGAATGTCGTGGTATCACCTGGTGTGGTGCTGGGAAAGAATGTGAAGGTTCAGAACAATGTTTCCATCTACACAGGTGTAATTTGTGAAGATGATGTGTTCCTCGGTCCCTCCATGGTTTTCACCAATGTGATTAATCCGCGCTCGGCTGTAAACCGCAAGAGTGAATATGCACAGACAATAGTCAGACATGGAGCGTCGATTGGTGCCAATGCAACCATTGTATGCGGACATGAAATCGGTGCTTTCAGTTTTATTGGTGCTGGTGCAGTGGTAACGAAGGAAGTTCCTGCCTATGCACTTGTAGTTGGGAATCCTGCCCGGCAGACCGGTTGGATGAGTGAATACGGCCATAGGCTGAAGTTTGATGCTGAAGGGATTGCAAAATGCCCCGAAAGCGGAGAGACCTACCGTTTAGCTGATGGAAAAGTAAGCAAGGAAGCTTAATTATCCAGTTCAAAACCAGCTGTCTGCATGATATTTTCGTCCATTCCCGGGCAACTGCTGACACTTCATCATCCTATATTTTTTTGGGAATTTCAATTTACTGCCAGTTCTGCATATTACCATTGGTCAATAGGTTAATAAATTATTGACAAGTACTTCGTAATTAGCTCAAAATGGATGGTGCTCAGAATCCTGAAAAGTAAAAACAGTACAAACCGGTTTTTAGAAAGTCCAAATAATTACCAGCAATCATCAAGACATTATCCACCTGAATTAATAAAGACAAAAATTAAAAAATGAAAAAAATATTGGTTACCGGGGGCACCGGTTATATCGGATCACATACTGTTGTTGAATTGCAAAGAAAGGGGTATGAGGTTCTGATTGTGGATAATCTCTCAAATTCGAGGCTGGATGTACTTGATAATATTGAAACTATCTCAGGCATAAGACCTGCTTTCGAGCAACTGGACCTTGCAGATGGAAAACTTACCGCAGAATTCTTCCAAAGGAATCCCAGTCTGGATGGAGTTATTCATTTTGCTGCCTTCAAGGCTGTTGGACAATCAGTGGCAGATCCTCTGATGTACTACAGGAACAATCTTTATTCCCTAGTAAATGTGTTGCAGGGAATGAAGGATAATAATATTCAGAACCTTGTATTTTCTTCCTCCTGCACGGTTTATGGACAGCCAGAGCAATTGCCCGTGAATGAAAAGGCTCCTATTCAGAAAGCCTGGTCGCCTTACGGCAATACGAAGCAGATGAGTGAGGAAATTATAGAGTTTACTGTGAAAAGCTGCGATGTAAAAGCTATTGCCCTACGGTATTTTAATCCCATAGGCGCACATGAATCAGCATTGATTGGTGAATTGCCACTTGGGACACCTAATAACCTTATGCCTTTCGTTACCCAGACTGCCATTGGAATCAGGGAATGCCTCTCCGTTTTTGGCGGTGATTACGATACACCTGATGGCACTGCCGTCCGCGATTATATTCATGTGGTTGATATCGCCCAGGCACATGTTGTTGCTGTTGAGCGTATGCTTGGTGACAAGGGAAAATCAAATTTTGAGATCTTCAACCTTGGAACCGGCAATGGCTTATCTGTGCTTGAGGTGATCAATTCATTTGAAAAGACGAGTGGACAAAAGCTGAATTACAAGATCGTTGACAGAAGATCAGGTGATGTTGAAAAGGTTTGGGCTGATACTACTTTCGCCAACCAGGAACTCGGATGGAAAGCCCTCAAGGGATTGGATGAAATGACTCTTTCTGCCTGGAAATGGGAGTTGAGATTGGCGGAAATAAAGAAGTAATTTGGAGATGTGGGGATGCGCAGCGTAGCGGAGTCCGCCGGCTGGCGGATGAGGATGTGAGGATGCGCAGCGTAGCGGAGTCCGCCGGCTGGCGGATGGAGATGTGGGGATGCGCGCGGCGGCTGGCGGATGGGGATGTGAGGGAATCTAGAATAGATGAATCAGTGAAAATCAGTTGAATCTGCGTCATCTGTGTTCTATTTTTGGCTACTTGCACAATCAACCTCTGAACCCCAAATTCCAAAAATTCAAAACTAACAACTAAACTACTAACAACTAAACTACTAACAACTAAACTACTAACAACTATCAACCCCCAATAGACCAAGGAAATAACAAACAAGCAATATGAAAAGCATACTCATCACCGGCGGTGCCGGATTTATCGGATCACATCTTGTCCGACTGTTCGTCAACAAGTATCCGAACTACAAAATCATCAACCTTGATAAGCTCACCTATGCAGGGAATCTTGCTAATCTGAAGGATATCGAGGATAAGCCGAACTACGAATTTGTGAAAGCCGATATCGTGGATGAGGATACGATAATGGCCATCTTTGATGCCTATCGTTTTGATGGTGTTATCCATCTGGCAGCTGAAAGCCATGTTGACCGCTCCATTTCAAATCCCAAGGAATTCATCATGACCAATATCGTGGGAACGGTAAATCTGTTGAATGCAGCAAGAAGTATATGGAAGGATGACTTCAACGGGAAGAAGTTCTATCATATTTCAACGGATGAGGTTTATGGTTCATTAGGGGATGAAGGTAAATTCCTTGAAACTACGCCTTATGATCCGCGTTCACCCTACTCCGCATCAAAGGCAAGCAGCGACCATCTGGTGAGGGCTTACAATCATACATTCGGATTACCGGTGGTGATTTCAAATTGCTCAAATAATTACGGTCCTTTCCAGTTCCCGGAAAAGCTCATTCCTTTATGCATTAATAATATCCGTCATGGAAGACCTCTGCCTGTTTATGGTTCAGGGACTAATGTCCGCGACTGGCTGTATGTTGAAGATCATGCAAAAGCAATTGACCTGATTTTCCATGAAGGGAAAATGGGCGATACTTACAATATTGGGGGCAGCAACGAATGGGCCAACCTTGATCTGGTAAAGAAACTCTGTGAGATCATGGACCACAAAATGGGCAAACACCCCGGCACTTCCGAGCAACTGATTACCTTCGTGAAGGACCGCGCCGGACATGATTTCAGGTATGCAATCGACTCCTCCAAATTGCAGAACGAACTTGGATGGAAGCCTGAAGTTAAATTTGCCGAAGGTTTTGAAAAAACAGTTGAATGGTACCTCTCAAACAAAGCCTGGCTTGATGATGTAACTACCGGGAATTACACAAAATATTACGAAGGAATGTATAAAAATCGCTAAAATTCATTGTTTTGGCGCATTTTGATAGATTTGTCAAATAATGTTGGTAAAAGTCTGGATTCTCCTTAAGGAAATGCAGGATTTCTTTCTAACTTTATTTATAGTATTAAGAAAATTGCATATTTGAAGATTCAGTCTTTAGGTATGCAATTTATAAATCGGGGCATATGGAAGATCATCTTATTCAAATGTTTAGAAATCGTGCTGCAAGATATGGCAATAAGGTGGCATTTCGCACCCGTGATAAATCTTCAGGTCAATATAAGGATTATACCTGGAATCACGGACTTAGAGCTGTAAACTCCATTGCGAAGAGTCTCCTGGCATTTAGTCACGGACCGGGCTGCATGATTGGAATTTTTAGTGATAACCGTCCGGAATGGACGTTCGCTGATCTTGCAATATTATCGGTAGGCGGAGTTGTTGTACCATTTTTTGGCACAGCCTCAAAGCAGCAGGTAAAGTACATGGTTGATGAAACAGCCATGGAACTTATTTTTGTCGGCAATGATGAACAGCTTGAAAAGGGTATGTGGTTGCTCGAAAACTGTGATACCCTGGATACCATTGTGCTCATGCCCTCTGTGCAGTCCACTGTCCAATCAGAGTATATTATTCGCTGGGATGACTTTATAAAATTGGGCGAAAGCAGGGAGTTTGCGATTAAGCTGGAGGAATCGGTTAAGGCGATAAAAGACGATCAGCTTGCCACATTGCTTTATACCTCCGGCACAACCGGTGAACCCAAAGGCGTTATGCTGGCTCATGAAAATTTCATGAACTGCCTGCAAATACATGATAAGAGGCTCAAAGTCGGCAATGATGATATCTCTCTCTGTTTCCTGCCTTTAAGCCATGTTTTTGAACGCTCCTGGACTTACTACATGATTCACCGGGGTGCTGTTAATGTCTACCTCGAAAATCCCAGGGAAGTTATCAACGAATTAAGTCTGGCAAAGCCGACCCTGATGTGTGCTGTTCCGAGGTTCTTTGAAAAGACCTATAACGGAATTCGCGCTGAAGAAGCCAAATGGCCGTCAGCAAAGAGAAAACTTTTCGATTGGACCATAAGTATCGGGCATAGGGTATCAGAGTATAGAAGCAGAAGTGCAGCCCTGCCAATTGGACTGAAAATTAGCTGGACCATTGCCGATAAACTTGTCCTGAAGAAATTGCGTTCAGTTTTTGGAGGCAATATTCGTAGTATGCCATGTTCGGGAGCTGCCATCAGGCCTGAGTTGCTGCGATTCTTTCACGCTGCAGGAATCTTTGTGAATTACGGATATGGTGCATCCGAAACTACAGCTACCGTTTCTTGCTTTAAGCACGATCAGTATGAATTTGGATCATGTGGCACGATAATGCCAGACGTGAATGTAAAAATTAGTGAGCAGGGTGAAATTCTGGTGAAAGGTGCCACCATCTTCAAAGGATATTACAAGAAGCCCGAATTAACTTCCACAGTGCTCAAAAATGGATGGTACCATACGGGTGATAAGGGTGATTTCACCTTGCAGGGTAACCTGATTATGGAGGACCGGATCAATGACCTTTTCAAGACTTCCGGAGGTAAATATGTTTCACCTCAGAAAATAGAACTGCTTATCGGACAGGATCCATACGTGGAACAGGTAGTGGTAATTGGTGATAACCAGAAGTTTATCTCAGCAATTATTGTCCCCTCCATGGCCGCATTGACTCAGAAATTTGATGAAACTATGCTGGCTGGCCATAAGGAAATAATTGAAGATGAGAATGTTGTAAACTTTTTTCTGGAGAGGTTAGCCAGTTTGCAGCAGGAACTAACTCCATTTGAAAGAGTGGTTAAGTTTGTGTTGCTCAAGGAACTTTTCAGCGTTGAAAACGACGCCCTTACAAGTACACTGAAGGTAAAGCGCAAGGCTGTTGCCCGCAGTTATGCTCACCTTATTGAAGCCTTATACAAGGAATAGGATTGCGGCTTGTTTCAAGCTCTTATCAAT
This sequence comes from Bacteroidales bacterium, assembly GCA_016707705.1. GTDB lineage: Bacteria > Bacteroidota > Bacteroidia > Bacteroidales > UBA4417 > UBA4417. Next base: position 50,709 of record JADJHD010000004.1, read on the forward strand.
TCAGACTTTTCTACTTTACCTGAACCGGACGCGTTAGTTTCCAGCGCCGGTGTGACCAAAGCCAGTTTCCCGGATTTTTGTGGATGACTTCTTCCAGTTTAGCTGCATATCTGGAGGTGATTTCCCCATCGGGAAGCTCAAGTGGGGATTCAGCAAGGACTGATATTTCCAGTGTATAATACCCTCTCTTTACTCTTTGAACATCACCATACAGAACAGGTGCATCCAGATGCCTGGCATATTTCTCTGGTCCATGCAGAAAAGCAGTCTCGCGTCCCAGGAAGTTTACCCAGTATGATTTTCGGGCATTTGTCGGACTTTGATCAGCAGCCATAATATATACAGATGGCGTTTTACTGTTGCGTTCAAATACAAAACCTGTCTTATAGATAGAGGCAAGCTGTGTGCCAAACTTTGACCGGCTTTTCTGAACAAACTTATCGATATGCTTATTGGTCAAAGGCTTGTAGAATGCTACAATCGGATGTGATGTGAATAATCCGGGGGATAAACTACCCCATTCCCAATTATTGAAATGAGTGGGTACGGCGATAATGGACTTGCCTTCATTGAGGTATTTGTCGATGAGCTCAGGATTGACAATAAAATGCCTTTTTCTAACCTGAGCGGGAGTCATGGTGAAAGCCTTGATTCCTTCAACCATTACATCTGCAAGATTAACATAAGCCGACTTCACGAGCTTTCTAAACTCCTCATTACTTAATTCCGGGAAACAGCTGCGAAGGTTTTCCTCTATCACCTTTTTTCGGTAACCAACAACATCCTGGAGTATAAAACGAATCAGGTCTGAGAACAGGTAAAGCAGGGGGAAAGGAATAATGCCAATCAGAAAAACGAAAGCGACAAATATTATGGTGATAAGAATGTTCATGTATGTTTTAACGTTTGAGGCTGCAAAAGTATTGAATTACTGAATGTAAGGCGGCATCCATTCTTTCTGCGATTCCCTTCTGAGCTCCATGCATTGATAATTGTTAATATTTTTGGGCGAAAATGCTGGAAATGATAAGGCTTTGCAGTAATTTTGAGAATTGCAAACTGTTTTCGAAACATTCTTTTATTTCTTCTTTATTCCTAAAACATTAAAATATGAATTATTCAGCTGACGAAACACGTTATGACAGGAAGATTTATCGCCGCTGCGGTGAAAGTGGTATCCAACTGCCGGCCATTTCATTAGGATTATGGCATAATTTCGGACATATTGACGATTATCAGAATTCACGTTCCATAGCTTTAAGAGCCTTTGATCTTGGTATTACCCATTTTGACCTCGCAAATAACTATGGACCTCCTCCTGGTTCTGCGGAAGAAAATTTTGGTAGAATGATGCGTGAAGACCTCCGTAAATACAGGGATGAAATGATTATTTCAACCAAAGCCGGATACCTGATGTGGCCTGGCCCATATGGTGATGGCGGGTCCAGGAAGTATCTCATTGCCAGTCTTGATCAAAGTCTGAAGCGAATGGGATTGGATTATGTTGATATTTTCTATCACCATCGTCCTGATTCTACCACTCCCATTGACGAGACAATGTCAACCCTGAGTCACATTGTTAGAAGTGGTAAGGCCCTTTATATCGGACTTTCCAATTATACCCCTGATCTCACCCGCCAGGCTGCTATTATGTTGAAGAAGATGGGAACTCCCTGTCTTATTCATCAGCCTCGTTATAATATGCTGGATCGATGGGCGGAAAATGGCTTGCTGCAGGTTCTGGAGAATGAGAGGATTGGTTGCATTGCATATTCCCCGCTTGCACAGGGACTGCTTACTAACCGTTACCAGAACGGAATTCCGGCGGATTCGAGAGCTTCCAAACCTCATGGGTTCCTGAAGGAGGATAGAGTGGAGGAAACTCTTCCAATTATCAGAAAACTTGAAGAAATTGCACAATCGCGTGGACAGAGCCTGGCACAGATGGCTCTTGTTTGGATTCTCAGAGACCCTGTTGTCTCCTCAGTATTGATTGGAGCCAGCTCAGTTGGTCAACTGGAAGATTCATTCAACGCGCTCAACAATAAGAACTTCCGTTCAGATGAACTTGAGCGAATCGATAAGATTCTGAAGGCTAAATACAAATAGCGATATTCAGACTCAGGCACTCATTGCTTCAACTTCGGGGCTATCTTTTTGACCAGTCCCTGGAGAACTGTTCCCGGACCCACTTCCACAAAAGTTGCGGCGCCGTCAGCAACCATATTCTGGGCAGTCTGAGTCCAGCGAACCGGTGAAGTCAGCTGGGATACAAGGTTTGCCTTAATCTGGGCAGGATCAGTGAATGGCTTTGCGTTAACGTTCTGGTATATCGGACAAACAGGTTGGTTGAAATGTGTGGCTTCTATGGCAGCAGCAAGTTCAACGCGTGCAGGTTCCATAAGGGGTGAATGGAATGCTCCTCCTACCTTGAGGGGTAGTGCCCTCTTTGCACCGGCTTCCTTAAGCTTTTCACAGGCTATTTCTATTCCCTTGAATGAACCGGAAATCACCAATTGTCCGGGACTATTATAATTAGCCGGAACTACAACTTCGTCAATTTCCCTTAGCACTTCTTCAACTTTGGCATCTTCAAGACCAAGGATAGCTGCCATGGTTGAAGGTTCAGCTTCGCATGCTTTTTGCATAGCCATTGCCCTGGCATATACCAAACGGAGACCGTCCTCAAATGACAAAGCTTTATTGGCTACCAGCGCAGAGAATTCTCCAAGTGAATGTCCTGCAACCATATCAGGTTTGAAGGATTCGCCCAAAGTAGCGGCCAGAATAACAGAATGGAGGAAAATTGCCGGCTGGGTAACCCTTGTCTGGCGAAGGTCCTCGTCAGTGCCTGCAAACATCAGGTCAGTAATGCGGAAACCCAGAATTTCATTGGCTTTCTCAAACATTTCTTTAGCGATGGGGTGGTTCTCATAAAGGTCCTTACCCATTCCTACAAACTGGGCACCCTGCCCTGGGAATACATATGCTTTCATGTGGTAGTGCTTGGTTTATTTCGGCTGCAAAAATAATAAATCCCGCGAGATGTTGCCGGATGATGGTGTCTCAATGTTCGGGGTTCGAGATTCAGGGTTCAAAAGGGTAGATTCCTGCAAGTAGGAGTTGTTAGTTGGGTTTTGTGTTGATTGGAAGACTTGGGTGAACTCGGAAATTTGTGCCTTGGGTGTTGTTAGTTGTTAGTGGCTCAGGGGTTGAGATGTGGCACTTTCCCTTTTGTCTTTTGTCCGCCAGCTGGCGGATTGTCTTTTCTCTTTATCCTTTTGTCTTTAGCCTTTTATCTTTTGTCTTTTGCCTTTTGTCTTTGTCCTTTTGTCTTTTGTCTTTTTCCGCCATCTAGCGGATTGCCTTTTCTCTTTATCCTTTTGTCTTTTGTCTTTTGCCTTTTATCTTTTGTCTTTGTCCTTTTGTCTTTAGCCTTTTATCTTTTGTCTTTGTCCTTTTGTCTTTAGCCTTTTATCTTTTGTCTTTGTCCTTTTGTCTTTAGCCTTTTGTCTTTTGTCTTTGTCCTTAGAGTTGATTGTTTGCACTCGGTTTGTCTAACGATGGTCAGGCAATGGTCATTCGATAGTCATTCAATAGTTATGCAAAATTCACACAATTGTTATATGAAGAATCAGCGAAAATCAATCTGAAGCCAGCGAATCCGCGTAAATCGGCGAGAAACCTTTCGTCTTTTGCACTTTTTACCATTTCCTTCTGTCTTTTGTCATTTGCCTTTTTCTCAACAGACTGAGGGCATGGATTGATTTTGATAGCGTAAATGAATGTTAATAAAGAATTGAATGTCTTATTTGGGGGCAAAAAAAAAGCCGGACGAGCCGGCTTGGATTAAAATATCATTTAAGATTAGTTCCTTTTGCCCAGGAAACGGAGCAGGAAGAGGAACAGGTTAATGAAATCAAGGTAAAGTGAAAGAGCACCCATGATGGCATACTTGCGGGTTGATTCCTGTCCGGCAATCATTTCGCTTCCCAGATTCTTGAGTTTCTGAACATCATATGCTGTGAGTCCGGTGAAAACAAGAACGCCGATGAACGAAATGATATACTGCATTGAATCACTCTTCAGGAAGAAATTGATCAGGCTGGCGATAATAATTCCAACCAGTCCCATCATCATAATGCTTCCGAACTTGGTAAGGTCAGTCTTGGTAGTATATCCGGCAACAGCCATCACTCCAAAGGTGAGTGAGGTAACGCCAAAGGTTACTGCTATAGATCCAATGCTATAAACCAGGAAGATGAAGCTTAAACTTACACCAACCAGGAATGCGTACACTATAAAAAGAAGGGACAGGGCAGTAGGACTGAGTTTCTGGAAACGGAACGACATAAGCATTACAAATCCCAGGGGTGCCAGCATAACAATCCATCCAAAAATGGAGAGTCCGGTTTCGGTAACCAACAGACTCAGGAATGCCGGAGACTGAGCAACCAGGAATGCGGTTACGGCTGTGAGAGCCAGGGCAATGAACATCCATGTAAAAACCCCGCTCATAAAAGTGCGTACCATGCTCTGATCGCGTACGGTCACATCGGGAAGGGTGTTGTATTGATTTTCGTTATACATGCTTATTGATTTATTGGTTCGCTGCAAAATTAATGATTATTCTCTTCAAAATTTGGCTTAGTGCAGTCTTGAGCCTATCAGGTGAATGAATTCAGCACGAGTCTTGTCAACCAGAAATGCCCCCGTAAAGTCGGAGGTGGTGGTCACAGAATTCTGCTTCTGTATTCCCCTCATGCTCATGCACATATGCTGAGCTTCGATTACTACTGCAACACCAAGTGGTTTCAATGTATTGTAAATGCAATCCTTGATCTGGGTAGTCAGCCTTTCCTGCACCTGCAACCTGCGGGCGAAGGCATCCACAACCCTGGGAATTTTGCTAAGGCCTACAATATGCCCGTTCGGGATATAGGCAACATGTGCCTTTCCGAAGAATGGAATCATATGGTGCTCACACATCGAATAAAGCTCAATATCCTTCACAATAACCATCTGCTTGTAGTCTTCGCTGAACATTGCTGATCTCAGGATTTCCTCCGGATCAAGGTCGTAACCATGGGTAAGGTACTGCATGGCTTTGGCTACCCTTTCCGGGGTTTTCTGCAAGCCTTCCCTATCAGGGTTTTCACCGATCAGTTTCAGGATTTCCTTGTAATGAACTGCAAGTTCATCAATGGTTTTTATATTGTACAGATCTCTCTTTTCATATCCGTCCTGCCTTGGGTAGTCATCCATCATATTTTCAATCATCATGTCTTTTACTATTTCACTGCTCATGAGGTAGTTTTTTTGCAATTGTTGGCTATTGATTCAGTAAAATTTTTGTCTGTGTCAATAGCTGAATTCGTTTGATTTCTTGTTCAGAAAGGAGTTAAAGCTATTCCTCTCCCAGGTATTCAACAAAATTATTTTCGGTTTCATATAACTGCACTTTAAAAAGTGCTGCCCCTAATTGGTCAATTGGAGTTTTCAATTCATTCCATATTCCGATTGCCAGATTCTCAGTCGAGGCAAGCTTTCCCTTCATGAAATCCACCTCCACATTTATGTTTCGATGGTCAAGCTTCTCTATCACAAATTGATTGATGATTTCGCTGAGGTCCTTGAGATTAACCAGAAAACCGGTTGCCGGATCAACTTCACCCTTAACAGTCACGAAAAGGGTGTAATTATGTCCATGCCAGTTGGGATTGGAGCATTTACCGAAAACCTCAAGATTGCGGGAATCAGAGTAATCCTCCCTGAACAGTCGGTGTGCTGCATTGAATCTCTCCCTGCGGGTGATATAAATCATGCTGATCTGGTTGAATATTGAAAAACTTGTGAATTTGAAGGTATGTTTAATCTTCAGCTTTGTTCATTAAACAAGCGGAAGGGCTTTTGGTTTGAGCAACTGCTTAATTTTCCAGCAGTATGCCCCCATGTCCTACCTGACCTTATTGAATTTTAGTAAAGCAGTAATTTCAAGTAATGTATACGCCAGATATAAAACAAACATGGTAATTACAAAGCGTATTGCATCAGACTTGTGCAGGTAAACATATACAGCCACAACTGTCAGCATCACGAGCAATTTGATGACTGTAGCAGCCATAAAGGTGTTGGTGAACTTGTTGAATTTGCCTTTGCTGGCATTAATCAGCAAATAGTAGATCAGGAAGGTGCTGATAATAAAGAAGCTGAGAAGCCATGGCAGAGCTGGCGTAATCATATGAGGAGCCAGAGTATTCACTGCAAAAGCGATAATTACCAATGCAAGGCTGAGAATTGCCAGGTTTATGGAAAACCTGAATAATGAAGATTTCATGGAATTTTATTTGCGGATCAGGTCCTTGATGGCTGAATAGATTGCAATTGCAACCGAAAGAATTGAGAGTATCAGTGTAAAGACTGGAAACCTGAGTTGCAGCCATTGATCGAGTTTTAGCCCTCCAAAGACACCGACACCAATTATAGCAAACATCTGGAATGCCAGATTCGTGTATCTGGCATAGCCATTGAAGGGTTTCCCTTTATCTTCAGGCGCTGATTGATTCGGCCTGGTAGCTGATTTTTTCATTTACCGCTTCATGGTTACCCATTGTACAGGCTCCTGTAAATATGGCTCCTGGCTCAATAGCAAGCTTATTGGTGAGAATGTCACCACTGACTACAGCACTGGCTTTTAAACTCAGTAATTCATAAACGGTTAGATGGGCTTTAACTTCTCCTGAAATGTCGGCATTCTGGCATATGATCTCGCCTTCAACCCTGCCGGTAGAGCCTACGACCACCTTGCCACTTGATCGTATTGTTCCCTTTAAAGTACCGTCAATTCGAAAATCACCATTCGACTGGATATCTCCGGTAATATCAGTTCCACTTCCAATCAGATTCACAGAGGGGGTTTCAGGCATAGTAGTTTTGGACATAAGCTCCCGTTTTCTAGTTCAAGTATTCTGAATCGCAATGCATAACCCTGATATTGCAGATCAAGTTATCTCGTTGCTGGTATCTGTCGGGTTTCGCAAAATGAAATAACAACGATATAAAGCAAAAATACGGCTTAATCTATGAAAATTACAACTTCCCCTCAGGAATTTTTATTCCCTGAAGGGTGCAATTCTCATAAAGTAAGTATTAATGCTGACACAGCATTACGATGAACCCACCAATCCTGAATCCTCAGAATTATTTTATGTAGTTTTTCTTGAAGAAGCGGATATACCCGTCGTATTTCTTTTCACGATAGAAAATGGGGTAGTTCTCCATTGAGATGACGAAATGCTTGAATTCCCCTTCTTTCAGCGGAGCCATTACATAATCGTCGGTACTGATGAAATTGAAGAAATTCATTGCAGATTGTCCGTTCCTGAAACTGCTAATTGTTATCATCTGCCAGCCTCCGTCCAACAGGATTGCATTCACCGACAGGTTATCATTCCTGAAGTTCTTGGAGATAAAATCGGAGATGCGAATCTTGGTTGCACTCACATTTACAAACTGCTCATTGAGCATCATTATGTAGAAATGAGTAACGGAAGGATTGTATTTGTATACCAATGGAACGGCAGAGTCATTGTCGGCTGTAATTGGTGAAATAGCGCTGCCTGCAGCACCGGGATCCTTTGATGGATCAGTGCTTCCAGCTTGTGCAACAGTTGCAGACTGCCCCTTTCCATACTTGCGGATGAGATCCTGTGCCAATGGGGTTACAGTGCTCGTCGGGTAGGTTTTCACCAGCTGACTAAGCATCACGGTCATGGTATCGGCATTCTCAAGTTTGCCAAGTGACAGAGCCCTCAGGTATTCAAACTTGGGAAGAAGTTCCTTTTCCTTGTATGTTGAAATGGCTTCATTGCTGTAAAGCAGAACCATTCTGTACTGTCCGCGGTTAAAGGCGGTGTAGGTCTCTTCATACAGCGTATTAACCCTGTTTTTCTTCGCCAGCAGTTCCTTGTTATAATCGGGATTCTCAATTATTCTTGCATAATCACTATCGGCGAAGCCGGAAAGTATCTTAGCCTTGTAGTTATTTACAAGATTTTCATCCGGTATATCCTTACCCATCAGGTAGAGTTGGAAGTAAACTCGCAATGCATTACTGTTGTCGGGGAATCTGCTCAGTAGCTCTTCAAAAGAGGCAACTGATTTTGGAATATCCTTCAAACCGTCCTTATAAATATATCCCAGGTTCAGCAAGGCATCAGCAATCTTTTTATTGGAAGCTTCAATGGCTTCAGGTGATTTTGGAATAAGCTGCATGTAGGACTTTGGATCTTTCGGGTCAATTGCCACAGCACCCTTTACACCACCAGTGCCTACAGAGTCGCCTGCAGCACCTGCAGTCCCATCCTCTTCATCTGCTGAAAATGTAACTACTGCCCGTTTGTTTGAGAGTCTCCAGTTGTCCTCAAGCTTTCGCCGGCCCCATTTTCTCATAAATTCTGAATACCCCATACTTATGGCTGAAGGGTTGTTGAAGTACCAGCCTCCACCGCCTCCTGTGATATCCATGTTTCGTTCTCCAGCCCTCATGTTCTGATTACTCATGGCCATGGCAATGTCAAGTTGCTGTTGTTGTTCAGCTTCAACGCGTTCACGTTCCTTTCGGTTGTATTCATCCACCAGCTTTTGAATCATAGCCGCAAGCTCAGCTTCCGGCAACCTTCCGAGTTTCTGCATACTATCTTCATATTGCACAACCCTCAGGTTGATAACCAGATCGGATAGAGTCTGGGTGCGGGTGCTGATCAGATCATAATTGGGATAATCAGTGGGCATCGACTGTAAAGTGGTATCATAGTAGGCACTTGCATCCTCATAAAGTTCCCTTTTAAAGCATAATTCTGCCATTTGCAATGAGGAAGTGGTCTTCTGGAAGTCATTGGTGCTGCTGTTGGCAACTGAAAGCCTCAGATATTGCATGGTGAGGGTATCGTTCTTGTCCAGCGACGAAAGTTCAGCCAATGCATAGTAAACCTGATCGAGGAAGTCCTTGTTTTTGGCATCCTTTGCCATGCGCTTCAACTGCTTTTCAAGGTCGCCCTTGTTTCCCGACTTAATATCAAAAGCCTTGGCCATATTGATTCTGGCATTGAAAGCCATTTCAAATGAGGAGGGGCCTTTGGTGACCTTTGTATAGTATTCAGTAGCAGCAGCAAAATTCTTCTCCTGCTGACTTATCTGGGCCAGTATATAGTAGATCCGCATTTTAAGCTTGCGGTCAGCAGTCATCGTCAGCCCCTGAAGGAGATTGGTCTTTGCAAGATTAAAATTTCCATTCAGGATGTAGAAATCTGCATAGATAAGCGGAATTTCACGCTTGATGGAGAAGGGAACCCTGTTCTTAGCCATGATGGCATCAAACTCTTCGATCTGGGTAACTACTTCATCATATTTCTTTTGTTGCAGACTGGTCCTGATAAGCCATAACCTTGCCTGGTATTCGGCAGGATGATCGGCATACTGTTTTGTGATGAATTCAAAGGTGCGCCTGGCAGAAACATAATCCTGCTTGTAAAATTGAGCCTTACCAATAAGCATGTAGCAATCATCGACCCAGCGGTTGTATTCAACTTTTTTGAAGAACAGAGAGTGCTTCTGAACTGCAAGGCCTGATTTTTCAATTGCCCTGTCCATCGCTGATGAAATCTTTCTCGACTCTTCAAGTGTACCGTAATTGTGTACAAGTAAAATCTTGTTATAGTTATCCCTCAACTGCTTATTGAGGTCAGCTACACCGCTTTTGAAACTTTCATTGGCATTCCAGTATATATTGTAATGGGTTGTCAGGTTATGATAAACCCTGCGTGTGAAGGTGTTTTTCTTGGTTGAACAGGCAATAACAAAAAGCATTATTGCCGGCAGTGCCAGAAAGAAGAATGATGACGAATTGAATCGCAGTTTCAAAGGCGGTTGGTTTAATCTTGAATAATTGCAGTAGAGCCAGTAAGATAACTCAAAGTGTGCAAAAATATTTTATTTTTTCCAAAGTGTTGCCATCTATATTTCTGCCTGACAATAATCTTTCACAGAAGCACATGGAATTTAGGCAATATGAATGAATAAGCATCCGTTTTTCTCTGAAAATCTAATTCAAATGCTTGTTTCGTTAATTAATCCTAAATGATTCCGATTGTAATCATTTGGTTTCTCTGCATTGACCTGCTTTTTTCAGATATTTGCATTAATTAAGAAATGCTTGGGTCCCGATATGAGCCGATTTAAAATTGAAGGTGAAAAGGTCTGGCAGCTGCTTCTGCAGCGCTTAAGGGATAAGTACAGGCTGGTTATTCTGAATGAGGAGAGCTTTGAGGAGCGGCTTTCATTCAGGCTTTCACGGCTCAATGTGTTTGTAGTTATCGGACTCATGTCGATCGTGCTGGTACTGATTACTACCTATATTATCGCATTTACACCCCTCAAGGAATATATCCCCGGTTATACTGATGTTACCATGCAGCGCAGAATCTACGAATTGCAGCTGCGGGCCGACAGTGTTCAAAGGGTTCTCAATTCTAATGAATCATACCTGAATGACCTGCGCAAGGTACTTGGTGGTGAAGACCTGACTGCAAAAAGGGAATTGCCTGTGGATACCACAAATGTCAAGGACTATAAAAATATTAGCGATAAAAGATCCAAAGCTGACTCTATGATGCGTGCCGACTATGAGAACAGAAGCCGGTACAATCTTTTCCGCTCTGAAGGCAACGTTCAGGGACAATCAACACAAGTGCGCAATTTGTTTTTCTACTCTCCGCTCAAGGGGATTATTACCAGCAAGTATGATGCACAGTCTGCCCATTACGGAATAGATATCGTAGCAGGAAAGGATGATGCGATTAAGGCCATTCAGGATGGAACCGTGATTTTTGCCGGCTGGACGGTTGAAACGGGATATGTGATTGCCTTGCAGCATCCCGGGAACATAGTTTCAGTTTACAAGCACAATTCCGTCCTCCTTAAGAAACAGGGAAGCATTGTCAGGGCGGGTGAAAGCATTGCCATTATCGGAGAATCCGGAGAACTCAGCACAGGTCCCCATCTTCACCTTGAGATCTGGATCAATGGAAATCCTGTTAACCCAATGGATTATATAGTTTTCTAAGTAAAGAGTTTCCTGTATACTTCTTCTATGAAATTAAAGCTGCTTGTTGCATCAACTCACTCACTGACTTAGCTTATAAATTGAATCTGAACATATTAATACCTGAATTCTGAAACGTCGCATCGCCATACTCGGTTCTACAGGCTCTATCGGGACACAAGCCCTGGAGGTTATTCGTGAACACCCAAAGGAACTGGATGTAGAAGTCCTGACCGCTCATTCAAATGCTGCCCTGTTGATCAGGCAGGCGCTTGAATTCAAGCCCAATGTTGTAGTGATTGGTAAGGAGAGCATGTATGAAAGGGTAAAGGAAGCTCTTGACCCTTTCGATATCAAGGTGTATGCAGGTGCAGAAGCCATTGAGCAGGTTGTTGAAATGGGAACCGTTGATGTGGTTCTGGTTGCCCTGGTTGGGTTCTCAGGACTGAAGCCTACACTGAGTGCCATAGAAGCCGGAAAGCCTATTGCTCTTGCCAACAAGGAAACTATGGTGGTTGCAGGTGAGCTGGTTACCAAAAGAGCGAAGGAGAAGGGAGTTAATATTTATCCGGTGGATTCAGAGCATTCTGCCATTTTTCAATGCCTTGCCGGCGAATTCCACAATCCTGTTGAGAAAATAATACTTACAGCTTCAGGTGGTCCCTTCCGCGGAATGGACAAAACCGCACTTGCGAATGTATCCCGTGAGCAGGCATTGAATCACCCAAACTGGAAGATGGGCTGCAAGGTCACAATTGACTCTGCAACCATGATGAACAAAGGCCTTGAGGTTATTGAAGCCAAATGGCTTTTCGGACTGGATCCATCCCGAATAGAGGTAATAGTTCATCCCCAGAGTATTATTCATTCATTGGTGCAATTTGCCGATGGTTCATTGAAGGCACAAATGGGCTTGCCCGATATGCGGCTTCCCATTCAGTATGCACTGACATATCCTGACAGGCTTGTATCTTCCTTTCCGAGGTTTAATTTCACTGATTATCCTCAGCTTACGTTTCAAAAACCTGACCCTGAGAGTTTCAGGTGTCTGGCTCTTGCCTACCTTGCCATGGAAAAAGGAGGGAATATCCCTTGCATCATGAATGCTGCCGATGAAATTGCAGTTCATGCTTTCCTGCGCGATGAAATAAGTTTCCTTCAAATACCCGAGCTGATTGAACAATGCATGAACGAAGCAGTTTTTATTAAGAATCCCACTTATGAAAACCTGCTGGAATCGGATTTAGCCGCCCGAAATCTGGCTGAAGAGATCGTTCGTAAAATGAAAGCTTGATACTCGTACCTTTGTCGGCTAAAAATTATCAGCCTCTGCTTCTGGTTTCTGTGTAGAAGAAAAAGCAAATCAAACAGATTAAACAGTTCATTCAATCAATAGTAAATACAGTTCATGGTTATTCTTGTAAAAGCTGCGCAATTATTACTCAGTCTTTCAATACTGGTCATCTTTCATGAGTTTGGGCATTATATTGCTGCCAAAATCTTTAAGACCCGCGTCGAAAAGTTCTATCTCTTCTTTGATCCATGGTTCTCGCTGTTCAAGTTCAAGAAAGGCGAAACTGAATACGGTATAGGCTGGCTTCCATTGGGAGGCTATGTTAAAATTTCCGGGATGATTGATGAATCCATGGATAAGGAGCAACTTAAACTGCCACCCCAGCCATTCGAATTCCGTGCTAAGCCGGCATGGCAGCGCTTGATTATCATGCTTGGAGGTGTTACCGTCAATATTCTTCTGGCCATTGGAATTTACATTATTACCCTTGCCGCATGGGGAGAAGAATATCTTCCAACCACTGAGGTTAAGTATGGTATTACAGTTGACTCGCTCGGACAGCAGCTAGGCCTCAGGAATGGGGACAAGATTCTCACCGTTGACAATGCCGTTGTTGAGGACTTCTTCAAGATTCCCGGACGCATCATCCTCGAGAATGCCAAAAGCATTCAGATTGAAAGGGATGGACAGAAAATGGATATTCAGGTTCCGGCAGGATTCCTCTCGAAGCTGATAAAGCATCAGTCACCAGACTTTATTTCAGTAAGGATTCCCTTTGAAGTAGCTGACTTTGCCAAGAGTTCGATAGCACCTGCTGCAGGAATCAAGGTTGGAGATAAAATCATTGGACTTAATGATGAATCCACTCCCTATTTTGATCAGTTCAGGTCTTCACTTATAAACAAGAAAAATCAAGATGTTACTGTTGTTGCCCTTCGTGGCAGCGATACCGTAAGGATGCAGGTTAAAGTTCCTGCAGAAGGCTTGTTGGGCATTGCGCCGAAACCTCCCATTGATTATTTTACCTTCAAGGAAAGGCATTACAATATCATTGAAGCTGTCCCGGCCGGAATTCACAAAGCCTACAAGGGTGTTGGCAATTACCTGAAACAGCTGAAGCTCATTTTCTCCCCTGAAGTTAAGGCATATGAATCTGTAGGTGGATTTATTACCATCGGTAAGATTTTTCCTTCTACATGGGATTGGGAAGCTTTCTGGGGACTTACTGCCTTCCTCTCAATCATGCTTGCCATCCTGAACGTACTTCCTATTCCGGCACTGGATGGCGGACATGTGCTGTTCCTGCTCTTCGAGATAATTACCGGCCGCAAGCCCAGTGACAAGTTCCTGGAGTATGCGCAAATAGTGGGTATGGTCCTTCTTTTCGGACTGCTCATTTTTGCCAATGGAAATGATATAATAAAACTGTTCAGGAATTGATGCCTTATAATTTGATAAGCAGTTTCAATTGCTAAAAAAAAGGCCCGGAAAATTCTCCCGGGCCTTTTTTCATATATCTGTTTAAGCTTATTTGAGCAGTTCCTTTACAATAAGTTCTTCCTTGATTCCTTCAGCTTCTGCCTTGTAGTTTCTTACGATTCGATGACGGAGGATAGCTGTTGAAACTGCCATTACGTCTTCGATATCAGGTGAATACTTTCCATTGACGGCAGCATGGCATTTAGCTCCCAGGATGAGATATTGCGAGGCACGCGGACCAGCACCCCAGGTAAGGTAGTTATTCGCCCATGGATGAGCTGAAGCAGTTCCGGGCCTGGTTTTGGATGCCAGATTCACAGCATACTGATATACATTGTCGGCAACAGGGATGCGGCGGATGAGTTCCTGGAAATAGGTGATTTCATCAGCTTCCAGAATAACATTCACATCGGCAGAGTAATTTGCAGTAGTGGTTTTTACCACGCGAATCTCTTCCTCAAAAGAAGGATAATCGAGCCATATATTAAACATAAAGCGGTCGAGCTGAGCTTCAGGCAGGGGATAGGTTCCTTCCTGCTCGATAGGGTTCTGTGTTGCAAGAACAAAGAAAGGCTCCTGAAGCTTATGGCTTATACCGGCAACAGTAACAGCCTTTTCCTGCATTGCCTCCAAAAGGGCACTTTGGGTTTTGGGCGGAGTTCTGTTAATCTCATCAGCAAGGATGATATTGGCGAACACAGGGCCCTTAATGAATTTAAAATGGCGGTTCTCGTCGAGGATTTCAGTTCCGATGATATCACTTGGCATCAGGTCAGGTGTAAACTGAATCCTGCTGTAGGATAGTCCGAGCGCCTTTGAAATCGTATTTACGAGCAAGGTTTTGGCCAGTCCGGGAACACCAACAAGCAAGCCGTGGCCCTTGCTGAAAATGGCAATAAGAACATTCTTTACAACCTCATCCTGCCCTACTATTACTTTCCCGATCTCGGAACGCAGCGCATTGTATTTTACAACAAAAGCATCCAGTGCTTCTGTGTCTGATTTATATGGTGTCATTGGCATCGCCTGTTTAATAATTAATAAAAGATGCTATTTAACTGCAGTGCCATCCAGGTTCCAGTCGTAACGCAGTTCGCAGTCCTTGAAACGGTCATTTATACGGATATAGGCTGTTTTAGCCTTTTCTTCTATCCATTTGCCCATTGCGGCTTCCTTCTTTTTATTGAGAGCCCATTCCTGAATCTTGTCGTAATCATCCTTGATATTGGCCCTGTGCGGATCGGTGCGCAGTTTGAGGTATAGAAGCCTGTAAGCCTGAGTGCCATCTTCGGTAGCAAAGGGTACAGCCCTTGAGGTTTCACCAACCTTCAGCTTGTCAATTGTGAAAAATACCTTTGGGTCAAGTTCATCAGCAGGCCAGCGGGTATTTCCGCTATTAGTGTTTTGCATCAGGCCTCCATTTACTTTCCCCGGATCGTCGCTGAATTTCTTGACTGCCTGCTCAAAAGTGATGGAATCAAGCCTGATCAGGTCGGATATACTGTCGAGCTTGCTGCTGGCAACTACCAAATCAGTAGGAGAAACTTTAGGGACAATCAGGATATGTCGGGCATTGACATATTCACCTTTTCTTTCAATCAACTGAAGAATATGATAACCGGCTTTGGTTTTGATGATTTCCGAAACATCGCCCTTGTTCTTGAGGTTGAAGGCGGCAGCTTCAAATTCGGGATACATGGTTCCACGTCCGAAGAGTCCAAGTTCACCTCCCTTGGCTGCGGAACCTGGGTCTTCGGAGTACAGAATTGCCAGTGTGGCAAACTTCTCACCTTTCAGAACCCTGTCGCGGAGGTTGCTGATCTTTTCCCTTGAAAGGCTCAGCTCTTCATTGCTTACCGGTGGCTGCTTAACAATTTGTCCTATTTCATACTCAGTAGGAATGATGGGTACGCTGTCGGGAGGCAACTGGGCAAAATAGGCTTTGATTTCTGAAGGAGTAACCTTGATGCTTTCGGTAATCTTCCCCTGCATCTGAGCAGCCAGCATTTCCTGGCGCAAAGGCTCCTTGAGTTCAGCCTTGAATTCAACTACAGATTTGTCATAGAAGCTTTCAAGTTTTTCCTGTGATCCGAATTGCTGGATATAATAGCGCAAACGGCGGTCAAGTTCCGAATCCACCTGATCATCACCAACCACAAGACTGTCAATCTCTGACTGGTATAAGAGGAGCTTTTGAAACATCAGGTCCTCAAATATCCTGCAGCGCATCTCCACAGGGTCACCTGCACCACCCTGGGCACGCATTTGCTGGTATTGATTTTCAACATCCGACCAGAGTATTGGATGTCCACCTATCACTGCTACAATTTCATCCACAATCTTATCCTGTGCTTTCACATGGTTAAGGGTGGCAGTAAGCAGTAATATAAGGCTAAACAGGATGATCTTTCTCATGCGGACGTTTATTAGTATGAATAGATTTCAAAATTCTTTTTTCCCAAAGCAGCTTTGTACAGATCTTCTTCCATTCCGGAAATAAGGCCTGATTTGCGCTTGTTCAGCAGGATTGCCCTGATGTTGGCAATTTCAAAACTCAAAGGGGATATGCTTTCTTTTACTTTATATTCCTTAACTCTGACGAAATACCGAAAGGTTGAGTCCTCAGTTTCGAAATAAGGGTTCTTTCCAAGAAACTCAAGCTGGTCAGTTACTTTAACCGGAACTTTACCGGCAAGTTCTGCAAACGAAATCCAGCCCTGTTCATCAAGTTGAAAGACTGCTGCATGCTGCTGACATAATTCTGTGAGCTTTTCAACATCAGCTGGTTTATCACTCTTAATCAGCTGCCTGAATTTGGGTGCAAGAGGGGTATTGCGGCTTACAGAAACATAGGAAGCCCTGAGGATATTCTCATGCAGCAGGAAGTTCGCCTGATTCTGATTGTAGTAATCCTCAATTTCCTTCATGCTCAGTGTTGTATCCAGCTTTTGCCTGATCAGTTCTGATTCATACTGGAAGATTACAAGTGAATTGCGATACTGCTGAACTTGTTTTTCGAAATTCATCTGCTCATCACTCAGGTTTGATTCTGCCTGATGAAGCAGCAATTCCTGCTTGATCCAGTTGTTGATATAGCTCTTGGTGATATCTATACTATCCTTGCTGCTGGTTCCTGAAGGCACCAATCCCTGCATGTCGCTGGTATAGAGATATTTCTCATACACCCGGGCAATGGGTTTTCCTTTTTTGCCCGACTCCCCAAAATACTTGCAGGAGGTAAGCGCAAAAGTCAGGATTGCAAGAAACAGAACAGATTTCATCATTGTTTTTCAAACAGACTGGAAAATATATCTTTCTTTACTTCCACCTCGTACTTGGCACGAAGTTCAGCAATCCATTCCTTCTCCAGAAAATTCTGATAATCGGCAGTAATAATTCCCCTTGCTTCGTGCAATTCCTTAGGTTCGGGCTGCACAAGTCGGTGAATTACCACAAGGGTGTTTTTGCCGGCTTTAGTCATGAAAGGTCCGTAGGTTCCGGCTTTCCACTCCAAACTATCGACTACCATGTTTTCACCGCGAAGGAATTTCTTATGCTCGATGCTGATTTTCTGGATAGTATCCTGATTTATGGCAGCGAGAATCTGTGCATCGCTCAACCCTTTCTTGACCATTTTCTTCAATCCCTTGACAACACCGGGGTCATTGATGGTTATAATGGAAGCATCCAGTCGCTGTTCCCACATATAGTTATTCCTGTTCTTAACATAGAACTGCTGAAGTCCAACAGTATCCTTAACGGCCTTGGTCCAGACCTTTTTATCGGTAAGATCGAACAACAGGATGCCATCATGATATTCAGTCATCAAGGCCTTGAAATCAGGATACTTGTTTTCGAGCTGACTATCAGCATACTTCATTACTGCATCATCAACAAATTCCTTGTATTGTGAGTTTAGAAATGCAGGTATATCCTTTTTGGCGCCCTTACGCTGGGCCGCTGCCAGATATTTTGCGAATTCGGGTTGGGTATAGGTGCGGGTCCCAATTGTAAACATCGGTTTGGTAAGAGCATCAGCTTGCTGAACTTTCCAGGATGCATTGAAAATTGAATCGGTCACAATGCTGTTAAACTCCTGGAGGCTGGATGGGTCTTCCCTGAAGCCATATTCACCCTTGGTTAAATTAAGAAATGACTCTTTGGAAATATTAACCCTGTCGTTCTTGGCAATCTTCTGCCTGATTTCTTCCTTTTCATCGTCAAAGGATCCTATCGGCTTGCGATCGTTCAGCTTTACGATATGCCATCCGAAACTGGTCTGGAAAGGTTCTGAGTAATCTCCGGTCTTCTTAAGTTTATTGATGGTTTGAATGAACTCAGGAAGCATTCGGTTAACGCCGAACCAGGGCAGTACTCCACCCTTATCAGAAGAGCTCTTGTCGTCGGAGAATTTCTTTGCTACTGCACCAAAGTCATTGCCATTGCGGAGCATTGTATAAGCCAGATTTGCTGAATCTGCTACCTTGAGGGAGTCGTCAAGGGTACCGTTTTTGGGAAAGATCAGGATGATGTGTGCAATCTGAACCTTACCCATTGCAGGGAGTTTATCGGTGAGTTTGATGAGGTGGTAGCCGAAATCGGTGCGGATAGGCATGCTGATGTCGCCAACTTTCATATTGTATGCGGCATTTTCGAAGCCATATACCATGTCGAAGGCTGTGAAATAACCAAGATCGCCCTGATTGCCGGGAATGGTCTTGCCTTCAGCCGTTCTGCTATGTGCGGAAGGATCATCAGATTCAGTTGATGCGAGCTTTCCAAAATCTTCACCTTTCAATACTCTCTTTCTGATTTGCATGATTTTATTCCAGGCAGCAAGAGTGTCGGCGGCAGAGGCAAACCTGTCAACCTTAACCAGGATATGGCTGCCCCTAACATCTGAAAGCTTTCTGGTAAATGCTTCCTGAATCAATGCATCGGTAGCCTTGTTATTGGTAAGGTATGGCTGAGTAAGTTGCTTGCGGTAGGAAGACAGTTCATCAATGAAAGTTTTGATGGTGTCCATGCCAAGGGTTTTGGCTTCCCTGACTTTTAACCTGAAATTGATATAAAGGTCGAGATACTCTTCAAGGGACTGACGATCCATTGCTTCTCCCTTTGGATTATTCTTCTGATATACTTTCAGGAACTCTCCCCGGGTAATTGATTCATCAGCAACCTTAAGCATAACCGGGTCATTACTCTGGGCCTTCACTGACTGAATAAGGCTAATAAACACCAGGAGCATTAAGGAAATGGATAATCTCTGTTTCATTTGTTTGGGTATTTCAAATTGACATCCTGCTCTGGCATTGCCATTGAGACAGGCTGGAGGGTTAAAAAATGGGTTTCTGTTACTCTGGTTTCTGGGGCACTTTATCTACTGTAATTCGGGGCTTCACTGGTGATAGTGATATCATGCGGATGGCTTTCTATAACGCCGGCAGAGGTTACCTTTATAAACCTGGCTTTTTGGAGGGATTCAATATTCATGGAACCTGTATAGCCCATACCGGCACGAAGTCCTCCAACCATTTGATGGATTACTTCCGAAAGAGTTCCCTTATAAGGTACCCTGCCTACAATGCCTTCGGGCACGAGTTTTTTGATATCATCTTCAGCATCCTGGAAATAACGGTCCTTTGAGCCTTTCTGCATGGCTTCGATGGAGCCCATTCCACGGTAAGTCTTGTACTTGCGGCCTTCGTAAATAATGGTTTCTCCTGGTGATTCTTCAACTCCTGCGAACAGTGAACCAGCCATAATGCTGGATGCTCCTGCTGCAAGGGCTTTCACGATATCACCGGTGTAACGGATACCGCCATCGGCTATTACTGGAATTCCCGTGCCTTTGAGAGCGGTCGAAACGTTATAGATGGCAGACAACTGAGGAACCCCGATTCCGGCAATAATACGTGTGGTGCAGATTGAACCGGGACCTATTCCTACCTTAACAGCGTCGGCACCTGCATTGGCAAGAGCAATAGCAGCTTCAGCAGTGGCAATATTTCCGATAATCACTTCCAGATCCGGGAATCTGCTCTTAACAAGGCGGGCAGTTTCGATAACTCCCCTGGAATGTCCATGGGCGGTGTCGATAACGATAGCATCAACTGAATTCTTTACCAGTTCGGCAACTCTTTCGAGTACATCACCGGTAACGCCTACTGCTGCAGCAACCCTTAATCTTCCCCTCTCATCCTTGCAGGCGTTTGGCCTAGCCTTGATCTTGATAATATCCTTGTAGGTGATGAGTCCAACCAGTCTGTAGTTCTTATCGACAACAGGCAGTTTTTCAATCTTATACTGCTGCAGGATGTCAGCAGCTTTCTCGAAATCAGTGAATTCAGTGGTAGTAATGAGGTTCTCCCTGGTCATGACCTCATTGATGGGCCTTGAAGGATTGCGTTCAAACCTCAGGTCGCGGTTGGTAATTATCCCCACAAGCTTACCATCGTTGTTCACGATTGGAATACCACCAATCTTGAATTCCCTCATGATTTTGTGGGCATCCTCAACCAATGCGTCTTCCTTAAGGGTGATAGGTTCAACGATCATACCGTTTTCGGCACGTTTAACCTTGTACACCTCATTGCCCTGATCCTCGATGCTCATATTCTTGTGCATCACCCCAATTCCGCCCTCCTGAGCCATGGCAATTGCCATAGTACTTCCGGTGACTGTATCCATCGCTGCAGATACAATCGGAATATTCATTCTAATCTTTCGGGTGAGCAGGGAAGAGATGTCAACATCGCGTGGCAAAACTTCGGAATATGCCGGGACGAGAAGCACGTCATCGTAGGTCAATCCTTCGCCGGCAAATTTTTGATCATCAGTAAACATAGACCTTTATTTGAAGATGCAAATTTATTAAATTTAACTAAAGGCTTTATTAAAAAATGTTAAGCCTTTATTACTGTAAAGGGTATTGACAAATAAATTTTATTTGTTGGAATATATATATTGAATTCGATTTTGAAACTTCTGACTGAAGCAACCTTTGAATTCAGGTACAGTTGCATTATTTGGTCCCGGATTTTTAACCTTATTTCCCGGGTAGTGAGGCATGTTTTTACCTATTGAACGAGTGTCACCAATCCTCGTTTTTCGAATGTTTCTCCATTGAAGGATGCATATGAAATGCGGTACATGTAAACATCCATCGGGGCTATGCTTCCTTTAATATAACCATCCCAGCCATTACCAAGGTCAGAGGTTTCGAAGATCATCTGGCCCCATTTATTGTATATCTGCATTGTAAAACTACCAGGCTGCACAAAAGCCTGAACAGGGCGGAAGCGGTTATTTAATCCTGTCGGATTGAAGGCATTTGGCATATAGAGCACCGGTTCTCTTAAGGCGCAGGCTGTATTTGAATTTGAGAATGCGCCTGAAGCTACCGGGTTTCCGGCATTTTCAATTGCCTTGATGTAGTAGCAGGCCTGTGCCGAGGGTTGAAGTGCATTCAGATTGTCAGTATACTCATAGGGGGGAGCAACAATGGAGGTTAGCGGACCAACAGGGTCGGGACTGCCATTTACAAGCCTGTAGATTTCATATTGCTCTACACCCTCTTCCCAGGTGGAATAGTCATTCCAGCTCAGCATGTTTATACTGTTGCCTGAAAGTGTGCACGTCAGCAAGATGGACCGTGCAATATTTGTTGAATATTTTGATACCTGGTTGCAGCTGTCCACCATGGTGAGACGGTAATAATAACTCTGACTGTGAACATCTGCAGTTTCATCGGTAAAGCTGTATTGCTGCGGCAGGTAGGTGTTACCTGTAGCCGCCAAGGTGTCAACTGCAGCAAAAGGACCAGCAGGTGAATCCGAGCGTTCAAGCAAGAGCGTCTGTACCCTGTCGGCGGGAGAATAGTAATATTTTACCTCAACCGACTCATCATTTATTACTGATGCCTGAATAATGTAGATTGAATCTGGCTTGACAGGTCCATGGTAGGTTTTGATTTTCAGACAGGAGGTGGAACTACCTTCTCCTGTCAGGCTGAAGGCCCTAACGAAATATGTATAGGTATTTCCATTGATGAATTCCCAGGAATCCGTGTAGGCATTTACAGAAGTGGCAACTGTATCAATTGCAATGGGTGGATCGTTGTTTTCCTGACGGTAGATGTAGTAACCTCCCATTCCTCCCGGCATATTCTCATAGGAATTCCAGTCGAGCTGCACCTTGCTTTCGCAGGGATCAATGTCACTCACATTGAGCAGGATGTTGTGGGGTGAAACGGCATGGTATATATTGGCACTGCCGTTATTGCAGCCATCTGTGGAGACAATGGCATAATAGTATTCCTTATTGTCGAAACAGGGATTTGCAAGGATGTCAATATATTGATTGATCCCATTCGGAACCCATCCAATGGAATCAAAGATGCCTGTTCCTGTGATGGAACGGTAAATCTTGTAGCCAATTACATCCGGAGTGGGACTGCTGCTCCATCCTAAAATAACAGAACTTGTAAGAGTCCCTGAAGGATCCTGATAAATGCTTACTGTATCAGCCACAGGCGGTTCTGGTTGTCCCTGATCACTGAATATCCCTGTAGCATCGTTTGAAATGGATGAGCAGCCTGTACTCAGCGGATATTGATCAAAACGAATCCTGTAGTGCACTGTCGTAGGACTGCAAAAAGGAGCAGTGAGGGTGTCATAATACGTAAAGCTGATGCTGTGACTGGTATATTGAATGGTGTCCAAAAGATTCCAGAAAGGAGCCTCATAGCGTTCAATGTAATAGGTTCCGTTTAGGGAGGTATGAATAGGATTCCAGTCCAGTTTTGCCACACCCGGATTGGCTGTTGTAACAACCAACCTGATTGAGGAAATGGGATGCCCGTAGGGTGATACAGTCAGGGGGTGAAAAATCACTTCGACATTGAAACGGTTAACCCGGCCATCGGTTCCGGTAATGGGGTAGGTGTCTTCCGGACCGGTGGGAATGACATTGAAGGAACCTGACAGGAATCCGGATGCATCGCTGTAATTGACTTCGTAGAAAGTAACCTGTGTAAAATCGGTAGGATGAGTCGTAACTTTAATAACTCCTGTTGCTGAATCCACCGAAACGCAATAGTAATCCTGGGCCGAGATGCTGAAGGTGCAAATGGTCAACAATGCCAGAATAATTATATAGCGGGCTTTTTTGAAAGGCATTCCGGGTTAGACTTTACTACAGTTTACTAACGCAATTTGAGATAAAAAAGTATATGTCAAATGATTGAAAGCGGCCAATGCTAAATGCTCAGACTTGCCTCCAGTTCAGGATTGCCGACCACCAGTCGGAACATCTGATCGGGATTCAGGTATTTTTCTGCCAATGCCCTCAAACTCTCACTGCTTATACCCTGAATGGTTTCCAGCATTGAGTAATGGAAGGAGCTGTCGAGGCCGTGCTCCATAACATCCCTGTATACATCAGCCATTGCAAAGGGTCCATCTATTCCTCTCAGGAATGAGCCCAGCAGGTAGTTCCTTACAAGGGTTAGTTCCTTCTCACCGGCTCTTTCTTCTGCTAACCTTAGCAGTTCAAGGCGGATTTGTGCAATGGCATCAACGGTTACATCTGAGCCAACTTCACAGGAAATGAAGAAGTATCCTCCATGTTTCAGAGGAATGGCTGCGGAACCAATTCCATAGGTGTAGCCCTTATCCTCCCTGAGGTTGTTCATTAATCTTGAGCCAAAATACCCGCCCAGCAATGTATTCAGAACCATAATTCCCTGATAGTCGGGATGGGACCTGTTGAACAGTGGCAATCCCATGCGGATGGCCGACTGCACGGCATCTGGCTTTGGATGGAAATGTGTTCTTTTTTCAGCAGTCTTAACCTCATGAACGATTTCCCGGTATTCACCTTTTACCCATGAGTCACCACCGAAACTGCGTTCCAGACTATTTTTAAGTTCCGGATCAATTTTTCCGGCAACCATGATAATGCAATTGGAAGCGTGATAATGACTTGAATGGAAGTCGCGGAGATGCGAAACCTGAATTTTATCGATATCTTCGGTAATCATGTAATTGCCGTAGGGGTGGCTCTTACCGAACAATAATGAGTTGAATCGGGTTCTGGCAATGTAATTAACCTTTTGAAGATTAACCTCCAGCATCTGCCTTTGCTTACCTGAAAATGTAAGGAATTCCTGTTCGGGGAAAGCGGCTTCCTTTACTATTTCCATTAGCAGTGGAAGAGTGTTTTGCAGATGTTTGTTAAGGGTGTAAAGGCTTACATAGGCATTATCCTTCTCGGCTGTGGTTTCAAGATGCGCGCCATAGAAGTCCAGCTGGTCGGATATTCTTGCTGAGCTGTTATGCTTACTGCCTTCGCGCAACATCATATTGGTGGCAAGTGCAACGAAGTTATTCGCCTGAAACCAGCTTCCGGCCCTGAATATCAATTCAATCCTTACCAGTTCCTGCGTTCCTGCATCAAACTCTACTACCTTGATTCCATTGGATAGGTAATAAATATCCGGCTCCTTAAGATTCCAGTTCTCAATGGATTGGCCCTTTGGTTCTATTTTTCGGTTTATTGTCTGCATTTCAGTTAATTTCTCGGTCCTTGCATCTTGATCTTTGCCTGATAATACCGGATTAGTTTCGTTCCGGCTGTAATCCTCTTTTTCAGGATTCTGCCTTGTAATACAATGTCGAACTGTTTTCCTGCCTGAGGATGCTGGCAGCCTGAGCCCTGATTTCTTCAGCAGTTACCTTCTGATATTGATCTATGAGCGTATTGATAAGGTCAGCATTGCCGAGCAATTCATAGTAGGCCAGGTTCATGGCCTTGTCGAGCACCCTCATTTCCCCGAAAGCCATTAATGACTCCATGCGGTTTTTAACCTTGGTGAGTTCAGTATCGCTGGCAGGTTCGGTCCTGACTTTTTCAAGTTCCTCTTCAATGGCGGCTTCAGCAGTTTCAAAACTGCAACCTTTCATGAGTTTCCCTGTTACGACAAAAAGGCCGTCGTCAATATCCCCGGTTATGTAGGCATTGATGTCGCTGAAAAGCCTTTTCTTTTTCACTAATTCCTGATAAAGCCTTCCCGACTGTCCGGCTGAAAGTATGTCCGAAATCAAATCAGTTGCATAAAATTCAGGAGCATTTCTCGAACACATATGCCATGCCTTGTATATGGCGTCAAACGGGACTTTTCTTTCCACCGTGAGCGATCGGGCTTCAGTTTGCACAGGCTCCCTGGGCAGATTTCGAACATAGTCCTCGCCTTTATGTATGGAGCCAAACCATTTCTCTGAGAGTTCAACTATCTGCTGAGTATCAACATTTCCGGCAACCACCAGAATGGCATTTCCGGGGTTATAGAATTTATTGTAGAACGCTTTTACCTCTTCCATGCTTGCCTGTTCGATATGGGCAGGCTCCTTTCCAATAGTAGGCCACTGATAGGGATGAACCTTGTAAGCCAATGGCCGAAGCAGCAGCCAGGCGTCGCCGTAAGGCTGATTCAGGTAGTTCTGGCGGAATTCCTCAACAACCACATTCCTTTGAACATCAAAGCTCTTCTTTGAGAATGCCAGGTTCAGCATGCGATCTGATTCAAGCCAGAATGCAGTTTCCAGATTCACCAACGGCAGGGTAAGGTAGTAATTGGTGATATCATTATTTGTGAATGCATTGTTCTCTCCACCAACACGTTGCAGAGGTTCATCGTACTTTGGGATATTTACTGAGCCGCCAAACATCAGATGCTCAAATAAATGAGCAAAACCGGTACGTTCAGGACTTTCATCCCTTGAGCCTACATTATAGAGAATATTCATGGCTACCAGCGGAGTTGAGCTGTCCTGGTGGACAATCAGTTTAAGTCCGTTCGATAGGGTAAAGCGTTCATATGAAATCATAGTGTAGTTCCTTCTGCTATTTTGAAATCCGTCTGCAAGTGATTAATTAGGCATTTTCTATACTAATATAACCCGAACAGACTGCTTCTGTTTTTGGAATCAGTAATGCTTGCAAAAATAATCCATTTAAAGCATCCTGAATTAAGGCATTTGTTCTAATTACCAACATCTGAAGTGCAGTATTCACTTGGTAATTCTATCCGAAACTTTAATCTCTTTATGGGTTCAATTCCCCGCAGCTTGCTGCGAGATATTCTTATTTTAGTTGTTTGGTGAATACAGAATTCAGGAGTCAGAATTTGAAAATTTGGTTGTTATTCTGTCCGCCTGGGCGGATGGCTTCTGTCCGCCAGCCGGCGGATGAATTCTGATACCCCGCTGCTTGCGGCGGGGTCCTTCATTGTTTGCTTGTGGTAAAGTCTAAAGCCGGAATCATGGATGAATCCGACTATTGTTGAAAGATGTATGATGGGAAAAGCCTGATAAAGCCCTATTTTTGTGAACAGACATATAGAGAACTGTCCAGCCATTCCTATGAAAATATTAAGCCTCTTTTTTGCTCTTTTTCTTATTCAGTCTGCCTTTTCACAGTCACCCGGATTCCTGATCCAGTCGCCGGCCGGAAGCAGGTACACCTTTATCAACAGGCAGGGTGAAACGGTACTCCCCAATGGCAGGATTATTACACCTATGGGCAAATGCATTACAGTAGCCCCGCATCCCTACGGACTGGCACTTAGTCAGGACGGAAGCCTTGCAGTAACAGCCAATTCCGGAATTCAGCCGCTATCAATCAGCATACTTAGAAATCTTGCCTCAGAAAATCCAGAAGTGCTTCAGGTACCTCCCGGTCCATCAACGGATGATGGAGTTCTTGCTTCCGTGTTTATGGGACTGGCGGTTTCACCTGATAATTCAAGGATCTATGTAGCCGGAGGACAGGAAAACAAGGTTTTTATCTTCGATGCATCTGACGGGAAAAAACTTGGAGCCATTGATTGCTCTTTCAAGGATTCAACGAATGATTTTACCCATGGCTACCTCGGTGATATGGCAATGAACCATGATGGCAGCCTCCTTTTTGTGGTTGACCAGATTGGTTTCAGACTTGCAATAATTGATTTAAAGGAAGGTAAGCTGATTTCAAATGTGATGGTTGGTATGTATCCTTTCGGAATTTGTCTGTCGCCGGATGAGAAAACAGCCTATGTTGCCAATGTGGGCATGTACAAATACAGTCTTATAAAACGCAAGCAGAAAGGGGAGTGGAAAAACGGAAGCATCGATTTCCCGGCTTTTGCCTATGATTCAGAGGAAGCGGAAGAGGGAATCAGAAATGACAGTCTGCAAATCCCCGGTCTCGGACCAATCAATACCGATGAATCATTTTCAGTTTGGGCGGTCCGATTGAGCAACCTTAAAAAGCCCAGGGTGATTGGAAAAGTCAAAACCGGAACCCTTGTAGGCCAGATGGTGGAAGGCTTTCCTGCAGTTGGAGGATCGAGTCCCAATTCATTGGTTTCAGCAGGGAAATATGTCTTTATAAGCAATGGTAACAACGACAATGTTACTGTGTTAGACCTGAAGAAAAAGAAGATAGTGAAGCAGATTCCCCTTTCCCCTGATTCACGCATCAGCAGGCTCAGGGGGATAATTCCTTTTGGACTTGCTGCTTCACCTGATGGAAGTCGCGTTTATGTTGCTGAATCCGGACTGAATGCAGTAGCAATTATTGATGTGGAGAAGCTTGAAGTTATCGGGCATCTGCCAACTGCATGGTTTCCAGCTAAGCTAAGGGTGAGTCCGGATGGGAAGAAACTCTACGTGGCAAATGCAAAGGGATTTGGCAGTGGTCCGAACGGGGGAGCGGGTTATACTCCCGGACCGGAAGGGACTTACATTGGCAGCATTATGAAAGGCAATGTTGAAATTATCGAGATCCCTGCTGATGCAGAACTGAAGAAGCACACGGAAGCAGTGGTCAGGAATAATTTCAAATTTACAGAATTAAGCCAGGCCGCGGGAAATGAAAGGAATCCGATCCCGCTTTATCCTTCAGAGTATAATTCACCGATCAGGCATATTGTATTTATTTCGAAGGAAAACAGAACTTATGATGAGATATTCGGACAGTTGAAAAATGGCAAGGGCGATTCAACTCTGGCCAGGTATGGGCGGAATGTGAGTTTCACAAATCACGATAAGAGCAAAAGAGTAGAGAATGCAGATGTGATGCCAAATCATCTGGCATTGGCGAAGCGATTTGGCTACAGCGATAATTTCTATGTGGATTCAGATGTTTCAGCTGATGGTCATCGCTGGTTGGTGAACACCTATCCCAATGAATGGGTTGAATCCACAACACCGGCTAATTATGGAGGAAACAGGGAGTATCGGGAGGGTTCCAGGGCGCCGGGCAACCTTGGCATAAATGGAGCTGCGGGTGCGATTTATCCGGAAGACTACAATGAAGCCGGTTCCATGTGGGATCATCTGGAAAGGCATAATATCTCTTATTTCAATTTTGGATTCAGCGTAATGTTTGAACCTGCCGATTATCAGGATTCGTATAAATATGGAGGCGTAAAGCAAGTAGCCAATTTTCCATTGCCTGCTAGTCTGTTTACCCATAGTTCAAGACTATATCCTACCTATAATACTGCTATTCCTGATCAGTTCAGGGTGGATATGTTCAAGCAGGAATTTGAGGAAAAATGGGGCGCGGGCAAGGATTCGCTTCCTTCGATGCTGACAGTGATTATTCCCAACGACCATGGTGCAGGTGAGCGTCCCGAAGCCGGTTATCCATTCAGGGAGAGCTATATGGCTGATAATGACCTGGCAGTTGGCAGAATTGTTGAATACCTGTCACATTCCCCATATTGGAAAGAGATGCTGATTGTCATCACCGAAGATGATGCCCAGAACGGTGTTGACCATGTGGATGCCCATCGCTCAGTGCTGATGGTTATTTCGCCCTATGTTAAAAGGGATTATGCAAGCCATGTTCATTATAGTTTTGGAAGTATCTTCAAGACTTACTGGAATCTGCTTGGAGTCCCCTATTTGAATCAATACGACGCCGGGGCCAACGATTTGAGCGACTTTTTCACTGCTACTCCTGATTTTACCCCTATGATGCCCTGCCTGTTGATGCCAGATTCTTCGATCCGCAAAAAGCACTTGATCCCCTGGATGAGAAATTCAATTGGGAACAGCTTCACAAAGGTCCCGAGCTGGACAATCCCAAGGATATGATTCGTGAAAGCAAAGAGCAGGAAGAATGGCGCAAGGAAGGACAGAAGTAGAAGGGGTAAAAAAGGAAAGACAAAAGGAGAAAGACAAAAGGAAAAAGACAAAAGACAAAAGGGGGAAAGGATAAAGGGAAAAATATTGAAAGATAAAAGGCTAAAGTGGGGAGTTGGTGGTGAAGGGGTAGTCAGACAATGGTCATGCGTTGGTTCTGCAGCATCTCTGCGAAAATCCTTTGTTTTATCTGCGTAAATCTGCGAGAAACCCTTTTGCTACTTGCAAGAATTAGAAAACAGATCCGCATATGGCTGTCAAATTCTCCAATTTTCAAATTTTCATCCGCCAGCCGGCGGACTCCGCTTCGCTGCGCATCCTCATCCGCCAGCCGGCGGACTCCGCTTCGCTGCGCATCCTCATCCGCCAGCCGGCGGACTCCGCTTCGCTACGCATCCTCACATCTTCTTAATGTGAATCTATCCCATTCAGCATCAAAATACTATGCCTGAGTGTAGGGGTAATTTCAGCACAGTATTCATTCACAGCTTTCACGCTGCCGGGGAGGGTGTAAATAAGGGTTTTATCCGTGACGCCTGCAACGGCTCTTGAGATCAGGGCATTGGGTTTGATACTGCCGTATTTGAAGCGGATCAGTTCCATGATTCCGGGGATTTCCTTTTGCAGCATGGGTTTTATAACATCCACGGTGAAATCTTTAGGACCGATGCCAGTGCCGCCAGTGGTAAAGATGAAATCAGCACCTGCATTTACGAATCCGGCAACCAATGATTCAAGAGCTTCCGGGTCATCCGGGATCAGGGTGTTTTTCGATGTTGTATTTCCATCCGGTTGTATCAAAGTATTCTGCAAGCAATTCACTGATTCTTGGGCCGGACTTATCCTCGTACTCACCGCGACTGGCGCGATCGCTGAGGGTAATGACTTGAATATTAAAGACTTTTGGGGTAAAGATGAAGCTATCCCCGGCTTTGACCTTACCGTTTTTCAGGACTCTGGCAAATATTCCTTCCTTGGGCATCACGCAGTTGCCGACCTCCTTAAAAATTGCGCATGAAGTGCCATGGCATTCCTTGCCGATCTGGGTGACTTCCAATTCTATCTCTCCAATGCTGATTCTATCGAGGGGCTGTGTATTCCAGAGTTCAAGTCCTTCGGTGGTGATGTTCTCCGCGAACTCACCATACCTGATCTGTCTGCCTGCCTGATGTTCAAACTTTGCAATGCTTTCAACAGCCAGCAAACTCACCTGCCGGTGCCATTCACCTGAATGAGCATCGCCTTCACATCCTATTTCGGTAAGTGAGATAAATTCAACAGGCTGCTTTATTGTGCCTTTCTTCTGTGAGATATTTACGGATACTATCTTCATGGTTGCTTTTGTTCAGGGTTCGAAGTTAATAAAGGGAAGCTCCCTGCAAGGAGGAGTTGTTAGTTGTTGGTTGTTAGTTGTTAGTAGCGAGTGCTCGGTTTTCGATTTTCTAATTTTACCCAGTCTTCTTTCTCCGTGGCTCTCTGTGTCCGCCGCGGCGGATCAGTGCCTACGTGGTTCTTAAATATGCTACTAGCAAAAATTAGAACACAGATGACACGGATTATTAGGATTAGCACGGATCTGGTAATTGTAAATTTCAATCCATTTTCACATTATCACATTATCACATCTCCACATCTTCACATCTCCACATCTTCACATCCCTATCCGCCAGCCGGCGGACTCCGCTTCGCTTCGCATCTCCATCCGCCAGCCGGCGGACTCCGCTTCGCTTCGCATCTCCATCCGCCAGCCGGCGGACTCCGCTTCGCTTCGCATCTCCATCCGCCAGCCGGCGGACTCCGCTTCGCTTCGCATCTCCATCCGCCAGCCGGCGGACTCCGCTTCGCTTCGCATTCTCACATACCCGCATTTTCAAATTATCAAATTATCACATTTTCACATCTCCACATCTTCACATCCCCACTTCTCCACATCTCCACATCATTTATCTTGATTTAATAAACTTCACTCCCTCAACAATGTAAAAAATTGCTGAAGCAAGAAGCGACAATCCAAGCGAGATGAAGAATGTGCCTTTATAGAGTTCAGGTATTATGCTCCATTTGTTTACAAAGATACCCATGGTGATCATGATCGACATCAGAAAATAACCCTTGACATCAAAGAATCCGAAGATACAGGGCCTCTCATATTTGTTTTTAATGATTCGGTTCACATAGCGCATGCTGACCTTGCGAAACACCAGCAGGAAAAAAGGGATAAATCCCAGCAGTCCGATGAGGTAGTTTGTCCAGTGATGAAGTGCGTGATGTTCAATCATATCGATACCCAGCTTCAGGATGCGATAGGCAGCAAAGGACCATATGGCAGCTCCCAGAACAATCAGTACGATTTTTGGAGCACCTGGCTTGTACTTATGAGAGAGTTTAGTCATTTTGGATTGTTCCTGGAGGTGGGGGAGGTGTTTGTCGGAAAATTGATGAATCGCTATGCTGTTTCATTCGCTTGAGACCAATTCGCCACATGTAAATGAGGAGAGGCACAAAGCAGAATATCAGTAATGGCTGTCCTGAAAGCACCAGGAAATCATAGGTCCCGTGAAAAAACCAGGGAATGGTAAGCGCTTTCCAAAGGAATTCACTTTTGCGTTCAGGATTGAATTTGGCAAGACCTAGATAATACCCCATCATCACTCCAAACAAGGTATGAGCTGGAACTGCGGTAATAGCACGAAGAAATCCAACCTGATAGGAACCTTCAAAAACGTAGAAAATATTCTCAATGGCAGCAAAACCCAAAGAGACCGCTACAGCATAAACGATACCGTCATATTTCTCATTGAAATTCTTGTTTCGCCAGAAAAGAAAATAAACTGTAGCGAATTTGAACAACTCCTCAGTGCCACCAGCCACAACATATCCTTCATATGCAGCCTTTATCAGGCCACCTATTCCTCCTGCTGCTGCCATCAGTCCCCTTTCAATGATTGCTACCGGAAAAATGATAATCCCGCCTACCAGCAATCCCCGAAGCAGCAAGCCAATCGGTTCCTTTTCATACTTATCACGGAAGTAAATGTAAGCCAGCAAAATAAATACAGGTGCCAGGGAGAGAAAGAGTAATGTCATTTTTGCTATTGCGGATTTCTGATTTCTGGTTTCGGATTGCGGATTGCGGATTTAAAGTTGCGAATTGCTCGAATTGGTGATTTTGGATATGAGTGTTCAAGGTTTGTGGAAAGCACTTTTGTCTTTTGTCCTTTTTCCGCCAGCTGGCGGATTATCTTTTGTCTTTGTCCTTTTATCTTTTGTCTTTTGTCTTTGTCCTTTTATCTTTTGTCTTTGTCCTTTTATCTTTTGTCTTTTTAATTTTATCTTTTTACCTTCTCCACCAACCTCACCCTTTCTACCACCATCCCCTTATCCACAGCCTTACACATATCATACACTGTGAGAAGTGCCACGGAAACAGCGGTCAGGGCTTCCATTTCAACACCGGTTTGTCCGATGCAATGAACCTCGCTTCTTGCAATCACGCCATTCTCAAGCAGTTCAAGCTTGACATCAACCTTAGTCAGCAGAAGGTTATGACAGAGCGGAATCAGGCTTGCCGTTTGCTTAGCAGCCTGTATTCCTGCAATCTGAGCAACAGTGAGCACATCACCCTTCTTCATATTGTTATCCTTCACCAGCTGAATGGTTTCCGGCGCAAGCAGAATTGTTCCTTCAGCCTTGGCTATCCGTAGCTGTGAGGGCTTATCACCCACATCCACCATGTTTGCCTTTCCTTCAGAATCGGTATGTGTTAACTTTGACATTCTGCAGTGATTAGTTGTGTTTTATTTGAAGCCTGACTTTCGTGAAGTACAGGTCGTTTCTTATCCTCCGATATTGTAAAATTCCCCGGTGCTATTGATGGTTCCACAGGCAGGTTTATTCTCCAGTGCCAGTTCAATTGCTTTTCTTGCCCCCAGCTGCCTGACATTATACTCCAGGTCATTGAAAAGGCAGGGCTTTACCATTCCGTTGGCAGTAAGCCTGAGCCGGTTGCATCGGGCACAATCACCGCCACTACCTCCATGAACCACATAAAATTCGCCATTTTCGAGGTCCATTTCACGAATGTATCTTATCTGAAGATTATTCTTACGGCAATACTCAGCAACCTGCCTGGCCTGAAGTTCATCTGGCGACTGCCTGATCACACAGTTTATCTTTATAGGGTCTAACCCGGCATTTCTGGCTGCTTCAATTCCTTTCATCACCTTCAGAACATCGCCTCCTCGGGTGATTTTTCTGAATTGTTCGGGGTCAACCGAATCAAGACTGATATTCACTCTTTGCAAACCTGCTTCCTTCAGTGGAAGGGCAAATTCCTCCAGCAGAATTCCATTGGTCGTCATGCTCAGGTCCAGTATTCCCGGGACTTCAGCAATCATCCTGACAAGGGATACAATGCCTTTTCGCACCAGTGGTTCGCCTCCGGTTATACGCACCTTGTCAACCCCAATGCTGACCGCGTGCCTGACCACTTCCAGAATCTCTTCAAAGCTCAGGATATCCGCATGGCTGATCATAGTGATTCCTTCTGCCGGCATGCAGTATTCGCAGCGGAGGTTGCAACGGTCGGTGACCGAGATGCGGAGGTAATTAATATGCCGGTTATAGGAATCGAACATCCACTAAAGTTCCTTTCTTGATTTCATTAACTCCCAGCTCAACTGATATGATTCCATCGGCATGAATATAGGAATGGATATGTGCTGAACCATGATATTCAACCCTCCCAATTTCCCCGTTTGTCTGGAGGACTACAGGAATAAAGGCTTTACGATCAGTACGCTTGCGCTGATAATCGAAACCCAGCGGCAGCTGATATGTTCTTTCTGAATCCAGATTGCCTCTCATTACATTCATCAGGTGCCTTACCATGAGTTCAAACTGTACAAAGCTGGAAACAGGATTTCCGGGAAGAGCAAACAGGTATTTCTCATTTCTGCAGGCAAATATGCTGGGTTTCCCCGGCTGGACTGCAAGAGAGCGGAACCTGATATCAAAACCGGCATTTTTAAGGACAGCTGGAACGAAATCAAAATCACCAACCGAAATACCTCCGGTTAAGATTGTTATATGATTTTCGGCAACGGCTTTTTCAATGAGAGCCAATGTGTCTTCTTCATTATCGATGGCAATGCCGTAATATTTGGGAATACAACCGGCCTTCTGAGCTTGCCCGATCAGTTGCCATGCATTGCTGTTGCGGATTTGTGCTGCCCCGGGAACCTGATGCGGCTCAACAAGTTCATCACCCGTTGTAATAATTCCAAGACTGAACTTTTCATACACCAGCGGCTCAGATGCACCAACTGAAGCCAAAACTGCAATTTCCTGTGGTTTGAGCAATGTCCCTTTGTCGAGAACTTTATTGCCTTTCACAATATCTTCAGCCTTGTAGCAAATGTTTGCTGCTGATTTTGCTCCGGTAAACCTGATCAGATTGGTTGAGATGGTTTCCACATCTTCAATCATAATAACCATATCAGCACCTTCGGGTAACTTTCCACCTGTCATCAGTTTCGAGCATTCACCTGAACCAATGATGAACTGAGCTTCTTTACCAGCAGCAATAATTTCCAATACCTTCATCTCTTTTTCCAGGTCTTCCCTGCGGCAGGCATATCCATCCACTGCTGATTTATCGAACGGTGGCATATCCATGTCCGAGAAAATATCTTCCGCCAATACCTTGCCCAGGCATTCGGTTAGGGATACCTTTTTAGTCGACATAGGTCTGGCTGCTTGTTCAATGAGTGCGAGGGCTTCTTCGAATCGGATCATTGTGTTTTTGAAAGTGGACAAAGATAATCATAAGCCAATGAACATAATTGATTCACATTTTCAAATTGATGAGAAGTATAACTGCTTATCCATTAGAAATTTAATCTGCATTTCCATTATTCTGAATTCATAAATATGGATTGTTTCAGATAATAGAACTGCCTGATACTTCATCATCCACCAGCCTATTTATTGCAGTTTTTCTGATTTTCATTATCTTTGAGGTAAATGCTGCAAGTAAGAGGGATTTCATGATAGTACTCTTGATTTGACCTGAATCTGAAAAAGCTTCATAAAGAAAAAATGAAAATCAGACTACGTCCCTGGAGCATGGACGATCTTCTCAGCCTGGTGAAATATGGTGACAATCCGAAAATCTTTCGGAATATGTCGGATGGGTTCCCATTTCCATATACTGAAGCCAAAGCCAGAATTTATATTGAAAAAGTCAGCAACGATTTGCCGCTTAAAGCATTTGCAATAGATTTGAATGGAGAAGCGATTGGCAGCATTGGAATTCACATTCAATCTGATATTCATCGCCGGAATGCAGAACTGGGCTATTGGATAGGAGAGCCATTCTGGGGAAAGGGGGTTATTACTCAGGCAATTCAGGATATTGTTAGATACTCATTCCTGAATTTCGAGATAGACAGGATTTTTGCCCGTCCTTTCAGCTCCAATCCAGCTTCTCACCATGCTCTTGAAAAGGCTGGATTTATTCTGGAAGCCAAATTCAACGGCACATTGATAAAGAATGGAGAAATTCTGGATGAATACATTTATGCGATCCGGCGATAATCCTGATGATAATTTACTCTGAGTCCTCACCTTAAACTCTTGAACCATGAAACGTTTCCTCTTCACAGTAATCATCCTGCTCGGATTTCTAAGTCTGAAAGCGCAGATCAGAGGTGTAACAGAATTCGGTGAATCAATAATGCTTTATGATGATGGTACCTGGGAATACATTTCAGATAGCATCGAAACAGCTGAGATACCTGTAAATGCTACTCCCTATTTCAAAAGCAAAGCCTCTACATTTTTATACAAAAGCGAAAAACTGAATATCGGATTATATAGTGACCCGGCGAAATGGGTTCTGGAGGAAAAAAATGATGCTGATGTTGCAGAGTTCACCTTCAGGATGAAAAATGAGGACTTATATGCGATGATTATCAACGAAAAATTGGATGTTAGTCTTGAAAATATGCGTGAGATCGCCCTTATGAATGGTAGGACAGTAGCTCCCGACCTGGTTCTGGAAGCTCAGGAGATGAGGACGGTTAACGGAATGCAGGTGCTTATGCTGCAAATGACAGGAACTATTCAGGGAATGAAGTTTAAGTACTATAATTACTACTACACCAGTCCTGAAGGAGCAACCCAATTCCTGACCTACTGCAGTGAGAATATGTTTCCAACGTATAAAAACGACATGGAAGTCCTGCTGAATGGACTTGTAGTGCCTAAATAAATCTGACTATTTTATTGAATCGAACCAGAGTATGCTGCTGATTCCCCAAGGAATCAGTCCGCTTTCATGGGTCGCACCCGGAATTGGATTCAGTGAGACTTTTGAAGAACTGACGCCGAGTGAAAGGAATGCGTTGTACATTATATCCGACTGTACAGGCGGTACATTCAAATCAGAAGTTCCATGATAGAACCTTATGGTTGCTGAAGGATTCCATGCCTCCAGACTATTTGCAGCCATGGCCGTCCTGAGAGATGCAAATTCGCTGCCGCTTCCGAGGTTAAGCCTCATGTTTTCGGCAAGCAGCATGGCAATGGTGTCGTTTAGCTGCTCATTCACCTGGGTATTGGTGAAACTTCCGTCGAAAAGTCCCGGAATCAGGGATGCGTAAGGCTCATTAAAGTAAGTTTCCAGAGGCTCTGAGATGTCTCCGGCTGTAATTTTGGAATAGATAAAGTAAGGAAGGTAAAGTGGACCCGGGAAGGTCTGCTGCTGAAGCACATAATTCGAAAGGGCAGGAATATCGTAGGCTCCGGCACCACAGGATGCTGCTTCAACAGGAATACTGTCAGGATAGGAGGTTTCAAGATTCTTTAGAGATGCCAGTGTAGCCCATCCACCCTGACTGTAACCCATCAGGTAATGTTTGCCATTGCTGCCTGCTTTCACACTAACATCATCAACCAACTCATGTGCAGCCATAATCAGGTGGCTGACTGCATCATTGGTTGCGGTTTTATCGTAATAGGGGTGGAGCATATTGCTGGAAGATCCGAAACCCGGATAATCGGCAATAGTCACGATATAGCCATGGCTGGCCATCATTTCGATTAGTGTATAAAGAGGATCGGCAGGATTAACGGTTGGGGCATTGAACTTATAGGTATTGGTGCCATTCTGGAAGCTCAGAATAGGGAAGGACTCATCGGAGGATGGAATGCAAACCAATCCGGATGCAGTAATCGGGTTCCCCTTGAAATTCATTTTATAAGTGACGCTGTATAGGTCGAATCCGTACTTTACGTCTGCTACCAGGGTGTCGATCCCCGGATAGGCGGCATTCATGCTGCCCAGCAATATTTTTATAAACGAAGCACTGTAATTATTGATTTTTTCAAAATGAACAAGGTAATTCCTGTTAGAGTTTACCGGGTCTTCATTCTTTTGGCATCCTGTAAAGAATAGTGCAGAACTGATCAGCAGAATGGAAGCAAGAACGGATGCCCTGTTTCTGAATACTTTGGAAGAAATGCGAAGGTTTGGGTTCATAGCCGAAAAGTTATCAAGTTATACTGTATTGCTGATTCTCTTGTACTGTCAGTTCAAAAAAACAATTTCATGCACCAGATTGTTTTATAATAGATGATGATGAAATAGCAACTCAATCTTAAATATGGTGAAGCCAAACAAAAACCGTATTGAATTTTGCCTGAACTGTTCATCAATAGAATACTTTAAAGATACGCAGTTTAAGTTGATTATTAGGTTGTTGGCTGATAGAACTGATAAGATTTAAAAGATGTTTTCGTCTTACACTTCTAAGAAAATGAACAGCCAACATACAATACGGTACAATTAATTTAATGTTTTGCCGTTTCTGAGATACCAAGCAATTAGCTCACCGAATAACTGACAGAGCATCCCAGGTATGGTGATAATCTGTTTAAAACCCTCAAAACCAAATATATGAAAATGTTCAAAAAGATCACAAATTTCTTACCGCTCTTCACATTGGTTCTTGTTACTATGCTGGTTGTTTCCTGCAAGAAGGACAAGGATGAGACTCAGACAGCTCCAGCTCTTCCTCCTCAGTCAGGCTTTGTGATGAACTTCACCGACTTTTCAAGTGCCGATACCCTCAAGTCAGCTGCCCAGGTTGATACCTATGGCAATTATGGCTACTCCTATCTTAATGTTGCATTCTGGAATTCCGTTCTCACAGCTAATCTTGCTATTCCTGTTGCTTCCTATATTGAAGCTTTCAAGCATGAAGCTGTATATCATCCTGAAAACTCAAACTGGACATGGTCCTATAATTTCACAGTCGGTTTCTCAACATATCTTGCTGAACTTACAGGCAAGGTGGATGGAACCAATATAGACTGGGAAATGCTGATTACAAAATCAGGCGATTATACCGATTTTCAATGGTATCGTGGTCGTTCAGCAGTTGACCAGTCCGGTGGTTACTGGATACTTGCTGAGAATCCTCAGAATGCAAACGACTATCTAAGGATTGACTGGAAGAAATATTCTGATGGTACCGAGGATATCAAATACTCCTATATCAAGGCTGGTGAGGCTGAAAATGGTTCCTACATCTGGTACGGGACAGCTTTAACTACATTCGACCGTTTCTATCAGATTTACAGGAAACCAACCAATAACCACACAAACATTGAATGGAGTTCCACCCAGAAGAACGGTCATGTCAAGGATCCTCTTCATTATGGTGACAACGCTTGGCATTGCTGGGGTGTAGACCTTAAAGATACCGTTTGCGAATAAGCATTCGGAACGAAATTGAAGCTCCCCGATCAGGAATTCCTGAATCGGGGAGTTTTTTTTAGTCAATGAAAAGGTTGACAGTAATCAAGATGTTTACCAGACAGATGTCATCTTTTCCTTCAGATACAAATAGGTTTTAAGTTGCGACTGGATTTTCTCTTCTCCTGCTTTCCGGTCGATATATTCATTGGTATTATGTTCGCCCAGGAGTCGGGCTTTTGAATTATCGGATAATTGAATATTCAGAATTTGCATCAGCTCCTTCTGGATTTGTTGATCATAGATTGGACAGGCGGTTTCAATCCGATGATCGAAATTCCTTACCATCCAGTCGGCAGAGGATATGTAATATAGTGGATTATTGCCATTTGCGAAGACAAAAATCCTTGAATGTTCAAGAAAGCGGTCAACGATGCTGATGGCTTCGATATTCTCGCTCATGCCTTTAACTCCGGGAATAAGAACACAGATTCCCCTGATAATCAGTTTTATTTTCACTCCGGCCTTGCTGGCTTCATAGAGTTTCTTAACTGATTTCTCATCTACCAGACTATTCATCTTCAAGATAATCCAGGCATCCATTCCTTTCTTTGCATTGCGCATCTCCTGATTGATAAGCTTGGTAAAGTGGTTTCTCATGGAGAATGGAGCAACTACCAGATGCTTGAACCTGGGTAGGGTGTACTTTGAATCGAAGAGATGAAAAACTGAATTGACCTCGGAGGTAATTTCCTTGCGTGCTGTGAAGAGTGTGGAGTCTGCGTAAATTCTTGCAGTAGTTTCATTGAAGTTACCGGTACTTAGAGCAGAATAGTAAACGTTTTTATCGCCATTTTCCTTCCGCCGGATCAAAAGCAGTTTAGCATGAACCTTGAATCCCGGAATGGATTGAATTACCTTAACACCTTCTTCCTGCATCTTTTCCGACCAATAAATATTGGCTTCTTCATCAAACCGGGCCTGCAATTCAAGAAAAACGATAACCTCTTTCCCGTTACGGGCGGCATTGATAAGCGCATTCACTACACTTGACTTGGAGGCTACACGGTATAGCGTCATCTTGATTGACCGCACATTTGGATCAATGGAAGCCTCTCTGAGAAGGTCGGTAAGATATTGAAAGGATTGGTATGGATAATGCACCATGAGGTCATTCCTGCTGATTCGGTCAAGGATGCTTTCCTTGTACGACAATGTTGGGTGGCTCAGGGGCGGGATAGGAGAGTATTCAAGTTCAGAATCTCCAAAATTCGGGAAACCCATGAAATCACGGAAGTTATGATAGCGCCCGCTTGGAATGATGGTATCACTCTTGGTCGATCCAAACTTCGACAAGAGTTGATTCAGAAGTTTTTCAGGCATACGACGGTCATAGGTGAAGCGTACCGTTGAGCCTGCATCTCTTTGTTTAATGCTTTCCGACATGATTTCCAGAAAGCTCTTGGATACGTCATTGTCGATATCCAGCTCTGAATCTCTGGTGAACTTTACTGCATAGGCCTTGAAAATATTGAAGCCGAAAACGGAGAAAATATCATCGAGACAATAACGGATAATATCGTCAATCAGCATGAAGAATTTCTTGTCGCCAACCTGTGGCAGAATCAGAAAACGGGGCAACAGACCGATAGGAATTTCAATAAGCGCATATTTTTCAAGATCAGGCTTATTTCTGACTTTCAGGACTACTGCCATATAAAGGGAGCGATCCCGAAGCGAATACGATTTCAGATTGTTCAACATGATGGGAAACAACCTGGGTCTTACATTTTCCTGAAAATATTTTTCTACATACAACCCTTGCTCAGGGGTGAGTTCGTGATCATTCAATATGAAAATGTTATTTGCAGCTAGTTCTATTATCAGCTGTTGAAATATCGACTGAAACTCCTTCTGCATTTTCTTATCAATCTCATTGATCTCCTTGAGAGTTTTTTTGGGATTGATATAGGAGTCATGATAAAGGTTTTTATCCATTCCCCTCATCCTGTTGAGAGTTGCTACTCTAACCCTGAAGAATTCATCCAGATTGTTGGAGTAAATGCCAAGGAAGCGGATTTTTTCAATAAGTGGAGTGTCGGGATCAGTAGCTTCCTGCAAAACCCTTGCATTGAACTGTAACCAGGAAATTTCCCTGTTTCCAATTTTGTTGCTTTTTGCCATAGAAGTTGCTGAAATTAATATTTACTTGTTAAGGATTCGGATTTAGCGTTTCAAAGAATCAGCCCAGCATTTTCGGGAAGATTATAAACTCAACATTCCACTTCGAAACAAATATCTTATCCCATTCATTTGTGACAAATTGAATAGCCACTACTGCTGAAGTTGGAAGTGCATCAATCTTGTTTTCAAGATATGGATTCACAAAATTGGTAACAGCCGGGTTATGACCTATCAGCATTAAGGAATCAAGCTGTTTCGGAAGATCATAGAAAATGTTTTCAATACGCTCAGCGTCGGATGTGTATATGGATTTGTCGAACCTGAGTGCTTCCTTGTCAATGGATAAGCCATGGGCAATGATTTGGGCTGTTTCTGCTGCCCTTACTGCAGGGCTGCTAATAATCAGTTCCGGTTTAATGCCCTTCTGCTGGAGATATTCAATTATTGTACGGGTTCGTTTTTTGCCTTTTTCGAGAAGTGGCCTGTCAAAATCATCAAGTCCGGGTTCACCCCATGATGACTTGGCATGGCGCATTACATATAAAGTTTTCATGATTGTCAGGGTCAAAAACCATTCAAATCTAAAAAGATTAATATTCTAACCATCAATTTTCGTTAGAGTTAACGCAATGTTAACATTGGATTACGCATGGGAAATAAAATGCTGGCAAATGATTTGGAATGAATCCTCAGCTATGAACTCAGTGTTTTTACAGTTTGGATTCTTCGTTGTCAGTAATTGGGATTTCCGAGAAACGCAGAACTTAGCTTTTGCCATTCTACCGAATCCGAACATCGCAGCAGCCGGATCATTTGTTCTTCGGGAACATTCAGAAAGCTTGCGAAATATTTCCAGTACTCCTTCATCTTGCTTATCCAGAACTTGCGGTTGTTTTGTTCTGCTGACTCAAGCTCATGATAAAACTCGCCGAAACGGGCATTAGCATTGGAAGGAAGTACGGAGCTGCCTGACTTGATTAATTCTGCAAGAAAAGGGTTGTAAAAAATACCCCGCCCAAGCATGAATGAGTCAAATTCTGGAAAGCGGTAACAAATTGATTCATAGTCGTTTAAAGTATGGATATCACCGTTGTAGATTACCTTGTGCTTAATCAATGGCAGGAATTCTGACAACTCATCGAGCATAACATTGCCATCATATTGCTGAATTCCGATTCGGGCATGAATGCAGATATTCTTCAGAGGGAATTGATTAAGCACCTCGATAACAGCCGGAAATTCATCTGCAGAACTGGAGCCCAGTCTTAGTTTAATTGACAGGTCAAGGGAAATATTCGGGATAATCTCATCGAGAAGACTTTTGAGCAACTGTGGATAGGGCAGGAGTCCTGAGCCTCTTTTTTTGTGTACTATTCCTCTTATCGGACATCCCAGATTCCAGTTTACTTCCTTGTATCCAAGTTCATTGGAAAGGTAGTTGCAGAGCAGGATAAAGTCGGCTGGCTCATTGCCCAGAATCTGCGGAATTATCGGGACAGCTGTATTTATAGATGGCAGTACATCTCTTACCTTAATTGGAGTTATTTTATCTCCATGTGTCAGTGATATGAATGGTGCCATAGCCTCATCAAACCCTCCGAAATGCCTGAAATAAACATTTCTGAAAGTAGCATCCGTGAACCCGTGCAGGGGTGCCATGATGAGGTGCATGAATATATATTTTGATTAAAAGACTAATCGCAATTCCCTGCAAAGGTACCAATCTAAATAAAAGAAAGGCGCCGGTATCCCGAACGCCTTTGCAGTATTGTATGTGGAATTCTTAGTAAGCGAAAAGTGGAAATTCAGCCATCATTTCATTTACCTGCTTCCTCACTTTTGCAAGAACTTCTTCATTTTCGAAGTTGCTGATCACCTCATCAACCAAATCAACAATGATTGGCATATGGTTTTCTTTCAGTCCCCTGGTTGTTATGGCCGGTGTTCCAACCCTGATTCCTGAAGTTGTGAAAGGAGTGCGGCTATCAAAAGGAACCATGTTCTTGTTGATAGTGATATCAGCCTTTACAAGTGTATTTTCCACCACTTTCCCTGTGATTTCAGGGAATTTGGAGCGAAGGTCAATCAGCATAAGATGATTGTCGGTGCCGCCTGAAATGACCTTGTAGCCTTTGTTCATAAAAGCCTGTGCCATAACCTGTG
Source organism: Bacteroidales bacterium (assembly GCA_016707705.1). Lineage (GTDB taxonomy): Bacteria > Bacteroidota > Bacteroidia > Bacteroidales > UBA4417 > UBA4417. The sequence goes on from JADJHD010000004.1 coordinate 93,884, forward strand.
CGTTTTTCTTCACCTGCATTACGTAGTCCATGTACTCATCACTGAGACATTCACCGAAAGCTACTGCCTTGGAAGCAATAACGTGTTCCAGCGGACCACCCTGTACTCCAGGGAATACAGCACTGTCGAGCAATGCTGACATCATTTTGGTTTCTCCCTTTGGTGTCTTGAGTCCCCATGGATTTTCAAAATCCTTGCCCATTACAATCATTCCACCTCTAGGACCACGCAGGGTCTTATGAGTGGTAGTGGTAACAATATGGCAATGTGGAATTGGGTCATTGAGGAGTCCTCTGGCGATGAGTCCTGCAGGATGTGCAATGTCAGCCATCAAAAGAGCTCCAATTTTATCTGCAATCTGGCGCATGCGCTTATAATCCCAGTCGCGACTGTAGGCTGATGCACCTGCAATGATAAGTTTTGGTTTTTCGGCGAGGGCAACCGTTTCCATCACATCATAATTGATGGTTCCTGTAGCTTCCTCAACGCCATAGGCAACCGGACGATATAGAATACCTGAGGAGTTTACCGGTGAGCCGTGTGAAAGGTGTCCGCCATGGGATAAATTAAGTCCCATAAAGGTATCACCGGGTTTCAGGACGGTCATCAGGACAGCCATATTTGCCTGTGCTCCTGAGTGTGGCTGAACATTGGCCCATTCTGCACCAAATAAGGTTTTAGCGCGATCAATGGCAATTTGTTCAGTCTGGTCAACAATTTGGCAACCACCATAGTAGCGCTTTCCGGGATAGCCTTCGGCGTACTTATTGGTAAGAACAGATCCCATGGCTTTCAAAACCTGTTCGCTAACAAAATTTTCAGAAGCAATAAGTTCAATGCCATGCATTTGCCTTGCTTCTTCGTCTTTGATCAAATCAAAAATGACCTTGTCCTTTTTCATGTGTAATAAGTTGTTTTTAACGGATCGGTAGAGTATTTCCTTACAGGTTTCTGATCATCATAAATGAAGATTACTCATATGATGATTTTGTAATATGTTGTATTTTAACTATTTATCTGAGTTAGGGGTTGAGTGGAGCAAAGGTATAAATTCCGGTGATAACCCCGACGATGCCAACGGCATCCTTAACACAGCGGTTACACACGTTTGTAAACAACCCCTTCTCCTTCGCCTCCCTTCGTTCCTCAGCAGTCTTAAGACTATGTCCGAGCAATTGGCTGCATTCTGTAGAGTTGTGGATTTCCGTAAAGCGTTCCAGAAAATCCTGAACCAAAGCATAGGCTGCTTCCTTTTGTTCCTCAGGAGAGTTGTGGTTCTTGTCATTCATGAGTCCGATTGCCATCACAGCCCCTGTCACCGCTCCGCATGTTTTCTGGGTTCTGGCGATTCCGCCTCCAAATCCTGCTGAAATACTGAAAGCCATATCATGGTCCATTCCACGCTCTTCTGCAAATACTGTAAAGACAGCCTGAGCACAATTATGCCCTTCGTCGAAGTATTTCAAGGCTTTTTCCTGTAATTCCTTGGTTTTGTCACTCATATTCAGAAGTAAATCTGGTTTGAAATTTCATTCGTTTGCTACAGCCGCAAGAGATATGGCAGTCTGACATTTATCATCAAATCAGCAGCTAAATTAACTTCTTTTCATTGTGTTTTGATGCAAATTGATATTTTTGGGGTGGTGATAGGTTGGGTCATACGATAGTCATACTATTGTCATACGATAGTCAGATGGTTGTCATGCGATAGTAGATTGAACTCATCAGAATAATTGATCTGCGAAAATCTGCTTTTTTATCAGCGACAATCAGCGAGAAACCCTTTAGCCATAAGGATAATTAAGAACCAGCATTCCCAACTTTGCCTGACCATGTACCTAACCTTCATACTTTTATCTTTGTCCTTTTGTCTTTTATCTTTTGCCTTTTGTCTTTTATCTTTTGCCTTTTGTCTTTTATCTTTTGCCTTTTGCCTTTTGTCTTTTGTCTTTTGACTTTTGTCTTTTATCTTTTATCCTCCTCCCATGAGTACAACCCTGATTTTAGCAATTATCTTCATCAATCTGGCCTGCATAGCCTATACAGTTGGTGTATGGGCCGAAAAAATCCAGGGTCGGCTTAAGACCTGGCACGCTGTTGTGTTCTGGGTAGGATTGACTTTTGATACAATCGGGACTACAGAAATGAGTTTGCTTTCCGGTTCGCTCATCAAATTCAATTTTCATGGCATGACCGGCTTACTTGCCATTTTGCTGATGCTGTTTCATGCTGTTTGGGCGAGTTGGGTTTTATATAAGAAGGATGAAAAGTTGATAGTGAAATTCCATAAGTTTTCAGTAATTGTATGGATTATCTGGCTGGTACCGATGATCAGCGGAATGGTATTCGGGGCATTTAATCTCTTTATGGGTTATCCCGCAGATGCTGCGGGATTAGTTGTTTGGTGAAGTTGGATTTGGTTGTTATTCTGTCCGCCCGGCGGTCCGAGACGCCTCATCTCTGCAACTGGGTAGTTCATTGAAACTCCTGTAAAGCAAAACTCCCTGCTGCAGGTTTGCAACAGGGAGTTTTGCTTTTATTTTGGCTGATTATGCGCCGTAGAAGAAACGCTCGCTAACAATCTTGCCATCTTTCCAGTGCTGAACAGCTACCTGTGTGTAGTTGCGATCGCCATATTCCTTGTGGGAGTAGTCCATTGAGGAAACAACCATTGAAACATTGTCGCCAACTGCTACATCGTGTATTTCGGCACCCCTGAAGGCTGTGATGTTGCTAAAGAATACTAATTCCCTTTCACGGTTTGCATCCTTGCCAACTGTTGGAGGATAGTTATTCTCCTGCATTACAACGTCATCGGCATAGTATTTTTCAAATGCCTCCATTGCTTTTCCCTGGAGGATCATGCTGTTAAGGTCATCGACCATTGATTTAATATCACTCATTGCTGTAAATTGAATTTTAGGTTATTGTAATACTCAATAAACAAGACAATCAGCAAATAGTTTGAATAAATCAGCACAATTGATCTCAGGGTCTCAAGGGAAATGCGACATCGGTTGTTCAAAGGTGATTGGCAAACCTCAGTTTACTTGTAAATCACAACATCGTGGAGTGGCTTCCTCATAAAGGCTGTCCGGCTAACAAAACCTTCACGTGGATAACCCAGCGGGGTAATGCCGTAAACCTGCATGCTGTCCTTAAGCCCGAGTGCCTTGCGTAGCAATTCTGGCTTGAAGTTGGTTACCCAGCAACTTCCAACACCCTCATTGGTGGCAGCAAGAACCATGGTGTGCATGGCAATGGCCAAATCTGTTTGAAGTGAATTGAAACCATCTTCCCTTTCCCATCCCTGTTCCAGATCGCCGGTTACAATCAGAATATGGGGGGCATCATGCAGCCACTGCCTTGAATAGCAGGGGTGGATTTTTGCAAGCATCTCAGGGGATGAGATAAGCCAGAATTCCCAGGGTTGATAATTTGCAGCTGAAGGTGCCAGCCTGCCTGCTTCCAGTATGCGCTCCAATACTTCTTTCGCAACCGGTTTTGCAGGATCATAATTTCTTACACTCTCACGCTTAAGGATAACATCTTTAAAGTCCATAGGTATTATTGGTTTTGTTGTTTATGCGGGTATAGTTGTTAGTAGTTTAGTTGTTAGTTGCTAGTGTTCGGGGTTTGAGGTTCGGAGTTACAAAAGGGGAGATTTGTGCAAGGAGGAGTTGTTAGTAGTTTAGTTGTTAGTTGCTAGTGTTCGGGGTTTGAGGTTCAAGGTTAGAGGTAGGTAGTTTTGTCTTTTTTTCGCCAGTGTTCAACGTCCGGACTCCGTGCTAGGTATCTCCCATCTCCCAATCTCCCAATCTCCCTATCTCCCTATCTCTCTATCTCTCTATCTCTCTATCTCTCTATCTCTCTATCTCTCTATCTCCACATCCCGCATCTCCACATCTCCCCATCTCCCCATCTCCCCATCTCATTGTCTCCCAGTCTCCCCAGTCTCCCCGTCTCATTGTCCCCCAGTCTCCTTGTCCCAATGTCGCCTCGTCAACTCAAACAACTCAAAAATCTCGTTCTACAAATATAAACTCTTTGTCGAAGATGCATCACTTAGGGCCGAGCTTTTCACCTTTTTCAAGCAGGGCTATAGATTCAGCCATCCGCTTTTGACGAGTCTCAGGGCGTTTAGCTTCAGTGACGTATTGCAGGTACTGTTTTCTGTGCGATGCCGGGAGTTTGCTGAACGACTCAGCAGCCACCGGAAAGGCTTGTAAAGCCTGTTGCCATTCCGTGATATTGGATTCCGATAAAACCCGGTTCACAGAGCTGCCTTCTCCAGGTATCCATCTATCCTGAAAACGCAATCCCGAAGCATGCATTTTTCCTTCTTCCCTGAGTTTCAGTGCAAGATTGATGTTCACTTCCGACCAGTTGCCATTTGGCCGCCTGGGAGTAAACCTTTGTATGTATTTTTCATCATCAATACTGTTCACTCTTCCATCGATCCATCCAAAACACAGGGCCTCTTCCAGTGCTTCACGATAGTAAATTGATGGCTTTGCTGTATGTTTCTTGTAATAGATGATCCAGAACTCACTGACAGAATCATGGTTCTTTTCAAGCCATACACGCCAGGCTTTCTGATCGACAAAATAGGAGGATTGAGCAGGAATTTCCATTTTTACTTGCCTTGTTCGGAGTTGATGTTCACTGGCATGCCCAGCCATTTTTCAAGAGCCTTGTCAACTTCTTCCTGTTGGGTGGGATCCAGGCTTCTGATTACCGCTCCATGTGTTCCTCCCTTGAGAACCTCTTTCAGGCTTTTGCTTCCGGGTTTAACAATTGCCCCTGTTGCACCCCATGGATCACACTCTCCATAAATGAAGATCATGTTCTCCGGATCAGACTTCATGAATTTTTTAAGTTTCCTGATATAGGAAGGATCCCATTTAGCATTGGAACTCACCGGCACAAAAGCTGAGTTTGAGTAATCCTTATGCTTTAGGTATCTGCGGAATGGCCACTCATTGTATTCATAATATCCAAGCTGGGTATAGAATTGGTAATTGGCAGGTGCAAAGGCATCCGCAGATTCTGTATACCAGTAAGGATTAACAATTCGGACAAGGAAGCGAACCATTTTCTCAGGTCCGGCAGTTTTCACATCCGGCAGAACAGAACAATCTGCAGTATACTGCCAGAACGAAAAGGGAAACTCAAGCACTGAATAGTCAAAGGCGGATTCCGAATCCATAATCTTGAATGAATATCCCTGCTGCTTGCACATGGCTTCGTAAAGGGGAAGTGTCTTGCTCTTGTTCTGAAGAAGGTAATCCTGGATCTGTTTGATATGATCCCTGCATTCTTCAGTCCCTACTTTTTTGAAATGCTTGTCGATACGCTTGTCCAGCTTCCGGTAATTGACAGGTGCTACATAAGGAATGCTTGCATCTACATCATCCGGATAATAAACCTTGTATTCTATGGTTGTTTGTCCGCCTTTACTCACGCCTGTTGTGACCCATTTTCCTTTATAAATTTCTCCGAATAACAGACGAATTGCATGGTAGTCTCCTGCATCCTGCTCTGCTGTGAGGAATTCCCATTTCATTTCCTTTGGTACAGAAGCTCCGAAGAATCTGTGCTCTACATAAATCTGATTGGCACCCAAAATATCTGCCGGTTCATCCACCAGAAAACCATTCATCCATTCAACTCCGTAACCTTCTGTTTCCATAACTGTTGGCCTGTCGTATCCGCGGTGGCCCACAAATATCCTCTGAAGGAATTTCTCACCTTCAGGGTTTTTATGATCAAGAGGCTGTGGCAGCATTACTGTGTAATATTCACTCCAGACTGATGAGTCTGATTTAACCACTTCTGCACCGGGAATGGCTTTGAGGAATTTGTATAGCTGGCTCTCCTGTGCATTCAGGGAAAGGCTGATAAGTAGCAGGTAAATCAGGCTGATGAGGGATAAGCGTTTCATAGGCAGAGGTGTTCAGTGTGGTTTAGCAAATGTACCGATTTCAGGTAATTATTGAAATCAGGGGAAACCCGGGAGCTAAATTTTTTAGAAAATTTCACTCTTTGTTGAAGAAGATGCTTGCCTCAGAAATCCTGGATTAATTAAGTTGTTAAATTTCAGATATATGTGAGGATTGTTTTGTTACACGGAGGAACACAGAGGAGCACAGAGGAGTCGGTTTTTTGATATGAATCAACTAAAGTGTCGAGCCTTTCGAAAAGTTTAAATTCCCAAGTTTACTGCAATGAATCTTGCTGGGCAATCCTTATTTTTGCGTAAAATTCCTTCCTATGATTCTCCCCCGCGAACAGGCGCTTGCATTGTTACATCAGCATGTTAAAAATGAGAAAATGATCAGCCATTGCCTGGCTTCAGAAGCTGTTCTTCGCGCACTAGCTGTTAAATTCGGTGAGAATCCTGAACAATGGGGACAGGCTGGATTGCTCCATGATCTGGATGTGGAAGCTACCAATGCCGATGCTTACATTCATGGTCCGGAAGGCGCCAGATGGCTTGCAGAAATGGGTGTGGATGCCGGGATTGTTGATGCGATCGCCATGCACAACGAAGTTGCAGCCGGAAAAGAAAGAAGCACCCTGTTTCAGCATGCCCTTGCTGCCGGGGAAACCATAACCGGATTGATTACTGCCACCACCTATGTTTACCCCGATCGTAAAGTGGCTTCCGTGCAGCCTAAGTCAGTGGTGAAAAGAATGAAGGAGAAGGCTTTCGCCGCTTCCGTCAAAAGGGAAAATATCATGGAATGTGAACTTATTGGCATTCCAATTGCAGAATTCGCCGCTCTTTCCATTGCAGCAATGACTGGTGTTGCTGACGAAATCGGACTATAATAACACCCTGACTTTCCCCGTTACCAACTATTAATTACCTTTGAATTTATGTTCAGGAAAATATACGATAGGATTCCACGTTTCATCAGGAACAAGTACTTCCTTGTCCTGCTGGTCTTTGTAGTTTGGATGCTTTTCCTTGACAGGAACAATTTCATGTCGCAGATCGGTTTATGGTCCGACCTTCATAAACTCCAGGAAGAGAAAAAGTTTTATCTGGATGAAACTGCCAAGGATAGCGTTGCCTATTACAAACTGATGAACGATTCAATTGAGGCAGAAAAAATAGGAAGGGAGAAATACATGATGAAGCGCGACAGCGAGGATATCTTCCTGGTTGTCAAAAAACCAAAGGTCAAATAATTGCGGGCATGATTTTTGCCCTGAAACGGCCTTAAAACCTTGAAACAGATGAAAAGATTACTTTCAATACTGCTCTTTACACTCATTACAGCTGCTCTTGTCAGGGCTCAGGGAACCGCTCCCGCTCTTCCCATTGATGAGGATACTAAACTGATTACCTATAAGGAAGTTGTTCAGCAAGCCGGGACTAAACTTGACTTGTTTAATCGTGCTGTTGAATGGATCAATAAAAACTATAAGAATCCTGCTGACGTTACGAAAGTCAGGAATCCTGAAACAGGCCTTATTGAACTGATTCACAGGATTGAACTCAGCTACGATGAAAAGGGTGTCAGCCGTTCTGCCGGAATTGTTGACTATACTCTGAGGCTTGAACTGAAGGAGGGCAGATACAGGTATACCTTCACCAATTTTAATCTGAAGCAGGCTTCCAGGGTCCCTATAGAGAAATGGCTTGATAAATCGGATAAGGCTTACATTCCAGCCTGGGATAATTACCTTGCACAGGTAGATGCTTACACTAAAACTCTTATCGAAAGCCTGAAAAAAGGCATGGAGCCACCGGCAGTCAAAAAGTCGGATGACTGGTAAGATAAAAATCCACTAAAATTTCAGAAGTTTAAAAATCCAGATTGGGCTGAACTTTCAGGTCAAGACTGTTTAATTCCAATGCCGTAAGGTTGCCATAACCCGGACGGTTCGACATATATACACCATTGTCGAGGGCAATGAAATTAAAATTTGGAGAATTCAGGCAGGTGTAAAGGAATTCAATGTCAACCGGGACATGTCCGTGGATGATCTTCTTGCCTTCAAGCTTTGCAGGATCAATTTCATATTCCCTGATGTTATCCTTCTTGAAGTTAAAGCCCGCATGAACAATCAGGTAATTGCCATAAGTGCAATAATAGGGGAGGGACTTCAGCCAGTTTACATAAATCTCCGGAATCTGGCTCATATTTGGAACATTGAAACTCTTGAATGTTTCTTCTCCTCCAAACTTATACCATTCCTTCAGGACTTTGCCTTTCCCAAACAATGGGAACATTCCCTTCCTCGACTCATCCTCAATCACCTTGATCATATAATCTTCATGGTTGCCTCTCAGGGTGGTTACCATGTAACCGGCTTCCTCCAGGCCGATGATATAGTCGATAACCCCTTTGCTGTCAGGTCCGCGGTCAATCACATCCCCAAGAATATACAAGGCATCCTCTCTTTCAAGTTTGATCATTTTCTCGACCAGATACTTGAAAGTCTGAAGGCAGCCATGTATGTCGGGGATTACCCAGGTTTTCATCGGCGTGAGGGTTAAAGTGCTCTTGATTAAAAAAACAGAGTGGAATTTAATTTTTCACCCTGAAGGTAATATTCCGGGTAATCATCGCCATTCCGGTCAATGATTACCCGGAGTTTTCAGGCAAAGCCTGCTTATTTTTTAGACTTACCCTGATTGGCAACTTCTTCCATAAGTTTCCTGATAACTTCAGGATCACCAAGGAAATAATCCTTTAGCAGGTTAAGGTCATTGTCAAATTCAAAAACGTAAGGAATACCTGTTGGAAGGTTAAGGCTTACAATATCTTCATCACTGATATTCTTCAGGACTTTGATGACGGCACGAAGACTGTTTCCGTGCGCTGCAACCAGAACCTGGTCTTCTTTTTTAAGGGATTCCCTGATTTCAGTTTCCCAATAAGGAATCATCCTGTCAACAGTTTCTTTCAGGGATTCAGTAATGGGTGCATCATTTCCTATAGCCTTGTATTTAGGATCAAGTCTGGGATTACGTGAATCGTCATCTGCAAGTGGTGCAGGTGGAACGTCGTAGCTTCTGCGCCATACCAGTACCTGTGCATCACCATATTTTTCGGCAGTTTCTGCTTTGTTGAGTCCCTGAAGGTTTCCGTAATGCTTTTCATTCAATCTCCAGCTTTTCAAAACCGGAATCCACATCTGATCCATTTCTTCAAGAATGAAGTTCAGGGTTTTGATGGCACGTTTCAGATAGGATGTATAGGCCACTCCAAAATTGAAACCGTTTTCCCTTAATACTTTACCTGCCTCATGGGCTTCATTAATGCCTCTTTCAGAAAGATCAACATCAGTCCAGCCGGTAAAACGGTTTTCTTTATTCCACACACTTTCACCATGACGGACTAAAACAAGCTTTTTCATATCAAATGTTGTTAATGTTTATTACTTAAACCTGTAAAAGGTTATTGTTTTCAGGCTGCAAAAGTACTTTTTTTCATGCAATGATGCATGATATGTAGTCTTGAAAGATGAATCCGGACGGCTATTCATGAAAAAGACCTACATTCGCCAAGTCCAATACAGTTAATCCCTTCTTTTCCATGTACCTTAGTTCAGTGCCTCTTTTCCTGCGCCGCGTCCTTCCATCGAATCTGGAATGGGAAGGCCCTTCGGGAGGGAGATCACTATACCTTACGTTTGATGATGGCCCAATTCCTGAAGTTACGCCATGGGTTCTCGAGACTTTGGACAAGTACAATATCAGGGCAACTTTCTTTTGCGTTGGCGATAATGTTGGAAAGTATCCTGAAGTTTATGCCGAAGTCCTGAAACACGGCCATGTAACAGGCAATCACACCTTCAATCATTTGCAGGCATGGAGAAATTCCAGGGATTACTATCTGGAGAATATTAAAAAATGCAGTGATCTCGTGGACAGCAAACTATTCAGGCCGCCTCACGGACAAATCACTCCATCACTGGCCAGGACCTTGGGCGAACATTACAGATTGATTATGTGGTCGGCGCTGAGCAGGGATTTTGATCAGGGGCTGTCGGCATATAAATGTCTCAAAACACCATGTATCAGACATCTCCGGGAAGTATCATCGTTTTTCATGATAGCATCAAAGCATGGAAGCGATTGGAATATGCACTGCCCAGGTATCTGGAAGCTTGCCTTGAACAGGGATATAATTTCAAAACCCTGTAGAATTCGATTCCTTCTGTTTCGACCCTTTGAGTAAAGCATTTCCACAATCCTATTTCTGAACTATAAATTTCCTGCTAACCAGGAAATCGCGGCTTCTTGTCGTTAGTATATAGATCCCGGGTTTCAATCCGGGGATATCAAGAACCAATCTGTTCTGGCTGTTTTCATTCATTACAAAAGGAATGGCTTGTCCTGTCAGGTTGCTGACCTGCACTTTTTCCAGGGATCCCAGGTTATGGGTAGCTATTAGCTTATCCTGAACCGGATTTGGGGAGATCACAAATCCTTTACCGGCAGGAAGTTCATCGCGGCCTAGAGCAACCTGATTATTGGCTGTGATCAACTGGTAGTCCGGGTCAAAGTGAACAGAATCAATAACAAATCCCGGGTTAACGACGAAGGCTTCTCCGGAAAAACTGTTATCAAAAACCATGAGGCTGTCGCGGCCTTCTCCATAAAATTTAAGGGGAACAGGCAATTTGAAGAATTCAACTGAAGGGTCCGATTGGGTTTGTTTCAAAGTCACCAGGGTTGATTTTTGTTCATCCTGGAAATAGGTTACCTGATAACTTGGATATCCTTCCTTATAAATCCAGTCATCGAAATACTGAACCAAATTCATGCCTGATGCGGCTTCCATATGTTCCCTGTATTGTGATGTCATGGCAAAGCCAAACCGTAGAGCCGGATCTTCAATATAGGAACGCATTCCTTCAAAAAAGGCATTATCTCCCAGAATCCACCGCAACTGATGTAGTACCATTCCGCCTTTACTGTACGAAAGGCGGGAATCGAAAATTCTGTTAACGTCAGTGGTATCAGTGCAATATACCGATCCGTCAGGGAAATAAGTGACCCAGGAAATGTTCTGTTTTTTCCAGATTGGCCAATAGTCATTTGGATGTAATTTTTCATACATCAGTCCGGCGCAATAGGTGGCAAAGCCCTCGTTCAGCCATATGTCGTGCCAGGAGCCGCAGGTAACAAGATCGCCAAACCATTGGTGTGCCAGTTCATGCGAGTATTTCAATGTTATAGGCTCCCTGTCCGATGAAAGTCATGGTTTGGTGCTCCATTCCACCACCCCAGCCAAACTCCGCATGTCCATACTTTTCATGTTCATAGGGGTAATTCCCGAATAAAGTCCCGTAAAGCTCATATACCGGCATCAGCAGGGCTGTTTGAGTCGAATTAAAAGCTGAATCCTCAGGATAGGAATAGTTGACAATAGGAAAATTGCCACCAGGACCATTGAATTGTTGGGTTGATACGGAGTAATTGGTTACTGCAATAGCAATCAGATAACTTGCAATCGGATATCTGTGTTTCCAATGAGTTAAATTAAGATTGGGACCATAGGCTGATTCTCCCATCATCAGTCCGTTGGAAGCAACCCGATATGCCTTTGGTGCAGCAACAAAAACATCTATTGAGTCAATTTTATCAGTAAGGTCATTCTTTGAAGGCCACCAGTCGCTGCAGCCATAGGGTTCGGAGAGTGTCCAGAGAGCCGGAATCCCATTGTGAAGACCAGTTCCAAAGGAGCCAAAGCCTGAACCCGGTGGATTTCCGTGATAATATACAGTAACTGAATCCAGATGCCCCTGAGGTATTATTTCTCCAAAGGAGATGGTAATCAGGTTGGATGTGTGATTAACTCCTACATGAAAACCTCTGTGAAAGGCTGAGTCTGCCACCATTTCCGGAGCTAACTCAAACTGAATGGATGACATTCCGGAGGTTGTCGGAACATAATAGGAAGTTATTGATCCGCGGATTGCATTTTGCGCAGGGTCAACCAACCATTGTAACCGGTGGTACTTAAGGTCGTAATTGTTGAGAAGATTACTGCTATGGGGCTTCATGACCTTCATATAGTTTGACTTCTCGGAAGCGGAAATCAATCCGATAGTATCAGGCAACGTTGCTTTTTGTGCATGAATGGCAGTAATCAGGGCAAAATATGTGAGTAGAGTTAGCAGAGTTCTGGTACAGGTTTTCATAGCAATGGATTTTACTGTAAAATTACTGTGAATTGAGGGATAAATCAAGCTTATAGACTATTGTAGCAAGTTGGATATCCTTTTCAATAATAAACAGCTGATTTCTATCTTTGTTGAAAATACAAGCACTTCCATGGATAAGCCGAATAAGTTTTGCCAATCGTGTGGCATGCCGATGACAAAGGATGAAAAGGGAGGTGGAACCAATGCTGATGGCAGTAAGAGTTTGCTTTACTGCTCCTATTGTTATAGCGAGGGTGCTTTCACCCGGCCCGATTTTACCGTTTCTGATATGAAGACTTTGGTGAAATCAAAGCTGAAAGAGATGGGATTTCCCGGTTTCATGGCCTGGTTTTTTACCTTGAATATTGGCGGGCTAAAGCGTTGGAAAGAATAATTCACAGAATTCCTATCTTTGCTTTTGGTACAGTTCCCAATCAATCCTGAATTTCAGGACCTGAAACAGATGTGGAATATCCAATTAAGAAAATCTTTGCCCAGCTTTAAGCCGAGGTCTATTTATTAAGAACATTGCAGCAAACTTGTAAGCCAACTGCAAAATAAAATTAGCTTAATGACACAAGAAACACGTCCCCCATTCTCCAAAGAAATTATCCTGATCCCCGACCTCGAAGCTGAAATCAACCGACTGGCCCATCGCATCAACGAAGATATCCTCATCCGGATGAAGCGTAAAGGTGCAGTGCTGGGGATCAGCGGTGGAATTGACTCCTCTGTAACCATGGCATTGGCTGTAAGGGCACTGGGACCAGAGAGGGTTTTTGGAATCATGCTTCCTGAACAGGAATCCAATAGCGATAGCCTCAGGCTGGCAAGAGACCTTACCGATAAATTCGGTGTACCTTCACTGATTGAGAATATCTCTGCAGCCCTTCAGGGTTTTAAATGCTATGAGCGCAGAGATGAAGCTATAAAAAGAGTATTTCCTGAATTCGACCCCATTACCTATAAGTCAAAAATCGGTATCAATCGTACCGGACTGAATCATAACCTTCCTCCGATTTTCTCCCTCACCATTATTGCACCTGATGGGCATGAGAAGAAAAAGGTGATTCCTGTAAGGGAATACCTGCAGATTGTTGCCGCCTCAAACTTCAAGCAAAGAACCCGCATGTCGATGCTGTATTATCATTCCGAAGCCATGCATTATGCTGTGCTCGGGACTGCCAACAAGCATGAGATTGAACAGGGTTTCTTTGTGAAACATGGTGACGGAGGCGTTGACCTGCTTCCAATCGGACATCTTTACAAGACTCAGGTTTATCAGATGGCTTCCGCACTTGGTGTTCCTGCTGAAATTATTTCACGTACCCCAACTTCTGACACCTATTCAGCTGAACAGTCGCAGGAGGAATTTTTCTTCCAGATGCCTTTCAGGGAAATGGATCTTTTATGGTATGGATTTGAGCATGCCTACACTCCCGAGGAGGTTGGTGAGGTAATGGATATGACTGTTGATCAGGTGAACATGGTCTACAATAATTTCAAGAGAAAACAAAGGACCACTGAGTACCTGCGAATGGTGCCAATCCGCATGTAATCCATCCTTTTCTTAAAAGGGATTCCTGATTATTCCGGGAAACCAATTGTACTTAACCAATATCAAAAACCATGGTAGCTATCCCACAGCGCTTGTTTGGAGAAGCTTTGATTAATTCTGCAAGGCAGTTTCCTGATAAGGCAGCCTTTATCAGCAAGGGTGAAGAGTATTCCTATTCCTCAGTCCTGAAAATGGCTGAGAATATGGCTGCATACATGACTCTCAATGGCCTGCAGAGGGGTGACAGGGTGGCAATATACATGCACAACACCTGGCAATGTGCCGTTTCAATATATGCCACTTCACTAGCCGGTGCGGCATTTCTGGTTATCAATCCCCAGACTAAAGCCCCAAAGCTTGAGTTTATCCTCAACGACAGCGGCGCCTGCTTCCTGATCACTGAAGCAATTATTCAGCATGAATGGTTGCAGGTGTTGCCACAAACCCCTGCTATCAAGGGTTTGCTGATCTCTGGCGATATCACTCCCGAATTCTTGGCTTCCGGTGTAAGTCCGGTTTCATTCGAAGAAACAGTTCATAATCATTATCCCGGAGTTAAGCTTCATGGTGCAATTGCCCTTGACCTGGCTGCTCTGATTTATACTTCCGGCAGTACCGGATTCCCAAAGGGAGTGATGATGACTCACCAGAACATGGTTTTCACCAGCTGGAGTCTGATTCAGTACCTTCGGTTGACAGAGGATGACAGAATTATGCTGCTTTTGCCGCTGGCATTCGATTATGGCCTTTATCAGCTAATCATGTCAGTGACATTAGGCGCAACCCTGATTATGGAGTTGTCGTTTACCTTTCCTGCTTCAATTTACAAATCGATAGAGCAGTTCAAACCTACCGTTTTCCCCGGTGTTCCAACAATTTATGCCATGATGATTGCCTCCAACAAGCAGTCTGGCATCAATTTCCCGGCAATTGAAAAGGTAACCAATACCGCAGCAGCGCTTCCTGCAGAGTTTATTCCTGAACTGAAGAAGGTATTTCCGAATGCATTGATTTTTTCAATGTATGGACTAACCGAATGCAAGAGGGTTTGCTACCTCGAACCTGAATTGCTGGATGAGAATCCCAATTCAGTTGGTAAGGCTATTCCCGGGACTGAAGTTTACCTGCTCACACCCGAAGGTGAACCTGTGCCTGCAGGAACTCCCGGTATATTGCATGTCCGCGGCCCACATGTGATGCTGGGTTACTGGAACCGTGAAGATCTTAGCAAGGAAATGCTTCGTCCGGGTAAATTGCCCTGGGAACGTACTCTATGTTCCAACGACTGGTTTATCATGGATGAAAAGGGCTTGCTCTATTTCCAGGGCAGGGCTGATGATATCATCAAGTCAAGGGGCGAAAAGGTCAGTCCGCTTGAAGTTGAAAATGTGATATACAAAGTTGCCGGAGTAAAGGAAGTTGCCGTTGTGGGAGCTCCTGACGTAATCCTTGGTGAAGCCATTATTGCCTATGTCACCTTGCATGAAAATGCTGTGATATCTGAGAAGGAGATTATGCGTGAATGCGTTTCGAATCTCGAGCTTTTTATGCACCCTAAAAAGGTGATATTCCTGGATCAGATGCCTAAAAGTACAAATGGCAAGATTGAAAGGAAGGAACTGAAGGTGAGGGCTGCAAGTCTTTAACTAACTGTATTTATTAGATTCAAACTAAATGTACCGGGTGAAATGGCAATTCATTCGGTAAAATAAAGTCTATGGGTTATCGCTTTTACTGGCTGTTGCCCATCCAGCTCAAGTTCATAAATATTACCTTCTACAGTAAAGGGAATAAACCTTTAAACAACCTTACTCACAAACTCAGATACTCAACTAGCTACCCGACCATTGTTTCCCAATCCCACAAACCTTTTTTGCCTTCATTCGTTATAAATTTTGACGAATGTTAAGCTGTTTTGCCTAAAAAGGGCTAAAGGGAAGGGGATAGAAGCCGGAAATATTACTGGTTCTTGTTAAATGACAATCAGCAATTTGTACATTTGCAATCAAGCCAGATCTTCCATCCTGCTTACATTGGTTGAGGATTGCATAATCCTAACTAAAGTGAATACACTAGAACCTCTCAACACTGCAACGTTACCAAGTGAAATGTACCAGACCGAAGAAATTCATGAAATTCTAAGAAATTTTATCGCTGAAACTACCTACACCCCAGTGGATCAGATAAAAGACGACACCCTGATTTTTGTTCAGGGTATCTTTGACTCAATGGGCTTTATTTCATTGATTAATTTCCTTGAAGAGCAATTCACCATTCACGCCGATGATTCTGATTTACTGGAGGAGAATTTCGAGTCTATCAAAGCAATCACTGGTTTTATCAAGACTAAACTAAATTAGCCGCTTTTGAATGTGCGGAATTGCCGGAATCTATAATTATCCCTGCGCTGATCGGTCCTCAGAGGATGTCGTAAAGCGCATGCTGGGAATAATCCGTCACAGAGGGCCAGATGAAACCGGTATTCTTTGTGGCGATGGCTTTGCTTCCGGTTCTGTGAGGCTCAGTATTATCGATATCTCTTCCGGACAACAACCAATCTCCGATGAATCGGGGAATTATTGGGTTGTGTTCAATGGGGAGATCTTCAATTATATAGAATTAAGACAGGAATTGATTGCCAGGGGTGTGAAACTCCATACCCAAAGTGATACTGAGGTAGTTGTGCAGATGTACGCTCTATACGGGCCTGCTTGCCTTAGCCGCTTTAACGGACAATTTGCAATATGTATCTGGGATCGACAGAAAAGGGAGATTTTCATTGCCCGCGACCGTGTTGGAATCCGTCCGGTATTCTACTGGAACGAAGGTGGACGTTTCGCCTTTTGTTCTGAAATCAAGGGATTGTTTACACTCGATAAGGTTAAAAGGGAACTGAGACCTGAAAGTCTGGCGGAGGTTTTCACCCTCTGGACAACCGTCTCGCCCAATACTCCCTTCAAAAATATTTATGAATTGCCGCCGGCTCATTACATGAAAGTGTCGGATGCCGGAATTCAAATACAGCGTTTCTGGAGTCTCGAATATCCTGAAGAGCAGGACGTTCGTCCGCGAAAGCTGAATGATGCCATTGAGGAATTTACCGCTCTTCTGAAGGATGCCGTAAGGATCAGGCTGCGTGCCGATGTTCCTGTTGCTGCATATCTGAGCGGTGGACTCGATTCAAGTGCAACAACCGCATTTATTCATGAACTGGAACCATCGGTGCTGAATACCTTTTCAATCGGTTTCAGCGATGCGGAATTTGACGAAACTGCCTACCAGCTTGAAGCTGCAAAGTACTTCAATACAAATCATACCGCCTTCAGCTGCACTTCGGCTGAGATAGCGGAGAATTTCCCTCAAACCATCTGGCATTCTGAGTTTCCGATTCTTCGGACTTCACCAACTCCCATGCTGCTGCTATCACGCAGGGTGAGGGAGCAGAATATCAAGGTAGTGGTAACGGGTGAAGGTGCTGATGAGTTTTTGGGAGGATATAATATTTTCAAGGAGGCTAAAATTCGCAGGTTCTGGGCAAAGGATCCGAAGTCGAAGTACAGGCCATTGCTGCTGAGTAAGCTTTATCCCTACCTGAAGATGATGCATGGGCTGAATAACAGCGCCCTTAAAATGTTCTTCGGATATAAGCTTTCGGAAACAGAAGATCCCTTGTATTCACATCTGCTTCGCTGGCATAATACTTCCCGAATCCGCTCTTTTTTCACAGAGGATTTTCGCAATTCTGTGGCATCCCACGATCCAGTGGCAGAAATATATCCTTCACTTCCTTCAAACTTCATGAAATGGAGTGAATTATCGAGGTCACAGTACCTTGAAGCTTCAATATTCATGTCCAACTACCTGCTTTCTTCCCAGGGTGACCGCGTTGCCATGGGCAATTCAGTGGAAGGCAGATATCCATTCCTTGATTACCGGGTTATTGAATTTAGTGCTTCATTACCGGATAATTTCAGGCTTAACGGACTGGATGAAAAGTACCTGCTTAAGAAGGCAATGGCCGGCAAAATCCCAGAATCCATCCTGAAGCGTCCGAAACAAGCTTATCGTGCCCCAATTGCCAGAAGTTTCTTTGGTACCGGAGCTCCTGATTATGTGAAGGATATTTTATCTTCAGATGCATTGAATTCAGTGGGCTGCTTTGATGCAAACAGGGTGGAGGCGCTGGTTTCAAAGATGCATGCCGGACAAAATATCTCCGAAGTCGATCAGATGGCTGTTGCCGGAATTCTCTCAACCCAGCTTCTGCATGAGAAATTTATCCGCTCTGCAATGCCAGATGAATCCTCATTTCTTGCCAACATCAGGGTGGTAAATATATAGGGGCTCTAATATCCCAGGTTTTTTGACCATTGCTTACAGGAGAATTACTCTTCTGATTATCCGTTTTCTTTCGTGAATGAATGGAAGCAAGCACTGAAAAGGTCCGCAAAAAATTGCCATCTTTGCAGTTGCAAATCCTATTCTATGAATGGCATATCTGGCCTTGGCCGGTTCATATATAAAATCTTACCGGGATTCATCATTTTGCTGATGACCTGGTCATGCGCTACCATTCAAGCTCCAACAGGAGGTCCTGAGGATGAGACCCCTCCATCATTGGTCTATTCTGATCCGGAAAATGGTTCTGCTAATTTCAACAATAGCAGGATTACTCTGGGCTTTAGTGAGTATGTCCAGCTTAAGGACATTGAAAAATTTCTTCTTATTTCCCCTCCGCTAAACAAGGATCCGGATTTTCGCATCAAGGGCCGTTCGCTTGTTATTAAATTAAAGGATACTCTCCGAAGCAATACCACCTACAGTTTCTACTTCGGGGAAGCCATTGTTGACCTTACTGAATCCAATCCGCTGTCAAATTTCAACTTTGCTTTTTCTACAGGTTCATATATCGATTCGCTGGGAATGTCAGGAAGGGTAGCTGATGCCTATACAAGACTTCCGGTTAAGGATGTGCTCCTGATGCTTTACAGTAATACCGCCGATTCAGCTGCAATGCTTGAGCGGCCTGTGTATGTTTCAAGAACCAATGAAAGCGGGGATTATGTATTTACTAACCTTGCTGACGGGAAATACAGACTTGTAGCCCTGAAGGATGGGAATAGTGATTACCTCTACAATCTCCCCAATGAACAGATCGGCTTTTTCGATAGCCTTGTAGAACCCTGCTATCAAAAACCGGAAGTCCGCAAGGATACCCTCAAGGTCAGGTCAGAGGGCCCGCATTTTGACATCAGTCTTTTCCCTCAACCGGATTCAATTCAAAGGAATCTTAAGGCATTTATGGCTGCCCCTCACGTAATGACATTGGTTTTCAGATATCCGTTGCAGAACCCTGAATTTGAACCACTGGATTCTCTTCCGTTATTGAAGGGTAGTTTTCGGGAGTTTAATCAGGCGAAGGACACAGTCACTTTCTGGCTGAAACCCGAAATGCCGGACACACTCAGGCTGAAGGTGTTCGAAAATGGTGAAATTCTTGATACACTCAATATTGCCACTATTTTCAAGCAACGCAATCCGGAACGTGGAAAACCTCAGGTCGCTGATACAACCCTTCGATTCGCGACTACCACTTCAAGGGGGAACGTCCTCGGATATAATCTTCCATTCATATTTACATTTCCAAATCCCCTTGAATCATTTGATGCCAGCCTGTTGAGGCTGATGTCGGTTAAAGGGAAAGATTCACTGGTCCCGGATCTTGCATATGCCGATAGTACAATGCGCCGTATCAAGCTGAAATACAACTGGAAGTCAGGGGAGGATTACAAGCTCCTTATACCTGCCGGAGCCTTCAGGGATATCTACGGACAGACGAATGATACTGTCAGGGCTGGATTTAGCGTGAAGCTAAAGGATGATTATGGACTATTCAAAGTCAAGGCAACACTGGTGAATGTTCCTCATCCTGTTATCATCCAATTGCTAGGAGAAAAGGGAGTTGTTGTTCAGCAGCATACAATTACCGAATCAGGAGATGTTGATTTCGGATTTCTTGCACCGGGGAAATATGGTCTTAAAGCTATCTACGATGCCAATGCCAATGGGAAATGGGATACCGGTGTATTTTTGAAGCAGAGGCAGCCTGAAAGGGTGGCGATTCATCCAAAGGTATTCGAAATCAGAGGGAACTGGGAACTCGAGGAGGAGTGGCAGCTCTAAGCAAATACGTTATTTTGATTTGATACCTGCTACTCAGCATTTGGATTGTAAAATCAGAAAGTAAAAAAGAATGCCCTGAATCCGGTTGAAGCCGAAATCAGGGCAATATTTTTTTACGGATTGGTTTGGCAGGACGATCTATTATCCTGATGACTACAATCTAGGAAGCATCATTACACCTGTTGATGCAGGTAATGATTTCGAGGAGGGTGTTGTTCTTCAGTGAATAGTGAATCTGCTTTCCATCACGCCTGGAGGCAAGAATTCCCTTGCTCTTGAGGATATTAAGGTGATGTGATGCTGCAGCCTGCTCAATGCGCAGGGATTCGTAAATCTCAGTAACACTAAGTTTTTTGTTATTGCTAAGCAGCTCTATGATGGCGATGCGCATAGGGTGAGCCATAGCGCGCAGTTTACTGGCAGCGGCTTCTAGCTTTACGATATCAAGTTTCAACTGGTCTGACATATATCTAATGTTTTTGCAAATATAAAAAAATACATAATACGCAAGTAAATATGTATATATTATCTATTATTTTTCAAATAAGTCAGTGAAAGCGAATAACTTACCATCGAATAATCCTTTATCGCTGAGCTTTAGTTCAGGGATGACCAGCAATGCCATAAATGCCAGTGTCATGAAGGGTGCCCGCAATGGACTTCCCAGCTTATGTGCTTTATTATTAATGCTTTCGTAAGATTCTGCAGCTGTAAAACCATCCTGGTCTGTCATGATTCCGGCAACCGGCAGAGGCAGGACTGTTCCCTTTTCTCCATCCCAGATAGCTATTCCGCCTTTCGATTCCCTTATCAGTTTTATGGCTTCGCAGATAGATTCGTCGGATGTGCCTACAGCAATCAGGTTATGGCTGTCATGGGCAACAGTGGAGGCTAGGGCCCCGGACTTAATTCCGATACCCTTGATAAATCCAATTGCTGGAGCTGATTCCTGATAGCGATTTATGACAACAAGTTTCAGTATATCCTTTTCCGGCTGGGTTTGAACGTACCCATTTTCGGTCACTGGCTCAATCAATACCTTTCCTGTGAGAAGTTCTCCATCATAAGCTTCTATTACCTTTAACCGACCTTCTGATGCTTTAACCTTCAGCAAATCAGGAGTGATGGTTCCAACTTTGAAAACATTGGGTTGACTGCTGCCCACTGCCTTAATATTGGTTTTTCCGTTTTCAGCAACCAGCTCGCCGTCGATGTAGGTTTTAAGAACATTGAAATCCTTGAGTGAATCGACAAGGATAAAATCAGCAGAATCTCCTTTCTGCAACAGTCCTGAACTAAGCTTGTAATGTTTAACCGGATTCAGCGTACAGCAGCGAATAGCCTGCATTGGATCATATCCCAGTGCAACTGCCCTGCGAAGCAAGAGGTTCATGTGTCCCACAATCAGATCATCAGGATGCTTATCATCGCTGCAGAACATAATTTGCCCCGGATATTGATTCAGAAGTGGAATCAGATTGTCAAAATTCCTTGCAGCACTTCCTTCCCTGATCAGGATATGCATTCCCAGTTTGATCTTTTCAATGGCTTCGGCAACATCTGTACATTCATGGTCGGTGCTAATTCCTGATTCGGCGTAGGTTTTCAGCCAGTCACCACCAACACCGGGAGCATGTCCGTCAATAGGCTTTCCATATTTTCGTGCAGCAGTCAGCTTGGCATGAACTTCCGGATCCTGGAAAACCACACCCGGGAAATTCATCATTTCGGAGAGATACAGTATATCGTCTCTTTGCAAAAGTTTCTCAACCTCTTTCGAGTCAAGCACTGCACCTGCCGATTCAAAGCCGGTTGCAGGAACGCAGGAGGGCGCTCCAAAGTTGAAATGAAAGGGCACCTGCCGACCATTTTCTATCATGAATTCAACACCGGCAATCCCAAGTACATTGGCGATTTCATGGGGATCAGAAACAGTTGCAACCGTTCCATGCACACTTGCCAGTCGCGCAAATTCGGACGGCACCAGCATTGAACTCTCAATATGAATATGCGCATCAATAAGTCCCGGCAGAATGTATGGACCAAAATCATCAGTTCCTTCTACTATAGATTCGACCTTTCCATTCAGGATTTCAAGCGTTCCGGGGAATATTCTTCCACTCACAACATCAACAATCCGGCCTGATACTTTATACGACTGTGCCATAATCTGGAGGTTTTACTGTTCAGACAAATGTAGCAAAATCCCTCCCTGATTCAAGGGGGGATAAGCTCATGAATTGAAAAGAATAATGGAGTTACGCTGATTTGTAAACAGGGATCACTTCGTGCTGAAGATCATTGAAATACTTGCGTGCTGCAGCATAATCGGTGGTAAAGCCAAGAATAAATCCTCCTCCACCTGATCCGCAGAGTTTAAGGAAGAATTTCCCTGATTCAAGTCCCCAGCCCCAGGCTTCCTTGAAGGAAGATGGAATCATGCAGCTGAAGTTCTGCAACTGAAATTCGGAAACCTTGGCAAGTGAAGAGAAGAAGGATTTCATGTTTCCTTCAAGAATATCGGAAATGCACTGATTCACCCAGGGAATATAATCCGTTTTGAACTGTATTTCATACTCCTTGAAGCGCATCTGTTCGAGGAAATGGTTTACAAGCGGCCCTGTCTTTCCAACTCTTCCGGTATCAACCAGGAAAATAACGCCTTCATTCTCGAATTTGCTTCTTGGAATACCGGTAATGGCAATATTGTCGCGTGAATGTATAAGCAAGGGGTGCTGCAGGTAGCAATTCAATGGGTCGATGCCGCTGCTTTGTCCATGGAACAATGATTCCAGTTTTGAAAATATCTGCCTTAATTTGCTGATGTCTTCGCCCTTTATATTTTCTGATGCTTCAATTTTATCGATTCCGTAGCGATCGTAAACGGCTGCCACCAATGCTCCTGAGCTTCCAATTCCATAGCCCTGCGGAATATTCGATTCAAAATAGAGTCCTTTTGCAAGATCTGCTTCCATTTTTGAAAAATCAATTTTGCATTGAAGCTCTCCCTTCTCCTCCAGCGATCTCATGTATTCGAGGAATTCACACATCTGCTTGTTCGACTGAACTGCAAATTCATAGTCGGTGTACTTATCATCATTGATGAAGCTGAGCTGACCCGTGAAATGCGAATAGGGAATGGTAAGTCCCTGTGAATTGAATAAGATGCTGTACTCTCCGAATAATAGAACTTTACCGTAAAAAAGATCAGTTTTCCTGTTCATAATTGCCGTTTTACCGATGATTAATCCTGATGGGTGAAGAGAATTCTTTCTGGTCCTGTCCCAAAGGCATCATCAATCCAGTTTTGTTTATCTTTTTTTAATAAATCTTCAACAATTAATTGCTGAACTTGTTCACGGTCCTTTTCAAAATAAAGAAGGTGAATGTTTGGTCCTGCATCCAGAGTGAAGCACATTGGGATCGCATACTCATCGCGAAGTTCCACTATCCTGTTGATAATCCGCACTGTTTCAGGATCCATCAGAATAAAACCGGGATCAGAAGTCATCATCAGTGCATGCAGGGTAAGCGCTTCATTTTCGGTGATTTTGATAAAGGTATCAATATCTCCGGAACTAAGGGCATTCAGCAGGTTTTGAATATTCTGAACTGCCTGCTGTATTCTGGCAGCTGCGAACGGATGTGATTCCATCCTCTTGTGCCCTCCTGAACTTGAAACTTTTTTCTTCCCTTTATTAACGAGAATAATAGCATCCCGCAACTCCTGGAATTTCGGGTGGACATTCAACGGGACTGCATATTCGTCATCAGAACCCTGAAGTGCATCTGTTTTGCCCCAAAGGGTAAAGCCGCCGTAAACAGAACGTCCTGCACTTCCTGAACCCAAACGGGCAACATATGAAGCCAACTTGTAAAAATCGGGAACAGGAGTCCCCGAAAACTCTTCTTCCAGTTCACAAAGACAAAGGGCCAGAGCGCTGAAAGCCGATGCTGAGGATGCAATTCCTGAAGAATGGGGGAAGGTATTTGAGGTTTCAATCAACAAATCAACTTCCTTCAGAAAGGGGAAAATCTGCTCCATTTCAAGCAGGAATCCCGATATTCTCTCTCCGAAAGCCGGATTGGGCAGGCCCTCAAAAATGAATTCCAGGGCAAGTGGTCCAGAATGCAGTCTGGGCTTTGCTGTAACGCGGGTTTCGGTGAAAGCTACTCCAAGGCTCATGCTAAGCGATGGATTAACAGGTAGTTGTCTGCCTTTTTTACCCCAGTATTTTACAAGGGCAATATTGGAAGGCGACTTCCATGCGACCGAAATTGCTTGTGTAATGGGTGCTTTGAGCTCAGTTCCTCTGAATCCTTCAATGCTCATGCTTCCGAATTTTGAATGATAATGTCCGTAAATTTAAAGTAAGTTGTCAATCCTAACTTAAAAAGTTTGCTTTTTAATTCTTCCGGCTCCAGTTCAGTGTATAGCAAGGCAAAATCTCCACCCCATGCACCCAATGATTTTGCGGTTCCGGGGAAGTCACTGAATATATCTTCGTTTATTGAAGGATGCTGAATGATATTCCCGATTATTTCTTCATGTTTCAATATCAGTCTGCAGAATTCTGCAGGCTGACTGCAATTGAGAATGGCTTCAGTAATTGCATTAATCTCAATCAGGTCATGCTCTTTGGCACTGCCGGCCTTATGGCGGTATGAGGAAATCTCCCTTGCCGAATCCTGCTTTTTACCGAGATAGACAAAATACAAGGAATCCCTGAAAGGAGGTGAGAATTTGCAGTTCGTGACTCTGGGGCTATCATTCTGCAATTGGTAAAGTATTGGACCCTCTGCATTGGCGCATGCAATGTCGTAACCTGATCCTGATGAAACAGTTCTGAGCAGGGAATATGGATCCACTTTTGCCCAGTTACCAATATTGGCAATCAATGTGGAGCTGCTACCAAGTCCCCAAAGCCGGTCGTAATTCAGACTTGTCTCCACATCAAAGCCTGAGTTTTCCGAAAGAAAGTTCGGATTCAGAATCATTGCTTTCTGAAGCAACTTCTGAAGATACTCTGCTGCCCTGAAATCGGAAGTTTGAATGATTGAGATATCAGGAAGAGCAAAGCTGGCTTCAAACCAGGTGCCATCCGGCTGAATGGCTTTCCAGTTCAATGAATCCAAACTTGATGGCTTTACATTCATTGATTGTCCGAATTTTACAGGGACCGCCAAAGCCAAAGCACCATCCAGAACCAGGTATTCCCCGGTAATCAGCAATTTTCCGTGTGAATAAAAACTGAAGGATTCCAATTCTTAAATTTAACGAATACTTTCAAGGAATTTACTTACCGAATTATAAGCGACTTTCTCGTGTTTGAAATATTCAATGGCTTCTTTCTTTTCCGCTTCTGTCGCCTGAAAAACATTCAAAATATTCAGAAGGTGCATCTTCATGTGTCCTTTCTGAATTCCCTTGGTAACCAGTGATTTCACTGCAGAATAGTTATTTGCCAATCCGGCTGCCGATGCAATCATCATCAGTTCTTCCGCTCCCGGATTTCCAAGCAGATCGAGTGAGCTTTTAGCAAGAGGGTGAAGATTGGTGAGACCCCCAACAGTGCCAAGTGCAAAGGCTACATCCAGCGAGAATCTGAACTTTCCGTTCTCCAGACTTACTTCGCTCAAACTTTGATAATGTCCGTTGCGGGATGCCCAGGTATGTCCGCAAGCCTCAATGGCGCGAAAATCATTTCCTGTTGCCAGGGCTACAGCATCAATACCATTGAAGATGCCTTTGTTATGAGTTGTTGCCCTGTGGACATCCACCTGTGCAATTTTTACTCCTGTGGCAAAGCGTCTGACGAATTCTTCATCTGAATAACTGTCGTCAAAACCCTGATGCTGCGATAAATCACACTCAACCCAGGTTTTTACCCGGCACTCAGGTGTATAATTGGAGAGGATGGACATGATGACTTCCAGGCTGGAAGCGTTGAAGCGCTCATCTTCATTGATAAAATCCTTCAGGGTATCTGCAAACTCTTCAAGGCAGGAGTTGATGAAATTGGCGCCCATGGAGTCTTTTGTATCAAAGGTTCCCTTAACCTGGTAATAGTTGGGAATCAGATCGGTCATTTCCACCAGTTCCAGTGAAACTATTCCGCCTCCGCGGGAAATCATATTCGAGGTAATAGGGGAGGTGCGTTCAATCATTTGCTGCCTGATCTGGGGGAAGACCTCCCTAAGCAAGCTAACATCATCTTTCCAGAGGAAATGCACCTGTCCGATCTTATGGGCTGAAATAACTTCGGAATGAAACCCGCCTCGCTCCGACCAGAACTTTGCAGCACCGGAAGCAGCTGCCACCACTGAGCTTTCCTCAATTACCATGGGTACCATGTACAACTTTCCGTTGATCTTGAAATTTGGGGCAACTCCGTAGGGGAAATAATAGTTTGATAGGGTATTCTCGCTGAACTCGTCGTAGAGTTTCTGTATTTGGGGATCAGAGTGCCATGAAGAGCGCAGGACCTCTGCAAAATTCTCCGGGTATTCTACCTGACCTGCAACGAGGTCAACTTTCTGGTCTTTAGTTAACCGGGAAAAACCGGTAATAATCTTTGGATCTCTCATTCAATTCCTATGTATGTGCAAAAATAAGGATTAACTGAATATGAAGGGGGTATTACGTTTTTGTTAGAAAATGCCTTTTTCAAGTAAGAAGCAAAGAATTCAAGAAGCCGAGAATTCAAGAATCCAAGAATTCAAGTATTCAAGAAGCCAGAAGCCTGGCGCCTGGTTTGACAAATAATTTTTCCAAATCTTGCTTCCAATCTTGCCATTCTGACTTCTGACTTCTGACTCCTGACTTCTAATTTCTTCTTTCACAATCGAACGCCTTCCCAACACGATAATTGCTATATTTGTTCAATACGAAGACCGGAAGATGCGTTACCTTTCTGCTGATTATATTTTACCAGTCACCGGATCTCCGGTCCGAAACGGGATTCTGGTAATGGATGATGAAGGCAGAATTACCGATTTGCTGGATCCGGTTTTTTCTATGAATATACCTGATCAACCGGAAAGATACAACGGATTTCTTTGTCCGGGCTTCATAAATTCACATTGCCATCTTGAACTTTCCTGGGCCAGGGGTGGAATAGCTCCCGGACTCGGGCTCAATCATTTTGTGCGAAGCCTGCAGGCAATCAGGTCAACTGTTAGTGAAGACGAAGTATCGTATTCTATCAGAAAGTCCTGCGATTCAATGTGGAAGAAGGGTATAGTTGCTATCGGGGACATTTCAAATGGCTTGTCGACATTGGCCTGCAAGGAAATTTCTCCAATACTCTTTCATACTTTCTGTGAACTCTTTGGTTCGGACCCCATACATGCTGAAGCTATCCTGCAAAGAGGCTTATCCAATGCAGCAGCATTCTCCGCATTAAAACGAAATGGCAGGGCCTCAGTAACTCCACATGCAACCTACTCCCTTTCAGAAGAGCTCTTCAGGCTTATCAGGATTAATCAGACTTCGCAGGATTTGCCACTAAGTATTCATCATCAGGAAAATGAGGATGAAAACAGTTTCTTCTTAAACGGAACCGGGAGAATTGCTGAAAGAAGGCTTGCTTTTAATCCTGGAATAGTACCTTTTTCAGGAACAGGAAAAAGGCCACTTGAAAGTATTGCCGGATGGCTGGATCAGAATGCAAAACTGCTTTTGGTTCATAATACACTCAGCCAGGAAGAAGATATTAACTTTGCATTGGACTATTTCAGGGAAATTCACTGGTGTCTTTGTCCAAAAGCCAACCTCTTTATCGAGGGCTTAATTCCTGATATAGATCTTTTCAGGAAGAAGGATTGTAAAATCACGATTGGAACAGATAGTCTTGCATCCAATGATACGCTTTCTATACTCGAAGAAATGAAGGCTATCACAAGATTCTACCCTGAGATCCCGCTTTGCGAAATGGTCTCATGGGCGACAAGAAATGGTGCAGAATTTCTGGGATTTGAGAACCTGGGAACTTTCAGTCCTGGAAGTAGTCCGGGAGTGGTTTTGATTGAAAATGTCGATATTGATAACTTAGCCCTGCGCCAGGATAGCTGGTCGAGGCTGCTGATTCCGCCTGCAAATGCTAGTATATCTTGATCAGAAAGAGATTCAGGTCTTCAGGGGCGCACGATTGATGGATGCCTTGCTGGCCTTTTCTCCCAAACTGTTCGATAAGGTTGTTAATGGAGATTGCCTTATCCTCGACCGATTTGGAAACATAACTGAACTGGATGGCCCCCTAAGAGAAGGCCAGAAATTATTTACACAAAAAACTGAACTATGAAAACCCGCATCCTGTTACTTATTTTCCTTGGCTATAGCTTTTTCCTTCCCTTTCAGAATTATGCCCAGCACTCATCAAAAGCTACAGAAATCATTATTCTGCATACCAATGATATGCATGCTAAAATCGATAATTTCGGTAAGCTGGCTTATCTCTCCGATAGTTTGAGAAAGACACACAAATATGTTTACCTGTTTGCTGCCGGTGATAATTTTACCGGCAATCCTGTTGTGGATATGGTTGAGGATAAGGGGTTCCCGATGATTGACTTAATGAACCGTTGCGGATTTACGGTTACAGCTATCGGCAATCATGAATTTGACCTTGGTCAGGAAAAACTCGCAGCAAGAATGAAGCAAGCAAGCTTTCCATTTATTTCCTGCAATATAGATGCTTCTGCCACCAAACTCCCCGAGATCAAACCATATATTATCCTTAAAGCCGGGAAGATAAAACTTCCGGTATTGGCGATTATTCAACTGGGAGATAACGGACTTCCCGATTCCCATCCTTCAAGGCTGGAAGGAATAAAATTCACAAACGGCTTGGAAAAGGCTCAGGAATTTAAATGGTTGAAGTCAAAGTATGGTTCATTGATTGGACTGACACATCTGGGTGTTGAGATGGATGAACCTCTTGCCAATGCCATGCCTGAATTTGATCTGATCGTTGGAGGACATTCCCATACCACCATGACCAAACCCATGCTGATTAATGGAGTAACCATCGTACAAACCGGTTCAGGATTGAAAAATGTTGGCAAGATCACACTCTGGGTTGAAAAAGGGAAAATTGTGGATAAAAGCTATGAGCTCATTGCTCTTTCAGAGATAACCTCTGTTGACGCTGAGGTGCAGAAACTTATCGATCATTACAATGCAAATGAGGAGCTCAACAAGCCCGTTGGAATTGCAGAAGCGGCGTTTACCTCTCCAAGTCAGTTGGGAAGCCTAATGACCGATGCTGTAACATCCAGGCTAAAGGTGGATTTTGCTTTTCAAAATGTGGGTGGAATAAGAATATCCTCACTTCCCGAAGGTGAAATCAAATTAAAGGATGTTTATAAATTGGATCCTTTTGGAAATCTGGTGGTTATCTATAAAATGAATTCTGAAGAGATTAAATCTCTGATTATGAATGCATACAATCGTGGCAAGGAGATAGATCTTGAAGTTTCGGGGATGAAATACACGGTTATTATTGATGAACAGGGAATCTGCACTGAGGTTGTCATGATTGACAATAGCGGTCAGGCTCTGCTTGATGGTAAGGAGTATACGGTTGGAGTGAACAGTTATATTTCAGCTACCTATAAGTTTAATCACCGGGATTCGGGAACAACAAGCTACAGCACAACTGCCCAGGCATTGATTGAATATCTCGGGGAGGTGAAGAAGGTTAACTATACAGATGTTGTAAGGACCGCAACTCAGATGGGTAAATAGCTCCGGGAATACAAAACAATCACAGGCCGGTTTGCACGGCATTCAAATCATCAGACTTCAAAGGGTTGTTTCACTTTTAATACATGAAGTAGGAAAGCGTGACGATGCATACCACCAAACCACCTGTTAGGGCTAAAACTTTAACCCTTCTGAGACTCTGATACCTTTTGAAGTTTTCCTCTACTACATAATAGTGACCCGGATGGCTTTCGATGAAAACCTTGTTACGGAGCAGCCTGCGGAACAGGATTCCGTCATCGAGTCCTAATGATTGTAGTGTTTTGGCTTTTTCAGCACTTACTGCGCCTGCATTTTCAAACCTGCCAAAATATCTCCGGATGCGCGCAGCGATAATCATGGGGGCAAAAACGTGATTTACCATAGTTATGCGCATTTCCCCAAATATACAACATAATATGCCGATTTCTGCATATGATGTGAAAAATCAATGCAATGTCCTATCCTGCAAGACTTCCGGAAGTGCGCAATTATGCAAAAAATAAAAAGAAATCACCCTTTAAGAGCAGTGATTTTGCCTGATGACCTAGAATAGATTACCAATATTGATGTACAATCCCTTCAGTCCATCTTCCTTTTTCATGGCAAAACCATAGTCAACAGCCAGAATGAAATTCTCATTCAAAGCGATCCTTAGTCCTGCGCCAAGGCTGGGATGCAGTTTGTCCTTTTCGTAGCTGAAGTCGAAGTATTTGGCCTGATCTTCTTCACTGATGAGGCTTTTGTTTATTTTGACCTGCTGGACAACCATTCCGAAATCAGAGAAGCCATTCAATGCGAAATAGAGGTTTTGCTTACCCACATGGGTTTTAAGGAATTTCCATCTTAGTTCAAGATTACCATAGGCAATACCATCACCAACAACCCTGTCGCGCATGATACCCCTCAGTGTCTTCGCACCGCCGAGTCCGTCGGTCTTGGTAATCGATGAATATGAACTTAGCATGTACGGTTGCATGAAGAAAGGAGCATTACCACCAATTGTTCCCTGGTAATCGAGTCGATAGACAAATGAAAGGCGGTCTTTGATCAGGGTGAAATACTGCCTGTGAATAAGCACCAGCTTTGCATAAGAGAACTCTGAATTGCCCAGGAAGCTGGGAGCCCAGGTCATCAGGGCTTCAGTCCAGATGCCGTGCATGGCGTTTGCTTCATTGTCGCGGGTATCATAAATAAGTCCCATCTTCAGGAAGTTGGCAGAGCCGCCATCCTTTTCTTCCGGACTGATAATTCCCCAGTCGATGTACTTATGATAAAGGGTAGGAGCGTACGTGAGAATATCCTCATCCTTCTTTCCCTTGTTGATGGAATTGAGGTCAACAGTATCCATCTTCATGTTGATAATGCCGATTCCAGCCAGCCAGCGGAGATTCTTGCCATAAAGATTTCCCTGCATATCAGCAGTGAAACGGAACATTTTTCTGGCATTTCTGTAGAATACCCTGGTAACATAGTCTTCCGATTCCTTATCTGAGAAATCAGCATTGAACTTGCTCTGGTATCCGTTAAAACCATAGAAATCCAGCGATTTTTCAGTGAGATAACTCAGGTCGGCTGTTAATCGGAGGTGATGGGGAAGCAGATTCCGGGCGTCATAAAATATCTGGTTTGTGCCGGAACCTTTCGTATAACGCGACACTTCCACTTTCATCATTTGCTTGTAAGAAGGATATAGGCTACCATCACCATAATCATAAAGGCTAACGAGACCTCCATATTGAAAGCCCATATCCGCATCAAACGAAATGGTGGGCAAAAGTCCAATATTCAGGTTTTTCTTAACCTGGTCGGTTTTGGCATCCTGGCCATATGCTAAAGTAAATGCCAGGGCAATCATGAAGAGGGTAATCAGTGACTTTTTCATAGGCATCAGGGTTAGGCAACTTGAATTATGGTTTCTATTGTATGTATGATTTCTTTTCTTGAATTGATCAGCGAGTCATATTCCCTGCGATTCCTGTATTTCAGGAGCAGCAGCCTGAATCGTCCGCGGAGTTTCAATAAATGCTTGTAGAAGTAGAAAGTTATGATTCCCGAAACCGGCATACTCACAGCAAAGATCAGTCTTGCAATCAGTGTTTTTACAAATATGCTGAAAACCAACTGAAGTAAAAGGAAGTATACAGGGAAGAGTACCAGTCCGATTCCGAAGTGTATAGAGGTATGGAAGACTGTATCTTTCACATTTCTTGTAAAGCGGGTGGGCAGCTTGTAGGGCAGATAATTGATGAGCAGTCCGTATAGGAATATGGGCATAACAATCAAGGAGAACACTACATCCGCCATAAATCTGCCAATTCCAGTTTTCTTGTTCCTGATCAGCCAGTCACGAATCCCGAAGCTATCAAGCTTAGAAATATATTTCTGGTACTGTTCCCAATACTTTTCAAAAATTTCCGGATTATCTGCCGCTTTCTGATCAAGACTGGCAATGATCTTCCGGTCAGCTTGTTCTCTGGCAAGGTGACGGGGCTTCCTTTTCTTCATAACCCTGTCGCGGTACAAATTGCAGATGGAGATATACTTGTCGTAGTTATCTTCAGTGGCAATATTGATAATAAGCGGTTCCATCGATTCTGAAAGCCGCTCCTTGAGCGCACTAATTGCTTTTTGCGGATTTTCCTTGTACAGGGGGATGAATTCTTTTACTGCGATGGGCTTCCCATAACGAACCAGCAGTTTGGATCCCGGTTTTGAATAATCGCTATAATCAATGCCGGTAGGAACAATTTGAAGGTCAAGCTCAAAATTTGCGCTCTCCTCAGCCATAAAGGCTATTCGGCAGATTCCCTTTTTCAGGGGACGAAGCCTTTTGAATCCGGCATGATTTCCTTCGGGAAAAAGGGCTAGCGGGGTACCATTCTTTAGCAGTTTGGCAGCAGCATGAAACACTTCATCGTTTTGTCCCATTGAGCTGATGCCATCCCGAATCCTGTATACCGGCAACATGCGGAAGCTATAGAGGATGCTGGCAATCAATCGCTTGTTGAACATGTCAGCACGAGCCAGGAAGGCTACTTTCCCTCTTCGGGCAAAAAGAATCGACAGAGCATCCATCAGGGCATTTTGATGATTGCCTGCAAAGATTACCGGTTTACCCTCAGGAATGTTTTCCCGCCCCGCAACTGTAAATCGGGTATAGAAAATATTGAAATACAGGTAAGTAAACCAATAAATAAGAGGATAGCCCAATGATCGTTTTCCCACATCGGGCAACCTTATCTTCTTAAGTTGATTCATTTAATAGACTCAATTTTAAGAATGAACGAATATTTGTTGGTCGAATAATCCCTGCCAATCTGAGGCAATATCCAATCAGCAAATCATTTTTTTTGCCTGAAAGGATCTCAGCAGAGTCCTGAACAACCTTTCATGGCATGTAACTATTTTCAGAAATACTCGATTTCTGACTGCAAGATATAAAAGAAATTGAATTGAGAACAGGATAAGCGGTCAAACTTAAGAACAGGTGCAAGCGAAAAACCAGACTGCTATGAAGCCTGACTGATTTTTCAGGCGTTTTCTCCTTCTGGTTCTGCAGCTGCTTCAGAAGCCATATTGTCCCTGAATTCAGCGACTATTTTGCTTGCTTTTTCCAGATCCCGGAAAGCAACAAATACTTTAATGCTTGAGGCTGCCGAAGGATAAACATTATATGCCATTCTTGAATTGTCACGGATCAGAGATTCAATCTCGTTATCATCAAGTATGCTTTTCAGCAGTCCGGCTTCCCATGGGGTTCCATCAAATACCTCATAGGGTGCGAATTCATCTACAGGTTCTGAGTCTGATTTCATAAGGGTAAAATTTCCCGATAAAGGTACATCGAAAACTGAAATGTAATAACTGCATCTTTTTTACAGGACTAAAAATCCGGCAGATACTAAAGGATTGTTTATAAATGGAGATTCCTTTAGAATCCTGAAGAAATCCGCCTGGGCAGACAAAAGTTAAATCACTTTTCAAAGAATAACTCCATTTTTCTAATCTGTCCGCCGGCTGGCGGATGAATTCTTCTGTTACTCCACAACGTTGTTTTCAGGCAATTTTTACGAAACAGGTTCAAGTACAGTTATTCTTATTTTTGCAAAAAAAACGCTGTGCTGAAAAGAATCTTCCAAAACGATTATTTTCTGATCGCCTTGATTTCTGCCTTGTTCTTTATTCCTTTCATAGGCAGGATGCACCTCTTCGATTGGGATGAAATCAACTTCGCCGAATGCGCAAGGGAAATGATCGTTAGTAAGGATTACCTGAGTGTTCAGATTAACTTCCGGCCATTCTGGGAAAAGCCACCACTCTTTATCTGGATGCAGCTGCTTTCAATGAAGGCATTTGGAATCAATGAGTTCGCAGCTAGATTCCCCAATGCTGTTGCCGGAATTGTTACATTGCTTGTATTGTTTACCGTGGGTAAAAAGGTAGAAAACAGGCAGCTTGGCAGATTATGGGTACTGGTATATGCAGCATCTATTCTTCCCCAAATGTACTTCCGCTCAGGTATTATCGATCCCTGGTTCAACCTCTTCATTTTTCTATCCTCCTGGAATTTTATACGATACTCCCTGGATTCCGATACTTCAGGCAATCGCATGAAATATGCTGCCTTATCCGGCTTTTTCATAGGACTAGCCGTACTTACAAAAGGTCCCACCGGATTGCTGATTCTAGGTCTAGTGATTTTCAGCTTCCTTGTTATCAAAGGAATTTCATTTTACAGGGGCAAGAGTAATTCCCTGCTTCCCGGATTCAAGTGGTCGCACCTGCTGGTTTTCATTCTAATTACATCCCTCACAGGTGGCTCCTGGTTCATATTGCAAATACTGGATGGGCATGCAGATATGGTCTGGAAATTCATTCTGTACCAGATTCGTCTGTTTACCATTCCCGATGCAGGGCATGGCGGACATTGGAGTTACCATTTCTGGGTGCTGCTGCTTGGCGTTTTCCCTGCTTCTGTATTTGCATTTTATTCCTTCCGGGTCAAAAAGGATGAAGGTGTTCAGCTTCAGCATTTTCACAGGGTAATGCTGATACTCTTCTGGGTTGTGCTGATACTTTTCAGCATTGTTAAAACCAAGATCGTTCACTATAGTTCCCTCTGCTACTACCCGCTCAGCTTCATGGCTGCCTATGGTATTTATCGCATGCTGAATGGCAGTCTGCAGCCCGGAAAACTTATAAAAATCAGTTTATCAGTGATTGCCTCCATTGTCGCTATTGTTGCAATTGCGCTTCCATTCACTATGATGCAGAAGCAAAAGATTATTGATTCTGGAATGATAAAGGATGACTTTGCCGTTGCCAATCTCGGTGCGAACGTTCATTGGACCGGATGGGAAAGTCTGATTGGAATTATCTTTCTGGCAGGTATCATTTCCGGGATAATATTCATGAAAACCCAGATACGGAAGGGTATTCTTACAATTCTGATATCTTCCATGCTGTTTACCTATGCTGCGATTCTGGTGTTTCCTTATCGGATTGAGAAGTACTCCCAGCGTGCTGCTATTGATTTCTTCATCAAAAGGGCGGGAGAAGACTGCTATGTGCTGAATGCCGGTTATTTCAGCTATGCTCCCCTGTTTTATGCCAAAATTCAGCCCGAAAATATCAAAAGACCAATGTGGCTGCTGACTGGAAATATAGATAAACCATTTTATCTGGTTGTTAAGGAACCGGAATACAAAAAGTGGAAGCATGTAATTCCTGCCATGAAGGAATTGTATCGTGAGAATGGATTTGTATTTCTGTACAGGGCGGATAAGGTAGAACTGTATATTCCACTCTTTGATCAGATCTGAATTGTTGCATGCCTTCTCATGAGCATCCTGATTGAAAAAGTAAATTCAGTAACACAGATGCTGGATTTCTCCAGAATTTTCTTTTCGGCGTTTCCAAATGATGTGTATGCGGAAACTGGTCAAAAGGCTGGATATAGGTGATTTTATAATCTTGAGTCAGCATTTTCAGGTCAAATGCCAGCGATAGTGGATTGCAGCTTAAATAGATGATTTTCCGGGGAGAAGCATAAAGTATCGTTTTCTTTATCTCGATCAGGGTTCCCGACCGGGGTGGATCAAGCAGGATAATATCAGGTTGCCCGTTTTCATCCACATATTCCCTGTTGAAAGTCTTGAGCACATCACCCTGAATATACCTGCAGTTGCTGAATCCGTTCATTTCAGCATTACTGCTGGCATCCTCGATTGCCAGTGGTGATCCTTCAATCCCTTCAACCCTTGCAGCATACTTTGCCAGTCCTAAACTAAGACTGCCAATCCCGCAATAGAGGTCCATCACATAATCGGTACTTCTGACATTGGCCAACTCCCTGATTTTAGCATAGATATTGTCTGCCTGAAGAGGATTTGGCTGATAAAAGGATCCGGGACCAATCCTTAGGCGAATGCCATTAGCCTCCTCTTCAAGAAAAGCCGAGCCTCCCTGGTGCTGTATGATTTGAGTTTCCTGTGAGCTCCTGGTCGGATCAGTGGAAATTCCCCACCAAATACTTTTCACCTCATCGAAGGTTGAAAATAGCTGCTCAATCAATAATTGAATCATTTCAGGCATTTCCTCACCAAAAATGAGGATGATCATGCATTCTCCACTCTTGGTTCTGCGGATGACCAGTGTACGCATGAATCCTGAGGATTCTTTCGGGTCGTAATAACTCAGGCTGTGGCTGTCACAGAATGATTTTACAAACTCAAGAATTTGAAGACTTGGTTTCTCCTGCAGAAAACACTCCCGTATATCAAGAACTTTGTCAGGATTACCCGCCGGATGGAATCCTGCTGCTATTCTTTGTCTTGGATCATTAACCTTGCCTTCACCCTCCAGATACCATCTTCGGGCTGAAAAGGAATATTCCAGACGATGACGGTAGAATTCAGTCTTTGGGGATTCTATTGGTAAAGGAATCTCAGGACCTTCAATTCCATATTTCAGTAATGCTTTTTCAAGCAGATTCTTCTTCCAGCGCAATTGTGCCGGATACTGAATATGCTGCCAGTTGCAGCCTCCGCAGATTTCATAGTGTGAACAGAAGGGAATAGCTCTATCGGGAGAGGCTTCCTCATATGATATGACCGTGCCTCGCATGTAATCTGCTTCTTTCCTGACATCCTTGGCAGTAACGGTTTCACCCGGAATGCCGTTGTCGAGGTAAATTCGCTTTCCTCCGACAAAACCGCTGCTCCTGCCGGTAGAATGCATTCCACCGATTTTTATATCCGTAAAAAGCCGTTTCTTTTTCATCATCAAGAAATATCACAGCAAAAGAAAACCGGGAATAAATCCCGGTTAACTGTGCAATATACCTGGTAATTATTTCCTGGTTTCTATGAGAATATTCAGCAGACTGATAGCTGCCTCAGGGATTTTTGTTCCTGGTCCGAAGATGGCAACAGCGCCTGAATCAAACAGGTACTGATAATCCTGAGCAGGAATTACTCCCCCGACAATTACCATGATATCTTCCCTTCCAAGTTTTTTGAGTTCTTCAATAACCTGCGGAACAAGGGTTTTATGTCCTGCTGCAAGGCTTGATACTCCAAGGATGTGAACATCATTTTCAGTAGCCTGACGTGCAGCTTCTGCCGGAGTCTGGAACAATGGACCGATATCCACATCGAAGCCTATATCGGCATAGCCGGTAGCAACAACCTTGGCACCCCTGTCATGGCCATCCTGTCCCATTTTTGCAATCATAATGCGAGGACGGCGGCCTTCGAGACCAGCAAAAAGGTCAGCAAGTTCACATGCTTTCTTATAGCTTTCATCATCCTTGCTTTCGGATGAATACACTCCTGAAATAGATCTGATCACGGCTTTGTACCTCCCATATACTTTTTCAAGTGCATAACTGATTTCTCCAAGTGAAGCCCTTTTCCTTGCTGCATCAATACTCAATGCCAGAAGGTTTCCTTCACCTGTTTCAGCTGCTTTTGTCAGTGCATCCAGACATTGCTGAACCTCTTCCTGATTGCGCTGTGAGCGCAGCAAAGCAAGCCTCTTAAGCTGTGATTCCCTCACAGCGGTATTGTCAACTTCAAGGATATCAATGGGGTCTTCCTTCTCAAGGCGGAATTTATTAACTCCTACAATTGTATCTTTTCCGGAATCGATTTTGGCCTGCCTGCGTGCAGAAGCCTCTTCAATTCTCATTTTTGGAATCCCAGTCTCAATAGCTTTTGCCATTCCGCCAAGGGCTTCAACTTCTTCGATAAGAGCCCAGGCTTTATGTGCGAGCTCGTTGGTAAGCGCTTCCACATAATAGGAACCGGCCCATGGGTCAACAACCTTGCAAATATTGGTTTCTTCCTGCAGGTAAATCTGGGTGTTCCTGGCTATTCTCGCCGAAAAATCGGTTGGAAGGGCAATGGCTTCATCCAGTGCATTGGTATGCAGCGACTGAGTGTGTCCGAGTGCAGCTGCCAGTGCTTCCACGCAGGTGCGGGTTACATTGTTGAAAGGATCCTGTTCGGTGAGGCTCCATCCTGATGTCTGGGAATGGGTACGCAGGGCAAGTGACTTGAGATCCTTGGGGTCGAACTGCTTTACAATCTTAGCCCAGAGCATGCGGGCTGCCCTCATTTTGGCAATTTCCATGAAATGATTCATTCCAACAGCCCAGAAGAAGGAAAGTCTGGGTGCAAAGGCATCCACAGGAATCCCAGCCTGAATACCGGTTCTCAGGTATTCCAGTCCGTCAGCAAGTGTATATGCCAGTTCAATATCGGCAGTTGCACCTGCTTCCTGCATATGGTATCCGGAGATGCTGATGGAATTGAATTTCTTCATGTTCTTAGAAGTGAACTCAAAGATGTCAGCAATGATTCTCATCGAAGGAATGGGCGGATAGATATAGGTATTTCTAACCATGAATTCCTTGAGGATGTCATTCTGAATGGTTCCGCTGAGCTTTTCCATCGGAACACCCTGCTCTTCTGCTGCCACGATGTAGAATGCCAGAACAGGCAGTACAGCACCGTTCATGGTCATGGAGACTGACATTTTATCCAGTGGAATCTGGTCGAAGAGGATCTTCATATCCAGAATG
Organism: Bacteroidales bacterium; assembly: GCA_016707705.1. Classification (GTDB taxonomy): domain Bacteria; phylum Bacteroidota; class Bacteroidia; order Bacteroidales; family UBA4417; genus UBA4417. Next base: position 132,629 of record JADJHD010000004.1, read on the forward strand.
GAATCGATGGCAACTCCTGCTTTCCCAACATCTCCGACAACCCTGTCATGGTCGCTGTCGTATCCGCGATGAGTAGCAAGGTCAAATGCAACGGAAAGTCCCATTTGTCCTGCAGCAAGATTCCTGCGATAGAAAGCATTGGACTCCTCAGCAGTTGAAAATCCGGCATACTGTCTGATGGTCCATGGCTTCATGACATACATTGTGCTGTATGGTCCGCGAAGGAATGGAGCTACTCCGGCTGCATACTGAAGATGTTCCAGGTTTGCCAGGTCAGCAACGGTATAAACGGGCTTAACGGCAATCTGCTCATTTGTCATCCAGCTCTCTGCTGCAGCAGGCTCATGCTTGCCGGCAGGTTTGCTGACTGATATATATTCAACGTTTTTAAAATCTGGTCTCATGGATCTTGGTGTTTATCCAGTTCTTTTGACTACAAAGGTATGTTCAGCTGATTCTGTGTTTTCTTCAGGAACTCGTAGACATTTGTCCTGATATGTACGAAATCATCAATTCCGGCCTTTTTCAGGTCTTCAAGGATTTCTTTCGGGTAACCGGCCAGGAACAGCAGTACTGAAGGATTTGCTGCCTTCAGTTCGCGTGCAATTTCCGGAGCAATGGTAACGTACTCCTCATCGGAACTGCAGATAACCACGATATCGGCCTTGCTTTTGGCAGCTGCTTCCACTCCCTCAGATACTGAGGCAAATCCCGGATTATCAGTAATCTGGTAGCCGGCGCATCCGAAGAAATTGGTGATGAACATTGCACGGGCCTTGCGCATTGCCAGATTTCCAATGGTGAGAAGGAATACTGAAGGCCTTTTGTTGCCGGCTTCAATATAAATTTCTGTAGCAAGGCGCAGACTGTCGAAGTCGTCAGTTGCCCTGCAGATTTCAAGTTTCTTGTAAGCAGCAGGTTTTTCTTCGTCTTCATCGGCATCTACCTCGCCTTCCTGAATCTTTTCGAGCATATTTTCGAGAAGATTCGGGTACTGATTGGTTCCCAGAACCACAGTTTTGCGGGTAGCTACATCCAGTTTTCGGGCAGCGGCCTGCTTTGCGATTTCGTCCTGAATGTATCCAGCCTTGACAGCCTGCAGCATTCCGCCCATGGCTTCAATTTCCCTGAAGAGATCCCATGCAGCTTTAGCTATGGAATCAGTAAGGCTTTCAATATAATAGGAGCCTGCAGCAGGGTCAACTACGTTCTCCAGGTACGATTCTTCTCTCAGGACAATCTGCTGATTCCTTGCAATACGGCTTGAGAATTCATCGGTATCCTTATAGAAGGCATCAAACGGGGTGACGCTCATTGATCCGGTTCCTCCAATTACTGCCGACATGGCTTCTGTGGTTGTGCGGAGAATATTGACGTAAGGATCGTAAATGGACTTATTGAAATTGGATGTGCTGCAATGCATGTTCATCTGCATGCTTTCAGCTGATGCAGGTGAATACTGTTCAACAATGCGGGCCCAGAGCATCCTTGCAGCCCTGAGTTTGGCGATCTCCATGAAATAGTTTGAGCCTATTGCAAAGGAGAACATCAGTGCCGGAGCCGTCTCATCAATGCTGTATCCTGCATCAGTGGCGCGACTCAGGTACTCACTTCCTGAGGCCAGACTGAATGCGAGCTCCTGCACCAGAGTTGATCCTGCATTCTGAAAATACTGTCCGTTAACAGTAATAACTTTAATGCCTGGGAGCATATCGCGCCTGAAACCAATCATTTCGGCGACCTGAGCCATATCGGCTTCCTCTGACCTGTAGAAATTTCCTTCGAGAAGAAGATAACTGATCGGGTCAAAATCAAAAGAGCCTCTGATGGCGATTTTATGGATTCGATGTTTCTTGACGAAATCTTCCAGCAGACTGGCCAGGTCAGGATAGGAGGGAGCGCTGCCAAAATGAAGGCTGCATTCTCCGAAACAGAGTCCCTTCATCAGCGATTCGAGCTGCCTGACTGTCTTGATTTTTGATGCATTGAAACAAACGCTGTCAGCGCCTCTTCTCAATGCAGCCAAAGCCTGGAAGTTGGCTTCCCTGGGATCGTCAGTTTCAATATCCTGCCGGATGTCCCATTTATTCGACCTGGTTTGTGTTCCCCTTACAAAGGGGTACTCACCCGGACCAGCAGACATATGGGGCAGGCTTTCTGTGTTTTCTGACCTGTAATAGGGCCTGACATCAATGCCTTCATTGGTCTTCCAGATTAATCTCTTGTTGTAGTCGGCTCCCTTCAGGTCTTCAAGGATCCTGGCTTCCCAATCGGCAGTGCTAACCGGTGGAAATTCGCTTAATAGTTTATCCTTTTTGGTATCCATGGATGGACAATTTAATTCGGTTTGGAGTGGTCTCCGGAGTACCGGAATACCTTGCAAAGGTATAAATATTTGATATTATGGATAAACATCTGTTGTTATTATAGTAACAAAAGGCAATTATTTTTAGTCAAGCGTTTCGGGAGGTAGTTAGCTCTTGTTTTCAAGCCTTTATTACCCTTGGCTTAAATGATATTTATCAGTGTTTTTCATAAATCCGGAAATGTATTCCATTGCTTATCTTTGCAAAAACAAAAGGAGTTTTGTGAGGATTGTTATCTCAGGTTCAACAGGTTTTATTGGCAGTGCCCTTGTCAGATTCTTTCGTGATGAAGGGCATGAGGTCGTTACTATTGGCAGGGAGATTTACACTATGCCTCTGGCAGAACTCAATGCCATAATCAATGGAGCAGATGCCTTGATTAATCTGGCCGGGGCACCAATCATCAGCAGGTGGACCAAGAAGAGAAGGAACATCCTTTACTTTAGCAGGATTAATTTCGTTAACAAGCTGACTGAATCCATACTTACTGTGGATGTGGCCCCACGTGTGTTTATTTCTGCTTCTGCAATCGGCATTTACTCAGAGTCAGGAAAGCATACAGAATCAAAAAACGAATTCGCGAGGAATTATCTTGCCCTAATATGTAAAGACTGGGAAGCGAAAGCGCTGAAGAATGAACCCAGGTGCAGGCTGATTTTATTGCGTACCGGTATGGTGCTTGGACGTGAAGGTGGTGCTTTCGGTAAATTGCTGCCTATATTCAGATTAGGATTGGGTGGACCGATAGGCTCTGGTGATCAGGGATATTCATGGATTCATATTGATGATGTTGTTGGTGCAATCGATTATATGATTCGCACTGATGGAATCGTTGGGCCGGTCAATCTTGTCAGTCCCAATCCGGTCACCAACCGGTATTTTTCGTATCGCCTGGCAAAGGCACTGAACAGACCCGCCTGGTTCCGTCTTCCTGCTGTATTTCTGGCACTTCTTTATGGCGAAGGAGCAACTGTGATTACCAGAGGGCAGATTGTTTTCCCTGAAGTCCTGATTAAATCAGGGTATGTATATAAGTTTGGAAAACTTGATCCAGCCCTTGCTGATCTTGTTCGTAAGTAATTATCACATAACCTTCCTGAATCATTCCGGTACTCATCTTTAAATGAGTAATTCTGCATTGATGCTTAAAAGGGTAAGCGGGCCTGTTACTTCCAAACAGCATAGCCCATAAAAGCGAAAACCCCGGAATTCCGGGGTTTTCATCAATGTTTAACAAGGGAATTATAAAGCACCCTCATCATAGGCTTTTTCACCATGAAGGGCAACATCAAGGCCAAGTCTTTCCTCTTCTTCCGAAACCCTAACCCTGGTAACCATATTAATAAGGACCAGCATTACATAGGTAAAGATGAAGGCGTAAGCTGAAGCAACAGCAACGGCAATTACCTGCTTAAAGAAGAATGATGTATTTCCAAGCAGAAGTCCGTCGGCTCCGGCGCCATTTACTGCCTTGGTGGCAAAAACTCCAAGCAGAATAGTTCCCAGAACTCCGCCTATACCGTGAACACCCCATACATCAAGGGCATCATCCCATTTCATTTTGTTTTTCAGCTGGACTGCAAAGTAGCAAACCAGGCCTGCCACTGTACCAATAATTGCCGCCGACCATAACGGAACAAATCCGGCACAGGGCGTTATTGTCGCGAGTCCCGCAATGGAACCGGTAAGAAGTCCTACGAATTTGGGTCGTCTGTCACGGGCCCATTCTATTACAACCCAGGCTACTGTTGCAAAAGAAGCAGCGATATCTGTATTCAGAAATGCGGTTGAAGTAATAAAGTCTACTGCAACTTCACTGCCGGCATTGAAACCGTACCATCCGAACCAAAGAAGTCCACTGCCAATAGCAACCAAAGGAATACTGTTGGGAGTTGAATTCTTGTCAGTCCTGGCACCAATGTAGAATACTGAAGCGAGAGCAGCAAAGCCGGCTGTAGCATGAACTACAATACCACCTGCAAAGTCAAGAACACCCCACTGAGCAAGAAGTCCGCCACCCCAAATCATATGAACGAATGGGTAATAAACCAGGATCTGCCATACAGTAAGGAAAATCAGGTACGACTTGAAGGTAACCCTATTCACAAAAGCACCGGTGATGAGGGCCGGAGTAATAATGGCAAACATCATCTGGTAAGCGATGAAAACTACTTCAGGGATTTTACCATTTGAGTACATGGAATCAACACCTACACCATTCAGGAAGGCTTTGTCGAAGTTGCCAAGGATTCCGCCTTCGCCTCCGCTGAAGCAAAGTGAATATCCGAATGCGAACCAGAGTACTGTTGTCCAGCCTAATGATGCAAAGCTTTGAATCATAATGGCCAGGATGTTGCGTTTTGTGGCAAGGCCACCGTAAAAGAAGGCAAGTCCGGGGGTCATAAGCATGACGAGGCTGCAAGCAAGCAGCATAAACCCGGTTGAACCAGTGTCTATCATTTGTTTGGATTTAGGAAATAAGAACTAGAAAGAGATTCCGAACACAAGGAATATGTTTTCGGCCTGTGGATTTGTGATGAGTGAAGCATTCACCGGCAGGGAGTATTTGTCGGTGATCTTGATTTCTTTGGCTGCAGTTACACCAAGGTTAATTACACCGGGTCCCTCACCATAGAAACCAGTCTCACCCTTGTCGGTATCCGGTTTGGTTGGAGTGAATCCCAGGTAAGCGCTACATGGAGTTTCAGCAACAGTAAAACTGTATCCAAGTTCCAGATAGGTGGAATATTGGATGTCTCCATTTTCCCTGACAGCATCCGCACCATAAACATTGGTTGCGACCAGCAGACTCAGGGGCAGTTTCTCAGTACCGAGAAATTTTGCGGATATTTCAAACAGATGGCCTGTTTGATCCTTTTTATAGTTAAAATACTTGTTAAGAGTATCTTCATAAGGAAGATAATAATCAGTAACAGCAATATTGAAAAGATCAGCGATAGTATAGGATGCATAAAGGTCGGCTTCCTGCCTGGTAATGGCATGGCTGAAGGAGTAGGCTCCCCAGGCGCCAACTGCAAAGTTGCCGATAGTGAGATCTATTCCCGGCTGAATGCTAGGTGATGATCCACCCAGATTCAATCCGCGCCAGATATAACGACTCATAAAATCAGCGGAAATGTCCAGCTTAACTTTGGATACTTCTTCCTGTGCTCTTGCCACTTGAGTACTTGCCGATAGAATTATAACCATCAGCATCGGGAACCAAAAAGACTTGAATCTATTCATAGCTTGTGTGATTTTGTTTGTGGCAAAATTTGCTCAGTATAGATGTTCACACAATAGAGTTAACAGGATTTTTGACTGCACAATTTACGTAGAAATTTTGCAGGATATACTTATTCTTTCTGATTGGCTGGCATAAATTCCTGAAGTAATCAGCGTAAAATCGGAAAGATTTGCTCTTCAATACGCAAATACTTCTGTTTTTTGTACTGCTCTTTAATGATTCAGCATCTGAATATCAGATTTCGATAAGCTTATTTCTGATGGCAAACTTGACAAGCTCAGCTGTTGTATGCAGTTCCAGTTTTTGCATTATGTGACTTTTGTGCGATTCCACAGTCCGGATACTGATAAAGAGCCTCTCTCCAATCTCATGGTTCGGAATACCCTCGGCAAGCATCTTCAGTACTTCGGTTTCTCTTCTTGATAATTCACTCAAGTCGCGGGAGTCAGGGTTTTTTGATTTAGCCTTCTTGATATAGCTTTTCAGCATTATTCCTGAAATAATATCATTGAAATACTCTTTTCCTTCCGAAACGCAACGAATAGCTTCTGCCAATTCACTCCTGCTGGTATTTTTAGGCAGATAGCCTTTAGCTCCTTCTGCAATGGCATTGAAAATGAACTCTTCTCCGGTATACATTGATAAAATGAGCACATAGATTCCCGGGTATTCCTTACACACCCTGCGGCAGATCTCCAATCCCGACATATCAGGCAGTTCCAGATCGAGCAGCAGTACATCAGCCTGACGTGTTTTAAGCAACTCAAATAGTTCTTCCCCTCCAGAGGCTTGTCCTGCAATAATGATATCTTCACTGGGTGCCAGCATTGAACTTATTCCATCGCGAACAACCTGATGATCATCTACCAGTATGATGCTGATTGTTTTATTTTTCATGTGGAAGTTGGTATTTGGATTTCCAGGGTTGTTCCTTTACCTGGCATAGAGTGGAAAGTGAGAATGCCGTTCAGCAGCGAGGCCCTTTCCCTCATATTGTTCAGCCCGTTCCCATGGCATATTTTCTCCTGATCAAAGCCTTTCCCGTTATCGGATATGCTGAGAAATATATGATCCCGGGTTCTGGCCATTTCAATCGCTGCCTGGCTGGCTCCAGCATGTTTTACTACATTATTCAGGGCTTCCTGTATGATTCTGAAGAGATAGGTTTTTGATTTCCGGCTCATAGGTTCAAAGTTGCCCGTAGCTTCAAAGGAAACTTCCAGTCCGCTGAATTTGATGACTTCTTCGCAGTGCTGCCTTACAGCTGCTACCAATCCGAACTGATTCAGCTGGGCCGGCATCAGGGCATTTGAAATTCTGCGGACTTCATCCACTAGCTGGTCGGCACAAGTCTTGAGTTCATCCATTGCATGGTTTGAAGTAGCTTCATCAGGGGTCTTGAAGGATTCAAGCCTAAGTTTCTGGGCTATCAGTGACTGCCCCAATCCATCGTGCAACTCTCTCGATAATCTCTGTCTTTCTGTATCCTGTCCGTCAAATGCTGCTTTCATTCTTCGGGCTCTTTCCTTCTCAAGCAGCCGGTCCTTTTCGAGAAGTTCAGCACTCATAATGTTAAAGGTTTCTGCAAGATCACCAATTTCGTCATTTGAGCGGATATCTACCTTAGTCCCGAATTTTCCGGTTCCAAGTTCCCGCGTTGCCTGCTGTAATTGGGTCAGAGGCCTGGTTATCATTCGGGAAATGAACCATGTTGCAATAAATACTATGCATGCAATGAATACAGTAATGAAGATCACATGATTCCTGATGGCATAAATGGGAATCATCGCCTCTTTCTTATCCAGTTCAGCTATCAGCACCCATCGGGGAAGAGGAGGTGCCAGTATTGAATAGGATCCCAGAACTTCTATTCCGCGATAATCCTTTAGCAACCATATGCCATCATGCCCGCTGAATGCCATGCTGAGCGTTGAAGTGTCAATGCTTACCCTGTTGATGGCATCCTTGATAAACCTGGAACTGCTTTTGAGTTTCCGGTCAGACCCAACGAGATATGCTTCGCCGGATTTGCCCAAACCATTAAGTGGATTGTGGTCCGGCATTAACTGGTCAATTGAAGAGGATGCTATTTCCAGACTGAGGAAAAGCTTGTCCGGGGAATTCACAGGAATTGGTACAATAATAAATTGTGACCATTGGTTGCCGGAGCCCTGAATCAGGTCAGTGATGGTGACTTCCTGCACAGCATCATTGAATTTTATTATTCCGGATGTATCCTTCTCGAATCTGCAGTCAGCTTGGGGAAAGGAGCAAAGAAATGATTCAGATTCAGAGCTTATTCTGATACTACTGAAGTTACCCGCTGTATTCAGATTATTGATCAGGGAGTGCGAAATTCTTGCGTTCCTGACTGATGACGATGGTTGTTGAAGAGAGGTTAGCAGTTCCGGGTCTGAAGCAATGATTTTTGCTTCATTCACCCTTTGCAGATAGAATGACTCTATCTCTATCTTTTTGAGGTAGCGGACTGTTGCAAGCTGGTCATAGGTCCTGGCCATTTGAGCCTTTCTGGCGGAGATATATGAATAAACTCCGACCACTCCAATTGCTCCCATGCTCAGAAGCATGAAATATATGATCAGCTTTTCAAATATGGAGTTTCGGGGCATTAATGTAAAAAGTACAGTTTACCTTGTTGCAAAGTTCATTTCCTTGATCAGGTTTGCAGCCCCGGCATAGCGGTCGATGATGAAGAGGCAGTAGCGTATGTCGAGTGCGATATTCCGGCATTGATCCGGGTCATAGATGAGGTCACTCATGGTGCCTTCCCAGCATCGGTCGAAATTGATGCCAACCAGGTTTCCATCTGCATCCAGAACTGGGCTTCCGGAATTTCCTCCAGTAGTATGGTTTGTGGCAATAAAGGCTACATGCATGCTGCCATCTGCATCTGCATACCTGCCATAATCCCTTGATGTGCTTAATTCCCGCAAACGGGGAGTAACAACATAATCATATACATCCGGATTTTCCTTTTCCAGGATGCCGTCCAGGGTGGTGAACCATCTGTAATCCACAGCATCAGCCGGGGAGTATCCCTTTACATTCCCATAGGCAACCCTGAGGGTAGAATTGGCATCAGGATAAAATACTTTTCCAGTCTGCATTTCCATTTGAGCCTTCATGTAAACTCTCTGTAAACTATCAGCTTTCAGATAGAAGCTATTGACCACCGGGACCAGTTTATCCTGCAGAAATGCATACACGGATCTTGCCACCAGAAATGCCGGATCTTCCTCGATCTTCTTGCTTCTCTTTCTTGTGAAGTTATCAAGGAGTGTATTCATTTTACTGGAATCAGCAAACATGCTTTTTTTGAAGACATCAGCGGCCCAAGCCTTATAGCTACCCTCGTATTTAGCCATTGCTTCGGTAAAAATCGGAGGTAGAAATGCCGGGTCGCACTCTTTTCCGTAGGTTTCCATAAGTTTGGCGAAGATAGCCTCATCGAGTTTCGAATTATAGTTTTTGAAATACCCCGGGACACCGGCTTTCAATTTGGCAGCTGATTTTATGATCTCATCATCGGCTGTTGTCTTCTCCCTGCATTGCTTCAGGAGGTTGTTGTAGCCATAGGCGAAGCGGATAATCTCAACCCCCATTGCTCCTTCAGTTAGGTAAGTGTATGCCTTGTGATAGGGACGGAAATCTTCGATCGACTGTCGGTAATCAGTGAGTATATTGCCATAAAGATCTTTTCTGGAGTTCTCTGCATTTACCCATATTTCAAATCCGGCTTCAAATTGCTGCTTCTTTTCAATGGCGTCAAGCCGGTTGATGCCTTTGCTTTCGCCGATCATTTTCTTCCAGAAGTTGGCAACACTGGCAGCCTTGGCGGCATACTGAATTCGGGTAAGCTTATCGTTTTCCATGGCTTTGTCAATAAGATCAAGCTTTTGTTGCCTGAGCTTAATAGCTATAGGGTTGCGCTGATTGGCGGCCATGTCGACAGCATACGAAGGCAGGTATTCCTGAGTAGTTCCCGGGAATCCATAAACGAAGGTGAAATCTCCTTCCTTAACCCCTTTCAGGGAAATGGTCAGGGATTTTTTTGGAGTGTAAGGGATATTGTCTTTGGAAAAATCGGCAGGCTCATTATTCTTGTTGGCATAAATTCTGAACACGGAGAAGTCGCCGGTATGTCGCGGCCACATCCAGTTATCAGTATCGCCTCCAAACTTGCCAATATTCGAAGGAGGAGCACCCACCAGTCTGATATCAGTAAAAGTTTCGGTCATTATGAGGTAAAACTGATTCCCACTATAGAAAGCCTTCACTGAGGCCTTGTACCGGCTTCCCTTTGATGCTTCGGATTCAACTTTTCCCCTGTTTTTCAGGATTATTGCATCCCGCTCACTGCCTTTCATATCCGGACTGATTCCTTGGAGTATTTTTTCGGTAACATCCTCCATGCTTACGAGGAAGGTAACGCTGAGTCCAGGGTTGGGGAGTTCTTCTGTAAGGGAGGAAGCCCAGAATCCATCAGTCAGGTAGTCATGTTCGAGTGTGCTGTGACGTTGGATGTTGCTGAATCCGCAATGATGATTTGTAAGAATCAGTCCTTGGTTGGATACAATTTCTGCTGTGCATCCTCCTCCAAACAGCACTATTGCATCCTTGAGGCTTGAATGATTAACGGAGTAGATATCCTCTGCAGTGATGCGCATTCCCATTGTTTGCATATCCTTTTCGTTGAGCTGGGACAGAAGTATGGGGAGCCACATACCTTCGCCGGCAATGGAGGTCCGGACAATCAGGAATAAGCACAGGAATAGGGTAACAAGTCTTGACATGTTTCTGAAAATTAGGAGGAAAAAGTTTTACTGCTTCCAGCAGGAATTATCTGGCGGCTATGGTTTCAATTTCGATAAGTGCACCAAGGGGCAGCTTAACAACAGAATAGGCAGCCCTTGCCGGACTGTTTTCCGGATAGTAAGAGCCATAAATCTCATTCATCGCTGCGAAATTATCCATATCACTAAGCAGGCAGGTTGATTTAACTACATCAGAATAGTTGTATCCTGCGGCTTTGAGGATGGCTCCGATGTTCTTCATGACCTGTTCGGTTTGTTCTTTGATACCCCCTTCAACTATTTTTCCTGTTGCAGGATCAATGGGTACCTGTCCGGAAATAAACAGCATTCCGTTTGCTTCAATTGCCTGACTGTATGGGCCTATGGCTTTAGGTGCCTTCTCGGAGAATATTACCTTCTTCATGATTAACTGATTAATTCTTCAAATGTATAAAAAACACTTCAGAACTGATTGGGCAATATGTCCTTTTAGGGAAGACATTGGATCAGGAACTGTTAATCTATTGCATTGTCACAATAAATTATCAACACGGGTAATCGTTACAAGACATTTATTGTAACTTTACTTATCGGGAAAATGCTACTTTGGAATCTCTGAATTATTGATTCAGAATCAGTTCAATAGTGCAAATTTGTCAAGCGGGAAATGCCACATTCAATATATCACCTCGTTCGTTTTCAATATTTTCGATTATGAAGAATCAGGAAGATCTGTTCTCGGCAACGGACCATGTGACAGGTGGGAGAATAAATGAAGTTGCCAGCCCTGGGGTAATCAATCTTGAGATTGATGGCCGGGTTTTGCAATGCAGTGAATGTTTGGACGAATGGTTTGGAGCTGAAGGTTCATTCAGGACAGGTGTTTCTTTGTTTGAAGTTCATGGAAATGAATGGATTCAACAGGTGATAGTCAAAAGGACTGTTGGGGCTAATTACGAAGGTTTGCTTTATTCTTCAATGAGCGTTGAAGCAGTACCGGTTAGTATGCAATGGTCTATTCTGAAAGGGAATGCTAAATCGAAGGACTCGGTAATTCTGATGTTTGAGCGCAAATCCGAAATTAAATCCCTACAGACTGAGGATAAATGGGAAGCTGAAAAACTTAGGATCATCTTTGAAAATATTAGTGATATAGTTTCGCTTCATTCACTCAGGGGCGATTTTCTTTACATAACTCCTTCCGTTCAGCGGTTGAATGGGTACACTCCGGAAGAGATGATGGATTTGGGTGGATTTCATGCCATTCATCCTCAGGATGTTCATTTAATTCAGGATTTCCTTGGCAAATTATCTGACCATCAGGAACCAATAAAGCTGCAATACAAGTTAATCCATAAGGATGGGCATATTATCTGGGTGGAAAGTATCAGTCAGGTGATAAAAGATGAAAATGGCAAGCCGGCACTGATTTCTGTTGTAACAAGGGATATTACCGTTTCTCATTTGCTGGAAGAGAATGTTAAGGCCAGTGAGGAGAAGTACAGGATTTTGGTTAAGAATTTACCTACCGGACTAATTCTCATAAATATCAAAGGGGAGATTCTGGAGGTTAATCAGGCGATGCTTGATATTTTGGGTTCACCGGGAGAAGAGCCAACACGAATGATTAATCTCTTTGAATTTGAAAATATCATTAAAGCTGGAATTACTGAAGATTTAAGTAAATGCATTACTGACGGAAAAGTGATTGTCGGGCAGGCAGAATACATTAGTAAATGGGGCAAAAAAAGCCATCTTTATTATAGTCTTGTGCCGCTTTTCGACTCGTCCTCTGCAGTGAATCAGGTATTGTGCAATGTCAGGGATGTTACCCGGATAAAGCGGGCGGAGGAGAAAAGCCATCAGCAGATAGATTTTCTGAATGTTGTCATAAACACCATGCAAGAGCCATTCTTTGTCAAGGATGAGAATCACAAATGGATTATGCTGAATGATGCAGCTGTTGGGATGATGGGGTATCCCCGTGAAAGCCTGCTTGGGAAATCAGACTATGATCTGTATCCGAGAGAACAGGCTGATATTTTTTGGGCAAAGGATAATTGGGTTTTTGAAAACGGCTCCAATGTGAATGAGGAAACCATTACATGGAAAGATGGTTCGGAGCGGGTCATCATAACCTACAAGCATCTTTATACTGAAACCTCTACAGGGAAAAGGTATATAGTAGGAACCATACATGATATAACTGACCTGAAGCTAAGTGAGAACCTGCTCAGGGAAAGCGAGAATAAATATCATGAGTTATTCGACAATGCAATTGACTATGTCTTCACCACTGATCTTGAGGGTAGGTTCACCAATGCAAACAAGACCATGCTTCAGCGTTTGAATACAACTGTTGAGAATATTTCCAGCTATTGTATCTATGACTTTTGCAAGCCGGAGATCCTTGAGGAGGCCAGAATGCTTAAGGCACATCTTATTGAGGATGGAAGCATTGAACCGTTTGAAATAGAAACACCTGAAAGGGAAGGAAAGGTATCCATTCTCGAAGTGCAGGCAAGGCTCATTTATAATAACGGTAAGGCAACCGGCATTCAGGGAATCGCAAGGGATGTAAGTGAGAAAAAGCTCGCCAGTCAGAAGCTTGAACAAATGAACCGGGAATTGCAGGAATTGAATGCAAGCAAGGATAAGTTTTATTCCATTATAGCCCATGACCTGAAGAATCCTTTCAATAGCCTGATTGGTTTCTCCGAGTTACTTCTTGAAGACTTCGATGTGTTGAGTAAGGATGAAATGCGGGATTATGTTGGGATTATTCGCAATACTGCAAAGAATTCTTTGATTCTGCTTGAGAACCTTCTTGCCTGGTCGCGTTTGCAAACCGGGAGAATGGTATACAATCCAGTTAAACTAGCTCTTTCGAGCGAAATTGATGCAGCTGTCACGGTGTTGTTCAGCCTTTCCTACAAGAAGAAAATTGAGGTTGACAATGAAGTGGAAAAATCTGTTCTTGTAAAGGCCGACCAGAATATGCTTCTTTCTGTGCTTCATAACTTGCTGATGAATGCCATTAAGTTTACTCCTTCCAACGGCAGGATATGGATTACATGCTCACAGGGCATTGACGAAAATACAGGCCCCTATGCACTGGTTTCCGTAAATGACAATGGGACAGGTATCAGTAAAGATAATATGGCCAAGCTCTTCTCCCTGACCAAGCCGTTTACTATGCCCGGAACTGATAAGGAGACCGGCACAGGATTAGGCCTGCTACTCACCAGGGAGATGGTAGAAAAACATGGAGGCGCATTGTTTATTGAAAGTGAGCCTGGTAAAGGTTCCTCTTTTTCATTCAGGATTCCCCTCTTTGTCCCATAACAGAAAGTTTTTCCTTAATTTGAATATTTGTTCTGATAATTATTTGATGTTTTTGTGATTGTTGAAGAAGGATTAATGAGAAAAATCGTAGTCAGACCTATTTTTTTAAAATATTATATTTGTCGTTGTAAATATCTCTTTATAAGATAGTTGATAAGATTAATATTTCACTTATTTAAAATGAGTTTCAATAGTAAAATTCTTGTTTCCGGTGCTTGGCATATAATTTGCTTACTAGGGTGCAAGAGTGAAAAAAACATACAAATAGGATTTTTAAGATACACTGAAAATTTGTATCTTTATTAAACCCAACAGGGAATATGCACAATCAGAGTGAGGAGAAGAATTCTGAAAGCATGTTTATCCCTAATTCAGCTGATTTTGTCGGCCAGGGGATGCTACTTTCAAATGAGACCTGGGAGCACGTAATAGATGCTTCACAAGGCCTCATTGCACTCATCACGCCCGATTTTCGTATTCAAAAGATTAACAAGGCTTTAGCTTCCTATCTTGGCGGTAGTCCTTCACAATTTGAAGGTAAACCTTGTTATCAGGTGCTGCATGGAAACCAGCAACCCAATCCTGATTGTCCGTTTATGAAATTCGACGGCAAACCGGGTGTAATCTCATCAATAGTAGAGGATAAAGTGTTTGGTAAATCCCTGGTGAAAGCAATACCAATGCTTGAAGCCGACGGAAAACTTACCGGATGCCTTCATGTTATAGAGCCCCTTGACGGTTCAATGTCCGACGCAAGGCAAGCTGATGTTGAACGTTCCATGTATTCCATGGTTAATGCCATGCCAAATCCCACAGTGATGTGTGATACGGCAGGTAAAATCCTTTATGCTTCCACCGGTTTCCTGTCATTGACCGGTATCACGGATCCAATAGCAGTTCCGGGAAGTAACTTTATCTCCTTCCTGGTTCATGAGGACATAGAAAAAGCCTGGCTGGATTTCAATGCTGTCTGCATGGGCAGCAGGAAAAAAGCCGAGGGACAGTTTCTGGTACGCCGCGCCAAAAGGGATTCCATCAAGGTAGAGATTGTCATGATGCCGGTATTGAACGGAGGACAATCCATCAATAATGTCATGATATCTTTCCGGGATATTTCGGGAGAGATGGATCTTGAAGAATCAGCAAATAAGAATCATATCCGGTTAAGCCGCTTTAACAAGACATTTCTGGGATTTTCCCCGGAACCGGCCCTGAATATTAATCGACTTATCACCCTGCTCGGAGAAATGCTTGGTGCTTCATCATCAAGTTTTACCAGAATTGAGAATGGGAAGATTACTCCTTTCGCATCATGGCAGTCTCCATTTATGCAGGATTTCACCCCGGAAATAACTGACAATATCGTTTACAGGCAATATCTTGATACAAGAGAGGACTTAATTTACCTTTCAAGACCCCAGTTGGCAAGTTCCTTGCTTGAATACCCTGAATTGCATGAACAGTTTGGCATAAAGAGCATGCTGGGAATAACAGTAAAGACTGGAAATGCTATTACCGGACTGATATCTGTAGTATTTACCTTTAACTATCAGCTAAGGTCTGATGACAGGGAATTCTGTTCCATGATCTCTTCAGCACTTGCACTGGAAGGTTCAAGAGCAGCCACTACCAAGACTGCTGAGGTAAATGACCTCAACTACAGGGAACTTTTTGATTTCTTTACGGATTCAATTTATATCATTGATCCCGACGGAGCCTTTATTGATGTGAATACAGGGGCAACGAGGATGTATGGCTACAATCGCGAAGAAATGATAGGCCGTACTCCTGAAATGCTTTCCGCACCAGGTAAAAATGATCCCGTTCAGATGGCGGAATCCTTGAAGAAGGCTTTCAATGGCGATGCTCAGGTACTTGAATGGTGGGGAATCAGGAAAAATGGCGAGGTATTTCCCAAGGATATAGTCCTGAACCGGGGTCGCTATTTTGGAAGGGATGTTGTAATCGCGATCGGAAGGGATATAACAGAGCGTAAACTGGTTGAACAAAAGTTGCTTGAATATAATCTTGAGCTTAAGGAAACCAACCAGAGCAAGGATAAATTCTTCAGCATCCTTGCCCATGACCTCAAAAATCCGTTTGGTGGCTTGCTGGGGTTCATTGACCTTCTTTATGAAGATATCGATGAGTTGAGCACCGATCAGGTAAAGGAGTACCTGCAGAATATCAGGACCGCTTCCTATCATACCTATTCTTTGCTGGAGAACTTATTGGAATGGTCGAGAATTCAGACCGGCAAGGTAGCATTCAGGCCCTCAAAATTTGATCTCAGGGAAGAGGTGGAATCAGTACTTATGGTACTGGAAGCCAATTCCATTCGTAAAAATATTAAACTGGTCAATCAGATTGAACCAGGGGTTGTAGCCGAAGCTGACCGTAATATGATCCATTCGGTAATCCAGAATCTGACAACCAACGCTATAAAATTCAGCAACTCCAGTTCTTCTGTAATTATTTCAGGCAAAGTTCTTCCTTCAGCAGCTGACAGTCTGGCGGTAACCGACAGTATTGATAAACCGAGAAGATGGTTTGAACTGAGTGTCTCTGATACAGGAATTGGAATCCCGGAGGAAATAATGCCCAGACTATTTAAGCTCGACGGACAGTTTTCAATGGCTGGGACTGCAAATGAACCTGGTACAGGACTTGGACTGATTCTTTGCAAGGAAATGGTTGAAAAAAATGGAGGAAAAATCAGAGTAGAAAGTATTCAGAACAATGGTTCTACTTTTATCTTCACCTTACCCCTCAGCGAATAATTCTACAATTTGATAAGTTTTTCATCCCGTTCCTTTGAGGTTCAGGGATAATTTGTTCTATGTTAAATATCAGATAGTCAAAAATTTGCATTTTTTATTTCAGCTGATATCAGCAGAGATTCATCTACAATTTTCATGTGGTCATTAAACAAAGTTTCCAATTTTGATTGTTAATTCCTGATGCCTTGATTTTTGCCCGAAACAAGCTGGATCTGGCCTGAACTTAAGGGGAAATTGAAACTTTTAGTTGATTGGTGTGTTTATTTAGACTAATCAGAATTCTTACCGCTGATTTTTATAATTCAACTTACTGAAATGCTTGCCAAATAAGATGATTGAAAAAGCGATGCTTTTAAGGTCATTCTAAACAAGACTTACACCTACGGTGAGAAAGATTTTTTTTAACACTTTTGCAGCTTTTCGGTTGAAAAATCATTGTAATGATTCATTTTTTAGACTGAAAACTACTACTTGTTGCACCTCAAATCTGCTTGTAAATGACTCGAATTTACGCTTTGAATAGGTTTATTTATCAAATGAATGCTGGGTCACAGTGTGATGTGAATACTGAAAATGGAGGTTGTATTTAATAACCTCATGAATATCACTATTTTCATCTGTACCCAACTAGTATTAATTACCTGTTTATGCAAGAAGATCAGTTAGATAGTACTGACAATGAACTCCCTTCGCAACAATCAAACGAAACCGGGGCTTCGAAACCACCTTCACTTCCTGATTCGGTTTGGGAAGCAATCTTCGATTCAATTCCTGATCTGGTAACAGTTATTGACAAGCACTGTAATGTTATCAGGGCCAATAAGGCTATGACCGAAAGGCTTGGAAAAAGTGAAAAAAGAATAGTTGGTATGCATTGCTATGAGTCGATTCATGGCATGATGAATCCTCATGAAGGTTGCCCCCATGTTGAAATGCTGAAGGATGGAAAGGGTCATGTGGCTGAATTGTATGAACCATTACTTGACGGGGTTTTTCTGGTATCAACTACTCCTGTATTCGATAAGAATGGAGAAATTATGGGCAGTGTTCACATTGCCAGGGATATAACTGACAGGAAACAGGCAGAGAATAAGCTTCAGGAATACAACAAGGAATTGCAGGAGTTGAATACCAATAAGGACAAATTCTTCAGTGTGATTGCCCATGACCTGAAAAGTCCGTTCCAGGGATTGCTGGGCTTCACGGACCTGCTTCTCGAAGATTACGATATTCTTGAGAAGGAGGAGATCCGGAAGTATGTTATGAATATCAGGAATGCCTCCTATAATACCTATTCATTGCTTGAGAATCTGCTTGAATGGTCGAGGATGCAGTCGGGAAGAATACAGTTCAAACCGGTGAAATTCGATATCTGCAATGAGGTAACAGGGGTGCTTGATATATTGAACAGCAATGCCATCAGAAAGGGAATCGTTCTGAACAATTCAATGCAGCAGGGATGTGAGGTGGAAGCTGATCAGCATATGATCCATTCTGTGATTCAGAATCTTATTTCCAATGCTATTAAATTCTCCAATCCAAGGGGAAGGGTAAGTGTAAGTGCAGAGATTAAGCCCTACAAACAGACACAAGGGATAATCAACTATACCAAAAAAAGAAAGTGTATTCAGGTAAATGTAAAGGATGAAGGTATAGGCATACATCCCGATGCCATTAGCAGGATTTTCAGCCTGACTGACCACTATACCAACTATGGTACGGCCAATGAGCCGGGAACCGGACTTGGACTTATTCTATCAAAGGAAATGATTGAAAGGAATGGTGGTGAACTCACTGTTCAGAGTACTCCCGGAAATGGATCCACTTTCTCCTTCACCCTTCCACTGGTGTGAGTTGTTAGTGAGTTGTTAGTAGTTTAGTTGTTAGTGGGAAAAGTTCGGGGTTAAAGGTTCGGGGTTCGGAGTGCGATTTTCTAAATGCAGGGTTTCTGGGTAAATCGTGCCGGGAGGAGTTGTTGGTAGTTTAGTTGTTCGTGGGGAAAGTTCGGGGTTCAAGGTTCGGGGTTCCGGAATTAGCAAATAGCAAAAATTGGAACACGAATTCGACTGATCCTCCAACCGGCGGACTCCGCTTCTCATCTTCAGATTTTAAAATCTCCTCCTCTCAAAGTCTCCTTGTCTCCCATTCCCCTTGTCCTCAAGTCAGAAATCTCCAACTAAATCCGCAATCCCCAACCTGCAATTACAAATCCGCAACCCGCAATCCGCAATCACAATTCCCCCAGTCTCCCATTCCCCTTGTCCTCAAGTCAGAAATCTCCAACTAAATCCGCAATCCGCAATCTGCAATCTGAATTTCCAATTATTCAAAACAGATAGTTTGAAGTTCTTATGGACTTGATTACTAATATTCAGGATTGTTTTTTGCCACGAATGCACGAATAGTCAAGGAAGATCAATACAGTCCGATATAAACCCAACATTTCACTCTTATATTCCAAATCCTCTGCCCTCCATGCACAAATTCTGCAGAGAACCCGAAAGCCGAAATCTCTCCGTCTCATTGTCTCCCTATCCTCAGGGCAACAATTATCAATAAAAACCTTAAATCCGCAACACGCAATCACAAATCCCCCAATCTCCCGATCCCCTTGTCCCATTGTCACCCAAACCCCAGGTCTCCCAATAAATCCGCAAATCCGGAACAATCAGAAATCCGCAATACGCAATCAACCCTCCCCTTGTCACCCAGTCTCCTTGTCCCATTGTCTCCCAAACCCCAGGTCTCCCAATAAATCCGCAAATCCGGAACAATCAGAAATCTGCAATCTGCAATCCGCAATCAACCCTCCCCTTGTCACCCAGTCCCCTTGTCCCATTGTCTCCCAAACCCCAGGTCTCCCAATAAATCCGCAAATCCGTAACAATCAGAAATCTGCAATCCGCAATCCGCAATCCGCAATCAACCCTCCCCTTGTCACCCAGTCTCCTTGTCCCATTGTCTCCCAAACCCCAGGTCTCTCAATAAATCCGCAAATCCGGAACAATCAGAAATCCGCAATCCGCAATACGCAATCAACCCTCCCCTTGTCACCCAGTCTCCTTGTCCCATTGTCTCCCAAACCCCAGGTCTCCCAATAAATCCACAAATCCGGATCAATCAGAAATCCGCAATCCGCAATCCGCAATCCGCAATCAGAAACCTACAAGTTATCCCTGAAGTCCTTCTTCTTGGTGAGTTTCAGATCCTGTAGGACTGAAGACTTGACATTGATCTGGAAGTTCCAGCTTTTCTGGTATCCATAGGGTATCCAGTTGAAACGCATTTCCCAGCAGTGGAGGTTGCGGTAGATGGAAAATTGGGTAAATGCGAAGTCCTTATTCTCGAAATCGTAGCCGGTTTGAGCAGAGAATTTCCATTTCTGGGTTACGCTGACGTCTCCGCTAACCCTGAAGGTTTGGACAACCTTTCTCTGCCTTATACCTGCATTTGAAATACTATTGTATCTGAAATTATAATCAAAATGAATATTCCATGGATTATCCCAATCAATAAACATCTCCGGATTATTGGTGATTTCATCCATTTCTGCTGCAGTGGTACCTGCAGGAGGTGGTGCTTTGGAATTCCCCACCTTGGATTTAAGGTCGTAGCCAATACTAAGATTCCAGGCAGCATTCACAAAACGGAAAGGCTTTCCGCTTACATCCCATTCAAATTTGTTGTAGGGAATACCCTTGGCATTCAGAGCATAGGGTGAATAGGACCCTGAGTAGCTGATCTGTAATTTCTTGAAAAGAGTAGTTCTTGCGGAAAGGCTAAGGTTCGACCAGCGAAGGGAATCCTTCACGAGATCGTAGGAGGTAGAAAGAGAGAGGTTGTCAATCAGCATGACTTTCTTCATACCGGTGATTGTATCCTTTTTCGATCGCACCTTCATCTCCAGGTTATTCCCCAGAGAGAAATTGATTGCTCCCGATTTGCCGGTCCCGGGATAGCCATATAGCGTTCGCATGTAACTGTTACCAAAGACGGAGTATTTTTCAGTATTGCCGAGGGTGTCAGTTTGAACGGTCTTATAGTAGCCCAACTGTGCCCGGCCAAAGTCGGGTTGATAGCTGAACCCAACAGAGGGGCGGACAACGTGGCGGATAGCCTTGACCGGACCTCTCTTCAGATTCACCATTCCGTAGAGGGTTGTACTCAGTGAGGAACTGTAGTTATAATCCCTGGCGGCCTTTATTCCACTGATAGTATCCACTTCTACATGAGGGGCAAGAGTGTCACCATCTACAATAGTGGTTTCTCCGATCCATGTTTTGTTTATGGTTTTCGGGTACCAGCGTTCTGTATAGTTGATTCCATGCGACCAGGAGAAATACTTAAGTACCTTGAATGATCCGCTCACCGGAACAGAATGCTTCATGCCTGTAACAAAGCTGTTCAGGGCTTCAGGTGTGAAGAGGAGGGTGTCCTTGGTGGAAATCTCGTTCCGAAGGTTCATATTGTAGGTAATGCTTATTGCTTCATACCAGGCTGGCTTACCCTTCGTTACCTTGCGCTTGAAAGGATAGAACCGATTGAAGCCGAAAGAAACTTCAGGCAATGACACAGTTACATCGCGTGTGCTGGTGTTCTGGCTATGTCGGGCGGAAGCAGTCAGGTTGGCATTTTGACCTACCTTCATATCATAGGAGATACTGGAAGAGAATGTATTTGTGAGGTAATCGTTTACTGTTGTTGGGTTGTAGGTGTTATACTTGCTGGTACCAGCCTGAACGCTCGCTGAGAATATTCCGTTTGGCCTTGCTTTGGGATCCTGTCTGTGCGACCAGGTAACGAAAAAGTCCTTTTTCTTTGAGTAATCGGAAGTTCCCTTAACACCCAGAATATTTGTGGCAAACTTCAGGCTGAATGTGCCAGAGTACTTATATCGCTTTTTATAGTTGACGATTGGCTTCAGGGCCCAGCTTCCCCTGGAATAGATATCACCGGTAAGCAGGAAATCGAAATTGTCATTGATTCCAAAGTAGTAACCTCCATCCATAAGGTAGAATCCCAAACGGGCCATTTCGCCATAGGTGGGAATCTTAATTCCGGAACTGCGGCCCTTTTTATTTGGAAAGAGTCCGAAAGGCAATGCAAGTGGCAGGGGGATGTCTTCAATGCTCAGATAGGCAGGTCCGGTAACTATCTTATCGCCGGGCATAACCTTGGCTCTGGAGTAATTAATGGCAAAATGCGGATGTTCCAGGTCGCAGGTGGTGAAAAGTCCGCTACCGGTCTCGCTAACATTATTATCGAGTTTCTTGATAACGGAAGCATGTAGGTAACCACCCCCTTCCTGCGTTATTACATCCTTGATAAGCCCTTTTCTTGTATTGAAATTATAGGCGAGCGTATTCGATTTGAAGTTAAGCGTTCCCTGCGTGAAGTCAGGTATGCCTATGGACTTACCGGTAGAATCGGTGATGGAATTGGCCGAGACAATGCTTTTATTGAAATCGATAATGATTACTGCAGCATTCAGTGAAATATCCTGATACTTGATCTGGGCATTTCCATACATATAGGCCATCTTCTTAATGATGTCGAAACTGATGGAGTCCGCAGCCATGTAGTCAATCTTGCCATCCAGCATTGATGTTTTCTGACCGGCTTTCACAGGTTTAAGCGTATCAGCAGCAACACTAAGTGTGTCGGGAGATACTATGAGGCTATCGGGGGCGTTATTGGAAAGAGAATCCCCGGATACGGTTTGAGCCATTGAGCTGCAAAACGAAGCCAAAAAGACCAAAATCGTTATTAACCAGTGCTTTGTTTGTAACTTCAAGTCCGGGAAAGAAAAAAAATGGGTTAACTCAATAATTTTGTCAGATACAGCAACAATAGTGCAAATTTTTTCCGTTTTTCGAATTTTTATGAATAGGAAAATAAAGAGTTGCTAATCAGTTTTTAGTGATTTGGGGTAAAAACCTCAATTCGGGTGCAAATCTAAATAAAATCAACGGATGTCAGAAAAACGAAAATGCCTCTCCTTTCGTATCCTTTGTTTCTTATTGTTGGCGGGGTTAATGGTCCAGGCTCAGAAAGTGAACACAGTCGTGATAGATGCAGGCCATGGAGGGCATGATACCGGTGCATTGGGCAAGCATTCCAGGGAGAAGGATATTACCTTATCCATCGTTCTGAAACTCCGCGATGAGATCAGAAATAATATGGAGGATGTTAAGGTTATTCTTACCCGCGACAAGGATGAATTCATAGAATTATATCGCCGTGCCAAGATTGCCAATGAAAACAAGGCTGACCTCTTTATTTCTATTCATTGCAATGCCAATCCTTCGAGCAGTCCGTATGGCACCGAAACCTATGTTATGGGACTTCATAAGAGCAATGCCAACCTGGCAGTTGCCAAGGCGGAAAATGCTGCCATTCTTCTTGAAGATGATTATGTTGAGCAGTATGATGGATTTGATCCTAATTCAGTTGAGGGGAATATTTTCTTCACTATGATGCAAAATTCATTTCTGGATAAGAGCCTCGATTTTGCCGGCAGACTTCAACATCAGTTTCGTGATAAATTAAAACTGGCGGATCGCGGAGTTAAACAAGCAGGCTTCCTCGTTCTGTATAAGACCGCCATGCCGGGAGTTTTGGTTGAAACTGGATTTATTAGCAATGCCAATGATGAGAAATACCTTCTTTCTGAAAAAGGCCAGGATCAGATTACCAAGGCAATTTTTCGAGCTTTGAGGGAGTATAAATACACTATTGAAAAGCGGGATCTTTCAACAATCCCAGATAAGTATGAGCCTGAAACAGTTGATTTACAAAATACAGAGGCTCAGCAGGAAAAGGTATTGGATCCTCCGGCCTATAACACATCCGGATCTGAAAATAATAAGGTGCAGTACAAGGTGCAGTTTGCTTCTTATCCTTCCGAGAAACCTGTCAGTCTTCCGGAATTTTCGGGATTGAAGGAAGTATGGATGTACAGGCAGGATGCGACATTCAAATACACGGCTGGTAATTTCAAGACCCTGAAGGAGGCTACAGACTATAGGGTCGAGGTTGTCAGGCTTGGATTTAAGGATGCTTTTGTAGTTCCTTTTCTGAATGATAAAAGGATTTCTCCTCAGGAAGCCAAGCGTCTCGCGGGAAATTAGTTGTAAATTTGCAGATACATTATTGAATCGAAATAGAAATGAAACTACGCCGGGAAATAAAAATAGGTGCCTATCTTGTTGTCATACTTGTATGCTTTATTATCGGCATCAATTTTATCAAGGGTAAGGATATCTTCCGTAAGCACAGGACCTTATATGCCAGATATGAACAGATAGGCGGGTTGGTTGAAGCTGCACCGGTCTCAATAAACGGCCTAAAGATTGGAAATGTCAGCAATATAAAGTTTGAAAAGGGAAGCAGTAATATAATCGTTGAACTCACAATATATGATCCTATTGGTATTCCTAAAAATTCAATAGCCCGTATTTTCAGTCCTGATATTCTGGGAACGAAAAATATAGAAATTGCCTTGGGTAACTCTTCGGAATTTGCGGAATCAGGTGATACTCTAGCCAGCGGAATGCAGGCATCTTTATCGGAGGAGGTAAATCAGCAGGTTGCACCTCTGAAACGAAAAGCAGAGGATCTGATGCTTTCACTGGATACCATGGTTACTGTGGTCAGGACAGTATTCAACAGTCAGACCAGGGAGAATCTCAAATCATCATTTGAGCATATCCGCCAGACCATTATGAATATTGAGCATACAACCTACAACCTTGATACCCTGGTTTATGGTCAGCGCAGTCGCATGGAAAGGATACTGTTCAATATTGAAGCTATCTCGGAGAATATCAGGAAGAATGATCAGAATATAACCAATATCCTTTCCAACTTCTCAGCCATCAGTGACACATTGGCCAAGTCGCAGCTTGCTCACACCCTCACAGATGTTCACACAACCGTGATGAGTGTATCTGAGATTATGGACAAGATAAATAAGGGAGAGGGTTCTTTGGGATTGCTGCTGAATGATAAAGCACTCTATCAGAATCTGGAGAAATCTTCAGGGGAGTTGAATCAATTGGTTCTTGACCTGAAGCTGAATCCGCATCGCTACCTGAATTTCTCAGTATTCCCGCCAAGCAGCAAGCGTATGCAGTTCCAGCCTTCCAAATAAGACTGCTTTCCGATAAGCCTACTTGAATATCTTAAAAATGTCGGGCCAGCTGGCGGGTCTGCGTTCCACCATCCATTTGAAGCCTTTCAGAATTCTCTGATCAGCGGGGACATCCGCTTCAGGGAACATATTGCCATCGGGTTTGTCGAGATAGGTGATGCGGTTAATT
Source organism: Bacteroidales bacterium (assembly GCA_016707705.1). GTDB lineage: Bacteria > Bacteroidota > Bacteroidia > Bacteroidales > UBA4417 > UBA4417. The sequence goes on from JADJHD010000004.1 coordinate 157,502, forward strand.
TTATTGTCTTCAACATATAGTCGCATCCTGCTGCCCTTGGCCTTATTGATGCCTATCATTTCTTTATTGTCTTCCCGGATATAATAAACAGTTTCTGCATTCCCGTCAACATCAATCCTAATGAGGTGGTTATTCTCAAAGACCCCGACCATGTTTTTCCCTTTCACCTGATTGAAAGTTCCGGTGCTATCCTTGTTTACAATAAAGGCTGTATTGGAAAGACGCATTTCCTTAATGGATTTCTTTCCAGTAATTATCCGGATGGTATCGGCTGTCATCTGATTTTTCTCTGACCAGATTACAGGAGAATGATACATGGTAATGGTTGAATCGCTGAAACTGTAGTAAAGTGAATCGCACTCGCCCTGCAAGTCCTTTCTGAAGAAACGGGTATGGTAATAAGCATATAAATCCCTTGTTTCTTGTTTTGCAGTATCAAAAGTGGCTTTAAGGGTATCAGCATGAAGGTATAAAGTGTCTTTCTTATCTCCCAGAATCGCATAAGCCATATTGGTAATATATGCCTCTCCCTTGCCTCTCCAGTATTCTGCGAAATTGCCCTTGAGAATCACATCCTGCACTGTATCGGTAAGGACTACATTACTTATAGCTTTCCCGTATTTAGCTTTGCTGTCGTAATAAAGACTGTCTCCGGTAAGCCGACGGTTGTCGTCAACAAGCAATGCATTCTGGCTGAAGCGGGAACGGCCTGTTACCCGGCTATATTCCCCATTTTCACAGTAGATGTAATTATCCTTTCCTTTAATAATGGTAGGTCCCAGAAAATAGGTGACCCTACTCTGGGTATTGTAAAGCATAGTATCGGCATTCATTTTGTAGTCAGGGTTTTTGACCACAACATCATCCTTGAAATACATCTGCTTGGTATCGGTATGATAGTAACCTCTTCTGCTGGTGAGGGTATTGTCCTTGTTTACGATTTTCCCGTTTGATTCATAGCTTGCCACCTTCGTATTTCGGTCGAAGATCATCTCGTTGGTGGTGAGAGTTGTTTGATTGTCGACAAGCCTTACCTGATCACGGAGGTAAGCCATTTTTGTATTGCCGTCGTAATGCAGGAACTTGCCGTAAAGGTTCAGGGTATCACTTGACTTAATCCGGACTTTGCCATAGCAATCGATGGTATTGTTTTCTTCAAGCAACCATGCACTGTCGCAATAGAGGTAGGCGCCATCATGGTAGAATACGGGGTTGCCAATGAAACGAATGGCATCGTTGAGATTTTTTGAATACCGCATTTCAGCAGCCCCCGGCATAATCTGAATTCTGTATGTGCCTTGTCCCATAAGCGACAGGGAGCATGCAAGCAGCAACAGCGGAATTAATCGTCGGGTAACCTTAAGTAGCGATAACATTCGATTCAAAGCTTGAATTTGGGCATGCAAAAGTAAGGCTAATTGACCAACAATTCCAGAAGCGGGATTTCTTTAAGAAATGATAACAACCATAATGCAGGTAATGAATAATGACAAACTCGGGTGTTTGGCTTGAAAGCCTTGTTTGACAGGCTTTTCGGGAGTTGTAAACATTTTCTCAACACATATTTGCCATTCCTGCATATTGTCTACATTTGACCCGCACAACAACTGTTGCCTACGATGAAAAACACATTTGATCCGCGTGAGAATTATAACAGTACCCGATTGAAAATCGGATATGTGTCCCGACAGGAAGCCAGCCAGGAAACCTATGACCGTATTGGGTTTATGTCGGGACTGGAAGTCCATCAGCAATTGAATACAAAGCAAAAACTGTTTTGCCGTTGTCCGGCGGGTGTATTTCAGAAGCCAAACCAGTTTGATGCAGAGGTTATCCGTCATATGCGTCCTACCTTAAGTGAGCTTGGAGAGTACGATGGTACTGCACTGATGGAATTCAAGACAAGGAAGAATATCATCTACAGGTTGAAGAATGAAACAACTTGCACCTATGAGGTTGACGATACCCCTCCATTTGCCTTGAACAGGGAAGCACTAGGAATTGCCATTGAAATATCACTGGTTTCGAAGCTGAATATTGTGGGGGAAGTGCATATTACCCGCAAGCAGTATCTGGATGGAAGTATTCCAACCGGTTTTCAGCGTACTGCAATTATTGGGGTTGAAGGTGAGATTCCTCTTAAGAACAAGAAAATACGACTTATACAGCTTAGTCTTGAAGAAGATTCCTGCCGGGAAGTGAGTGATATCGGGCATACCCGTATTTATCGCACCGACCGGTTAGGTATGCCATTAATTGAGACGGTAACCTATCCGGAAATGGTAAATCCAGACGAAGTTAAGGAGGCCTGCGATTATATCAGGTTCCTGAACAGAAGTACTGGAAAGGTCAGGACTGGAATTGGAGCAGGTCGTCAGGATGTGAATGTCAGCTGCCGTGGAGGTTCCAGGGTTGAAATCAAGGGTGTTGCCCATTCAAGATGGATTCCGGCGCTTACGCATATTGAGTGTTTCCGCCAGTGGGCATTGCTTGCTATCAGGGACGAATTGCTCAGCAGGGTAGGAAAGCCTGAATCATGGAATATGAGATCAGAATCCTTTGAATATGACCTGCTCAAAACCAAATATGAACCCATCAAGCAGACCAAGGAAAAGAAGGAGAGTCTGGTTGCCATAGTACTGCCACATTTCAAGGGAATATTGTCGCATTTTACCCAGCCAGGGAAGATGTTCGCCAATGAATTAAGTGAGAGGCTGAAAGTTATCGCATGCATTGAAATGCCACATATGGCGCATTCGGAAGAACTTGAACCGGTTCTGGCCGATTGTGACTGGGAAAAGATCAATAACCTCGTGAAACCGGGCGAACAGGATGCAGTTCTTGTTATCTGGGGTCCACAGGAAGATATACCAACAGCGCTTGAAGTTATTGAGGAAAGATGCAGGATGGCATTCAAGGGTGTTCCGAATGAAACCAGGAAGTCGTTTGAAAATGGAACCACCATTTTTGAGAGAGTGCTTCCGGGAGCTGACAGAATGTACCCCGATACCGATTCTGCCCCTATTCCACTTGCAAATGATTATATTGAAGCTCTTGGCAGGAACAAACCTGAAGAGGTGATTAGCCGGTATCACAGGCTTATGGACTGGAAAGTTCCTGAAGATACACACACTTTTATCTTCAAGAAGAACCTCTTCCCTCTTATTGAGAGGATTGTAAGTGAACTGGAAATTGATCCGGCTTTTACAGGGAAGTTATTCGGTCACACCATGAAGTGGGTGGAAGGCCATTATAAACCGGCAGCTGAATTCGATTATAAAGTTGTGTATGCCTTGCTCAGGTTTTTGAAGCAGCAGGGACTCGAGCTGGAAATCGCAAAGCGGATGCTGCCAATGGTTTACCAATATCCGAAGATGGATTTTGATTCAGTGCTTACAAGTCTGAAGTTCAAGAAGGTCAGTCGGGAGCAGATACTCGGACAGGTTCCTTTTCTCAGGAAAAAGTTCAGTGAGATCAGGGTTTCGAAGGGAGAGCATGTTGAGAATCATTGGATTATGGGACAGATAAGGAAGAGTGCAGAGGGTAATGTGGCCATTGCTGAGTTGGCTAATGCAATAAAGAACGTTCATTAACAGTGCGGAAATAAAGCATATGACAGAAGATATTTTCCAGGGATACAAAGGACATGCATTGGAAGTGCTGAAGCAATTCAATGTCAGGGTTTGGAGTCAGTGTACCGTTGAAACCACAAGGGGGAAATTTGTCGGGACCATTCTCCCCAGGGCTGAAAATGATGACGATATGCATATCGTTATGAAAATCCCGACCGGGTATAACGTTGGACTGGATATTGAAACTATTCAGTCGATGAAGGAAACCGGCTACAAGAAAGCCAATTACAAGATTCCTGAGAAGGAATTTCCCTATACCAAGGGATTACCCAAGGTCAAGTTGATTGGAACCGGCGGTACCATTGCCTCCCGTCTTGATTATCGGACAGGTGCGGTTATTCCTGCATTTTCACCAGGAGAGCTTTATGGAGCTGTTCCTGAACTGGCAACTATTTGTAACCTGACTACTGAGAAGATTTTTGCTGTTTTCAGTGAAAATATGGCTCCTGAAAATTACAGGAAGCTCGCCATTGCCATTGGCAAGGAGATAGAAGCAGGAGTTGAGGGAATTGTAATTGGACATGGCACGGATACACTTCATCATACTGCTGCAGCTTTGACTTTTATGGTGCAGAATTCACCGGTTCCGATTGTGCTGGTTGGATCGCAGCGTTCAAGCGACAGGCCCAGTTCGGATGCAGCGTTGAACCTGATGCATGCATGCACTGCTGCCGGTCACGGAGATATAGCAGAAGTTATGATTTGCATGTTCGGACCAACTTCTGATGAGTATGGATTCCTGCACAGGGGAACCAGGGTTCGCAAGATGCATTCAAGCTATCGTTCAACCTTCAGAACACTGGGGGATACTCCATTGGCAACTGTAACCCGTCAGGGAGTTGTTCCTATCAAACCTGTTTACAATCACAGGCGCAAGGATAAGAATGTGAAGATACTGCCCTATTTTGAGGAGAAAGTTTCGATCGTTTACTATTATCCAAACATGCAGCCGGATATTATCGATTCACTGGTTCAGAATGGATATAAGGGGATTATTATAGCCGGAACAGGCCTCGGGCATGTGAATAAGCCACTTTATCCCGCCATCGAAAGAGCTACAAAAGCCGGTGTTGCCATTTATATGACTGTTCAGACACTTTGGGGATATGCTCATATGTTCGTGTATGATACAGGCCGTGATTTAATGGCGAAGGGAATTGTTCCGGCCGAGAACATGCTTCCAGAGGTTGCTTACATTAAATTGGGTTGGGCATTGGGACAAACCAATGATCTTGAAGAGGTTAAGAGGCTAATGCTTACTCCGATAAATGATGAGATAACACCAAGGGAGCCTTATAACGGATATCTGGTCTACCAGGGAGGTGTTAAGGAAGTGGAGGAGTTTATCCGCAAGGTGAGAAAATAATCGGAGTAATCCGACTGCAGATTCCAGGCTTTGGAATCCTGATTTGTTATATGTTCCATATTTTACTATTCACCAACTGATAAAGCTATGCCATTGGTAAAGGTTGAGATAGAAAAGGGATTTGATGCATCATACCGCAAAGCAGTTCTTGACGGAATACATGATGCATTGGTGGAAGCAATCCGCATACCTGACCATGACAGGCGTCAGAGATTGTATGAACTCGATCCTGAGTTCTTCGAACATACAGGAAGAGGCAAGAGGTATACGATTATAGAAATTACTCTCTTCAAGGGCCGCAGTCTTGCCGCCCGGAAAGCACTTTTCGCAGCTATCGTCCGTAATCTGGAGGTAAATCCCGGAATACCCGGCAATGATATCACCATCATCCTGCATGAGCCTCCTCTTGAAAACTGGGGAATAAGGGGTGGTAAGCCGGCTTCTGAACTGGACTTGGGTTTCGATATTTTTGTATAAAGACAACTCTGGTCAAAACTGATCACTTACTTTTCTGTATCCCCAACTGCCTACACCAACAAGATGTAGGTTAATAACTTTTTTTTCAATTTTATACAAATCAAGAGTTACCTGTTGATAAAATCAGGATTAACGTCTGATGAATAAGTATGGAGTGTTTTATATTTAGGATTGAAAATATGAATGCTGTATAAAATTGATTTTTACCAGCCTGGTAGTTCAGTTTTATTTTCAGTTCTCTCTCCTGAAAGTCTTTCAGCCCTTGTCCCAATCTTGAAATTCGAACCAAATATTAACTAATAATCAGAAAATGAAAAGACAGTATGTTTTAATGTTTTTCCTCTTCCTGACGATCCTTGCCAGAGCGCAAATGGTGAAGCCATTTGTAGTGAATTCAGCAGGAGGGAGTGCCACAGTAGGTGGTAATGTTTACGACTGGTCATTCGCCGAAATGGTGATGATCAGTACTTCTGTTGGTACAAACATGATCGTTACTGCTGGATTGATGCAGCCCATCGATCCGAATGTAGGAACAGAAGAGCTGGTTCAGATGTCCGAAACAGTAAAGGTATTTCCTAATCCAACCTCTGGAGCTGTAAATATTGAAACAGCTTTTAGTCAGGAGGGAACCCTCAATTTCCAATTATTTGATATTTCGGGCAGACTGCTTGAAAGAGGTGAAAAGGAACTGGATTCCGGCACCTCATTAACTGATATGGATATTAGCCAGAAACCTGCCGGAGATTATCTGTTGCGGATCAATTTCTCTTCAGGTACCGGAAAAGGAATTTTTCAGAAAACATTCAAGATTCAGAAACTAAATTAATCAGCCAGTTATGAAAAAATTAATATACACACTTAGCATTCTTATCCTGGGTATAAGCATGGCTATGGCACAGGTGCCGCAGAAATTCAACTATCAGGGACTTGCCCGCAACTCAAGCGGAGCTCCATTGGTGAATAAGACAATTAATCTGAGAATTACCATTCTTGATGGTTCTGCATCAGGATCTGTCGTTTATATGGAAACACAGCTGGTTACTACAAACCAGTTTGGATTGTTCAATACAGCTGTAGGTACAGGGACCATTCTGTCAGGAAGCATAGCCACGGTTCCCTGGAGTTCCGGTGACAAATACCTGCGTATTGAAATGGATCCTGATGGAGGTACAGCATGGGCCAGTATAGGTACTACTCAACTGCTGAGTGTTCCCTACGCAATGTATGCCATGACTCCTGCCGGTCCTCAGGGTCCTGCCGGTCCAACGGTCCAACAGGTCCCACTGGTCCACAAGGTCCTGCCGGTCCCACGGGAGCAACCGGTCCAGCCGGTCCAACCGGTCCTCAGGGCCCTCCGGGAGCTGGAAGTCTCAGTGGTACGGTAAATAAAGTTATCAAGTTCACCAACAGCACAGTAGGAGGCGATTCACAAATACTGGATGACGGAACCTTTGTGGGTGTTGGATTTTCAACATTGCCCTCAATTGGAGCTTATAAATTTGCCAGTAATGGAAATATTAATATTGTGAGCGGACAACTCGGGCTTTACAATGCTTCCAATCAATATCAGGGATACCTTTATAGTCCATCGGCAGGTTCAATGCAGCTGGGACTTGCATCAGGAGCATCCGGAACCTTGTCGTTCTATAATGGAAGTACTCAGGGTATGACGATGTACAATACCGGAAAAATTACTGTAGGCTCTGCTACTCCAAGTGCAGCTAAGTTTGAAGTTCAGGGCATTTCCACATATGGCGCTGGCTTGGGCTTAAGGAATTTGACTGGAGGTACCGGGAATGAGTGGGCAATTGCCTCACAGGATAACGGTGATCTTACTTTTACCAAAGTTACCGGAAGTACATTCACACCCTTGTTGATTACCGGAGCAGGTCTTACCGGAATGGGAACCACTTCTCCCACTGACAAGCTGCATATAGCTGATATGTCAGGTGCTGCAGCCTATCTTAAGCTCTCAGATGCAGGTACCACAACTGTCAATGGGCTCTATGTAGGAATGAATGGAGGAGGCAACTCGTTTATTTACAATTCACTTCCAAGTGCATCAAGTGGCAAGCTGTTCCTTGGAGGCGGCAACTATTACAATGCCCTGACTCTTGATAATAATGGCAAGGTGGGTATCGGAAATACACTCCCTGATGGACAGCTTACAGTGCTGAATATGGGAGCCGGACTTGTGGCTCCTACTATTCATGCCGAGAACCTGAGTTCATCTGGAATTGGGTTGTTTATAGAGACAAATTCCACTGATGCAGCACAGGTAGTTACAAATGCTGCCGGAGCTACAGGTGGTGCAAGCATATTTGCAAAGTATTTTGATGGTGGAGCTGCAGACCTGATTCGGTTCGACAATGCCGGTATTTCTCAGCATAATGGACGAATCATATTTTTTGGAAGCAATACAGCTGGTGCTGGAGGTGGTTATACTCAGGGGTTTACGACCTATGGAGTTGCTTTAGGCAATATTGCTGCCAGTACCGGAGTTGCGACAGTGATTGCCAATGCCTATGTTGACGGGGGTGGACTTCAGGCTTTCACTCCCTGGCTGAACAATACAGTTTCAAACGGAAATGCAAGCTACAAATGGACAGCAGTATGGGCAACCAATGGGACCATCCAGACCTCTGATGAAAGGGATAAGCAGAATATTCAATCAGTAGGGTATGGAATTGATGCTGTAATGAAACTCAAGCCAGTTAGTTTTGAATGGAAAAACGATGCAAACAGGATAGGAACCGGCAGGAATCTGGGATTTGTAGCTCAGGAACTGGAAAAGGTGATTCCTGATGCAGTGGTTCATTCTGTTGCTTCTGCTGAAGAAATCAGGAATGCTGCAGAAGCCGGTAAAGGTGAGATAGAGAAAGATTCTTACGGAGTTAAGTACGCAGAAATTATCCCTGTTCTTGTAAAAGCTATTCAGGACCAGCAGGCCCAGATAGAAAAATTACAATCGGAGATTAATTCACTGAGAAAAGAATAGCGCAGAATAATTTGAATTGCACAATCCCCGGAACATCCTCCGGGGATTTTTTTTGTCTGGTAACCATTGGAATAACAATGCTGTTTATCCGGTAACTATTTTTATCTTACAGGATAAGGCATATCCTGCTTCAGGAATTCGGGCAAAATGTCTATTATTGTGGCGACTTTGTTCCACTTAATACAGTTTACAGATATGTCACTAATTGATATAGTTCAGAAAGAAGAAGCTACCGGAAAGGTTGCTGAAATCTATGAATCCATGACCAATGCCATGGGATATGTGCCCAATGCTTTCAGCCTGTTCAGCAGCAGTCCGCATCTGCTGGAAGTTCAGTATGGGAATCTCAAGCATTTTATGAGACACAAAACACTGGGTGGCAAATTTCTGGCACTTGTCCGTTACCTGGTATCCGATCAGGAAGAATGCACCTACTGCGTTGGAATGAACAGAGGTATACTGATGCACTATGGAGTATTACCCGATCAGCTTGCCGAAATCAAAGCCAATCCTGCCATTTCTCCCCTGGAAGAGAATGAATTGCAACTGTTGCTGTTCGTACTGAAAGTAGTTAAAAATGCTGCCTCAGTTGAGCAAGCGGATATGGATGCACTTAGAAAACTTGGCTGGACAGATGCTGATATTCTTGAAGCCTCCTATCATGCTACCAGTCAAATTGGAGTCGACAGATTATTCAATGCCTTTAAACTTGAATCAGACCGCTAAAAACTGACCTGATGAAACCTGTACTGATTGCCGGAATCACCCTGGTGAATATTGCCCTGGCATCCTATTCAATAGCTATAATAACACAGAACCGGAAGAGGAAAATGAGCAGAACTGTTCTGACATTCCTCTCAATCGGGGTGTTCTTTGATATTACTGCAACAATCTGTATGATTATCGGATCAGGACATTTTCTAACTGTGCATGGCGTAATAGGCTACTCCTCACTGATAGGAATGCTTACGGATACAATCCTTTCCTTCCGGCTTGTTTCAAAAAATGGATTGGATTTTTCAATTCCTGCAAAGTTCAACAGGATTTCGACATCGGTTTACATTTACTGGGTACTGGCCTATATTACAGGAGCAGTTCTGGTAATGGTAAGGTAACTGCTGTCACAGCACTTTTACCGAGTCTTGAGCATTCTGAAGAATTCCTTTCTTTGAATTCCATTTTCAGTGCCTTCAATTGATGCCACGAGTGAATCAGTTGCCGGGTGAGCATAAATAATTCGTTGAGGGAAATCATGCAGCAGGTTCTCAAATACCAAAGAGTCTGAAGTGCTGCGAACCAGTTCAAAACTGACTTCCTGATTTTCATTTTGTCCCTGAACGGCAGGCAGGTAGAAAATCCCTTTACTTCTTGCACAAAGTCTGATTTTTTCAGAGAACAAAGTATCTTTTCCATTAATCAGAAAGCTGAGTCCTGACATGCAAGTATCATTCAGTCTGCTCCATTTTTCAACAAGCAAACCCTGCTCAGACTTATTGGTCCATTCGCCTTCAATCCATTGACATATAGCCAGTCCCGGAGTTTCTGAGTCCACTGTGCTTTTAGAGGTTCTGTTGCCGCATGATATGAGAACCAAGCTGGTAATAAGAAATATTGGCAGTTTTCTTAAGTTCATCTTTCTGTAACGGTATATGAGATTTATAAAATTATGGGAGTTTCAAATGCAGAAATTAGTTTCAAATATTAGCCTGACAAATCTATTTGTTAAGTGCTTGATTTTTGATAAAATAGTTTTGGGTCATCTATTTTTCGGATTGAACTTTCATTATCTTGCTCAATGTAAAACAATATCTGTACTATGACAAAAGTAGTTGTTTTGGGAGCCGGAATTTCGGGACACACAGCGGCAGCATTCCTAAAAAAGAAATTGGGAAAAAACCATGAAGTGGTTGTGATTAGTCCTTCCGCCTACTATCAATGGATCCCCTCCAATATTTGGGTAGGGGTAGGGAAGATGAAACTTGAACAGGTCCGGTTCAAGCTCAAACCTGTTTATGACCGCTGGAAGATTGATTACCGGCAGGCACGGGCAACCGCTATTTTCCCGGAAGGCAATTCAGAAGTGGCGGCTCCATTTGTCGAGATCGAATATACAAATGAGCAGAATATCGGGAAGAAGGAGCAGGTTACATTCGATTACCTTGTGAATGCAACCGGACCAAAACTGAATTTTGATGCTACTGAAGGTCTGGGCCCCGGGAAAAACACTCATTCCGTTTGTTCCTGCGATCATGCAGTTGCAACCTGGGAGGCACTTAAAGTATGCATTGCAAGAATGAAAAAGGGAGAAAAGCTTAAATTTCTGATAGGTACCGGGCATCCCGGAGCTACCTGTCAGGGTGCAGCTTTTGAATATGCATTGAATGTCGCTCACCAGATACGTTTGGAAGGGTTGCAGGATATGGCTGAGATCACCTGGATTTCCAACGAATATGAGCTGGGTGACTTTGGAATGGGAGGTGCCTTTATCAAAAGAGGCGGTTACATTACACCTACCAAGGTTTTCAGTGAGTCGATATTTGCGGAGTATGGAATCCGGTGGATCAAAAGGGCAGGGGTTACAAAAGTTGAGCCCGGACTGGCACATTATGAAACGCTAGAAGGAGAGTACAAGACTGTAGCCTTCGATTTTGCTATGTTGATTCCGGCATTTGCAGGTTCAGGATTGCAGGCATTCAATAAGGCCGGGGAGAATATCACCGGCACTCTGTTTGCACCCAGCGGATTTATGAAGGTAGATGCCGATTATTCGGGCAAGCCATTTGAGGACTGGTCAGTTGAGGATTGGCCTTCGACTTATCAGAATCCGGTTTATACAAATATTTTTGCCACCGGAATCGCCTTTGCACCACCTCATCAGATATCGAAACCGATGAAGAGTCCGAATGGTACTCTCATAACACCTGCACCTCCCCGGACAGGAATGCCTTCAGGAGTAATAGGTAAGATTGTAGCGCTCAATATTGTCGACAGAATTAAAAAGCCGGGTACTGAGATTAAGCATAAAGCATCCATGGGAAAAATGGGAGCAGCCTGTGTTGTTTCGGCGGGTTATGGACTCTTAAGTGGCAATGCAGCTACAATGACTGTATTCCCGATTGTTCCCGACTGGCAGAAATATCCGCAATGGGGCCGGGATCTGAAATACACTGTTGGCGAGGCCGGACTTGCCGGACACTGGATCAAGCTTTTCCTTCACTACATGTTTATCCATAAGGCTAAAGGCTATCCCTTCTGGTGGCTCCTTCCTGAATAAGTATTCACATAATAAAGAGATATTCGAATGGCTAAAAATCTTGTGCGGGGATATTATGATGAATCCTATCCTCCATTACCAACAAAGGGAACCCGCTTCTGGAGAAGGAATATTCTCTGGCAAGCCTGGCGGTTTATTGTCCTGAATGTTAAGATTGTCAGGATTATCGTAGGAGGCCACTCCTGATAAGTATTTGAAATGTATTCTGAGGTCATCTTTGGGAAATTATTCCCAGAGATGGCTTATTGTCAGAAGTGATGGCAAAGGCTTAGTTCAGGCAGGTCATCCGAATTTTGCTGTATCAGATTTCATGAACCAAAATCGGCTTCATTGGAGGTTAAGTAAAATGGCATAAGGGCAAACATTGGAGGCCAGTAATTGTTTCATATAATACCTCGCATCGAAATTCAGGAAAATCATGGCAAAAGTTACAGTGCGGAGGACCAAAGACTGGTCTTATCGTTTTGTTCCCATCAAGGTAGCTTTCAATAATCAGGTTGCTGGCTCTTTGAAGGCAGGTGAATCTGTTGACTTTGAGCTTGAGGATGGGGAATATGGCATTCAGGCCTATTTCTGGCGTACCGGTTCAAATAGCCTGAATTTTGAAGCAAGGCATGGCAGATTTTTCCTGTTTGAGATTGGTTCCGATGTTAATATGTTAAGGAACATTCTTGCCATTGTCAAGCATCCGGCAATCCTGATAGCTCTTTATTTCATTGATAAACTGCTCACTTGGGACTATTTCCTGCTGTTTGGAATACTTGGCTACATAGTATGGGAACTTGTTGATAATTTCAGGAAGAAAGCCGAAAGGAAAGCACATACAGAGCCCGACAAATATTATATTTACCTTCGGGAAATTAAGTAGAAGGACTAAAAAAGATGCCTAACAGACTCATTCACGAAACCAGCCCTTACCTGCTGCAGCATGCTCACAACCCGGTGGATTGGTATCCATATGGGGATGAAGCATTCACCAGGGCAAGGGAGGAGAACAAGCCCATACTCTTCAGTATTGGCTATGCTTCCTGTCACTGGTGTCATGTTATGGAAAGGGAATCTTTTGAGAATGAATCCATCGCCAGTCTGATGAATGAGATGTTTGTCTGCGTAAAGGTGGATAGGGAAGAACGCCCCGATGTGGATCATTTCTACATGGATGCTGTTCAGTTGCTTTACGGACATGGAGGCTGGCCTTTAAACTGCTTTGCGCTGCCCGATGGAAAGCCATTTTGGGGTGGGACCTATTTCAAACCCAGTCAGTGGAAGGATATTCTAAAGAATGTGTCCAATCTCTACAAGACTCAGTACAACGATTTCATAGAACAAGCCATTGAGGTAACAGATCATATCCTCAAGAACAGCTATACCGTGACCGGCGCAAGTGAGAGGGTTCTCGATGAAGCTTATTTCGAAGAGATTCTTTACCTGCTGAGGCAACAGTTCGATGTTACAAACGGCGGGATGGCTGGAGCCCCTAAGTTCCCCATGCCGGGGATTTTAAATCTTCTGCTGCAATATCACTATGCTTTCAATAAGCAGGATATCTATCAGCATGCCCTGCTTACGCTCAGGAATATGGCCACCGGGGGAATTTACGATCAGGTTGGAGGCGGATTTGCCCGCTATTCGGTGGATAATAAGTGGAAAGTGCCGCATTTCGAGAAAATGCTTTACGATAATGCCCTGCTTGTGAGTTTGTATTGCAATGCTTACAGGGTAACCAAGGATAACTTCTATCGGGAGATTGTTGACGGAACACTGGAGTTCATTGAGAGGGAGATGACGTCCCCTGAGGGATTGTTCTACTCCTCACTTGATGCTGACAGTGATGGACAGGAAGGGCTTAGCTACACCTGGACACAGCAGGAGTTCGACAGGGTTTTGGGGAGCTACAGCAAGCTGATGGCTGAGTATTTCGGTCTCAACAAGGAGTCAGCCTGGGAAAAGGGAAGGACTATCCTGACCCGAACCAGATCCGATGCAAGCTTTGCGCAGAATCATTACCTCTCTGAGGAGGAATTAAAGTCACTTGTAAAACACAGCCGCACACTCCTGATGGAGGAACGACTTGGCAGAACTCAGCCCGGACTTGATGACAAAGTGCTTCTGTCGTGGAATTCATTGATGATAAGAGCCTACTGTGATGCCTATTCCACATTCGGGGAGTCGCGCTATCTCGGGATTGCATTGAATGCCGCCCGATTGTTAGGCTCATTGATGCGAAATCCTGATGGCGGTTTATATCATACCTGGAAGAGTGGGAAGGCCAGAATCTCAGCCTTCCTCGATGATTATGTCTTTTATGCCGATGCATGCCTTGCCATATATCAGCTAACTCTCGACAATACCTGGCTTGGTGAAGCTGAGAGTCTGGTAAAACACGTAATTGTGCAATTTGCAGATCCTGATTCCGGACTGTTCTACTTCTCGGAGGATAAGCATAAGTGCATAGTCCGTAAGACAGAAACCTACGACAGTGTAATCCCTTCTTCAAATTCGGCATTTGCGCGACTACTGCACACCCTTGGTGTCCTGACCGGTAAATATGCGTATGTAGAGTTGTGTGACCAGATGCTGGCCGGCATGACCGATAAGATTGTGAACTATCCAACCTCTTACGCTAACTGGGTAAGTCTGGCACTAGAGAGGAGCATTCCTTTCTATGTGATTGCCATTGTTGGTGAAGAGGCTCACGAAAAGATTCAGGAACTCGGAAAGCATTATATCCCCTTTACCCTGATTGCAGGCTCAACTATGCCCGGCGACATGCCTTACATCCGCAATCGCTTTATTTCAGGGAAAACCCAGATGCATATCTGCAACGACAGCGCATGCTTTGCCCCGGTTGATTCAGTTGACAAGGTAATCGACATGCTGAAGATTAGCTCGAAACTGGCTGAGTTATAGCATTTTCCCAACTTTCCAACTTTCCTTCTTGACTGCTTGCCTCGCTTGCATATAGCGGTTCAGCTAATATTACTGTTTCTGCAATACGAATTCTGCTGAAGCACTCAGTTTTCAGCATGTATAATTTTCCAATAATAAAAAAATTATTCCTTAGAGAACTCCTTAACCATTTTCCGGTAGGCAGAAAATACGTTGGCTCTTGATACAAAGCCTACATACCGGCCTTCCTGAAGCACAGGGATATTGTAGTTTGAGGTTTCCTGGAACTTGGTGGCCACATCCTCCATGGTTGCACTCTTGTCGACATACGCATCAGGCATGAACATCAGATTGCTCACGAAAACGCTGTCGTAAAGTTCCGGTTTGAAAATAATCTCCCTAACATCGTTGATAAAGACCACACCCAGAAATAGTCCGTCATGGTCAACAACTGGGAAAACATTCCTCTGACTTTTTGAAACAACTTTTACAAAATCTCCAAGGGTAGCTTCGGGAGGAACAGTATTGAAGTTGGTTTCGATTAAGCTCTCGATTGAAAGTCGGTTGAGCACGGCTTTATCCTTGTCGTGGGTAATTAATTCTCCCTGCTGAGCGAGTCGCTTTGTGTAGATGGAGTGAGGCTCAAAGGGGATGATGGTCAGGTAAGCGATAACTGCTGTAATCATAAGCGGGACAAAGAAAGCATAGCCACCTGTGATTTCTGCTATAAGGAATATTGCAGTCAGGGGGGCGTGCATTACTGCTGCCATCACACCTGCCATGCCGGCAAGCACAAAATTGGATTCAGGCAGCCGTCCTTCGAAGAAGAAATTCACCACCTTGCTGAGGAAGAATCCTGTAACTCCACCCATGAAGAGGGAAGGTGCAAATACTCCTCCAACTCCGCCTCCGGCTGTAGTTGCAGACATTGCCACCACCTTGAAGATCAGAATGAGCATCAGGAATAAAAGGAGCAGGAAATAATTTGCCCCAACCGGGTAAAATATGCTGCCTTCGAGAAGAGTCATTCCCTTTCCGTTCAGCAAGGCGCCCAGAGTGTCGTAGCCTTCACCAAAAAGGGGAGGAAAGATAAATACAAGCACCGAGGTTATTAATCCGCCGGCCATAAGTCTTACAAACCCTGAGGGAAGCCGTTGGAACTGCTTTTCAATGCTCAGATTGGCTTTCGTGAAGTAAATGGATACCAATCCAGTAAGAACTCCCAGAATTGCATAAAATGGGATATTTGCGAGACGGAAAGGGTGATCGCTCACCGGGAAATGAAAGAGATTTCCGCTACCCATGAAGAAATAGCAAGTGTAGTGCCTGTTGCAGCAGAGATAAGCAAAGGTATCAGGCTTGCCATGGTAAGGTCGAGCATCAGCACCTCCAAGGCAAAAATAATTGCTGCAACCGGAGCTTTAAAGATGCCGGCAATGGCACCTGCCGCTCCACAGCCGATCATCAGGGTTGTGGTGTGGTAATCAAGCCGAAGAAATTTCGAAAGGTTGGAACCCATGGCTGAGCCGGTCATCACAATAGGAGCTTCAAGTCCAACACTGCCTCCCAGTCCGACTGTCAGGGTACTGGCAATCATGGAGGTGAACATGTTATGGGCCTTGATAATGCTGTTGTTCTTCGAAATGGCAAACAGAACCTTGCTGATGCCATGGCTGATGTTATCGCGAACAACATAGCGTACAAACAGGTAGCTCAGAAGGATGCCTATAAACGGCAATGCCAGGTATATAAGGTTGAAGCCTGCGCGGTCAATGCTACTTGAGACAAGATGGTGTATGTAAAAGACGGCATTTTTGAGAACAATTGCTGCCGATCCTCCTGCCAGTCCGGCAAGCAGGCTAAGTAACAGCACAAAAGTCTTGGGCGGAACATGTCGCAGTCTCCAGGAATGAAGCTTAATAAATACTTGTTGAGTTGTCATTGGTTCACAAAAATAAGGAAATATTGTCACCTCAATCCTTTCAGAAGCTTAACTCCATTTTATTTATAACTGGTCTGCTTACGAATATTAAAATGATGATTGTAGTGTAATTTTGCTCTGTTACCTTTGCTCTTGCTTTTGATGGGGTAACAATTCAGATTGGACTTTTCCGGGAAATCCTGAAGGGTCTGATTCATTGATATTTTTATTTCGGAGCGCTTATTACTGATATCTCTTAGTATGAATAAAGGAAAAAGAAAAAGCAGGGTTGCGATGATTTCGGTAATATCGAATTCATCGCTGGTGGTGCTGAAACTGATTGTAGGGCTTTTTATTGGTTCTGTTTCGGTTATTTCGGAAGCGATTCACTCCGGTGTGGACCTGGTAGCGGCACTCATAGCATTTTTTGCAGTCAGAACTGCCAATAAGCCTGCTGATGAGAAACACACCTTTGGACATGGGAAATATGAAAACCTCTCGGCCGCCATTGAAGGAGCTCTCATCTTTGTTGCTGCAGGCTGGATAAGCTATGAGGCAATTCACAAGCTGATGTATCCGGGTACTGTCGAAACTCCGGGTTGGGGAGTGCTGATTATGGGCATTTCGGCAATTACCAATCTTTTTGTTTCCCGTCAGTTATTCAAGGTGGGCAAGGAGACCGACTCCATGGCGCTCATTGCTGATGGCTGGCATTTAAGGACTGATGTCTGGACCTCTGCCGGTGTTGCTTTTGGACTATTTGTTTACTATTTGGGTAGTTTATTCTTCCCTGATTTACCTCTCTCATGGATTGACCCTGTTGTTGCACTGGGTGTGGCCGGACTGATTATAAAAGCTGCCTGGGAACTGACTTCGGAATCCTTTAATGCTTTACTTGATGAGAGTCTGCCGGAAACGGAAGAATCTGTGATTACAGAAATTATTTCCTCTTTCTTCCCACAGGCGAAGAGTTTCCATAAGCTTAAAACCCGCAAATCAGGTCCCGACAGGTTTATTGAGTTTCATCTGGTGGTGCATAAGGATCTAACGGTAAAGGTGGCTCATGATATCTGTGATAGCATAACAATGAAGATTGTGGAGAAGCTTCCCAATGCCACGGTAATGATTCATACAGAACCTTGTCTGGATGCCTGTGATGGCTTATGCAAAGGCAATTGTGAAATTTTTGAATATTAAAAATCACACTGAAAAACCGCATCAAGCCACGATATACTTAGATTTATTGTGACAGCGATTATTCTTCAAAACTCCTGCAGAGCGATTTAAGTCTGACAGCAGGAATCACAGGTTCAATTATACCTGATTCTTTTGGTGATAATAGAACTACCTGCAAAAATGCCGTATCCATTTTCGATATTGGTGTAAATCTTTATTGGCTCGCTGAATGGATTGCTTTGGCTATCATTGTATTTGATCATGCTCTTTTTGAACAGATAAAGGTCCATTGAAATTGCAGAAAGTTCAATAAATAATGAATCCCCCGGAGTGCTACCTGAATACCTTATTGGTAATTCGATGGTAAATTCCTTACCATTCAGGTATTGATCTGAAAAGTAATAGGATTCTCCTTCCGTAAATTCAATCATTGGATTTGATGATTCATTATTGTAGTCCTGCAATGAGTTTCTGTAGATAAATGTATCAACTGTATCACCATATTCATTGAAGGAGTAAGTGGTGTCAAGCATGTACATGCTTAACCTGTAATAATTTTCTGTTTCATGATCATCTTTTAGTCCCAGTATCAGTTTGCCGGTTGAGAAAAAATAATTGGTACCATAAACCCAACCCCAACTGGAGGTATCCCTGACTATTGTAGAAAGATTTGTGATTTCTGCTTTTGATGGAATATCAGAGGCGGCAGTTATGGTCTCAAATCCTTTCAGACTTGCCGTTAGTTTATACTCATGTCCGGGTTCAGGTTTTATGTCCGGAAAATAATAGTAGGAAAAATGGTTAGCAGCCTCGAGTTTTCCGACTGATACCCCATCCTTGAATAGTTCCAGGGTGGCCTGATTGAGTACTTTATTAGGGGCATTATCCAGAATAGACAAGCTTTTGTAAATAATTACAGTAATTCCGCTGTCAGGAATCATTATGCAGTTCAGCGCCATTTTTGGAGCTGTTTTTGGAAAATCTTCAATCTTTTCAGTTTTCTCACACCCAACTAAAAATGCAATTATCAAAATGAAAAGTGGGAAAGTTGCTTTCATATAATCTACTTGTTTTTGGGGATTGAGAACCTGAAAGTATAGCTAACGGAAGGTATCATCTGGAAAAGACTAACCCTTTTCAGTGCTTTACTTCCCCTTGAATCAACTCCGAAATAGTAATAAAATGGATTCTTGCGGTTATAAACATTGTACATGCCTAAGTTCCAGGAGCTGGTTCCCCATCTGGTTTCCTTTGTTCGGGTAAAGGAAACATCGAGTCGGTGATAATCAGCTGCCCGATATGAATTTCGCTTGTCAAAAGTTTGAATTTCCCAACCATCAGGCCCGGGGAATTTAATAGTAGCAAGTGTTACGGCATTACCGGTACCATACACCCATTCGGCAGAGAAATCCCATTTGTCATCTATTTTTTGCATTAAAACAATAGAAATATCATGTCTTCTGTCGAATTTGTAAGGGAAAGTCTCTCCGTAATTTATCTCAGGGAATGTTCGGTTACTCCATGAGAGAGTGTAACCAATCCAGCCTTTAGTATTGCCTTCTTTTTTCTGCAGAAGTATCTCCATGCCGTAGGAATTTCCCTTTCCTACAGTCACCTTTTCTTCCCAATTGGCGTTTGAATTAAGGTATGAAGCACCTTCAGTATATTCGATAATCTGATTCATCCATTTGTAGTACCCTTCAAGGGATACGAGGTAGTTTCTGCGAAATGTCCGGGAGATTCCGGCTGCAAACTGTTTCGATTTCTGAGGCTTAATGGCTGCAGTGGAAGGCACCCATAGGTCCGTTGGAAGTCCAATGGATGAGTTGGTCAGGAGGTGAATATTTTGTTGCATGCTGGCATAGGATCCTTTTGCAATCCAGTCGCCAGGCAGCAAATATCGAACTGAGGCTCTGGGTTGCAGCGAATGGTAGTATTTCTTTTCGACAAGAAAGGAAGAGTAATGAAGTCCAAAGTTGGCTTTGATTCTTTCATTCAGCTGGTAATCATCTTCAAAGTACAGGCCTGTTTCCAGCGCCTCAATGGCTTTGGATCCGGAGGTGCTATCACTGATATTGGTTGTTGACTCCTCAATGCTTATGGTATTTACGCCTGGTTGAAAAGTGTGAAAAGTCGACAACATTCCAAACTTTATGAAATGAGAAGGTGAAGGCATATAGTCGATATCTGCCTTGAGGGCGAAATCCCTGATACCGGACAAGTATCGGATTGAATACATTTTACTGCTTGTACTTGTGTCAGTCACAACTATGGATTCCTGGAAATCCTTCACCGTGAAGTTATAGTTGCTGTAAGTGAAAGCTAGATTGCCAAAGGTTTTTTCGTTTATCTGATGATTCCATTTTGCCGAGGAAGTCAGGTTTCCCCATGATAATGACGACTTGCTCTGTTCCTTGTAAATAACTCCATCATAAAGATATTCGGAGGGAAGCACATCGTTGTAATATTCATCCTTTCCGCTATAAACGCTTAGGTATAACCTGTCTTTTGCAGATATTACATGGTTTACCTTCGCATTTAGATCATAGAAAAAGAGTCCGTTTTTATTGTATTCGGTAGTCACTCCCCTAACAATAGGCTGAGCCAGATAATCAATGTAAGTCCTTCTTCCGGTAATGATAAAAGAGGTTTTCTCCTTAAGTATCGGTCCTTCGACCATTAGTTTGGAGCTGATGAGACCGAGAGAACCCTCAACATTCAGTTTCTTCATATTCCCTTCCTTCATTCTGATATCAACAACTGATGATAATCGCCCGCCATATCTTGCAGGAAAGCCGCCTTTTATGAGTTCCACATTTTTTATCGCATCGGCATTGAAGATGGAGAAGAACCCCAGCAAATGTCCGGCATTATAAACAGGGGCATCGTCGAGTAGAATAAGATTCTGGTCTGGGCCTCCGCCTCTTACATAAAGAGCACTGCTGCCCTCAGTCCCTGATTGCACCCCCGGGAGGAGTTGAAGTGACTTCAATATATCTGTTTCGCCCATAAATGCCGGGAGGCTTTTCATTTGTTGAACCGGAAGACTAATACTGCTCATTCGGGCAGATTGTTCAAGCAATTCGCTGCCGGAAGCTGTAATATCAACCTGCTGAAGAGTTATAGCCGGCTTTAGCAGAATAGTAATATTCATATTGCCACTCAGACTGATTTCTTCAAATTTGGTCGAGTATCCTGTATAGCTGAAACGCAGTAAGTGATTTCCGGCAGGCAAGGTGATGCTGAAAAAGCCATAGGCGTTTGACGCAGTTCCTTTAAGGCTGATTTTTTCAAAAATATTTGCACCGGGTAATGCCTCTGAGCTTGTTGAATCCTTAATGTAGCCACTTATGGTATAGGATTGCGCCGATACCATTACAACGCTGAAAAATGAAAAACAAATCAGGAGGGACTTGATAAATACTTGCATAAAATAAAGTATAATGTACTAATGAAATCTTGTTGTTCAAACGGATTAAATGTAAATATATTATGAAATGTTTGGGAAATATTAATGATTTTTAACTAATTAGAGACTGCGCTTTAAAAGGTTTCCTGAGTTGATATTTGTTGATTATTTCTGTAAAACTTCTTGTTCGAAAGATGAGGATGACCGGTGCTATAACTTAATTTTGCATTCCGATTGAAACCTTATGAAGATCATTTCCTATAATGTCAACGGTATCCGGGCAGCAATCGGCAAGGGTCTGATTGATTGGATTAGGTCAACGGATGCTGATATCATTTGTTTCCAGGAGATTAAAGCACAGGCAGATCAAATTCCCATTCTTGAATTTGAAGCAATGGGGTATCATACTTACTGGTATCCTGCGCAGAAGAAAGGATACAGTGGTGTTGGGATCATTACCAGAATCAAACCCGATCACGTTAAATACGGTATCGGGATTCCGCATTATGATGATGAAGGCCGATTCCTGAGGGCTGATTTTGGAGATATTTCAGTTGTTTCCGTTTATCATCCTTCGGGGACTACCGGTGAAATCAGGCAGGATTTCAAGATGAAATGGCTTGATGATTATCTTGACCATATTCAGGAATTGAAGAAAAATCGTCCAAATCTGGTTTTGTCTGGTGATTACAACATTTGCCACCAGCCAATTGATATTCATGATCCGATCAGAAATGCCACCAGCAGCGGATTTCTGCCGGAAGAAAGAGAATGGGTGACTAAATTTCTGAACAGCGGATTTATAGATTCCTTCAGATATTTCGTGAAGGAGCCCCATCATTATTCCTGGTGGAGCTATCGTGTAAATGCAAGGGAACGCAACCTTGGATGGCGTATTGACTACCACATGGTGAGCGATCCACTGGAAAAAAGAATGAAACGGGCTGCAATTTTACCAATGGCAAAACATTCTGATCATTGTCCCGTTTTGCTTGAAATAGAATAAGAGTAAATGCGGGTATAGCGCCCGTTAACATTGAACCTTAACCAAATTACATATTATGAAGGGGAGATTAATCCTGTACCTGGCTTTGATATTATCGGTTGGCCTTACATCCTGCGTATCGCAGAAAAAATATAACGACCTGGCCTCGAGGTGTAAATCAGATAATGAAAGGCTGTCTGCCAAAGTTGATGAGCTTACAACTCAGGTGAATGAGCTGACTTCTGAGAACCAGAGGATCAAAAAGGACAATGCTAAAATGAAGGCTGATACTACTGATCTTTCAGCCCGGCTTCGCGTCCTTACTGCTGATTATCAGGAACTGGACCGTTCCTATGAAATGCTGAAGGCTGAAAGCTCAGGCAATGAAGACGAAACTCAGAGGGTTATGGCAGAACTCAAAGCTGCACAGGATGACCTTCTTGCACGTGAGGATAAGCTAAAGCTATTGCAATCGGAGCTGGATGTGAAGGCAAAGAATTTGCTTGACCTCCAGACGGCCCTTCTTAAAAAGGATTCAATCACCAATGCTCTTCGCAAGGCAGTTGCCGATGCACTGCTGGGATTTGAAGGCAAGGGACTTACTGTAAAAATGAAGGACGGAAAGGTATATGTCTCAATGGAAGAAAAACTGCTTTTTGCTTCCGGGAAATGGGAGGTGAGTACAGAAGGTATTTCAGCATTGAAGAACCTTTCCAAGGTACTTGAAAAGAACCCTGATATCAATGTTATGATTGAAGGGCATACTGATAATGTTCCCTACAACGGTACAGGACAGGTAAAAGATAACTGGGATCTCAGCGTGATGCGCGCAACTTCCATTGTCAAGATTCTACTGGCAAATGGCAAGATTGAACCAAAACGTCTGGTTACTGCCGGAAGAAGTGAATACTTGCCGGTTGACCCTTCCAACTCCCCTCAATCCAGGGCAAAAAACAGGAGAACAGAGATTATCCTGACTCCAAAGCTGGATGAACTGCTCCAGATCATCGGAGAAAACTAAGTTCGGCCGGTCATACTGAATTTAATTGCTGTTAACGATCTTTCTCAAACCTGGCCCGACAACGGACCTGTCAATTTTTGTGCCTTCACTAAAAAAAGAAGATGAATCCTGTACGTAAAGCTAAGCTGATCCTGGAAGATGGTACCACATTTTCCGGGATTTCTTTTGGATATGAGCAATCAGCAGCCGGGGAGGTTGTATTCAACACTTCAATGACCGGTTATCCTGAAAGCCTTACTGATCCATCATATGCCGGACAAATCCTGGTAGCTACCTATCCGCTGATCGGAAATTATGGTGTTCCTTCGGAAGTGCGTGAAGATGGTATGCTGAAGTTCTTTGAATCGGACCTTATTCAGGTGACCGGACTGATCGTTTCTGATTACTCCTTTGAATTCAGTCATTGGAATGCAGGCGAAAGTTTGTCCAATTGGCTCATCCGTAATCAGATTCCTGCCCTTTATGGCATCGATACCCGGGCTCTTACCAAGATTATCAGGGAGAAAGGTGCTATGCTGGGGAAGATTGTCTTTGCAGAAACAGAAGTCGATTTTGTGGATCCTAATCTTATCAACCTCGTCGATCAGGTAAGCTGCAAGGAGGTTATCAGCTATGGCAATGGTGAAACCAGAATTCTTCTTATTGATTGCGGAGTTAAGAATAATATTATCCGTCATTTCCTGAAAAGGGGCGTGACTCTGATCAGGGTTCCCTGGGATTATGATTTTTCTGCGGAGGAGTATGATGGACTCTTTATTTCGAATGGTCCCGGAAATCCGAAGATGTGCGAGGCGACGATCCGGCATTTGCAGGTAGCATTGAAGGAGGATAAGCCGATTTTCGGGATTTGTCTGGGGAATCAGTTGATTGCTCTTGCCTCGGGGGCGGATACTTACAAACTGAAGTATGGGCATAGGAGTCATAACCAGCCTGTAATTCAGGTTGGAACGAACAGGGCTTTTGTTACTTCCCAGAATCATGGTTTTGCGATTGACAATGATTCCCTGGGTGCTGAATGGGAGCCTTTCTTTCTTAACCTGAATGATGGCACAAATGAGGGAATACGGCATAAGAGCAGGAATGTTTTCTCAGTGCAGTTTCATCCCGAGGCTTCCAGCGGCCCGACTGACAGCGAATATCTTTTTGATGATTTTTTGAAGCTGGTGCGCTGTTGAAAAATATATACCACTAAGGCACTAAGGGCACTTAGGACCACTAAGAAAATTATATTCATTTTTTTAATATTCAGTAATATGAAAACACAGAAGTATATAAATGATTTGTCATTTACAGTTGTAGGATGTGCGATTGAAGTTCATAAGCAAGTTGGACCAGGGTTGTTGGAATCAGTATATCACGCTTGCTTATTGGACGAACTGGAAAACAATAACATTGAAGCAAAGTCTCAAATATTTGTTCCGATCCTTTATAAGGGCAAAGATTTGGGCGGAAAACTTAAACTTGACATTTTAATTGAAAACTTGATAATCGTTGAATTGAAAGCTGTTGATACTATGATACCCTTGTATTCAGCGCAATTGCTCTCATATCTTCGACTAGCACATAAACCAAAAGGATTGCTTATAAATTTTCACACCGAAAATATTATTAGTCAGATGGTGCCTCTGGTAACTGATGAATTTGCAAAACTACCGAGGTATTAAAGCTTAGTGATTCTGAGTGTTCTTAGTGCCTTAGTGGTCATTAAACTGTCAATATAGAACGATTTACAAATTGCAAAGAAAATGAAGAAAGTACTGGTCCTTGGAAGCGGAGCCCTTAAGATAGGGGAAGCCGGAGAATTTGATTACAGCGGCTCGCAGGCACTGAAAGCATTGAGAGAAGAAGGAATCTATTCCATCCTCATCAACCCCAATATCGCCACCGTCCAAACCTCCGAAGGCGTAGCCGACAAAATCTATTTCCTTCCCGTTACCCCCTTCTTCGTTGAGAAGGTAATCCGCAAGGAAAAACCCGATGGCATCCTGCTCGCCTTTGGCGGACAAACAGCCCTCAATTGCGGAGTGGAGCTCTTCAGGAACGGAATCCTCGAAAAGTATAATGTCAAGGTATTGGGGACACCTGTCAGCGCCATTATGGAAACAGAGGACAGGGAACTCTTCGCCAATAAACTTCACAGCATTGATGTCAAAACCCCGAAGAGCGTTGCCGTAACGTCCATTGAGGATGCACTGAAAGCCTCTGATGAACTTGGATTTCCGATTATTGTCAGGGCAGCCTACACATTGGGTGGACAGGGATCAGGATTCTGCAACAATCGGGAGGAGCTGATGAAGCTGGCGGATAAAGCCTTTTCTTACTCCAATCAGATTCTCGTTGAAGAATCGCTGAAAGGCTGGAAAGAGGTTGAATATGAGGTGGTAAGGGATCAGTATGATAACTGCATCACCGTTTGCAATATGGAAAACTTCGATCCGCTTGGTATCCATACCGGAGAAAGTATCGTGGTCGCACCTTCGCAAACCCTTACGAACAGCGAATATCATAAGCTGAGAAGACTCTCCATCCAGATTGTACGCAGTGTCGGAATTGTAGGAGAATGCAATGTGCAATATGCACTAGATCCCTATTCTGAGGACTATCGCGTAATTGAGGTGAATGCCCGGCTTTCACGATCCTCGGCACTGGCATCAAAGGCTACAGGCTATCCTCTGGCATTTGTTGCTGCTAAACTGGCCCTGGGTTATGGTCTCCATGAGTTGAAAAACTCCGTTACCCGCACTACTACTGCCTTTTTTGAGCCAGCACTTGATTATATCGTTGTTAAGATTCCCCGCTGGGACCTTAATAAATTCAATGGAGTATCCAAGGAGATAGGCTCCAGCATGAAAAGCGTGGGTGAAGTAATGGCCATCGGCAGAAGCTTTGAGGAGGCTATTCAGAAAGGGCTCAGGATGGTAGGGCAGGGGACTCACGGCTTTGTGGGGAATACAGATATCGCTTTTACAGACATTGAAAAAGCCTTGTCGGAACCCACCGATATGCGCATCTATTCCATTGCCTCCGCATTTGAAGCTGGTTTCACTGTGGAGAGAATCCATGAACTTACCCGGATCGACAACTGGTTCCTGGTTAAATTGAAGTCCATTTTCGACAGCATGAAGATGCTGGAAGGATTTAATACCCTTGAGGAAATAGATTCTGAAACACTGCTCAAGGTAAAGCAGCAGGGCTTTTCTGACTTTCAGCTGGCCAGGTTTGTATTGAAAACCTCCGGTAATCTGAAGGAAGAACTTTTAAAAGTCCGGGATTACAGGCTAAAGATGCATGTGATTCCTCATGTAAAGCAGATAGATACGCTCGCTGCTGAATATCCGGCAAAAACCAATTATCTGTACCTGACCTACCATGGAATTGAAGATGATATTATCTGCGAAAGGGATAATAAATCAGTCATCGTTCTTGGCTCAGGGGCATACAGAATTGGAAGTTCGGTTGAGTTCGACTGGTGTTCGGTGAATGCGCTTGAAACTGCCCGAAAGGTAGGTTACCGGGGTATCATGATCAATTTCAATCCAGAGACCGTCAGTACCGATTATGATACCTGCGACAGGCTATATTTTGATGAGCTTTCGTTTGAGAGGGTCATGGATATTATTGATCTGGAGCAACCCCATGGAGTAATTGTCTCGACAGGCGGGCAGATTGCCAACAATCTTGCGATGCGCCTGCATGAGCAAAAGGTGCCAATTCTGGGGACAGCTCCTGAAAGTATTGATAATGCTGAGAACCGACATAAGTTCTCATCGCTTCTGGATGAGCTGGATATAGACCAGCCGAGGTGGAAGGAATTATCGAATCTGGATGATATTCATCTCTTTGTTGAGGAGGTAGGCTTCCCGGTTCTGATCAGGCCATCCTATGTGCTTTCGGGTGCCGCAATGAATGTTGTTTCCAATATGAGTGAGCTGGATTTCTTCCTGACTCTGGCAGCCAAGGTCTCAAAGGAGTTTCCGGTAGTTGTTTCGGAATTTATTCAAAATGCCAAGGAGATTGAGATTGATGCAGTAGCCGGAAACGGTGAAATACTTGCCTATGCCATTTCGGAGCATATTGAATTTGCAGGGGTGCATTCAGGGGATGCCACCATGGTTTTCCCTGCACAAAAGATGTATTTTGAAACAGCCCGCCGAATCAAGAGAATATCCCGCGATATTGCCCGCGCACTGAATATCAGCGGTCCGTTCAATATGCAGTTTCTTGCCAAGGACAATGATATCAAGGTTATTGAGTGCAACCTCAGGGCTTCGCGCTCATTCCCATTTGTCTCCAAGGTTATCAAAGTGAATTTCATCGAACTGGCAACCCGAGTGATGCTGGGAATACCTGTGGTGAAGCCTGAAAAGAGCGCTTTCGACCTTGACTATATTGGAGTGAAGGCATCCCAGTTCTCATTCTCCAGGCTTCAGTCTGCCGATCCCGTTCTTGGAGTAGAGATGGCTTCAACCGGTGAAGTAGGCTGCATTGGAGAGAACTATTATGAAACCTTGCTGAAGGCAATGCTTTCGGTGGGCTACCGAATTCCCGGGAAGAATATTCTGCTTTCCACCGGTGATGCCCGTTCAAAGGTGGAATTGCTGCAATCGGCAAGGATGCTGAGGGAGAGAGGTTTTAATCTGTTTGCAACACGCGGCACTGCGCAATTCCTTGAAGAAAATGGTGTTGAATCCACCATGCTTCATTGGCCGGATGAGGATCTGAAACCCAATGTGCTGGACTACCTGAAGGAAAGGAAGATTGAACTTGTGATTAATATCCCCAAGGATCTCTCGAAGACAGAACTGGCCAATGATTACACTATCCGTCGCTCTGCAGTTGACTTCAATATTCCGCTGATTACCAATGCCCGACTTGCCAGTGCATTCCTTTATGCTATCTGCAGATTTGACCTTGAAGACCTGGTTGTTAAAAGCTGGGACGAATATTGAGAAATCAATTCCGGTGTTTCTGAAAGTTAAGTCTGTGGAGTGATTGCCTGACTTATCTCGATTTCAGTTTAACTGGAATCCAAAGATCTTCCTCCGAATCGGGATCGTTGTTCTTGTATTTGGCACCCATAACTGCCAGATGTTCCCTATGATCCAGCTCATATTCTGAAGCTGATAACCATGTGCCGAAGATATATCTGAATGGCTTTTCGACTTCCGCAGATGAACCTTTATAGGTGAAGATTGCATAAAGTCCGCCTTTAATGGTATATGCTTCCATGTTTTCCGGCAGATTGCTGAAATCAGATACCTCGACTGCAGCCCATTTGTCGAACTCCTGTCCGGGATTAAAATTCCTGAAATCCGGAAGATTAGGGAATACCTGCATTGAAATAAGATCCGATCCAACCCGGTTCAGAATCTCATTTCTTTTGGGCATGAAACTCCTCCAGAGTTCAAAGGTTCTGTCCTGCATGAAGCTCATTTGCAAGTGAAAACCAACGAGTTTTATCTCTTTGCATGATTCAATTCTGACATCCATCATTTGTTATTGGTGTTTGGGTTTTGGAATTGAGGAAGGCAATTCTTAATGTTGGAAAATGGAAATAAGAGCGAAAAACTCAATTGCTTTCAGTTTTAAGCCTTTCTCAGCTGATGAATTTCTCAAATTGCCATTCGCTTAACTGCTTGAATCTATTCATGATGTGAGCAGTAGCCCTGTTATGGATAGCCTCCCAGGTCCTGTGAATAAAATTGATTTTGGTCAGCCCCTTTTTGCCATAGAAATTGAATCCAACCAGGAGGAACAACTGCGACATCTCCTTTTCTCCTCTTTCGGGGATAGAGGAGCGCACATACATTGAAAATATTCCGATCGGATAACCGCCACTGCATTTATAGAGGAGGTAGCGGGCATTGTCGAAATCAAAAGGTGCCGGAGTATGCTGAATCTTGAGCGCAGTCATGTTAAACAGGTGAAAAAACTGAAAACCGGCTATCTCCTTCTTCGGATTGAATGGATCTTTGGGCCATCCAAAGAGATTTACCTTTATAGTATCCAGTTTATCATCCTTGAGTGTAAGCTTGGCAATATTATTGGGCCAGCAGCTGGAATCACCGTTCCATTTCAATAATTCCTCGAAGACAAAAGTTGCCGGAACCTCAATGCCAATCCTGTGAATATTAAGCACCGAATAGGAGTCCACTCCAATGCCTGTCCGTTGAAGAACACTTTTGCTGTAAAGCATTCTCTCTTCCTCAGAGTGAAAGGTGATGTAGGTTGGAATTGCGGGTTTATTCCAAATGAAATACCTGAAATCGGAAAAAATACTCTTGCTCTTTTCGGGAGGCTGCTTTGGCATTGGACAATCAGATTGTTGCTTTTGAGTATTTCAGTTCATCGGTAGCTTGCAATCAGTAAAATAAAGCAATAATTCTGTTGCTTTTTCAAAGGCAGTCAATCAAAATTGAGCGGAATTCCTGCAACGATGATTTCCCGGGGATCAGGGTTTCTGCCAGAACACAGCCGGATTGTTCGTTCTGTATTCTATCCAGGTGGTTTTGGTTTCCTGATTTTTTTCCTCTTCAACAATTGGCAACTGTTTGGAATAGTCTAACGGAACCAGACGGGTGTAGATGTATGTTTTTCCCTCCTTACGGGTTTCCATGTCGTATTCACTGCTTACCGGACTCTCCATCATATAAAGGTTCTTGGCCATATACTGATAGAGATAAAATTCCTTTGTGGTTGAATATCTGTTCCAGTTGGCTTCGGGATTGAGTATGAGCGGCTGATCGCTGATAATTCTGGCCCTCACTTCCTCAATACTCAGAATCTCTCCCTTTTCATTTATTACATAGGCATCATTCGTAGGGTCGATCCACAACCATTTCTGCATTGATTCAGCCCAAACCATATTGATCACGTGGCAATCCGGATCAATTTTGAGACTGTCCTTGGGATAGCAGGTTACAATCCTGGATTTAAATCCCATTGATAAATAACACTCATTCAGTACAGTAGCGAGTCCGCGGCAATTTAGTCCGCGATGATCACGCTTGCAGATGCTGATCATATTCATGGCATTCTTCACAACAGGATTATCATGATTCCCATCATGAGGAACCATATAATGCATCCAATGCAGCATGTTCAGAATTTGGAATACATCGGTGCCTTTGCCTGCCACACTATCGAGGTTAAAGGCTTTACGAAGGGCGACAAGTTCCGGCTGCTCGCTGCTTTGATAGGTGAATGGAGGGATTTCCCGTTTTTCTTCTTTGTTGTAACCTCTGTCGTTTTTCAGGATGTACATGTAATCCCCGATTTTCCTGACGCTTTCCACGATTTCAGCATAGGCTTTTTCTTTTCTTAGGGAGTTCAGGTCGCTGTCCTCCAGCATATGATTGTAATCGATATACCCTGCCTCTGTGGCCAGTTTCAGATATTTCAGGGCCAAATCCTTATTTCCGGTTAAAGCATAGGTGCAACAAAGGTTGTAATAGGCTCCATTCAGAAATCCCGCACTACGTTTCTGATCATCGGCAGACAGTTTATTGTATTCTATTTTAAATTCATCGAGAAGAGTGTGATATTTGGCAATATCACGACTTTCATAGGCCTTTACAAAGAGGCTGTCCTGCCGGTTGGCAAATTCCCTGAATTTATCAGGATCAAATTGTGAATAAGCGAATGAAAGAGTCAGAAGTAAGATGAAAGTGAGAAGGGTTTGTTTCATGGATTGCGGGTTTCTGATTTCGGATTGCGGATTTCGGGTTGCTGATTTGATAGGTTGCTGGATTTGTGCTTCTTTGGAGTGACAATGGGACAAGGAGAGTTTGAGACGGGGAGAATGGTGTTCTGGTGGGTAGATATTGCGATTTATTTCGGATTTCTGATTGCGGGTTGCTGATTTGTTCGGTTGCTTGATTTGTGCTTCTTTGGAGTGACAATGGGACAAGGAGAGTTTGAGACGGGGAGAATAGAGTTCTGGTGGGTGGATATTGCGATTTATTTCGGATTGCGGATTTCGGGTTGCGGATTTATTTGGTTGCGGATTTGTGCTTCTTTGGAGTGACAATGGGACAAGGGGAGTTTGAGACGGGGAGAAAGGAGTTCTAGATGGGGTGTTTAGGATGTATTTCGGATTTCGGGTTGCGGATTTATTCGGTTGCGGATTTGTGCTTCTTTGGAGTGACAATGGGACAAGGAGAGTTTGAGACGGGGAGAATAGAGTTCTGGTGGGTGGATATTGCGATTTATTTCGGATTGCGGATTTCGGGTTACGGATTTATTCGGTTGTGGATTTGTGATTCTTTGGAGTGACAATGGGACAAGGAGACTTTGAGACGGGGAGAAAGGAGTTCTAGTGGGTGGATATTGCGATTTATTTCGGATTCATGTTGTCAATTGTTGGCCAAAGGATAGGGGTCTGAAATCCATTAGTAATATTATTTATTTATATCGGTGAGTATAAATATTAATTTACTATTCGTGCATTCGTGGCTAAAAATAATTCTGAAATCTGCTATGACTTCCAGAGAAAATTTAAGCTGACTTTTTCAAATAATTCACTTTTAGGATTTCGGATTTCGGGTTGCGAATTGTTTTCGGATTTATGATTTGGCAAACTTCGACGGTTTGAAGGGGCATATGTTACCTCAAAATAGCTAGTTTCCGCTTATTTGGAATTGTATGGTAATAGGTTTCTGGTTTCATGTTTCTGATAACTAATTCTGTAAGTCAATTATTGTTTATTGATTTGTTAAATTCAAAAGTGAGCAATTCTAAATAATTTATTGTCGCAATACGTAAAGCACTTGAATGACTGAATAACTTAAACTTGTCAGGAGAATATCAGGACTGCCTGACTCTATTCGTACTCCTTAATTGCAGTGCATTATGATTTGAGTTTCTCCAGCATTGCCTGTTTTCGTCAATTGACTACTTTTATACTCCTTCAAATTACTTTCAATCCGATGAAATTTACTCTGTCAACTCTGGTCCTTTTTTTATTGGGCTCAGTCCTTTTTAGCGAAGTAAAAGCACAATCTCAATATACTCCTTATGATAGTCTGCCGGGACTTATCCTGAGTTACAAGCCAGCCTATGATCAGGATTTTCCTGATTGTGCGAAACTGCTCTATAGTTCGCCGGTAAATTACAATGAAGTTTGTGCCTCCTTCAGAAATTACCTGACCTTGCATCCTGAAGAAGAAAGCGCAATTGTCCGCTATTTCAAGATGTGGGCCAGGGCAGCAGAGCCTTTTGTCCAGCAAGACGGAAGTATTCTGCGGCCGGATCTCTATCTATACTTTCAGAATTTGAGGGAAGCTCAGCTAAATGCAGCAAAATCATCTGCAAAAACAGGAAAAAGTGCAGCAAACTGGTCATTTGTTGGTCCGAAGGAAACATACTGGCTCAATGAATCCGGCTCAGCACAAGTTCCGGGTTCATGTCCCTGGCAGGTGAATGTCTACTCCTTTGACGTGGCAACTTCCGATAATAATATTCTCTATTGCGGCACTGAAACTGGTTTCGTGAATAAAACAACTAATAAAGGACTAAACTGGCAGCAACTTGGACTGAATTACCCATTCGGAGGTTCCGCTACTGCAGTTGCCATTCACCCAACAGATGCCAATATCGTTTATGTGGCAGCCGGTAACCAGATTCATAAAACTATTGATGGTGGGGTGAACTGGACTCCACTTTTGCCTGCCGGAACTCTGTTTACAGCTGACCGGTTGAAGATTGATCCTTTGGATCCTCAGAAACTATTTGCTGCAACATCCGGTGGATTATTTGTGAGTACAAACAGCGGCAGCAGCTGGCAGCAAAAATGGAATGCCCCGGTGTATGATGTGGAGGTGAGTCCGAGCAGTAGTCTGTCCATCTTTGCACTGACGAAAGCCAGTGGTAAGTTCTCGGTGATTTCTTCAAGCGATGGCGGCCTTACATTTAATGTTCAGTCCGGTTTCCCAACCAATATCGTTGAGTCAAGCGGAGGTTTGCTGGCAATGACTCCGGCAAACCCCAACCTCATGCTAGCCATTTTGCTCAGTTCCAACAATAAGCCTTACCTGCTGAAGGGAGTGCTTTCGGGCTCAGCCTGGACCTGGTCGCTGCTGGCTACCGGCGGGACAGCTACCTTTCCCATGGATAACGGACAAGGATATTTCGACCTTGTGCTGGATATTTCACCCTTGAATCAGCAGCTATTTTTTGTGGGCACCACAACATTGTATAAATCTGCAAATGGTGGGACAACATTCACTGCAATTGGTGGATATACCGGTGGTTTCTCGATCCATCCTGATATTCAGGATATCAAGATGCTTCCCTCAGGAGAAACATGGGTATCAACAGATGGCGGAATGAACCTTACTACCGATAATTTCAGCACTCAGGCCGGACATCTGGTAAGGATTAACGGCATAGTTGGTTCCGATTTATGGGGATTTGATCAGGGATGGAATGAAGATTTACTGGTTGGTGGTCGCTATCACAACGGTAATACCGCCATGGCTGATTTCTACGGAGATAAGGCTTTAAGAATGGGAGGAGCAGAATCGCCCACCGGTTGGGTAATGCAGGGAAAGAGCCGTCATGCAGCCTTCAATGATCTTGGAAATGGCTGGATCTTACCACTAGCTGCTGAAGGAGAACCTGAAGGAAGGTTTATTTTCAGCAAGTATCCGAATATGGAGGAATACGGCGGACGAAGAAGCAACCTGCTGCATCATCCCAATTATTACGGAACCCTTTATCTGGGCGAGTCCTCCGGCTTCTGGGAAAGTACCGATATGGGTGTGACCTGGGATTTGCTCCACGACTTCATCACTCCTGTTCGCTACCTGCAAATCAGTTACAGCAATCCGGAGGTTATTTATGCAGATGTTTCAGGTGTTGGTCTAAGCCGGAGTTCAAACGGAGGTGTGAACTGGACTCCCAAACCAAATCTTACGAGCCCGCCAAATGGCAGCAACAGCTGGAAGGGCAACCTTTTCTTTGCTGTTTCTCCAACAAATGAAAATGTACTTTATGCCTGTCTTCAGAATGGCACATGGTCAGCAAATATTGGAAAGATCTTTAAGTCGACAGACGGAGGAGATTCCTGGACCGACCTGACTGGTAGTCTGCAGGAATATATGAAATGCATTGTTGTTCAGCCTGATTCCGATGGGAATGACCTTGTTTATTTGTTTACAAACAACACCAATGGCAAGCCGGCAATGGTTTACTATAGGAGTGAAGGCATGACGGAATGGGCTTCGTTTGATTCCGGATATCCATCGGGAATGCATGTCAATATGGCTTTTCCATTTTTCAGGGATGGGAAGTTGCGCTCCGGCGGGAACTGCGGAGCCTGGGAATCTCCCATGGAAGATATTGGATATGCTCCCATTGTGAATCCCTGGGTAGAAAAGCAGCTGGTGGAATGTGTGAGCGATACCCTATATTTTGATGACCATTCCATCCTGAACCATTCAGGAGCCAGCTGGCATTGGGATATATCACCTGCGCCGCTCTGGATAGAGAATTCAGATATGAGAAATCCCAGGGTAGTGATGGGCGTTCCCGGGACCTATGATGTGACGCTGACAATCACACAGAACGGACAACAGTATTCGAAATCAATTCCGGGTATGGTAACGGTTACCGAATGCCCATCGATCTATAACTGTGATCATCCGGCAGATCTTCCCAAGGATAACTGGTCGCTGGTTTATGTGGATAGCGAGGAGGTTAACTATCCGGGGTATGCGACCATGAGTTTCGACAATGACCCTGAAACCATCTGGCACACCCGCTGGAGCACCGGTGATGACCCTTATCCGCATGAAATTCAGGTGAGTCTTGGTGACAGATACCGACTGAACAAGTTCACCTATCTGACCCGTCAGGATGGTGAGAATGGCAGAATCAAGAACTATAAGCTTTATATAAGTGAAGATTCCCTCAACTGGGGAGATGCAGTTTCAACTGGCTCCTTCACTAATACTTCGGCACCTCAGATCATAACTTTTGACAGTGTGGAAACAGGCCGCTATTTCCGTTTGCTGGCCTTATCGGAGGTGAATGGAAATCCCTGGGCCTCGGCGGCGGAGTTCAGTTTGACGGGATGCCTTTCCTCTCATCTCGGAACAGAAAACAAGCTGATTCCGAATAATTTGCAGGCATTTCCGGTTCCAACCGACGGACTTATCACAATTGCGGTTCCTGAAGGAAGAGATTTCCGATACAACTTGTTCTCAGCTCAGGGAAAGAGAATAGAAAATGGCACTACTGGCGTCACAGATGGAAGATTCACTTTAGACCTGGGAAATCGGTCGGCTGGAACCTATATGGTTTTGCTTGAGGATAGTAATGGAACAGTTTACAGGGTGAAAGTACTAAGAAAGTAATCCAGCAAAAAATGCCTGATTCGTTTTAGGATAATTATTTGGTGCTTCTGCTCAGATACATATCCCCGAATACAACCCATTTTCCTTCAGAGTTTTTGGTGGTTGTATGAAAATGCCAGGTGTCAGATTGCCGGTTGTAAATGAAGCAGTTGAGAAAAGGACCATCCGGGTATTCGAAACGAAATTCAATGCTGTCTCCTTTCTGAATCCCATATCCAAGAGTTTCTGAAAAGCGACCTCCGAAGTTATCAAGCCAGTGAGCAACATAGCGTTCACTATTGCAGTCGTATCCTATGTAAACATGAGCCGCATATGCCGGAGGTGTTGCTATATCTGCAAAGTCAAGCAGCAGAAACTGATGATTGAGTTCCCAGCTCGCAGTAAAATTGTAATTGATCTTATCTGATCCGATTTCCCCATCAACAACCCAATTGCCTGTCAATTTTTCAAGAAAGGGATCATTGAAAATCTGGTCATTACATTTTTCAGTGTCTTGACCAAGACAAATTCCGGTGAATACCAAAAAGGAAACAAGGGTAAACAGCTGTTTCATGCTTCTAATCTATTAAACTGGTTTCTTTGTCGATTCAATCAGGTTATCAACCCGGAATACTGGGAACATCTCTAATTAAATCACCTTTGCCTTGAGTAAAGGTAATATTCAGAAAGATGGTGCAATCCTTACCTGACATTGCAGCTGCATTTTCTTTCGACTCAACAGACATTATTTCGCTTAAGGCAGACCATAATGGCTGTATACTCTTCGCTTCTGCTTCGATCACCAAACTGATGGATACATCAGAGAAAAGCTGATGATTTAAAAGAATCCCATGACTGTTGATAATATTCGTCACTTGATCTATGGCTATAAGCCGGTCTTTATTGCTGATACCTGTCCAGAACAATGGCTGCATCCCTGATTATCTAATGTATTTTTCAGATTCCAAATATAGGCTGAAATAGAGTTAATGCATGAAGGTGACTGATCAGCAAGTCAGGATATCAAAATTGTCAATACCGGTACTCCAATCCAGTTATTTAGGCAATTATTTGACCTCATACTTTAATTTAAGTACGCTAATCCTGTGAATGAATCTGTTGAACAGAAACTGCAGCAGAATAACCAATGGCAATCCGATTATCCATTGAAAAAGCATGGATGCCAGGCTAAGCATCCCGCAGGAAGGATTGAGTTTTTCAGGATAGAAGAGGTAATAAATATTGAGGCTCCAGAATGGATAGGAAAGCATCAAAACACTGAAAATCAAGCCTGCAAGTGATGCAAACACATAACTAAGCCGGTCATGCCTGATAATCCTGACCAAAAGATTCAGCAGGATTTGAATGGACAGGAATACTATGGTTTCCAGCATGATTTAATATTGAAATTCAGCTAATTCCAGCAATTCTTTGATGAATCAAAATCCTAGATTATTATATCCAATTGCACAAAGTTGCAGTCAGAACTCGAGGGAGATTTTGCAAATCAGGTCAAAGTATGACAAGTTTTCTGCTTTCCCTGACATGGTTTCCCGAAAGATATTGAATGCAATAAATTCCGGAAGGAAGATGGTTCTCTGGAAAGTACAATTCAGAAACGCCTTTTTTGATTTTATATTCTTCAATCTGCTTTCCTGAAAGATCTGTCACAATAAGTGATGAATTTGAGCCAGTAACTTCATTGTTGAAAGTAATCATCCAATCAGAGAATGCAGGATTTGGGAAAACATCGAAATAGCTTTCTGAATCAATTTCTGCTTCTTCATTAATAGAAACGATACCTCCTGTAGTTGTCCGGGATTCAACACCCCAGTCTCCGAAAATCAAGCCGTGTAGCTCATCAGTGAAATAAACACTGCTCAAATCAGAACTTACGGATGTATTGATGGGTTCCCAGTTTTCGCCACCATCAACTGTTTTATAGGTGTTTGCGGAGCTTCCACTACCTACGGCGTACCCTACATATTCCGAAGGGAACGAAAGGGCTTTGAAGTTCATGTTTTCTGCATCCGAAACATTGGATTTGGTCCAGGAATAACCTCCATCCGTTGATTTGAAAATGTCGTTAAATCCGGCAATAAAGGCTAAGCTGTCACTGGCAAAATGGAGGTCATTGCCGTATTGATAATTTTCAATATCAATTCTATCCCAACTGATGCCACCATCATTTGATACAATTATACCCTGAGAATTCCAGTCATTTCCAACAGCAAACACCTTATCAGCTGACCTGTATTCAATATCACTGATGTCGTATCCCCAGATGCCCGGATCATCAACTGTTTGCCAGGTTAGTCCGCCATCAGCAGTTCGTATCATAACCCAATCCCCCGCAATCAAACCATTGTTTTCATCAAAGAAACGGATTGCTTTGGGTTCAAAATCATAACCTGTAGAATAATCTGTCCAGTGATATCCACCATCGCTTGTCTTTGAAAAGTTTAGTCCCCAGGATTGAAATGTGTAAAAACCGTTATTAATATCAATAAAGGAGATAAGGGAATAATCAACACTAGCGCCGTATATTGATTCCCAGCTTTGACCACCATCAACCGTTTTCTTCATTTCTGAATACCCCATACCGCCCCCGTAAACTTTTGCAACGGCATAACCTACCATAGGTTCTGGAAACTGAACCGACATGATATCTCCCATAAAAGCAAATTGGTTTTTCTGCTGCCAGGTCAAGCCTGCATTGTCGGAGCGAAAGATCCTTCCAAGAATACCCACACTGAAAATTTTGTCCTGATCAAAATAGCATAGGGAATTTGTTGAGTACCATGGCATATTTGATGGCCAGTCCTCGGTCCAGGTCAAGCCTCCATCATTAGTAAGAAGTATAACAGAGGAATAGTTCCAGCTAACACTCCCTCCCACACCATGCATTGAATCCAGGAAATCGAAATTCAACAGATAAGTTGAACTGCTGGAGAATACCAATTGCCAGGTTAATCCGGCATCGGCAGTCCGGTAAATCTTGTAGGGATGTGTTGCCTGAGATTCATAGCAGCCTATGATAGCAACACTGTCAGTCAGAAAATTCAAATTTGAATAGGAAGTTGCCGGCAAGCCCGGGAAAATAGGTACAAGCGACCAGTTTTCTCCTCCGTCAGTCGTTTTAACCATAACACTATCGCTGCCGACAAGAACATATCCTGTAGCCGGATTCTCGAATTCAATGCAATATGGATTAAAAGAGAAACCAGATATGGCCGTAGTCCAGGTTTCACCTCCATCAACCGTTTTCAAAAATGTTGAGCTTGCCCCAATAGCAAAGCCGTTCTGTTCATTGGTAAAATAAATATCGGTGATACACTGGGATTCATAGTTTGAATTCCCGGCATATTTTATTTCCCATGTATATCCCCCATCAGTGGTTTTAAGGATTCTCTCCTTGCCCCCAAAGAGAAAACCTGTGGTTTCGTTGATGAAATAGGTTCCCAGACAAAAAAAGTCATTTGGGGTTCCCCCAGGGTTGAGTACAATTTCCCAGCTTGCACCTTCATTATCAGAAAGCATAACAGTTGATCCCTCTGCTACTGCTATGAGCTTATTGGTGCCGGGGATTTTCTGAATGCCGTTGATTGTATGCTCCTGCGGAATAGGTGTTATGCGCTGCCAGGGAAGTTGGGCAAACAAATCAGCGGATACGAAGAAAAGAAATGTGAATATCAGATATAGCCTGGTTTTCATATAAAAGCAATAGTAAATGAATATTAAAACTAATCTTTAGATGAAGGGTCTTCTCCGTTTCTGCATAATAATGATGAAACTTGAGAGCAAGACAAATATACTGAATTCAATCAAAGATTCAATTCCTTAGCATATGTATATCGTTGATTTAATGAAATCACTAATCTATGATTTCCAATTGTCCCTTATAAATAAACCTGGTCGATAATGAATCCTTCTCAATATCGAATTTCAATCCCCTGAATTCGGCGCCCCGATAGGATTCTCCCTTCTTCTCCCTCAAATCCGACAGATTGCTCCAGTCCCTGACTTCAAGAATCATTGTTGCACAAATACTATCTCCCTGAACAGAGAAGTAAAGTAATTCATTCCCATTCTGATTTTCATAATTCGAGAACCAATAGGAGAGGCTTTCCTGTCCGGCTTTTTGAATCTGAGAGGCAAGTTCATCCTGATAAATTTTGGATTCAGGCTGGTTTTGGTTAAATACTGGATTTGTGTTTGTGCATTCGGGTTTGTCGCAGGCGGATACCAATACTGTTAGAATACTGATAACAATGAAAATAAGATGGGTTGCTTTCATATGATTTTTTTTATTCAAAGGGATTTCTTTAAGCAACAGAGTTGCACCTTCATGCAGATTATTTCGGATTGCGAGAGATGCGAAGCGAAGTGGAGTCCGCCAGCTGGCGGATGAGTTTAATAGGGTGTGCAAGTAGCAATAAGGGTTCTCGCTGATTAGCGCAGATTTTTAACTGATTAACGCAGATCAAATCTGTGTGAATCTGTCCGCCAGCTGGCGGATCAGTGTCATCTGTGTTCTAATTCATGCAAGTAGCACGATTTAGAACCACTAAGGAAGATAAAAGAAAAAGATAAAAGACAAAAGGAAAAAGACAAAAGACAAAAGACAAAAGACAAAAGACAAAAGATAAAAGACAAAAAGGGTGACGTTTGGACTTAGGTACGAGCCACTTCGAACCTTAAACACTAACAACTATACTACTAACAACTAAACCACTAACAGCCATAAAGCCGAAAATTGTATATTAGTGCCTCCAAAACCCTCTATCCATGAAAAAATTTAACCTGTTTACCTTCGTACTGCTCTTCTTCCTGAGCTTTGAATCCTTTGCACAATCCGGCAATCAGCTTGTAATTACTGAGCCAGTCAAGTACAATGACTATATCGTAAATGAGCAGAATGCCATTGGCGAGAAGATCATCAACCTGATGGGAATTGTTAGTGAGGCAACTTCTACCCATGAAACTGCGATGGCAGCTTTGCAATTGCTCAGCAATACAATTGATAATTCAATCAGGAATCTGGAAAACCTGAAAACCTATGATCCTGATTTCGGAATGAAAATGGCAGCAATGGATCTTTTTCAGTTCTATCACAGGATTATCCAGAACCAATATGTCCAGCTAATTAACGAACTGTACACCGAGCAACCTGATGTTGAAAAGATCAATGGATTGGTTGATCAGGTCAGTGTCGAGGAAAAAGGTTTCGACGATGCTTTCCAGGCAGCAGAGCAAAAATTTGCTGATGCCAATAACATCACCCTGGAAAAGAATGAATTACAGGAAAGTTTCGAGGAAAAAACCGAATAGAAACACTTACAATTCTCTTCCGAATTTGATGTTCTTTCCCGGGGAAGTTCTCTTGGGACTTATCTCTTTATGACCAGCTTTTGGTGGAATATTCCCTCCTTGGAGGAAATTACCAGCAAATAGATGCCCTCACTTAAGTTTCCGGCATTAACCTGATGTGAATTGTCCTCCAGCTTTTCGGTGAGGAGCAACTGTCCCAGACTGTTGTATATGCTTAGATCAGCGCCAGCTATTGCTTTCTCACCTTTAAGGTAGACTAACTCCCTTGCTGGATTGGGCCAGAGGTTTATTTTCAGTTCCTTTTTGCCTGTCTCCTTCAGGCTGTTTGTCTGCTTCTGCCTGACCCATATCTGATGAAATGTTGAAGGTTCAGTGCTGCAGGGATAATCATCCACTTCCCACCTTACGCTGCTGCAAAAAGCATCAATTCCTCCTAAATACCAATGGTAGGAGGAGCCTGTCCAGAGCGGGTAATCAGTCATCGCCAGATTGCCGCGGTCAGAAACTGTCATGTCAATAGATGCTGGCAGATGCGAAGTGTGTCCGCTCAGTGGCGAAAAGGAAGTGCTTATTCCGGCAGTTGATCCAAGTCCTGTCTTGAAATATGAAATAGTACCGGTATGTGAGGTCTTGAAATGGATCATCCGGTCGTGACCAGAAGTTACCCCGTAAAACCTTACTTCATTAAATGGAATAGCATTCAAAATGGAGGTATCGGCATGCCCCCAATAAACTGTGTTGCTTTCATCAGTGCCCAGAATTACACTGCCTTGCAATGGAAGACTCCCGGAACGTATATTCAGGGCCGGATTGCTGGAAGTGAGGTGGTTGTAGTTCAGGATTAAGGTCCAGCCACCTCCGTCAGTCGTCATATCACAATAGCAATCCATCAGGGGCAAAGGGCCATCGCCATCCGGATCTATTGAATAGACTCCGCTCGTGGCTGATGGGTCGCCCGCCAATAATTGGCTGCAACTGCGGGATGTCTGGGCAATGGACAGACTGGCTGTGGTCAGGATGATCAGAAATAGAGTAAATGCTTTCATTTTTTGAGGATTAATAAAGGTTTGTAAGCTGAAAGGAGGTATACCGGCAAAATTGGAGCGTTTACAGGAGGGGTGTTTTCAGGAATACAAGTTCGGTCAGGTTTATATGATTAAAAATCCATTATCATGAAAATCGTGAGTTAGAAAGGTTTCCGAGATACTAAGGCATTTTACATTGCTGAATCATTTCCTTATAAGTTAGGAATAAATTAAATTATCCCGATGACAACTTAAAGTTAGCAAATGTGTATGTTCCCCGACAGAGTTTAATCTGCAGCCATCAAAACAAACTATGCCTTTGCAGGGTTATACAAAACTCTCCCGGCACTTCTACATTCTCCTTTTCTTCCCCGTCATAGAAAATTATCAGGTTCAATGCCGGTTTCTCTGACTCATACTCCAGACAATACTGCCTTGCTATGTCATTGGGATAAAAGAAGAAATGCCCTTCAAAGGAACTCCCAATGAAAGTTAATCCATTTTTATCGGGTGTCTCGCTGAATGATTTGTATATCAACTCACTGCAAACCAATGCATCATCTGAATCGAATTCGAACAGGAAATCGTAAGGTGACCCATAATATGAAAAGGCAGTCAGTATGGATCGAAAGATTTCTTCCCTTGGTAAATTGGGACGAAAGCCTGCAAAATAATCAACCTTGGCAATATGTTCCAGCGGACTAATAACAACACCCTTCCCAATGGCTTCGATAATCATCTGTTTTTGCTC
This sequence comes from Bacteroidales bacterium, assembly GCA_016707705.1. GTDB lineage: Bacteria > Bacteroidota > Bacteroidia > Bacteroidales > UBA4417 > UBA4417. Next base: position 200,092 of record JADJHD010000004.1, read on the forward strand.
GAATATTTGCTGGTATGCTTCAAAGTAATTTTCACGAATAAATTCTGAAGCCTGCTGACCGTTTAACATAGGCAGTCCATCGAAATACCGGTTCATGTCATCAAGACTGCCGAGATAGATTGCTGAATGCGTCCAGAAACCTGAAATTCCAAAATTTGAAACCTGACGGTCGTTGCGCTTAATAAGGATGTCTCCCGGATTTAGAAGCGACCTGATTTTTTCAAACTCTTTATTTCCCAGATATTTCTGATTCCTGAAACTCAGGTCGATATCTGAAAAGACATCACAAATTGCCTTTTGCAGAGGTTTACGAAAATACCTGCGCAGTATATCAGTTTCTTTAGCAACAAGGGCATTGGTTTCGGTAACTTCCAAAAATCTGAAATCTGCCTTCGTACTGCCATTATGCAACACATATTTTTTATGAGAGGTTTCTACAAAAAGAAACTGGTTATCGCGGTCAAGACGCATGGACACAATGGAGCTGTCAGTAAGGCCATAGGACTCATCGAGGCGCACAAATCTTCGGTTTCGCAGAAGGTAAACATAGTCGGAAGTTGTGCCCAGCAATACGGTATGCGGGTCAATCGGGAGGATGCAGGTGAACTGAATATTTGAAGGCAGATGAATGCGTTGCGATACATCAATCACTTTTTTCTGCTTTACAACTATGATACTGTCAGCATGTTCTCCGCAAACCAGCCAGGTGTTTCCTGATGGATCAGAAGCTGCGAGACTTACATTGCCAAAAGCCAGTTGCAGGCTATCCGGCGAGGATTTCTGCGCATTCAGTTGGAAAGATAGTAGTAGTGCAGCTACTAATGCCGATGTTTTAAACTGTCTGCTCCCGGCTTTCAGTTTAAAGAATATGCTGCCGATGATAAAATTCCAGAAATACATAAACATAGGATAACAGTCGCCCATTGAGCTATTGCACCAAGTTTTATCGCCTAATGCTAATTTCAAGCGAATATACTTAGAAACTGTCATAATTATTAGTATGAAGTAAACTAAGAATTCAGAATTCAGTAGTCAGAATAGAAAAAATGAAACCATTGTTTGGAAAGTTATTCTGTCCGCATGGGAGGATGACTTCTGACTTCTTTGGTGAATATCATCTTTAGACAATTTAATAAGAATTGTCCAAATTGCTTAAACAGTAAATAACTATAACCAGACTATAGCAGTGGCCCTGTTATAACGTGAAAAAGTAATCCTGATTGTTAATTCAGATTCTGCTTGAAGTGCTCTGTCGGCCTAAACCCGCAATGATCCACGGAACCCGCGCACAGCATAATAGGAAGAGGCTCCATTATGGTAAATAAATACATGATCATAGCGAAAATCAGCGAAAATGGCTCCTCCCAGTTTTCTGATCTCAGCCGGTGTTTCAATCCAGCTTGAGGTCTTTTGATCGAATTTTCCGAGTTTCAGCAGCTGTCTGTATTGTTCTTCGGTCAGGATATTAATTCCCATGGCTGCAGCCATATCCAAGGCACTGTCTTCGGGTTTGAATTCCTTTCTGGATTCCAGGGCCTCCCTGTCGTAGCAGAGACTTCTGCGGCCTTTGGGCGTTTCTGCGGAACAATCAAAAAACAGGAATTCCTTCGATTTATCATCATATCCAACAACATCAGGTTCACCACCGGTTCTTTCCATCTCATTCAGCGACCATAGTTTTTCAGGATAAGCTTCCAGTCTGGCTTGAACATCAGCCCATTCAAGACCTGAATGACGTTTCAGGTTCTTCTCAAAACGGGTTTTCAAAATCTTGAGCAGACTATTGCATTCTTCGATTGACAACTTCTGGTGATTTGCCATTTGTTTATGATTTATGCTGAAATTCTGTAGTAAGATTAATTGCGCAGGGACTATTCCATTGCCAGAAGTTAAAGGCTGGTATTCGAATTGCCTGTCATTATTAATAAATAGAATTTCACGGCATTTGTTCAATCCGGAACCTTTAAAAATGCTGTTCTTAATACTGATTAACCTAAAGTCAAATACCTGTTCACCCTTTTCTTGTATTTCAGGAATTCTTCTCCATGCACCGACTCCAGGTAGGCTTCTTCTTCTAAAATCATTCTGTGAAAAGTGATTGCAAGTAAAATCCAAAGAATTGCCAGAATTGGAGAAGGGAAAATGAGGATGTATCCAAATATCAGTAAATTATAGGATAGAAAATATGGATTGCGGCTAAACCTGTAGATTCCTGAAATTACCAGGTCCGTCTTTTGGTCATAGCGGATGCCGACTCTCCAGGAATTTCTCATGGCTATCAGCGCAAGGATTCCCAAAATAAAGCCTGCAAGTACAAATGCATATCCGGCGAACCGAATCATTGCGAACCCACTTAGATTTGCCTCAAGTATCCAATTGAATGGAAGTACAGTTAACCTTAGCAGAAGCAGCAGATAAATCATCGTAGAAAGAAGGATCGATAAGGTCAGCTTGCTCGATTTTCCTTTAATGGATTGTTTTGTTGAAAGAAATGTTTTGATATTCCTTATTGCAAACGCCAGAATGAAAAATACCAGTATCAGGATCAGAAAGAGGTTCTGTAACATAAACTATTCAATTTGATGCGGCTAATTTTCTGAATGTAATTCCAAATGTTCTCTGAATTTAGACGGTTAAATTATTTCTTTCCCAATTTATAGCCCAGATTCAGGGCTATTACCTTGTTTTTATTCTTCAAATTTCCACTAGTATCGGGTGAAAGATTAGCCAGTCCGAAACTATAGGATAAACCAAACTGCCAGGAACTGATTTCAATCCCTGCGCCTGCATTTATCCCCCAGTCGATTCTTCTGTAAGTATCAGTATTTATGTCTGTGCCCCAACTTATGGCTGAATTATCACTTCTGGGTTGACCCCTGAATAAAAAATCAGCTTTCTGCCTTCCCCATAGTCCGACTCCCAAGTAGGGTCCTGCAGCTCCATACATTTTAACGGAACCATAAGTATAGGAGGTCTTTAAATAGAGAGGGATTTCCAGATAATTCAAGCTGATATTCAGATTGTAATCAGAAATATCCAGAGCCAGTCCCTGCTTTTCAAACAACTTATATCCCTTATTCGAAAAGGAAATCCCGGGTTCAAAACTGATTGCCTTCGTAATTGGAATTTCTGAAGCTAATCCGACAGAATAGCCTGGTTTCCACTTTAATTCTCTTGATGAGTTTACTGCATATCCACTAAAAGACTGACATGCAAGATTAAATCCTGCCCTTGCAACCAATTGTTGTGAAAATGACTCCTGAGAAGGAAGTAATATGATAAGCAGAATGAGGCTTTTAAAAAGGTTTTTCATTATACCTGACTTATAAGAGAATACTGTGAAATTGAGGGGACTTTACCTTTTACATGATATAATTCATTCAGTGGCTTGTCTTGATTCTTGTTCGCCCCTTACCTGATTAAAATTAGTCTAATTTGGAATCACAATTAAGCAGCTTTGTAAAAGGTTTAATGCTCTGATTCTTCAAATGCCTGATATTATCCGATATGTCTTTTCAATCTGCACATCTGCTAAAGATACACCAGCAAAAGATAGTTTTATAATATGGCATAGAGTAATTTCAATGACATTGTGACAATAATTGATGTTCTCCAGACTATTCAATAGTGAACAGTTGCTGTGGATTCTCGAAATGATTCAGCTTGTGTAAAAATCAAGAAATCAGAACATCTTAACACGACCCTTTTTTAATTTCGTCTTGAATTTCCAGAAAGGTTCATCACCTCTGATATCAATCCTTTTTACTTCGAATCTGTGCTTTAAAGGCCATTTATTGATCTTGTTTCCTATACGCAGGCCATAAACTATACCCAGCTTATTCATGAGGTTGAAAAATGCGGCCTTCCTTTCCCTGTCTCTTGGATAGGCACCAAAAGGATATGCTAATACCGGCAAATACTCTATCCCATGCTGGCTTAAGGTCTCCTTGCATTTGCTGATATCATCCACTATTTCTTCAAATGTTGAATCCTTCAGCGAAATATGTCTGAAAGTATGCAGTCCGAAACTTATGTAACGGTTATCCAGGGCTTGCAGCTTCTCAAAATCCATAATAGGTTCTTCACCCTTATCCCATACATTGGTTTTACCCAGATAACCAACAGGAAGCATTATAGTTGCATGAAAATTATATTTCTGTAAAAGTGGATACAGGTATTCAAAATTATTGAGGTAAGCATCATCGAATGTGAGTACAAAAACCCGGGGAGGGAGTTTCTCGTCCTTATGGTTGATAACGTGACTCAATGTTAGGCATGTATATCCTTTCACGGAAAGGTATTGAAATTGCTCTTCAAGTTTCGCTATTGATATGGTTATGCCGTCAGTGATTTCCAAACTCACTTTATGATACATTAATATTGGCAATCCTTTAACGGGAGGAATGAATATACCATACTGGATGCTAAGGAACACACAAATTATGATTGCTATCAACAATGCAATTATCATGGTTTTGCCTTTAGACTTGATTCATAAAGTTTAGCATGTTTAACGAAAATATATAAAGCTGAGAATAGCGACCATACGAAACCCGGATAGCCGTTCAAAAAATTTAAACGGATAAAATATTGCTTGATAAACTCAAATGGGAATCGGATTATGTTTTTTGTCTTGCTAAAATGCTTGCCCTTTTTCAGACTTTCATCCCGGCAAATTGTAGTATAATCATTAAATTTCTGAAAATACTCATGAATATCGATGAAGCTATTATGCAAGATCTCATTTCTTAGCTTTCCGATAGCTCCATCAAGTATCACGCCTTCGTGAATTTTCAATGTATTAAAATTGCCTCGGTTTCTATTAAAAAAGCGCAAGTGTCGCTGCTTGTGCTCGCAACCATACTTAAAAACCTTTTGCATGAATATTAGGGTAATTGGTACCAGATATCCGGCAGTGGTAATGTTTTCTGAAGATAAAACTGAGATGATCTCTTTCTGCAACCCTTCAGTTACAACCTCATCTGCATCCAGTGAAAGTATCCAGTCGTTCGACGCCTTCTCCACTGCGAGTCTCTTTTGCATACCATACCCCAAAAATGGCTGGACGAAGGTTTTGCAATTGGGATATTCTTTACAGATTCCTAATGTATTATCTGTGCTGCCCGAATCCACAACAATTATCTCATCGGCCCATCTGACGGATTCAAGAGCCACGCGTATACGCTCTTCCTCATTTAACGCAATGATGGTAACGCTTAGCTTATTCATATTAAAAGCTCATTAATTGCAAAAGGCATGTATCCTTCATAAAACTATTTCAGGATATTGGGTCGATCGATTAGCTTTCACAATCACCAATATGTTCAGCAACTATAAATTTTCGAAATAGGATTTAAACTTCTAAAGTAGTAAGGGAGTACTCCGATTTTCTCTTTTGGAGAAAGATTGGCAAGTTCAATCTGCCATGGTTTATTTAAACGCTATTATTAATTTTTCCGGCTTTTCAATACTGGTAACAACAATTACAATGATAATATACTCATCTTAAACTGTAGGCTAAGTTAGTAAATTCAAACACCTTAGTCAAAATTATAGTGTGAGCTGCAACTTCGTGTTTGAATAATCAGTTTATTTCGTGCTTTAACGTTCCTGGGCTTGGCGCTGGGGCTTTGAGTTGTGGGCCTTGTGCGACAGGACAAAGCCCTAGCAGCAAAGCCCATGTTACCGCCAGTGCTTTTTTTATGGATTACTTGTTTTTATTATTTTCCCTTGTGCCCATGTTTTTCCATTATTAACTAATCTTGCAAGGTACATCCCTGGTGACCAGTTTGAAGCATCTATGCTGAGGACTTTTTCTTGAGCTTCAAGTGTCATCGAATATATAATTTGGCCTTTTAAATCGACTATTTCAATTTTCTTTTCCCCTACAAGCTGAAAGACAGTAGTAATGATTTTAAAATGATTTGATTGGTTCTCTCCAATATAGTAATCTGGTAGTTCAATTATTAACTTGTTGATGGTAGGGTTTGGATATATCTTTAAAGCTGAATTCTGATTTGTTTTTTCTGCATCGGAAATGCTTACTATTTGACAATCAAGGTTGAAAGTCTTATCTGGTAGGATTATACCAGTACAAAGACTGTCGTATTTCATTGGCATTGTATAAGTACTGTCATATTCGAGGTTTTGGTTGAATTTGAACAAACAAGTTTCCCACCGAGGATAACCAGTCAACTGTGGCCTTTCACCCATTGCGAGTATTTTGTGATCAAATGTTGTTGTGGAATATGCTAAATATCCACCATAGAGAGGTACATTCTTTGAATTAATAATATTTCCATTTGTATCTGATTTGATCGCCATTGAATATCCAATTTCATTGACAGCATATGCTCCTCCAAGAAAAAGCGTTGAGTCTTCAAAGAATTCAATTGAATTGCAGGTCGCCGCGGTTCCAAATCCGGGAAGTATATGATATCCTATTCGTGCTCCATTATTTGAAAATTTATAAAAACAAGCATCTGCACCAGGTCCAAGCCCATAAGAACCTGCACTATAGAAATTTCCGGCGGCATCCTGTCTCGAATTTCCATAATCTGCTTCGATGTGAGTTGTTGTAAACCAGGGCAAGTCCCATATCTGATCACCATTATAATCAAATTTTACCCAAAATGGCGATTGCCAACCATATTGCGGTGTATTTGGATCTCGAATTGTGTATGCAAAGCCAGAAACTAGTACACAAGAATCATTTGTGTTGATTAAATAATACCCTGTTTCATTAAAATAAGATGTATCAGGAATCATCGTTTTCATCCATATTAAATTTCCAACAGAGTCAACTTTATAAAGCCATATCCGATCATGTACAGTTTCATAGACCCCGCCTTGAATTATAAAACCTCCATCAGGTAGAATAATATTGTTCACACAAGAGCTATAACTTGGAATATCAATGATAGCACACCAAACTTTTTCACCACAAGCATCTAATTTCATGTAAAACCCATTCTCTTCCGTGCTAATACCTTGTGTCTGCCCGGAAATAAAGATTCCTCCATCAGTTGTCTGAGAAATCCCTAGAACAATATTATCTGATTGATCATCTATATATCGTTTCCATAATAAAAATCCATTAATATCAAGCTTCATGACATATGCCGTAAAATAGGAATCCGGGTTAAGCCGCTCTGCTCCAGCTATGTATATTCCATGATCATAACTCTCAACCAAATACCTGCCAATCACGTCATAAGAATATTGTCCAAAAACTTTAGGCCATTGCGCTGAACACAAGTTGCTTATGATTAGTAAGATAAATAAGAGTTTATATTTCATTGTTATTAATATGACATGAATTCAGTAAAATATGTTCTCTGCATTGGCGGTAACTTTCTGCTATGCTCTATTCCGAGCTTTGATAGACTTCATTATAGATTTCAATAATCTTAGCCGACATCTTTTCAGTTGAGAACTTCTGGACTTTCTGGAAGGCATTTTCAATAATATTATTCCTCAATTCGGGATTATTTAATACTTCCTCTACTGCTTCAGCCATTCCAGACGGGTTTCTTATTTCTACTGTCAGACCGGTAACCCTGTTTTCTACGATTTCCGGGATACCCCCTGCATTTGTGGCAACAACAGGTATCCGGCAGGCAAAAGCATCAAGCAGGCTAGTGCCAAGTCCTTCATTTACGGAGGTAAATAAGAGCAGATCCAATTCCATTAAAATTTCCTCTATGTTTTCCATGAAACCAGTCAGAAATATTTTGTCTTCCAGAGCTTTTAGCTTGATGTAATCGCTTATTTGCTGTCTTTCAGCGCCATCTCCAATAATGAAAAAACGCAATTCGGGATTCTTTTTGAGAAGTATTGCAGCAGTGTCTACAAAAGTGGTCAGGTCTTTTTCGGCTGTAATTGCTGAAATATTGCCAATGATTGGCTGTTGACTGTTAATATTGAATCTGTTTCTGAGAATATTGGAGTTCGTTTTCCCTTTAAATTTATTCAGGTCTATTCCATCATAAACCGTCACGGTTTTTTTTGAGTTAGCATGACCGGAGTTCACGGTTGAACGCACATTTTCTGAAACGCAAATAATTCGGGATATAGTGCTGTGATTATATTTCAATGCACCTAGAAAATTGTTGTTTGTGGAAAAGCCAACCCGGCGGTGAACAATTAGTGGCGTTTTGTTCAACCAAAGGAATGCGGAAAGGAATGCGCTGTTATGTGAATGACTATCGTGGGCATGAATTATTGGTTTTATTGATCTACGACAAACTTGTGAAATACGCAAAGCAAGTCCCGGGTCAAATCCGGAGCGTTTGCGGAACGTCTTAACCTGGATCGAATTCTTTATACAAAACCTATGGAGTGGCGAATCTTGCGGACAAATCAAAATTTGCTGAATTCCTTGCTTCGAAAGTTCTGTCAAAAGATATGCAATCTGCTGTTCCCCACCACGCCACGATAAAGCGGATGAAACATGTATTATGGTTATTGCTGTACTTTGATTTGACATCTGCAAAAGAATTTGTATTCACTTTATAAATTGATCCCAATCGATGACCCCTTAGCATTCGCTGCTTTCAGCGCAATCGAAATGAATTTTTTAAGAAAGATGCTTGCAAGAAGACTTCTGCCCTTGCACACTTATCCGTCGCAAAGCAGAACGTTTCCTGAAATGACATAACAACAGTATTATTTTGATTCATTGATAGTCCGGCTAATTCTGAAATACTGAAAATCACACTTCAAACAAAGATACAATATCGCTATAGTTGATTCCTTGATACTAAAGAAATTAGTCAAGGCATTAAGGTTTACGTTCATAGATGAAATCTGCCTGCAGGAATGCTTGCATTTCAATCCGAAGAATTAAGGTCAATTGATCATTCTGTGATTAGGCCGCATTCATTGCCTCTCTTTCATTGGTAAGTTTTGATTTTCGTAAGCTGGATTCTATGATTAAAGTCAGTTCAATCAACGGTTTACAAGTAGTTTTCTGACTGAAGTTCCTTGTTTGTTGGTAACACTGATAAAATAAATGCCATTCTTGTCAAGATGCAGGTTCGTCGTCGACTGCAAACTCTGCATCCGGATGATTTGTCGTCCAAGAATATCAGTAATTAAAATATCTGCTTTGTCCTCTGGAAGCTGAATGGTGAATTCTCCTTTAGTTGGATTTGGATAGATTGTAAGTGCAGCCACTGATTCAGCATCTGAAACGGAGGATGCTGTAATGAAAATACCTTCAAAATTATTTGCATACTGATATACGTTTCCACAACTGCTCACTGCATCCCAATTGATTGACCAGGTCATCATGCCTCTTAAGTCGGGATAGCCGTTCGAATTTGATAATACATAGGAACCGGGACGGGGGCCATCTCCCCTTAAATACTCAATTGCTGATTTTACCGTTGCCGAATCTGTGAATCCACCGCCTGCTGCACTCTCACAAGCCGGTAATCCAACTGCAACCTTGTTGGCAGGCAAGCCCTCGAACCAGCCTCCATTTGTGCTGAATCCGGCAATCACGGCTTCTGTCATTGCAACAATGAAATCGGCAGTTCCCTGGAAGTAAATGTTACCATCGATACCATACATGGAACCACTGTTGTAAAGCTGAACCTGCAGAATATCAATCGAATCCCTCAATGCATCAATAATGGGAAGGTATCCTCCCCAGATATTCCCGAAAGCTGATTGTCCGCCCTGCACATAAGCAGTTTCAGGTGCCATGGTAAGAAACAGTTTCTGAGAGTGATTAGTGCGGTAATTTGCCATAATTTGTTTTATGGCTTCCGTTAAATGGACCTGTGCTATGTTTCCCGGTGCAGCTATTGTTCCACCATTAATCAATATGGAGCTACCATGCTCAATATCTATATCAATGCCATCAAATCCGTAGGTGTTGATCAGATTGGTCATTGAGCTGACAAATGCATCCTTGTTTGCAGTAGAACTAAGGTCGATGGTAGCATTGGCGCCACCTATGCTTATCAATACCTTCTTTCCCTGACTTTGCAAGGTCTGGATTTTGCTTATCAATACATTCTGTGAAACCACTTCCGGACTGAAAACCATGGTCATATCTGAAAGCGATACCGGAGTGGCAAAAGCGATTTCAATTACATTATAGCGGTTGTCGATTGCATCCAGCTGAATGTAAGGTGCATTGGAACCGTTCCAGTTGTGCCAGTATCCGATTAGCGCGGGGTTGGGCGTCTGCGCCCTGGAAATGGCCAGTATGGCAACTAAAGCAATGAAAGTGAATTTAATTTTCATGTGGTTATTTAAAGCCAAAACTGATAAAAAGTGATAGTAAACAATGATGTGAACACCATTTCCTTTAGCATTTAGCAGTGAAACGATTGCAGATTCTGCGAATGTATACAAAGATAGCGGTGTAATGCTTGCTGTGACTGGAATCAACATTCAAAACATATACAAATAAACTCAGTCTGAATCTTGATTCATAGCTTCAATCCATAGAGAATTGTCCTGATTTGATTACAACCTTTTGCAACCGCGGAGTCCTTGCCTTAACTACACCATCAACTCTCACAATCATTCCTTTCCTTCTGTTAAATTCCACATCTATGTCATGGTTGCGGTATCTGATATTAGTCAGGGAGAAGGATTCCCAGCCCATATCTACCGGATCTATAATAATATCATCCGAGTCCTGTGGTGTAAGTCCAGCCACATGCTGAACTATCAGGTCGATCCAGGTGGAATGGTTATAGTCAAGATTATCCCAGAAAGGTTTTCCTGAATGCGGGTCATAGCGTTCTGCTATATTTGGCCTGTTTACATCACCATCAGGGAAGTGCATTCGTGTATACCTGTCAAATAGAGCTGCAGCAGACAGGCTGAGTGTTGTATCCAGAGCCTTGGCTGCCCAAAGGGTTCCATCCACCACATGGCAGGTTGTCCTCGGCCATGTGGCATAATTCCAATAGGTCCAGCCTGTTTCCTGGAGCTCCCTGTACTTCTCATAATCAAGTGGCAAAGAGGGTAGGGGATACTCTGTCCAGAAAGTTTGTGGATCGAAAAGATGCTTCATCATGCTGAGATGCTTTTTTTCAGCCATCCTTGCCCAGAAAACATAGTATCCGGTTACTGATTTGACTCGGGCTGGCTTAAAAATTAGTGGTTTAATATCATAAAAGAACGAGTCTGTCCCATCCCACATTGTTGAGAGTATACCATCCTCCGTTTGTTTCACCATTTTAGCATATTGTCCCTGAGATGCCGTGTCATTCATGAGTTCAGCAAGTCTGGTGGCGGCTCGAAAATTTTGAAAGGCATAGGTGCTTTGGTCTACAGTAGCCAGACGATGGTCGCGGGTGCTGTAATAACAGCGGTAGAGTTCATCTGCGGTTTCAGGCCACTTATAGTCAGGGTCGGTAACCACTGATTTGCGGATTTTTTGCATAAGATCCATGTCTTCTACTGCCTTGCTTCCATCGGGCGCGTAGGTTCTGCTGCGCTCGTTCCTGAACATCTCCGGAATCGGATCGAAATATGAATATCTGGCAGTCCACTCCTGTCCCGCTGAATTACTCCAGGGATAGGTCTCATAAAGTCCGTCATGATCAATGTCAAAAATGCGGGAATAGGAGTCCAGATTGCTCTTCAGCTCCGGCCAGATTTGCCGGAGTGTTGCCACTCCCTGATCGGGATGAACAAGCATCGCTCCCCGAAAAGCTGCCACTGCATAGTTCTGATAGGGTACTGAACGTCCTGTGACATCTATGTTGCTCTCATCGGCATCTATTCCCCAGTCCCAAATATGGTTCGAAAGATAGCCATCGTTCAGGTTTTCCGGAGCGAAGAACTCCTTGGTGGTGGACAAAGCCCAGTAAGGATCCCGCATCCAGCGCAGTTCATCCACCGAAACGCAGGCTCCTGAATAGGAAACAACACCTTCATACATCACGGTTCCCTCCCTTGGGGCGGGATAATAGAAGTGCCCTATTTTGGCAAAGATCATTTTTGTGTAGAGCGACCACCATCGGTAATAGTAAAGCTTTTCAAAGTAGGGGTTGCTTGACTTGAAATGAGGAATGTCCTTGTCAAACCAATCATTCCACTCCTGCCGGACTTCTGTGGTTATATCACTGCTGTGGGACCATTTGCTTATAGCTTCTTCTGCCATTGTCTTATCAATGCCTGTTGCGAGGAAAAGTGCAAATGTTTTTCTGGAATGAGGTTTAAGATGAATTTCAAAGAGTACATCATATTTCCCACTTTCCAGATTCACTTTATGCGGGAGTATTGATGAGCCAAGTATGTAATGAATAGCCTGAGGGACCTTATCGCTGTAAGGAGCTGTTGAATAACAGAAACCTGCTTCAGAGCCCGTGGCTGTTGTTGCTTCACCCGGCAAAATGCCTGAAAATGAAGCCTGAACTACAATCTCTTTGTATGTCTTGTTCTCCCATTCAAACTCAACACCCAGAACATCATCACGCGTAACAAAGACCTTTCTCGAGACGGGAGCCGTTGAAATATTTGCAGCATTGGATGGAATAGGTTCTTTCAACTCAATCCTGTCAGGCGCCCAGGATCTTACACTGCCTGAAGCCCAGTCGAGCAGACCGCCTTCCTTCCATTTTTGCAGAAAGATTACGTTCACAGATGTTGGCTGGATCACCAATCCCAGATTTCCGGTTCCCAGAAAGTTCTTATCTGAACGGCCACCAAGAAAAGCGCAGATATCACTGAAATCCTGATGATCTGCTTTCCCAGCTGATTTTCTTGAGTTCGGGGATGTTTGCCCGGCCATAAAACCGGGTAACAGACATAACATATAGATAATAAGCAACTTGCCAGGAAATGCATTCGCTAATCTATTGTAGACTGATACTGATTTTGTTTCCGGCATTATCATCATTGTTGATAATTGCATTTAGTTCAGACTTCTAAATTAGCAACATAATGCAGTAGGAACAAAGAAGGATTCTAATATTAAAATATGGGGCAAAAGTATAAGGCAAGCCTCTAAACTATTAAGCATAACTCTTCAATGAAAGGAATAAGCTTACTCAAGGTTTAGTTCAGCAGACACGCCCTGATTTTATTTCAAATAATCTTCCAGCGTGTTTTCTTCCTTTGCCTTGATAAGTTTTTTGATTTCCTTATTCAATTTGACTTCGTTTTTGGGATCCTGACAATAATCGATAAAAATAAGGAATGAGCCATACTTAACTTGCTGGTTATCTTTTGATTTGTCCTTGTTCTCCAATACGAATTTAGTCATGGCAGCCATGTAGACTCCCAGTAAGGTTGTGTTCGATTTTGAGATTTTAACGATTGGCTCATCAATCATAAATGAAAACTCCGGACTTGCTTCCATCCATTTAAACAGGAATTGCAATGCATTCAAATGATTGTAGTCATCAGAGTTGTCCTTTATTGTTCCAGAAAGCAGATAATTGGCACAAAGAAGAGCATTGTCATTTTGCTTGATGCAGTCATTCTTGTCTTTGATTCCTGTTTCGTTCATTTTTACAAAATCCTGAGCAAAGGATAGATTTAAGGACAGGATAAAAATGAATAAAATACTGATGTAATGTTTTTTCATGATGTTAGAATTTATGAATTGTTGAAATTGAATTTATAACGTTTTTATTGGATTCTATTTGATATAGTCGTCTACGATGGCTTTGATTTCCCTGATTAGCTCCGGATCCATATATTGGTATTCATCCGGGATGTCTAAAATAATAATTTTTTTGTCATTGGATTCCTTCGGAAAGTTCTCGCACATCCTTTGTTTATGCTTCTTTTCCATAACGAAGATAAGGTCCGCCCACTCAATAATTTTCGAATTTAATTTAATACGGGAGGATGATTCTGTCCCGGCAGATTTAGCATTTATTCCTGAATAATTCCTGTAAATGAATTCAGCTGTTGGACTTCGCCATTGATTCCTGCTGCATACAAAAAGAAGATTCACTTTTCTAAGTATTTATTATACATGTTTTGCTTTCATTGTTCAGGAACCGAGTCTTTAATCGCTAATTTTCTGCTCATTGCACGAAAGGAGAATTCGAATCCAGGACTTCTTCTTCAATGTCTTTCTTTGAAAGCTGTTTGGTGTTATTGTAGATTAAATGAATGCTATCAGACATTTTCATTCAAGAGTATTGGTATGTAATTCTTGCTGTACTTTTCGAAGAAATTTTTAATTTGAGCTGCGTTCTGTTTAATCGCAGCGGAGAGAAGATATTAGGAGTAGTTTATTCAGAAATCCAGAAAGCGTCTGTTAAATAGAAAACGGTATCAATAAAATAGAGCAATCCATCCTTTGTCAAAACACTTTCGTCATGTAAATCCTCTATAATGATACCTAATTAATTTATTTGCAGTGACTTCTAAAGTGTAATTATGTAAATGCAGATTTTGGAGGTAGTCTGTCAAGCTATTGTAAAAAATAGAATCAATAAGCTTCTGAACGTAGTTCGAGTCTATTATATTGATTTGTTGTAGTGCTCTTGTATCAATAAATATGTGAAATCAATAGGTTTAACCACAAATGGTTTTCAGAAATGTAAAGGTCTAAACTCTGCTTTTCTTGCACTTCGCAGAACTTTGCTCCTTTAGAATCTGTGCCTGTCTTTTGGCTTTGTCCAAGGTAACAGGTGCTTGTGTGGATAGCTTTTCCATTCCTAACTTCGCTCTTTCCTGAAAGGACATCATGGAGTTGCTTTTTGAGTTGATTGAACATTTATACAAAGGTAATAATCATTTGTGAGGTTCTTATCTGTGTCGTTGTGTTAGGTCAGCGTCCATTTCAGCCAGCTGGAAATCTCAATACCGTTTTGGATTGGGTGTCAATTTCAAACATAAAAATAAGAAAATAGCAGATTTAACGTAATATGATCTAACCGTGTCGAAATGTATTGATTGCTCAAGCTGAAAGCTAATACTTCAACTTCATTCTGTATGAACCTGGTAAGAATTTATAAAGAAAAATCACCCTCAAATATTCGAAATTTGGGGGTGATTTTACTTTAGTAATTGTCTGAATTCCAGTTCGGAATTATTCCATTTAGTGAATAATTACCTTGTCATTAATGACCCTGCCATTGTAAATGATCTGGAAATAGTAGACTCCAGTTGGAGCGGCAAGCAGATTGATCTCCTGCAGCCTGATATTTGAGAGTTTCTCAATGATGAGTCTGCCCTGTGCATCCCAAACTTTTACGGTGTAGTCTGAATTAGCATTAAGGTAAACCTTGACCATTCCATTTGAAGGATTAGGATATATCATATGGTCAATAGTTTCCTGCTCATTAATACTGCTCAGGTAATTAACCTGGACCACCATAGAACAAGTATCTGTGTTTCCGGCTATATCGGTTGCATACCAGACAATGGAGGTTGTACCAATCGCAAGCTGTTCACCAGCAAGTGTTTGTTCGTTGTTTATTGAATTGAAATAGTTGTCTAATGTACAATTATCATTTACCGAAACTGGATCCAACTCATTCCCGACAATAGTATAATAGGTTTCCCCTTCATTGAGGAATACTATTCTGTCGTCCGGACAAGCAATCTCAGGATCTGTAATATCAGCAATAAACACATTCTGATTTTGGGTGCTTGTATTTCCATTTCCATCGTCAAAGTTCCAGTGAATGACATAAGTACCCTGCTCGGTATATGTCTGCGGATCTGTGGTTGTTCCGGTGATGCTTCCCGTACAGTTATCAGTAGTTGTTGGCGCTATTGCAGTTACAGAACATTCACCAGTCAAATCAGCCAAAGTCGGAGCCACAGGAGCCGTGATATCATCTACAATCACATTCTGGTTCACATTGACAGAATTTCCATTTCCATCAGCGAAATTCCAATGGATAATATAGCTTCCCTGCGAGTTATAGGTAAGTGGATCAGTAGTAGTTCCGGTAATGGAACCAGCGCAATTATCAGTTGTGGTTGGAGCAATCGCAGTAACAGAGCATTCACCAGTCAAATCTGCCAGAGTAGGAGCGACCGGAGCGGTGATATCATCCACAATCACATTCTGGTTCACATTCACAGAATTCCCATTTCCATCATCAAAATTCCAATGAATAATATAGCTTCCCTGCGAGTTATAGGTAAGTGGATCAGTAGTAGTTCCTGTGATGCTTCCCGCACAGTTATCAGTAGTTGTCGGAGCAATTGCAGTAACAGAGCATTCACCAGTCAAATCTGCTAGAGTTGGACTAAGAGGAGCTGTGATATCATCTACAATTACATTCTGGTTCACATTTACAGAATTCCCATTTCCATCTGCAAAATTCCAATGGATTATATAGCTTCCCTGTGAGTTATAGGTCAGCGGATCAGTAGTTGTTCCTGTGATGCTTCCAGCACAGTTATCAGTGGTTGTCGGAGCAATTGCAGTTACTGAACATTCACCAGTCAAATCAGCCAAAGTCGGAGCGACCGGAGCAGTGATATCATCCACAATTACATTCTGGTTCACATTCACGGAATTCCCGTTTCCATCATCAAAATTCCAATGGATTATATAGCTTCCCTGTGAGTTATAGGTCAGCGGATCAGTGGTTGTCCGGTAATGGTTCCGCACAGTTATCGTTGGGGTGGTGGGCGGGTACGAACATTCCCAGCAAATCAGCGTGGGCAGGAGCCGTGATATCATCTACATTCATTCTGGTTCACATTTACGGAATTTCCATTTCCATCATCAAAATTCCAATGGATAATATAGCTTCCCTGCAAGTTATAGGTCAGCGGATCAGTAGTAGTTCCGATAATGCTTCCAGCACAGTTATCGGTGGTTGTTGGAGCAATTGCAGTTACTGAACATTCACCAGTTAAATCAGCAAGAGTAGGAGCCACAGGAGCTGTGATATCATCTACAATCACATTCTGGTTCACATTCACAGAATTCCCGTTTCCATCATCAAAATTCCAATGGATAATATAGCTTCCCTGCGAGTTATAGGTCAAAGGATCAGTCGTTGTTCCTGTGATGTTTCCCGCACAGTTATCAGTAGTTGTCGGCGCTATTGCAGTTACTGAACATTCACCTGTCAAATCAGCAAGAGTTGGAGCAGCGGAGCCGTTATATCATCAACAATTACATTCTGGTTCACATTTATGGAATTCCCATTTCCATCTGCAAAATTCCAATGGATAATATAGCTGCCCTGCGTGTTATAGGTCAGCGGATCAGTGGTTGTGCCAGTGATGGTTCCTGAACAAATATCTGTTGTAGTTGGAGCAATTGCAGTTACTGAACATTCACCAGTCAGATCAGCCAAAGTCGGAGCAACCGGAGCCGTAATATCATCTACAATCACATTCTGATTCACATTAACTGAGTTTCCATTTCTATCTGAGAAATTCCAGTGGATAATGTAGGTTCCCTGTGAGTTATAGGTCAGCGGATCAGTGGTTGTGCCAGTTAAGGTTCCTGAACAAATATCTGTTGTAGTTGGAGCAATTGCAGTTACTGAACATTCACCGGTCAAATCTGATAAAGTCGGAGCAGCCGGAGCCGTAATATCATCGACAATCACATTCTGGTTTACATTCACTGAATTTCCATTGCCATCAGCGAAATTCCAATGGATTATATAGCTTCCCTGTGAGTTATAGGTCAGCGGATCAGTCGTTGTTCCTGTGATGCTGCCAGCGCAATTATCAGTGGTTGTTGGAGCAATTGCAGTTACCGAACATTCACCAGTCAAATCTGCTAGAGTTGGACTAAGAGGAGCCGTGATATCATCTACAATTACATTCTGGTTCACATTTACAGAATTCCCATTTCCATCTGCAAAATTCCAGTGAATAATATAGCTTCCCTGTGAGTTATAAGTTAGCGGATCGGTGGTTGTTGCAGTAACAGTTCCAGCGCAGTTATCAGTGGTTGTCGGAGCAATTGCAGTTACTGAACATTCACCAGTCAAATCAGCCAAAGTCGGAGCAGATGGAGCCGTAATATCATCAACGATTACATTCTGGTTCACATTAACGGAATTTCCATTTCCATCCGCAAAATTCCAATGGATCATATAGCTTCCCTGCAAGTTATAGGTCAGCGGATCAGTGGTTGTGCCAGTTATGGTTCCTGAACAAAAATCTGTTGTAGTAGGAGCAGTTGCAGTTACTGAACATTCACCTGTTAAATCGGCCAGAGTCGGAGTGACAGGGGCCGTGATATCATCCACAATCACATCCTGGTTCACATTGACAGAATTTCCATTTCCATCGTCAAAATTCCAATGGATAATATAGCTGCCCTGCGTGTTATAGGTCAGCGAATCAGTGGTTGTGCCAGTTATGGTTCCTGAACAAATATCTGTTGTAGTAGGAGCAATTGCAGTTACTGAACATTCACCAGTCAAATCAGCCAAAGTCGGAGCGACCGGAGCAGTGATATCATCCACAATTACATTCTGGTTCACATTCACGGAATTTCCATTTCCATCATCAAAATTCCAATGGATAATATAGCTTCCCTGTGAGTTATAAGTTAGCGGATCGGTGGTTGTTGCAGTAACAGTACCAGCGCAGTTATCAGTGGTTGTCGGAGCAATTGCAGTTACTGAACATTCACCGGTCAAATCTGATAAAGTCGGAGTAGCCGGAGCCGTAATATCATCTACAATCACATTCTGGTTTACATTCACGGAATTCCCGTTTCCATCAGCAAAATTCCAATGGATCATATAGCTTCCCTGCGAGTTATAGGTCAGCGGATCAGTGGTTGTTCCTGAAACGGTTCCAGCACAGTTATCAGTGGTTGTTGGAGCAATTGCAGTTACTGAACATTCACCAGTCAAATCAGCCAAAGTCGGAGCAGATGGAGCCGTAATATCATCGACAATCACATTCTGGTTCACATTGACAGAATTTCCGTTTCCATCAGCAAAATTCCAATGAATAATATAGCTTCCCTGTGAGGTGTAGGTCAAAGGATCAGTCGTTGTTCCTGTGATGTTTCCCGCACAGTTATCAGTAGTTGTCGGCGCTATTGCAGTTACTGAACATTCATCTGTCAAATCAGCAAGTGTTGGAGTAGCCGGAGCCGTTATGTCATCAACGATTACATTCTGGTTTACATTCACAGAGTTCCCGTTTCCATCGGCAAAATTCCAATGGATAATATAGCTTCCCTGCGAGTTATAGGTAAGTGGATCAGTAGTCGTTCCGGTGATGCTGCCAGCGCAGTTATCAGTGGTTGTCGGAGCAATTGCAGTTACTGAACATTCACCTGTTAAATCGGCCAGAGTTGGAGTGACAGGGGCCGTGATATCATCTACAATCACATTCTGGTTCACATTCACGGAATTTCCATTTCCATCAGCGAAATTCCAATGGATAATATAGCTTCCCAGTGAGGTGTAGGTCAAAGGATCAGTCGTTGTTCCGGTAATGGTCCCGGCACAGTTATCGGTTGTAGTTGGAGCTAAAGCAGTCACAGAGCATTCACCAGACAAATCAGCCAAAGTCGGAGTGACCGGAGCAGTGATATCATCCACAATTACATTCTGGTTTACAATCACGGAATTTCCATTTCCATCAGCGAAATTCCAATGGATAATATAGCTTCCCTGTGAGTTATAAGTTAGCGGATCGGTGGTTGTTGCAGTAACAGTACCAGCGCAGTTATCAGTGGTTGTAGGAGCAGTTGCAGTTACTGAGCAATCACCGGTCAGATCAGCCAGAACAGGAGTTTGCGGTGCGATATTGTCAACACCAATTCCTGTGATGGTAAATGTATATGGACTTTCATCTGCATCATCACTCGAAATACTGATTAATCCATTGAACGTTCCGCAGCTGTCCGGAGTAAAAGAAACCTGAAAGCTTGCTGAACTACTCGCCGCAATTGTGCCCGGAGCATCTGCCAATAGGGAGAAACCTCTTCCGGTAACGGTAATCCCGGGATTATTTGTCAGACTTAACTCAAATGACCCGGTATTTTCAATTGAAAAAGTATGTGTTATTGATGTACCGATATTTGTTGAACCAAAATCTGTAAAGTCATTAGTTTCAGGACTAATATCACCATTAACAATCGGAATTGAGTTTCCTGAAATATTGATCTCTGGAGTCGACCATTGTGCATACAAAACAATGGAATCTGATTCCATAATTATTGTTGAACCAGTGCTATATGAGTGACCACTGCCATCTGATTCTGTATTCCAGCCACTGAACGAAAAACCGGTTTTTTCTAAGGTTCCAGGCCCAAGTACTGTTATCGATTCACAGGGTTCATAAGGCGAATTGGGATCCAACGGGACAGCACCGCCTGTATTTCCATTTCCATTATAAGACACTGAAAAGGCAGGCAGACTGAATTTCGATATAGATTGTTTGTTTGAATTGGCTATATCATGGTATGCAACATAAGGAATTCCATTGGGGTCCAATGCCAGGATTGAGCAAGTATATGTGGAACCTGAGTTTTGGACAACTCCTATATGTACCCAATCCATACCATCATACTTCTTCACGGTTACCCTATTGCTGTTCGATTGATCATGGTAAGCTACATAAGGGATTCCATTATGAATTTTTAATGTTACGTTACTTGGACTACCTGCCGAAAACCCCGGACTTCCAACATATTCCCAGTTTGTGCCATCAAATCTCATTACAGAGGCTTTAGAACCGTTTCCAGCATCATAAAAAGCCAGATAAGGTATCCCTGAGTTCAGAGCCAGGGAAGTGTTATAAGCTGCGCCTGCCGTAAAGCCTGCATTTCCAACATTTTCCCAACTGGAGCCAATCAATTTCTTAACAGTTGCTTTGTTTGAATTTGATTCATCCATAAAAGCTAGATAAAGCACTCCATTAGAATCTGCTGCAAGGGAAAGAGATCCGGCTCTGGCATTTGTGAATCCCGGACCGCCAACATACACCCAGCTCGTGCCATCAAATTTCATAACCGATCCAAATTGTGAGTTGCCATAATCCCTGAATGCCATATAGGGAGTCCCATTGATCACCGCAAGTGATGAAGAGTTTGCTGTTGCTGCTGAAAATCCCGGATTTCCAACGTACACCCAATTCGTGCCATCGAATTTCATTACAGAGGCCCTGCTTCCATATCCATAGTCCCTGTATGAAATATAGGGAGTTGAATCCTGAAATACCATAGAGAAATCTTCTGCCGCTCCGGCAGAAAAAGTAGGAATTCCCACGTACTCCCAATTGTTGCCATTGTATTTCATCACTGATGCCTTGCCATTCACAGCTCCCTCCCCAAATAGTACATAAGGTGTTTCATTCAGGAAAGCAATGCAGTTAGTGCCAGACCTGGCATTGGAAAATCCTGCTGTTCCAACAATTTGGCCGGATTCATAAGCTCCCTGCCACTTTGCGTAAAGTGTTATGTTGTTTGGTGGCATATTGAAGGTTGATCCGGCGTCATAGGTATCCCCACTGCCATTTGCGGCAGTATTCCATCCGTTAAATATTTTGCAATCTCTGTCAAGAGTCCCCTGCCCCAAAGCGATAACTGCTGATCCGTAAGTGTAGCTGTTAGTATCTGACAGTACTGAGCCTGCAGTATTGCCATTTCCTGAGTAAGTAACTGAATAGTGTTCCAGCTGCCACTGAGCGTATAATTGCACATCATGAGCCGGCATGCTGAGTGTATCCCCTATTGAATAGGCTATTCCGCTTCCATTTGCCAATGTATTCCAGGCTGTAAATGCATAACCTGTTTTTGCGAGTGTTCCGGGACCAATAATGGTGACTACTTCATCCTCAATATATGGAGAAAGAATATCTGAAGGTGCCGAACCTCCTGTGTTACCATTACCTGCGTAGGTGAGATTATAGCTTGGAGGTATGCAGCTTAATCCTGTAACCCATTCTGGACTATTGGTGGTTGTTCCGTTTGTCAGGCCGCCATAGGGAGCAAGATCATTAACAGTATTACCTGTACCTTCATCAAAATCGTAAAGAACAAAAAGTCCCGCTTCATTGCCAAACAGGCATTTTTGGTAATTGGGAAGAATGTTTTCCTGATACAATGGGATATCCCAGAATCTGAAGTTGTCCATTACAAAATTACCATTCTCGGCTAAATTGACCTGGCAGGCGCCCAGATACCAATCTGACGCCACAACAGGCAGAAAATTCCAGAGACTTATTTCATTCCAATAGACACCGTTTATATATAAATATACCGTTGTGATATCATAGCAGACTGCAATATGCTGCCATGTGTTAAGTGGCAGCTGATAGCCCATATCTGTCCACCAAAAATCCAAATCTGTGGACTGAAGCCTGATCATTCCATTCTCATCTATAGCCATGTTGAATCCATGATTCGTAGTACTCAGGATCCTGTCATAGCCTTGATTACCTCCCTTGTATTTTATATCGAACTCAAAGGTGAAGCTGTAAAGTTCGGGCATTCCCGGAATAACCAGGTACTGCGCTGTTTCTGGTGAATCTGAGCCATTGAAATCAAGGGCAGTTCCGGTTTGAGCCTTAATGGTGTTAATGCAACTGAGTGCTAACATCAACATAAAAGCAATGCGAAGAATAGCGATTTTCATATTGGAGGAATTACAATATTTAATATATGTTAATATCTTGAAGATGAAAAGGTCACTCTCCTTTCAGGACTAATATTTCAGATGAATAAACTGGCTAAATTGCAGGACAGAATTCTGATTTTCCCAACAGTACAAAAATGTCTGTTGAACTCTGTTTTGACAATAAATTTTCAACAAATAGTTTACGGGAACTACTCTCTGATCTTATTCGCAAGTAATTTGCTTAGCTCAATCCCTTAGGTTTGAGTTATACCGGGGCATTCTGAACAGCAATGGACTCAATAATATTAACGCTTCCTGTTGGTCGGTTTCGTCAATTCTGAACATCCAGAAAGGCATAAAAATCCTTCTCCAAAGTGGATAAGCTCTTGCTATAGATGGTACTAAAGACATTTTCATCTTCACCGACACTCTTCCATAATTTGGCAAAGTTCTCAATTCCATGGGAAGTGATTAAATACTTAATAAATGCACCGCAAACGATGGCTTTTTCCTCATAATCATCGTTATTGTTGTCCTTTATAATTGTTGATATTTTGTATTTTTCATTTCGAAGTATAGTTCTTGCTTTTTTGTAAAAGTCAAACTTAAAAAACCTTGTTTCATCAACATAAAATGCAAATCCTTCCTGCATTAAAAAATCATATTTCTTCGAATTCAGATAACCCCAGAAATATTGACTCATAAGATGGCCAACTTCATGTGCGCCGGTAGCATTATTGATATTGTAGTAGGTTGACCAATATTCAGTTAATGTATGTGCATTCGAATTAACCTGGGTTTTCTGGTATTTCTCATTATCTGAATTGAATAACCAAAAGTTGATTTTTGGCAGGGTGTCTATATTGTTGATATTCATTATTTTGGCAATATGTGTAACGTTGATTTCCTGACTCTCCATGATCGGTTCGATCAAATCATTGTTTACCTTTTTGCTAGAATAATAGATAAAATGCGGACTTTCATATTTATTCCAATACGTGGAATCTTTCAGCAGATATTCCGGTTTATTCATCTCCATTAATGAGGCCTGAAATTTTATTTGTTCACTGCAAGCACATAAGCATACAATCATGCTTAGAAAAGTGAATATCTTATCCGGAAATTATTTTTGTGTTCATGATTTTGAGAATTAGTTGTTTGTAAAACATCGACATAAAAATTTAATTGTCAATATGATACCATTATTCTATTCCCTGATTCTTTTCTGAAATGCAGAAATACTGTGGAGATTTCGGTTTAATTCTGTTCAGCTTTACTGTCTTTAAAGATGCCTTTAAGAATAGTTGTTCCAATTCTGTGCTGGAAAATGAATTTAATTTGGGCGTTAAGCCTATCATGGAAGAGAGCTTCAGAACAAGGTTTAATGCCGGGGCCTCACTCATGCAAGGAGTAGCTGATAATATATAACCGCCTGGTTTTAATAGGTGGTTAATCCTTTGAAAATACATTAGTGGCTCTTCCAATAAATGGAAGATGTTAAAGGCAATCAAGGCATCAATGGATCCCTCCTTGAATTTCTCATCAAATATCGAAGTGCACGAAAATTCAATATTCTGGATCTGGCACTCAGATGCCTTGCTTTTAGAAATTTCAAGCATCCCTGGGGATGTATCTATAGCATAGATTGTCCTGACATTCTGTGCAATTTCATTGCAGATGAGTCCGGTACCACAACCGAAATCTATAACCGTGTCATCTGCTTTGATATACCTTCTTGCCTCTTCAATAAATATCCGGTAAGCCATGTCATTACTTTCAATAGCATCATACCTGGAAGCGATTCTATCCCAAAATTTTTCAACTTTTTCCATGATTTCTGTTATTAAAATCTGAAACCGATATAAAGATTAGGCTCAAAGAGGAAATAGTTGTTCCACTTTTGGTCTTCTGCCTGAAAAGCTTGCGGGGTATTGGTATCAACTGGCCAGTATTGGCAATGTAACTGTGGCTCCAAATAAAACCGTTCTTTGAAAAATGAGAGCTGATACCCCAGATGATAGGATGAATATAGCTTGAAGCCATTTCCAATTTTTCGGGCATTGCTGTCAATGTAAGTTTTCAATTGGGGCATAACTTCAATTGCTGCAAACAGGCCTTTCCATATCATACGCTGGTAGGTTATACCAATCCCTGATTCCCTCAGCCTGCCGGGGTAGAAATTATTCTCATCGAACTTTAATTGCTCCTTCATTGGCAAGCCCATTGGGGCAAACATTTTCCAGGTTGCAGCCTTTATTTCAATTCTGTCTTTTGAAGTAAGCTTGTACCCAAAATGAAATTCGTAATGATGCGTATTCGTCTTTTCTTCTCCGAAATTTAAGAAGGAATAGTAAGTGGTACTTAAGGAGAATCTCCTTTCGGTAGAAAATTCTGAATCCTTTTTTGCCTGGTTTTGACCAAACATGCTTGTAAACAGCATGACAAATACTAATGCCATTGTACTTCTTCTAGTTTTCATTTTGTTGTAAGTTATGTTGAACAATAATTTCAACACAAAATTACCGGGCCCTGACTGGCCAAAACGTTGACTTAAGTTAAGAAATACAGATGGCAATATTTTTATTTCATAATCCTTTTACGGATCCGGCTTAAGGATTCAGGCTTTATTCCTAAATAACTGGCTATTTGATGCTGGGGAGCCCTTTGAATCAAATCAGGTCTGTTTTTCAACAGGGATAAATATCTCTCTTCGGGCGAAGCCATTTTGAATTCAGCAAAAGTATCCTGGTATTTTGCCATAATAACCTCCCCCAACGCCCGATTAAGTGATTCTATCTGAGGAAATTTCTGATACATTTCCAGTTCCAGTTCTGGAGTACCTACTCCGGCAATTGTATCTTCAATGCACTCCACATAATACTCAGAAGGAACCTTCATTCCATATGCTGAAGGTATAACAGCCTGTTCCTCTGTATAGAATTCAGTTGTTCTTTCTTCTCCTTCCTTTATAAAAAAGCTTCTGATACAGCCCTTTATAATGAAGTAGCATTCATTGGAGATTTTTCCTTCTTCAAGCAGAATAGTTCCTTTTTTATAGGATTGGATAAACTCAATTTTGCTTAGTTCCTCCTCCAGTTCATTGGTAATTGGTATGTATCTGGACAAGTAATTTTTTATTTCATCTTCCATTTTATTGACATCTGGGGATTGGTTTTCATCATAAAGGAAAACGGTTCATGTTTGAACAAAAGCTAAAAATGATAAGTATCAGACTATAAATATCGGAATTTTTAATAGCAGCATAAACTCGATTTTTATCAAATCAGCACATGCTAACTTAGACTTTGTCAAATGCTGAGATATTGCTGGTATTTTATCAGCGAAGAAAGTAGAATTCATTGATTGGTACACTATAAACAACGTTTGGCCGTTGTCTTACAAGTTGATTGATTGGTGCAAATAAGCCATCCGGCATGAGGCTTACCAACCTTAAGCAAGCATTTCTTATTAGTCTTATCTGGCTATGAGGGTGAGCCCTGAAATCGCTTAGTCGTGGAGGCACCTGACTGAATAAGCTGATTCAAGTTGGTCATCACTTCTGTATGAAGCTGCCCCTAAATAGCTGACCGCCAAATAGAAGTAATACCCGCCGACAGTCCCTGGTGAGGATGACCAGAAAGTTGCACGAATGCCGAGAAGATCGTAAGTCGGACCCCAGGATTGCAGGAAACCGCCGGGTAGAGCAGTGAAGCCTGTTTCATTGGTTGCGCCTGAATTATTGGCGTTCCAATGGTATGTTCCTGTCTCTTTTAGTTTGCCCCCAGCCACACTCGATCCGCCAAGGAAAATCTCCAGGTCATAAAATTCCTGATTTGTGGGTATGTGCCAGCCGTTGGGACATATACCTCTGGAGCCCTCTGTGCCGTTGTAATTCATCATTTCATCCCATCTGTATAATCCACCATACTCGCCACAAATGTTTAAATTATCCTTATAACAATAGTATTCGATAATGCCATTATCAGCTGATATCGTGGTACTGTCAATTGCATTTCCAACTCTCAGATTTTCAGCCATCCAGAATTGAGCGAATTTTCCGCTTCCTATTTGTACTGTTGCATAATTGTTGCCATCACTGTCGGTGCAGGCAATAAAAGGAAAGGTTATTGTTTTATTGCCGGTTGGTACATTCGAAACTATGGCGCTGTAATCTCCGGAAACACCTTTGAAATTTAGAATATTGCCATCGGTATAGGGCATATCAATTGTGGCCGATGTGCTTTTAAACTGCTTCCCTGTTGAATGATCATCGGAAGACATATACTCAATCCCTGCCATGTCAGGCACTGTGTTTTGACTCAACAGTTTCGCTGAATAGTTGAAGTCTTCGCCGGTGATTGTTAATAAATACATACCCCGGTTTATTCCTGAAACCCGAAAGTTGTGCGTCCCGCGCGAAAGTAACTTGCTGAGCCGAAAAACAGCCTTACCGGATAAATCAAAAACACTTATGAGGACATTGCCACTCTGCTGGGTACAAAATGTTAATACGGATTGCTCCTTCATCGGATTGGGATAAAGTTGCAAAGTCATGTTATCAGCTGGCTTTGCATCAATTCCAAGCGCCGGGATCAAATGCAGCTTGTCTCCTCCATTTAGGGTTAGACTGGCCCCGCTCGTTAAATTTTCAACTTTTACCGAACTGATCGTTGTAGCAGCACCAACACCCTCAAAACTAATCAGGTAGTCCTGTGCCTGTAAACTTATCAGTGCAAAAATCATGAAGATGATTGTGTGAATGAGTTTCATAACATTCTCTTTTTTAAACCTCAGATATAGGTTGATGTCATTGAATTTGCAATGAATACTAACGTTTCCGGGATAGAGGAGGTGGGGCAGAAGCAATGTCAGAAAACAAAATTTATAAAGTTTTCTTATCAGCGTTGGTTTGAGTAATTGCTTAACAGAACTTGCTTGTATTAAGCATTTGTAACTTCTGGTGGTAATGCAGTCTTCCTGGACAGGGCCTGTTTTACTCAAGATAATATTCTAATTTCTCATCTTCGGGTGCCAGGTTAAATACCAGTAAAGAAAGTATAAGTCCTTAGGAGAGCCGATACCGGCAGTGTAAGCTCAACTGAATAATTCACTCAATCTTGACTTCTGGTCGGATTATCTGCTTAAAGATAAGGAAATTAGCGATTTTGTGTATGAGTGTTCTTAAATAAATTGAATTAGGGATATAGAGAAGCCTCAAGATTATCGCCCCAAAGCGAAACCTTCGCTGATTCGTTCAGAGGAAGCAGTTTTTATCCGCAATGCTCTGGTCTCAACATAAATATCAGGCGTAAACGAAAGGAAAGGAAAAAGGATAAGGTTCAGCTCGATTATCAATAAGAATCCTCTTTACCCGACTTCTGCTACCGCGGGATCGTATAACAGGGCTGGACTGCCTTTTTCAGTTTAGCAGCGGGATGCTTTATATGTGAATCGCTGCCTCTCAGTCATTACAAGCTGGGCCGACCACCTGCTTAGCAGTAAGGGGTTTTCCATTTCTGCTATTTAAAAACTTCCGGTCTTTGATTCTACTTCTTTTGAAGTCGACAGGTATACTCAGTAACCACGTTCAAATGTAAATTGTAATTACAATATTTCAACTTATCACAGTGATCGCCATTAAGCCAAACCTCTGTTGGTGGCAGCGACTCTTTTCTTGCGCCATCTGGCTAATCCAATAAGTAATAGTATAATAAATAATATTCCGACTAAAGCTATTGTTATGGTCTTCTTTAACAACAAACCAAATAGTAAAGTGTCTGCTTTTCCGGTTTGCAGATACACCCAGTCACTGGCAATTCTTGATGCTAGGTCCGGATTACCTGTTTCCAAAACAATTATTCCATCTCCACTTACGGGATTGATCCTTATTGCAGTGTTTATTGGAGGAGTGCTTCTTCCGTCATGTCCAAAAATGTACTCATTCTCTTCTAAATCGATATAAAGCATACTGCCTAAACCATAAATTTCTTCTCCCATTATATCCCAATGTCCTTCTCTTAACAACTTCAAGGTTTCTGGCTTTAATTGTTTCCTGCCTATTGGTTCACCATTCTTTCCTTTTAGAAAAAATTGAAAAAATGTTTCTAAATCAGATAATGAGGTGTAAAGTGATGTTGCTGCTAATGAAGTGTAGTAGAAATGTGGAGCGGTTGTTTTATCAGCATTGTAGAACTCACATAATCTGCTGCTTAGTGAATCATTCAGAATGTAAGTGCTGCTATTCATATTCAGTGGAGTGAATAAATTGGAAGTCATAAATTCGTTAAACGATTGTCCGCTTGTCTCTTCAACTACCAATTGTAAAAGTGTAAAACCACCACCTGAGTATTTCCACATGGAGTTTGGTTCTATTCCAACTCTTACTTCACCACTAATATCCGCATCCGCATCTCTTGCCTTAGTGAGTGAGGACTCCAGGGATTGAACGGAATCCCGGCTTTCAAAACCACTATAGCCCAGTCCATCAGTTAAGCCTGCTGTATGACTCAGCAATCTTCGAACAGTTACCTTTTCAATATCAAATTCACTTTTAGGCAATTGCCATCTTGTTAAATAATTATTTACCGGAGTGTCTAAGTCAATTTTCCGAAGCTCAATCAATTTCATTATTCCAACGGCAGAAACGAACTTAGAAAGAGAAGAGACTTGAAATATTGTGTTTTTATCAACTGGTTTGTTGTGTGAAGTGAAACAACTCTCTATCAACCCGGCCATTTTTCATAATTGCCATCGCAAAGTTTCCAACAAATTCCTTTTTTGTACTCTCCTTAATTGCAGAAATAAATGCTTCTGGCTCCTTACTTCCTGCAATTGAGTTGTACCACCAACCATGTGATAGTCCTATAAAAACAATGATACCCCAACCAATGGTTAATATAATTGTGACTATTAAGTATTTTACAAATCTTTTCATATTTCCATGTTATTTAATGGATTATTGCCATTTGTTGCATGGGGACTGCTAAATGGCCTATATCGTCGGGGCTATGCGAAGTATAGGATTGCCGGGAGCATTGTCAACCCTCTGAGGAGATGTAGCGGGACAGCATGCTGGAGACTTCGGGAATTTATCCATTGGTAGCGATCCATTGTTTTTGCTTTATTCTAGCGGTCAAGAATATATCCTGCTCGTTTATAGTTAATTGTATATGGCTCGACCCCCAGACTTTTATACTCCACTTGTATGGAATTGTCGTCAAGCATCCTTACAATGCAATAGGAAGGGATACTTCCATTCTTGTACCCCAGGCCTGATAATGCAGTTTTAGAAAAGTAGGTAGAAAAGCTATAAGTATTCAGGCTGTCAACTATTAATTCCAGTTCGTTCTGAGCATTCATTTTGAACTTGATTCCCTTATCTTCTAAGCTAATAGGGGTCTTTATCATTTGCCAGATCCCCACCAGAATTTGCGGAATGATCGTGTCATTTTTCATTTCCCTTTTAAGATAAGGATAGCAATTTAATTTCTGTAATTCGATAAAACCATTGTATTCATACATTTTTTTATAGACAAGTATTTTCTTTTCTTTTGATATTTTCGGTCTCCATCCTAAAAGATTAATTTGCCCTGTTGTTCCTTCCTGAATCAGAAAGCATCTTTCTACAATTCCTTTGTTTGTTCTAAATTTTACACCAATGGAAGAATGTCCCGGATATATCAAAGCTTTCATTTGACATTTATCCCAATAGGCATCTTCTACACAATCTTGCCTTTTAAACCAATCTGTTATAGAATCAAGACAAGAAGTCAGATCGATCTGATAGCCACTACCTTCACCATTAAAGTATAGTTGCCCGTTTTTATTCGTCTTAATTACTTTTTTTGCGATTCTTTCTATCTTCTTGAAATCAGAATTGGAAACAGCTTTGCAAAGTGCTCTTCCATTCTGGCAAAACACATTTTGTAGAACAAAAATGAAACACAGGGACAGAATTATATTAAGTTTTCTTTCCATTTTAATGCATCTGCTTTTAATTGTAAATCTTTCTACTACCCGTCACTGTAAGCCCCTTCTTCAAAATACTTTCTCCTGCGAACAAATCTTAATTCCACTGATAATTGGCAACATAGCTTTCGTGAATCCTTGCATTCTCACTACCATTTGTAAAAGTGGTTTGCTCCCTAAAGATAAGTAAAAGCTCCAGTTTCAGATTAATCCTGTGTATGCCGTTTTGAGCCTGGCGATTGTGACGATTTTCACTACAAAGGTTGATGAGGAGAACCAAACTTTGATTTACCACAAATGTATCTTAGGAACACTGAAACGCCACTTTTGCCTTACCAGTCGTATGCTCAGTGCTGTTGTGTTTGAGATCAGTCCGTAATTATTAATTTCTCTACTGCGATGATCTTATTTTCTTCTGTCAGTATTAGGTAATACTGTCCTCCTGGAAGGTTGTCACGGGTTAAAGAAACGGTCTGCCCCGAAATATTATTTACTTGCTTTAAAGTCTGACCGTAAAGGTTGTATATGCTCAGGGTTGCATTTTTAAGATTGCCAGTTGTCTGTATCGTTGTCGAGGAAATGAATGGATTTGGGGAGATAGAAAAGATATTCTTGATTAAATTCTCAGTAATACCTGTGAGCATTTGTCCCGACTGTATGCAAGTATTTGGGGTACTCTCATAGGCGTAATCCTTAATGGTGAACGATGTGGATGTTGTTGTAACATCAAAACGGGCCCAGCCATAGTATGTGTTAGTTCCCACAATGAGTTTTAGTGCTAAATATTTATTTGTTTCTCCTACCCAGTAGCCTGTGCTTGTTCCCCAAGCCATGGTTCCAGGGTTATTGGAATCATACCATGTTGACATTGTGTCACAAATGCTAATATCTGCAGATAATGCCCATGGTAAATGCACACCACCAACAAAATTCCCCGAATAAGCATTGTTATTTTGAGGTTTACACATCACCTTATCAATAGAATCAAATTGAATTATATAATCAGTAATGGTGTCATTATTCAAATCTAAAGGATAAGTAGCATTGGGAGTAGCGTCAGGTATGTCAGTATATATAATCTGTGAGTATAATCTGCTATTGAAAACAAATAATATCAATAAGCAGCATAAGGATGCCACTTTTTTAAGAAATATAATTTTTGTCTTCATGTTTTATCTGCAGTGATTATTATGCTGTCTCAGCACTTTTAATTATAAAGCTAACACTATTGTGTTGCACTTTAAGCATAACGTTCCTAATCTGCCCGCTGATAGGGGCGAGGTTAAGATAGATACCTGCGAATCGTTATATTTTAGCAATAGATTATTTTGTCCCACTAAC
Organism: Bacteroidales bacterium; assembly: GCA_016707705.1. Taxonomy (GTDB): domain Bacteria; phylum Bacteroidota; class Bacteroidia; order Bacteroidales; family UBA4417; genus UBA4417. The sequence goes on from JADJHD010000004.1 coordinate 231,903, forward strand.
AGCAAACCCTCTATTTGCAGGTAGGTGCTTTTAGAGGTTCGGCTTGCTTGTCCCGATCAATCTATTTTTCAATTTTTTGTAAAGAATTTAGTCTGTTTATTAGTTCGACTGATAAGTCTGTTTTGTTGTAAGGTATTTCTTCAGAATTCTCACAATAAGTTAATCCACTTGGACCTATCCATTGTTCGTAGTCGATGTTCTTAATAGTCGTAAAATGTGTCCATTCATCATTGTTTCGTGTCTTAAACTGTCCACATAAAAAATACAGAATTTCTTTGTTCGGTTTTATACTATACCTAAATTTCACATTCCGAAATTCAGTAGGCAGTGGCTGTTGGTTTTTATAGAAGTCGTTTGCCGAAAGGTCAATTATTGATTTTACAACTGCATCTATTGTGTCATTTTGTGTAACTGCAGAAGGAATACTATCTGTAATTTTTGAGGAATCTGTTTGTGTTTTATCCGGACCTGACTTGCAAGACACAAAGAATACCAGCAATAGTAACATCGAAATGTATATTTGAATTTTGAGGGTTTCAAATGTCTGTTTACCCTTCGTTTTTCTGTTCATTCTGATAAAATTTATTTGATTTATTGTCAATTTTTCTGTCATTACTTATTTGGATGTAGTCTTTTATGCTGACCGCTATAGGTCGTTGGCTTGGTGGTGTGACTGATTTTAGCTCAAAAGCTCAATAGAATTACTAATGTAGAACCTTGCACAAAGGATTCTTAGAAGCACTTCAGTTGCCATATTGCCAAACCGATGTTAGTGGCTGTTTTTTTAATTTAATTCCATTATCAAGTCGCTGTAGGATTTGTCAATTATATTATTTTGTGTCAATTCAAAAAAGTCAAAATATTTGTCACATTGTTCTTTCAATTCTTCTATGGTAAACTCTTCTTTGCTATCAATTGCTTCAACTTCCATAAATGTCCCTAAATGTTCAACAACATCAAAGTGAAATTTAACGTTGTCTATAAAATATATTTTTCGCTTTTTATCTACAACTATTTTAACTCCAAGTTGTCTAATCAAAATATTTTTCAGAGCAACATTTGGTTCGTGTTGATATAGAATTATTTGAGATTCTTTTGAACCTGAAACATTTTCTCTATCATAGTTTATTAATGAGTTTTCAATATTTCCTTCTCTTAGTTTCAGTCTTCCATTTTGAGTATTAAAATATGTGTCTATTTGATGGTCAAGTCCCTGAAAATACGGATTAAGTGTCAGTAATTTATTTTCGTATTTTTCTATCTCGTCAATTTTTGCTTTGAACTCAAAATTTTTAATATTCATTTATGTCTATTTATGTTAATTTTCTTTTGTTTACGTTGTTCTGGCAAAATAGCCGGTAAAGTTTTGCAGCTACAAGAAGATGACGATTTCGGAGACGAAAACTGTCTGCCTGCAATGAACTTGATACGAAGCACAAAGCTTCATTTAACCAATGAAGCACCAATTTCTTGCAGGTGGTGTTAGGTGCTGGCGTTTCTGTCTATGGTTCGATAATTATTTTTTGTGTCGCCTTTTCAAAAGGTGTTTCAATTGTCAAAATGTATGTCCCACCAAGGTCAAGGTTTTTAATTTTTCGCTGAAATATGTTTTCTCCAATTTGTAAATTATTTAGAATTCTTTCTTCTATTTTCTTACCGTCAATACTATAAAATGAGATTTTTGTTTCTGCGATTTTATTCAAATGAAACTTGACAACAAAGTCTCCAGCACTTGGATTTGGAAAAATTTGCATTTTTAAGGTTCCAATGCTTTGTTCATTTAAGTCGTGAATACCTACTGTTGAGTTTTTGATTACATATACTTTAAATATTTGGCTGCTTGCACTACTTTGAGTTCCTGTATTTGTAAAAAAAATATTTGCTGCTGTGCTACTGATACCACCATATATGTAACCTACTAGTGTGCTGTCTAATGTGAAATCATCCAATTTAAAAACTTCATTATTAAACTGAGGAACAGTTTTAATGGGTATAAATTCTGCTCCTGCACCGAGCAAACCTGGCATTTCTACAGGAAGTTTATACTCAGCCATTGTCCCTGCTGAGTTTCTAGTTACACGAGCAATAGTTTTAACAAATGGAACATTGTTGTCTTGCACTAATATCCCTAAGCTGTCATAATACTGTGCTATACCACCAAAAAAAACATTGTGCATTTCATTATTAATAGTAGAATAAAGCGGCAATACAGCACAATGGTAATGGTTGTAGTATTGTTGAAATGAATTATTTACTGCGTAATTTATACTGTCAATATTTACACAATTTAAAAATGGCAGGTCAACCGTTGGTTGGAATACTCCTGAAAATGCTGTAATTCCTTCTTCTCCAGTTGGCAATATTTGAGGCACTGCGTTATAATCTCTTCTGTGTAAATTGGTAGCATCTGTAATGGTTGGCAAATGATTAATGGTAATTGTTGACCCGTTATCTGTTATGTCGAACTTCCGAATGGCGTCCGTATATACTTGTGTATAGGTAGGGTTGCCCATTGGGTTGTAATTACCGTCAAACTTGTTGCCGCCAATGAGATAAAAAGTATTGTTTATTTTTTTTAGATGGCCACCTGTAACTGCAAATTGAGCATCACTAATTTGTCGGAAATAACTTGTGATTGCAGTACCGCCAATTACGGCATTAATTAAGGATGGAACATCTATTGCAGTTAAGTTGTCGAATGTTTTTCTTGCGGCTGATGCCGTGTTATAGCCATAACCACCAATGATATATAGATAATTTCCTTCTTGGTGAAACTCCATATTTGTCGAACTTAATTGTTCTTGCAATGCAACAGAAAGCGATGTAAGTGGTGCTGTCCATTTTTGTTGAGATACAGGGTCAATTACAATTATTTGATTGTTGTTGCCTGCTATGTCAAATGCTGCAAAAGGTTGTCTGCGGTGAAGTCCGTCAAGTCGACCACCAAGAACAAGCCATTTTCCGTTGTGTTGTCCAAGTGCATAGGCTTGAAGTCCACCAAGTCCAGATATATTTATTGGTTCAATATAAATATTGAAAGGTGTCGTTTGAGAAAAGACTGATAGACTTAAAAATATTAGACCTAAAAATGTAGTTAATTTATTTGTCATTTTATTTGATATTAATTTGTCTGCAAATTACATTTTTGTTTTGGGTCCGTTTGTGACCTTTGTTACATATGTAAATTTAGTTTGTGTTGTCCGCTACGCTTGCACCTAACGTTCCCTTTGCAGCAGCTGGCTGGGAGTTCAAGGAACAAAAGCTTAGATAAAGATACCAAAGAAAAGTAGAATTCCAAATGAAAGATAAGCTACAAAGCCCAGCTTGCTACTACAAAGTGTTACCTGCAGGGCATTATTTGTCATCGATGAGTTTTTTAGTCAAGCTTAATTCTAAGTCAATATTGCTTATTTTGTCTATTATACTCGGTGTTACTGTGTAGTTTGGAAATAGTCCTCTGTCCAGATATTGATAGTTTTCTACAGCCATACTATAATACATTAATGGAATTTCAATTCTCACTTTGGTATTTGGCAAAGTAAAGTCAGGGGTAGGTCCAGAACAATTACCATAATAACCGCCCCCACTTTCCTCGCCAATAAAAACTGCTTTGGTATGAAAGTGAAGTTGAGATAAAAATTCGCTGGTAGTCGAAAAACACCAACCATTTATTAACACGTAAATGTTCCCAGCGAAAGTTGGAGTCAAAGGATTCTGCCTGCCAACATTGGGATGCTGTACGTTGTCAAATGTCCCTTCTTTATTCGGTTCTAACATTCCCGTAGGGGCTTTCATGTCGGGTTTATTAGTATATTTAAAGCAATCAAAACCTTCTTTATTCATGCGCAGTGATTTATAATAATCAAAAGGTTGATTTACGAAGTAAGAAAACAATATTTTGCCGTATTCATCTGTCCCACCTCCATTGTCGCGAACATCAATAATTAGATTTGGAATATTTTCTGATTCCATTTTTTTGAATGAAGCCTTAAGAAATTTTTCAAAATTCATTTTATTTTTCTTGTATTGGCCTTTGTCGAAAGATTTTATTTTTAAAAAAGCATACTTTTTGTCATCGTTTATTTTAAAGAAGGCAGGTTTTTGTTCATCAATTTTGACAGGGTAGCGATCGTCTGCAATTTTTAATAAATTATCAAAGGTCAATCCTTGAATTGTTTTTGTTTTGAGAGTTGTTTCATTCAATGAAATATACTCTACATTATATCGCTCTGCATAACCGTATAACATACTGAAATATCTTGTGAAATATCGAGAGCTTGAAAGCAGTCTGTATTTATGAGTCAAATTATTTCCATCGGAAGGAAATATTTGCAGATATTCTCTGATAAAGTTTTCTATCGAGTGGCCATTAATTGAAATAATTTGCGATCCAAGAAATTCCTTATCATCAAGAGGTGAATAGTTTTTTCTAACATATAATTTATTATCAAAACAATAGACATTAAAAGGAATTGCTGTTGGTCCATTATCCAAAGAGTCTAATTGTATTTTGGGAGGCACAACTCTTAAGTGGCCATCGCCAATTTGTGAAGCGACTCTGCACGTTAATAACATAAATTCTCTTCCTGTCATGTCTTTATTTAAGGCAGAATAGTTAGCATTAAATATAGAATCAATTGTTAATTTAGATTTATAAATATAAAGTCCAGGATGACTTTCCTCTAAGCATGCTCTAAACACTAAAAAATCTTTTTGCATTTCTTCAACTGTAAAAACGCTTTTATTTAAAAAACTAGTTTGGGCTTCAAGGTTATTACAACCGCACAAACAAATGATAGTAAGAGCCGTTAGGGTTAATATTTTCTTCATACTATACACAATTTTTAATAATCTTATTAAGTGAATTATTTAATAATTCAATCTCTGATATGGCAAATCCCTTAAGAGCTTTCTTTCTGTTAGATTCAATAATAGGCGTCAACCTTTTAAGTGTTTCAAATCCTAGCTTTGTTATACTTAAATCAAATCTTCTTCTGTCGGCTGAATGAAAATCCCTCTCTAAGAAATTTTTGGTCACTAAAATCTCAATTATGCGAGTGATTGAGGCGTAGTCTTTGAACACATTTATAGCTATTTGTTGTTGAGTCATACCCGCATTATTTTCTATGGTTTTAAGTACAAGCCACTGGTCGATAGTAATGTCAAATCCCTTCTTGGTAATATTTTTTTGTGCGTACTGCCTGTAAGATTTAATGGATTTTTCAAGAGAGTAAAAGATTATTTGATCAAGTTGTTCCATGAATTTTGATTTATTTGATTCAAATATAGTTGATATATCAATTAAATTGTCGAAAGACACGATTTTTCTAAAGTTTCTTAAATTTAATGAGTCTATGAATTGTTTAATGAAAATTTGTCGGTCTAAAAGCCTTGCAGGTAACGTTTCCAGGCTAGGTGTGGTGGGGTTTTTGGTGGGCTTTGCGGGTCAGGAAACCCCACCACACCTAGCCTGTGTGCTTGTTGCACAACTATACAAATCTAATGATTTATTAAATGCTGAAATCAACCCAAATTAGGTTAAAATTAACCTCAAAATGTTTATAACAAGTTGTATTACTGCACTATATATTGTTTTTTATTTATTATTTTTAATCATGCAAGGACGAAAAGAATATACCCCTAAAATGATGTACCAGCTCCATCTGGATGAGATGGTACCAATAGATGATTATTACCGGAAGCTGGATGCTGCACTGGACCTGCATTTTCTTTATAAAGCTACAGAAGGCTATTATGGAGAAGAGGGTCAGGAATCAATTGATCCTGTGGTGTTTTTCAAGATATGCCTGGTAGGCTATCTCAATAACATTAACTCCGACCGGAAATTAATTGAGTATTGCGCCAATTGTCTGAATGTGCGGCTATACATCAGGTATGACTTTGATGAGCCCTTACCATGGCACAGCACCATCAGCAGGACCAGACAATTATACGGGGAGGAAGTCTTCTTTGAACTGTTCAGGAGAGTACTCAGTTTGTGTGTTGAGAAAGGCATGGTTCGGGGCAAACGTCAGGTAATCGACTCAGCTTTCATTAAAGCTAATGCCAGTATGGATTCTTTAGTGGAAAAGGAAGTGGTTGAAGATGCTGAGCAGTACCTTGATGAGCTGAATGAAGGAACAGAATACAAAGTAAGCACTTCAAAGAAGCATAAAGTTGAACAGCATCATGCCTGGAAAGCTGAAGCATACAAGAATCAGCCCTCCAATAAAAACACTAAACAGCTTGATGAAAATGGGAATAGTATTCGTCCCAAATATCTTAATAACCATACCCATTATTCACCTACAGATCCTGATGCGCGTATCAGTGTGAAGCCAGGCAAGGCCCGCCAGATGAATTATTTTGGTCAGATATCAGTGGATGATGCAAATCATGTCATAACAGGAGCCTGCGCTGATTTTGCCGATCAAAGGGATAGTCAGTGCATGCCGGAAATACTTGGACAAAGTATTGAGAATTTGAAAAAGCAAGGAATTAAAATAGAACAGGCTGCAGCTGATACTGGGTATAGCAGTGGAACGGCATTGAGGTATTGCGAGGAACATGAGATTGATGCATATATCCCCAATTTTGGCTTATACAAACCGGTTCGGGAAGGATTTGTCTATAACAAAGAGCTGGACCAATATGAGTGCACCCGGGGGAACAAGGCGATTTTACCCTTTAAAAGGCAAAAGGTGGATAAAGATGGGCGAGGAAAGAAAATTTATTGGTCAGACAACTCCAAATGTAAGATCTGTCCGTTACGCACGAAATGCATAGGCAAGTTGGATTACAAGAAGATTGATGATACGATAGATAAGCCGTATTATGACCGGATGCACGAGAAGATGCAGATGCCATATGCAAAAAAGATCAGTCGGATCCGAAGTCGGACGGTTGAGCCGGTATTGGGAACCCTGCTTAACTTTCTGAATATGCGAAGGGTTAACACCAGAGGTATAGAACTGGCGACAAAACATGTGATGATGGCAGCACTATGCTATAATCTTAATAAATATCTAAGGTTTAAGTCAACTAAAGTTGAATCAGTTTCACAGGTTCTGCTACTTGATCAAAAAGCTATAAAAGCCTCGGTTTTAAACCTGTTTTTAGCTTATTTCAAACCTGTTTTCGTATAAGAAATTTTATGATAAGCAGTAATGCAGAATAACCAACTTTTGAAAATACACCAAATTCTTGCGCCGTTTTCTACTTTATAAGTTTAAACAATTTAGTTTTTAAGGGTTGTGCAACAGATACCTGTGTTAGCGGTAGTTGTTATTATATTATTCTTGTCATGTAGTTCCACGAATAGAAAAGTAAATCAATTGTTATGAAAAGACAAAAACCTATTAAAACTTTGAGGTTGTCCTTTTTTATTAAGCTAGAATGACCTTCTTTTTCAACAAATTTCCTCTGGCTTATGTACAAATATAAGAGCAATCCCAGTGGTAATACTAATATTATGTTTAATGAATCAGTGATTTTATGATGCCTCAGAAGATCTATAAATATTCTATTAACTGGATATATCATGATGATTATTGATGTAATCTTAATGAATATAGTCTGTTCTTGATTATTTGTGATTAGATGATATCCTGAATAAACCAAGAATAGACTGATTATTAACTCAGAAACAAGAGTAGTCATAGGAACCATGAAGAGGAATAAAATGCTAGAATAATTATAAGCATAAATAAAATAAATCGAGTTATACATTAATAATAATCCTGTTACTACTAAGAGGAAGCCTATAATTATTTCATCTATTGCTCTATTTTTTATTAATATTTTCTTCATGATTCTCGATGTATCAGTCAATTACCGCTAACGTTCCCAGGCTACACGCTGCCAGGCTTTTTTATTTACTCAACTTCCCAGGAAGCACTGACTACGAATTTAGTAATTATTTTGCCAAGATGCACAAGCTAAAAGCCTGGTAGAGTGTAGCCTGTGTTGGGCCCAGTGTTATTATTCTGCATATTTATCTTGATAGTATTTGTGTTCATCTTGATCATAGGTTTCAAGAACTAATTCAAATTCTAAACTGTCAGTTTTAACCCAAACAATTGGTTGGTCTTTATATCTTAAACCACTGGTTTTGTCAATTATACACAATTGTGAATAATCGAAGTTAACAGTTGCTAAATCAATTTGATCTTCTCCTCCAGTAAGATAATTCTTTGTATCACCAAACTGGATGAATATGAGTTCCTTGTTTAAAAGGTCATCCTTCTTTAAAAGAGATTGATCGTTTCCTACGATAACTTTTATTGGAAATGATTTTGGGAAAGCCTGAATGTGATTGATTGAATGATATCGATGTAAGGTAAATCCGTAGGTGTGAGTTTCTTGGTAATTAATACTAATCCCATATTTACTTGAGAAGGTTGAATAGATAAGATTATAGAAAGATTCATAACAACTTCATCATAAGGGTCATAGCAGTGACTCATTAATTTTACTAAATGAGGATATAAATCAAATAGAGTTTTGGAGAACTCAATTACTATTTCAGTATCAGAGATTGATAATAACCTCTTATCTTGATCATCATTAAAATCTTTTATTAATCTTTTATCAATCATTCAAGTATAATTTTTTGTTTCATTGGGCCCAACGTTCCGCGCCTAGGCGATGGGGCTTGCGTTGTGGGCCTGTGCGTGGGCGCAAGCCCTGGAGCTTAGGCGCTGTTAGCACCAGTACTTCTTTTTCTAACTTAGTTTTTTATGATTTTTCCTGTTTTGAAAAATCTTATCCATTTCAATTTTAGGTCTGCTGGTAAAGATTTCTCTTTAATAGCACGGTCGTTGGCATATAATGATGAATTACCTTGAATGAAATACCAAATTTGCGATTCGGGTGTTTTGGTCTTACCTGAAACAGGACATTCGATAGAAAATATTATCCAAGGGAATTCAATTTTTTTGTCCATTTCTATTATAGTAAATTTTGCAGCCGGACAATTCTCCTTAGTCTGTTCATAAAGAGATTTTGCTCTTAATTCGACATCTTCACCGATGACGCCTTTATAAGTAATCATAGTGCCAATCTCTGTCCAATTTTCAAACGTCTCGGTGTTATGAAGTAACTCAACCATTTTCATTTTCGAATTCTCTTGATTGCTTTCTATTTTCCACTTTTCATTCTCAGGCCATTCTAAAAAAAACGATTCTTTGTCTACTTCTAGTTTACCGCAATATTTTGAAATGTATACATCTGCATCTTTGTCCCCGATCACTTTTGCTCTTTGGAAGTCTTTACAGCTGCCGTCGATGTCATTTAGAACAGATTTGATTTGTCCTCGTAAAGTCAATGCGCTCGGAAAATTTTCATCCATTTCAACAACCTTGTTAAGGTCTAGCAATGCTTCATTATACTTTTCTGTGTTTACATATATACCAGCTCTGTTATAATATGCATTTATTTGTTTGGGATTAAGTTTTATTGCTTCACCAAAATCTGACAATGCACCAGGAAAATCTGAAATATTCATTTTTACTGTTCCTCGATTATAATATGCTTCTGCATACTTATCGTCCTTGTCAATTGCTTTTGTGAAGTCTTTAATTGCTCCTTTATGATTTTGTTGTCTTTCTTTTTCAATTCCTTGTTTCAAAAACTCTTGAGCTGTCTGTCCAAAAGTTGAAATTGTGATAATTGTCAAAAGTATTGTCATTATTCTTCTCATGATATAATATTTGTCAGTTTGTTGT
>JADJHD010000005.1 GCA_016707705.1 Bacteroidales bacterium
GGATATTGGAAATTCTATTCTAGAAAGTTTAGACAAAAATAAAGTTCATCTCCATGGAATTCAAACAGTTTCATAAAGACTTTTTCAATGCTCTTACTGGAGCATATTCTAGCGTTACCGATAGAGAACATTACGACTCGCAAATTACATTGACTGATAATGAGGCCTCGATTGTAATCAATCATTTCGGAAGAGAGAACATTCATATCGGAAATGTTAATAGTGATACAGAAAAATCTCTTAAGGAGTTTAAACTGTATGGATCTCAGCCTTTACAAATGTCTTCTGTAAAGTTAAATCTGGTCTTCCCTAAGCCAAATAAAACAGAATTACGATTATATTTATCAGAGAAAAGAGGATATAAGCCAAATGGAGGAGACATTTGGTTTATATATATTGATATAAATGAGGAATTATATATTGGGTTTCTTGAAGAGCGAGAATGGAATTCTTTAGGGCAAACCGATGTAGAAGATGATTTTTACTTGTCCGAAATAGAAACCATAAATAGTAAGCCAACAAAATTTGACATTTCTCCGTTTGGGAAAATTTCTCAAAGTTCAATTAGTGGAAGAGTCATTTTTCAGCGAGACCCCCGATTAGCAGTAAACAGGTTCATTGAAGCAGATTTCAAGTGCGAAATAGATTCTTTTCATAATACTTTCATTGCTGAAAAGACAAAACTTCCTTTCATGGAAGCCCATCATTTCATTCCAATGAAATTTCAATAATTTTTCGAATATCCATTAGATTCTCTGGAAAATATTATTTGTCTTTGTCCAAATTGTCATAGAGCTATGCACCATGCAACAGCAAATTATAAATATGAACTTGTAAATAAAATTTATCAACGAAGACCAAACTTGAAATTAAGCTCAATTGATGATGTAGCTCAATATTATAATTGTATTGCAATTGTTCACAACCAACAATAAATCATTAATTAGATTCATTAATTCGAAAATATTTAATATTTGCTATTTGCCAAAATCTGTGGATTAATTCAATATTAGAATTCTATTAGACTTTTCTGTCTTAATCATCTAAATAACTATTCAATTCTAATTGATCTCAAAAAATCTATGTAAATAAACTTGAACAATCCCCTCCAATTTCCTTTATCTTTCGTCCCAAAATCCTTCCTCCCCATGCCCTGGCAAAAACGATGGTTCCAGTTAAGTATTCTTTTGATCCTGGCTTTTATCTGGGGGAGTTCGTTTATTCTGATGAAGATCGGACTGAAGAGTTTCAGCCCTGAGCAGGCAGGTGCGCTTAGGATTGTGATTGCATCCCTGGCCCTGTTGCCGCTTTCGATACGGGAACTCAAGAACCTGAAGCGCAAGGATGTGAAAAGTCTGCTGGTGGCGGGGTTTATCGGGAGCTTCTTCCCGGCATTCCTGTTTATGAAGGCCGAAACCCGGGTGGATAGCAGCGTTACCGGTATGCTTAACTCACTTACACCGGTATTTACACTACTTATCGGACTCCTTTTTCACAAGGCTGCCTTCAAATGGATGCAGGTTCTGGGATTGTCGATCGGACTGGTGGGTGCTGCCGGACTTATCATGGCGGGCAGCGGGATGCAACTGGGCAATGTGAACAGTTATGCGCTTTTTGTTGTACTGGCAACCAGCTTCTATGCAATCAATATCTATGAGGTTAAATCAAGACTTTCTCACCTGAAAGGGATTCAGATTACTTCACTTTCCTTCCTTTTCATTGGTCCCGTCGCACTTATTTTCCTGCTTACCACTGATTTCAAGCCCGTACTCGCCAACCCCGACTGGCCAATGCATTTGCTGGCACTGGCTACACTGGCTGTTGTGGGCTCGGCATTCGCTCAGCTGCTGATGAACAGTCTGATTCGTTATGCCTCCGCTATTGCTGTGTCATCGGTTACCTATATCATCCCGATTTTCGCGATTCTGTGGGGTGTGGTTGATGGGGAAGTGATAACGTTACATCATCTGGGTTGTATGGCGTTGATCCTGGTGGGGGTTTATTTGATAAATTGGAAAGGGAGAAGAAGGTAATTTGCTGGGGTTGTTGTGGATTCCGGTAGGTTGGAGAAAAAGATAAAAGACAAAAGGACAAAGATAAAAGTGTGGAAGTTGGAAATTGCGCAATTTAACATGAAAGGACTCTCTTGAGTTTTCGTAGATCAAATCCGTGTAAATCAGTCTAATCTGTGTCATCAGTGTTCTAATATTTGCAAGTAGCAAAATATAGAACCACTAAGGCACTGAGAACACTGAGGAACACTAAGACCCTGAACACTAAAAACTAACAACTACTCCAACAGGCGAGAAAATTGCTACTTTTGCAATAAATCATCCCGATTCTCAAAATGAGAGACCAACCGAGCAGGAAAGCCACGGTGGTAAAACGATGAGAGGCAGCAGTCCTAAAAGAAATTCCAATGGAAACCCCTTCTCTTCCTTTTGCCTTTTATTTGCAAGCCATGATACCTGGACTGCAGAGGCTTCTGCTTTTGTCTGTTCATGCGGTGTTTGGGATGATACTCAATTATTATTCATCCTAAACTATTTACAACATGAGTTACAAAGAGATCAGCTCTGCATTTATCCGCGAAAGGCTGCAAAACACTGTATGGAAGAATCACGAAACCATCGATGAGCTACGGGCGTTGGATGCCTTCATCCAAAAGGCTCCCACAACCCGCAATGGCTTCATGAAATTTGAGCATCTGAAGCATCTGTACCCCGCTGAATTTCTGCAATTGCTCGGGGATTTCTCTACTGAGCTTCTGAAGGCTGAACTTCTGAAACAGGAGGAGGCCAAAGCGCAGTTGAATGCCCGCCTTGCACTTCGTGAAAGCGAGGAAAATGCCAAACTACATGAATGGCTAAATGCCGGTGGTCGAAACTAATCCTCAGATTAAATCAGTCCGCCGGCTGGCGGATCAGTCTAATCTGTCCGCCAGCTGGCGGATCGTGTTCTAATTCTTGCAAGTAGCAAAATTAAGAACCACTAAGGCACTAAGAACACTGCCGCAACACTAAGAACTAACCCAAAAAGATCCAACTTCCCCAAACCTGGAGGCAATGGCAATTTCAACCGTCCCGGCATATTTGGAAAAAAGTTCCTCCACTATGTCGGGATGGTTATTGTTTTCGGAGAGATGGGAAAGGATAAGGTGAGAGAGATTGGGAGCCTTGAACGACTGGAAAATCTGCAGCGCCTGTCGGTTGGAGAGATGTCCGTATTCCCCCTTGATCCTGCGCTTCAGGTGAATGGGGTAATTCCCCTTTTCAAGCATCAGCTCATCATAATTGGCTTCCAGAAATACCGCCTGACATTGCCTGAAATGCCTTACCACATGCTCACAGGCAGAACCGATATCGGTCATCACCCCTACTGAAACACCGCCTCCTGATACCACAAAACTATGCGGATCATTGGCATCATGACGCTTGGGAAAAGCTTTAACTGTAAGATCTCCAACAGGGATTGATTCATGCGAACTGAAATACCTCAGCAATTCGGGATTAATGCTTAACCTGCTGTTTTGATGGGTGCCCTGAGTGATGTATACCGGAATGCCGTGTTTTCTGGAAATTACCTCCGCTCCATGCGTATGGTCGGTATGTTCATGGGTGATGAAGATTGCTTTTACAATGCACGGATCAAGCCCCATTCGTTGCATCCTTCGCTCTGTTTCCCGGCAGGAAATGCCCGCATCAATAAGTACGCCTTCGTTCTCATTGCCTACGTAGTAGCAGTTTCCGTTGCTTCCCGAATTGATTGATGCTATCTTTAGTGACATTGGAATGAGTTGAGTTGCAAAGATGGGAAAATGTGTGGGTTGGAAAAAAGATAAAAGACAAAAGGAAAAAGATAAAAGTAATATGGGGGAGAAACTGTGTGAGTTGGAAAAAAGATAAAAGACAAAAGGAAAAAGATAAAAGTAAGAGAGGGGAGAACTTGGCAAAGGGCGAAAAAGGGTTCTCGCAGATTATCGGAGATAAATAGGCTGATTAACGCTGATTTAATCTGTGTTAATCAGTCCGCCGGCTGGCGGATCTGTGTCATCTGTGTTCTATATTTTGCCAGTAGCACAATTTAGAACCACTAAGGCACTAAGGACACTTAGGAACACTTAGCCCCCTGAACCTTCCTTCTCCTAATTTGTTGTAATTTAGCAATCCTAATCCATTTCCCTTGAAGATATTCCGCCCGCTCATCAAAACCCTGAAACTCCTGCTCAAGATAGTTGGAATGTACTTTGGGGCCTTGCTATTGCTGGTATTTTACAATTACCTTATTACTGAAAGGTATAAGTTCCCTGAGCCTCAGCCCTTTTCGGGTTCGCAATGGTATAATCCATACGAGCATATGGATTCCTCCAACTGGAAGCGCACCAATCTGCATATGCATTCCCGTGCATGGGGCGGACTCACCAATGGCAGCGACAACAGCAGTCAGAAAGTCTGGGAAACCTACCACAAACTGGGTTATGAGAGTGTGGGCATTTCAAATTACCAGTCGATCGACACTTATAATGAAGACAAGCCCTTCTATATTCCGGTGTATGAGCATGGTTATGGCATCTTCAAGAACCATCAGTTGATGATAGGAGCCAATAAGGTGAGCTGGTTCGATCTGCCCTTCGGACAAAACCTGCATCATAAGCAATACATCCTCAATGGACTAAGACCTTATACGGAAATGATTTCCATTAATCATCCCGCTTTTTTTGGAGGATACAAGCCAGAAGATTTTAAATACCTGGGCAACTACGATCTGATTGAAGCCTTGAATGGTTACCGCAACTCAATAGCCCATTGGGATTCAGCACTTTCGGCAGGAAAACCCGCCTTCCTCATGGCTGATGATGATATGCATGATATCAGCAATCCAAGGGAAGCTTCGCGCAGGCTTATCGTTGTTAATGCTCCGGATAACCACCGCAAGTCCATACTCCGTTCACTGTATGAAGGCAATTCCTATGGAGTGGAAATCAGAATACCTGCTGACGAATCATACGAGAGCAAGGCTGCACGCTTTAACAATCTGCCAAAGCTTCAATTCCTAACTGTCTCCAACGATACCCTGAGGGTGCAAATGAGCTCCAGCGCCCTTGAAATTCGTTTCTTCGGACAAGGCGGAAAATTACTGGCCAAAAGAAGCCATAACAACAAGGCACAGTATGTGATGAAACCGGAGGATACCTATGTTCGCACAGTCGTCCTCTACCCTGCTGCCCATGATCCTGAAGGAGTCACCTTCTTCCTGAATCCCGTTATGCGCACCACTGACGGAGCCCGGCCCATCATGTCCCTCGCCACCTATGATGCCACTGCCACCTGGATCTACCGCATCCTGATGCTGCTCGCATTTCTGGTTCTCGTCTCCGGATATTATTTCTTCAGCAGAAAACGATAACAACTTTCCCCCAAGCCCCAAAAACCATAGCCCATTTGAGTCATTTTTGCCGGTTTTCATTGCTGAAAGCCTGTTTCATCCTTATATTTATACCGTTGCAGAATCGTTCCGGATTTGTGCAACTTGGTATTACAGCTAATTGGAGATTTAGAATATCGGAGATTACCAAGTTTTTTGCTATTACAATGAACCCCAATCCAAATATTATATGAAAAGTCTTCCACTCTTTCTCGTGCTGATGTATTTCAGCCTGTTCATCCTTTCCTGTGAAAAGATTAAGGATGTATTCAATAAAGATTCAAAGGAGCTTAGCGGTGAAACCGCCGAACTGGGCAAAGTAGGAACCACCTACTCCTCTTCTGGCATGGAAATTTCAGGTTGCAGCAACTTCTCCGCTTCCATTATCGCCCTCAAGAGCGGTGTATCAAGTTTTACAGGTACAGCCACCTGCAAAAACGACATTATTAAAGGCATTTTGGGCGGCACACCTTTCACAAAAGTTGAAGGCGATGTGATTACTGCCGATGGCATTGAATTCAAGGCAGCTACTGATGGCATCGAAAGCGTCAAGGGACTGGATCCCGGCGTTATTGTAAAGTACGATGCTGAAGTCGGGGATACCTACCCAATTTCAACCGGTGGTGAGCGTAAGGTTACTGCGAAGTCAACCACTGATGACTATTCCTATGGTTTTATGCTGATCAAAACCATCAAGGTTGAAGAAACCCCCAATAAAATGGGTGTGAAGAAAATCACCTACATCGCGAACCATAAGTTTGGACTGGTAGGAATTGAATTCACCTTCGACGATAACAGCACCACCAAATTCCCAATTTACGCCAGCGCTGAAGTCAAATAGGCTTCCCTTACTGCAAAAGCCCGGATGACTAAACTTTAGCTATGAAACATCTCCTGGTAAATGGGGAAAGGAAGAGTATTCCGCCATTCCCGCACCACAAGGACTTTGTATACCGTGTGAACCGCTTCTTTAATGTGCGGTCGCTGCTTTCGTTTGTCTCGATTGACGGACCACTTTACGTCCCGAAGAAATTTCTGGCAAACCGAAAGTATGAATGTGCAATCCCCCGCCTGCTGCTGGTTGATCCCACCTCCGCCTGCAATCTGAATTGCAAGGGTTGCTGGGCTAATGATTACCGTAAAAGCAGCAGTCTTTCCTACGAGAAGCTGGATGAGATCTTCACCGAAGCCGGCAAGCTGGGAGTTTTACAGATTATCATGAGCGGAGGAGAACCCCTTCTTCGCAAGGCAGATATCCTGAAACTCTGCCGGAAACACAGCAATCTCAGCTTTGCAGCTTTCACCAACGGCACCCTGATTGATGAGGAGTTCGCCAAAGAGATGGCTTCTCTGGGAAACCTGAATGTGTTTGTAAGCATTGAAGGCTTCAGGGAAGATACGGATGCCCGGCGGGGTGAGGGCACCTTCGATAAAGTGGTTAAGGCAATGGACATCCTCAAAAAGCATGATATCGGATTCGGTTTTTCAGCCTGCTACCATTCGGGAAATTATCAGGCTGTTGCCTCCGACGAATTTCTCGATTTCATGCAGGAAAAAGGGGCCTGGCTGGGCTGGCTTTTTAACTATTTGCCGATTGGCAGTCAGGCCGACCCTTCACTTTGTTGTACGGCAGAGCAGAGATCTTTCGTATATTTGAAAATAGAATCCTATTCAAAGGAAAAAAACTTAACGCTCATCGATTTTGCCAATAACGGGCACAAAGCTTTTGGATGTGTTGCTGCAGGCAACGACTTTGCTCATATCAACGCCAATGGTGACCTTGAACCTTGTGCATTCTGCCACTACTCTGATGCTAATATACACGATATGTCACTCACCGAAGCTCTCCGTTCACCTTTCTTCAGGAAATTCAGGGAAGCTAAGCCATTCTCTGGCAACCTGTTAAGGCCCTGTCCTCTTATGGACGTCCCCAACTCCCTTGAGATGCTGATCGATCCTGTTCTGGTTCGTTCAACCCACCTCGACTCCCCGGAATCAGCGGCAGAACTTGCGGCAAAAACACGTCCCATTGCCGAAGAATGGGAGCCAACAGCCTCCGCTCTTTTCGAAACTTTACCCTATACCGAGAAGCGAAGATTTGGCATCCTGAACAAAATGGTGAAGGCGAGTTATGATTTTATGTACAAGAAATGAGGGTGTGGCTGTGGACATTTTGTGGTCTGGGGGGGGGCATACAATAGTCATACAATTGTCAGGCAATGGTCAGACAATCGTCTTGAAAATAGTACAACTCTCGTAAATTTTGTACCTCGTTCTATGTCACATTGAACTTATTGTAGTGCTTTCAGCTATGTACAATCAAATCCGTCCGCCAGCCGGCGGATCAGTTAAATCAGTGTCATCAGTGTTCCAACTCCTGATACTTGCAGATATTTGCTGATTCACAATCTTAACTACCTCAATCCGCCTGGCACAATGACCCCCTACCTCCTTCCATTCCGCTTCAAACTCATTGGTGCACTGATGGTTGCACTCGGATTACTTCTCGCTGTTGCAGCAGACCTGTTGCACCTCCGGCTGGAACTTCCGGTACTGGCAGTTATCTCCACCTATATGCAAACCAGATGGTTTGTGGTGTTCAGCACCAACGTACTCGATGAGATTGAGATGCTGCTGGTTATTTCCGGGGTATTCTTCATGGTGTTTTCAAGGCAAAGAAGAGAACTCCCGGAATACGATGCAATCAGGAATAAGTCGCTGGCTCTGGCATTTATCCTGAACAATATCTTCCTCCTGTTTTCAGTACTTTTCATTTATGGCAGCAGCTTTTTTATGATGCTGATCCTGAACATTATATCAATGGGAGTCTTTTACATTGCCTGTTTTCAATTCCTGAAAAGAAAGCTGAAGAAATCCCTAACGGACTGATCTAACATCAATTTTTATCAGACTCTTTCTCTACCATTTTCAGGGAAAAATCCTTCTTTTCAGTCCTGCTGATTTAGTCCTATCTTTGAATGCAATTCAAAAGCAGGAAAATCCGACACCTACTGATGACCATCCCGGGAATAACCAAAGAAAACTCCATTCCGCGCAAGCTTCTGATTCTGTTGATGATATCAGCAGCAGTGAGGGCTTTGATTGCAGGCTTCTTCGAACTTGGGAATGACGAAGTTTATTACTGGACTTATGCCGTCTATCCCGGACTCAGCTATTTCGACCATCCTCCCATGGTGGGCTGGCTTATCAGGATTTTCACCTTCAACCTTCAGTTTCAGCAGGAGTTCTTCCTGCGACTGTCCTCCATCATCGCCGGAACCATCAATACCTTCCTGATTTATCAGATTGGGAAACAGATAAAGGATGAACTCACCGGATGGTATTCGGCTCTTTTATACACGGCCTCCATTTATGGATTCGTGATTACGGGCATTTTCATCCTTCCTGACACCCCTCAGTCTGTTTTTAGTCTGATGGCCCTGCTGCTGATGCTTAAAACCCTCCTGCCTGCCGATTTCAATCCTGAGAGCAATAAGAGAATGATTCGTATTGGCATATTGCTCGGACTGGGACTACTTTCGAAATACACCAGCATCTTCCTTTGGGCAGGAATGGTCATGTATGTCCTACTCTATAACAGACAATGGCTCAAAAAAGCATCATTCTACATTTCAACCCTCGTGATGCTTGCCTTTTTCTCTATTGTTCTGGTCTGGAATTTCCAGAATGAATTCATCAGCTTCACTTATCAGGGGGAACGCGGACTTATCAGGGAAACTGTCCTGAACTTCGACAGCTTCCTCTCAGAACTGGGGGGAGAATTCCTGTACAACAATCCGGTTTTCTATATTCTTTTCGTTTTCTCACTGATTGCTGCATTCCGGATTCCTGAACTGAAATCCAATCGTGCCGTGAAATTGCTGCTGCTCTCCGGACTACCCATTATTCTGGTTTTTCTGATTCTTTCACTCTTCCGTAACACGCTTCCACATTGGTCAGGACCGGGATTTGTGATTCTAATTCCTCTGGTTGCCCTGAATATCCGCAGACTGGGAAACAAGTCTGAAAGTTTAATTCCAGGCTATATTAAATTAGCTCTTGGAATGCTGATTTTAGTTCTTTCCGTGAGTATTCTGCAGATAGAAACCGGCTGGCTTTATGAAGGTAAGGAAAGCGCAAAATATGGAAAGGGAGAACAGGATTATTCACTCGAAATTGTTGGATGGAAACAACTCGGAACGCAATTTGGCAATCTTGCCACCAAATATGAAGAAAAGGGAGAAATCTCAAAAGCAGCTCCAATCATAAGTTACCGATGGTTTCCGGCTGCCAATCTGGAATACTATGTTGCAAGGCCCTCGGCCCGTGCTGTTCTGGCTGCCGGTAGTCTGGATGCAATTCACAATTACGCATGGATCAACAGGATACAAGGTGGATTCCGCCTGAACAGCGATGCATGGTATATCACTTCCAGCCGCGATTTCAGGCCACCATCTGATTTACCCGGAGTATATTTTGCGAAAGTTAGTGCAGCTGACACCATACCCATCAAGCGATTGGGTAAAACTGCTTACTATTTCTATGTTTATCGGCTTATGAATCTGCAGTCAAAGCCTGCGGATCCGCTGTCCAGATAATTGAAGATCTACATTACAATCAATTTCTTCACCTGAGCCGGGAAGTTACCGGTTTCCAACTGGATTAGATAAACTCCTTTATCCCATCCCTCTGTATTGATATCCAGCTTTCCTTCCGATTGAATCAAAGGAGAGGTCCAGACACTTTGTCCGGACAGATTATATACCTGAATTCTCGGAGAAGCACTGTTTATCGGCAGTTTGTATTGAATCACCGAGAGCCCGGATGAAGGATTTGGCAGAGGATCTCCTATCCATGCACTGGCTTTCCCGGGTTCAACGACTGAAGTAGGATCCAGCAAGGTGCTGATAATGAAATCATCGAAATAAAATCCATCGAATTCAGTGGCTCCATCAGATACAAGGCTGAATTGAAATTTCACATTTTTATTAAGCCAGTTATTCAGGGAAATACCTTCATGAACCCAGTCTTCCATACCATCATATAGCGGTTGTCCGGTAGGCTGATTAATGCCTCCGGGTCTGGTATATCTACCCTGAAGTGGAGTCCAGCTGGACCCATTATTATCTGAAACTCTAACCATAACATAATCATAACCGGCTTCAATTGCCCATTTTGCCCGATATTCCAATACAGTCAGTAAGGCTGGCCCTAATGTAACAGGCGCAGTTAGTGTTATATTCCTGCTGGTTCCGGATCCATAATTCCCAAAAGGCGAATCTGCCATGCTTGAGAAAGGGGAATAGTATTGCGCAGTGGAAATCCCCCAGTTTCCGTTCCAGTTGGTCTTGGAATCAAGCTTATCACTGAAAAGGGGATAAGGATATCCATAGATTCTCATCACTGTATCCTGAACCAGATAGTATCCATTATCGAGCGTAAGAACATAGGAAAGTGTATCTCCAACATGATTACCCTGAGCAAGCTGGTAGGAGATGGAATCACTTCTTTTTTCAAGAATATCCATTCCGCTGAATGTTACCGGCTGTCCGACCGAGGCAAATCCTGATCCCAGAGGCTGAACAGAAACCGTGAAATCACATGCCTGCATTCCCAAACGCTTAACATCGAAATTGATGTATCCATTATCCTGATAGATGAAAAGCGAAGACTGATCATTGATTTTACCATAGCGACCAACCAGGCGCGCTGCATTAAAACTGGCATACATATTCTCCTGGCAAAGTGGGATGATGCGTTCCGTTATTGGCCAGAAACCATCTCCATCACCTCCAACCTCAGGAGTATAGGAAAATATTTTGGGCTTGGTCGACTGCTCACCATACATCCAGTCGTCGGTACCGCCATTTGTCGGATAAATCGTTGTATTGGCAGGTCCCATGGTGTAGTTGTTCTCAGTGGTCATAACTGAGCCATAGGCATTGAGAACCTGCTCATCAGGTGTTGGCACGGGAGTCCAGCCCCAGGGATACAGGAAAAGATTACTGTATGAATGATAATTCAGGGCAATGCCGAAATTATGATCTTCGCAAAAATACTTCATCATTCTGGTTTCTGATTCCGAGAAGGGTCCTGTTCCACGGTAAAGATCAGATGACGGATCAGGAGAAGAGCCCTGATCATCATATCCCCACATATACCCGTAGTTCCTGTTAATGTCAATCCCGAAGTTCCCTCCACCCACGTTTGTCCTGTTCTTGCGCCACATCCCATTTCCCCACGGACTGATAGCGATATTGTAGGCGTAGCCGTCAACATTCACTACAGGCACAAAATAAAGCTCAGTATTGTCAACCACATTTTTTACATCCATATTGGTTGAATAATTTTCAAGCAGATACCACATGTAATATATCAGATGCTGCATTCCGATAGGTTCACGGGCGTGATGCATTCCGGTGTAAAGGACTTCTGGTTCATTTTCAGTTATATCAGGATTATCACTGATTTTGACATAATAAACGGAACGCCCTTCGAAAGTAGTGATGGTATCACTCAGAACTTGCTTTATACTGATGAGGTCAGGAAAAAGTGTTCGCATCTCATCAAGTTCCGCCAGCATTTGGTCAATGGTGTAGAAACCTCCGCAACTCCCAAATTCGAAATGCGCTGGAACAGGCCATACACTTGAAGCTGCTGCTGATTTGAGTTCGTTAGAATTCTTCCCGATGTTCCTGCTTGCATAGTAGTTCTGCATATCACTGATCAGAACCTCTGATCGGAAACCGGCAGCCGCGACCTTCTTAATCTCGGAAGCAGACAACTCTGCAACAACCCAACCTTTCGCAGGTTGGCCACTGTTGATTTCTATTCCCGTTTTTTGAAGGAGGCTGATATCCTTTCCATCGAGGAATATTTTTAACCGTGAATAGTTTTCCTGCTGGGAATATCCGGCAAAGAAGAGAATTGCAAAACTTATAAGAAGGAAGAATTTTTTCATGGAAGAATGATTTGCAATGAAACCCAAAGTTACTGATAAGCCCAAATAAACGGTTAACAGAATACAGATTTCAGAAAGGCTTACGCACCGAAATCAGATAGTAAACATAAAAAGAACAGGAGTTGTTCGCCAAAAGCATGAAGCTGATGCCTCAGACAATGCCCATCTGCTTCATCAGAAACAGGGCGGTCATATTGGTTGCTGCTCCTTCACGAAGTTTATAGTCGAAAATAAGTTCTCCTTCCGAAATATCCGCTTCAAAGCTACGGTTCAGAATATTGCCCGGAAATTCCTTTTCAAGTTCGCCCAAGGCGATATCATGAGTAGCAATGATTCCGGAAGTGCTGAAACCAAGTAATTTCTTCAGCAGGATGATGGAACCATTCAATTTATCAATGCTGTTCGTTCCTTTCAGAACCTCGTCCAGCAGAATGAAAACCTCCTGTCCTGACTGCAGTGCATCAATAATGGTTTTTAACTTTTTGAGCTCAGCATAGAAATAGGATTCATGCTTGATGAGAGAATCGTTGGTGCGTATGCTGGTGATTATCTGACAGGGTTTAAACCTGAAGGAAGCCGCACAAACCGGTGCTCCAGTATGTGCCAGCACAAGATTGAGCCCGACAGTCCTCAGGAAAGTGCTTTTCCCTGCCATATTTGCGCCAGTGAGCACTATGATGGAATGCCAGTCCTTTTGAATAAAGTTATTGCAAATTCTCTCCTCAGGAGCGATAAGAGGATGCCCGAGATCTACCGATTCATAGCAAAAGACCCCTTCTGCCGGTTCGGGAAATACGTACTCAGGATTATTGAAAGAGTAGGTTGCCAGACTATTCATCACATCGATTTCACCCAGGATATACAACCAGTTTTTCACCTGGCCAGCATTTCGGAGGCGCCAGGCTTCCATTTTCAGCACCAGTAACAAATCGGTAAGAAATAATGCATTACGGGTAAAGCCTATCAGGAGGTTATTCCTTGAATCGAAACTGTGAAGCAGCTTGCGGAGCTTTCCAATCTCCTTTTCTGCCGAATTATCATCCTTGAATAACTGAGCAATCCTTTCTTTCATCCAACCAGAGTTGAATGATTCCTCCTTAATCTTTTTGAACAGTCCATCGTAGCTGGACAGAAAATCGCCGGTTTTTCCAAGTATTCTTGAAATTTTAGTGATTCTTCCCAAATACGATCCTACAATTCCAAGGTTAATAAGTCCGGCAAGCACAAGCCAGGGATACCTCAGCACACCGGCAAGGACAAGCACCAGAAGGACAAGCATCAAAAACTGATATACTTTTATTATCGACAGAATTACCGGCTTTACTCCGAATAAAGCTGCCTGTCCAAGCCAGTCAAAAAGTGAATCCGGAGAGCCATTCACGCCCTTTTCATGACCTTTAGCCCTGAATTCAAGTCTCCAGTCTGTTTTTCCGGATAATTCCCTGCAGGCTTGTTGTCTTGATTTTATGGTTTCAGGATTCAATTCCGGATTTAGTAAAATATCCACAAACTGATGCTGCCCCATATGGGTAACGGTGCGATTCAGGTATTGGTAAGCAGAGCCGGCTCCAAACATATCCAGATCGGAGGCATAGGCATGATTCATTTCAAGGTACTGAGTCCCTCCTGGAAAATCATAGAAATCGAACTGCAATATTCTGATTTCCTTATCAGTAAGCTGAACAAGTGTTGAATAATAATCGCGCTTCCTGTTGAAATGAGCGTTTCGCAGGACGAAAAACACCAGTAGCACTAAAAAGACAGCGCTCATTATTGCTCCCGGCACAGCTGAAGCTGAGGATAGGGCTAGGTAAACATTAACAACGATACCGATAAATGCGATTAACCGCATCCAGGTGAATAGTCTGCAGATCTTCCGATAGCGGGCCTCCTCCTGTTCGTATAGTTTTTTTCTTTCGGCGTATTCGTTTTCAGGTGAAACCATGCTGCAGATCTGTTCAAATAGTGTTCTATACTGCAAAAATAACTTTTCAATTCACTTGGGCTCTTTACATTAATCCAAGAATTGTTAAAAAGGATGCGAAGCGAAGCGGAGTCCACCGGCTGGCGGATAGATTTGTTGTAATTCGTCGCCTGCGGAATGAAATGAATAATGAACGAAGCTGTCACACTGAGCTTGTCGAAGTGTTTTACATCAAAGTACCGGTACATCAGTATTCTAATTCCTACAAGTAGCAAAGGGTTTCTCGCTGATCAGCGCAGATAAGAACAGAGATTTTCGCAAATGTATTACTGGAAGCATCGCCTGACAATTGCATGACCATCGTATGACTATCGTCTGACTATCGTCTGACTATCGCCTGACAATTGCTTGACAATCGTATGACAATCGCATGACCATCGTATGACTATCGCATGATAATCGCATGACCATCGTATGACTATCGTCTGACTATCGCCTGACCCAATGTCGCAAAAACCACCAAAACAAAGTAAGATTGTAAACAGATCCTACTTCCAATCCAGCGTGCGAATCAGATGATCAATATCCTTTTTCACGAAATCTATGACAGGAAGAAGAGAATCGCTGTTGGGGACGGCATCAAAATAAAGCGCTCCCCTGAGGAAATGACTTGTGCTGTCGGTGGCATAGAACTGATAGGGAGAAGCAGCTCCCAATCCCTTGATATTGTAAGAAAGTCCGTAAACATTCCTGCCGGGAATTCCGAAAGGCGGTCTGCTCGATGCTGCTGGCTTTCGGGATATGCTTCAGGGCCAGTGTACGGGAATCTTCAATGCATGCATTCAGTTGTTCGCGGGTGTTGAAGTTTTTAAAGCTGAGATGAATCCTTCCCTTGAAACCGGGGAATTCAAGATTTATCCAGTTTATTTCCTGCGGGGCATGAGGATCAGGAGTGATTTTGCTATAGACAGGATACTCGAAACGGAAGGGATAGATAGAATCCAGCAGTTTATATTCCTTTGCAGGCAGTGCTATCCGGAAATATCCCCTGGGCTTGGGTGTATAATCATTATCGGAACAGGAAGCCATTGCGCCCATTACCATGATGATGATAACGAATCGGGCGATGGTATAGGTTCTTAATTGAAGCATAAATGAGATGTTAATGATAATCAACGCCGGAAACTGCCCAGTATTATGATTCCTGAGTGTTTTCTGCAGCTTCAACGGTTACTCTTACTCGCTTAATTCGGCGCTTATCAAGAGCATCAATTCTGAAGACAAAATTCTCAAACCTTATAATTTCATGGTATACAGGCATTTTACCTGAAAGTTCCAGCAATAAACCGGCTAGAGTATCATTTTCACCTCTTGCATCTTCAAAAAGGCGATCCTCAATTCCGATAATCTTACAAAAATCGTTTAGCAGGGTTTTGCCTTCAAAAATATAAGTGTTTTCGTCAATTTTTGAATAGACAAAGCCATCTCCTTCAGAATCAAATTCATCATTGATATCGCCAACGATTTCTTCGATAATATCTTCGAGAGTGATAATTCCGGAAGTGCCTCCGTATTCATCTACCACAACAGCCATATGAATTTTCTTTTCCTGAAACTCATGCAGAAGATCGTTGATGGGTTTATTTTCCGGGACGAAGAAAGCAGGACGGATTAAGGAAGTCCATTCAAATTTCTCATCCTGATTCAGAAAAGGCAGCAAATCCTTGATATAGAGAATTCCAGTTACCTGGTCATGAGTTTCATGATAAACCGGGATTCGGGAATATCCTGACTCAATTACCAGATCCAGCACTTCCTTATAGCTAAAAGTATCTTCAATTGCAGTAACATCCACTCTTGAGCGCATAATCTCCCTGGCATTGATATCACCAAAACGGGTAATGCTCTTCATAATCTTCCGGTCATCCTCATTTGCCTGTCCGTCAGCAGTAATATCAATAGCTGTAGAAAGGTCATCCATTGTAAGCGTATACTTCCGGTTGGCCATCCTTCGGTCGATGAAATTTGTGGATTTGACCAACAAAATGCTCAACGGATAGAAAAGGCGCATCATCAGCTTCAGTGGCTTGGCCATCATGGATGCGATGAGGACGGTCTGCTTGGTGGCATATACTTTTGGCATGATCTCACCGATCAGCAGTATCAATGCTGTTACCACAACAACCTGAATTACAAATCCCAGAATTGGGTATGCAGAAAAATCAGCCAGGGCAGATGTGATAAAGGTGGATAGCATTACTATACCCACATTCACGAAATTATTGCCGATCAGTATAGTGGCTAAAAGGCGTTTGGGCCTCGACAGCAATTCAAGAATTAGCTCGTTACTGGCTGATTTTTTAGTCTTCAGGGTGTTAAGATCAGCTGCACTTAAAGAGAAATAAGCAATTTCAGATGCAGAGATGGCTGCAGAACAAAGCAGCATCAGCAAAATGACAACACAGCCAAGAATGATTCCGAATGTAGAGGATAATTCCGGTTGTACAGAACCGGAAAGAAGTAGATTTAAAAAAGTTAAACTACCGGGGAGAGGATCTTCCAAAGCAGGCTATAATTGGTTATGAGTACAAAAGTATTAAAAGTTTAGAAACCAGTAAGATGATTTCAGAATCAAACTGATTTTTAGAGTCAAATTGAAGCAATCAGGTGAACGGGCGTGCTATGAAGAATTCAAAACAGGAATAATATTACTCCTATTCATTTGAGCATCTGTAGTTAAGGTAATATAAGGAGATTAGAATGGCAGGTCCTCTTCCTTTTCTTCAGCAGCTGGCGCTGGAGGAATTCCCGGGGCAGGAGCTGGCGCAGGATTACTGGATTGAGCCGGAGCAGAAGGCTGATATTCATTTCCACCTTCTTTCCTTCCACCCAGAAGTACCAGATTATCAACCTGGATTTCGGTGATGAATCTTTTTGTACCATCCTTGGCATCGAAGGAGCGGCTGCGAAGCTTTCCCTCTACATAAACCTGACTACCCTTGCGAAGATAGTTTTCTGCAATATCAGCCAACCCGCGCCACATGACCAGGTTGTGCCATTCGGTATGCTGGATCTCATTGCCTTCGCGATCCCGCTGAATTTCGGTAGTGGCAATTGAAAAACTTGCCTTCTTACCGGTTTCAAAATTCTGTACTTCAGGATCCTTGCCTAAATTCCCTACCAGGATCACTTTGTTAACGCCTCTTGACATAATTCTTGCTTTTTTATTTACCAATATCCCCGACTAACACCCGGGCTCCAATTAACGGCAGTTCCAACTTCCCTGTATTTCATTCATCACAGAATAAGACAGGTTTTGAATAAACTGCTCTATTGCAAATTTAATCATTCGGAATGCACTTCTGACTTCTATCGAAAGGAATCTGCCAACATTCAGACAAATTTTAATTCAACTCTGCTTTTTCTGCTTTAGCCTGAAATTTTTCACTTAAAAAGCAACTTAATAAAGACTTTCAGCTTCCAGAAAGCGGGAAATTAATCTGGGCAAAGGATATTGCTGGAGATGTATAAAATCAGTTTTATAAAATGAGGTTGGAACATCAGAGACTTCAGAATTACGAAGTTTAATAAATCTTGCCTTGATTGATTTATGAGATAGCTGATGGGAGTACTCACCTGAAATTGAGATGATTTCAGGCTCCGAATCACCAAATAAAGAGATAGCAATTGGGGATTTCAGCAAATCATGAAGTTCCAATTCCTTTTCTGATTCCATCGAAGGGAAATCATAGAGGTTTTTCCAGATTCCCTCAGCAGTTCTTTTATTAAGGACAATTGAGCCCTGTTTTCCTGAGCCGGAAATAAGTACGAAATAATAAATATACAGATCTCTAATCTTGGTTTTCTTTTCCTTAAAAGGCAGAACGCCAACCATTTTCTTTTTGAAAGCCAAACATTCAGATTGCAAGGGACAAACAGAACAATCAGGATTCACCGGTTTGCACTGCAAAGCACCGAATTCCATTATAGCCTGATTAAACTGAGCAGGATACATTCCCTTTATAAGTTCAGCAGCGGTACTTCTCAGCATTTTCATGCCTGAAGAAGAATTAACGGCTTCTTCAATAGCATATAGTCTGGAAAGCACCCTTGCCACATTCCCGTCAATAACCGGAACGCTTTCTCCAAAAGAGATTGAAGCTATTGCAGCAGCGGTATATTCTCCTACTCCCTTGAGTTGCTTGAGTCCCTCGAAACTTCCGGGGAATACACCATTGAACTTATCAACCACCATTCTGGCAGCGAAATGAAGATTCCGTGCTCTGGAATAATACCCCAATCCCTGCCATAGTTTTAAAACCTCCTCTTCCGAGGCTTCTGCAAGAGAAAAGACATCCGGAAAGCGCTCCAGAAAACGGTAATAGTAATCCATTCCCTGATTAACGCGGGTTTGCTGCAGAATTACTTCTGAAATCCAAATGCAATAAGGGTCGCTGGTCCTTCTCCATGGAAGGTCGCGCTTGCTGGACTCGTACCAGTTTACCAGGATGTTGGAAATTGACATGATTCGCAAAAGTATATCCATTGAACTTATCATAAACAAAACAGAAGAAGTTGGGTTGAACTTTAATCCAAATTCCCCTTTATTGAGCTTATTCATCCTTTCGAACCACCATTATTCATGAATTTTGCTGATTTTTACCCATTATTCTGACAAACAAGCTGCAACCTGAATATTCTTGCCATGAAGCGTAACATACTGCTTATCCTGTCCATCCTTATTTTGAATGCCCTCTGCACAGGACAGTCCATCTCAAAAAAGCCGCTTTCCCATTCTGATTATGATAGCTGGAATGCCCTGAACAGGCAAAAGATCAGTAATGATGGCATTTGGGTCTCCTATGAAATCAACCCTCAAAAAGGTGATGGATGGCTTCATTTGCAAAATCCTTCAAATAATTTCCATGATTCTTTATGCAGAAGTACCGAAGCTCAGTTTAGCAGCAGTTCGGACCTTCTCGTATTCAAGATAAAACAGCCGGAGGATAGTATCCGCAAACTCAAGCTTGCCAAAACCAAGAAGGAAGATATGCCTCATGATTCCCTGGGTGTCTGGATTACTCAGAAAGATTCAATTTTCACTTTTCCCGACTTGAAGAGTTTTATTCTCCCTAAAGAAGGAGGTCCGTGGATCGCCATGCTTCAGGAAAAAGCTAAGGAAAAGCCTGAAAAAAAGGAGGCTGATACCCTGAAGGCCGGTGAAATCAAGGATACATTGGCTCTTAAACCAAAGGAAGAACCTGCTAAGGAGAAAGCAAAGAAACCGAAAAAGGGTGCCTTCAGCGATACAGACACCTGGAATCTGAATATCATGAATCCAATAACCGGGTTTTCGATGAAAAAGGAAGAGGTAACCGAAACTGCCTTTTCGAAAAATGGGTACCTCTGCGCATTTATTACTCTGGATAAGGATTCTATCGATTCGATTGCAATTCATGTTTTCGACACCCGCAGCCTTCAGGAAAGGACAATTTTCAAAACCCGTGGATTTGCCAAAAAAATTATTGCCGATGATGCCGGGAAACAGTTGTCGTTTTTGTTTACAACTGATACGGCAAAGATCAAGCGTTACGGGTTATACCTATGGAATGAAAAGCCCGGATTGGTGCTTAAAGTTGCCGATACTGCAAGTGTTGGAATCCCATTGAGATGGGAGGTTAGCGATAATGGAAGCCTCTCCTTTTCAGAAGATGGAAGCAAACTTTATTTTGCCACTTGTCCAAAAGCAATGCCTGCACCAAAGGATACCTTGCTGGAAGAGGAAAAAGTGAAGGTGGATATCTGGAACTGGCAGGATGACCGCTTGCAATCGCAGCAAATCAAGGAATTGGATGATGATTTGAAAAGAACCTATCTCGCCGTTTACAGAATTACTGAGAAAAAAATCCTGCAACTCGCAGACACCCTGATTCCTGAAGTAAAAACAACCCGAAAAGGCAATGGAGACCTGGCAATCGGCTATTCCGAACTGCCTTATATGATGCTGACTTCCTGGGAAGACGCCAATTACAGGGATATTTTCCTCATAGACCTGAAAACAGGTATCCGAAAGAAAACTCTGGTGAAAAAGGCATTCTCTGCCAACCTTTCTCCGGAAACCAAATTCCTTTACTGGTACGAAAGCTCAGATAAATCATGGATGGTAATGGATCTCCAGAAATCTCAGATCCGGAATGTGAGCCAGTCAATTCCAGTACCCTTCTACGCCGAAGACCACGACACACCTTCAGTCCCGGGCCCATACGGCATTGCCGGCTGGACCGACGATGACGGTTTCCTCCTTCTCTACGACCGTTACGATATCTGGCAAGTAGATCCCAGAGGAGTGAAAGCACCGGTCAATCTTACGAATGGAAGGAAGGAAAAACATATTTTCAGATATGTTGCTTTGGATACTGAGGCCCTGAGTATTCACCCCCTGAGTATACTCACCCTCAAGACCACCGATGAAGAAAGCGGAAGGCAGGGGTTTGTCAATATGATGCTCGACAAGCCAGGAAATTTCACATTTCTGACTGAAGCTGATGCTGAATATTCACAGCCAATAAAGGCAAAAAATGCTGAATCACTGATTTGGCAGCGCTCTACATACACCCAATATCCTGATCTCTGGTTTAGCCCTACTGATTTTTCGGAGGTTGAAAGACTCTCAAACACCAATCCTCAGCAATCGAATTACTTCTGGGGCAACATGGAACAGGTGGAGTGGACATCCCTAGAAGGCAAAAAGCTGAAAGGATTGCTTTACAAACCAGAGAATATCGACACCACCCGGAAGTATCCCATGATTGTTTATTTCTACGAGAAATATTCTGATAAGCCATTCACGCATTACGTCCCCAATCCATCCCGTTCAATTGTAAATTTCCCGTTCTATAACAGCAATGGATATATTGTTTTTGTACCTGATATCACCTACACCACCGGCCATCCGGGCAATGATGCCTACATTGCCATAATGAGCGGAGTGATGGAGATGATGAAACGGCCTTATGTTGATGCAGATCATATGGGTTTGCAGGGACAAAGTTGGGGCGGGTATCAGACAGCATACATGGTCACCCGGACAGGCCTTTTCAAGGCTGCAATGGCGGGAGCTCCTGTAAGCAACATGACCTCAGCCTATGGAGGCATTCGCTGGGAAAGCGGGATGGTCAGGCAATTCCAATATGAGCAGAGCCAAAGTAGAATTGGAGGAACGCTTTGGGATTCAAGGGATCTTTTCATTGAGAATTCTCCGATATTCTTTGCTGACCGTATAACCACCCCCCTGCTGATAATGAGCAACGACAATGACGGAGCAGTTCCCTGGTATCAGGGGATTGAGCTGTTCACCGCCATGCGCCGCCTCGGTAAGCCAGCATGGATGCTCACCTACAACGGTGATGAGCACAACCTCACAAAGCGACCGAACAGGATGGACCTCTCCATTCGCATGAACCAGTTCTTCGACCACTACCTCAAGGATGCCCCAATACCTGTCTGGATGGACAAAGGCCTCCCTGCAGTCAAAAAAGGCAAGGAATTAAGATATGAGCTCGAGGACTAAACATCCAAAAAGGTATTTCCCTTTCTGGGAAACAGCCAATTCTCCCTTTCACGCTGAGCCGGTCGAAGCATTGTCATGCTGAGCCTCGAAGCACTGCCCTACTGAGCCTGTCGAAGCATTGTCATGCTGAGCCTGTCGAAGCACTGTCATGCTGTGCCTGTCGAAGCACTATCATGCTGAGTCTGTCGAAGCATAATGCAGCACCAACTTCAACCTCCGCAATTCTCCCCCCTCCCTTTGGCCAAAGGGAGGGCCGGGGTGGGTTGTCTTTAGCCGTGAGCACCATCTCCTTAAAACCAATGCCCCCCTTTTTGTTAAAACCTCCCCCGATAAATCTATTTTCTATAAATTTGGCAGGAACTCAAACCAGCAACTATGTCAGATAATGAATTTGGCCCAATCAAAGGCCTTCCGGAAAATGCATACACCGAGCTGAAGCCGGGCGAGACATATGAACCCATAATGTCGCCGAATAAGGTTTACCCTGAAGTGAACACCTGGAGTGTAATCTGGGGAATTATCATGGCTGCAATTTTCTCTGCAGCAGCAGCATATCTGGGACTAAAAATCGGACAGGTATTTGAAGCCGCCATACCCATTGCTATTATTGCTGTTGGACTTTCCACCGTTTTCAAGCGTAAGGGAGCTTTGGGTGAAAACGTAATTATTCAGAGCATAGGTGCAAGTTCTGGTGTGATTGTCGCCGGGGCAATTTTTACCTTGCCTGCACTTTATATCCTGAACCTTGAAGCGCAGTTCTACCAGGTGTTTCTTGCATCCCTGCTTGGAGGCTTTCTGGGTATATTGTTTCTGATTCCTTTCAGAAAATACTTCGTTTCAGAAATGCACGGCAAGTACCCTTTCCCGGAAGCAACCGCTACTACAGAGGTTCTTGTTTCCGGAGCAAAAGGTGGCAACCAGGCCAGACTTCTTCTTGTTGCAGGATTGATTGGGGGTATCTATGATTTCGTAATTGCAACCTTTGGATTATGGGCAGAAGTTTTTACCACCCGCGTAATCCCGGCCGGACAAATGCTCGCCGACAAGGCCAAAATCGTTTTTAAACTGAATGTAGGTGCTGCAGTTGTAGGACTAGGTTATATCATAGGACTGAAGTACGCTGCCATCATTTGTGCAGGATCCTTTGTCGGCTGGTATGTCATCATTCCGATTATCAACTACTTCGCCGATGGACAAACCATTGCTGTTGGAACCAATATCACCGCACTGATCTCAATGATGCCTGCCGAGGATATCTTCAAGGCTTACGTTCGTCCGATTGGAATTGGAGGAATAGCCATGGCAGGTATAATCGGAATTATTCGCTCCAGCAAGATTATCCAGTCAGCCGTGTCGCTTGCAGGCAAGGAAATGTTTGGAAAGCATTCTGGCAAGGGAATTAACCTTCGCACCCAGAGGGATCTCCCAATGGCTATCATTGCCGGTGGAATCCTTCTAACTGCAGTTGCAATCTTTATTTTCTTCCAGTTTGGTGTTGTTCACAACCTGACACATGCGTTAGTCGGACTGGCAATTGTAATGATCATCGCTTTCCTTTTCACTACTGTCGCAGCCAATGCCATTGCCATTGTTGGGACTAATCCTGTAAGCGGAATGACTCTGATGACACTGATCATTTCGTCACTTATCCTTGTTTCTGTAGGACTGAAAGGCACTTCAGGAATGATTGCAGCCCTGATCATCGGCGGAGTTGTTTGTACTGCGCTTTCAATGGCAGGAGGCTTTATTACTGACCTTAAAATTGGCTATTGGATGGGTACATCTCCCTACAAGCAGCAAGGCTGGAAATTCCTGGGCACCCTGGTTTCGGCGGTTACTGTCGGCGGAGTAATTATGGTACTCAACAAAACCTACGGATTCACGGGTGACAATGCAATGGTAGCTCCTCAGGCCAATGCAATGGCAGCAGTTATCGGACCGATGATGAGCGGACAACCTGCACCATGGATGCTTTATGCTGCCGGTGCTTTTCTTTCCCTTATCCTTACGATGATAGGTGTGCCGGCTCTTGCATTTTCACTTGGAATGTTTATTCCGCTTCAGCTGAATACGCCTC
The DNA here is from genome assembly GCA_016707705.1 of Bacteroidales bacterium. GTDB lineage: Bacteria > Bacteroidota > Bacteroidia > Bacteroidales > UBA4417 > UBA4417. The sequence goes on from JADJHD010000005.1 coordinate 23,957, forward strand.
TTTTACTTGGCGGTATCATTGCCAATTTCGTAGGAAAACGCTCAAAGAACGAAAAGCTGAATCAGGCAAGGCGCGAACGCGGAACCCTGATTGCATCCGGTTTTATAGCAGGAGGAGCTCTGATGGGGGTAATAAGTGCTGTGCTGGCGAATTTCGGTCTGAACTGGGTTAACAAGGAATGGTTTGAATCGCATTCAGCAGAAGCACTTGCTTTGGTAATGCTTATTACTCTTTGTGGCTACTTCATCTGGGATAGTCTCAGGGCTAAGGTTGAAGAAGAATAAAAACCGATAGCCTTCAAAAAGCATTAATTGCGAACAGATTTGTTTGCAATCAGGTTTATTAACCTTTGAAATAATACTCGCCCAGGGCGGACTTTATAACTCATAAATTCAAATTCCTTACGGATGAAAAACGATATTTTAAACCGCTTCCTCTCTTATGTTGCCATCGATACTCAGAGCGATGACAATTCATCAACCATGCCAAGTACTGAGAAGCAGTTCAATCTGCTCCGCAAGCTTCATGATGAGCTGAAAGGCTGGGGTTTGCAGGATGTCAGCATCGACGAAAACGGATATGTTATGGCTACCCTGCCTGCAAACACAAGCCGGAAAGCCCCGGTGATTGGGTTCGTTGCCCATGTGGATACAGCTCCCGATATGAGCGGTGCAGATGTTAAGCCACAAATCATCGAGAATTATAATGGCACACCTATTACACTGAACAAGGAGCTGAACCTCCATTTATCCCAGACCGACTTCCCAGAATTGAAGGATTATCTCGGACAAACCCTGATTGTTACCGATGGGACTACACTTCTTGGTGCAGACGATAAGGCTGGTGTTACTGAGATTATGGCGGCTGTTGAATATCTGGTCAAGCATCCTGAAATTGAGCATGGCACCTTGAAAATCGGATTCACTCCTGATGAGGAAATCGGAAGAGGCGTGGACAAATTTGATGTTGCCAAATTCGGTGCTGATTTTGCCTATACCATGGATGGCGGAGGAATTGGAGAACTCGAATATGAGAATTTCAATGCTGCCGGAGGAAAGGTGTTCATTCAGGGAAGAAATATTCACCCGGGATATGCGAAAAACAAGATGATGAATGCCATCCTGATGGCGATGGAATTCAATGCGCTGCTACCTGTGAATGAGCGGCCTGAATTCACTCAGGATTATGAAGGGTTCTTCCATCTGATCCGCATGGAGGGTAGTGTTGAGAAAGCCAGCATCCAGTATATCATCCGTGACCACGACAAAACAAAGTTCGAACAGAAGAAAGCTTTATTCCTGCAATGTGCCGATTTCATGAATAAGAGGTATGGCCAAAATACCTTCATTCCCGAAGTAAAAGATCAGTATTTCAACATGAAGCAAATGGTGGAGCCTGTTTACCATATTGTGGAAACTGCCCGTAAAGCCATGGTGGAACTTGGTATTGAGCCAAAGGTTGTCCCCATCCGCGGAGGTACTGATGGTGCCCGCCTGAGCTACATGGGTCTGCCCTGTCCGAACATCTTCGCCGGTGGACATAATTTCCATGGCAAATATGAGTACGTCCCTCTTGAGTCCATTGAGAAGGCGGTACTTGTATTCTGAAAATCGTGGAACTCTACTCTAAATAGTAGCCCTTATAGATGTTCGGGGGCAAAAGTTGTTAGTAGATTAGTTGTTAGTGTTCGGAGTTCAGGGTTCTAGGGTCGAAGTTCTTAGTGTCCGCTGTGGCGAATTAGTGCCCAAGTGGTTCTATATTTTACTATTTGCAAAAATTAGAACACTGATATACCTGTACTTTGATGTAAAACACTTCGACAAGCTCAGTGAGACAACTTCATTCATTATTCATCTCCATCCGCCAGCAGGCGGACTCCGCTTCGCTTCGCATCATCAAATTTTCATCCGCCAGCCAGCGGACACATTTTCAAATTTATTCATCCTCATCCACACCGCCACATCCTTTCCCATGCATCCCAAATCTCCAACCCTTCAGCCCATTTCATCCTGTCCTGAGGAGAGAACTGCCAGGGAGCACCATTATTTTCGATATTGTTGAACATCATATTTAGTCCTGTTGGGGCTGCGGCCTCTTCCATCACCAGATACCTCCGCATTTCAACGATAAGCGATGGATGGTTGATATTTACCGGACATTCCTGAGCACAGGCATTGCAGGTTGTGCAGGCCCATAACTCCTCGGCTGTAATATAATCGCTGAGCAGGGATTTACCATCATTAAATTCCTTACCACTTTTCACAAAACCTGGGCCTTTTTCCTTCATTCTGGCTCGAAGGTCGATGAAAATTTTCCTTGGTGAGAGTCTCTTTCCTGTAATATTTGCCGGACAAACAGAAGTGCAGCGGCCACATTCTGTACAGGCAAGAGAATCGAAATAATTCTTCCAGGTAACATCTTCAACATCCTTAACACCAAATCTTGAAGGAGCCGGGGCATCAGCAGGAGCAGCAGCAAAAGCTGTTTCCGGATTCATCATGAGTTTTACTTCGCGGGTTACTGACTCCATATTGGGCAGATATCCGAGGGGTTCCAACGGCTAAGAAATACATTTGGCACAGATGTAAAAACATGAAAGTGCTTTGAATAGGGAAGGATATTGGCAAAGATGAAAATCAGAAGTATATGCGACCACCAGTAGATTTCATGCCAGATTCCCGCAGTATCAGTATTGATTATTCCGGACATATAAGGCAGTATTATGCTGCTTAAAGGGAAAACTCCGGCGTGATCATCAGGGTGAAGGGCAATGTAGGAGAGATTCAGTCCGATAAGGGACTTCATCAGCAGGAATATAATGGCTAATGCAATCAGGGCATCCCATTTGGATTTTTTCTGCATCTCAATGCCATAGAAGCGCTGAATATGCATGAATAGTCTGCGGACCATGAAGACCATAATTCCCATAAGCACCACATAAGCCATGATATCCCCTGAGGCAGAAATGAAATCATAGAACCAGCCAGTAACTGACATTGGCCGTTCAAGTCCTGTAAGTCCTTCGATAACCATTTCGATGCTGCCAAGGGTAATTACCAGAAAACCCCAGAATACCAATGCATGAATCAGTCCGATTACAGGCCTGCGCAGAATCTTCGATTGGCCAATTGCTACCAGCATCATATGGTTAAATCTCTTCCCATAATCCTTAATGGGAAAAGCCTGCGTGAAGCTAAACCAGCGTGAAAGTCGATAAATGGTGAAGGAAAAAACGCCCAGCGTAGCCAGCAGGGAGATTGAAAACAAGATCTGTTTTACCATAAAATCAGGCTTAAAAGGAAATTCTAAAATACAATATATCTGCTACGAATTGATCATCTAACCTAAATTCCTGAAAACTGAAAAAAATTTCTTTTTCTATATCCCTCATTATCTGCACTATAGAAAATATTTATATTTATTTTGTGTATTAGATAGTACTATGTATTGCATAGTACTGGTTATTGCATTATCTTTGTTGCCGAAATAATAACCCATTCTCATGGAAAAAGCAGATTCAACCATTGCCCAGATGCGTAAGGGAGTCCTTGAGATGAGCGTGCTTGCAGCAATCAATGGAAACGAAGCTTATGCATCCGACATCCTTGAGCGACTGAAACAATCGCAGCTCATTGTTGTAGAAGGAACCCTTTATCCCATCCTGACCAGGCTAAAAAATGAAGGATTCCTGAGCTATCGCTGGGAAGAATCCACCTCTGGTCCTCCCCGGAAGTACTATTCTGTTACAGAAGCCGGACACAAATTTCTGGATGAACTGCAAACAGGATGGAACGAACTGGTATCCTCAGTGAGTAACCTCCTGAATTCATCCTCAAAACAACAATCCTGACATTTTTGCAAGATGAAATGCCCTATATGTGCAAATCACCAACCGATTTAATAAATAAACCAGGCGCATTCCATTTGATCTTAAATAATAAAATCATCAACTCATGAAAAAGAACTTTTCAGTCAATATAGGTGGTAGAATATTCAATATAGATGAAGATGCCTATGAGCGGCTTAACCTCTACCTCAATAATCTCAGGAACTTCTTTGCCAATGAAGAAGGCCGTGAAGAAATCATCAGCGACATTGAAGGCCGGATAGCTGAACTGCTTGAAGCTAGAAAGACTTCAGATTCAGGGATTATTACCCTTGAACATATTAATGAAGTCATTTCAAGTATGGGTGAACCGGACCAGCTTTCAGGAGAAGATAAATCCTCTGCTGGAAACCCGGATTACGCCAAACCCTCTGGTAAACTCTTCCGTGATTCACATCATCACCTGCTTGGAGGAGTTGCCTCTGGAATAGCTGCCTATTTTGGAATCAATACCGTTCTGATGAGGCTCATATTTATTGCTCTCACCTTCTTCTACGGAATAGGGGCATTGATATATGTTATCCTATGGATTATTCTGCCTGCAGCCCGCACAACCTCTGAAAGGCTGGAAATGCAGAGGCGAATGATTAACATCGATACACTCCGCGATGAAATTACTTCTACCGGAGCCGGATTGAAGAAAACAGGAAATACTGTCTTGAATTCAACCGGAAAATTTCTTCGGTTCTTAACGGAAATTCTTACCCATATTTTCAGGTTAATACTGAAAGTCATAAGGATTGCCGGCGGGGCTGCACTTCTGCTCCTGGCCCCTGCTTTACTTATTGGACTTAGCACTGCATTCCTGATTCACGAGCCGTTTCACGCCGGAAATTATCACCTCGACAATACCAACTTCCTGAGTTTCGTTGAGTGGGCACTCCCAAGTCCATCAACACTATGGCTTGCTTATATTTCAGCAATGCTCATCCTTATTGGGCTTACAGGACTGTTGATATATCTTGGATTAAGATTGATGTTCAAATGGCCTCCCTTTCGCTGGACCATATTCGGCCTGTTTGGGCTTGCTCTTCTTGCAGGCTTGATTTGCGGTGGAGGAACAGTTTATCAGTATTCAAGAAGTGTTTCTGCAAAAGCATCCAAAACTGAATTAAAAATGTTGGCATTAAAGAGCCCCTCTTTGCATCTGATGTTTACAGGAGATAACCCGGATTACTTTTGGAAGCCGCTTAACGGACAGGATATCTCTAAAACCATCCAGGATGTGCTGGGAGAGGTATCAATAAGTGTGCGCCCAGCTTCGGGGGATAGCCTTACGTTTGCTTTGCTAAGGGAAGCCTCCTCCTATTCAGAAGACAGAGCCTCTGAGTATCTTGACAATTTGGTTTATTCTTACCAGTTTCAGGACACACTTCTGATGCTGGACCCATATTTCCGCTATCCTAAATCGGAGGGCCTGCACAACCAACGCATGGAACTGATTCTTGGAATTCCATTGAATAAATCAATCAGGATTGATGAGGAAATGGCATGGGAAATCAACTTCAGGGATTTTGTTGACGAAAGAGGCCAGTCGGGTGAATACATTATGACACCCGCCGGCTTAAAACTCAAGGAAGTACCCCCGGTTGTTTCCGATACAACAGAAAAGAAAAACTGATAGTTTCAGCTGTACATTTTAGGCTGATTTCGTTTAAAAGCGATTTCAGCCTTATTTATTTATTGATGACAACAACTTAAATAATCTGGAATGCCGTTTTAGGTTCGGCAAGTACTGGTATGACCTGTTGTTTCTACAGAAATGAATCAAACTAAAGCATCAATCACAAAGCCTCTGTTTATCACATAGATTTCCATCAGCCGCTCTGCACTTTATATCGCGATTTCAATATATTTGCATAGAACCTATTAACCATTATTTCACCAGTTTACCTCTATCCATTCTATGGAAGCAGAAAAGCCCTATACTCCAAATAACCCGGTACGAATTGTTACCGCAGCCTCCCTTTTCGACGGACATGATGCCACAATCAATATCATGCGAAGGATTCTGCAAAGCACAGGGGTAGAAGTCATACATCTGGGCCACGACAGATCTGTGAGTGAGATTGTGGATTGTGCCATTCAGGAGGATGCACAAGCAGTGGCAATAACCTCATATCAGGGCGGGCATATGGAATTTTTCAAGTATATGCACGACCTCTTCCGGGAAAAAGGCGCTGGTCATATTAAAATTTTTGGTGGAGGCGGAGGTGTTATTCTTCCTGAAGAAATAGAAGAACTTCATGCTTATGGAATAGCAAGGCTGTTTTCACCCGATGACGGCCGCCATCTGGGATTGCAGGGTATGATCAATGAAGTGGTCAGACAATCAGATTATCCCACAGGAAAACAAATAGTTGATCTGGATAAACCTTTAAGTCCTTCTGATCATAAAGAAATAGCCAACCTGATTTCGGCAGCCGAAAATTACCCGGCAATACTGAAACCAGTTCTTAAGAAATTAAAGGAATCATGTTCAAAGAGTCCGACACCTGTTATCGGAATTACAGGAACCGGTGGTGCAGGAAAATCCTCTCTTGTGGATGAACTCGTAAGGCGTTTCCTCGATGATTTCAAGGATAAGAATCTTGCTATCATTTCTGTTGACCCCTCCCGCCGCAAGACAGGAGGAGCCCTTCTGGGTGACCGGATTCGAATGAACTCCATCCATAATCCCAGAGTTTACATGCGTTCACTGGCTACCCGACAGGCACATCTTGCCTTATCGAAATTTATTCCAGAGGTGTTATGCATAGTCAAGAATGCCGGTTTCGATCTGGTCATCCTGGAATCATCGGGTATTGGTCAGTCGGACACAGAAATCGTGGAATACAGCGACGTGCATGTGTATGTCATGACTCCAGAATATGGTGCTGCTACCCAATTGGAGAAAATTGACATGCTTGATTATGCCGATCTGGTTGTTATCAATAAATCAGATAAGCGTGGAGCTCAGGATGCCTTGCGGGATGTGAGAAAGCAATACCAGAGAAACCGCCAGCTGTTTGAGCAAGACCCTGAATCAATGCCGGTATTCAGCACTATGGCATCCCAGTTCAACGACCGTGGAGTAAACAACTTTTATGAGTCATTGATTCATACCCTGAACGCCAAGACACTGGTATCCTTTCAATCCACCTTCTGTCCGCCGGAATCAGAAGAAGAGCACCAGTGGATTATTCCTCCCAAACGGACCAGATACTTAAGCGAGATAGCTGACACAATCAGGAAATACAATAGCTGGGCCCAGAAACAATCAGCAATTGCCAGTCGCATGTATTCATTGCACAGGGCTGTAGCTATACTTTCAGAAAAAGAGCTGCCAAAGCTCGATCTAATAAACCTTATAAAGGAAGAAGAAAAGCAGCTGGACCCTGAAAACAAGAAGATTATTGATGAATGGGAACATAAAATCGCAGCCTTTAAGAAGGATTTTTATGTTTACAAGGTGCGCAACAAGGACATTAAGGTTCAAACTTTTAGTGAGAGCTTGTCGCATCTGCGAATTCCAAGAATCAGCCTTCCCAAGTATCACGATTGGGGAGATATATTAAGCTGGAATCTTCGCGAAAACCTTCCTGGAGAGTTTCCCTATGCAGCTGGTGTTTATCCTTTTAAACGCGAAAATGAAGACCCTACACGCATGTTTGCAGGCGAAGGTGGTCCGGAAAGGACTAATAAGCGCTTTCATTATGTTTCATTGGGCATGCCAGCCAGAAGGCTTTCTACCGCCTTTGATTCGGTAACCCTTTATGGTGCTGACCCTGAAATCAGGCCTGATATTTATGGCAAAATCGGAAATGCAGGCGTTTCTGTAGCCTGTCTCGATGATGCCAAAAAGCTCTATTCAGGATTTGACCTCTGCAATGAGGCAACTTCAGTTTCCATGACCATCAATGGCCCGGCACCTGCAATGCTTGCCTATTTTATGAATGCGGCCATTGATCAGCAATGCGAACTTTATATCAAGGCAAATGGCCTGGAAAAAGAGGTTGAGAAAAAACTCAAGTCAATCTGGGACAAGAATGGAAGACCCCGGCCGGCTTATAATAGTGCTCTTTCAAGTTCCGGTAAAAACAGCAAACTCCCTGAAGGAAATAATGGACTCGGCTTGATGCTGCTGGGAATTACAGGCGATCAGGTACTGCCTCCCGATGTTTATCAGAACATTAAAACTGAAACCATCTCAAAAGTTAGGGGGACCTTGCAGGCAGATATCCTGAAAGAAGATCAGGCACAGAATACCTGCATCTACAGCACTGAATTTTCTCTGCGACTGATGGGTGATGTTCAGGAATATTTTATCAAAAACAATGTCCGGAATTTCTATTCGGTTTCCATATCAGGATACCATATAGCAGAAGCTGGAGCCAATCCGATTACCCAGCTTGCTTTCACCCTGGCCAACGGCTTTACCTATGTTGAGTATTATGCTTCAAGAGGGATGAATATTGATGGATTTGCTCCAAACCTTTCATTCTTCTTTTCAAACGGACTGGATCCTGAGTACTCAGTTTTGGGAAGGGTGGCAAGAATCATCTGGGCAAAGGCGATGAAGGGACTTTATCATGCGGGATCAAGGTCTCAAATGCTGAAATACCATATCCAAACATCAGGCCGCTCACTGCATGCGCAGGAAATCGATTTTAATGATATCCGCACAACCCTTCAGGCACTTTATGCCATTAATGACAACTGCAACTCCCTGCATACCAATGCATACGACGAGGCAATTACAACTCCAACAGAGGAATCAGTGCGCAGGGCAATGGCCATACAGTTGATCATCAATCATGAACTTGGCCTCGCAAAAAATCAGAATCCATTGCAGGGATCGTTCATTATTGAAGAATTGACAGAGTTGGTTGAGGAAGCGGTTCTTTCCGAATTCGACAGGATTACAGAGAGAGGCGGCGTTCTTGGTGCTATGGAAACCATGTATCAGCGAAGCAAGATTCAGGAAGAATCCCTTTACTATGAGCATCAGAAACATAGTGGTAAACTTCCGATTATGGGAGTAAACACATTCCTTTCATCGCAGGGATCACCCACTTCAATACCTGGCCAGGTAATCCGATCAACAGAAGCTGAGAAGAACTACCAGGTTGAAATGCTGGCACATCTTCATGCAACCTGGGAACAGAAAAACCGGGAATATCTCTCAAACCTGAAACATGCCGCTGTTACCGGAAGCAATATGTTCGAGCAGTTGATGGAAGCCGGTAAATATTGTTCGCTGGGTCAAATATCCCAAGCTTTATTTGAAGTTGGAGGACGCTACAGAAGAAATATGTAATCCATCATAAAGACCGTGAGCCCCAGGAATGATCAATCGTGGTAACTCGTAGTTGAAATTACTGCTTCTGCCCCTTCTTTCCTTTCAGGATCTTGAGTTTCTTAGTCTCAAGTTTCTTAATGCTCTCATGAGTTGGCAACTCCTCCGGCATAGGACCACCAAGTTCCTCGATTGTTTGCCTTACTTTTCTGCCAACATCAAAATGAGTTGCATTGGCGGCTTTCTTCCCTATTATGCCTTCGCGCCGGAGCTTTTCTTCGGTTTGTGTTGCCCTGAAAAGATTTGCAGCAAGTTCAGTACTACCCATGAAATCCAGGATATTGTCAGTTTTCTTCAAACCTTTTTTAATCTGAATATCTTTAGCACCAAGGCCATTATATAGCCCCATATATCCGTGATTTTGGAACACAGCGTATTCGCCGGGCTTTATAACCCCTGCAGATCTTGCTGCATCCGCCAATTGTTTATTATGTTCTGCCATCTCTTTTCTAAGAAATAAACGTTTCTCTTCTTCACTGTTCAATTGCCTGAAAACATCCTCAAGCAATTCGGCTTTTCTTGTTTGAAATGCAAAGTAGGTTTGCCCCAGAGCGATGATCTCCTTTCGCGGGTCGGCATTCTGTATGATTAGATAACAGGCATATCTGGATAAATTATACTCTCCGATTTCCTTTTTTGCACCAGAACCCAACTCGACCATTTTCCCCACGCGGGGAAAATGGTCATCCGCCGCTTGCCCGCTATTGACGCAGGCTTCCTGAGCTTTTGCTAAAACATTTAAAAATTTATCCCATCTACTATACTCTAAAACCATGCATAACTCCCTGGCTTTCCAGTACTCCTGACCAATTGGATTAAAATGTTTGATTTTTTCGAAAACAGAATGCTTGTCCATAATGAATAGATTAAAAGTTGATAATACCTGAAAACACTACTATTGAAAAGAAATATCGGAATCTTAAAAAGCAATTGCAAAAATACAATGACCGAAAGAATTGTCCTTCAGAAATCTTACAAAAAAATCGAAAGATATGAACTCCGGGAAATAGCCTGAATTAATAACTAGTTGTACCGAAACCACTTATACTGTCCTGATATTGAACAATTCCATTAAATCAAGGATTAGCAAGAAATTAGAGGCTCTTCACATACAATAATGGTTTGGCAACTCATAAGTGATCAAACATTAGGAGCTTTCCAACTTCTGTACCCTATAGAAATTTTAAAATCCACCTTAACATAAAGCATAGTAACACTTAGATGCTCATTCAGTAAAGTAAATCTGGCTTAATCGCAGGAGTTAGCAATTAAGCCAGATGAGTTTTTTAGAATTAATAGAAATCAAGCCTCTTTATATCGTGAAAAAGGGCTGAACCAAACTTACAACTATGGTGTGATCTTTCCAATAAACAAGGTTGAATTGTTGTTTACCAGGATCATGTCGCTTGAATCTACCAGTCCATCACCATTAGCATCAGTTGGAATATAGCCTTGTGCAAAATTGGAAGAATTATTGTCAACTTCCATCATATCTGAAGCATCTACTATCCCATCCTGATTAGTATCACCAGCATATATTACATATTTGCCTGAGATGTTCTTCATATTATTTCCAAATGCCTGATTTCCTGAAGTAGTAAAATTATACCCCACAGATCCAACCCCTACAGTGATTGGGCTTCCTGTCCATGTTTCAATACTATTTCTATGCTTTACAACAACATAATAACTTGACGCCTGTGAAACAGGAAGGGAAAGTGCTGCTGATCCTTCAGTATTCAAGGGAACAAGGAATGGGCCGGCTGCCAAAGAATATGGAGCAGTTGCATGATGCAGTTCAACACTAATCAGGTCGGCAACTAATCCCGGAAACTGATTCCCGCTTGCATTTTGTGCCTTTTGCATCAAATAGCCATTGTACAGACTTTCAAGCATAACCGTTAAATTCAGGGTTGCAGGAATATATCCATGTGGGCCTGGTGCTGTTGGGACTACTCCATGACAAACTTCACATTTTCGTAGTGTTCCGGAATATCCTTGAAGGGCAATGTTCTGAACATTATCATTCGCATGTGTGGTTGGCTGAATGGCATGGGGAGATCCATGGCAGGCACTGCAGTATAATCCTCCATGTCCCTTTGATTGCCTGAATAGCTTCCCGGGTTCTTCAGCATAATTTGAACCATGGCAGTTTGATGAGCCACATGAGGGTTCTTGTAACCAGGGCTGTCTGCCGTTTTCAATGGTTTGGGACACATTCCCAACACTCCCGTGACAACTCTGACAGGTCATACCGCTTGAATACATGGTATCCCGGAAACATTGTGTGTTGGGGCCAGGATGGCATTTGTAGCAATCATTTGTTTTATCCTTATGCTTATCATGGATGACAAAGGAAAAAGATGGCACACCCTGTTGACCCGGCATCCCAAGCGCATTGTCCGAATGACAGCTTGCACAAAGTATTGGCGTATTTGCAGGATTAAATCCTCCTTCACGAGGATGGCTATTAAGAATTGACTGCTCACTGCTATGGCATCCGCTACTAACACAACTCAACTCATTTGAGACAGGTATAACGGGTTGTGTTGAGCTAATAATTGTATTATTTTGCTTTAGTTCCACAAGGGCTAACTGAAATGCATTCTCAGTAACCAGATTGTTATCAGTGTAGGGCGTTACAGGTATTCCTTCAGCAATATAATAATCGGACATGGCTGTCATTGTCCCGGTGAGACCCCTCCCGGTCAACCCAATATTTGGAGCCAGGGAAACACCAAAAAGTTGCTGAGCATAAGTCCAGAAATTTGTTTTCCCGACCGAGTACGTATTTCCTGGTACGGAATACTGAACTTCAAAACCTGTAGTAATAATCTGTGGCAAAGTGCTGGAATTTCCTCTCTTAACTACCTGAGCCATTAAATTATTATAGGGAGGCAATACCGCTATTTTCGAAAAATCCTTGTTGGAACAGTGCATTCCAAGATCATTCCAGCTTAAAACAATATATTCTTCAGTTGTAACATAAGCGAAGACAACAGGCAGAAGTAATACTACCAGAATTAAAGGCCATTTTCTTTTCATGATTGGAGGAGTTTGGGGTGGTCAGATGCAAATGTATCACATGCATTTCTCTGCATCTGTGATAAAAGTCACATATGCCCCATATATCCCATCTAAAGCCTGGTTGTCGAAATTTGAAATTGGGAGCAAGAAAGGGATATCGATCCATTCCTTCTATCTCTTCAGTTGTCCTTTATCATCAGAAACCAAAGGCCCCGCTCTGACAAAATCCTGACTACAAGAACAATCCAACTGTTACTCCTGCCCTGAGTACCATCCCCCAATGCCATTCTTCCCTATTATCAAGATAACCGTTTGAATAGCTGAAATCATCCAGGTTATAATCCGGATTGTTTATTGAAAACTGTCCGTATGAAGCCCCCACAGAAATATTAAAATCCAATCCTACACCTTTACCTCCAACGAAACTTCCAAAATTCAAAGCTACCTGATATTGGGTATCTGTAGGTTCAAAAGCCATTCCAGGGATAGTAACACCTGTCAAATTATTGGTTACATCGGAATGAATAGGCGAGAGTTTTCTGTTCGACATTCCAAACTGAGGTCCGAAATATGAGGCAACATCTCCCTTTCTGAATCTGTCCGGACTGATGCGAATAGATACATCCATCTGTTCTCCGCTCCAGTAATACTGCTCTGAAGAATTGTCATTCACACTCTTCATCGACATATCAGTCCATGCATAAAGGTTTTTGTTAACAATCATATATGACCCTAAAACCATGACCTTCCCTGCAGAAAAGGCAGCAACTCCACCATAATCTATGTAGTCCTTATGTCCGATGAACCTGAATGGATAAGTCCCAAGATAGAAATGAAATCCAGCTCCAGTGCCAACTTTTGCCTCATGCGCCTCTTTACTGGTACATTTACTTACCTTCTTTTCAAACTCCTGTGATTTCTCACGATTTCCAAGCTCTGCATATATTCCGGAAAGACTGCTCATCTCATAGCAGGTAAGCGATAAGCCGGATAGTGCATTGCAAGCCCGGCTCTTAAGTCCGGCAGATGCAAAATCTCCAGCCCTTGCAACTTCAAAAAGAAAGCTTTTATCGTTATTGCCGGCATTTAATGCCTGTTCATATGCTTTGGCTGCCAGTTCCCTGTCATTTGCCTTTACCAGGATAGTTGCTGCCTTTGCATAATTTGTAGAAGCATATCCAAGAGACGGATTCTTATCATATGCCTGAATCAGAAAATTCCATCCTCTTTTATATGAATAATCAAAAGAATCGAGATAACTCCTGTTTTTACTCTCAAGTTTAAGATAACCTTCCATATAATTAATGGCGTTTTCAGCCATTTCAGAATCGTATTGCTTCAGATTTGACTTTGCAACAAGCAGGAAATCTGTTACAACCACTCTAACATACCCATCCTTGATTATCGCCAGGCCTTTTCTGCTGTACTCAGGAACCTTTTCGTATTTCTTTAGCTTAGTTGCTGCTTCTGAAATACTCGAATAAAACTCTCCCCTTGTATACTCAAAATTCTCATATTTAATAGTATAGCTTTTCCCATCAAATTTGTATCTCAGTGGGAAAAATCCGGATTCAGCCTGTTCGAAGAAAGAAAGGCTCTGCTGCAAATAGGTGTACATCTTATCGTGATTCCCCAAAATCCCATACAAGTAACCATTTTCATATTGCAAATTAGCCCTGAAATAACGGATAACATTAGCCATCTCCTCATTATCGGGACTTACAATCTGATCCAAAAGTGATGCGGCTTCCTGAATCCTTGCTTCAATTTTTACCCTTTCGGAATCCTTGAAGTTTTTACTCTTTTGAAAGTCACTTACAGAAGAAGGCACTTCGTTATATATTCTTACTGCCTTTTCAAGCGTTAGTTCATTTGATGTAGGATTTTGGCCCAGAACCTTAATTGACAGGGTAAGAAGAAATACACTGAGAGCCAGGATGCTTTTGTTTAACATGGAAGAGTGCTTGAGAGGGGATAAATAAAGCTATCTAAACACTATTGTTTAATGTTTGTTTAATAGTTTTCATTTTCTATTGAGTTTAAGTGCCAAAAAGTATTACTGCTTCCAAAAAATAAAATTGCAGTGTAAGTTCCGGAAACTTGGAAAAAGTCAAATAACTGCTTAAAGCAGGCTATTTTCAGACTTAACCTACAGATATAAACACCGGATTGATATTCCGCAAATACTTGCAATAACATCTTGAAAATTTACTTTTATTTCTAACTTTGACATAATTCAAACCACCCTTTACCATGAAAAATATCCTGGTCATTTACCCTGAAGTTGAAATAACCAAAATCGCTGTTTATCGCAACACCAGCCTTATCTTCCTGAAATCAATCCGTCACAAGTCAGAAGAGTTGAATGCCTTCGCGGATGTGGTCGACCAGCTGGATTACCGCACAAACATGATTATCCAGGAACTCAATAATAACCAGATCGATCTGGCTGATATTACAGTAGTCATGGCAAGAGGCGGATTGATTAAGCCCGTGAAATCAGGCATTTACAGGGTAAATGAACAGATGAAAAAGGATCTGAAGGCAGGTGTCATGGGCCGTCATGCCACCAACCTGGGAGGACTGATTGCAGATAAAATTTCTTCCATCCTGCCAGATGCAAAGGCATATCTTGCTGATCCCGTTGTAGTTGATGAACTTGAGCCCATTGCCAGGGTTTCAGGATTACCGCAGATTGAAAGGACTTCCATTTTCCATGCTCTTAATCACAAGAATGTTTCCAAGGAATACGCTAAAAGCATTAACAGGAAATATGAGGACCTGAACCTGGTGGTTGCCTATATCGGTAGCGGAGGTGTTTCCGTTGGAGCTCACCATGGCGGGAAAGTAGTTGATGTAAATCAAGCCTTCGATGGAGATGGTCCCTTTTCTATGACCCGCTCCGGAAGTCTACCTGTAGGGCAGGTTATTGACCTCTGCTTCAACGGAAAATATACACGTGAAGAAATGCGCCAGCTGATTACTGAGAAAGGCGGAATTTTTGCATACCTCGGCACCAAATCCCTGAGTCAGGTTCTCTCAATGGTTGATGAGGGTGACGAACAAGCCACCCTTATTATGGATGCTATGGCGTATCAGGTAGCAAAGGAGATAGGAGCCATGGCAACGGTACTGGATTGTAAGGTAGATGCTATCCTGATCATGGGAGCTATCATGAACAGCCGCTTCTTTACCAACCAGCTAATCCGCAGGATTGAGAAAATAGCTCCTGTCTCAATTTATCCAATTGTAAATGATCTTGATTCGCTGGCAATGAATGGAGTAACCATTGTTAAAGGTGATGCCGAGATTCTGGAATACAAATAAGTAATCCGCCAACTAGAATCGTCGGGTTCAAATCCTGAAAATCCTTCCTTCTTTTCCAAAAAGCTGTCTCAATCCCGAGAATGGCTGTTGAATTGTACCTTTTTCCCAATTCAGCCATCTGAACATTTCTATAATATTAATGTTTCCAATATGTTAACATTTTGTCTAATACTCAAAACCTCAAACTATGGATCCATCAACAGTTAACTGGCTCGCGGTTATTGTATCTACTATTGCTTTCTATGTAATCGGAGGGCTATGGTATTCTCCTGTCCTTTTTGGGAAAATCTGGATGAAAGAAGTAAACATGAAACCCGAAGATGCCAAAAAGGCAAACATGGCCAAAATAATGCCCCTCACTTTCCTTCTTTCTATTGTGATGGTAACCAATCTGGCCTTCTTCCTCAATGATCCGAAAATTGATGCCTCCTCAGGAGCCATTTACGGCTTCCTTACAGGATTTGGATGGGTAAGCATGGCTATTATACTAACAGCTTTGTATGAAATGAAAAGCTGGCGGTATATGCTCATTCATGCAGGTTATATGATTATTGGATTTACCCTCTCAGGACTAATTCTGGGCGCCTGGAAATAAAATATTACTCTGACTGTCACTTTATTCGGAGTCAGCATAATCTTTCCTGCTACCTGTCCCGGTAGCAGGAATTTTTTTTAAATTTTTGCCCTTGCTCGCCAAAAACTCAGGCATGAACTCAAAAATCAAAGCATAATTTTTAACCCTCCGATGATTTTGATCTTATGTTTTCTTAATCTCATCAAAACTTCTTGAAGTTCAATTATTACTAACTTTGTGAGTATCATTATTTCGATGATCTTCAGTATTCAGCATATTCAATGGCAGCGTCTCATGAAAACCCTAATCCTTATCGGTTTGCTGCTCTTCTGGATGATTCCCCTTTCCTCTGATTGCCAGGTAGTAATCAATGAGATTTGCCCAAAGAACGCATCTTTGATCGAAGATGAAGATGGCGATGACCCCGATTGGATTGAACTATACAATACCGGCGATATTGATTATCCGTTGAATGGTCATTACTTATCGGACAACTATACTGTCCGCTGGCAATTCCCGGATATTATCCTTCCCGCTCATCAGTATTTGATTGTATTCGCTTCAGGCAAAAATCGCATTAGCCCAAATCTGCATACCTCCTTCAAACTTTCGGATAACGCAGAAACAATAAGCCTCTGGAACAGCCAGCTTCAACTGCTGGATGAAGTCGTTACAGGACATCTACACCCTAATCACTCTCTCGGCAGAATAAAGAATGGTACTGAATTCTATTGGAGATATTTTGATCAACCTGGTCCGGGATTAAGCAATGAGGGCATCCCCTTCTATCTTGGATATTCCCCGACTCCTCAGCTATCAGCACAGGGTGGGTTCTACAAATCAGCAATAGAGTTGTTAATGCAGACTGATACCAGTCAGTATTCATTGCACTATACAATTGACGGCAGTTTACCTACCATTGAATCAACGCTCTATACTTCAGCTATTAACATCGACAGTACATTGGTAATCAGGGCTTCATCCTTCAGTAAATCCGGACTCCTGTTACCTTCAGAAGTTGTGACACAAACTTACTTTGTGAATTTCGAAACAGTTCTTCCGGTTTTCTCAATCAGTACCAATCCGGGAAATTTTTGGGACTGGAATTATGGCATTTATGTAAAAGGCCCTAATGCCAGCCCGGTTTACCCCTATTTTGGTGCAAATTACTGGCAGGAATGGGAGATCCCTGCTCATATCGAATTCTATGAGACCAACAGAATAAAAGGAATTGACCAGGAAGCAGGCGTATCCATCAATGGAGGTTCTGTTTCGCGCACCCGACCTATGCAATCCTTAAGACTCACGGCAAGAGACACTTATGGAGAATCCGATTTCAACTATGAAATGTTTGAAGAAAAGGACATTGATCATTTCAAAAATATCGTGCTTCGAAATTCGAGCGGTGACTTCAACAAGACTCATTTCCGGGATGGTTCATTGCATCGATTAATGCTTGGCAATGTGGATGTTGATCTTCTATGCTATCGACCTTCCGTTGTATTTATCAATGGTAAATACTGGGGAATTCAGAATATAAGGGAGAAGTTCAGCAAGTTTTATCTGGCTGAAAACCATGGAATTAATCCCGATAATCTGGACTTGCTTGAAGAAGACTCTACAATTATCCAGGGTGATTTCACCGAATTCAATCAGCTTTATCAATTTATTACCTCTTCCGACCTTGCCAATCAGACAATCTATAATTCTGTTGCAGAACAACTTGACATCCATAGCTTCTGTGATTACATCATAGCTGAAACCTTCCTTTCAAATATCGATTGGCCCTATAATAACATGAAATACTGGAAGGAGAAGGGACCCGGACATAAATGGAGATACCTGCTTATGGACCTTGATATCTCTCTCGGAAATTATGGATGGGCTCCCGCCGAAATGGATGTTCTTGGTCGAATGTTGGGACCATACGGCGATAATAACAAGCATGTGAAAATCCTTCGCAGCCTATTGCGGAACGAAGGATTCAGAAATTATTTCATAAGCCGGTATGCCGACCTGGTGAATACTCTATTCACTTCAGAAAACATGAAAAGGAACACTCTTGAAGTAAAAGCTGCTATTGAACCTGAGATGCCCCGGCATTTCAACCGCTGGGGAAACAGCATGCAAACCTGGAATTTCGAAATCGATAGTGTGGTTATGCCTTACATCGAAAAACGGCCTTCCTATGCCTTGCAGTATGTACAGGAACTGTTTCACCTTCCGGAACAACATGAAATTTCTCTGGATTGCTGGCCTCAAACCGCAGGAAAAATAAAAGTGAATACAGTTGAGCCAACTCTTCCATGGAATGGCATCTATTTTAAGGGTGTTCCTGTAACTCTCACTATTGAGCCTAATCCGGGATTCACTTTCACCTCCTGGATTTCCGATAAAGGGGCTCTTAAAAACCCATCAAATAACACTATTCAAGTCGAAATGGATACCAATATGCATATTACGGCCTATTTCGGACAAGATCCTCTTGAAAATGCCTTATCACTCTATCCAAATCCAGCTCTGGATTTCCTGAATGCCAGTATCTTCGGTAATAGCAGCACCGAAGGAATCTTATCAATAATTGATCTCTCCGGAAGGGAACTTTATAAGAAGGAAGTTGTTCTATTATCTGGACTGAATACATTTCAGATTCCGGTTTCAACCATTTCCTCCGGCATATATGTTCTTCGCATTCTGACACAAAAAGAGTTCAAATCAGCTAATTTTACAATCTACCGATAGCCTGATGCCCAAATATCTGCTTCTGCTTTTTTCTTTCTTTACATCACTTACCCTGCGGGCACAGGAACAGGTCTATCCAACTCTTTTAGCACCACTTCCATCAGTTCTTTCAGAATCATCCGGCATTGAATGCAATGTCTGAATAATATCTGGACACATAACGACAGTGGCGACCTGCCCAGAATCTTTCAGATAGACACGCTTGGCAATTTGTTGCGTACCCTTGATTTTTCGGAAATGGTTGCATCGGACGTGGAGGATATAACTCAGGATTCATCCGGGAATTATTATGTGGGCGATTTTGGAAATAACCTCAACGACCGCACAGACCTTAGAATCTATAAAATTCCCAACCCGGATTCTGTAATTGGCACTTCAGTTACACCACAGGTTATTCGCTTTAATTACCCTGATCAATTGATGTTTCCTCCAGCACTTGAAGATCAGAATTTCGATTGCGAATCAATGTTTCACTTTCGGGATTCGCTTTACCTTTTCTCCAAAAACAGGGGAACTTCCAACTTCTGCAAACTATACCGACTCCCCGATCAGCCTGGCAATTATACCGCCCAACTTATCGACAGCTTTGATACCAGGAAGTGGATTACCTCAGCTGACATTAGTCCTTCCGGGAAATCAATGGTGCTTTTGTCGTACGACAGGCTCTGGCTATTTACTGATTTTCAGGGAGCTGACTTTTTTGGTGGCAAGGCTCAGGAATTGCTGATCAGTCCAACCCAAAAAGAGGCAATTGTCTTCAGAAATGATACCGAAGTTTATTTAACCGATGAACTTTACCTTTTCGTTGGAGGGAAACTATATCTGCTGGATCTGGGTCCATGGATTGTCGGATTGCGTGAATACCCTTCTGCCAGCAAATCATTCCGACTCTTCCCCAATCCGGTGAATAATCTGGTATCTATTGAACATACTTGCTCTTCGGCTGAAAGAGCAATAATTCAATTCATTAGTCTCAAAGGACAAATAGTTAAAGAAGAAAAGATTCAGTTTCAAACAGGCAGGAATGAAATTCATATTCCTGTTGAACAGCAATTCAGTGGTTTATACTTTGTTAGAATAATTATCGACGACAAGTACGTATTCTCCACTGCGCTGATGATTCTGCAAAACCAATAAGAATACAACGGCTCTGGAAATACCTGCCAACAGAAGGCCAAAGCCAAAAGTCAACTTTT
Source organism: Bacteroidales bacterium (assembly GCA_016707705.1). Taxonomy (GTDB): domain Bacteria; phylum Bacteroidota; class Bacteroidia; order Bacteroidales; family UBA4417; genus UBA4417. The sequence goes on from JADJHD010000005.1 coordinate 44,047, forward strand.
GACTATTTAATAATCAAGGAGATACATTTAGAAAAGTACGGATAGACGGCTACCTGCCTGTAAGTGACTTTGGAATCCTGCCTGTTTTACAGTTTCCGAACGGAGTTTCCTGCCAACAATTCTTTCAACCATCGCTCCTATTTCCAGGACTTTATCCACATCCAATCCGGTTTCGATGCCCATTTCATCCAGCATAACCACCAGGTCTTCAGTCTGAACGAGTCCGGTAATGCTGGGATCAGCATAATAGTATGCCCCGGTCCCTGCAACCGGAACACCGTCCACAAAATTTGCAGGCTGTCCGCCAATTCCACCCATTGTAGACTCATAATTGGTCATTCCTGCCTGCAAGGCAGCAAGTACATTTGCCAGTCCCCAGCCACGTGTTGTGTGAAAGTGAACGATTTGCTTTTCGGGACGGCCAATAGCATCCATCAGCATTGAATAGTAGCGGTAAACCCTGTCAGGTGAAGCAGAACCATCATGGTCGGCATGCTCCACATCACTAGCTCCAATATCAAACCATCGCTTTGCAAAATCCACCGCCTTCTCCATTTTTGTCGGACCCTCAATCGGGCAGCCCCAAATGGTGCTTACAGTTCCGTTAACCTTCAAACCGGCATCTTTTGCCATTGGAATATACTTTTCTGCCATCTTCCAGTATTCATCCAGAGAAAGCCCTGAATTCTTGCGATGGTGCGATTCACTTGTTGAAACCATAAGAAGTATCCTGTCCGGACCCCAGCCTTCCTGACGGGCCTGAATAGCCCTTTCAATGGCCTTTTCGCGGATAGTGACTGCTGTGATACTGACTTGTGGCAATAGATGAGCTACTGTTTTGCTTGCCCTTAACTTCTTCAGGATTTCGTCTGCATCCTTAAACTGCGGCATCCCGGATGGATTACCCAGATTTGTAACTTCAATATGGCGAAAACCGGCTAAAATCAACTGCTCCGATAACCAGAGCTTAGCAGGTGTTGGGATGAACTTTTCTTCATGCTGGAAGCCATCACGCACTGTGATATCTCCAATTGTAACTTTCTTGGGGTAATTCATGGGTATCCGGTTTTAGACTAACTAAACAAATAAAAGGCATTACGGTTTACCAGACGGGCAGATTCATTTCCGGTATTTCCCCTTCAACAATAAGAGGAGCAGCTGTAGCAGCAATTATAGATTCAGTACTTACCCCTGGAGCCCTTTCAAGCAGTTTGAATCCCCGGTCTGTAACTTCAATAACAGCGAGGTCGGAGACAATCCTTTTCACGCAATTGATTCCGGTAAGCGGCAAGGTGCATTTTTTAAGCAACTTCGATTCGCCATCCTTGCTGCAATGCTGCATGGCAACGATAATATTTCTTGCAGAAGCCACAAGATCCATGGCGCCACCCATTCCCTTTACCATCTTGCCAGGTATCTTCCAGCTCGCGATATCTCCCGAATCGGTAACTTCAAAAGCCCCAAGCACTGTAAGGTCAACATGTCCGCCCCTGATCATGGCAAAACTAAGCGAGGAATCAAAAAAGGAAGCTCCTGCATTTACCGTCACTGTTTGCTTTCCTGCATTTATAAGGTCAGCATCTACTTCTTCAGGTAAAGGGAATTGTCCCATCCCCAGAATGCCGTTTTCCGACTGAAGTATCACCTGCATGCCTTCAGGAATATAATTCGCAACCAGGGTCGGTATCCCAATTCCCAGGTTGACATAATATCCATCCTGCAGTTCCTGCGCAATGCGCTGTGCAATCTGTTCCTTTGTTAGTGCCATTTTTCTCTTATTGTGATAATTCGGTATAAGGTAAAAGTTTTTAGTTGCTAGTTATTAGTGTTGTAGGTTCGGAGTTCAAGGTTCATGGTTGCTCAAATTCTTAACTTTCGTCCGCCACGGCGGATCCGTGTCCCTCTGTTCCGCCAGCCGGCGGACGGTTTTGGGATGTGCTACGATCCAAAACACTTCGAAAAGCTCAGCGTGGAAAATACTTTTGGATTACATCAACAATCATCACTTCTACGAGTCTCCCAGTCTCCCCGTCCCAAAGTCTCTATGTCTCCACACAATCCGCAATCAAAAATCCGAAATCCGAAATCAAAAACCTACCTCGTAGTAACCCTTTCAATCCTCTTCTCATAACCCTTTCCCTCAAAAATCCTCTGCACGAAAATACCCGGGACATGAATATAATTGGGGTCCAAGGTTCCGGCAGGGACCAACTCCTCAACCTCTGCAACAGTTATTTTACCTGCCATTGCCATTGACTGATTAAAATTATTGGCAGTCTGTTTAAAAACAAGATTGCCATGAGTATCTCCCTTCCATGCCTTAACGAAAGCGAAATCAGCAGTCAGGGCATATTCCAGCAAATGAGGTTTCCCATTGAAATCCCGCATCTCCTTCCCTTCAGCAACCTCGGTTCCAAATCCTGCCGGGACAAAAAACGCAGGAATCCCCGCACCACCGGCCCTGCAGCGTTCGGCAAGCGTTCCCTGAGGTATTAATTCTACTTCAAGCTCTCCGGCAAGCAATTGACGTTCAAATTCAGCATTCTCTCCAACATAGGAGGAAATCATCTTATGTATCTGCCTGTTTTTCAATAATAATCCCAGCCCAAAATCATCAACTCCGGCGTTATTCGAAATGCAGGTTAATCCTTTAACCCCAAGTTCAAGCAGGGCTTTGATACTATTCTCAGGAATACCGCATAATCCAAACCCTCCGACCATCAGGGTCATCCCATCCTTTACACCTTCAATAGCCTGATTTGCTGACTTATATACCTTGTTCATATTCTAAATTTTGCATATGAAGTTACAAACTTTTTGATGCGATTCTTATCTCTAAACAAATATTTTCCTTGCAGTTTTTTGTGCTTCTGAGAGGGCACTAAAATCGAGTCCTGTCTCTATTCCCAAACTATCACAAAACAGCTGTAAGTTGCTGGTATCCATATTACCCAACAATTCATACCCAGACATCGGACAACCTCCGTATCCACCCAAAGCTCCTTCGAAATTTCTAAATCCTGCCGACCATGCAACTTTGATCTTTGGCTCCCAGTCTTCAAGTTTGGTATGCAGGTGTATCCCCATATCCAGTCCCTCAAAATTGCTAATCAATCTGGAACAAAGTTGTCCAATACTTTCTGCCGTCCCCTCACCTGTAATATCAGAAAAAACTATATCATGAAATCCTGCAGCAGCCAACCGTCCAACCTCTTTCAATATCTGTTCCTCACTCCAGGGGTCTCCGTAAGGATTTCCAAAAGCCATGGACAGGTATGCTCTAACCTTTTTGCCGGACTCATCAGCAAGAGCCTTGATTTCAATCAATTCCTGCCAAGCCTGGTCAGGTGCTGATTTGATATTCCGATCAAGAAAAGTGGGTGAAGTAGAGTATGGAAAACCTATCAAATCAATCTGTTCATACCTGTTAGCCATTCGGCACCCCTTTACATTCCCGATAACCACCATTATCCTGCTTGCCGAATCCCCCTTTTCGAACTCCGACATCACAATACCCGTGTCAGCCATCTGAGGCACAGCCTTCGGTGAAACAAAACTCCCCACATCCACCGTATCAAAACCCACCCTCAACAATTGATTGATATAATGAACCTTATCTTCGGTAGGTATAAACCTCCCCCAGCCTTGCATTGCATCGCGAACTGTTTCAGTGATTGACATTTTTATCGAAGGGGTCATAGACTGCGGATTGCGGGTTGCGGGTTGCGGATTTGAAATCTTGGAGATTTGTTTTTTGAACTATTTTTTTGATTTTAATTCCTGGAGAGAATGTACTGTAAAGAACAATTTATTAAGTGTTTAGATGTTTTTACTGGCAGTCTTTATGGAGGCAACAAAGATTGCTAGTAGTGAATTTGATTCCTGTATCAATTTATTGACAATAGTTTCATCCAGAAGCTTTGCTTCAATCATTAACTGAAGCCAAAAAATTGTTTCATCACACTCTTCTTCAACAATGCCAAGTTTGGCAATAAAGTCCTTTCTTGATTTTGCCCTGCATGATGCCCGATAATTAGCAGCAGTTGAAGTTGCTGATTTGATTATCTGATAGGTAATAACCTTACTCTCCTGGCTAATCGGCAACTTCTTGGTTATCTTAATAATTTCCAGTGCCAGCTGCATAGTTCTTTTCTGTAATTCGTACTTATCCATGAGTTCCCTCAAAAGTTGAAATCTTATTCTCATCTGTTTAATTAAACTTTTAATTTAATAAATCAATGAATAAGTTGAGGTCTCAACCTTTTTATCTCATCACAAAGTTTGAATTCAAATGTGTGATCCAGTCCGAAAACAATCAAGTCCGAATCCAAAACATCAATCAGAAATCAGAAATCAGCAACCAATATACCTCGAAATAACAAGCCTCTGAATCTCCGACGTACCTTCCCCGATCTGCAGCAACCTCTGGTCCCTGTAGAAACGTTCAACCTCATAATCCTTCATCAAACCGTAACCTCCATGTATCTGCACGGCTTCATCAGCAACTTCCTTTGCTATTTCCGAACAGTAAAGTTTCGACATGGCAGCTTCCTTGGCAAAGGGGTGCTTATTATCCTTGAGCCAGCAAGCTTTGTAGAGGAGATTTCTGGCTAATTCAATCTTGGTGGCCATATCAGCCAGTTTGAAAGCAATAGTTTGGAATTTAGAAATAGCTTGTCCGAACTGCTTACGCTCCTGTGCATACTTCAACGCCAGTTCAAAGGCACCTTGAGCACATCCCAGACCCATTGCAGCAATTGAAAGCCTTCCGTTATCAAGAGTGGAAAGCATAATTTTTGAACCGTCACCTACTTTCCCAAGGAGATTTCCTTCAGGAACGGCGCAATCATCAAAAAACAATTCTGCAGTATCACTGGCCCTCCACATCATTTTTCCATGCATTGCCCTTCTGGTAAACCCGGGCGTATCTTTTTCAACAATTATAGTTGAAAACACCTTTTTCCCATCCACTTCTCCTGTAACTGCCTGAACGGTAGTCCCTACTGAAATATCAGCAGAGCCATTGGTGATGAAGATCTTGGATCCATTGATAATCCATTGGCCATCTTTCAGATATGCCTTTGTCTTGGAACCCCTCGAATCGGATCCTGCATCCGGCTCTGTCAGTCCGAATGCCCAGAGCTCTTCACCGGTGCATAATCCAGGCAGATACTTCATCTTTTGCTCTTCGGTTCCATAGTAGTAGAGTGGACCAATACCAAGAGAATTATGGGCAGCAATAGTGGCAGCCTGCGAGCCGTCGATTCTTGCAAGCTCTTCAACGGCAATGATATACGATAAGGTATCCATCCCATGACCACCATATTTGGTTGGAACGGTGATTCCAAACAAGCCCAACTCTCCCATCTTTTTTGTCAGTTCCGGAGAAAATCTGGCTTCATCATCCAATTCCCGGGCTAACGGACGGATTTCACGTTCTGCAAAGTCCCTGACCGTGCTTCGGATAAGGTTTTGTTCTTCTGTAAGTTCAAAATTCATAAAATATATGTTTCAAGGGGTGGTTGGTAAAAATGGAGGACTTGCTGCTCGTGATTAAATTAGCCTATGTCTGCAAATCAGGAGCGGCCATTAACTGATATAAAACAATTGGTTCAAGCTTTTGATTGGGTAATGAAAGGACTATTCAGCATCCTTCAAATGGACGAGTCTGGTGCTTCCATCTACAAGGTCACCTACAGCGACATTGATGCGCTCAACTTCTCCATCTCTTGGACAAAGAATCCGGTTTTCCATCTTCATGGCTTCAACAACCAGCAATAAATCGCCCTTTACAACTGCTTGTCCTTCTGCAACATCAATCTTAATAACCCTTCCCGGCATAGGCGATAAAATATCACCGTTTTCTCCGGATGAACTGGATTCGGAATTTGAGAATTCTTGTTGTACAGGTAATATATCAAGGCGATGTACTTCAAAACTGAACCCTGAGTGGCTTACCAATATTCTGCCAGGTTCATCGGCTGAAATCCAACAGAGATAATGATTACCTTCAATATTTAGTTCCAGTTTCCCTTTTTCATGGAGATGGTAGCCTGCAATACAATTACTTCCATTTATACTTGCAACTATTTGGTTGTTAGTATAGGATTCGAGAACCATGCTGTAATTTTTATCAGCTATCCGGAATTGAGGCCTCATATATTGCCTCCAATAACCAATTTGCTCCCAGGCATTTCCATTTCTTTCCCTATTGAAATGCAATGAGCCTACCAGTCCCGAAATCAATAATAGTGAGATGTCAATTGCCTGTCTCCCGCTTTCAATAGCCGACAATAGTTCATTTGAGTATTCATCACAATACTTTGTCGTAATCCTGTTCTGTATGAAGGAATCCTGATTCAGAACAGCCAGCAGGTATGATATATTGCTCTTTATTCCATGAACGATATACTGATTCAGAGCCTGCATCATCCTTTGCCTCGCTTGTTCCCTATCCTCTCCCCACACAATCAGTTTGGAGATCATGGGGTCATAATTGCTCCGGATTATCGGCTTGCCCTCAATGGCAGAGTCCACTCTGATAAATTCTCCGGCAGGCTCATGATAGAGTTGCGTTTCACCGGGTGAAGGCATAAATTGATTTTCAGGGTCTTCGGCATAGATGCGGCATTCAATTGCATGCCCTCGCTGAACAAGATCATCCTGCACAAAGCGAAGCTGTTCACCGGAGGCAACCCTCAGCTGTTCTTCAACGATATCAATACCTGTAGTCATTTCTGTTACCGGATGTTCCACCTGAATACGGGTGTTCATTTCCAGGAAGTAATAATTCAGGCTCGAATCCACCAGAAACTCAATGGTTCCGGCACCGCTGTATCCAATGGCCTTGCCAAGTTTAACAGCAGCTTCCCCCATTTTCATCCGCACTTCCTGATTCAGGGTGGGAGAAGGAGCTTCCTCTATGATTTTCTGATATCTTCTCTGGATCGAGCATTCCCTCTCAAAGAGGTGCACTACGTTTCCATGCGAATCGCCAAGAAGCTGAATTTCAATATGTCTCGGATTTTCAACAAACTTCTCAATGTAAACGGTTCCATCGGAAAAGTAGTTGGCTGCTTCCCTGGAAGTTGACTCAAGGGCTTCAGAGAGTTCAGCTTTTGTTCTGACTATCCTCATACCCTTTCCACCTCCACCGGCAGCTGCTTTAACCAGGACAGGAAAACCAATAGAATCAACCTGCTGAAGCAAATAATCCTTATCGCCTGTAAGTCCCTTTGTGACCTGAACACCGGCTGATTCGGCAAATGCGCGGGCTTCTATTTTATTACCCATAACATGCATTGCTCTTTCATCGGGGCCTACGAAAAGCATTCCGGCTCTTTTGCAAGCAATCACAAATGCAGGGTTTTCGGCGAGAAATCCGTAACCGGGATGAATAGCCTGACATCTGGTTTCAACTCCGATTTTAATAATCTTCTCAATATTCAGATAGGTGTCTGCAAGCTCCGATTGCCCTATGCAATAAGCCTCATCAGCCTGGCTAACATGCAGACTATCAGCATCTAACTCCGAATAAATACAGACGGTACGGATTCCCATTTTCCGTGCTGTCCTGAGAATGCGCAGGGCAATTTCCCCCCGGTTTGCAATCAGTAACTTGTTGATTTTCATATATAAGTAGAGAGGGTTGCTGGATTGTTTGCATACAATAGCAAGGGGGAAGAATCCCCAACTGCTACTCAATAAAAATAAGAAATTAATTCTTAATCTGAAGCAGGAAAAGCTATTCCTTAACCCAATTTGGTTTCCGCTTCTCCAGGAAAGCGGCCATTCCCTCCTGACCTTCTTCGGAAGCCCTGATTTCTGCAATCATATGGGCTGTATAGGATAAGGCCTCATCAAGTGTGATATTATTGGCAACCTCATCAATCAGCTTTTTGCAATGCGCAATTGCATTGGGGCCACTGGTTTTAAGCAGTGAAACCAAATCATCAACATAAGCCTGTATTTCAGCTGAAGGCAAAGATTTATTTACCAATCGGAAGTGCTCAGCTTCCTTGCCGTTGATCCTCCGACCGGTAAGCATAAGTTCCCTGGCGCCATATTCCCCTACTCTTTTTATCACATAAGGAGAAATACATGCTGGTACAATCCCGATTTTTACTTCACTCAGGGAAAAGACGGTGTCATCATCACAAACTGCAATATCGCAGGCAGCCAGTAATCCGTTGGCTCCACCAATTGCCGCTCCATGAACTACCGCAATTGTTGGTTTTGGAGATGTATAAATTGTATAGAAACATTGTGATAACCTGAAACTCTCTTCGTAATTCTGTTCATAGGAATAACCGGCAACACCTTTCATCCAGTTCAAATCTGCTCCTGCACAGAACGATTTGCCTTCTCCCCTCATTATGATAGCCCTGACGGAATCATCCTTCTCTATAGTCCGGAAGGCGGAAATCATCTCGGCTATCATTACCTCGTTAAACGCATTTCTTATATCAGGCCGGTTAAGACTGATAACAGCTATTTCTTCCGAAATCTCTATTTTGAGGGTGGTGTAATTCGCCATATTCCTGTTTTAAGGTTTTGAATCATGGTCAGAAGGCTTTCCTGACCTGGATTGCGGTTTATTGGAAGTAATCTTCCATGTGTCAGCCTGGTTTCTTCGCATTGCGATGCACCCTTCAGGTAAATGGGCAATTTCTCCTATCGAAGGGTCAATCATCAATATCTCTTCCAAAGATACCAATACAACCTTCTCATCCGAATTCATCTTATCCTCCTTTGAGAAAAACTTCCAAAAACCGTCATCAGCCTCGTGTATTACGATTGTAATCGATTTGGCCTGATCCAGTACCTGCAAATTCGTATACACAGGTGTGCTTAACGAACATCTAAAGTTATTCTTAATCATAGTCTTCCAACTTGAACGGGTAATGTGAGTACTACAAAAATGATACGGATGTGTCATAGCCCAGCACGAGACTGACAACATCGGGGAATACGAAGGGATAATTCAATTCAGTTAAAAACCTCTCAGATCATTACATCCTGAAAACGCCATAATGGGTGTCGTCCCATTTCCTGTTCAGTGAAGCAGAAATGCCCATTGAAAGGATTTTACGGGTATCCACAGGATCGATGATTCCATCATCCCATAAACGGGCTGTGCTGTAATAAGCAGAACCTTCATCTTCATACTTGCTCAGAATGCTGTTTCGCAATTGTTCTTTCTCTTCCTTACTTAAAGTCTGTCCTTTCGATCGAAGTTGCTCCTCCTTCACAGTAATGAGCACTCCTGCAGCCTGTTCGCCTCCCATGACGCTGATTTTGGCATTGGGCCACATAAACAGCAATCTGGGTTCATAGGCTCTGCCGGCCATAGCATAGTTGCCGGCACCAAAGGAACCTCCGAACACTACTGTGAACTTGGGCACATTGGCATTAGCAACAGCATGAACCAGCTTGGCTCCATCGCGTGCTATTCCCCTTCTCTCATATTCCTTACCGACAATAAATCCGGTAATGTTCTGAAGGAAGACGATCGGGACATTCCTCGAAGTGCACAGTTCAATGAAATGGGCACCCTTAAGGGCTGTCTCCGAAAAAAGCACACCGTTGTTGGCCAGAATCCCCACCGGAAAACCCATAATGTGGGCAAATCCGGTCACAAGTGTTGGGGCATACCTGGCCTTGAACTCATGGAACCTGCTTCCATCTACCATTCTGGCTATAATTTCGTGGGAATCCACCGGTTTTCTCAAATCAATCGGTGCAATCCCGTACAATTCTGCCGGGTCATAGAAGGGTTCCTCAACGGTAGCCAATTCAAGCAACTGTCGTTCAGGCTTTTTAAGGGTAAGAAAGATATCGCGGCATATCTGGATTGCGTGACGATCATTTTCAGCCATATGATCTGCCACTCCGGAAATGGAGGTATGTACATCGGCGCCACCAAGCTCCTCTGCACTCACTTCTTCTCCGGTTGCTGCTTTCACAAGGGGTGGTCCACCAATAAATATCGTCCCCTGCTTTCGCACAATAATTGTTTCATCGCTCATTGCCGGCACATACGCCCCACCGGCAGTACATGACCCCATAACAATGGCAATCTGCGGTATTCCCCGGGCCGACATTCTGGCCTGGTTAAAAAAGAATCTCCCAAAGTCATATTTGTCAGGAAAGACCTTGGCCTGCTCCGGCAGAAACACCCCGCCGGAATCAACCATGTAAACACATGGCAAATTATTCTCCATCGCTATTTCCTGAGCCCTGACATGCTTCTTGATGGTTTGCTCGATATATGTACCTCCCTTTACGGTTGCATCATTTGCAACAATAACAGCCTCACGACCCTGAATCATTCCAATACCGGTAACAATTCCGGCACTGGGGAACTCATTGCTGTAAAGCCCGTAGGCAGCCAAAGGAGAAAGCTCAAGAAAAGGGGTGTTCGGATCAATCAACAGGTCAATACGCTCCCGGGCCAGTAGCTTTCCCCTCTCCTTATGCTTCTGGATGATGGCAGAGGGTACTGCATTCATCACATTGCGGTAAAGATCCCGGTACTCGCCCAGCAGCCTCAGATAATCAGCGTTCGCAGCCTTGAAGTCCTCAGAGGCCGTCCTAACTTGTGACTCAATCCGATACAACGATGGAGGGGTTACTTGTGAAAAGGTAAATTTAGAAAAAAACCTATTCGGAACTAATTCCGTTAATCAAAATTTAATTTACTTCAAAAATATTTCCTGCAAGCTTCCTTTTGAATCCGCTTTGAAGCCTCTCTCTGTCTGCTCTGCAGTGCAGCATTCAAAGAAATAATCATGTTCAAAGAACAAAATATATCGTCCTTTCACAGCTTCTTTGAGGAATTCTTCCTTTTCCTGCAATGAAATAAGTGGTTGAGTATCATAACTCATGATGTATGGAAGCGGAATATGCGCAGACGTAGGAATTGTATCCGCCATGTAAACAACAGTCCTCCCTTGGTATTGAATGAAAGGAATTGCTTGTCCCATGGTGTGCCCATTGTATATCCTGATTTCAACTCCCGGAATCAGCAAAAAATCTGAATCAAATAGCTTCAGCCTTCCGGTTTCAGCAATGGGGAGGATATTCTCTTTCAGGAATGAAGCCTTTTCCCTTGCATTGGGAGATGTTGCCCATTCCCATTGCACCCTGCTTACCCAATAATCGGCATTGGGAAAGGCCGGTTCAAATCCATCTCCTTCCGGACTCCTGCGGATACTGCCTCCCGCATGGTCAAAATGAAGATGTGTCAGGAACATATCGGTAATGTCATTTCTTGAATAACCAACCGCTGCAAGCGATGAGTCAAGCGTTTCCTCTCCATGAAGAAAGTAATGGCTGAAAAATTTATCCTCCTGCTTGCTGCCAATGCCATTATCAACCAGGATCCTTCTGTCGCCTTCAACTATCAAAAGACAACGCATTGAAAGCGGAATCAGATTGTTTTCATCCGAAGGATACACCTTGTTCCACATTGATTTGGGAACTACCCCAAACATAGCACCACCGTCAAGTTTAAAATTTCCGGTTGGAATAGAATATAGCTCCATTTAGTAGGTTTTTTAATAAAACAATTTAGTGCTAAGCTTGTTCCAGCCCTTTACAAATTTGCCAGGATACAGTTTTCAGCAAGAGGCAATATCCCAATTTTTGGAACTCTGAAATATCAAAAAACAGACTGAACATCAGCGGGAAATCCCCCATTACCCAATTTTATAGTTTTATTCAAATTGTTATCTTTTCATGTCATTGTTTTACAATTTCGGTACAGTTTTTGAGACAGAATGATGCACTAATTTACTTAAGCCATGAAAACTGTATTTCTGTTTGTTGTCCTAATCTTCACTTCCACCCTGTTGAACGCACAGGAAAGTTCAGCAACTATAAATCAGGATTCAACGGTGAAAAAAAGCCGGAAAGAGATCCGCCGTGCTAAAATGGATGCTGATTATCAGAAAACCAAGCAAATGCTCACCTCTAAACATTTTGTCCTTGAAGCTGATTGGCTCAGCAGCCAAACAGGCCCCAAAGTCCCGGTAACAGCAAATCTGAATTTTATCCTTGTTGACTCTGTTGAAGCCGTAATTCAAACCGGCAATAACTTCTCAACAGGCTTGAATGGTTTGGGGGGCACAACTGCAACCGGCTCAATAAACACTTATGAGGTCAGGTTCAACGATACCAAGAAGAGCCTTTCGCTAAAGATGGAAGTCTCAACTTCAATTGGCCACTATACCATTTTTGCAAACATCACTCCTTCCGGCAATACCACTGCTACACTTGGTGGCATGAGGGCCGGAAAGCTAATATATTACGGACAGCTTGTCCCGCTAGAGGCATCCTTTGCCTATAAGGGCAGCTCCCTCTAAACGATATGATCAGCGGTGAACGCGAAACCCTGGCAGTTCCTGGAATTGTCGGGGTTTACTTTTATCCCTTCCTTGACAGACTTACTTTTCCGGACAAAAGAATTATATTTGTCAAGGCACATTTTCATGACTATTTCACAGAAACTCTTTTCCCGAATCCTCTTTGCAGGTATCACTCTGGTTGCAATCCTGCATTCCGGACTGGTTTTCGATTTTCAATTTCCCGGGATGCAAGCACTCATGATTTCAAGATGGCTGCTTTGTTTGCTTATCATTATTTATGCCTTCAGGAAAAAATCCCTGACAACATGGATTTTAATCTCCATGTTAATTGGTGTTGAATTTGGTCATGATTTCCCCGCGATAGCCATTCACCTGAATTTGCTAAGCAAGATATTCCTGCGAATGGTTAAAACCATTATTGCCCCTCTCCTTTTTGCAACCCTGGTTGTTGGAATTGCCGGACATTCAGATCTGAAACAGGTGGGTCGCATGGGATGGAAAGCCATACTCTATTTTGAGGTAGTTTCCACTATTGCACTATTCATTGGCTTGCTTGCCATAAACCTCAGCAAAGCCGGAATGGGTGTGGTAATTCCGGCAGATATTGCATCACAGCATCTGCCAGAAACCAAAGCTCAAAGTTTTGAGGAAATTATCCTTCACATTTTCCCTGAGAATATCGCAAAGGCTATTTATGAGGGGCAAGTACTTCAGATTGTAGTATTCAGCATACTATTCGGTATTGCCGTAGCCCTGCTGAAAGAACAACACAGGCGAAGAATGCTGAATTTCGCTGAAAGTCTTTCAGAGGCAATGTTCAAATTTACCAATCTGGTCATGTACCTTGCGCCAATTGCTGTGTTTGCTGCAATTGCCTATTCCGTGGGACATATGGGACTGGGTATACTGGCTAATCTTTTCAAACTCCTGGCTACTCTGTATATTGCTCTTATCGCTTTCATGTTGATGGTATTTCTACCAATTATACTATTCCTCAAAATCCCTCTTCGCAATTTCATACGTGCCGTTTCTGAACCGGCAACCATTGCCTTTGCCACAACCAGTTCAGAATCTGCTCTTCCAAGAGCGATGGAGGCTATGGAGAAATTCGGAGTGCCCCGCAAAATCGTTGCCTTTGTAATTCCAACCGGCTATAGCTTCAACCTCGACGGAACAACGCTTTACCTCTCACTCGCAACAATTTTTGTTGCACAGGTTGCGGGAATTCAATTGTCAATTGCTAACCAGTTGCTGATAGTTTTCACGCTAATGCTAACCAGTAAGGGAGTTGCCGGTGTGCCCCGCGCCTCTCTTGTTATCCTTTTGGGTACTGCAGCCAGTTTCGGACTGCCGCTATGGCCTATCTTCATTATTCTTGGCATTGATGAACTGATGGACATGGCCCGCACCGCCGTGAATGTTATTGGAAATTGTCTGGCAACCGTTGTTATCGCCCGCTGGGAAGGGGAATTTGACGAAAAGGCTGCTGCCGGTTTTAATACTGAATCTCTGGACAAAACCTAAGGATAGCAGTGCCTGAAAAAACAAGGCTTGACTAACCTCAGGTAATTATCTATATTTGTTAAATATATCATGACTTTAACTGCTTTACTTGCTTCTACTTTATTCAGCTGATAATCTAATATTTAACTTTAATCTATATGAAAAAACTGTTGCTTATCTCTCTGGGTTTTCTTCTTTCCCTTTCATCCTATTCTCAAAATAATCCACCCGTTGCAGTAAATGACACAATTGAAGCGTACATCCAGCATCCTGTCATCATTAGACCCCTAGTGAACGACTACGACCCGGATGGTGATTCCATATACTTATTTTCTCCAAGTGGACTTCTAAAACAGGATGATAGTACCTGGCAAATCCCGATACATTATTTTACAGCTGTTTCCCCTTATGATACTGCATATAAAATGCGCTATTTCATTAAGGATGCTAAAGGTGCCCCAGCTCTTGGATATATAGTAATTAAAATAAAATCATATTCACATCCGGAGTATCTTGATATAAACAATATGAGGGCATTGATCAGTCCATTTGGAAATCATTTCTGGGATCTTGGTGATTCATTATCAGAGATGCCTAAAGGTTCTGGTCTTACCTCTATTTTCAACAATGCATTATGGTTTGGAGCAAAAGACACTTCAGGTGCCATTCATGGAGCAGCAGAAGAATTTCGTCAGGATGGGGCTGATTACTTTACGGGACCGATCTCAACAATCTACGATTCCAGCTATTTCAAGAAATGGAACAGAGCCTGGAAAATTGATAAAGCCCAGATCAGATACCATATTCAGCATTGGCAGGATCCCGGATACCAAGCCTCAGAAGTAATATTGAACTGGCCTGCACATGGCAATCTTCATCTCGGGCAAACTGCGCTTCTGGCACCCTTCCACGATTCAGACAATGATGGATTCTACAACCCAATGCAAGGGGACTATCCAATTATAAGGGGTGATCAGGCTGTTTATTTTATTTTCAACGATTTAAGAGGTATTCACACTGAATCAAAAGGCATGAGTCTGGGAATTGAGATTCATGGGATGGCTTATGAGTTTAACCGCCCAGAGGATTCAACATTAAGTAACAGTATTTTCTTTCACTATGACATCCTGAACAAATCAGACACTTTATATTTGGACAGCTATATGGGTTTGCTGTCTGGTCTTTTTATAGATGGAGGGCAAAGTTATGTTGGAACTGATGTAACCAACGGGATGATTTATGTTTACAATTACGATTCAATCTGCGGAACACCCCCGACTGGCTATGGACTCCACCCACCTGCTCTGGGAATGAAACTTATTGCCGGACCATCCCTCCCGGCAGATGGGGCAGACAATCCAAAAGGCAATTGTGACGAAGGGATCAATGGGTTGAATTTTGAAGACGGCACTGCAGATAATGAAAGATCGGGACTTAGTTACTCTGCTCCCAAATGGGATTCAGGCCAAATTGGCCTTTATTCCCCACTTTGCTACATCAGCATGAAGGGAATGAGAGCTGGAAGCAATACACCATGTATGTATGGAGATTCTCTGATATATTCATTATATTTTTATTATATTTCTTATGGTGGACAAGGTCCGGCATGCAGGTATTATTATCCCGGCAACAGCGATCTCATCTGTAATTATGGAACAGCAGGGGTTTTACCTAATGGAGGCTATAATCAGAATGAATATTACTGGACAGAAGAGACAGTTAACAATCCCCCGGGATTTCGCAATATGATTGCATCAACAGGGCCATTCACCTTTCCTGCTGGTGAATCAGTGCCTCTGGACTTTTGTTATGTATTTGCACGCGATTATAATGGGGATAACCACTCTTCGGTTGAATTGCTCCGGGAAAGGGTTACAGAAAAAACCGATGATTGGGCCGAACTAATCAAACTCCCTGAATCCTATACCTCTGTGCCAGTACCACTAAAAAAATCAGCATTGAAATGCTATCCAAATCCGGTTAAATCCATACTTACTGTCCAACTTGAAACCCTGAAACCAAAGCCCTTTGAGGTTATCACAATCAATGGGAAACCAGTTCTTCAAGGGAACTTACTCAATGGGAAAAATAATATCGACACCTCCGCTCTTTCTCCCGGTGTCTACATATTGAAAGCGGGGCATCATTTTGCCAGATTTGTAAAGCTTTAGGAGAAATAGCCTGAATACTCCAAACTCCTGATCGGTACTAATAAATTTCGGAGTACATTTGAGTACAGTGAAATCACATTGTCCTAAAAATAAGTCTCCTAAAAAAATCATGACTTTCATGAAGTGGAAAAAGATTCTCACTTATTCCGGGATTATCATACTTGCAGCAATGCTCGTGTTGATTATCTACATGTATCCTTTTTACCACTTTTTCTTTTCAGCAAATAGCATCCAACTCAACAACAGACTTACCATTTTGAGTGGTGCAGGTAATTCAGGCATACTTGAAACCGACAGTGCCATAGTGGTGATTGATACCAAGATGGGCACTATGGCCAAAGACCTCTATGAACTGGCTAATGAAAAAGCTGGCAAGAGGAAAATACTGGTTATTAACACCCATTTCCATGGAGATCATCTCAATGGAAATCATGTATTTAAGGGTTGTCCTATATATATCGGGAGATATACAAAAGAGTTTGCAACGAAGAATATTGATAAGAAGAACATGCCGGGAATCTTCATCAGCGACAGCCTTGTGATTCCGCTTGGAGACGAAACGCTTGTGCTTTGTAATCTTGGACAGGCTCACACTTTTGACGACATGGTTGTTTACCTTAAGAACAGAAAAATCCTCTTTACCGGCGATTTGTCGTTTAACAAGATTAACCCTGTATTGATGCGCGAAGATGGCGCCGATATTGAGAAATGGAAATCTGTGCTTCGTCAGATTCCTCTTCGCTGGCAGATAAAGCAGATTGTCCCGGGACACGGAGACCCAGGTGGAGTAGAGTTGCTGAATGAACTGACAGAGTATTTTGAAAATATGCAATCTGCTGTTGGCAACCCGGAAAAGGAATCCGCAGTCATTGCCAAATATGCCGGCTGGATGAAAATGCCCCTGATGGCTTCCCCGGAACGAACGTTGGATTTCCTCCGAAAGAAATAATCCAAACTTCATTATTTAACGTGAGCCCGACATAAATTAACAAGAAAACAATCTTCATGTTGCTAAAATTCAATAAGGTAATAAGGTTCGATGCAAGTTTGACTATTCACGTTACTAAGGTTAAAAAATTAGAATGAGGTTTATTATGTTATTGTGCCAAATACCTTCTCTGACAAAACCTGAGTAACAAAAAACATCTTTCAATCTACCTTATTCCCTTATCTTTCAATCACTTCAGTATTCTTTTTCAACTAATTCACATTTAAGTATATCAATCACAATATTTACATGTTTTTAGGGTCTGCAAACCGGCAACCCCACTCTGTATTGCCCTGAAGAAATTACCTTTGTACAAAATCAGGGAATAATCAGGACTATCGACGATTTAGCAAGTATATGACAAACAAAGGTTTATCCTCAATCAAGAGAGAGTGGTGGAAGGAAGCAGTAGTTTACCAGATTTATCCACGAAGCTTTCAGGACAGCAATAATGATGGCATAGGTGATTTGGGTGGAATCATACAGCGACTGGACTATATCAAAAGTCTGGGAGTTGATGTGGTTTGGTTGAATCCCATTTTTTCATCCCCAAATGATGATAATGGTTACGATATCAGCGACTATCGTCAGATTATGTCTGATTTTGGCAAAATGCATGACTTTGATGAGTTGCTGCAGGGATTGCATGAGCGTGGAATTAAACTGGTTCTGGATCTGGTAGCAAACCATAGCAGTGATGAGCATGAATGGTTCAAACAAAGCAGAAGCAGCCGTAATAATCCCTGCCGCGATTACTACCATTGGTGGCCGGCTGAAAAAGGCCAACCTCCGCACAGGTTCAGCATATTTGACGTGCATAGCGATGCCTGGATGTATGATGAGGCAAGCAATGCCTATTACCTGCATTACTTCTCAAGAAAACAGCCCGACCTGAACTGGGAGAACCCTAAACTCAGAAAAGAAATCTATGAGATGATGCATTTCTGGCTAAAGAAAGGAGTTGATGGTTTCAGGATGGATGTAATCTCCTTCATCTCAAAGGATACTGACTTCCCGGAACTGCCTTTTTCACATGAGCAGGAATTCCTCCAGCACTATGCCAAGGGCCCCAAGCTTCATGAATATCTTCAGGAGATGAATCGGGAGGTGCTTTCGCATTACGATATTCTAACTGTTGCCGAGGGAGCAGGGGTAAAACGGGAAGATGTCCTGAATTTCGTTGATGAAGACCGTGGGGAACTCCAAATGCTCTATCATTTCGAGGGAACTGATTTGAAAAACCTGCCTTGGGAAAACCAGCAACCAAATCCTAGATATGATCTAAGAGAGTTTAAAAGAATTTATTCGGAATGGGACGAGATATTCAGTTCAAAAGGCTGGGGTACCATTTATTTGGGCAATCATGACCAACCCCGAATGGTGAGTCGATGGGGAAATGATGCTCCAGAGTTTCGCTTTCTCTCCTCCAAAATGCTGACAACTTTCCTTCTGAGCATGCGGGCAACACCCTTTTACTATGCCGGCGATGAAATAGCAATGTCGAATATAAGATTCAGTAATATAGATGATTACAACGACATTGCAACGCTTAATAAATACAGGAAATTAGAAGAAGAAGGTGGAGATGAATACACCTATCTTGAGGAAATGAAAGAGTTTTCGAGGGATAATGGCAGAACTCCCATTCAGTGGGATTCATCTGTTAATGCAGGATTCACGAATGGCAAGCCCTGGCTGAAAGTTAATCCGGACCACCTAGAGGTAAATGCAGAAGTTCAGGAGAACGATGAATCCTCTTCTCTGAATTACTTCCGCAGGATGATTCAATTGCGCAAAGATCACAAAGCAATGGTTTATGGAAAATACACCTTGCTGGACAAATTGAATCCTGCAGTTTATACCTATACCAGGGAATCTGAAGAAGAAGCCTTATTGGTATTGCTGAATTTCAGTCAGAAAGAGGCTGGTTTTTCTCTCCCATTTGAATTCGGGGATGGAATCCTGTTAATCAACAATTACAACGATGATCTAAAAACAGGAGCCCTACGCCCCTATGAAGCCCGGATCATCCAACTGAAAACGAACCCTTTATCGTGAGCTCGATAGAATTTAATCAGAAACAATCTTCATGTTACTAAAAATCAATAAGGTAATAAGGTTCGTTGCAAGTCTGACCATTAGGGTTACTAAGGTTAAGGAATAAGAATAAGGTTTATTACGCTAAAGTGCCAAATAATTTCCTGGACAAACCCTTCATAAAAAATAGCCCCCCCTAAGATTTGCCTTATTTTTCAATCACTTCTGAATTCTTATCAACGAACTCACATTAAATATCAAGAATTCTCATGGTCGACCTTATCAATACCAGACTAAAGTCGCAGCATATCACCATCAGGCCATTTGAAAGTCCGGTGGATGTTGTTTCCAGCATGGGCGCTATGCAAGCTCAGGATTATGCCATGCTGAAATGGGCAATAGGATTGCGTTTATCGAAACCCGGACTTAAGTTCGTTGACGAAGCCTTTGACAAAGGAGAAATTGTAAGAACCCATCTGATGCGTCCAACCTGGCATGTGGTTGCTGCTGCGGACCTGAGGTGGCTTCTGAATCTAACTGCGCCCAGAATCAAATCATCCCTGACTTCAAGGCACAGGGATCTGGGACTGACAACTGCAATTATCTCCTCCTGTCTCAGTATTGTTCAGAGATCCCTCGAAAATCACAATCACCTTACAAGGGAAGAATTGATCTCTGAACTGGAGAAAACAGGCATCGATACCGGAGAAAATCGTGCATCCCATATCCTGATGATGGCTGAATTGGACAATCTGATTTGCAGCGGAAAACATAAAAACGGAAAGCCCAGCTACGCCCTGATGGATGAATGGGTGCCGAAAAAAGATATTCTTTCAAGGGAAGATTCCCTTAAAAAGCTTGCTATAACATATTTCTCAAGTCACGGACCTGCTACAATCCGGGATTTTACCTGGTGGAGCGGATTAAATCAGGGAGATGCCATGAAGGGAATAGAATCCGCCTCAAACGTATTGATTTCTGAAACCATCGATGGGAATAAATATTGGATGGGTGAAAATTTCCTTACTCAAGGTGCAGCAAAATCAGGCGTTTTTCTACTTCCAGCCTTTGATGAATACCTGATCAGCTATGCAGACAGAAAAGAGATTATCATTCCCGGGGTTGAGAGAAAAGCAATCTCCGATAATGGGGTCTTCAGGCCGGTAGTCATAGAAAATGGAAAGATTATCGGAATCTGGAAGCGGACTACAGGCAAGCAAAAGGTAAAAATTGGATTTGAGTTTTTCAATCCTGTTTCGGCAAAAACATTCCAAGGCATCAGGAAACAGGCTGAATTGTTTGGCAAATTCCTTTCCAAAGAGGTTGTAATTGAAGAACCGGGAACCACCCTTTGATTTACTCAGGGTAATTCCCGGCTCATAGAATTCAAAACAAACTTTTCGTTTTATCAGGTTATTTGGTGATTGCCTTCAGGGCTTCATCAACTGCCTTAAGCATTGGATCCACTGAAATTGTATTGCCAACAGCACCCTTCATCCACGACTGTGGAACAAGTCTGCCCTGCTTGTACATCCTGTCAACCTCATCGGAGAACTTGCGGTCTTTTACAAAACCATCTATCTGGAAATCAATTAAATGTCCGACAGGATAGTTTGAGAGATAGAGCGGATTGTCGATCATATGCGAATAAATAGCCAAAATAGGCTCATCCTTGCTTCCAAAGACCGGAGCATAGTATTGATTCCATACATCCTTGGCAATCTTAATAACGGCTTCCTTCAGCTGAGCAGGAGTAGCTTCCGGATTTTCATACATCCATTTCCAGACCTGCATATCCACCAGCGATACGCCCATAATTTCATAGCAGGACCAGATAGCATCAAGTGAAGCAAGATGTTCTTTATTGGGATCATTATCCTTGATACCGAGGAGGGAAAGATCCCTTTTCTGGAAAAGGAAAGCAAGGGCTTCCGTGAATGCTGTATTGGGAACACCTGAGAGCATATAGTTATCGATATCATAGAGGTCGATGGTTTGCTCAACGTTGTGTCCGAACTCATGGGTGGCAATGTTATAACCCTTGTAATTCATTCCCTCAGGGGTGAGGCGGGTGCGAAGGCGAGCCTTGTCGCCCTTCATGTAGGCACCTGCTGCATGTCCGGAACCTCTGGCAGGATCAACCTGCACCTTGGAAGCAATGTAATCAGCGCGTTCAGGAGCCCAGCCAAGCTTGCGGAGAATATTTGGCATATCCTTCTCAAAAGCAGCTGCATTTGGATAAAGTCCTGTAGTTTTTGCAGTCAGTTCATCTTCATTGATGCTGCTGCGGGCTTTGAAGCCATCATACCAAATGTCAAAAGGCTGAAGATTGCGGCCAAGTCTTTTGCTGATCAATACGCCAACCTGCTTGATTTCGGGTGAAGTAATCAGGCTGACAAAGAGTTTTTCAACATCGGCCTGAGGTATCTCCATATTCAATTCAAAAGCTCTCTGGATGTAGGAAGGATATGCAGGGTAGTAAGGATCTACCTGCTTCATAGCCTTGAAGTTATTAAGCAGCATTTCATAGCGCCTGTCGGGTTCGGCTGTGAAACTGACATCCTTACCATCTTTAAGGACCTTATTATCGATTGGATTCCACTGATAATCAGCATTATTGATAACCATTTCAGGAATGCTCTGATCAATGATGCGCTTCATTACAGTATAGACCATCTTCTGTTTTTCCAGTCCATCGGCTTTGCCATAATGTGACTTCAGCTCATCACGCAGTCCCCAATGGGTAATCAGTTTCATGCCTTCAGGGAAATATGTCTTTCCTGACTGGTCAACCAGTTTGCCCATCAAGATATTGTATTCCGAAATGTAAAGGTCTGATTTTGTGAGAGCATCGGTAACTTTCTGGTTTAATTCAGCCGGTACCCGTGAGGTGAAAACATCGCCCATTCTGGCATAGGCCCATTGGGTACGATTCCAGCTTTCACCAAATTTGGTTTTCTCTTCCAAGGTATAAAAAGGGAAATTCAGGGCAGTGATGAATGCAATCTTATTCAGAAAAAGATCATCGGTAAGGTGAGCCGATGGAGAAAACGCCGCGAACATTTCATCGATGGGAGTAAGCTCCGGACCGTCAAGGTCAACAGGGATGCGAAGATCCATGCTCATTTTATTGAAATTCCCATATAGAACCTCAAATGAAGTTTGAAGTTTGTTGAAAAGCACATTCAGCTTTGCAGAATCAGCAATGAAGTTTTCGAGGCAGAATTTTGAAAACTCTTCAGCAGTTCCATCTCCTTTTTGCCAGAGAGAAGCCGCTTGCTTCACACCTCTCTCAATGCGGAATTTTGCATCAGGACCGCATGAGTCAGTAAGTTGTTTAATCACATTATCCATGGTAGCAGGATTGATAAAGGTAACTGAACTGCCATCCTTTCCTGACGGCTGTTTGCAAGCTGCAAGAACCAGCAGGATCAATGCAGGCAATAAGAGGATTTTTTTCATTTTATTCCGTGTAGAGATGTTTTAATCATTGGTAAAAGTATGCAGATTTATCACATTCATTATTATGTTTTGCTGAGTTAATTCTTAGGGCTCATTTTGAGTTTACATTCTTGATTGTCAATCCAATGTAATAAAGAATAAATCGCAGTAAAACAGCTAAACAGCCTAATAACAATTATAGCTTACTATTTCCTCAATTGGTTTACGGGTCTTCTTGCGCAGGGGGTATCCATCTTCGGCATAACCGATACTGATCACCAGGGCAACATCCTTTGAAGCAGGAATATTCAGCAATTTTTTAAGTCTGGGTTCATTATACCAGCCCATCATACAAGTTCCCAGTCCTTCTTCTGCAGCCTGCAGACAAAAATGCTCAGCCACTATGCCCATATCCATTAACCTCCAGTCCTTCTTCTTCAGAAACATGGCAAAACGATTTATTAGACTGGGTTTCTCCATAACCAATACCACCAGAACACGGGTATTCAAAGTGAATTTATTGAACTTAACCGTCTCCGAAAATGTTGCCTTTGCCACCTCTTCGCGCAATGGTTCCTTGTCGACAACAATAAACTTCCAGGGTTGCAGATTACTTGCAGAAGGAGCCAATCGGGCAGCCTCCAAACATCGGTTTAGTTTTTCAGGTTCTACGGATAGACTGGAATATTTCCGGACACTCTGACGAATTGAAATTAGATTTTGGAAGGACATTGGCAGGGAAATGCTAAGGATTTGTTGTAATTTTAGATAGTCAATGCACAGTAAATGCAACCGCCAAAATTACGCTTTTTGTTTTCTGTATTGCTGTGCGGCTTATTTGTCCACAATAGCCATTCTTCAGTTATAAATCCCTGTATGCAGTCCCCTGATACAAATCTTGAAAACCGCAATCCATCCGTTGCCGGAAAGTTCTATCCCAATGACCCGATAGAACTGCGGCAGGAATTGAAGGACTATTTTTCCAGGACTGCCACGCCTGAGAGTGCCTCAAATACAATGGCTGTTATTGCGCCTCATGCCGGATATGTTTTTTCCGGAGAAGTAGCGGCGGCGGCTATCAAGCAACTGGATCCGAAGAAGGAATACAAAACGGTGTTTATCATTGCCTGCAGCCACAGGGCATCTTTCAGGGGAGCGGCTGTCTATACAAAAGGCAACTACCTTACACCTCTTGGGGAAGTGCCTGTAAATTTTGAAATTGCAGGAAAACTAGCCAAGTCAGACAGTATTCTTTCATTCGATCCGTGGTATCAGGAAAACGAACATAGCATTGAAGTTTTGTTACCCTTTCTGCAGTATTACCTGGAAAAGCCGTTTAAAATTGTTCCCATTCTGCTTGGGACTCAGGATCCCGCTATTTGCAAAGCTATATCCTCACAACTTAAACCGTGGTTCACGAAAGAAAATGCATTTGTCATAAGTACTGATTTCTCGCACTACCCCTCCTATGATAATGCCATCAAAACAGACAATACTCTGGCAGAAGCCATTCTTTCCAATAGTTCTGAAAAATTGATAAAAACCGAGCATTCAGTCCTGGAACAAAAGATTGGGAATCTCGCCACAGGCTGCTGTTCATGGCCAGCAGTGCTTACGTTGGTGTACCTGAGCGAAGGTGATAACGGACTGAAATACAGCAGAATACTTTACAGGAATTCAGGAGATTCGAAGTATGGTGATAAGGATAGGGTGGTTGGATATCATGCAATCAGACTTTCATTGGAGGAAAATACAAAGCCCGGATTTAAGCTGGAAGACAATGAGTGCGTGGTCTTGCTCAGCATTGCCAGACAAACTATCCAAAACTATGCAGAAAAGGGCAAAATGCCTGATGTTCCTGAAATACAACTAACGCCCAATCTCCGACAGAAGGCAGGAGCCTTTGTTACCCTGAAGAAAAATGGACAGTTGAGGGGTTGCATTGGACATTTTGAAGCGAATATGCCTCTTTTTGAAATCGTTATGCAAATGGCTGTTGCTGCAGCATTTCAGGATCACAGGTTCCAGCCTGTTCAGGTTGAAGAAATTGATGATTTGCATATAGATATCTCAATCCTGACTCCAATGAGCAAAATCAAATCGGTTGATGAAATCAGGCTTGGAATTGATGGTATTTATGTGAAAAAGGGAAACAGGGCCGGAACATTTCTGCCTCAGGTTGCCACCGATACTGGCTGGAATCTGGATGAATTTTTGGGGCATTGCTCCCGCGACAAGGCCGGAATTGGCTGGGACGGATGGAGGGACAAGGAGACAGAAATTTATATTTATCAGGCGATGGTAATTGAAGAGTGAAAGCAAATTGTGAATAAATAGATTGTTCTGCCCATCAGGAATAATCTTTGCTTTTGTATTTTTGATCATTGATTATTCTCTATTTATATTATTGATTTTAAATTATTTAAGATGTTAGTTAAATCCTATTTCAGGGATTTTGTTTCCCTGCTTTATCCCCGGCTTTGTATGGCCTGCGGCGACACTCTCTTTCGTCATGAAGAGGTAATATGTACTATTTGTTTGGGAGAATTACCCAGGACAAAATTCCATCTGTATGAGGACAGTCCCCTCGACAAGGTATTCTGGGGTCGGGTTCCTGTTTGCAAGACTGCTGCTCTTTTTTACTTCAGCAAGGGAGGAAGGGTTCAGCACCTGGTACACCAGCTGAAGTATAAAGGTCGGAAAGAGGTAGGCGTATTGACTGGCAGGATGTTGGGAAAAGAAATATGGACAGTGCAGGATTATCATGAAATCCAGAGAATTATCCCGGTTCCGCTACATCCGAGGAAATTCAAAAAGAGAGGATACAACCAAAGCGAGCAGATAGCCATTGGAATATCAGAAGCTACCGGACTACCGGTTGATATCAGTTCATTTGTAAGAACGGTAGCTTCCGAAACCCAAACCCGCAAAGCCCGTTTTGCCCGCTTCGAAAATGTGAAGGAAATATTCCATGTGGCAGACCCAGAAACACTTGTGAATCAACACATTCTACTTGTGGATGATGTGATTACCACCGGTTCCACCTTAGAATCCTGCGTGAATATTCTGCTTGCCGTGCCCGGAATCAAGATTAGCATTGCTTCCATAGCCTATGCAGTAGTCTAAAAACATCTTACAGATAAGCACCCAATACCGCAGTGGTTTTGTATTTCCTGACGTGACCCTTCAAGTCAAATACTTCCGCCAGAATTACATATCGGCCAATTGGTGCTTTCCTGTTTTTGCTATCCATTCCGTCCCATGTCCAGATGGCAGATGTACCTGCAAGTTCATTGGAAGAGATGCTCCTGATTTGTAATCCCAGAGCATCATAAATTGAAATGCTGGCATTGTATCCTTCTCCAGGAATTTGCAACTGATAAACAGCACATCATCATGACCATCATTATCCGGAGAGAATATTGCAGGTGATACTGTTAATTCTCCTTCCTTTAACAATGCGGCACCAAATTGCGAGTTTTGATAGGCTGGCGTTGCAAATCCAACTGTACTTGCTGCTGAATGCCAGTTACCAGGCTCATTGGAGGAAATCTCAGGGTTGATTCTTTCCAGAGAAATGCCATCTGTGTTGGTCAGCAGGCCATATTGCATGGATTCTGAATAGGACATTTGGTCGATAAGACTTCCTGATTTATGAGCCAGGGCAAGGCAACCACCTCCGTTCGTGAGAGATGGCATTTTTTCAACCATGACTAAACCCTGTCGGTTCGGGCAATAATAGCAGGATGCCAGAGAAGCAGTATCAATGCAAACAGCAACATAATCGCCGGGAAACAACAACCTGGATTGGGTTTGCAAATCACAAATGCCGAAAAGAGAGCCGCTAATAGTGTCCATCTCAGCGAGGGTCAGTTCGAAAAGATCCAGAACCTTGTCTGAGCGATTATACAACTCAACAAAATCAACGCAACCCTCTTTTGGATCAAACAAAACCTCATTGATTACCACATCATTCTCTTCAATCACTTCAGGCATTGCCAGTTTTACAGGTTCAATACTTATGGCATTTCCTGAACAATCCCTCAAATCAGCTGAAACCGACAGAGTATAAATAACTCCTGATGAAAGCGGTGTTTGAAAAACAAGCCGAATGCTGCGATCCGACAAACCTGTCAACTGAACTTTGAACGGTGAACCTATTCCCTGATCAACCTGATAATTCATGGGATTCAGCAGAGCAAGCGTATCCATTCCTTCACTGAAATCCAATAAAATGCAAAATGAATTGGGCAAACCGACTGAGGTAATATGGGGGCTCAAAGTATCTGGATTTTCGGCATCAACAGAGTTCAATGCGCCGGGAGTTCCTCCTGCCGTATTTATTGAGGCGGTCCAGTTATCACTGCCATGACAGGGATTTCCGGGATCTATCATCTCAAGGGACCAACCTCCATATCCCTTATAATCTGAATGATACCAGCTCTCATCATAATTGAGGGAATGCACCGTCCTTCCCTGCGGGTTTTTAAGAATTAGGATAGTCCCAGTGTTGGGAAGGGTGAAAGTTGAGAAACTGATAAGTTTTCCAAAGCTCTCAAAGTATGGAACGGCATCATCATCACAAAGAATTGCATATTCTCCAGCTCCAAGATTATCTTCTGGCAGCGATTTTACCGTTGAGCCAATGTTGAGATTCCAGCCATTAAGATTGATTGCATTTGGAGATGAATTGTAAATTTCGAGGAACTCAAAGGGTGGCAATGAAACAGCAGGATCCGGATCGCACAAAATTTCGGTAATCAGCAATTCATAGGAGCCCGATTCATGCCATCTGAAGCTTTTCGACTGAGATGTCAAGGAATTTCCCGCAAAATCAGTCACCCCGGATACTGTGATATCGTAGGAAATATCTGATTCAAAGTTCTTGTTAAAGGTCAGGTACACCAAACTTGGATCAAGAGCATCGCGCTGAGCAAGAGCAGGTTGTCCAATTCCGGAATTAACAGAATAATTTGAATTGAGTCCGGAATTTTCAAGATTGACACCCTCATTAAACTGCAGTTTCAGACTATTTGCGGTCATGAGTGACACAGAAATAAACTCAGGGGGGATATTATCTATCTGTATGGGTCCCATATAGAAATCATCAAAGTAAAATTTGGTAGAATTGCTGCCGGTATATTTGCAACTCACTCCTATCCAGCCGGCAAGGGAATGACCCTGATCAGTCCCCGAAGCCTCCTGTTTCAGGTCAAAGCCGCCAAGGGGGTCTGCAAAGAGATTCCAGTTCCCGGCTTCATCCCTGCTCACTTTAATTCTCACTGCGAATGATGCGGCCAATAGTCCTTCCGTTCCTCTGCATACCGAAACGACAGAAGTACCTGTTTGCCTGAATAATTCAATGGCATCCTGAGATCCGCTTTCGCCAAAACGAAGAAAATACCCGTTCAGCGGGCCTTCCATATCAGGCTGATCTGAGCTCAGGTAGATCTTTGCATAGTTGTTATCCGAGGGACTGAATGCCAGTCTGATCCAAAATCTCCATTCAGTTACCGGTGAAATTGACGATGCTGAAGACAGGGATGAAACCCCTTCGGTGCTTGCATTCAGCTGAAGCTGGAATTGAGGATTGACATTGAATTCGGCTGCATCTCCCGACCAGCCTGGGTTAGAAGTGAAATTTCCATCAGAAAAATCATCTGTGAATTGTGCGAAGTTTCTCCCCGACAACATTGTCAGGAAGAAGAAAATTGTAATGGTTTTCTTCATAGGACATGCTCCTTTCGATTCATTTAAATATTCTAAATTTGCAAACTGAAAAATTGATATACTGATAGCCAATAATATGAAAATAGCAGTAGTAGGAGCGACAGGACTAGTAGGCGGAGTAATGCTTAAAGTGCTTGAGGAAGGCAGATACCTTTCATTTGATAAAATTACGGAAATTATCCCGGTTGCATCAGAAAAATCGGTCGGAAAAGAAATACATTTCAACAATATGCCCTACAAGATTGTGGGGATGAAAGAAGCAATTGCAAGAAAACCTGAAATAGCTATATTTTCTGCCGGAGGCAATACTTCAAAGGAATTTGCACCCGAATTTGCAAAGGCTGGAACAACGGTTATCGACAACAGTTCAGCCTGGAGAATGGATCCAAACATTCCTCTGGTTGTTCCAGAAATCAATGCTCACCTTTTAACTTCAGCTCATAAGATTATAGCCAACCCAAACTGTTCAACCATTCAGATGGTTCTGGCTCTTTATCCGCTCGATAAGGCTTTTGGAGTGAAAAGGGTGGTGGTTTCAACTTACCAGTCGGTTACCGGAACAGGCCAGAAAGCCATTCAACAACTTAATAATGAACGTGCTGGTGTAAGTGGTGAGCGTGTTTATCCGCACCCAATCGATCTGAACCTCTTCCCGCATGGAGGCACCTTTGAAAGTAACGGTTATACCACAGAAGAAACCAAACTGGTTAATGAAACCCGGAAAATTCTTGGCAATCAGAATATTCGCTTGACTGCAACGGTTGTCCGCGTTCCTGTAACCGGAGGACATTCGGAATCGGTGAATGTTGAATTTGAAAGGCCTTTTGAGATGGATATGATCTACAAGCTTCTTTCCTCTACTAAGGGAATTATCGTTCAGGATGAGCCGGATAAGTCGATTTATCCTATGCCCAAGTATGCAGAAGGAAGGGACGAAGTATTTGTTGGCCGCATTCGCCGCGATGAATCTCAGGATAACAGCCTTAACCTTTGGGTAGTGTCTGACAATCTCAGAAAAGGTGCAGCTACCAATGCCGTTCAGATAGCAGCTTACCTTTCAGATAACGAATTGATCTGATCAGGAGGTAAACTGTCTGCACATCAGGAAACAACCAAAGTCTAATTATCTCAGGTTACTCTCAGGCAATATTCCGAAATCATTTTAAGTGCGAATCTATCACTCAATAGCTGAATTTCAATCCACCGGCCGACCAGTTGCCTCTGTTGGAGTATTTGATGGTGTTCACAGAGGTCATCGTGAGATTCTCCGTCGAATGGTTGAATCCGCAAAGGAAACCAACTGTGAATCTCTGGTCATAACCTTCGATCCACACCCCAGGATTGTACTAGGAAATGCATCTGAGGTTCGGTTGCTGCAATCAACTGATGAAAAAATTGAGCAATTCCGGGCAGCAGGAGTCGACATTGTGCTAGTGATTCCCTTTGATACTCAATTTGCCGGCATACCGCCCGAAGTATTCATCCGAACCATACTGGGCGAAAAGCTCAAAGTGAGCAAAATCATCACAGGTTATGATCACTTTTTTGGGAACGGACGACAGGGTGATTTTGCAATGATGCAGGAAATAGGAATAGAGCTTGGCTTTGACGTAGAACAAGTTAAAGCTGTCAGCCATTGCGATACTATCGTGAGTTCTTCGGCCGTGCGGGAAGTTTTATCAGAAGGGAATATAGCGCTTGCAAATTGCATGCTTGGTTATCCATATGCATTAAAAGGCCGCGTTGTTCGCGGAAACCAAATCGGGAAACTAATTGGATTTCCCACTGCAAATATTCAGCTTGCCGATAAGAATAAACTTATTCCTGCTCTTGGGGTTTATGCTTCCCTCATTAAATGGAACGGGAACATTTACAAGGGCATGAGCAATATTGGCCTTCGTCCGACCATAGAAGCAAACCGTCTTACTGTGGAGGTGAATATCTTTGATTTTGACGAAGAGATCTATACAGATTCCATTACCCTTTATTTCCTGGAAAGGATTCGGGATGAGAAGAAATTTGGAGGATTGGAACAACTGAAGGAGCAATTATTCCGTGATCAGCAGGAAGTTGGCCGGATTCTGTCGTCACACAGAATTGCCCGCGAAATGACTTTGAAAGCCTAATTCTTTACCTTTTCTACAATCAGTCCGATTTCGCTGATGCCTGGTGTTTGAATTTTAGGCACCATGTTTTCTACACTCAGGCGACATTTACCTTTGTCAGATATCTTTAGCTCCTTCCAAAGGGATGCTTTGATAACAAGTGGTTCTCCCTCTTTCTGTCCGATGAATTTCCCGCCTTCCTTAATGCGAACCTTAACCTCGTTTGTCCTTTCTTCGCCTGACGGGGTTTTCAGAATCACATAGACCGGCATGGTTTCGTACGGAAAATCATTTGTCGGTTTAATGATCAGTGAAAACTCATAGGCCCCTTCCGTATCATCAATCGGAACATTGAAAATAATCTGATTGAAACGATCCCATGAGTTCTGGCTGAATTTCTGGTAATTCTCAAAAACAGGACCTTGTTTTGAACAGGAGGAGAGGAAAATGGTAGAAATCAACAAAAGGAAGGAAAGTCGGATTTTCATAGTAAAAGCTTTCTTTATAAATATATCTGTGTGATTATTATGATTATAGATTTATTCTAAGTGTGATTTCAATTATCAATTACACCACTTCCAAGGCATACCTGATGGTTTTCATCATACAGTACGCCAAATTGTCCTGATGCGATTCCTGCCACCGGAACATCAGAAGTGAGTATTATCCGGTTATCCCGGATAGTAATGCTTCCTGAGGTAAAATCAGGAGTGTGCCTGATCTTGAATGTTACTTTTTGGGGGATATCCGTTTCGCCCCAGGGGTTTCCACTGATAAAGTTAAAATCAGCCAGCTCGATATTTGTTCCATATTGAGTGAGGGGATCATAACCATTGGAAACATAGATAACATTTTCGGCAGTATCCTTTTTTACAACAAACCATGGTCCCTGGCTGAGACCCAGTCCCTTACGCTGTCCGATGGTATGGAACCAGAAACCTTTATGCTTGCCAAGGATTTTACCGGTTTCAAGCTCCACTATATTTCCCTCCTTTTCACCGATGTACTTTCTCAGGAAATCCACATAGTTTACTTTACCCAAAAAGCAAATACCCTGACTATCACGACGATGAGCACTTGGCATGCCAACCTTGTGTGCAATAGCCCTTACATCATGCTTCAACAGACTTCCAACCGGGAACATCAGTTTGCTTACCTGGGCATAGGTTATCTGTGCAAGGAAATCAGTCTGATCTTTAATCGGGTCAAGGGCAGTCCCCAGCCAGGTGCGATTTTCCCTTTCCACGATTGTAGCATAATGCCCGGTAGAGATTTTATCAAAATCCTTTCCCCAGTGCTTTTCGAACTCCCCGAACTTAATCAGGCGGTTACACATCACATCGGGGTTTGGGGTAAGTCCTTTCCGAACGGCATCAAGAGTATAAGCCATTACATTGTCCCAATACTCCTTATGCAGAGGAACAACTTCCATTTTTAGTCCGTAATGCCTTGCAAGCCAAGTTGTAAGTTCGATATCTTCCTCGCTGGAACAGTCCATGAAACCCTCCTCCTCCTTCATTCCTATTCGGATATAAAAGATGGTAGGTTCGTAGCCCTGTTCCTTTAACAGATGCAACATTACCGAACTGTCGACGCCTCCTGATACGAGGGCAGCTATTTGCATTTCTCCTGATTTGATTGGGCAAAATTAATGTAAATCCCAAAAGCTATTTCCAATAGTTATGGGAGTATTAGTTAAAAATGAGATAAAAAGGCAATTATCCGAACAGAATTGAATTGTCCGGTATGGAATTCCTCTAAAAATGTGTGGAGAATGACTACAATAGTCCCTTGGCTTGCTTTTCCCTTATTGCCCGAAGCATATCGCTGGTCATCTTCTCAAGATCCCAGTTCGGGCTCCAGCCCCATTCATTGCGTGCGCAGCTATCGTCCATGCTGTTGGGCCATGAATTTGCGATACCCTGTTTCATGGGATCAACATTGTAATCCATCACGAATTCAGGAATTTGCTTTCTGATTTCTGCAGCTATTTTCTCGGGATCAAAACTCATTGCGGTAACATTGAATGAATTTCGGTGGATCAGCTTTGAAGGATCAGCTTCCATAAGATGAATAGCTGCATCAAGAGCATCTGGCATGTACATCATGTCGAGGAAGGTACCGGCTCCAAGCGGACAGGTATACTTCCCTGTTTTGACAGCTTCGTAATAGATTTCTACTGCATAATCAGTGGTACCGCCACCGGGAAGGGTAACATTGGATATAATGCCCGGGTAGCGAACTGAGCGGGTATCAACACCATATTTCTTGAAATAGTAATCTGACAGCAATTCACCTGTTACCTTGGTAATGCCATACATGGTTTGAGGGCGCTGAATGGTATCCTGAGGAGTATTTTCAAGGGGAGTTCCAACTCCAAAAGCACCGATTGAACTGGGGGTGAACAAGGCACAATTAAATTCCCTGGCTACTTCGAGGCAGTTCATTAATCCCCCGACACCAATTTGCCATGCCATCAATGGTTTTGTTTCTCCAACTGCAGAAAGTATGGCCGCAAGATTGAAAATAGTATCGATGCTGTACTTTTTAACCAGAGTCGCTATTTGCTGTGCATCAGTAACATCAACATATTCTGCCGGGCCAGAATTGAGCAATTCCCCTGTGGGTTCCGGACGAAAATAACCAGCTACTACCTGACTGTTTCCATAGATTTTTCTGAGTTTCAGGGTTAGCTCAGAACCTATCTGGCCAACTGCTCCAATGACGAGGATATTCTTCATGTTTGAACGACGGGATAATTGTTAACCGATTCACAAAAGCGAGGCAAATTTAATCAAATTTGAACACCTCAACCTTTATTTGTCATGACTCAAAATATTATTTTAATTTACTGATATATAAGTATTTATACTATCTTTTTTGAATAATTAACTGAGGGAATCCAATAAATGCCCCGAAATAGGTCATTCAAATCCTATAATATTGAGCGATTCTCAATATGAATATGTATAAACAGGGTTTCTTCTTGAATAATTTAAATTTTCAACAACAGATGATGATGAAAGTGGCGATGGAATCAATGATAAGGGCCAAATTATATAACTATCTCTTTATATGACACTTAAAAGAGTATTTATATACATTTAAAACTATGGATCCACTCTTTGAAATCTTGTTAAATTTTTACCTTTGCTCAGTTTTGCAGAGCAAAATCAAACTTCAACCTTTAAAATTCAGGTATCATGTACAATTCATTTCAGGAATTCCTCACCAATGAGATTGCCGGAATCCGGGAAGCCGGTCTTTACAAGAATGAACGTGTAATTACTTCTCCCCAGGGAGTAGAAATTACTACTGACAACGGCAAGAGCGTATTGAACTTTTGCGCCAACAATTATCTGGGACTCAGCAACAACCCCAAACTTGTAGCCGCAGCCAAGCAAGCGCTTGATTCTCATGGATATGGTATGTCATCAGTACGTTTCATTTGTGGAACCAGTGACTTGCATAAGGAACTTGAGAAGAAGATTGCTGAATTTTTCGGAATGGAGGATACCATTCTTTATGCTGCCTGTTTTGATGCAAACGGTGGAGTGTTTGAGCCCCTTCTTGGAGAAGAGGATGCCATTATCAGCGACTCCCTGAATCATGCCTCCATAATTGATGGGGTTAGGCTATGTAAGGCTGTTCGTTACAGGTATGCCAATGCAGATATGGAAGACCTTGAAAAACAGCTTCAGGCTGCCCAGGAACAAAGATTCCGTTTGATTGTGACTGACGGAGTATTCAGCATGGATGGCAATGTTGCTCCTCTTGATAAGATATATGCG
Source organism: Bacteroidales bacterium (assembly GCA_016707705.1). Lineage (GTDB taxonomy): Bacteria > Bacteroidota > Bacteroidia > Bacteroidales > UBA4417 > UBA4417. Next base: position 78,181 of record JADJHD010000005.1, read on the forward strand.
CTGGCCAATAAGTATAATGCCATGATCATGGTTGATGAAAGTCATTCAGCCGGAGTTGTTGGACATACAGGCCGCGGAGTTACTGAATTGTACGATCTCAAGGGAAAGATTGAAATTATCACCGGTACTCTTGGCAAAGCCTTTGGCGGTGCTATCGGTGGTTTCACAACCGGTAAGAAGGAAGTTATTGAAATGCTTCGTCAGCGTTCAAGACCTTATTTGTTCAGTAATTCAATTCCTCCTCTTGTAGCAGCTGCAGGCATCAGGATGGTTGAAATGATGAGTGAAACCAATGAACTGCAGGATAAACTGCATGAAAACACAGCATATTTCACAAAGAAAATGCTCGAAGCCGGATTCGACATCAAGCCAACTCAAAGCGCTATTTGTGCTGTTATGCTTTATGATGCAAAGTTAAGTCAGCAGGTAGCAGCCCGACTGCTTGAAGAAGGGATCTACGTTATCGGTTTTTATTATCCGGTAGTTCCAAAAGGACTTGCTCGCATAAGGGTACAGATTTCAGCTGCTCATGAGCGTGCTCATCTTGATAAATGTGTTGCCGCTTTTGAAAAAGTTGGAAAAGAACTGGGCGTGCTGAAATAAGCTGATCAATTATCTGACTGAAAATTCGTTCTTGTTTGTAATTGAAAACAGGCATATAGATGGGATGATAGTCCTTCTATATGCCTGTTCTTCTTTCTGGTAATGAATACCTATCCGAAAAGTTGCATCGGGTCAATCTGAATAAACTCTTCCCAACGGATACCCTGCCTGCCAACGAGATAAATCTTTGATTCAGGATAAAGTCTCCGGAATTGTTCAATCCCTGCCCGTCTCTCCTTGTAACCGCTTTTAACTTCAAGGGCAACAACCCTTCCTTTATGAGTCAGGACAAAATCCACTTCAAAATTGTTTTCCCGCCAGTACTGCAGGGAGAAGTTTCCAATAACTGAGTTATTCATGAGGTGAGCACCTACTGCAGACTCTACAACTCTCCCCCACCTTGCGGGATCCATTCTTACATCTTCAAAATGCATGGATTCCAGGGCGCCCATAAATGCAGTGTTATGCACCTGAAATTTAGGACTGGACGCTCTTTTCCGGGCTTTATCATTTGTAAATTTCTCCAATCCACCAAGCAAGCCGGCCGAATCCAGCAGTGCGAGGTAATTGGAAAGCGTAGTTGTATTTCCGGCATCAAGTAATTGCCCCAGAATCTTATTGAAGGCGAGGATCTGCCCCGAGTATGAGCAGCCAATATCGAAAAGCCTTCTCATCAGGGCCGGCTTATCTACCCTCGAAAGCATCAGGATATCCTTTGAAATCGAAGTTTCAGCAAGAGAATCCCAGATATATCTTTTCCATCTTGATTCATCATTAATCAGTTCAGCAGCCCCCGGATAACCACCAAACCAGGCATACTGATCGGGCGTCCATCCAAATGCCTCATTCATTTCCTGATAGGACCAATGCCCAATATAGGTTGATTCAAATCTCCCGGCCATCGACTCAGTCAATCCAGTCTGTAACAGCAACCTTGATGATCCGGACAATACAACATGAAGAGGGATTTGATTTCTGGTATCCTCATCCCAAAGCCTCTTTACAGTCTCACTCCAGTTAGGAATTTTCTGGATTTCGTCAATTACAAGGACAAAACTCAAAGCTTCTTCCTTTTGCATTAAGAGGTGAGCCTTCTCCCATTGCTGTTCCAGCCAAAGACTTCCCGGACCGGCTATATCATCGGCGGCAACGTAATATCCTTTGATGCCAGGCTCGTTCAAAGCCTGCAGAACCAGGGTAGTTTTGCCGGTCTGCCTTGGACCGGCCAATACCTGAATAAACCGCCGCTTTTCTTTAAGGCGCAAAATAAAGGGTTGGAGTAGTGGCCGCTTAATCATGACTTCTTATAATCTATTGAATTGCAAAGATATGACATCTATTGAGAATTTTTACTCTGTTACCTGATTATTTATTATCATCATAATGAGTATTTTTTCTTTTCTTATTGAGTATTTTATCCTTTTACATTGAGTAATTTCAATTTATGGCATCTATCACACTGTATTATAATACTTTATGACTGTAATTTTAGCGCTGAAAACACCCGGCAAAATCCAGCATAAATTTCTTTTGCAGGTCAAAAGCGAGAAACAGTATACCAAGTAATATTTTCACCCCAAAATCAAGCAATACGGATATTTATGTAAGTTTGATATGAGTTCTGAGGCTTTGCATTAGAACCGGGATACCTCAAACGAAGAGAAAAGCAGTACTTGTGAACATGATGTTGGACAGCTAATTGTCTTTCACGTTATATCGATTCAAGACACTAAGATTTATAAAAGAAAAAAAATGAAGATTAAATTTTTAGGAGCAGCAAGGGAAGTAACAGGAAGCAAACATCTGATTACTACCAAATCGGGTAAAAAGATCCTATTGGATTGTGGAATGTTTCAGGGGAAGGGGATGGAAACAGATGCCATGAACAGAAATCTTGGATTCGTACCTGCAGAGATTGATCATCTCATCCTTACCCATGCACATATTGATCATTCAGGGCTAATTCCATACATCTATCGTCTCGGATTTCGCGGCTCAGTGATTTGCACCAATGCAACCCGCGACCTTTGTGCAATCATGCTGGCCGACAGCGGGCATATTCAGGAGAATGACGTCAGGTGGTTTAATAAAAGGCGAATTGCCAAGGGACTCCCGGCGGTTGAGCCCATTTATACGGAGAAGGAAGCACGTCAGTGCATGGAGCTGTTTATTGGGGTGGCCTACAATCGCAAGTTTTACATTGATGAACACACCAAAGTGAAATTCACCAATACCGGACATATGCTCGGCAGTGGTGTAGCACTTATTGAAATAACAGAGGAAGGTATTACCAAACGGATAGCATATACCGGAGATATTGGCCGTCCCGAAAACAGGATTCTGAAATCACCGCAGCCATTTCCACAATGTGATTACCTGATAACAGAATCAACCTATGGCAATCGTCTGCACCCTAAAATGCAGGAAGCTGAAGGAGAATTACTGAGAGTTATCACCGAAACCTGTGTTCAGCGCAAGGGCAAGGTCATCATTCCTTCATTTGCCATCGGACGTACTCAGGAAGTTGTTTATGCCCTCAATAATTTCTTCAACGAGGGGAAACTGCCCAAGGTGAATATTTATGTCGATAGTCCGTTAGCCATCAATGCCACTGAAATCTTTAAAATGCACACCGACAATCTGAACGAGGATGTTCATGATGTGATGGCCAACGATCCTGATCCCTTTGGTTTTGGCTCCCTATTTTACCTGAAAAGTCCGGAAGAGTCAAAACACCTGAATTCCTACAAAAATCCCTGTGTAATAATTTCTGCCTCGGGCATGATGGAAGCTGGAAGAGTAAAGCATCACATTGCCAATAACATTGAAAACTCAGCAAACACAATACTGGCTGTTGGATATTGTTCCCCGATAACATTGGGCGCCAGAATAATGAGTGGTGCCCATGAGGTGTCAATATTCGGTGTGAAGCATCCGGTGAGGGCCAAAATTGAACGTATTGAAGCATTTTCCGGGCATGGTGATTATCAGGAGATGATTGACTTTCTGTCCTGTCAGGATAAATCAGCTATCAGGAATGTGTTTCTGGTTCATGGGGAATATGAAGCTCAGAAGTTTTACCGGGAAAAGCTCATTGAAAATGGGTTTGGAAACATTTCCATCCCTGAGGCTGGAACAGAAGCAGAGCTATAGGAGCTGTCAAAATTCCCTTTGGGTTCATGCTTGATTAGGGAAAATTTCTTTTGTAACTTTAATCCAAAAGACTGCAATATGAAAAGTCTGATCCAAAATAAGGCTTCCTCTCTTGAATGGAGGCACCCTCACCTTATGGAACCATTGTTTGAGCTTAAAGGAGACGGCGAACTCTATGCCTTGCTCAAGTTTTCCAATAGTTTTGGTTCCCTTGCTTCTGGAAATGCTGCTGAGGGTGAGTGGACATTCAAACGTCTTGGATTTCTCAGTACAATGGTAACAGTGAGGGCAAAAGGAAGTCAGCAAAACCTGGCAATCTACCGGAATAACACCTGGAGCGGAGGCGGGACTCTGGAATACCCTGATGGAAGGAAGGTGCAGGTTAACTCCAATTTCTGGCAATCACGATACGAATTCAGAAATGAATCAGGCGCTGAAATGCTTCAATTCGTGAATATTGGTGGTTTTCGCCTGCACTCTCAACTCTTGATTGGGAAAGAAACCATTGATTCGCCTGATTTGCCATGGTTGGTACTGCTTGGCTGGTATCTGGCAGTTATGACAAGCAGGGAAGGTGAAATGGTGGCGGCAGTCATCTGATCAAGAGCATCATCTTCTTCTAAACAATTCCTCTTTCATTGAATTTGTCCATTTCAATTTTAATGTATTATTAAAACAAGCAGACCTTCAGGAAGTGCCTGCTACTATGAATTTGTATATTTGAGAAGTTAAACCTGTTGATTGTAAAATCAAATGATAACATTTTTTCTCTCAATCCTGGCTCTGGTTCTGGGTTATCTGTTCTATGGAAGACTTGTAGAACGAATTTTTGGTTCAGATCCAACCCGTCAAACTCCTGCAGAAACACTTAATGATGGGGTAGACTTTGTCCCTTTAAAATGGGGAAAGATCTTCCTGATTCAATTTCTGAATATTGCGGGACTTGGGCCAATTTTTGGCGCTATCGCAGGAGCTGTCTGGGGACCGGTAGCCTTTCTATGGATTGTTCTGGGCTGTGTATTTGCCGGAGCGGCCCATGACTATTTCTCAGGAATGATGTCGCTGAGAATGGATGGCCTCAGCATCCCTGAGATAGTTGGAAGAATAATGGGCAATGGCACAAAACAGTTCATGAGGGGCTTTACCGTTGCCATGATGATACTTGTTGGAGCTGTTTTCATTATTGGTCCCGCCAAGATACTTTCAGGTCTTACGGCAGGGTTTATGGATGTTACCATTTGGGCTGTCATCATCTTCATTTATTATGTTCTGGCAACCTTGCTGCCAATTGACAAGCTGATTGGAAGGATTTACCCCTTCTTTGGGTTTGCCATGTTGTTTATGGCTGTTGGAATTGGAGGAACCATGATATACAATGGCTTGCCAATTCCTGAACTCAGCATCGACAATTTCAGGAATATGAATGCCAATGCCAGCTCCTTCCCTATCTTTCCAATGCTTTTTGTGACTATTGCCTGTGGCGCCATCTCGGGATTTCACTCCACACAGTCACCACTGATGGCCAGATGCATGACCAATGAAAAATACGGAAGGAGAGTATTTTATGGTGCAATGATAACGGAAGGTTTGGTTGCCCTCATTTGGGCGGCTGTGGCCATGAGTTTTTTCGGAGGAGTAAAGGAGTTGAACAGCACTATGGCAGAACATCAAGGAAATGCAGCCTGGATAGTAAATGAAATTTCCAATTCTCTGCTTGGACGATTTGGAGCAGTCCTGGCTATCATTGGTGTGGTTGCTGCTCCAATAACTTCTGGAGATACTGCTTTCCGCTCTGCAAGATTGATTGTGGCAGATTTCCTGAAGCTTCGACAGGACCTGATCAGAAACAGGCTTTATATTACAATTCCATTATTCGTTTTAGGATTTCTGCTCACACAGGTTGATTTTTCAATCATCTGGAGATACATGGCCTGGTCGAACCAGACACTGGCAACCATTGTTTTATGGACAATCGCTGTTTATCTACTGAATGAACGAAAGTTCTATTGGGTAATGCTAATTCCGGCAGTTTTTATGACGGCTGTTGTTTCCTCTTACATTATGGTAGCCCCTGAAGGCTTGTCTCTAAAACCGTTGATTGGCAATATTACTGGAGCTTCGATTGCCATCCTCAGCCTGATAGCTTTTCTTCTTTATGCCTTAAAACGCAAGACAAGCCAGAAAGCAATAAACTAAAACACTTCAGCTGGCACTTCTGGTACTTCCTTTGGATTTTCCTCCTTGAAATGTACCTGCCATAAGTATGCTCGAAAATGAAAATATTATAAATCAAATTATTGATTAATAATTGCTATTATACTGTTTTACAACTCTTTGAGGTTTTAGAGAATTCTCAAGAACAACTTTATCAGTTTTCTGTTAATATTAAAACAGTCTTTAACTGGATAGACTGCAAGATGTTAATTTTTTCATTCCCAAACATCAACTCCATAATTTTCAGGCAACCACCAAAAACCCTTGTATCATGAAGAAGATTTTCGCTCTATTGTTAATATTAACAGGTTTTAATGCTTTTTCTCAGATGGCCATAAATCTGGATGGCAGTCTTCCATCAGCCTCGGCTATGCTTGAGATCAAAAGCACCGATAAGGGGTTATTAATCCCCAGAATGACATCAGCTCAGCGGACAGCCATTGCTTCCCCTGCAGAGGGGCTCATGGTTTTTGACCTTACTACCGGAACATTCTGGTTTTATAAATCTGCAGCATGGACGGAACTTACCTCATCATCTTCATCCTGGCAACCTTCCGGAAGCAGTATTTACTATTCTACAGGTAATGTTGGCATAGGAGATGCTACTCCAGCTTCTCTTTTGACTGTCGGCGACAACGACAAGTTCCAGGTGGAAGGGACCAAGGGATCGGTAAGCTTCAACGATGATGAAGCAAGTATTCGATTCCCAGCAACAGCAGGTATAAATAGCCCGATGATTTATATGTTTTCGTCAGGGACACAAAACACTGATAGGATGATAATTGGCCATTCACCTGGTTTCCCTGCATGGGGAATTGAGTATAAGGATACGACAGATGTAATATATTTGAGATCCTCTTCAGGTAGAAAGTTTGCCTTTGAACTCAGTTCCGGACATATGGGAATTGGCCTTGAAAATCCTTCTTTCCCACTTGACATTGTAGGGAGAGCTCGCTTTAGGTCAGATGGGAATATCAATAATTCACCGGGAATGTGGTTTTCTGCTTTGGACAACGAATTTGACAGAGCTTTCCTTGGAATGTCAAAACCCGACTCTACCCTGGGAATATATAGCCAGCATATGGGTAAATGGGGGATTGAATTCGAAGTAATGAGGGAACCTCGAATAGGAATTAACAATGTAGCCGTCGGATCTCCTCCCAGGGCTGAATTGCATGTTGTTCACACTAACTTTGGTGGCAGTAATGATGGTGTCAGAATTCAAAATGAAGGTCCTAATGGCCATTATTGGAATCTGTATTCGTCCAGCGCAACTGGAGCCTTTGAGTTTTATCACACCGGGTTTAAACGTGCTACCATTGACCCAGCCTCCGGAGCCTATACTGCTGTATCAGACGAAAGTCTTAAAACCAATATTAATTCCCTTGGGACCGTATTGCCCTCAGTGAAAAAGCTTAAGGCCAAAACCTACCAGTTTAAAGATGTTGAAACTGAAAAGAGGTATACCGGCTTTATCGCTCAGGAACTGCAGGAGCTGTTTCCTCAATTTGTGTACTATGGTGGCGATAACCAGGTTTTATATACCGTTGACTACGCCGGCATGAGTGTAATAGCGCTGAAGGCCGTCCAGGAACAACAGGAAATAATTGAATCCCTGCAGGCGCAAATCGAGGACCTAAAGGCAATACTCAACAATTTACAGACAGCTCGCTAAATAGTCGTATTTTGATACCTTTGCACTCTATTTCAGAGTCATGGAAAATACGCTCTTTTTATACAACACTTTAAGCCGTACAAAGGAAAAGTTTGTCCCGATTCATGAAGGACATGTCGGGATGTATGTCTGCGGACCAACAGTTTACGGTGACGCACATCTTGGCCATTCCCGTCCTGCAGTTACATTCGACCTGGTGTTTCGTTATCTGAAGCATCTTGGTTTCAAGGTCCGTTATGTAAGGAACATCACTGATGTAGGCCATCTGGAGAATGATGCCGATGAAGGTGAAGACAAGATTGCCAAGAAAGCAAGGCTTGAGGAACTTGAACCTATGGAAGTGGTACAGTACTTCAGCGACCGCTACCATAACAGTATGGATAAGCTGAATGTTCTGAAACCATCCATTGAGCCCCGTGCTTCAGGACATATCATTGAGCAGATCCAGATGGTGCAGACCATTCTTGATGCTGGTTTTGCATATGAAAGCAATGGGTCGGTGTATTTCGATGTTGAGAAGTACAATAAGGAAAACAGATATGGTATTCTAAGCGGAAGAATCCTTGAAGACCTGCTTTCAAACACACGTGAGCTTGAAGGACAGGATGAAAAACGCAATAGTTTTGATTTTGCTATCTGGAAGAAAGCACAGCCTGAGCATATTATGAGATGGCCTTCACCCTGGAGTGACGGATTCCCGGGCTGGCATCTTGAATGCTCGGCAATGAGTGCAAAATATCTGGGCGAACAGTTTGATATTCATGGAGGTGGGATGGACTTGCTATTCCCTCATCACGAATCTGAAATTGCCCAAAGCACTGTTTGTCATCACCAAACTCCGGCAAGATACTGGCTTCACAATAACATGATCACCATCAACGGACAGAAGATGGGTAAGTCGCTGGGCAACTTTATCACCCTCGATGAGTTTTTTGCCGGTACACATAAGGCTTTGGAAAAGGCCTACTCCCCCATGACCATCCGATTCTTCATATTGATGGCTCATTACCGCAGTCCTCTGGATTTCAGCAACGAAGCCCTTCAGGCTGCTGAAAAAGGCTTGTCAAGGCTGTTGAAATCGATAGTAACCCTCAGTAAGTTAAGTGCAGGAAGTACCTCAACTTCAAATATTACTGAGCTTGAAGAGAAGTGCTATGAGGCTATGAATGATGATCTGAATAGTCCGATCCTGATTGCAAACCTTTTTGAAGGAGTCAGGATTATCAATTCAGTGAATGATCAGAAGGAATCACTTACCCAAGTCGATCTTGATAAGCTTAAGAACCTGTTTAACACCTTTATTTTTGATATACTCGGACTCATGCCTGAAAGTGATCAGCAAGCCGGGAATGAAGTAATTGAAGGATTGATGAATCTGGTTCTTGAATTCAGGGCAAATGCAAGGGCAAATAAGGACTGGACTACCAGTGACAAAATTCGTGATGCCCTCGCCGGGTTGAAGATCTCGGTAAAGGACACCAAGAATGGAGTTACCTGGAATCTTGACTAAAAAAATAGAGGTTGTCATCAAGTGTTGAAAGCAAAATTTCCATCCCTATCATACCGGTACTAACCAAACACAAACAAACAGCCACATGAAAGCGTTAAACATGCTTGTGATAACACTGTTGCTCGTTATCATAGCCAGTAGTTGCACAAACAAGAAGGATCAAATGGACAAAGACCTAAAAGCATTTATTGCAAAGTACGATTCTACAGTTCAGCCTTTAATGAAGGAATCCGGACTTGCTTACTGGAATGCCTCCTTAAGCGGAAAAGCAGAAGACTGGAAGAAATCGGAAGACCTGAACATTGAACTTACCAGGATTTTTTCGAACAAGGAAGATTTCGCTGTCCTGAAAAAAATCAAGGAGTCGAATTCAATTAATGATGAACTTCTGAAACGTCAGCTTGAAGTGCTTTACAACAGCTATCTCAGCAATCAGGTAGATACTACCCTGCTGAATGATGTTATTAAAATGCAGACAGCCATCGAGCAGAAATATTCTAATTTCAGGGCTGAAGTCAATGGAAAGCAGCTATCAGACAATGATATTGAGGAAGTTCTGAAAACCTCGGTAAAATCAGACGAGCTCCAGAAGGCCTGGGAAGGACATAAAGCTATCGGACCTGTTGTTGCCGAAGATATTCGCAATCTTGTTAAGAAGCGCAATGAGATCGCCAAGCAACTTGGTTTTGGCAACTATCACGAAATGAGCCTGAAACTGAGCGAACAGGATCCTGCTGAGATCAGCAAGATTTTTGATGAACTTGACAATTTGACCCGTGATGCATTTGCAGGTTTAAAGGATGAGATCGACACCTATTTAGCTAAAAGGAATAACCTCAAGAAGGAGGAACTGATGCCTTGGCACTATCAGAACCGTTTCTTCCAGGAAGCTCCTGAGATTTACAGTGTGGAACTCGACAAATACTATAAAGGTCAGAATATCGAGAAAATCACCACAGAATATTACAAGAGTATTGGTCTTGATATTACCGATATGATTGCCAAAAGCGATCTTTATGAAAAGCCGGGCAAGAATCAGCATGCCTACTGCATTGACATTGATAACCTTGGAGATGTAAGGGTGCTTTGCAACATTAAACCCAACTATAACTGGATGGGAACTATGATGCATGAATTCGGACATGCCAATTATGATAAATACATTGACCAGTCACTGCCTTTCTCACTTCGCAATCCGGCCCATACCTTTACCACTGAAGCCATTGCCATGTTCTTCGGACGAATGGCAAGCAACCCACAGTTCCTTCTTGATATGAAACTTACCAATGAAGCTGATTCAAAGGCCATTGCAGAGGAAAGTTTCAAGGTTCTGCGTCTGGAACAGCTTACTTTCAGCCGCTGGGCTCAAGTAATGTATCGTTTTGAGAAGAACCTTTATGAAAATCCTGATCAGGATCTCAACACCCTTTGGTGGGATCTCGTAGAAAAATACCAGATGATCAAGAGGCCACAGGGTCGTAATCAGCCAGACTGGGCAAGCAAGATTCACATTGCTACTTCTCCCTGCTATTACCACAACTACCTGTTGGGTGAACTGCTGGCATCACAGTTAAATCATTACATAACGGCCACTGTTCTCAAATCTGACAACTTCAGGCAGAGCTACTTTGGCAATGCTGAAGTTGGCAAATACCTCACAGATAACATCTTTAAACCAGGTGCCAAATGGAACTGGAATGAGATGATTGAAAAAGCGACCGGTGAAAAGCTCACAGCCAAATACTATGCTGAACAATTCGTAAAATAGTTAGTGCACAACTTTATTGAAAAGCCCTTCTCCTCTCGGAGAGGGGTTTTTTATTTTTCGAAACATCAATAATAGTATTAATGTACCCAAATACTACTAATAAATAAAAACGTTCCCTTCGATTTTATTTGACGAATCACTTAAAAATCAGCACATTTTTAACCGTTTTGTATAACATTGTTATAAATTTGGAATAAAGTATTATACGATTGAAAGAATTCATTTTTCGTAGTATTAACCTCATAATGCTGCTTATGAAAAAAATTTTAACTACCCTGCTTTTTACAACTATCATCTCACTCTCCCTCTTTTCGCAACCGGCACTGGAATCCGGGAAAAAAGTCAAAAGCAACCAACCCTCAACCGAGTATGACCGAATCGCACTTTCATACTTGCTGCTTGATGATCATCAGTTGAATTTCGGAGATCTGATGAAACAGGTCTTTGCGACAAGCGCGGTCAACGACAAATTTGATGACAATTCAACAAACCGAAGAATTGTCCAGAGTCCGGTGAGCCGTGAAGAAATCAACAACACCTTTCTGCTTGGCCCTACTATGCCAAACGATGTCACCAGAAAGATTGAATCAGAACTTGTAAAGAACCATTTCACAAATGATGTGGTGGCAAAATGGTTCTCCCGAAAAAGTGACGGATCCTTTGGTGTGGAGTTATTGCAGCAGCGAGGCTTGTACAACGCAACAGATGCTGAAGTGAAAGCCGCCGGAGCAAGTAAAATTGGAATGGCCAAACTGATGGATGCCGGTGAAACTCTGCTGAATAAGAGTTACATACTTATCTTCGACTTCAGTGATCTGATATCCAAGGATGAGGATTACAACCGGCAGCAAGTTAATTCCAAGACGGAAATCAAGCATGTCAAGAATGGGTTCGTTGGCACTGTAAGTGTTTATCTCTTCAAGCTCGATTTTAATGAAAATATCCGGAACTCTTTCTGGCAGGACCTCTGGGTTGAATCCGGTGATCCTAATTTGGCTGCGAAGAAGCAGGCTTTCGACAATTTTGAATTCCCTCTCACTTATGTGTACAGGACCTCTACCCGCGTAGAATCAAGTCAGTTCAATCCCGGTGAAATGCTTGCCCCTAAGGTGCAGGCAACACAGTCGGAATTACTCGCAAAACTCATTACCGAGGGAGCAAATCAGGCATTATTCAGTATTGAAAAGACTCTGGAAGAGTTCAGGGTTAAAACAGTCATTTTCGACACCCATCCCTTGCAGGCTAAAATTGGAAAAAAGGAAGGACTCAAGACTGACCAGCGATTTTTTGTTTACGAAATGGAGCAGGATGCAAGTGGAAAGATAGTAGCAAAACGCAAGGGCGTTATCCGCTCAACAAAGCATATCACTGATAACCGCCAGATGGCCAGTGGAGAATCCAAGCCTTCAAAATTTTACCAGGTTGCAGGGTCCCGATTGGATCAGGGAATGCTGATACAGCAAAGAAACGATCTGGGTCTTGCCCTTTCACTTGGAATTGCAACAGGCGGAATTGGAGGATTTGATGGCAGGCTCGATATCAATGTTTCCAAGCTTTTAGGAGGCAAAATGCCAAGCATGATCAAACTTTATGTTGAAGGCGGGTACGATCCTCAATCCTTTGACTTCGTTGGATCATCGAGCACCATTACCTATGAAAACTTCTTAAGATATGGTATTGGTTTGGGCAAGGAGTATTGCTTTGCCCATTACTTCAAATTTCAGCCATACGCTGGATTTGGACTGGAACAAATTACCAACAAGGATGATGCAGCGCAAGTGCTATCAACCATATACGGACATCCCGGGGTAATATTCGGAGTAAACCTGAAACACAATATTCAGTTTACCTGGCAATGGGGAATCTACATGATGAATGGCAGCATCACCGATCAGGAAAATACAGTCCAACCAATTTATGGCTCGGAAATCTGGAGCGAGGGCTGGACCAGGGGCGGTGCTACCAATACTTTTGGATTGAGACTCGAATTTTAACCAACTATAAACTTCAATAATAGCTTCCATGAAAACAATCAGAAACCTATTGCTTATTGCAGCCTGCATCCTGATCAGTACGACAGGATTCAGTCAGAAAAAGAAAAATGTAGCCGCATTTTACGATTATGAAGTTGAATGCATGGGCACTGGAATGGATGGCACCCAGCTGATCAAGGTTTGGGGATATTCCAAGAAACCATCAGAAGCCGTGGAAATGGCCAAGAAAAATGCTGTCCATGCCGTAATGTTTAAAGGCATTCTCAACGGTAAACCGGGTTGCATGATGCGTCCACTGGTTACTGAACCCGGAGCCGAACAACAGCACCAGGATTACTTTACCGCTTTCTTCAAGAAGGGCGGCAAGTATCTGGAATTTGTAACAGTGAGCAGTGATGGCAGCATCGACCCCAAAGACCGCCTGAAAGTCGGCAACCGCTATAAAATCGGGGTACTTGTATCGGTTTCCCATACCGCATTGCGTAAGGAGCTTGAAGCTGCCGGCGTAGTAAAAGCCCTTGGACAAGGATTCTAAATTCACTAATCTTCACTATTATGAAAAACCAATTATTGACGATAGCCTTGATTTTCATTGCTGTTTTTGCGATGGGACAGGCAAAAAAACCTACAATTATGGTTGTTCCCAGTGACGTTTGGTGCACACAGAACAACTACATGATGAAGTATGACAATCAGGGCACTGAGGTAAGGATCCCTGATTATAAGCTGGCCCTTCAGTCGGATGTGAACCTCCTCCTGGTGATTTCAAAAATCAACACCATGATGGCTGACCGTGGATTTCCACTGAAGAATCTGGAAACCGTACTTAAGGATATTGAGCAATCACGGGCTGAGGACAACATGACCTCCAGCAAGACCAGCGGAGCATCCATTGCCGAAAGTCCTCTTGATATTCTCAAACGCACGGCTAAGGCTGATATCATTATGCAGCTGACCTACACCGTTAATACTCAGGGCCCCAAGAAGTATATCACCTTTATTCTTCAGGGACTGGATTCCTATACCGACAAGCAGATTGCCGGTGCTCAGGGAAGCGGAACACCTTCCTTTTCGGCAGATTTGCCCATATTATTGGAAGAAGCAGTTCTTTCACATATTGACAACTTCAACGCACAGTTGCAGCAGCATTTCGATGACCTCCTCACCAATGGCAGAGAGGTAACTGTAAGAATCAGGGTGTGGGATAGTTCACCTGTTAACCTTGAAAATGAATATGATGGAAAGGAACTGGCTGAAATTATAGATGACTGGATGGCGGCACATACCGTCAATCACAGATACAGCAACAGCGACGGCACCGAGAACTTCATACTCTTTGAGCAGGTCAGGATTCCATTGTATGCTGAAACAGGCAAGGCAATGGACACCAGACAATTTGTTACCGAGCTGAAGAAATACCTGAATGCAGCGCCGTTCAGTATTACCTGCAAAGTGATGGTGCAAGGTCTGGGCCGGGCAACACTGGTAATTGGTGAGAAATAACCACAAAAAAGAAAACCATGAAAAAATATATATTCATACTGTTTATCACCGGTATCTGCTCAATTATTTCAGTGGCACAGAATAACCTTGGCAAGACGGATGATCTGGGAAGGATATCCCTCACACCTATAGTGCCTGAGCAAATGGATGGCATGCCTGAAAATGCCCGTTCTGTGCTGGAAAACAAACTGCAGCAGATAGCTACAAACAATGGACTCGGAGGATTTGACTTTCAGGGCAGATTCATTCTGACAAGCAAGATAGTACTGGGAACAAAGGATATTCTCCCCGGACCTCCACCCATGCATGCCTACAACATGGAAGTGACCTTCTACATTGCGGATGCAGTTATGAAAACCGTTTTCAGCACAACCACCATTTCCGCTAAAGGTGTAGGAACCAATGAAAACAAGGCTTACATAAATGGAATCAGCAATATCAATGTCAACGCCCCCCAATTCAAAACCTTCATCGAAAAGGGAAAGCAGAAAATTGTTGAATACTACAATTCCAAATGCGATTTCATCATCAAGGAAGCCTTAACTATGGCATCCACCGATCGTTATCAGGAAGCCATATTCAATCTGATGACTATTCCTGATGTGGTAAAGGATTGTTACGACAAAGCTCTGGAACAGGTTCCGGGCATCTACCAGAAATACATTAATTTCATCTGCAACAGGGATCTGGCTGCTGCTACCGCAGTTTGGGTAGCCAACCCCAATTCAGATGGAGCCAATGCAGTTGCAGGATTTCTGGCAAACATCTATCCTGATGCAGCCTGTTATAATCAGGCTCAGAAACTGGTTGAGGAGATCCGGGTAAAAATCCGGCAGGACGAAAAACGGGACTGGAATTTCATGCTCAAGGTGTGGAATGACAACGTCAGTCTGGAAAGCCAGCGAATCAAAGCCTGGCGTGATATAGGCGTTGCCTGGGGGAATAATCAGCCCCAGAGAATCTATGATATAAACTGGATTATCGTAAACTAAAGCCTCCTCTTCAATGAAAAAATTCAGCATAATACTATTCTTTCTGGTAACGAGCATAGCTGGTTTCAGTCAGGTTAAATTCGGACCGGTTATTGACCTTGGGATGGGGTTTTATTCAAACACATCCGACAGTATCAAACTCAAACCCGGGATTAATCCATCCTTTGGAATTTGTCTGCAAAAAGACATGAATTTCTGGCTGGCACTAAGGCTGAGCGGAACCTATTCATTTAAAACACTCTCAACTGCCAAGGAAGTTGGAGGAGCAGAAGATAAAATGAACGGTCAGTTTTTTGATTTAGGCCTTTCAGGCAGATTCTCCGGATTTGACGATGATGTGAAAACACTTCCCTATGGTACGGCAGGGACAGGATTACTCTTTACAGTTGTAAGCAAGGGACAGGAGCACTACATGAAACAATGCGTTTACAATACTGCAATCCCATATTTTACAGTTGGAGCAGGTGCAGGATTCAAGATCAGTTTCTTCTCAGAATTTGATCTTTCCCTGAACTATACAAGGTATTTGTTCCCGATGTTTTCAACGCCCCTTGACAACAAGGATGCAAGATTAAATCAGGTTAGCCTGAAAGTTGCAGCCTTGTTCTAGGGTAATTTGGCAGATTAGAGACTCAGTAGAGCAACATCTGCATTTATTTATCACATCTTTTGATTCAGAAAACAAAAAGCGGGCTCCAAATGGATGCCCGCTTTCAATTTAATAACCTAAAACGTACTATCTGACAATGAACTTTTTAACGATCACATCTCCATTTGAATAAGCCCTGAGAAAATAAATTCCTCCCGGCAAATCAGATAAGGAGATAGGGTCTGAATTTAAAGCAACGTATAGCTGGTTGCCATAATAATCAAATACCTCTACTCTGTTAATGGGTTTTGGGGATTCAATGAAAAGCTTATCATGTGCTGGTATCGGATAAAGTTTTAAGTCTTGGTTTTTAATGGTTTCATCTAATCCAACCAAGGTTGAGGACTTAAAGAAAGTAAAACCTCCGCCTGATTTTCCACCTGATTCCCTGAGGAAGCCAACTTCACCAATACCATTTGCATACCAGCGCCAGTCGCTCCATTCTGACTGACTGGTATCCTGGAAGATCCAGGATCCTGCATTGTACTCATAGATGCTATCCAGAATTTTAATGTGCTCATGAACTCTAAGTGCATCATAGGATCCTTCAGGAGTTATGATGGTTCCCCAGGCATCGGCTTCCTGAGTTACATGCATATTTGACACCACCCGGGAAGTATCAGTCTGTCCACCCGCATACCAGCCGGAGCTGTAGGTATCCCAGTCAAAATCCATTGTATTTGTAAGTCCGTAAGTGCATGGCAGAGGTAAAATCAATGAAGGCGGCTCAACAAACATATGGTAGTTAAATTCAAATCCCCAGAAAGTAATCCTTAACTCCTGACCCAAATTATACCATCCATCTACCTCGCTATCGTAATAGATGTAATTGAATGCTCCCTCAAAATTTGCAGATGCATTCATGTCTTTTTCTACCAGGTTGGCGCCAGGATGATTCTGGCTTCCGGGCAGGCCATCCGGCATCAGGTAAAGCGTTGAGTCGATGAAGGAGGTCACCAGATGACTGAAATCCCAAACCTGATTGGGCCCTGCTGGTCCGGCTAAAACTGAGGATGAAGTATCCTGAGTTCTGGCAACCAGCATGCCGGCATGGGGAAAATCTGATATTGAGATTGAAATCTGGGCACTCAGAGTAGTGCTGATTCCAGAAATCAATAAAAGAGCAACGAAAAAACGGTGTATAGATTTATAGCTCATGGGATAAAGTATTTAGTACCCTTTGCGCTGGAACCCAGACAATTTTGGCCGGGCTCCATTCACGCAAGCGGGAAATTTTTAAACTTATTTATTTGATTTTGAAAATGACAACATCCTTACCGTCGGACTTGAAGTACATCTCGGCATTGGTACTGAAATGAGGATAATCATCAAACAGAATGCCTGCATCTTCAGATCCCCTGACTACCATCTTGTCCAGATCGATGGAAGCAAACCTATCGAATTTCAGTTTTTCAGGATTTCCATCGATAATGATTGCATAGTCGGAGTAAAGACTCTCCGGACCTACATTCATTTCATAAGTTGCAGGATAATAGGGAATATTCTTGATCTTCACAGTACCCTTCACCTTTGAACCAATCGCATCTATCTTGATCACACCATTATCACAATTCAGAATAATCTCCTGCTTTTCAGGGAAATAATACATTTTCCAGGTATCTCCCATTCCTTCTTTCGAAACAGGAATACTGGAAAGAACATCCCCTGTTTTCGGATCAAGGATGAAGAAATTCTTGTCGGTAGCACAGAAAAGCTTTCCTTCAACCAGTGACATTCCGGCAATGAAGCTGAACTTATCTTTAGCCTTCTTTGAAATTGATTCGCTATCCCAGGCAATTTTACCGGTTTTGGCATCATAGGCTATAATTCCATATTTATCGGAATTGTTATATCCTCTCTTGTAGATATCCATGCTTTTTCCGTAGCATTCCACCCTTTTATTTTCGGTATGCATGTTATAGCAGAATCCGCTGCCGGTCTGAGTAGTCTTGGTAACAATAAGGGCATCTCCACCATAGCCCATGATAATATTGCCGGATGCTGCAATCAGGGTTGGGATTTTCTTGGCATCAGGATACTTCTCTGATTCCCAGATTAGGCTTCCCGACTCAGCATTGTAGGCTGACACTTTGTTTTTAGTCTTATCCACTACATAGGCAGCGTTCTCATAAATCAGCGGATCTGGAGCCGGGAAAGGAGTAACAATGGACTTGGTAAGCTTGCTGTCCATTTCATAGGTAGAATAGTAACATTCCCAAAGCTTGTTCCCTGTCATTACATCCAGGACAGTGAGTCCATCATTAGCCTTCAGGAAAGGCGCATGCTCAACAAATATCTTTCCTGAACTATAATAAAGCTTGTAATAGGGTTTGTCAGTAATCCAGTCCCAGACAAAGGAAATCTTGTACTCCTTTTGCCAGAGTTTTTTGTTTGTGCCTTCTTCGTAAGCGATAAATTTCATCAGGAACTTGGGGATATCAGTGGAAACGCCACCCAGACTGCCAAGAAAGCTTAGTTTCCTGTTCGTTTCGCCCTGCATGATAACATACATGTTCTTATCCTTGATAGGCAGAATAGTTGCGAATTTGCGGTCGCTGAGGTACTTTTTCAGATCGAAGTAGGGTTCAATATCAGTTACTTCCTTTCCATCAGTTGTGGTGAGGTAAATTGCAGTTTCTTTCCCCGTGGTGATTTTCACGAGATTATAGTACGCCAAAATCATACAGTCAAACTCCTTGGCTTTGCCTGAAAGTTCAAATTTCCTGCTCCAGATTTGTTTTCCGGTATTTACCTCCACGAGGTCCACACTTTCCTTTGTAGGCAGCAGAACACCTTTAGAAGAAAGATCAAAGAAATTCTCGAATCCGTAGGAGAGTTCGTACTGTCCGTAATCAGAAACATATTTATCGCTCTGCCAAAGCAGTTTCCCGGTTTTACCATCAATAAAATACTTGACGGCAATTCCCTTGCGGGTATCTTCATCAAACACCAGGATGACATTAGCATCCTGATTCCAGAACTGGTTGGAAAACTTCTTGTTTCCAAAATCCTTCTCAAAATTTTTCTGCCAGAGAATCTTGCCTTCAATTCCATCGAACATCAGCATATCTGATTTTGTGGAGCAAAGGAAAAAGCGGAAATCCTGAGTGTGCTCATAAACCTTTTCTGAAGGTTCAAATGGTAGCTTTACCCTGTTGAGTTCTTTAAAAACCGGATCACCGGCCAGGATTGAATTGATGAACAGAAAGAACACGGCTGCTATACTCAGCAGTCGGGGCCTGTAGTTGGAGAGTGTTTTCATGCTGTTTGGTTTTATGGTGGTTTGATATCTGCTTGGTCAGGGTAGTATCAAAGTGATATTCATTTTCAGGTTGGAAAAATGAAATCGGGTCACGAGTCTGCTCAGTTAAGGTTTTCATGATACATCCGCCGGTGCTGACGGATGTATCCTGAACACCTGGTTTCACAAATCAGGCAAATTTGACGAGAAAAGAAGGGCTGGTCAATCACACGTTAGTGTGATATTTAAGCATAAGCCAGATACAGGCTTTCGGGAATTTCAGTGGAAGAGTTGTGGGGAAACCGGATTAATTTCCGGACTTCATGCATTTCAGAAGCATCTCGGTGCGGGTTCTGACCTGCAGCTTCTGATAGATCTTGTGAATATGGGTGCGAACCGTTTCAATACTGATGAAAAGGCTGTTTGCAATTTCCTTGTAGAGATAACCCTTTGCGAGATACTCCAGGATTTCCTCTTCCCTGGCTGTAAGATTAGCCTCCGGGAACTTGTGAATTGACGGCTTATGAAACACCTGCACTACCTTGCGGGCTATTTCACTGCTCATGGGAGATCCGCCGTTTACAAGGTCTGTAATGGCTTCCAGCAGCCTGGCCGGAGGTGTCTTCTTTAGCAGGTAGCCTGTTGCTCCAGCCTCAAGCGATTTAAAAATCTCATCGGTATTGTCGAACACGGTAAGCATCATCACCTGTATGCCAGGATAAGCAGCCTTAAGGAATACGACGCATTCTATTCCGTTCATACCCGGCAGGTTGATGTCCATCAGGACTACCTGTGGCATGAGGCTCTGAATTTTTTCAAGGGCTTCTTCGGCTGAAGAACAGGCGCAGTTGCATGAAAAACCCTCTGATCCATCAATAAGGGCCCTTAAACCTTCCCTTACTGCTGAATCATCTTCAACAATCATGACCCTGATTTCATTCTGCATAGCTGTTCATGTTGTGTGGCTCCGACAAATGTAAACACTCTATCGTCAAAATGCCATCCCCCCTTAGTATGATATGTGATTATCCGACAGGAACTGAAAACTCGACTTTCGAGCCTTTTCCAGGTTCGCTTACTAGTGAAAATTTACCTCCGCATTCTTCCATTCTCCTTTTCATGTTAATCAATCCGTTTCCAAAAGCATTTCCTTCGCCGGAGGTAAATCCCGGGCCATTATCTTCAATAATCATATGGAGGACATTCCCGTGAACCTGCAGAGAAACGGTGGCCTTGCATCCCGGAGCATGCTTCACCAGATTGTGAAGCGCTTCCTTGGCCGTTAAAAATACATTCCTCCTCAATTCTGCTGCCATGTGCAAAGGTTTGATTTCATCAGGAAACCTGAGTATACTGTCGATATTAGCGGTTTCGAGATAGGAGGATGCATACTGCCGGAAGTAGGAGGAAAAATTCACCAGATTATCGTTTTGGGGATTGATAGTCCAGATAATCTCACTCATTTCATCCACCACATTTCCAGAGATTTCATTTATCTGCTGTATTATCTCCATGGATTTCTCCCTGTCGCCAGATCTTTGCTTTGCCAGTTCGCTTAAGATAGAAATTCGGGTAAGGCTGGCTCCCACCTCATCATGCATATCTTTCGAAATGCGAAGTCGTTCCTTGTCGATGGCATTTGCATGTTCAAGTTCCCTGAGTTTATTCCGATATCTGTTACCCTGTATTTTCCTCACAATCAGAATAGTGGCAAATATCAGAATCGAAATAAAAATCAGGATAAAAGCCGTTGTTTTCCAGAAAGGAGGTCTGATTACTACCGAAATCAAACGTATTGCCTTGCCGGTATTATTGCTGGCATCAATGCATTTGGCCCATAACTGGTATTCTCCCGGGGGCAGATTGCGGTACACGAATGAAGGACTGGCTGCAGGCTTGCTCCAGGAATCCTGATATCCGGCGAGCATGAAGGAAAACAGCTTTTTGCCAGAGCTCATGTAATCAGGAGAGAAGACCTTTCCTTCAAGATGGGCTGCTTTGCGGTTTAGTTCAACTTTAATATCTTCGGCAGGGATACCATTTGAGTAGGCTGAATCTGAGAGAAACAAAGAATAAAGATGTGTATCCGGACCTTTATTCTGAGGAATGAAAGCTTCAGGACTGAACCCATTTAATCCCTTGATACCGCCAAAATAAATATACCCCTTGCTTGCCTTAAGTGCAGCATTGGAATTGAATTCCAGGGATTGAAGATTGTTGAGAGTCCCGAAGCGAATGATGGTTTTGTAATCACCGGAAATGCAGCCAATTCCAGAATTACTTGAAAACCAAATACGATTTTGGGAATCCGGAATAAGGGAATAAATAACTTCATCCTTGAGTTCGGAAATTGCTTCTGGAACCTTAAGCCGCTTACCTTCAGGAGAGTATCGGTCGATGCCACGCTCCGTTGCAACCCAGACTCCGGACTTTAAAGGAAGTATATCGAATACGGATTGAACCGACAATCTTCTGGCATTGTCGAATTGCAGGTCTTTTGAGATCAACTCCCGAGACTCGCCAAAATACAATCCAAACGGCGATCCTATCCACCTTTTCCCTTTATAGTCACGGACCACCCTGACCGGACAATAGGCTTGAGAATAACTGAAGCGGGGGCTTTCTGATCCGGAAAAAACATAAAGAAAGTTGTTCAGTGAAAGCCTGACAGTGTCATCACTGCTCTCAATAAAGATGGGTGCATTGCAGTCGTAGGACTTTGAGAACAGCAATTTGCCCTTTTTATCAATGACCCAAACGCCTTTTGTGGTGGCCAGCCAAATGTGCTGCCATTTATCGATAGTCATATCGACATAATAGAATTCACTATCATTAAAGGGGAGATGGATTCTATCGCTTCTGCTGAGGTCATTGGACAGTCGCCAGAGTCCTTCCTTGTAAGTCCCGGCCCAAATATCCCCATCCACTTCAAGCAAGCATCTGGTAAAGCCAATAGCGGCATTCAAAAACTGCATTCTCGCCGGAGTATACAGGTAAACCCCATCTCCATCGGTCCCAAACCAAAGGTTATTCTGATGGTCCTCAAAAATATTTATAACAGCAGGCTTGTGCTCAACGGTTTGCTTGCCTTCCCTCGAGACAAATACGATTTCGGATGTTTTGCCATTCTCAATCCTGTATAGATGTCCATTCTGCCAGTCACTGATCCACAACTGATTCTTGCTGTCAGCAAAAAGGCAATCTCCGGTGAATTCCAACTCCATCCAGCTGGTAAACACATTATCTGATGAATACTTTAGAATTTGCTTCCCTGCCAGCACCAGAATATCTCCATTGATATCAGCAGTGATTCCCATGCACTCACTTTCAGTTGGAAACCAGAAGGCGTTGAAAGTATACTTGCCGATGGGGTGAGTTTCATCAATAGTCAGAATACCATTTTGACCTTGAATAAGGATGGTTCCAAACCGGCTTCTCACTGCCCTCGAAGGGTAAAAGTTAGCGGGCGGCTTAATTCCTTTAGGATATCTGAAATCGAGCTTTACGGTTTTTTGATTATCGTTTACGCAAAATATCTTATTCGGAAACCAGCCAAAAGCCTGATTATTCAGCAGTAGATTGAAGATTCGAGGATATTGGGCAATCTGTCGCTCCACCAGGCTAAATTTGCCATTGGCAGAGCTAAACTGCAGAACGGAAGAAGTTGATGAAATTGTAAATTCTCCGGGACGATGTTCAACAATCTCCCTCATGATATTTTCGGATACCGATCCATTTGCTTCACCGGCATATCGAAAAGCCTTGAAGGATTCTCCATCGAAGCATTGTAATCCGTCACCGGTTACCATCCAGATTAACCCCCTTGAATCCTGACAAATCTGCCTGACCATGCTCTGGTTAAGTCCCTGATCTACTCCATAGGGAATTACGTTCAGCTTCTGAAGTGGACGCTGTGCCCGGACAACAGCTGTAGCCCCGGCAAAAATCAGAAGGAAAAAGAGGAATCTGGATAGCGTCTTCAATTGAAAATACTCTGTAATTATCAATAATGGCAAAGCTGACGTTTACAAAAGTATAAACTGTCAGCTAACTGCCAAAAGAAGATAAATGTACAAAGTAATCTGACCTATTTGATCAGCGCAATCTTGCAGGCCCTGCGTTCTCCTGAAATTTTCAGGATAAGCCAGTAATCGCCATTGGGTAAGGATGAAAGGTCAAGCGTTTTATCGTTGCCCTTCTTGATTTCCTGATATACTGCCTTTCCTGTACTATTCAATACAGTCACTGAATAGTCGGAAGCATTTGATCCAAGTTTCAGGTTCAATATTCCGTTTGAAGGGTTGGGATAAACATCCATATTGCTTTCAAGCAGGGTTGGAAGTCCGACGAACGTAACATTAATTGAATTGGAAACAAGTGATGAACAGTTGTTGAGAGTAACCACAACGGTATATAAACCATTAGCCTGAGGAACATATTCCTTATTGATAGCTCCGGGAATCAGGTTACCATCAAGATACCATTGATTGCCAAAATCAGCACTACTGATCAGGGTATTTCCTGAAAGGGTGATAACCGGGGTGGCAGGTGTTGCATCCACGGTAACAGCAAACAGAGGTGAAACTGCTCCAAGGCAATTTCCGTTGGTTCCATAAACGCTGATATTACCCGAAACAGCATTTGCGCCAAAATGGACAGTAATATGGTTTGTATTTGCACCAGCTGTAATGTCGGCACCAGCGGGAAGAGTCCAGTTGTAGCCATAGGCATTGGCAACCGGAGCAACCTGGTATTCAATTCCGGAGGCTTCCTTGCAGATATGGGCAGGACCAGTAATTGCTCCCGGTGTTGAAGGAAGTGTGAGAACAGTTACAGGAAGAGGATTTGATACTGCTCCGTTTCCGCATGCATTGAGACCATAAACGGTAACATCTCCTGAAATGGAACCAATTGGGAAGTTAACAATGATTGAAGGTGTATTCTGTCCAGACTGAATAACTGCTCCTGTGGGGACAGTCCAAACATAGCCGGTAATTGAAGCCATTGGTGTAATTGAATATTGAACACCTTGTTCTCCCTCACATACATACTGAACTCCAACAATGTTGCCTGGTTGTGTAGGAAGAGGAATAACTGTAACAGAATAGGGTGCAGAAGCATAGCTGTTGCAGGAACCGTTAGTGGCGTAAACCACGAAATCACCGGAAACAGCATTGTTTGCAAAATCAATGGTGATGGAATTTGTACCTGCTCCGGCAACGATGTTTGCACCCACGGGTAAAGTCCATACATATGAGGTTGCACCTGCAAAGGCCGGGATTGAATATACATTGCCTGTTGATCCGGCGCAAAGTGTTTGAGGTCCGGTGATGGTGCCAATAGTTCCAACCAGCAGGCACTGAGTTGTGAAAGTCAGATCCTGACCGTTTGCAGTTCCGCCTGCATTGGTGCCTGTACAACGGAAATGGTAGGTTGTTCCAGGGGTTAAACCTGTAAGGTTGGCAAGAACGGGAGTAACGGTATTTCCGGTCACCAGGACAGGAGTTGCGTTTGCGGTATTGCCATAGGTATTGGTTAATCCCCATTCAAAGGAAACATTGCTGCTATAGTTATTGGCGTTCACAGAGCCGTTCATGCGGGCATCGGTAAAGGTAATATTGGTAGCTGCCAGCGTGATAACTGATGGAGGAATGGGAACCTGGTTCGACATGGTAATCAGCAATGAATCCATAAGGGTAGGATCCTGAACGGATATAGCTTTTGCCCATACAGTGCCATCGACCAATGCGGTAACCATACCAAAGGTGTTGATACTTGCTGATCCTGTGCCAGGAACTATACTCCAGGTCACAGCCTGACTTGCTGAGGAGGGAAATACGGTTGCCACCATCTGCAAAGTGCCGGCAGGAGTAGAAATAACAGCAGGAACACCACCCTGGGTAGCAACATCAATGCCTATCAATCCTCCGACTGTAATTCCCTGGGCATATCCCAATTCCTGACCTGTGCGGTTTTCGGTCCAGACAGCTGAGCAACGATCAGGCCCTACATTGGTAAATCCAAATCTGCCCTTTGGATTGCCGGACCCGCTGGTGGTTGAGCTTAATTCAGCACGGTTGCCGGTCCAGGCGAAGTTACCGCTGGCGTCCAGACGGGTAGCATATATTTTATAGCTTGCATCATAGGAGGCAAACATCGGATTATCATTCACAACAGTAATTTCTCCGGCAAGCATATCCCTGGCAGGGCTAACGGAGTAAACAATCTTCCCCATATCGGTGAACTGCCTTGCGCCGGTAGCTTTTGAAAATTTCTGAACGTAAACACCGTAATTGGTCTGGTTAGGGTCGCAGAAGGAAGCAACAGACCAAACATAGGGAGAGCCATCCTGTTGTCCGATACTGGTTTCCATCTGATAATTATCGGAACCGGAGGTGAAGGTGTTGAAGGCAGAGCCATTCATTCCCCATGGAATTGTACCATTCGGATTAATCCTCTGAAGGAAGGAATTAAAGCGAAATCCGGTTGAACTATAATAACCGAAATAGGTGGTGTCACCTTCAGCTTCAATGGAATAATAGCGGTATCCGGCAGTTGTCTGATTACCTATCTGAAGAGGGGTATACAGCGCTGTTCCAGAACTGTTAAACATCTGAGCATAAAGGTTGGTGGAAATTCCTCCGGCATTTTTCTGATAAACCATGGTAAACTTATCATTGGTGTTGGCAATCAACTGTCCGCGGGTTGTGGTGCTAGCACCAACAGTAACCGGAATTGAGTTGGCCCATGCCAGTGTTCCTGCTGCAGTAACTTTCTGAAGGTTAAGAGTGTTTCCATTGTCAGCATTCCATACTACTGCAATGTCGTTATTTGTAAGAGCCACAGGATTGGGCACCATTCCTCCTCCTAAAACAACTCCGGTTGGACTCCACATATGAGCACCGGCTTGTGAAATTTTGTACAAAACAGCCTGCATGGTGCCTGACCTTTCATCCTGACAACCTATAATCAGGTTATTTTGCTGATCAACGCAAGCATTGAAAACATATGTTGCAGTCCCCGAAGGTTGATTGCTGACCAGTACACCATTTGGACCTAACAACTTAAATCCGTTGGCATCAATCAATTGAGCACGCATATCATAATTGCCGGTGTTCTCATGGTAGAAAGCCACCCACATTTTTCCGTCCGAAGTTGGCACAGGAACCATATCGGCAATGGGTAAACCTGAAATTTCAATATTTACTGAAGTGTTTGTGTTCCACTGGGCTTTTGTTAATGCAGGGAAAACCAAGCAAAAAGTCAATATGGCAACGGGGAAAAGACATTTGTAAAAAGTTTTCATTTTCAGATGTTTTTTGTGTTCTGGTCTTACAAAATTTTTTTACAAAGGTATATACAAGAGCAACGTAATTATCCTTTTGGAATCAAACAATTGTGGCAATTTGATGACTTAAAAAATGCAGCGATTTTATATGGAAAAATGTCATCCTTTTTCATCTGTTATTCTGGATGAAGGATTAAAAAAAGAGGGATCAGCATTGCCGTCCCTCAATTATGATTTTTAGAGATTGTCTAAAATGCTATTTTCCGAAGAATCCAGAATTCAGGAGTCAGAATCCAGAATCCAAGAACTATCCGCTTGGGAGGACAGAATAATTTTTCCAAAATAAAAATTCTGTTTTCTCAATTCATACTACTTACTACTTTCCTCTAGCTGGCGGATGAATTCTTTTTCTACTATAATTTAGTTACTTTAGACAGTCTCTTAATTGAAATATTTCTTATACCGCTAATATCAGGTAGTAATTCTTCTTGCCCTTTTGAACCAGAATATACCTTCCATTCAGCAGAGAATCAGCGGTTACTGTGAACTCTTCCGATACTTTCTCCTTATTCAGCTGAACACCACCATCCTTAAGCATGCGGCGAGCCTCTCCCTTTGATGGGAAAACTGCGGTTTTATCGGCAAGGAAATCCACCAATCCAATTCCGGCTTCAAGTTCTGATTTCGAGATTTCAAAGCGGGGAACTCCTTCAAAAACGTTCAAAAGTGTGCGCTCATCAAGATGCTTCAATGTGTCAGTTGTGCCTTTTCCGAAAAGGATTTCAGAGGCCTCAACCGCCTGCAGGTATTCAGCTTCACCATGAACCCGGATCGTAAGGTCGCGGGCTAGGGCTTTTTGAAGGGCCCGGAGATGTGGCGCTTCTTCAAGTTCCTTTTCCAATGCTTCAATTTCTTCCTTGCTGAATAGGGTGAATATCCTGATGTATTTCTTTGTGTCATCGTCGGAGCAATTCAGCCAGAACTGATAGAATGCATAAGGCGAAGTCTTTTCAGGATCCAGCCATACATTGCCTTTTTCAGTCTTGCCAAATTTGCCGCCATCAGCTTTTGTAATCAGCGGACAGGTAAGCGCGAAGGCTTCTCCACCGGTCTTACGCCTGATCAGCTCAGTTCCGGTTGTGATATTTCCCCATTGGTCACTGCCGCCCATTTGAAGCTGGCAACCCTTGTGCTCATACAGATGAAGAAAATCATAGCCCTGTACCAGCTGGTAAGTGAATTCAGTAAAGGAAATCCCTGTCTCGAGGCGCTTCTGGACTGAATCCTTAGCCATCATATAGTTTACCGACAAATGCTTTCCAACTTCCCTTAGGAATCCAAGGAAACTGAATTCCTTCATCCAGTCGTAGTTGTTCACAATCTCGGCAGCATTGGGCTGCTTTGAATCAAAATCAAGGAAACGCAGCAACTGGGTTCGAATGCAGTCCTGATTGTGGCGAAGAATCTCTTCTGACAGCAGGTTGCGTTCTTCACTCTTTCCTGATGGATCACCGATCATTCCGGTTGCACCTCCAACGAGGGCAATTGGACGATGTCCGGCAATCTGGAAATGCTTCAGCATCATGATGCTCACCAAATGCCCGATATGAAGCGAATCGGCCGTGGGGTCAATTCCAACATAGGCAGTAGCCATTCCTTTGATAACATTTCCTCGGTTCCGGGCATACAATCATGTATCATCCCGCGCCAGCGTAGTTCTTCGACAAAATTCATAAACAGTGGATTGAAGGCTGCAAAGGTAGTAAAAAGTAAAATGTGGAAGCACAGAGCCCTGGTTGTAACGACTGACAATGGCGCCGGGCCTAACCGCTCATTGGCTAACGGATAAAAAATATGACGATCTTTGGCGAAAATCCTCTTCCATGAAAATCCTCCTTTCCCTCAGCCTTATCCTCTGTTTGCCTGTATTATTGCTTTCCCAGGAATTGTTTGTCCAGCATGACCTTACCGCGGAACAGCAATTTACCACCAATTGCGAAGGCCCTGCCGTTGATGCACAAGGTAACCTCTATGCAGTGAATTATAACCATGATGGCAGTATCGCAATTATTGCCCCGGGTAAGGAGGTAGCTTTATTTCTCGATTTGCCTGCCGGCTCGGTTGGAAACGGAATCCGATTCAACAAGGCTGGTTTTATGTTTGTTGCTGATTTCAGGGGACATAATTTGCTGATGGTGAATCCTGCCGACAAAAAAGTCACAGTATTTGCCCATTCTGATCAGTTCAATCAGCCCAATGACCTTGCCATCAGCAATTCGGGAATTATATTTCTCTCAGATCCCAATTGGCAGGACGGTACAGGAAAATTCTGGAAAGTGATGCCCGATGGAACCCTAAAACTTCTTGAAGAGGGAATGGGCAC
This sequence comes from Bacteroidales bacterium, assembly GCA_016707705.1. GTDB lineage: Bacteria > Bacteroidota > Bacteroidia > Bacteroidales > UBA4417 > UBA4417. Next base: position 107,154 of record JADJHD010000005.1, read on the forward strand.
GACCAATGGAATTGAAGTCTCCCCCGATGACAAGCACCTCTACGTGAATGAAAGCATTCAGCAGCGCATCTGGCAATATGACCTTGATGAAGCCGGCAATATTTCCAATAAAAAACTCTTCGTGCAGTTCAATGATTTCGGACTGGACGGAATGCGCTGCGACTGCATGGGAAATCTTTATGTAACCCGCTATGACAAAGGTTGCGTTGCCATTTTCTCACCATCCGGCACCCTGATCAGGGAAGTGCAAATGAAGGGAAAGAAGACTTCAAACGTGAGCTTCGGCGGGCCTGACGGCAAAACAGTATTCGTAACCCTTCAGGATCGTGGCTGCATTGAGTGGTTTCTGAATGATCAGAAAGGCGCTAGATAAAGCTGGCTTGATTTATTTCGGCGGTTCAATCTTAAACACCCAGGCCCATTCACAGGGGAGTTCTGCTATTTTCACGGAATTCAGATCAATCACCATCTGCCCGTTTTCAGCGGTCCAGTTCAATTCACCTTTCCTTCCAAGCATACTGACCTTACTTCCCTTAGCCGGAACAGGAATCCCCAGTTTCAGTTTGTTGTCAGCTGGCCAGTCGAGAAGGATTGCATAGGTATTATCCTTTGCGGCGGTATAACAAATCCAGGTGGCCTTTGAACGGTAAACAGCCTTAAGTCCGGGTTCACCATTCAGCTTTTCAGTCATCAGACAGGAAGCCGGAACTATCTCACGAGCCTGTGATTTGCTGCTCCACCAGAAATAGGCATGTGCATTTTGCTTCGATTCGTGATATTCAAGTTTTATACGATAGGGTTTCCCGGCTACCAAACTTATTTTGCCTCCAAGAGTCCCGCCTTTTCCTGCTTCCATTACATTCGACTGTGTTCCTTCAGCTCCTGCTCCCCAATTATCAAGCAACAGCTTATCATCAATCCAAACTCTCATGCCATCATCCGCCTGAGTTTCGAAACTGTATTCCTCTGAAAACCTTGGGACAATCCATCCATTCCATTCCGCTGTGAAATCATCTTCAGCAATTGGTTTTCCGGGAGAATTTCTGACCCAATCGAAGTCGATGGAGGGATCAATACGCTCGAGGCTAACTTCCTTCTGTTCATGAGTAATATCGCAGGCCTGACTTCCATAGATAGCTTCCCCGTTGACCTTCAGCCAGTTTCCAAGCTGGATCAGCCTTTCCTGCTGCAGAAGGGGAATTTGTCCATCACAGAAAGGCCCCACATTCAGGATCATCCCTCCGCCATTGGCAACAGCTTTAACGAAGAAATGAACCAGATCAGAGGGCGACATATAAGCATCAAGGGATTCGTTTCTGTTCAGTCCGAAACTCCTGCCCAAGCCTCTTACCTCAGCCCAGGGACGATCAGATTTCTCAATTCCAGAAGAGTATTCAGGAGTCCTGAATCCCACACCATCGGAACCTCCGCCCCAACGGTCGTTTACAATAGCATCCTCACCCATAAGCTGGTAATACCATGAAATCAGTTCCGCCGAATGCCAGGTTGCAGCAGAATGATCCCATTCACCATCCGAAAAAATGAGCGATGGCTTATAGGTTCCAATCAGTTCCTTGAACTGCGGAATCATGTGCTTTTCGACATAATTATTCACTTTTGAAGGGTCATCGCTGCCCCATTGGTAGAGCTTATTGTTCCATTCGGGAAGGGAATAATAGAGTCCCATTCGCAAGCCCTTATCCTGAACGGCTTTTGTCAGTTCCCCGACAATATCGCGATGCGGGCCGGTTTCCACCGAATTCCATCCCTGGGCAAACTTGCTGGGCCACAGACAGTAACCATCATGGTGTTTTGAGACAAAAACCACATATTTCGCTCCGGCTCTGGTGAACAAATCGGCCCATTCATTGGCATCAAAAAGTTCTCCCTTGAATAATGCAGGGTAATCTTCATACCTGAAGTTCTCACCAAATACCTTCTTCTGAAAATCAATTCTTGCCGTATCACCGGTCATCAGTCCCCGAAGAAACCATTCGGCATACTGCTCCTTACCGCTCCAGGCTGGGACAGCACTAAGGCTCCAATGAATGAAAATACCCAGTTTGGCATCGCGGAACCATTGAGGATAGGGACGCGACCTGAGTGCAGCCCATTCAGCATCCTGCTGAGAGAAGGCAGATAAGCCTGCAACAGCCAGAAATAAAGCGAGAAAGATTTTCTTCATGATACAGATACTTGTTCAGGCGGTAAAATTACGTGAACTGTCAGGAAAAACCATCCGGTAAAGGATTCCGTTTGCAGGAATGTTTAAAGGTTTTAGTTATAAACATTCGCTGAAGGCAATGCAATTCTTTTGAAATTTGAAAGATTGAACTGTTTTGAAGCAATACCTCGGATATGATTCGGATATTACATACATCAGACTGGCATCTTGGCAAAAGGCTGGAGCGCTTTCCAAGGCATGAGGAACAAGTGGCAGTCCTTGAAGAAATACTTGAAATCGCTGATCGGGAGATGGCAGATTTGATTGTAGTTGCAGGCGATTTATTCGACACTTTCAATCCCCCGGCTGAATCACAGGAGCTGTTTTACCGGCTTCTGAAGAAAATGGCGAAAAACGGCAAGCGCCCTGTTGTGGCAATTGCCGGCAATCACGATATGGCCGAGCGTATTGATGCCCCGGATCCATTGGCTAAGGAATGCGGAATCATCTTCGCCGGCTCACCACTGACTGATAGCGGACTCTACAATCTCGGGGAGGAATTTACGATAAGTCGCTCAGAACCTGGTTTCATTGAAATTCAGTTGCCGGGTAAAGAGCCGGTCAGGATTCTGTTAACACCCTATGTGAGTGAACTTCGACTGCACCGTGAACTGGAAGGAGAAAACAAGGATCAGGAACTCCGGGATTGGCTTCAGGAACATTGGAAAAGGTTGTCTGATAAATACTGCGACAGTTCGGGCATCAATATTCTGCTGACACATCTGCTATTCATGAATGAAGGTGAAGAGGCCCCCGAAGAGCCTGAAGATGAGCGTTCCATCAACCATATTGGAGGAGCCCCGGCAATATATACCTCTGCAATCCCTGAAAACATTCAGTATACAGCCCTCGGGCATCTTCACCGGTATCAGTTTGTGAGGAGCAATCCCAGTCCGGTTGTATATTCCGGAAGTCCGCTCCCCTATTCCTTCAGTGAGGCGGGACAAACAAAACAGGCCATACTTGTTGACCTTGAATCCGGAGCTAGAGCCAGTATAAGGGCCATTCCCCTGAAATCCGGCAGGCGACTTGAAAGGAAAAGGTTTGAAGAATATGAAGCTGCACTTTCATGGCTGGAACAGAATCCTGACACGCTTGTTGAACTGACAATTGTATCGGACAATTTTCTCTCCGGCTTACATCGGCGCACACTCAATGAGGTACATAAGGGGATTGTATCGATTATTCCGGAAGTCAGGCACTCCGAAAATGACGGAATGTCATCGCCCGAAATGAGAGTGGTACAATCCGATATGAATATTTTATTTTCTGAATACTTCATGAGCAGGAAAGGACAAGCTCCCGGACCAGAATTGCAGGAACTGTTCAGGGAAGTTCTCTCCGGGACTGATGAAAACGAGGCAGCGGGAAATATCTTTTCAGAGCAATAGAAAACTCTGGATATCAGATGCTTTCTCAATAGGAGATGGCAGGAAACAGCATTTTAAAATGAGTAAAATTCGAAGCACATGATTCCCCTTTATTTAAGTCTTTCAGGAATATACTCGTACCGGGAGGCTCAGCATATAGATTTCAGCAAACTCACCTCCACACATCTGTTCGGAATTTTTGGAGCCGTAGGCAGCGGGAAGAGCGCATTGCTGGAGGCGATTGTATTTGCCCTGTATGGTGAATCCGAAAGGCTCAACAATAAGGAGCAGCGTGGCTATAATATGATGAACCTCAAGAGCAACGAGGCTCTGATAGAATTCGACTTCGAGGCGCCGGGAAATAAAGGGCAATTCAGGGCAATTGCAAGAGGAAGGCGGAACAGCAAGAACAAGGAAGATGTCAAGTTTGAAAGAAGCCTTTACCGTGTAGATGGCAGTAAGCTAATTCCTGTTGAAACTTCGGAGATAACATCCATAATTGGAATCAGTTACGATAATTTCAAAATGACCATCATCGTCCCACAGGGCAAGTTTCAAAAATTTCTGCACTTGACTTCAACTGAGCGTTCCGAAATGGTGAAAGAGCTTTTCGGACTGCAGCGGTTCGACCTTTCCTTTAAAACCGGATTGCTGCAAAAGAAGAACGATGAAGTCATCAGCAACTGCCAGGGAAAGCTTCAGCAGCTTGGGGAAGTTAGTGAGGAGATAATCAATCATCTAAGGAATGAGATTCTGATCCTGTCGCAGGAACTTGCTGATCTAACAACCCATATCGAATCAAAATCAAAGCTGGAAGCGGAATACAAACTGATCAGGGAGCAGCATGTTAGTCTGGAGACAAACCGGAAAACCCTTGCGGAGCTTGAATTAAAGCTGCCGGAGATGAAGCTTGCCGAGCAGCAGTTGAATGATTTCGATGAGTGCGTGTCAAATTTCAAGTCGGATCTGGAACTGCTGGATGAAAAGAAACGGCAACTTGCCACTGATACAAACGAACTGGAGAAAAGCAGCCTCAAACTTGAAGAATTGAAGCAAAAAGTGCTTTCTGCCGGGACTCAGCTCGAAGCAGCGAAAAAACTATTTGAGAGCAGGGATACCTTGCTTCAGACTGCCAGGGAATATGAATCAGCGGCTGAGATTAATGAGGCGCTGAAGGAGTTTAATTCCCTTCAGGAGAGAATCAAAACCGGCGAAGGCAAGCTGGAGGATGTTTCCAAAAGTCTTCTGGCGCTGAAAGCTGAAACGGTTGAACTGGATAAACTCCGGGAAACCCTTCGGCAGCAGGCTCCCGACTTTATGAAACTGCAACAGCTGAAAGATTGGTTTTCGGCAGGGAAAATCCTGTCCGAGAAAAAACAGAATCAGGAAGAAGCAGGGGCAAAGCTTCAAATTTTGTCAGGGGAAATTGAAGGGAAAATTGAAGAAATTGCCCGGATTTCAGGTGTTCCCACTCCTGATAACAAAATGGAAATCAGCAGTCTGCAGACTGAAATCAAAACAAAGCTCGATTCTGTAAAACTCTCCTATTCAGATGCCAGCCACAAACTACTGAACCTGGAAGTAAAGGAAAAAATTCAGGCTTATTCCGAGAACCTGCAGGACGGAGAACCCTGTCCGCTATGTGGCTCAAAGGATCACCCGGGAGCTCACAACCAGGAATCTTCCCTGCCTGAACTTGAAGCTGCACGCCAGCAGAAATCTGATCTGGAGAACAGAATAAAGCAACTGGAAACAGCCCTCACTTCCGCGAAAATTCTTGAGGAGAGTATTCTGAGATTTAAGTCTGAGTCGGAACTCCTGCAGAAGAGCCTTAAAGAAGCAGAACTGGCATTGTCCGCCCATCTTTCAACCAATCCTCAGCCTGGATTCAGGGAAGAACAGCTGAACTCAGATCTGCAGAAATACAGCAAGATTCAGGAGGAACTGCAAAACCTCGAAAAGAAATTCGGGGAGATATCGGTTTCAAGCAATGAACAGAATGAGTTGCATCGCAAATACACTGAGCATCTTACCAACCTTCAGCTGAGCCAGGGGAAAGCAGGAGAAAAGATCAGCACCCTGAAATCCCGCATGCAAATTCTTGCTGAAAAGGATTATGCCGGAATAACTTCAGAAGCCCTGACAGAAAAGGCAGCACAGCTTAAGGATCAGCACAGGATTGCAGGTGAGGACTTTGAAAAATATGAGAAAATCCACAGGGATCTGCAGTCTGAAATGCAGAACCTGAGCGGCTCTACTGAAAGACTAAAGCTATCCATTGCAAGTCTTACAGCAGCAATTGAAGAAACCCGGAAACAGCTTGACGTGCGGATCACAGCATCCCGTTTCGGTAATGAGGCAGCAATCCGTGAGATCCTGCTTCTGAAATTTGACCGGATGGCGGAACAGCAGAGATTAAGGGCTTTTCATGAGTCGATGGCTTCAGTTCAGACAGCAATCAAACAGCTGGAAATCCAGCTTAAGGACAAGTTTTACGATTCTGCATCTCATGAGCTAATAATCAGGGAAATCGCAGCACTCAAGGAGCAGAATGATCAGAAACTGCAACTCAAGGGAGCAAAGGAACAGAGTCTGCTGAGGATGACGCAGGATTTTGCCGAAGCAGGAAAATTGCTGGTCCTTCTGAAGAAACTTGAGACTAGAAAGGACAATCTTAAAACCCTTTCGGATATGTTCCGCTCGCAGGGATTTGTGAATTACGTCTCCACCATTTACCTGCAAAACCTGGTGACGGCTGCCAACGAAAGGTTCTACCGACTGACGCGTCAGCAATTGAAACTTGAACTTGACCCTTCCAATAATTTCAGGATCAGGGATTATCTGAACGAGGGACAATGGCGTAATGTCAAAACCCTTTCAGGCGGACAAACCTTTCAGGCGTCGCTTTGTCTGGCACTGGCACTGGCCGACAATGTTCAGCAATTGAATCAGGGCGGACAAAACTTCTTTTTCCTTGATGAGGGCTTTGGAACTCTGGACAGGGAATCTCTCGAACTGGTAATGAATACTCTCAAATCACTGCGAAAGGAAAACAGAATTGTAGGAGTGATTTCGCATGTAGAGGAAATGCAGCAGGAAATCTCGTCCTGGGTAAGGATTCAGCGGGATGAGGAAAAGGGCAGCCTTGTTACCAATAGCTGGGAGTAATCTAAAAATATGGGGAAACGGGATGGAATCAGGCCTTTTCGGCGGATTCAATTTTACCCAGTTTCAGAAATGCATCCTTCAGGCTCTGGCGAATCGGGATGAAGGTATAATTAAACTGTTTCTGGAATTTCTCGGAGGAATAAAAGGACTTGGACCTTGCTGAACGTGTATTCTCCCTAGTAATCAGGGCTGACTGTCCTGTAATGCGGCTTCTTAGCCATTCAACCCTCCAGGCAAGACTAAAGAACGCCCTTCCAACAGGGATGAAAGGTGGCCTCTTCCCAAGAATTTCGGCAGCCATGGTAAACAGTTCCTTCAGGGATAGATTTTCAGCATTCATGACATAACGCTCCCCGGAAACGTCACTTTCCATCAACAGAATCATAGCCCTGACAACATCCCTGGCATCTACATAACCATTGACACCATCATTGTAAAATGGAATCATCTTCTCAATGCTGTGGAACAGGCGATTGGTGGCCTTTGGATGACATCCTGCCCCTAAAATAACCGATGGATTCACAATCACAGCCTTCAGGCCTTCTTCAATTCCTCTCCACACTTCCCTTTCGCCACCATACTTACTGATAGCGTAACCGCTATTCCGGCGGGATGTTTTCCATTTGGCATCCTCATCAATTATCCCTTCCTGCTCCGGTCTCCCAAGTGAAGCAATCGAGCTGACGTGGCAAAGTTTCTTAACACCCTCCTGCAGACATGCATTGACAACATTGGCAGTACCATCCACATTGGTATGCAGCATCTGCTTGAGGTCGCGGGGATCGAAGGAGATAATGGCGGCACAATGGTAAACCTGCTCAATACCTTTCATAGCTTCGGTAAGGGAAACAAAGTCGAGGATATCTCCCTCAAACCATTCGATAAGGTCAATCTGGGACTTACTGGCATTGAAACACCCAAGTACCTGGTTCAATTCATCCACATGCTTTCCGGGACGGAACAGCACCCGCACCTTCTTCCCCCTGCCTGTGAGCTCATGAAGCAGGTAAGAACCCAATAAACCAGTACCTCCGGTAACCAAAATCATAGGACAAATCTAATCAAATAGAATTAATTGTATACGTTTTCCACCTTCATTTCCTTCGTGAATCAGTCTACAGATTCGTGAATTGAAATCAGCTTTTGGGATTCACTTTCCTGTTCAATAACCCGGAGGTGGTGTTTGGGTAAGTTTGTCGAGCAGGCGCAAGGTTGTGTATGTGACAAAGTGGTTTTGCCCTCCCAGGGTATATGCCCTGCTGACCTTGGCAGGTTGGGAGGCATATTCAACATTGAGAACCGGCTTATTGTTCTGTAACCAAACATTTAGCTGTTCGATCACATATTCTGATTCGGATGCATCCATTTCCACATCTCCCTGACTTCCACCATTATCGGGATCGCCGGAGCCATCATACCAGATATCTTCCTGGGCTATTCCATCAATGATATTCCGGTATTCTTCATACTGCCCCAGCTCAGGAGCATTTTGGGCGATAAACAGGAAATCACTCTTTTTCGAATGGGCATAATCTGCCAGTTCCTTAATAAATGACACCAGTGCCGGACCACTTTCCAAACCCTCATTCTTTGCTGCATCAATAATCGACTGTTCTTCATAAATCATAAGCCAGTCCATGTAGATCCCATCAAAACCATCCTCAATAATCCGATCGATATACGATTTCATTATTGCCTTCCATTCCGGAGCCCAGAATTTAACTCCATAATTATCATTCCAGCCGTCAGGATCCTTTTCCATCATCCATGAGGGATGAGCCAGGTCCCACTCTGCTTTCCAGTAATAGCGATAGGATTCAGCCTGTCCGACATCGATATAGCTAAGAACCAGTTTCCCCTTTCCGGAAGAGTTTTTAGAAGCCTTAATCTTCGAAACATCAGAACTGTTGTCGTAGTCTTCATCCCCGATAATACTGCGCTCCTGATCCATAACAATCAGGTCGTAATGGGAATTGCATATGGAATCGATGGCTGATGGTCGGTCGAGGCCCTCCAGCTGATATGCCCAGAACTTAACATCCTTGAGAGGGCCGGTAATTACAATCGGTTGATCTTCTTCCTTGCTGCAACTTAATAATAACAGAGGAAACAACATCGCTGAAAATAACAGAAGTTTCTTCACTGGAAGATGAAGGCGAATCCAATCATGAAAACTGCGCATATAGCCGGACATCAGTGAGTTGTAAAATATTGTAATACTTCCGGATTCAAATAGCTTTGAATACTTTTCAATAACGAAACTCTTTGGATAATCTTGTATAATAACCTGACGTGTCAATTATTTAACGATTCTCACTGATAAGGTAAAGTCTGTTATCCTCAACCCTGTAGTATAGCGGTGCAATCTGAACCTTAGGATATTTTAACCTCAATCTTTGGGCCTCACTGACTACAAAATCAACTTCATTTCCAATTTCAAACATTGGGGAGAACTGCATAAAATGTTCTTCTGCCTTTTCCCGAAGCCATCCGGCGTTATCTACAAGTCCCTGGATAAAAAGCTCCTTCCGTTCATGAAGATTAACCATTCCACAGTGATTATGAGCTATCAGGGCAATATGTTTAACCTCTCCCACTGATATTGCATACGATACCTTAAATTCTGAATATCTGAGATTTGCGCCTCCCGATCGGATAATAAATGCAAAATAATCCGGCATATTCAGGTGTTTCCTGTTGTCCATGCACATCCCAATCAGCAACTCTGCCTTGGTGTAGGTTTCCTGAGGCCGTTCGAGGTTATGGTATTCCAGTAGCTTACCAATAGGTGTTCCCCTGTACTCCGCAGGAATATCTTCATGTTTTGTAACTGTGATCAGATTGCTCATGAAATGGTATTGGTGGTTGTTTTAAGTTTATTGGTAGTGAGGGGGCTAAGAGATTGCCAACTAAACGCTATTTCTAAAAGAATCCAGAAGTCAGTAGTCAGAAGTCAGAATAGAAAATGGACTCATTATTTGGAAAATTATTCTGTCCGCCTGGCCGGATGGATTCAGACTAGTGTATTCTGACTCCTGGATTCTGTCCGCCGGCTGGCGGATGGATTCTGTCCGCCGGCTGGCGGATGAATTCTTTTACTCCCGTTTAACAATTTCAATCCTCTTCAAAAGCTTTTTTGCCCTTTTCTTTGATGAATTAAAATCAAATATAACGAACATCTGCCATTATCTTTGTTTCTATTCTTGAATCAACACTGAAAACTGATGAAACATCCACTGTTCTTCCTGTTAATTTGTCTTTCTTCAATGCAGTTGTTTGCCCAGGATCAGAAAGCAAGTTGCAACACTTTCACATTCGAAATGGAGGTTACTCTTCCAGGCTCAACGGTTCAGATTTATGATGCCATTACCGGCGATATTACCGGATGGTGGGATCATTCATTTTCAGAAAAGCCGTATAAGCTATACCTGGAAGCCAAACCCGGCGGCGGTTTTTATGAGATCTTCGACGAGAGTGGTGATGGTGCAAAACATGCAACTGTAATCTATGCCCAAAGAGGCAAAATGATTCGTTTCGACGGTCCTTTGGGACTTGCCGGCAATGCTCTGCAGATGGTCACGACCTACAACTTTTCAGCGGTTGGCTCCGATTCCACCAAAATCACCCTTACAGTTCATGGTTCCGGAGAAATACAAGAAAACATCCCCGCCATTGTTGAATCCGTATGGCAGCATTTCCTCTTCGAAAGGTTCAAACCTTACGTTGAAAACGGCTATCGAAAACTGGATTGATTTTCAGGAATTAGTATTCCCTGATCCCAAAAGAAGCCAATTACCTCGAGTGAATAGCTACCCGGTTGCCTTCTGTATCCAGAAAAATCGCCATTGAGCCAATTTCTTCAGAGATCAGGGTTTTGGGTTGAATCACCTTCCCTCCTGCGGGCTCTACCTTTGAAAGTTCATTTGCCAGGTCACCGGAAAAAGCCGTAAAATAGACCAGTGTGCCATCAACTGAGGGCTTGTAGTATTCAGGCTGATGAACCAATGATCCCCCTGAACCTATCTTATCCTCAAAACCCGGAAACCAGGCCATATCCAAAGGGCCCATCTGGTTTCTCTCCATTTTGAATCCGAATACGGTTTCATAAAAGCGGATTGCCCTGTCCATATCGGCTACAGGGATTTCGAACCATCCAACAACATTATGTGTAATTTCCATTTGAATTGTTTTCCATTAAAAACAATCAGAATGGCACTAAGTTCACCCAAAAAGACTGAAGGATGCTCCTGTAAACAGAAAAATAAGAAGGGATTTATTTGCTCAGAAGGCAGAAATCAGCAAGAGCTATTGCCGTCACCGCTTCAATGATTACTGGTATGCGCAGTGCAATGCAGCTATCATGGCGACCTTCAACTTTCAGCTCCTGAGTTTCTCCGGTTTTCAGGTTGACCGTGTTCTGACTTAAAGAAATGCTGGAGGTTGGTTTAACAGCAACCCTAAACACAAGCTCATTTCCATTGGTGATTCCTCCGTTTATTCCTCCGGCATTGTTGGTTGCCGTTTTCCCGGATGCATCCAGTATGGGGTCATTATGCTGGCTCCCCGACATGGAAGCAGCCTTGAAACCACTGCCAAACTCAATTCCCTTGATTGCCGGGACTGAAAATATCAAATGGCTGATCACCGATTCTACACTATCAAAGAAAGGTTCTCCCCAGCCTGCAGGAATACCTGATGCACGGCATTCGATGAGTCCTCCAACGGAATCTCCATTGGCAAGTGCCTCTTCAATGGTGGATTCAAAATCCTTCCTGCCGCCCAACTCCAGAATCCTGGCCTGAATGGAAATATTCTCCAGTATTTTTTTTGCAATTACTCCTGCAGCAACCAATCCCAAAGTGATTCGCCCTGAAAAATGACCTCCGCCCCGGGGATCCGAAAAACCTTTGAACTTTACCCTTGAGGTGAAATCGGCATGTCCCGGACGGGGCAGATCGGCAAGTTTATCATAGTCGGCTGAGCGCTGTTCCTTATTCCTGAAAAGGACTGTGAGCGGACTGCCTGTTGTGAATCCATTGTAGTGACCGGAAACTATTTCGGGCAAATCGGGCTCATGACGGGGTGTTGTCCCCGGTAACCCTGAACGGCGTCTTGCAAGATCGGATTCAAAATCCTGAGCAGAAAGGGCAATTCCGGGGGGAACCCCGTCAATCACCACTCCTATTGCAGATCCATGTGATTCTCCAAAAATTGAAATCCTGAAAATCCTTCCGAATGAATTCATAACTATAGAATTACAGATTTACTGTACTGATATTAACGCCTATTTTCTGCAAGTCTTCATAAAACTCCGGATACGACTTGCTCACACATTCAGCTCCGTTTATAACGACTTTTGCTTTCGCTCCCAGGGCACAGACTGCCGCCATCATGGCTATCCTGTGATCATTATGCGATGAGACATTGCCGCCATTTGGTTGTCCGCCGGTAATAAACAGATCGTTTCCTTCTATCCAAACCCTGATTCCCAGATTTGACAATACCTCCACGATGGCCATTGCCCTGTCGCTTTCCTTGTGGACCAATCTTTCAATGCCGGTAATCCTGCTGGTCCCTTCACAGAAAACGCCAAGGGCTGCTGCCGGAGGAAACAGATCCGGGCATTCGGTAGCATCAAATTCAAAGGATTTCAAACTACGGCTTTCAATTTCAAGGAAATTCGGACCTACAAGTACCGGGTTACCGCACAATTCAAGGATTTCCAGTATTTGGCGGTCAGCTTGAGCAGAATGTGGATTTAGACCGCTGAGCCGTATTTTTCCTGCAACTGCTCCCGCTACCAGCAGAAAAGCAGCTCCACTCCAGTCTCCCTCAACTTCATAGCTCCGAGATGAGTATTTCTGATTCCCGGGGATTTTGAAGAGACTCATTCCTTCATTTTCCACCTGAATGCCAAAATCCCGAAGCAATTCCAGCGTCATTGAGATATAGGGCTTGCTCTTGAGGTTATCCACGCTTATCACGGAGTCATCCTTTAGAACCGGCAGGGCCATCAGCAATCCGGTGAGCAGCTGGGAACTTACTGATCCATCAACATTCACCGGTCCGCCCTTTAATTTGCCTTCCAGTTTTATGGGCAATAATCCGGCATTGGATTCTACTTTAACGCCCAATTGCTGAAGCGCATCTGTAATCATTTGCACCGGCCTTTTCAAAAGGGAGCCTTTTCCGGTAATAGTAACCGATTGTCCGTTCAATGCTGCAATGGGCGTGAACATCCTTAATGCCAGTCCGGATTCTCCACAGTTCAGATTTGAAGCCACTGCTCCAGATCCTGATCTAACCAGCATCTCATTCTCCTTTACTTCCACCTCCGCACCCAATCCCCTGGCAATCTCCATGGCGGCTTTCGAATCCATGCAACCTGAAGCATTCAGAATGCGGGTTTCTCCATTGGCAAGCAGTCCGGCAGCAATGGCACGCTGTGTCATGCTTTTGCTGGAAGGTGCCTGCAAATTGCCGCTTACAGAAGATGGAGAAAGCTCTATTATCATTGAAATTAAAAGCTCTTGGTAATCAGAAATTGTTAAATATGCGTGTTCAGGAAGAAGCCTGTAGTCGGAATCTGGAATTCATCCGCCAGCCGGCGGACAGAAGTCAGAATACAGAAGTTTGAAGTTTGAAGTAATATCATTTTCCCAATAATATTTCCAACAATCTATTCTGACTACTGACTACTGTCCGCCGGCTGGCGGATGGATTCTTTTTCCCTCATCTTATTCCTTTCAGTCCCTTGGCAAGATTTTCTGAATCAGACTCAACATTCAACAAATGTAAAGGGAATTCGCCAAAACAGGCTTGTTGAGGATTGAATTCCATTTAGGCTATTTCTGGACTGATAATCTCACTTCCTGATTCCTTTTCAAAAACTCAGACTGCACCGGACTGTCCTGCTGCAACAGATTCCTTTACCGGTTCAGTCGGGGCTTCTACATTCATGATCTTCACCTGCCTGTCGATGGATTCCTGATGGATGGCTTTCAGAATCACCGTGATAAACTCCTTGCTCAATCCTTTCATATCTCCTTTTCTGGAAGCCTTATCCACAATTTCCTGCCAGCGGTTGCTTTGCAGAATGGTGATTTGATGCGCCTTCTTGTATTGTCCGATGGTTTCTGCAACCTGCATTCTTCTCTCGAGAATGTCAAAAAGCTGATCATCGAAGATATCGATCTGTCTACGAAGCTCATCCAATACACTTATAAAATTCTGATCTTCCGAAACTTCTGTCCTCAACACCAGCTGACTCAGCATCTCATCCAGCTTTTCAGGAGTGAGTTGCTGCCTCTTATCACTCCAGGCGCAATCCGGATCTCTGTGTGATTCAATCATGAGTCCGTCATAATTCAGGTCCATGGCTTCCTGACTGATATCCTTCAAGTAAGCCCTTGCGCCGCCTATATGGCTTGGATCACAAATCATTGGTAATCCCGGGAAACGCTGCTTCAGATCAATGGCTATCTGCCACCTGGGCTGGTTGCAGGCTGTTTTTTCGTAGGTGGAAAAGCCCCTGTGAATGGCTCCAATCCTGGTAACTCCTGATTTCAGGATTCTTTCGATGGCTCCTACCCATAATTCCAGCTCAGGATTGATGGGATTCTTGACCAGAACCATCACATCCACTCCCTGGAGGGCGCTGGCGATTTCGTGCATGGCAAAGGGATTTACTGTGGTCCGGGCACCAATCCAAAGCATATCCACCCCGAATTTCAGGGCTTCGTAAACATGCTTTTCAGTAGCTACCTCAGTGGCAACGGGCATTCCAGTTTCCTGTTTCACCATTTTCAACCATTTCAGTCCTTCGGAGCCTACGCCTTCAAAGGAATTGGGACGGGTGCGGCTTCCAGGGATTCCGCCCTGAACACGTCCACTTTTGAGGTTGCTTTCAGACGGAGGGCTGTTTCCATAACCTGCTCTTCGGTTTCTGCACTGCAGGGACCTGAAATGATCAGGGGCCTTTGCTTGAATATGTCCCAGTTCTTTAATGGCTCTATCGCGAAGTTTTCCATGCCTTGCTTATTTTCTTCAGTACTTTTCATTTTCAGTGGGTTTTGGTTAGTCGGGTAGTAAAGAGTTTTGAGGGTCAGTTATAGCACGGCCTTACTTTAGTATTTTCTTGATTTTATTGGCTTCTTCCATAAGTCCCTGAAGTTTTACGGCATCTCCGGTTGAAATTGCCTCCCGGAACAGCTGAATTTTTTCAAGGTAATTGTCGATTACTTCCAGCACCGGTTCTGCATTATGCAAAAAGATGGGGGTCCAGGTTCTGCTGTTGCTCTTGGCAAGTCGCACGGTGCTCTCAAATCCCCCTGCTGCCAGCGAAAGAATGCTGTCTTCGTCCTTTTCCTTATCGAGAACACTCAGAGCAAGTGCAAAGGAGGTTATGTGCGAAATATGTGAAACATAGGCCACATGAATATCGTGATCTTCGGCCGGCATCAGGGAAACCTTCATTTCAAGGGTCTCAAGCATTCTGAAAGTTAGATTCAGTGCATCGGCATCACTGCTTTCACGATCACAGATAATTGCCTGCTTCCCCTTGAATAGTCTGTCAATGGCTGCCTCCGGACCCGAAAACTCGGTTCCTGCCATGGGATGCACGGCAACATATCTTCCACGGCAGGGATGATTCTTCACCAATCTCGAAATATCCGCTTTGGTGGAACCCATATCCATCACCACTTTCCGGCTTCCGGCTATCTTGTCCAAAATGCCAGGGAGCAGACTGCAAATAACATCCACAGGGTACAGATAATCAGCAAATCTGATTTCTGAATTGCAGTTTCCATATCCAGAATTTCATCAACAAGTTTCAAATCCATTGCTTTTTCGCAATGCAATGCTGAACGGTCAACGCCGATTAATTCCGATGCAAAGCCAAGTTTTCCAAGATCCTTCGACAATGATCCTCCAATAAGTCCAAGTCCGATAATTCCAACTTTCATTTCTGTAGTTCTATTAGTAATCTTCAGTTATTCTTTTAGTTAGATGTGAGTTCCCTATGCTGTTTGGTGCAGGTTTTTTGCTGTAAACCGCTCTTCAACCCTGCGGATGGATTCCTTCAGGGTAGCTTCATCACTGCAGAGTGAAATCCTGATGAAACGGCTTCCATTGCTTCCGAAAATAAAGCCCGGTGTGATGAAAACATGGGTTGAATCGAGAATCTGGTCAGTGAATTCCTCGGAATGATCGTAGCTTTCGGGAATTCTGCCCCAGAGAAACAAGCCCGACTGACGGCTGTCGAAGCTGCAATCCAGCACTTCCATCAGCTGTTCTGCAAGTTCCCTTCTCCGGCGGTAGGTTTCATTCAGCTTTTCATACCATTCCCTGCCTGATTTCAGGGCTTCCACCGCTGCTTCCTGCAAGGGACGGAACATTCCGGAATCCATATTGCTCTTCATCTTTAGAACAGACTTAATATAGACGCTGTTCCCAGCTACCATCCCGATGCGCCATCCGGCCATATTATGCGATTTGGAAAGAGAATTCAACTCCAGGCATACTTCCGATGAACCTTCTACCGAAAGCAGGCTGAGTGTGTCTTCATTCAGGATGAAACTGTAAGGATTATCGTTACAAATCAGAATATGATTCTTCTTTCCAAATTCAACCAGCTTCCTGAAAAACTCAATCGAAGCCTTGGTGCCGCTGGGCATATGAGGATAGTTCACCCACATCAGCTTGACCTTTTCCAGTCCTTCAGCTTCCATTGCCTCCAAATCTGGCAGCCAGCCCTTTTCTTCCACCAGGTCGTAGAAACGAACCTTTCCTCCAATCATTCGGGTCACCGATTCATAGGCAGGATATCCCGGATTGGGGATCAGCACCTCATCTCCATCATTCACAAAGGCCATGCTGATATGCATAATGCCTTCCCTTCGATCCCATAAGCGGCAGGATTTCAGAATCGGGATTGAGTTCAACCCCAAAATGCTCCAGATACCAGTCGGCAAAAGCCTTTCGAAGGGCGGGAATCCCTGTATAGCTTTGGTAGCCATGATTTTCATGACGGGAAGAGGCTGAGGACAAAACCTCGGTCACTCTGCTTGCCGGTGGCTGATCCGGACTGCCGATTCCCAGATTGATCACCGAAATTCCCTGCTTGCGCATTTCATCAAGCTGCTTCAGCTTTCCTGCGAAATAGTATTCCTGAACTTCCAGGGTGCGGTCGGCGGGACTGATTAGGTTTGATTGTTTCATGGCCAAGTTTGTTATTGAGTTTATTTTCCTGAAAGTTTTGGATCAATTATTAGGGCTTGAAGATTGACTGTTCCACATAGTTTCTGATTCCTCTTCCACAGGCATAATGCCCTGATGATATTCTCCAAGCACCATCAACTGGTCAACATGCGACTGTATCGCCAATAATGCATTTCTGTAATTCTCCAATTTCCCGAACACCAGATCGATATGGAAGAAATATTGCCAGGCCTTGCCAACAATGGGCATGGACTGTATTTTGGTGAGGTTCATTCCATGGGATGCCAGGATTGACAATACCGTTGAAAGACTTCCGGTTTCGTGGGGAAGGGCAAAGCAGAGACTTGCCTTGTCAATGGTTCCTGATTGCGGCGCCAGATGATGGATAGGGGTATTCTTCCCGGAAAGGATGAGAAAGCGGGTAAAATTGATGGAATCGGATTCCACTCCTCTGGCAAGAATCTCCAGATCATATAATTCTGCTGCCAGCGAACTTGCCAGGGCGGCAACTCCTGAAAGCTGCTCTTTCCTGATCCGGCGGGCTGAAAGTGCTGTATCCGAAGTTTCGATAATCTTAACCCCCTTTTTCCTCAAGGGTTCCAGGAAGAGTTCGCATTGCTGGATGGCAACGGGATGTGAATGAATCTCTTTAATGCTGGAAAGCGTCTCACCGGGAAGGGCCATCAGGTTCTGGACAATTCTCAAATAGACTTCTCCCCTGATGATCATTCCATGTTTGCGCAGCAGTGCATAGTTGGGCAGAATGCTACCTGAAACAGAGTTTTCAATGGCCATTACACCCACCTGACTATGGTTTTCTGCAAGTGAAGTGAAAACATCCTGAAAAGTCTCGCAGGTATGCAGTCCAAATTCCAGGTTTGGGAAATAGGTGCGGGCTGCCAGCTCGTGAAAGGCTCCCTTGCCTCCCTGAATGGCGATTTTGAATAGAGTGTTCTGAGTAGTTGCAGTCATGAATCCAGAGCAAAAAAGGGCCCTGATAAGGCCCAAACGTTTTGTTTTTCGATTTACACAATCATACGCAAATGTTTAGCCCCTCTCTTTACCACTAATAGTAAAAAAAAAAAAGCTATAATAATTTGCGTTCTGTTTCTGTGTATTCATAGTAGTCGTGTAATGCAAATATACTGCTATCAATGGTTCAATCAACAAAATGGACGCCTGTTTGGTTCAAATATAGATATATAAATATGTATCTCTCATTTTCAGCGCCCTGTTTTGGCATTTTTTACATCCCAATTATCGGCCTTTTTGAAACCTTACTACCTTAGTCGGACCAAATAAAAAATGAGATGACATATCCTAAATCCCTGATTATTGCCCTGACTCTGCTTTCATTTTCATTTAGCCTGCTGGCCCAGAATCAGACAAAATCGCAGAAAGTTGATCCTGCTTCGCCCGACTTTAACTATCAAAAGATGGCCGCAGAAGCGAAAGATGCCTATCTGCATGCCTGGAACGGCTATAAGCAGTATGCCGGGAATGGATGCGCTGCGGCCCTTATCAAGAAGTGGACATAACTGGTATCCTCAGAGTTTGCTGATGACACCCATTGATGCCTACGACGGATTGCTCATCCTGGGATTTAAGGAAGAGGCTGCTGAAGCTAAGAAGCTCATCTTTGAGAAGCTAAACTTTGATGTGGATATGGAGGTTCAGAATTTCGAAGTCTCCATCAGGATACTCGGCGGACTGCTTTCGGCCTATGAACTGGATGGCGACAAGCGTTTCCTGAATCTTGCCGAGGACCTGGCAAACAGGCTTATCAAGTCATTCGACTCACCAACAGGTATGCCTTACCGCTATGTTAACCTAAACCGGAAAAACGCGGGGTGAAGTTTCAAATCCGGGCTGAAATTGGCACCTATATCGTGGAATATAGTGTACTGAGCCGCGACCTGAATAATCCCAAATACTATGAAGCTGCCAAAAAGGCAATGAATGCACTGTATGCAAAGCGCTCCCCTCTTGATCTTACCGGCTCAAGCATCAATGTGGAAACCGGTGAGTGGGTATCAACCTCATCTCATATCTCCGGCGGCATTGATTCCTATCTGGAGTATATGCTCAAGGCCGGAATTCTATTCAAGGATGATGATATGTCCATAATGTGGCAAAGCAGTCTCAAGGCTGTGAATTCTCATTTGCTGGATAAACGCTATTCCGGAAGCTGGTATGGACGCGCTGATATGAAGGACGGCATCCTCAAAAACTCCTATTACGGTGCTTTGGATGCCTTCTTTGCAGGATCTCTGGCTATGGCTGGTGACCTCGACAATGCAGCTGCCCTTCAGCAATCGAACTACAATATGTGGATGCTCACCGGTATTGAACCTGAGGTTCTGGACTACAGCACCATGACTGTTGTATATCCCGGCTATGAACTTCGTCCGGAGAACCTTGAAGGTGCCTACTATCTCTACCATTACACAGGAAATGTAAAATACCTGGAAATGGGAAAAGCAATGTTCGATAACCTGGTAAAATACTGCAAAAACGAGGTTGGCTTCTGCGCCCTGAGTGATGTCAGGACTTTTGAGAAAAAAGATGAAATGGAGAGTTTCTTCCTTGCCGAGACTCTTAAATATGCCTTCCTGCTTTTCGACAACGGAGCTTCCCTCGATTTCAATAAGGTCATTTTCAATACTGAAGCCCATCCCTATTTCAGGGAGTTCAAGAATTAGAAAAGACTGGGTCTTTGAATTGTCTCAGGCTACTTGCTGCATTGGTGGGGGGCCGCCGCCCGGCCGGCGCCCCGCCCGGCCCCGCGCCTGGGCACCGTTCCCCCCCCCCCGTAAAATGAGCAAACGTGAAATAGTAGGTTGGCTCAAATACTAAAATAAAATTTCCTTTATCTGACCACAAACTTCCCTGCCGGGATGGATTTGCCATTCATGCTCAACCGGTAAATATAGTTCCCTGAGGTAATCCGGAAACAGGCAATTCCATTGATCCTCCTGTGTTTGCCTGATACCGGCCCATTTCCTTTCCAGAGAGATCAGAAACAATAATTTCCGCTTCACCAAATGCTGTCGACTCCGGGTAAAATACCCTGATGCTTGTTTCGGCAGGATTGGGATAAGGCAATTGAAGCATGCCCTCAGTCTCCTTCAAACCCGCTGGCTTGGTAGGCAATGAATAAATTTCAGTGGCAGAAATATAACTGGAGATGGAGAAATCATAAATATAAACCATCAGCTTGGGTTCACTGTTGGAAACAGTAAAGGTTGAGGAATAAACACCCCCCGGAACCGTCAGCAGGGTAGTCCGCCTTTCATTAACCACAGAAGTTGTATAGACAAAATAACCTGTCGTATCAGTGGTTGCAACACAATATAGGAAACCATCAGCATCTCAACAAGGTCGTCCTGATTGAAAAACTTTGGAACTTACATAGGCAATATCATAAAGTAAACTACCTGCACCCAGGTTCAGATTCACAGTTTTCCAGGGAGTATGATCCTCATTATAAATCAGAACTGAATTGTTTAGATAATCGGTAACGAAGTATTTATATCCGAAATTCTCAACATCCGCTAGCTCAGCCGTTCCGGAATAATTATGTTCCAAGGTAATTTGAGCTCTCAGAGCGGTACCAATGATTAAAAGTGCAACGAACAGGGTAGTTTTTAGTTTCATGAGGGTTCTTGTTTAAATGATTCCAGATTTGCAAAAGACCTTTGACTGAATAAATGTAATTAGGTTTAAAATAAAAAAGCGGACAGCATTCATTTTTTGAATACTGTCCGCCTTGTGATTTCAACCGAACCGGATGTAAACCTCTTTTTCTGGTTCCTGCTTACTCTCGAATGAGTGACCGTAACGTTTCTTTGAGTTTTTCCTTCTGCTCAGGACTTAAACTTTCCCAGCGCTGCCTCATGAATTCATGTCTTGAACCATGATGTGGTGGCATCCCCCCACCAACATGTGCGTACTGCATATGTCCGTGGAAGCCGTGATGATGAAATCCTTTCCATCCAAAAGCACTCTTGCGAGCAGCAGGATTCCGGCAGCCTGCCCAGAAGGTGATGGTTCCAACCGTAAAGAGGGCTGGCATGATCCAGTTTCAGAGCGACATGGTTATGATTGATCCCATGGCTACAAATGCAAGCAGGGGATAGGACAAATAAAAATCTGAATTTTCTTTTCATTGTAAGGGTTATTAGTTTGTTTCGTACTTGAAAGGCTTGTTAACTGTTAAATGATTGCCTTTATCAGGTAGACGGGAACAAGTGGTTTTACTTTAATTACTGACGAAAAATTTTGAAGGGGGGGGAAGAATTCAGGAGTCATCCGCCAGTATTCTAAGATTAAAGCAAGTTTTATTGTTTTTTTTATGCAACAAATTTGTACAAATTCACGTAAGGTGTTTCACGTTTAATTACAGCAAAAACTCTAAACACGATTTTGTTTCTGATAATATTCAGGGTACTCATTTTGTTTTTCCCTTTCTCCGTGATTCGCTTCTGGTAATATTGCTGAAATTCACCCCGATGTTGAATTACAGACATGGATGCCATGCTTAGCAGTGTCTTAATTTGTTTATTAGCAATTGCATTTACTCTGGAAGGTTTAAATGTTTTTACTGGAGGAGTTCTCAAATGGTGCAATTCCAGCATAACAGGCAAAAGCTCTGGCATCTGAGAACTGTCGAAAATTAGCAGTATAAGCAATCAAATACCAACCCAGCACTTTGCCAATCCCACTGACTGAAATAATCAATTTGTAGCTTTTATACATTTCCTCATCTTCCTTGATAATAGCAATTAATTGCTTTTCGACAACTTCTACTTCATTATTGAGCCGATCTATCATGCGTAATTGAACTTCCTTAATCAGATTATTCTCTCCTTCTGCGTAACAATCATGTAGATCAGTTAATCCATTCATGTAAGCTGTGCGGTGTTTGAGAAGCTTTTCTCTCAGGGATAGTAGTGATTTTAGCTTGTCAATCTGTTCACCCGGAAGAATAGTTGGCTTTATACTTTCTCTTTTTTCATAAGCATATACTGCTATCCTCTGTGCATCAACTTTATCATTTTTGCCCCGGGTGATCCCAAGAGACTTCTTGATCTGCAATGCAGGCACCATTGCGAAAGTCAATCCTGAGTGTGAAAAAACACACTTAATAGTTTAGAATACTTCCCAGTGTCTTCAAAACAGAAAAACAGGTCCTGCTTACTGAAATTAGTGCTCTGGATTGTTCTTTCTAATAGTTTGACAAAGCCCTGGGAGCTGTTCTCAACCTTGGAAATAATCACTCATACCATGGATGAATACATCCAAGGTCAACTTTGAGACATCAATACCGATAAAAATCTTCTTTTCTTTCATAACTTTGGAGTTAGATTGTAAATGAAGTTGCCTCAACTACTACCTTTAAGAAGACCTCTAGTCTATTATTCTAAATGGTTACAGGCAACCGAAGGAAAGAATGGGGACTAATACTTAGCGATGGGCCTAGAACCTTTTCGGCGGATAAGTTCACCCCAGTCTTTTTCTTTTATTAACATTAAGTTAACTATCAACAAAGAAAGAAAAAGTAGCAAAAAAGAAAAGAAAATCAACTACTTATAGAATTCTTTGTTAACCATTGTTAATAAAACACTGCAAATCTAAATACGGCGGACTCCGCTTCCGCTTCGCATCCCCCATCCCCCCTCCCCCCCATCCCCCATCCCCCATCCCCCCATCCCCATCCCCATCCCCCATCCCCCATCCCTCCCCCATCCCCCATCCCCATCCCCCATCCCCACATCCTCACATCCCCTTACCCTGCTCGCATTAAAAAACTTTGTATGTTTGATTTCAAATAGCTCATAAACCCATATTCGATATGAAAAAGCATCTTACCTCCCTGTTGACCGTTCTGTTTCTGCTGTCTGCAGTATTTTCAATGGCACAAAAGTTCAGTTATGAATCCGTACCCGGAGATCCCATGAACACCAGGATCTATACACTTTCAAATGGATTGAAGGTTTATCTTACCGTTTACAAGGAGTCACCACGAATTCAAACGGCAATTGCTGTAAGGACCGGAAGCAAGAATGACCCTTCGGATAACACCGGACTTTCGCATTACCTGGAGCACATGATGTTTAAAGGCACCACCCATTTTGGTACCTCCGATTACTCTCAGGAAGCTCCACTGCTTGAACAGATTGAAGAATTATTTGAAGAATACAGGAGTACTGCGGATGAAGCAGCCCGATCAGAAATCTATTCCAGGATTGATAAAATAGCCGGGGAGGCTGCCAATTTTGCTATTGCAAATGAATACGATAAACTGGTTTCTGTGATTGGTGCCAAAGGAACAAATGCCTTCACCGGAAATGAGCAAACTGTCTACATCAATGATATTCCGGCCAATGAAATTGAGAACTGGCTTAAGATAGAAAGTGATCGTTTTGCCAACCCCGTGTTCAGGCTTTTCCACACTGAGCTCGAAACAGTTTATGAAGAGAAAAACATGAGCCTCGACCGTGATGGAGATAAACTCTGGGAAGCCATGTATGCCGGACTTTATGCAAAACATCCCTATGGAACCCAAACAACCATTGGTACTATTGATCATCTGAAGAATCCTTCATTGAAGAGATTGAAGCAATACTACAATGAGCGTTATGTGGCGGGAAATATGGCCCTGATAATGGCTGGAGATTTAAACCCGGACTCCACAATTAAAATGATTGATAAATACTTTAAAGTCCTCGACAAAAAGAAGGCCGTTCATTTTGTAAGTC
Organism: Bacteroidales bacterium; assembly: GCA_016707705.1. Taxonomy (GTDB): domain Bacteria; phylum Bacteroidota; class Bacteroidia; order Bacteroidales; family UBA4417; genus UBA4417. Next base: position 130,898 of record JADJHD010000005.1, read on the forward strand.
CGGTTGAAGATCCGATTACCGCTCCGATTGAGAAGGCTGTTTTTGGCCCGGATGCTGAAAATATAGCAATTGGATTCCGTTGTGGGGGTATTCATACTGCCGATGCTAACTTGCTGGATATCACGGCTGAAGTTCTCTCAAATGGGAAAGCCGGACTGATTGACCTCAATCTGAATCTGGCGCAAAAAGTGCTTTCTGCCAGTGCAGGAACTGATATTCAAACAGATTACTCCAGTTTGATACTAACCGGAAAACCAAAGGACAAACAAAGTCTGGAAGAAGTGAAAGATCTTCTACTCTCGCAGATTGAAGCATTGAAGAAAGGTGAATTCCCCGATTGGCTGATTCCGGCAATTATAACAAACCGCAAGTTATCGAAGGTGAAACAGCTTGAAAGCAATATGTCAAGGGCTATGAACCTTGCAAGCGTATTCGTAATGGAACAGCCCTATGAAGAATCTGTAAAGGAAATTGAAGCTTTGTCGAAAATAACAAAACAGCAGATTATTGATTTTGCCAACAGGACATTAAGCAATAATTACGTCGTAGTTTACAAACGCATTGGCGAGGATGAGAACGTTCAAAAGGTTACCAAGCCTCAGATCACTCCCGTAACCATGCACCGCGACAACGAATCTCAGTTCTATGCATCTGTAGCATCGGCTCCTGTTCCGGATATAAAGCCGGTATTTCTGAATTATGGCGTAGATATTAAACAGGGTAAGACTGGTAAGAAAGGGCTTGATTTTCTTTATGTTCCGAATAAGGAGAATAATCTTTTTTCGCTTTACTACTACTTCGCTATGGGAAGCCAGAATGATCTCAAACTGGCAACAGCAGTAAACTACCTTTCCTTCCTCGGGACTTCAAAATATACAGCTGAACAATTAAAGCAGGAATTCTATAAGCTGGGTTGTAGCTATTCGGTAAATGTCAGCAATGATGAAATATATGTGAACCTTACAGGGCTTGCTGAAAACATGGAAGCTGCGATGACTCTGCTTGAAAGCCTCCTGGCTGATGCCCAGCCCAATGCAGAAGCACTGGAAAATCTTGTCTCGGATGTCCTGAAGTCGAGATCGGATAATAAACTCAATAAGAATATTATCAGGCAGGCCTTGAGTATGTACGGCACCTATGGACCTGAATCCTCCTTTACCCATATCTTGTCAGAATCTCAATTGAAAGCTCTAAAGGCAGATGAACTGGTTTCTATCATACACAATCTTTGTTCTTTCCAGCACATTGTTCTCTATTACGGACCTCTTCCACTCAATGAGTCAACTGGAATCAGACCAACACCTGCGAAATCAAAGGACATTAGCTATCTTATTGACAAATACCACAATGCTGGTGAAAACAGGAAGCCGGTTCCTGACAGGATTAAGTATCCTCAGCTTCCCACTGAAGAACCAAAGGTGTTTGTTGTGGACTACAATATGAAACAGGCTGATATAGTGTTCTTATCCAAATCAATCTCATACAGCCCTAAACTAAATCCTATTATCAGGATGTTCAATGAGTATTTTGGATCAGGAATGAACTCCATCGTTTTTCAGGAAATCCGTGAGGCTAAAGCTCTTGCCTATTCCTCAACTGCCTCATTCCGGACACCCGCCTACCCCGATGAGAACTATTCAATTTATGCTTTTGTAGGTACCCAGAATGATAAAATGCCTGAAGCCCTGGAGGCGATGCTTGCCTTGTTCAATAAGATGCCTGAATCAGAAAAGAGCTTTGCTTCAGCCAAGGAGGGTATCCTGAATCAGATAAGCACTGAGCGTATTACCAAATCCAGAATACTCTTCAATTACATCAATGCCCGCAAATTTGGGTTTGATACCGATATGCGCAAGGAAATTTATGCAAAAATTCCAACCATGACTTTTGGTGAAGTTCTTGAGTTCCAGCAGAATTATCTGAAAAACAAGCAATTCACAATTCTTGTTGTCGGAAATACCAAGAAGATGGATTTAGATACTCTCGCCAAATACGGTAAAATCCAGTTCCTCGACCTGACTCAGATCTTCGGTTACTAATCCTTAACCTGCCGAAGTAGGAAACAGTTTGGGACAATTCTTATCTGTCAGCCTATTGGTGGAAAAAAGACAAAAGGAATCCGCCAGCTGGCGGACAAAAGACAAAAGGAAAAGACAAAAGACAAAAGACAAAAGGAAAAGGACAAAAGACAAAAGGAAAAAGACAAAAGACAAAAGGAAAAAGACAAAAGACAAAAGGAGAAAGACAATCCGCCGGAGGGAGGATGAAAATGTGGTGGTATTGAGATATGAGGATGCGTAGCGAAGCGGAGTCCGCCTGCTGGCGGATGGAGATGTGGGAATTTAGGAATTACTTAATCAGTCCGCCGGCTGGCGGATCAGTTGAATCAGTGTCATCCGTGTTCTAATGTAAGCTACTTGCAAAACTCAAACCCCGATACTGGCAGAAATCTACTAACTAACAACTAAAAACTAACAACTATAAAACCACAAATCTCACAATTCTGGTATCAACTCCCCCCAGCACCCTAATCACATAAATTCCCGGTGCTAGATTGTCAGTTCGAATACCGATCTCATTCATGCCAACCGAGACCGGCTTGTCCATCCGCAGGAATTCCCTGCCACTGGCATCTGTCAGACTTATATTTACCTTTCCCGAACTGGCTGGGTTAATGAAAAGAGTTGAATTTCCATCCTGATTCCGAATCAGGTAAGGTCTGGATTGTGATTCAGGATCTTCAGCCGACCCGGTCGTAAACAAAGGCTCGAAATAATAGAATTGCCCATCCTCCGGGAGTCCGTCAAGATAAACTGACTGGCCTGCAGAAGTGGTATCCGGAGCAAAAGGGAAACCATTCAGGAAAAGGCTCGAAAGCACTTGTCCGCTGGAATTAACCTGCGACAAACTGCCAATCCTCGGGCCTCCATTTCCATCGAAACAATTTGAGATATTATCAACATGGCTTGGACCATAGTGAAACTCAAATGCGCCATTTGATTCATAAAGCCAGATCTGGAAGTTAACATAGTCATTGTCTGAGCCCCCTTTCATACTGCAATCGCTGAACTGAATCTTCATCATGAAAGCTCCGGCACATCCTCCGAAATCATAGGAAATAGAAGGAATATGGTTCATTACATCACCATAAAGATCTGCTCCAAATGGCAGCATCGTAAATAATGTGTCGAAATGAGAAGGATCGTCACCAAAAAAGATCTGTCCGTTGCTGCTGATATGCAATTCATTCCAGCTTCTGCCGGCAAAACGGTAATTGAAACCTATCGGGACATTCGTGAATAAGGTATCATCAAAAGGGTCATTCAAAATCAGGTAATGCCCCTGCATTTCTGTATACTGCTGGTAGTCGAAGGCAAAGTAATAGGATTGTCCCCTGCTCTGCAATGAAGCAATGGAAAGCAACATGGAAAGAAGTAGGCCGGAAATTGCTGGCTTTAGTTTCATGGAAGGAGTCTTGGATAGGAAATAAACATCTGTTTCGTCGACTTGTTCATGCATCCTGAAATGCTGCTGTAAACAGAACAGGGAAAAACTGAAGAAAACTCAGGGGAATCTGAAACCTTTCTCAGGCATTTCTGGAGAAGCCTGTAAATGCCTGCATGATACTTTCCATATAGGTTTTGGTTACAGGGATATTCATGGTTTCCGGGATATCCATTTCAAGGCTCACGCCATCCTTTTCCCTTCTGATAACCCTCACCTTATCGCAGTTTACCATGAACTTCCTGTGGCAACGCACTACATCAGTCCCCTTTAATTCATCTTCAAGATTCTTCAGGGAGTTTCTTAGAAGGAAACGGGCCATCTTGCCTTGATTCAGGTAATGAATGTTTACGTAGTTGTCAGCAGCCTCGATATATACAAGGTTCTCCATCTTAACCGAAAAACGCATCACTCCCTTTTCATCATTAAAAGGAACCAGAAGTCTTGTGTTGTCGGCTGGGGACTGTCCTTCTGCAATTTCTGCTAACTCAAGCTTTTTTCCTTCCATGAGAAATACAACCAAAGCACGGAGTAGGGAAGAAGCAACAACAGCGCTGTATTCTGGATCGTAAGTTTGACCAGGTCAGGCAATGATCTTTGGTCGTGAAGGAAATACTTGATGTAAACCGAATAGAAAAGAGCCATAAAGAAGACCTCTGCCAGCACCCAGAGAAAGTAACTCCAGTAATTGATCCGGTTGTTGCGGCATCTGTAATACATGATAATCCTGCTGATAACTACTATCAGCACTCCTGTTAGAGTAATCAGACTGGAATATATCAATAGTTGCCAGCGGGTGATTTTGAACCATACATTCACGCCGAATGGCTCGTAGATATTGATAAAAGCCAATGAGAACGCAGCCGTGAGCAGTATAAGCTGAACAATGTTCTTCTTAACAGTCAGGTAGGCTGGAATTGGCTTATTGAAATCCGGCATCGATGAACAGGCTTTAGTACTACAAAATTAGCCTTTTCAGATTGAAATTGGCGTATGCTTCTATTGATTGAAGTGGATTGCTTTTGCATTCTTATCTATGTAATACAATATCAATATGTTACAATCCTTGTTTGTGCGTCTGGTCTGTTTATTCTCTTAACCGAATTCAACTGTTTCGTTTTTTCTGAAGCTCAATTCTGCTCTTAAGGGTGAATTATTACACAGATGCTGTCGGAATTTTCACCCCACAGGGAAGGATTTCACCCCAATATTCAGGTTTACATCCCTTCACTTTATACCCCGGACCTTTTAATTGCAAGGCTTTCAGGCTATCGGTTACTTTGCAGTTCAAAATGGAAGCAGCGTATCATTTACACTCTTCCTATTGCGAAATTTTAATAATGAATAGCATGAATTATACATCTCAGTTCGATAGCCTCAGGATTCAATTTAATCCTCTTCTGTGCCCTGATACCGGAATTTCTTCCTCTCCCATTTGCCAGTGGTTTGGATTTCATTCAGAGAGCCCCATGCCTGTTATTGAAGGAAAAGCACATAACAATGCTTCTGTTGCAAGTGAATTATTGGTAGAGGATTTTGGCATAAAGGAAAACCAGGAATTCAGATATCCGGTTTTTCCCGGTAACGATACTAATCGCTCACGTCCCATCCTCCTGCTGCATGGACTCAATGAGCGCTCCTGGAACAAGTATCTGCCCTGGGCATCCACTCTTGCTGAACAAACCGGCAGGCCTGTCATCCTTTTTCCTATTGCCTTCCATATGAACAGGTCGCCTGCAGCATGGGCCGATCCTCACAAAATGAGTATGCTGGTTGCTGAACGTCAAAACCGACTTGGCAAAATCCCCTATGCCACATTCGTTAATGTTGCACTAAGCGAAAGACTAACCGAAGACCCTTCACGCTTTCTTACTTCAGGAAGCCAGTCGGCTGAAGATATTATCCAGCTTGCACGTCAGCTTAAATCAGGTAAGCATCCCTATTTCCCTGCCGGGACGGAGTTTGATATTTTTGGATATTCAATTGGCTCATTTCTCGCACAGGTTCTATTACTGGCAAATCCCGAGGGACTCTTCAGCAACTGCAGGCTGTTTGTGTTCTGCGGAGGGGTGTTGTTCGACGATATGCAAGGAACCTCAAAGTTTATCATGGATGAAGTGGCTTTCGTTTCTCTGAAAAAGTACTATCATTCTGCCTATGAAAAAGACGAAAAATTTCGGTTCAAAAATGCTCGCATGCATATTGAATCCGGACTTACCAGGGCTTTTGGAGCAATGATCTCAAGAGAAAGGGGAAAGAGTTTCAGGGATAGCAGATTCGGACAAATATCTGATCAGATTCATTCAGTGGCCTTGCGTCAGGATACGGTCTTCCCGAGTGATTGCCTTCAGTATGCTATTCCAAAGTCCTGCAATATGGAAGTGATGGATTTCCCTTTCCAGTACAGCCATGAAAGTCCATTTCCAATATTCAGAAATTCACTCTCAGCAGAGGTTGATGCCTGCTTCAATAAAATATTCGCGAAAGCAGCCTCATTCCTTGCTTGAAAATCCTGGAGAATTAGAATTTAAATCCGGTGTCTGATAATTCACTCTATCCATTCGTCTTCATTCGTGCATTCGTGGCGAAAAACCTTAGCCCGATTTCCTTAATTACAGAACTTAAGGAATAACAAATATTTGAATCTGAATTTTTGGGAATAGATACCTTCAACCTCAATGAGCGAAACTTCTTGTAAGCCCTTCAGTGATTCTGGAAAGCCCTTAGCTATTGAACAATAAACTGCTTCGTAGATTTCCTGCCATTGCAATTCAGGTTCAGAAAATAGAAGCCTGGCGACAAATCGCTTATATCCAGAGAATTCCGATTACTGAAGACCTTTGTCGATCTCACAGAATTTCCTCCTGCATCATTGATCAGCACCGAAATTTCACTGCCTTCCGGAAAAGAAGTGGTAAACTTCAAAGTCTCTCTGCAAGGATTCGGACTAATGGTAATTTCAGACTCGTTTTTATCATGCCTGGCAATGCCGGTGTAGGTACTCTCAAGTCCCGTGCTGCATTTTCTCACCCTATGCACATGATACCACCAGAGCGTATGAACCTTCTCAGTATAGTAAACAAAAGCACTATCCCCAATTATCACAGGCTCAGGATCTACGCGGATTGCAACAGTACTGTCACTTACTCTCCGCATCAGGCGTTCGGCAGGATTGATGGAGGCAATCCAGATTTCAGCAGGTTCCTCCGATAAACCCATTGGTGACTGGGCTGCCATAAACGAAATATAACTCTTGCCCCCAAAGACAAAGGGTTCAGGAGACGTAATATACTCGTAGGGTGCTGGTAGCGGACTGTTGAATGAATGATAGAGATACCAGTTCCCGTCACTGTTCTCCTGAAATATTTTTAGCGTCTTGAATCCATTGGTTCGATACATGAACATCCTTGAATTGGTTTCAGGATCATTCCACATGCTTGGTGCACCAATGGTATCATTCGAAATCTGTGTAAAAAAGGGCAGTGTGGTTGCTACTTCAAGAAATCCCGGCTGCCTTGAATGATCAATGGCACAGCAGATTTGCTGATTATCGTCGGCAAAAAAGCCAAGTGTTATATCAGGATAAAAATGACAATCGTTCAGATCTGAATTGCTCACCCAGCGTATGCCGTCATTGGACTGCGATTCAAAAAGGAAAAGCCCGCTGCTGTCAGCATAATTTCTTGTAGCCATTGCATAAAGTGCATCCGGATACTGCATAAGTGTTGTTGATAACCAACCACCCAATACCTGGGTTGCAAGACCGGGATAACGGACACCTCCCTTTTTCTGATTGTAGATAATTTGGGTAGTCCCTTGACTGAGAAGCCATTCCGGCCCATTCCATCCGCCAAAGGTTGGAGGTGTTAAATCCTGATCAATCAGGACACCTTTCCCGTCAGGAGGTGAATACAGGTGGGTGATGGGGTCCAGCATGCAAACCCAGAGTTCCTTTTCCTCTGATTGCCAGCAGACCATATTCAAGGCCATATTGTATTCGGGATCGATGATGCTCGCACTGGGGTCAGCAGCTATCACATCATTAGCTACAAATGGAGTTTGCGCCCTGATAATTTGGGTAAATACAGATAAAATCAGAAACGCAAGAAGGTGTCTCTTGTGCATTTGGAAGATCCTATATTTGTAAGGAGGGTATTACAAAGATATATATTATTCTCATATCCAGTGTTCTGAATAATGGAAAGTAATCTGAAATATGGAAAAGTTAGGAGTGGAGTTAACTGAATAACAAGCGGAATACCTCTTCCACTTTGCTTACTCCTTTCACTTGTATCTTGCGTTTCAGGGTTCCGATGCTCTTCAGATTGTTCTTTGAGATAAAAATAGTTTCAAAGCCCAGCTTTTCGGCTTCGGAAATTCTTTGCTCTATCCTGTTCACGGGTCTGATCTCTCCGGAAAGTCCTACCTCAGCTGCAAAACAGCAATGTTTGCCCAAAGGCAGATCCTCACTCGACGAAAGAATCGCACTGATTATGGCAAGATCTATTGCCGGATCATCTACTTTGATTCCTCCTGTTATATTCAGGAATACATCCTTGGTTCCCAGCCTGAATCCGCATCTTTTCTCAAGCACGGCCAGCAACATATTCAACCTGCGGGTATCAAATCCTGTACAACTTCTTTGCGGGGTGCCATAGGCCGCAGTGCTTACAAGGGCCTGCGTCTCAATAAGCATCGGACGAATGCCTTCAATGGTGGATGCAACTGCAACGCCACTAACATCTTCATCACGCTGCGACAACAGTATTTCAGAGGGATTGCTAACTTCTCGGAGTCCATTGTCACGCATTTCAAAGATTCCCAGTTCTGATGCTGATCCAAAGCGGTTTTTAATGGCTCTCAGGATGCGATAGCCGTAATTCCGGTCTCCTTCAAACTGAAGAACAGTATCAACCATATGCTCCAGAATCTTAGGACCAGCCAGATTACCGTCCTTGGTGATATGTCCCACCAGAAATACCGGAACACCGGTTGTTTTGGCGTATCTCTGCATTTCAGCGGCAGTTTCCCTTATCTGTGAAATACTTCCGGCTGATGATTCAATAATGTTGGTCTGAAGGGTTTGCACAGAGTCAATCACAACCAGCCCCGGATTGATAGCCATCAGGTGCTGCATGATGTTCTGGGTGTTGGTTTCAGTGAGTATATAACAGTCCGGATCCCGATAGCCAATCCTGTCGGCACGCATTCTTACCTGCTGTTCACTTTCCTCACCTGAAATGTAAAGCACTCTCTTTCCCTTGATTTGCAGTGCAACCTGAAGCATCAGTGTTGATTTTCCGATCCCTGGTTCTCCTCCAACAAGAATAAGTGAGCCTTCCACCAATCCACCGCCCAGAACCCTGTCAAGTTCCTCGCTTCCGGTTGAAACACGCTGTTCATTGCCCTGAATGATCTCTTCAATCCTTTTGGGCTTGCTTTCCGACTGAAACTGCACTGCAGCCTTTAATCCGCCTTCATTGCGCTGAATAACTTCTTCAACAAAAGTGTTCCATTCACCGCATGAGGGACATTTTCCCATCCATTTCGGGGCTTGCGCTCCACAGCTCTGACAAAAGAATCCGGTTTTAATTTTGGCCATAATGTAAAAGTAGCAATTCTTTGTTTTCGGGATGAAGTCTGAATATGGGATTGCTTTAAATCCCGGTAACGGCAATAGATATTGGAATTGCAACTATCACAATATGAAGCAACAGGCAATGAAAATTGCTAAGTAATGGGGTTCGAAATACTTTAATGTGAATTCGGTGAGAAGAATACAGAAGTGATTGAAAGATAATGTAATAAGATAGATTGCAAGGTGTTTATTTACTACTGGGTTTTGCTGAGAAGATATATAACACTTTAACGCAATAAACCTTATTCTCTTTCCTTAACCTTAGTAACCTGAATAGTTAAACTGGTATCGAACCTAATTACCTTATTGATTTTTAGCAACATGAATATTGTTTTCTGGTTAAATTATGTCAGCTCATGCAAAGTAATCTGATCCTGAGAAAATGAGATTTCCTTTTTTAGAGGTTTGCGTTTTTGATCTTCTTCTCAATATTGCTGGTCGAGTACCCGTCAATGAATTCAAGTGTCACAATCTCTCCGTCATTTGCGGTAACCACGTCGTATCCAACAATCTCTTCTGGCTTGTAATCTGCTCCCTTAACAAGCACATCGGGTTGAACCATCTGAATAAGTTCATAGGGAGTATCTTCCCCAAAATAAACCACAGCATGCACAAAGCTCAGTGACGACAGTATCATCGCTCTGGAAATCTCGTCCTGAATCGGACGGTTGTTCCCTTTAAGCCTTCTGACAGATTCATCGGTATTGAGGCCTATGATGAGTATATCTCCGAGTTCAGAGGCTTTTGACAGATAATCAATATGCCCAAGATGAAGCAGGTCGAAGCAGCCGTTTGTGAAAACAAGCTTGTACCCTTTGAATTTATAGTAGGAGAGGAGATGACGAAAGGTCTCGTCTTCCCTGTTAAATATTTTCGACTTGATTCTTTCCAGCTTGCTCATCGGTGAATTTCTTATTAAAAATTGGAAGCAGGATCAGTGAGAGTATTCCAAGTAATATGATGGTGAGAGTCTGGGAAGTCCATATAAGCCACCCAAGAGCATAACCCTTGGTTGGATCTACCGCATAAAGTACCAGTGTTTCAGCAACAATGGCCGGATAAATTCCGATTCCACCCTGCACAAGCATGATTCCGATGGTTCCGAATACCAGTGAAGCCAAACCTGCATCCAGTCCCAGTTTTGCAGTCTCAGGCAGACTGAAGTACACAAAATAGGCCATGAAGAGGTAAAGGGTCCAGATAGTGATGGTATAGAATACAAAGAGCCATATGTTCTTAACCTTCACCAGCGACTTCATACCTTCGAGAAATCCCATCAACAAACCCAGTACCTTCTGGTAGAGTTTGTTTTTAGCAAGCCGTTTGCGGAAAACCAGGAAAAGGACTAAAAATAAAATACCAGTTCCAAGTATAAGAATCGACAGGCTTCCTGAAAGATGGGTGCTCAGATGAAGTTTCGCTTCAAGCGGCTTATAGATCCTTTCATTGATATAGGCTGAAAGTCTGCTGAACTGCAATGCCAGATTGAGGAAGAATAGAAATACAAATACCATCAAATCCAGCACTCTCTCTGTGATTACTGTCCCAAAGGATTTGTTGAAGGGGACATTCTCATAGCGTGTCAGAACGGTGCAGCGACTTACTTCTCCAAGCCTCGGCAATGCCAGATTTGCCAGATACCCAATCATGACTGCAAAAAAGGTATTCCGGTTACTGGGTTTATATCCAAGCGGCTCAATAAGCATCTTCCACCTGAGGGCACGCAGATAATGCGAAAACACTCCAAGTACTATGGCCAGTCCAATCCACCAGTAATTGGCGCCGCCAAAGGAATTAAGTATTTCTGATTTCTGGTCCGACGATAGATTTCGCAGGAAAAGCCAGATAAAGAAAATGCCAATGCCGAAAAACAAGGTAAATCGAGCAATGGCAAGAATTTTATTTTTCAAAATATCCTATCTTTTTTTGTTGTTGCCGTCCGGGAATACGATGGATGGCTTGAAATTCTTGGCTTCTTCAAAATCCATATAGGCATATGAAGCAATAATAACAAGGTCGCCAGGATGTGCCTTGCGGGCTGCTGCTCCGTTCAGTGAAATGGTACCGGATCCACGTTCCCCCTTGATAACATAGGTTTCAAGACGCTCTCCATTATTGATGTTCACTACTTGAACCTTCTCAAATTCAATTAGATTGGCCTCATCCATCAAATCTTCATCAATGGAAATAGAACCGATATAGTTCAGGTCAGCCTGGGTAATGGTAGCCCTGTGTATTTTCGATTTAAGTATCTCAATTGTCATGCTGCAAAAATACGAATTATTCAGCAAATAGATAATATTGCTTTATGTGTATGATAAACAACCCTTTGTATGATTTGTTTCCGTTTTCGAAAATCAATACAATCGAATATTGTCTATCAGCCTGACCTCGCCTAGAAATACAGCTATATACAGCATGCTCTGTATCATCCCAGTCGGCAAAAGGCATCAGCGTATCGGCATCAGCTACTTCAGCGTATTCTACTCTGAATCGTGGATTTTGTTCCAGTTCGCCAATCAGCATCTTTCCCAGTCCATCCGGTGAAAACCAGCTGTAATTCTCCTTTGCTTTCTGAAGGGAAACATAGATTTCAGGGGCAATTGCCCTTTCTTCACTGGTAAGTCTTGTGTTCCTGGAACTCATCGCCAGTCCGTCAGCTTCTCGCACAGTTGCACAGGGAATGATCTCCACCGGAATGGCCAGACTTTTTACCATATGGCTTATTACAGCCAGTTGCTGGAAATCCTTTTCCCCAAAGTAAGCCTTGTGAGGAAGTACAAATTCAAAGAATTTCTTCACAACTACACCTACTCCACGAAAGTGCCCTGGCCTGAATTTCCCTTCCATTACCTTGTCCAGATTTCCGAAATCAAATTCTGTATGATCCGGTTCAGGATACATCTCTTCAACAGTGGGCACGAAAACTGCATCACATCCTGCTGCTTTCAGCATCTCCAGATCAGCATCCAGGGTTCTTGGGTATTTCTCAAGATCGCTGGGATTGTTGAATTGTATCGGGTTTACGAAAATGCTGGAAACTGTGATCTGATTTTCGGAAACCGATTGCTTCACAAGCTGGATATGTCCTGCATGCAGGGCTCCCATGGTTGGGACAAACCCTATCGAGTTTCCTTCATTACGCTGTAATTGACTGAATTCCTGTATTTCTTTCCTTGTTTGGAGAACTAGCATGGATGATATTTTTTATTCATTTGATTTTCGGGCATCTGAACGATCTGCACCCGCAATCTGATAAGGACTTAATGGCTTTTAAAACATCTGAATACCTGATTGGTCTTTCAGGGATTTATTGCAGAATCTTAACCAGGTCTTTTTCAATCAGATCGCTTGGAACTTCTATAATTCTTCCTTTTTCATGTTTTTTGCGATATACAATGAATGTGGGAACTCTCTCAATCTTAAGCTTTTCCAATCCCTTTACCGGCGCTTTCTTTACATGGTCAACGCAGATCAGGCTCAGGTTCTTATAATCAAATCCTGCCATGTCCATCACTTTATAGAAACGTGGAATCCAATCCTTGCTGTCGCCGCACCAGGTAGCCATAACGACAGTAATTTTTATTTTCTTGCTTAACAGCGATTTCAGTGTGGCAATTGTAGCTGCATCAGGAGTGTAGGCGGCATATCCGGCATTGTATACTGAATCGAAATCTGATTGAATGGTCTTGAAGCCTTCACGGTTGCAGTTTCCAATCAGCATTTCATTGTTCCTTTTTTCATCATGCATCTTCTGATTGAGCTGCTGGGCGGAGACGAAAAGACTGAAAAACATAAGGGTGATAAGGATAAATGGTTTCATTCTGAATGTATTAGGCGTTACAAAATCTCTCAGCAGTTATTGTGCTGAGCCATATTAACAATTGTGTAGTGGTAAGGTTGCAGATAATCGCAGCTTATTTCGACCCCTTAACGCATCAGAGGTTCACCATGTTGTTCCTTATGGCAAATTTAACAAGGTCAACCGACGATTTGAGTTCAAGCCGCTGCATCACATGATTCTTGTGCGATTCTACAGTCCTGATGCTGATGAACAGCTTGTCTGCGATTTCCTGATTCGAAAATCCCTCGGCAAACAATCGCAGCACCTCCAGTTCCCTCTTCGATAACTGGGTTTCCTTGATTCTGGATTCCTCCGGCCCTGATTTAGCCTTCTTGATATAGCTTTTAAGAATTACATTAGAAATGGATTCGGCATAATACTCTTCTCCTCTCGAAACAGCTTGAATTGCCTCAATCAGCTCCTTACGGGAAGTGTTTTTGGGAAGATATCCCTTCGCTCCGGCGTTTATGGCATTGAAAATAAATTCTTCCGAAGTGTACATCGATAAGATCAATACCCTGATTTCGGGATAGGCGTCATGGATTTTACGGGTCAGGTCAATACCCGACATTCCCGGCATGGCTATGTCAAGTACTGCCACATCGGGCTTGAGCTGCTGTACAAGATTAAGGCATTCTGTTGAATCGGATGCTTCTCCGATGATATCAAAGCCTGCTTCGCCGTTGAGTAAATTCGCGATTCCTGTTCTCACTAACTGATGGTCATCCGCCAGTATGATGCGTATCTTTTCCATTACCTGCTTTGTAGGGAATGCTGATTTTTAAAGTTGTTCCTTCACCCGGACTGCTCATGAGGTCGAAAGTCCCGTCAAGCAGTGATACCCTTTCCCTTATATTCTGAAGTCCATTCCGGTGAGCAAAACTAACAGGGTCAAAGATAAAGCCTTTTCCGTTGTCCGCCACTACCATAAGAACATCTGCATCCTGTCTGCTGATGGAAATGCTTAACTCTGTTGCTCTGGCATGTTTGATGGTGTTCGTTATGGCTTCCTGTGCAATCCTGTACAGGTATGTCTTCGATTTATTGTCGAGCCTGTCAATGCTTCCGCTGTTTTCGAAATGAACCTTCAGTCCGGCATGGGTTGCCATCTCCTCACATCTGGCTCGCAGTGCCGTTATAAGCCCGAACTCATTCAGGGCTGCCGGCAGCAATGCATTGGTAACTCTCCTCACCTCATCAATGGTTTGGTCAATCATCCCTTTTGATACATCAATGGAGGCACGCATCTGCGAATGCCCCATCTCTTCAGCATGTTCCAGTTGCAACTTTATCGCAATCAGCGACTGTCCGATACCATCATGCAGTTCACGGGATAGCCTTTGCCTCTCCTGGTCCTGTCCGTCAATAACTGACCTGAGACGATTGGTCCTCTCCTCCTGAAGTTCCTGCTGCTGCCGGTTCATTCTGGCTGAAACATCGGCAAGCGATTCCATCTGGCTTGAAAAAAGATTGTTGTCCAGATCCTTGCCCGAATCAGGTACTTTCCCATCCTTGAGCTGTTTCAGCGCATGTTCCAGCTTTTTCAGCGAACGTCTGTACGACTTGTAAAACCTTGAAATAACAAGCAGAATAGCAACTGCCAGCAAACTCATCAATAGAAGGGTGAAATAAAGGTTTACAAACATCAGGGCATGCAGCAGATGTACCAGCAAAATGCCGGTTAATGCTAAGAAAATGAGGAAAATGGTCTGTTTTTTCAAAATAAGATACCGCGACTTAAACCCGGAATCAAAAGTAGAAAGAAAAGAGCTTCCTATTTATGGAACGGTTTCACTGTCGGATGTTGACAATTCAGCTTCCGAAACTCGATTTGACTTATTCTGAATAATTTAATCCTTATCCGCTGTCTATTGGGCTGGACCTCCGGTTTTATGCCTTTTTCAATGAATTGTAAGCCAATGTGTGGTTTGAATATGAAAAATTATAAGAATAGTGAACAACTACCGGACTGATGTGTTAATTTTGATTCTGAAACAAAAATGTCATTTCAGAAGGCTCACGAATAAAAATGGAATATAATGACGAAAATTGGAATTTTCTTTGGAGGTAAGGATAATGGCGGGACCGGTAAAGTAGCCCGTATGGTGCAGGAAGTTTTTGGCAAGGACCTGGCTACGGTGCACAATGTGAATTCAGCCCGCAGCAAGGACGTAAATAGATTTGATTACCTGGTGCTGGGTACTGCTGCATGGGGAATTGGTGAAATGCACTCTGATTGGGAGAATTTTATCGAAGAACTGGTAAATGCAGAACTGGAAGGTAAAAAAATTGCCCTCTATGGTCTCGGTGATCAGGAAACCTATCCTGAAAGTTTTGTTGACGGACTTGGAACTATCTTCTGCCGCTTGCCTTACAAGGAAAATGTAGTTGGTTTTACTTCTGTTGAAGGTTATAAGTACTGGTTCTCAACTGCTGAGAAGGACGGTAAATTTGTTGGATTGGCCATTGATAATGATTGTCAGCCCGAACTTACTGAAAAAAGAGTAACTGATTGGACCCAGCAGGTTAAGAAGGAATTTGGCCTCTGATCCGAATTTAGGAAAAATATCCTTCAATAAAGGATTATTTTGCTTTACGGATTGCATTTATTTGGTGTATTATATCTTTTCTGCAGCTAAAACCTGCGATAGTAATCATCCTTTTTAATTCAATACTGATGCCGGATTGATGAAGTCCGGCTATTGTCTCTTTTGTTTTTATTGAAAAAAATTACATATTTTGATGTTTGCATAGAAAAAAATTACAACTTTGATCCATCAAATTAAAGGATCGATGGGCAAGTTTTCCCGTTTTACACTAGCTTCCCGCAAACACATCGCATTGATGTGGGCTGTGGCAGTGATGTGGATCTATCTGGGAAACATCATTAACTTCCATCAGCATCACATCTGGGGCAAGCAACTTATACCTGTTGCAGCTACCAGTCAGCGGTCAAAGGAAAAACTTCTTTCCATTCAGCACTCAGGTCCCACATCAAACCTTAAAGTGCATCATGTTAATCTGGTATTCTCCGAAGCAACTGCCCCTGTGCAATTGTTATCCTTTTCAGGAGATGTTGTTACAATCCAGCTGGCATCTGACCAACTTCCTCATTTAGCAGTCCCAAATTTCAACTCTCTACGGGCTCCTCCCGTTCTCTGATCCAACAGGTTTTTGCTGTAATTTCTTGATTTCCTGACCTGAAATCTATTTAGAAATCTGCAATCCGGCAATTCTTTTTGCCATCCGGCCTGTTCTTCCAAAGCAATTCTTTCTTTAGGCTTACTTCTGCATTATGCTGGTATTGAGCCAAAAAGAAACTTCAAGGGAAACACTAATCCGAGAAAATAAAATTCAACATGAAAAAATCACTACTGCTTTTTAGTGCATTGATAGCACTCATGGTAGGCAACAATGCCGTTCTGGCACAGAAATCAACCCCTGTTACTGATACCATATATATGGGACCGGGATATGTAAACGAGGTTTACTACAGCATGTCATCCGGTAACCAGGGTGCAGTGAACAGGAAACAATGGGATATTGCTTTCAGAACTTCCAGAATGAGCGCCTCCATTCTTACCAACGATGCTTCCAATAACAACGCCCTCGGAATCAATGGCGTTGAACTCTATACTTACGATAATGCTGATACCTCCGGTTGGGCTAGCTTCGACACCACAGGTTTCTATACTCTCAGGAATATGGTTAACTCTACAACTGATTGGGAAACCGGAGCTTTTTGCCAATATCAGCTTGGCCATCCCGATTATGGTTGGGGTCGCTATAACTCTGCAACCCATGATGTTGTTGGTGATTCATTATTTATTATCAAACTTCGTGATGGCAGTTTCCGCAAACTTTGGATCATGAGGAAGTATTCAAGCCTCAATCAGGTTGAATTCCGCTATGCCAACCTCGACGGATCAGCTGATACCACAGTGGTTTTGGATTGCTCCCCTTATTCCACTAAAAACTTCGTGGGATTCTCTATGACCACCGGACAAATCGTTGATTTTGAACCGGCACCGGCTGCAAACTGGGATCTCCTCTTCGCTAAATATATGTACACCTATCCTGATGGAACACTGTATCCTGTTACAGGTGTATTGAGCAACTACGAAACCAAGGTGAATAAGTTTGAGCATGTTGCTCCCGACTTCCGCCTCTTCGACCTTTCAGCAATGGATTCCACCCGCTCTCCTATTGGCTGGGAATGGAAATACCTCGATGCTAACTTCACATACCACGTTACCGATTCACTGGTTCATTTTATTCAGGATGCAGGTGGAGATATTTATCGCCTTGTCTTCAAGGAGTTTGTAGGCTCATCAACCGGTAGAATTGTTCTGGAAAAGGAACTTCTTTCTCTGGCTGGAATAGGGGAAGGACCTTCCTCTGCTTTCAATATGGCTGTTTATCCAAATCCTGCTTCAATTGAAACCAATCTGGTTGTGAATCCGGGATCTGTTTCAAAGGTTGATGTCAGGATAACTGACCTTGGCGGCAGACAAATAAAGAACCTCAATTTCTCTGTTCAGCGAAATGAACTGAATACGCTTTCTATTCCGGTTAATGACTTTCCCGGAGGTGTATACCTGATTACTCTGGTATCAGGTAATCAGTTGGTTACAAGGAAGCTGTTCATTCAATAAGATATTTAAGAGTGTTTGTTAGATTACTAGGGTTAATGGCATTCCTGCTGAGTGGGCTGATCACCACGGCTCAGCAGGATGCCATTTTTGTAATTGATCTGAAAACAAAAGAACCTGTTGCTTTTGCTCATGTCTGTTTCGAAGGACTGAAATCCGGAGGGCTAAAGCATTATGTGACTGATATTAAGGGAATGGTTCCCAACGAATGCAAGGATATATCCAAACTTGCCATTTCATACGTTGGATACGAAACTCTTCTTGATACTGTCTATCCCGGAAAATCAAAGACGGTATACCTCAAACCTGCAATTCTCAATATGAGCGAGGTTGTGGTTACTGCACAGTTTACCCCTGAGCGCGCTGACCGCTCCATATACCGGGTTAATGTTATCAATAGCAAGCTTATCGAACAAAGGGCCGCTACTAATCTTACCGACCTGCTGAGCTCCGAAAGCAATATGCGCATTTCCCAGGGTGGTGTGCTGGGTTCCAGCATCAGCATGCAAGGCCTTTCAGGGGAAAATGTCAAATTCCTTGTCGATGGAATCCCGGTTATCGGAAGAATGAACGGCAACATCGACCTTAACCAGATGAATCTCTTCAACGTGGATCATGTGGAGGTAATAGAAGGTCCAATGTCAGTTGTTTATGGCAGTAATGCAATAGCCGGTGTAATTAATATAATCACAAAGGAAAATAAGGCTGCAGCCTTTACCTCCTATGCCAATACTTACCTCGAATCAATAGGAGTTTATAACTTCGATGGAGGCGTTAGCAAGCGCATCAGGCGAAGCCTCTTTTCAATAGATGCCTCCAGGAATTTCCAGTCTGGATACAATGATGATCCTTCCGAAAGGGTGATGCGCTGGAAGCCCCGCCGACAATATACCGCCGATGCATATTACCTCTATTCCACAGAGAAACTCAGACTAAAATTTACCGGAAATTACTTCAATGAACTGCTGCTTGATAAAGGGGCTAAACTGGCTCCTTACTATGAAAGCGCATTCGATAACTTCTTTACAACCGTAAGGGGGACTGCTAAGGTGGAATCTTCCTATTCACCACGGAAGGATCAGCAATGGAGCCTCGTGGCTGCCTATTCCGATTATCAGAGGGTAAAGAACCGGTATCTTAAGGATCTCACAACCCTTGAGAAAATACTTACTCCCAATGCCGATGATCAGGATACTACAGTTATTACCAACTCTGTGGTTAGGGCATGGTTCAACAATAATGCAAAATATGCCTTGTTCAATTACCAGGCTGGCCTTGACCTGAATCTTGAAACAGGAAAAGGTAAACGAATAGAAAATCTTGAACAGCAGATCGGTGATTATGCAGCTTTTATCAGCCTAAAATATGATAAGCTTAAAACTCTTTCAGTTCAGCCCGGTGCCAGATATATCTACAACACCAAATACAAGGCTCCACTGGTGTATTCACTTAACCTGAAGTGGAATCCTTTCGCCGAATGGACTGCCAGACTTACTTATGCCCGCGGATTCAGGGCGCCATCATTGAAGGAGTTGTATCTGTATTTCGTCGACATTAACCATAACGTCAGGGGAAATGTCGATCTCAAGGCTGAATACTCGCATAATGTCAATTTCAATCTGAGTTTCAATAAGGAAACCCCAAAATCCTATTTCAATGCAGAAGCCGGACTGTTTTACAATAATGTCAACAATAACATTTCGCTGGCTCCAATCTCCAAGGATTTATATACCTACATCAATATTGGGAAATATGTCTCCGGCGGAGGAATGCTGAATCTGTCCTTTAGCCTTTATCCACAACTGACTTTAAAAACAGGAATGTCAATTACCGGACAGTCCTTTGCTTTCGACAAGGAATCTCTTGCCTTAGCCTCAAGATTTTGGAATAAGGATATCACAGCATCCTGCAATTACAGATTTGTGAAGCAAAATATCACAATCTCTGCATTTTACAAGTTTTCAGGGGATGCTCCTCAGGTGGTCCCCAATGACGATAAAACTATCTCAGTAGGATGGGTTAAATCCTACAATACCCTTGATGTTTCTGTAATGCGCTCCATGTTCCAGAACCATCTTACCATTACAGCAGGGGGTAAGAACCTTTTCAATGTCAAAACTATTCCTGCTGTCGGCGCCGGAGGAGGTGCCCATTCAGGAAGCAGCGATTCCATCAATGTAGCCTGGGGAAGAACCTATTTTGTGAAACTCTCGTATAACTTCAACAAGTATAAATGATAAGGCTATCCTTAATTTTCCTGGGAATTGGCATCAGTTTGCTTTTAACCTCCTGCTTCAAGGAAGATGAAAGGGTTACACCCCATGTGCCTGGTACCACTGAGATTGATACCATTCCTATGACGAACCTCTACAAGTATCAGGTTTATTTCAAGCTTGCTACAGGAGAGGCCGCCTCAAGTGTGGATCGCAAACTATGGGATATGGCATTTGAATCCGGACCGGGTGGCTGGCGTATCCGATTGAATACAAGCTGTTTCATGTATGCCGCAGAACTCACCAATGAGGAGTTTGGTATTCCTGTCGACTCAACCGGTGCCGTTTGGAAATTCGATAATTCAAATGGTGATGCAGATTCCACCGCAATAGGAGTTTGGTACAACATTTCTGGCACCGATACTAATTCTAAACAAAAGCTTTACTTAATCAACAGAGGAATCGATGAACAGGGTAACGATCGGGGCTTCAGGCAGTTTGTTTTAGATAGTCTCAGAAATGATACCTGGTATTTCAGGATTGCTGATTATAACGGTACCAATGCGCATTCTTATTCTGTTCATAAGGATGCTTCAGCAAACTACGTGCAGTTCTCCTTCACTGACCCTGCATCCCAGCCTGCTGAGCCTCTTAAGGAGTCCTGGGACCTGCTTTTTACACAGTATACCACCCTGCTGTACACTGACCTCGGCGAACCCTATCCCTACCTGGTAACCGGAGTACTTCTCAATCCTAACCTTGTTGAAGTTGCCCGTGATACCCTTAACTCCTTCGAAAGTATTACCTTCGAATCAGTGCAGGATTTTGAGTTTTCCAGACAGCAGGACTTCATCGGCTATCATTGGAAATACTACGATTTTGATACCGGAGCCTACACTGTAGACCCTGACCAGATATACATCATACGCGATGTGCACGGACTTCTCTATAAGCTGAGATTTCTTGGATTCTACAATAATAAAGGTGAAAAGGGATTTCCATCTATCGAGTATCAGCAACTCTAAAGCTTTTGCTTCCTGATTTTCAAAACATCTCCATCTCCGGTATTCCGGAATTTAACTTAATTTTGCCCTTCTTTTAGCGATTCACATGAAACATACTTTTCTGACCATAACCGCTGCTCTTTCGTTTTTCGGATATTGCTCTTTTGCACAGCAGCCTGCCTCATTCTCATCCAAACTTACCCTTTCTCCTGAAATCACTGCCAAAGACCTGAAAACAGAAATCGGATACCTGGCATCTGATTCCCTAAAAGGAAGACGTCCCGGAATGCCCGGAGCCGACCTGGCTGCGGTTTATATCCGCGATGTTTTCAGGCAATCAGGACTTCAGCTGATGGCTGCGAATGGGTTTCAGGAATTTGAAGTTGTATCAGATGTAACATCCGGAACTCATAACCAACTCAGTTTCGAAGATTTTACAGCAGAACTGAATAAGGATTTCATTCCACTTTCATTTTCTTCAAGCGCATCACTGGATGCTGCAGTCGTTTTTGCCGGATATGGATTTGACCTGGACCTTGATTCATTGAAATGGAACGATTACAAAGGCTTCGATGTAAAAGGCAAGTGGGTTCTGATTCTAAGGGGAGACCCCGAACCTGAAAAGCAAAGTTCCTTCTTTATCAGTTACAGCCAGGAACGATTAAAAGCTCTAACCGCAAAGGATAAGGGTGCATTGGGCGTACTTTTTGTTACTCCTTCCGATATGGAGAAAACAGATGGATTAATGCAGATTCAGTTTGATAAAACTCCATCTGATGCCGGAATTCCCGTGTTCAATATCACCCGCGCTACTGCTGATCGCATTCTTGCATCAATGAATTATACCATCTCTGATCTGGAGACTTCAATCAAGGAAAATCACCAGCCTTCTTCATTGTACCTTCCTATAAATGTAAAGGCTACTTCCGATGTGATTCAGCAAAAGGTTACTGCAAGAAATGTTGTTGGACTGCTTAAGAGCAGCAATACTGCCCTGAATGATGAGTATATAGTAATTGGAGCCCATTATGACCATTTGGGCTGGGGTGGGGAGAATTCAGGTTCACGCCTGCCTGAAGAGCATGCCATTCATAATGGTGCCGATGATAATGCCTCCGGGACTGCCGGTGTGCTCGAACTTGCTGCAAAACTCGCTTCCATCAGGGATGTTTTAGGCAGAAGCATCATCTTCATTGCCTTTGATGGTGAAGAAATGGGCCTGCTGGGTTCAAAGGAGTTTACAAAGCATCCAACAGTGGATCTGAAGAAAATAAAAACAATGATCAACATGGATATGATCGGTCGCCTCAATCCTGCAAGCAATGCTATCAGTGTTGGAGGAACCGGAACTTCCACCGAAAGCGATACTCTGATTGCCATGCTTTCAATGAACAGATCATTCGAGAGCAAACGCTCACCCGATGGTTATGGACCTTCGGACCATGCTGCATTTTATTCAGAGAATATACCTGTCTTCTATTTCACCACCGGAGCTCATGACGAATATCATACCCCTTCGGATGATGCCGATAAAATTGCCTATGATGGAGAAGTTGAAATCTTGGGAATGGTGCTTGATCTGGCACAGGAACTGAGTCAGAGATCGCTGCCACTTCAGTTCAGGGAAGCAGGTGCTAAGCAGGGTGTCCGTTATGGCCGCAATCTTAAGGTAACCCTCGGAATCGTACCTGATATGGTATCAAGTGATAACAAAGGTCTTAGGGTCGATGGCGTTAAAAAAGGTGGTCCTGCCGAAAAATCAGGAATTGTTAAAGGCGATGTCATTGTCGCTATGGATGGGCAACCCGTAACCAACATATATGACTATATGGCTCGTTTGGGTAAATTGAAAGTCGGACAAGTGGCCGCTGTTGAAATTATGCGTGAAGGCAAGAAGGAAATTATTATTGTTCAATTTTGATTAATCCGTAGTATGTTCCAATTTCTCACCAGGGAACTGATTATTAAATTTCTCAAGTTTGGAGCTGTTGGCGCTTCAGGCGTTATTGTTGACTTTGGTGTAACTTATGTAAGCAAGGAACTCCTTAAAATTCAGAAATATGTTGCCAATGCAATAGGTTTCACAATTGCTGCCTCCTGCAATTATTTCCTCAACCGCTGGTGGACCTTTCATAGCAATAATCCCGATATTGGTATGGAGTACACACGTTTCCTCTTTATCTCAATCCTCGGCTTAGGAATCAATACTGCAGTAATATGGTATCTGGTCAGCAAGCATAACCGGAACTTCTACATCTCCAAGCTCTTTGCAATTGGAATCGTAACCATCTGGAATTTCATCCTCAACCTGATTTTTACCTTCGCCTGACAAACTTAAACTGGACTTCACAATAGCAAAAGCCGGGAAACAACATTCTGTTACCCGGCTTTCTTATTTCTTATGAGCACTTGGTTACACCTGCTGGAGGATCACTTAGTGCTTTGAAAATCTCCCAATCCAAGGAAATTAGTAAGTCCTGTTCATTCCCTCAGGAATCAGAATGAGGTAATTCCCCTTTCCGATTTCTTCAGCTAAAGGCTCACTTATATCATCCTGGGTTGAAGTGGCAATCGTCATAATCTTCAGACTTGGATCCGCCTGCTTCAGATACCACGCAATTCCTTCAAAATGATCACTGTGGTAACTGCCGTTATAATGAAGGAAAACCTGACCTTTTTTGAAGTTCTTCAGGATAAAGTAAGCCATGGCAGCATCCTTTACAGCCTGTGCTTTTGCAATATTTTCATTGTCGTGGCTGGGTGTTTGCCCCATCTCCTTCAGGATTTCCTTGTAGCAGTTCAACTCCGGATCATAGGCAATCGGCAGGGGTGGGAAAAATTGCTGAGCTTGTGGTGAAAGTGTACCCAGAACCTCAAATCCACCCTTGTTTACCATAGAGGCATAACGACGCGGAATATTGGTCGCAATGAAGTTCACACTGCTGTCGCGGGCAAAAACTAAGAGTTTCTTGTAGTCAGTCTTGTAATTGGGCCATAGCCTTGCTTCAGCTTCAAAATTCTTATCCTTGATCAGACCTTTCAAATATTCATTAATAATAACCTGATTATCTGCTTCAAACATCTCAGCTCCCATAACCAGATTCTTGCCTTTTGCCTTAAAAAGATCTGATGCCAACTCATATTCAAGCCAATGGCAAACAGAAACATCATGTAATTCCCCAAAAAGAATGATGTCAGCTTTTTGTGCATCTTCAAGCATTTCTTTGTAGGAACTTTCCTTTCCTTTCTGATCAAATATTTTGTAAGCTGGTTTGTCCGATTTCATGGAAATGAACAGGAAACTGCTAAACAGCAGAATAAAGAAGTATTTCATGTTAAAAGTGTTAAAGTGAAATTAATTGAGGATATCAGCTTTTCTTCAGCTGTGCTCCTTCAAACATCATCGGAAGAAGTTGGTTCACTCCTTCAATTATCCAGACCGATCCGTTATTGCCTATAAGCAGCGTCCGTATCGGTTTGCCGGCCAGATGTTCATATTCTGCAAGTACCTGCCTGCAGGAGCCGCATGGGGTAATTGGCTGACTCAGCTTGAACACCTCAGTTGAAGCAATAATGGCAATGCTCTCGATTGCAACCCCCGGATATTGACTTGAGGCTGCAAAAACAGCAACTCTTTCTGCACATAATCCTGAAGGATATGCTGAATTTTCCTGGTTGTTGCCTGTAATCACAACTCCGTTTTCAAGTTTGAGTGCTGCGCCTACATGGAAGCGGGAATATGGTGCGTATGCTGACTTGCAGGCTTCCCTGGCCTTCTCTGCCAATAGCTTGTCACTGTCGCTCAATTCCTCAACACTTGAATATTCGTTGTAGCTAACTTGGAAGGAATGTTGAATCATCGCTTGAATTTATGGAGTAAAGATAATTGTTTTTCCAGATGCAATTGATTCAATGAATTATTCCGCACTTCAGCCTCTATTGAGTCACATCTGAACTTCCAGGGCCTTCCTCAGGTTTTGCCCAGGCAAAAAGGAAAAGTGATACAAAGAGAGCATAAAACGTCACCCCCTCCTGAGTCTCAATCGTATCTTCCGTGAACATCGAAAGAATGAATATCACATAGAAAATAACAAACAAAAAGTGCCGGAATCCCTTCCTCTTCATTGCCGGGTAATACAAAGCGAGGAGAAACCAAATTAAGCCGGGAATACCAAAGGCTACTGCCAGCGACAAATACTGATTGTGAGATCTGAGCCTGTATTGAGGATCCAGGTTGGAATGAATCTCATCGTACCTCTTTCTGAAAGCATCCGGAACATCACCGGTTCCAACTCCGATTATCGGATGCTCCATAATCAGGACAATCGACGTTTTCCAGTAAACAAACCTCTGTATAAGCGAACTTGAATTGGGATTCCCATGACGAATGTAATTGTCCCATCCAACCAGGAAGTTGTCCAGCTGCGAATGAAAATTGAAACCGTTCCGGGCTGAGGCATCTGTGATGCCGGCTTCTATATTGCGAATATCGGAGGTAGAGAGCTGAGCTACTCCAATCGAATCTTTCCTTAATCCCCTGGAAGCCAGATAACGAATTAGCGTGTATCTTACGCGTTGCTGCTTTCCGTCAAGACTGTCAATGCTAAGTTTACTCCTTTTTGCCCATTCGTTGCGTATCTCCTTATTGCAGATGTACAACCCAACATAATGACCGTTTTCTATTCTGAAATTTACGGTGTCATGGTAATAGGAGTTCCCATTGATGGTATGCCTTTCCAGAGTCCTGAACGATAACTGTTCCGGATGCCGGTATTCCCTCACCGCCTCGACAAAGTACAGGCTGGGAGCAGCTATTAGCAATAATCCGCCAAAAAGCCAAAGCAGCTTTACCCTGAGGGTTCTTCCCTGAACT
Organism: Bacteroidales bacterium; assembly: GCA_016707705.1. Lineage (GTDB taxonomy): Bacteria > Bacteroidota > Bacteroidia > Bacteroidales > UBA4417 > UBA4417. The sequence goes on from JADJHD010000005.1 coordinate 156,626, forward strand.
GAATTGTATATAAGTAATAGTATGAGAAGGATGACAAATATGGATACTCCTGTCGTATAACTCAGGAATATCATGAAGAAGAGGAACCATGCTGCAACCGCAAGGAATATTGCCTTAAGGTAAACCGGGAAAAGGTCTTTCTGCCTGGACAGATAATAGAGAATGAAAATGGAAAATACGGCATTCAGACTGAATCTGATATGCGATATATGAGCATTGAAGGCTCTTGAATCTGCAATGTCGAGGCTCAGGTACAAATACGACCTGTAAATGGTTCCGGCGAATACAGCTGCTACATAACCAAGTAACAGCCAGTACAATGCCTTGGTCTTGATGGACGGACCGGTCGACAGGAACAGGGGTAATAGTAGAAGCGGAAGTTTCGTTCTGAGATCCTTAAATGCATAATGGAAATCACTGGTGTAAATAAGCCCAATGACATGCATTATCAGAATGGATGTCACAGCAAGTGCTGCTTTATTCTTCGAGAAGAGAATGAATTTATCGCGCAGTGAACCGATAATGGAGATAAGAAATCCTCCGCTAACTTTAAGCAGGCGACTGGCAAAAGTCCCTTTCTTAGCTCTGAATTCTTCCAGATAGGTTATATCAGAATTGTAAAGAAGCCAGAATCCAAGCAGAATGAACTGCGTTAAACTCATGGTATACTTCGAGAGTGGAATGGATGCAATCAAAAGGAACAGAGAAAACTGATACCACCAGCTTACCCGTTCATTAAACTGCATCTTAAATTCTCCCATATCTGAAATTGGTGTCAGGATTTATTTCCCTTGCGGCTCTTCTCAGCTTTTTGAATGCTTCCGTCCAGAATTCCTGTATAGGTTTGACTGTCATTAAGCAATTGGATGGATTTGCCAAGATCAGGATCTTTTGAAAGTGATGCTTCAATTCTGCCTTTCTGGTAATAATAACGGCTTACAATTTCAAGTTCCAGCAGTTCTCTGATTTCTTCCTTGTTGGTTATCAGATCCTTGTTCTTGTGCTCCTTAACTGCCGCCAGCAATGATTCATAATTGGTTTTTACATCTTCCCAGCAACCTTCCAGTTCAGCAGCTTTCTTAATCTTATTCAATTCATTCTCAAGCGGGGTAGTGAATTCAAACTTCTTGCTTTGAGTAAAACTGATGAATTGATCGTATTCCTCATCCGATAATTTGAAAGAATTTGCAGGCGCAACTGTGGGATGCTCCCTTGAATACTGAGTTGCATAATCAAAAATCAGGTATTTCGAAACAAGGTTGTAGGCAATGCTGCTGAATTTTAAACTATCGGTATCTACATCCGGCGAAATGCCTTTTCCATCATATACAACTCTTCCTTTTTGGGTTTTAAACGCTGAAATAAGTGAATCAGCAATATGTTCAGCTTTCCCATTGGCATTATGATGTGAATAGTCAATAGCCTGAATGCATCGGCCACTTGGAATGTAATATTTGGCTACTGTGACTTTCACCTGTGTGTTGTAGGTGAGAGGATAAACATTCTGTACCAGCCCTTTCCCAAATGTCCTGCGTCCCAGTATCACAGCTCTGTCAAGATCCTGAAGTGCACCGGCTACAATTTCTGAGGCTGAAGCACTTGATCCGTTCACCAGGACTATCAGTGGCAAGGTCTCTTCAATAGGATCCATGGTGGTCTTGTAAGTCTTGTTCTTGTCCTGCTGTTTCCCTTTGGTACTCACCACAGTTTCACCCTTCTTCACAAAGAGATTGACGAGGTTCACAGCTTCGTTCAGCAAACCACCTCCATTGTCTCTCAAATCCAGAACAAGTCCTTTCAGATTATTGTGTTCCTTCAGGTCATTCAATGCCTTCTTCACATCGCCCGAACAATTCTGTGTAAAACTGGTAAGCTTGATGTATCCGGTATTTTCACTGATCATTCCATAATAGGGGACTGATTCAACGGTTATCTTATCCCTGTTGATCTCAAAATTTATGGGTTTGGATTCTCCTTCCCTTTCAATCTGCAACTTAACGGTTGATCCGGGCTGCCCTTTTAAAATTGCACTGATATCATCAACTGATTTCCCGGTAGTTATCTTATCATTAACCTTGATGATTTTATCTCCTGCCTTGAGTCCGGCCTTTTGAGCTGGTGAGTTTTCATAGGGTTCAGAAATAACAATATAATCACCCTGTTTATGAATAAGTGAGCCTATTCCGCCATATTCACCGGTTGTCATGAACCTATAATCCTCAATCTCTGCCTCAGGGATGTAATTGGTGTAAGGGTCCAGTGATTCCAGCATGGCATCAATGCCGGTGCGAATCAGCTGTGCAGAATTTAGTTCATCTACATAGTTGCTGTTCAGCTCTTTATATAGAGTGGCAAAAATGTCCAGGTTCTTCGAGATTTCGAAATTTGCAGAGTTTTGGGCATTCACTGAAATGCTCAGAAACAACAGTCCGGCGATGAATAATCTGATCATGTGCTTATGTAGTATCATAGTTCAAATAGGGTTAAGGTACTCTGATCAATTAATTTATGGAACGGGGTCATATCCACTGCCTCCCCAGGGATGGCACCTGCTGACACGCTTAATGGTAAGCCAGCCTCCCTTGAATGGGCCATGTTTCATGATTGCCTCAACTCCATAGGCTGAACAACTTGGTGTGTAACGGCAGGAGGGTGGCAGATATGGCGAAATGGCATACTGATACACCCTGATTAAACCGATAAAAAACTTGCCAAGTAATTTTCTCATTTTCTGTTTAATAAACACCAGCCAGCCATGAAAGTTGAGCTCATGCAGCAAAATTGCGGATGCGTTCTGACCTGACAATGAATTCTGTTCTAAATATCAGGCTTGTATTGCATAGACCCTTGTTCTCCGGCGGTATATGTCTGCAATATCATCACCGGATTTGTGTTGCAATAACGCTATATATCTTCTTTTATTTTTGCTTTTCCGCTGTTAAAAACTCTTAAATTAAGTATCGTCAACTAATTTGGAATCCTTGCCAATGCGTGTATTCCTGAATTTTTCTTTTAGCTTTTGTATTGCTGTATAAGCTTATCCAGGATTTTTAGCAGAGATTTTTCAATTGGTTGAAAGTCAGGTACTTGTTTTCCGGTGTAAACAAGAGCTATCTGAAGACATTTATCTTTCTCCTGCAGAAGCTGAAACAGTAACTGCTTGTTGAGTCTGTAGGCTTCCCTGATCAAACGCTTTACTCTGTTTCTGTCTACCGAACTTCTTAGATTCTTCTTTGGAACACTGATTAAAAGCCTAACCGCAGATTCATCTGTTCGTTCTGTCTCTTTAATTACAACCTTAAACGGGTGAGTAAAGAATGAGTCACCATTTTCAAAAAGTAAGTCTATATCCTTCCTGTGACACAGCTTCTGTGTTTTCGGAAAGGTCAGACTGTTAGGGGAGGTATCCATATTTACTTACTCACACAAAGGTAACAAAGTATTGTCTCTTTGTAATAGATTAGGATAGAAGGCTAAAATCGAAAGTGATTGTTCGCATTTCAGTGTGAGGCGCAATGAGATTATTTGGAGATGGTGGTTTCATCCAATGCTATAACCGCCCATTTTTCAGGAGTCTTTTTGAGGGAATGATCTGTTGAAAGGTTTAAGCAGCTATCCTGACAGATAGAATAATTTACTTCTTGTTATTCTTGGTCAGGTACTGATCAATTGCCATGGTCATCGATGGAGCAGTTGAACTTGGAGCAGGAACATTCACCACCAGTCCGGCCTCTGTTGCCGCCTGTGCTGTAGTGGTTCCAAAGGCACCGATGAGTTTTTCTCCCTGCTGAAAATCAGGCCAGTTATAAAAAAGGGAGCGAATTCCCTGCGGACTGAAAAATACAATCATGTCGAAGGAATTTATGTCGAACAACTCCTTCATTTCAGCTGGAAGAGTGCGATACATAACTGCTTCCTTATACTGAACCTTCATCGATTCAAACATATTCGGAAGCTCCTTATTGTGACTGTCAGAACAGGGGATAAGGAAATTCTCTGACTTATGCTTCTTAACAATGTCTATCATCTGAGCCATATCAGATGCATGGAAAATCTTCCTCTTTCTGAATTGAACATATTTCTGAAGGTAGAAGGCAATGGATTCCGACATGCAGAAATACTTCATGGTTTCAGGAACATCAACCCTTACCTCCTTGGCAATGCGAAAAAACTGGTCAACTGCATGCTTGCTGTTAAAAACAACAGCCGTAAACTCATTGATATAGATGCGTTCATCCCTGAATTCACGGGTGGTTACCCCTTCTATCTTGAAGAATTTGTGAAATTCGATATGAACACCATGCTTTTTGATAATATCTCCGTAAGGAGATTTCTCGATCTCAGTTGGTACGGGTTGTGATATAAGTATGTTCTTGATTTTCAAAACACTCTATTTTTAGTCTGTGCAACGCTTAATGAACATCAAAAACAGGCTTTTTAGATTTGCCTGACGAAATTTACGATCAATATGACCGGTAAAATTTCGAGGGTGCAAAGGTATAAAATTAAATAGAATACAGAAAACTTTGTGTTTGATAAACCTATGGTGATTCCCCTCATAAATCTGTATATCAATAAAATAATATATATTCCGGCTGCAATCCATAAAAAGGGGAGGGGCTGCCAGTACAAAGCAAGTAATAGTACCGGGAAAATGAAAAGTCCGGTTGTATGGTTGAAAATCAGCGCATTTAACCGGTATGCATGGGTTAATTCCGGTGTTTTGAAAATTACTCCGGTGGTCTGAATAATAAATGCCTTTAGGAATATATAAGCTGTTAATGAGCTAATAATTATCAGATATAGCTGATAATTCTGCAGAAATGACGGCACGCCTGATATCCATTGAATGAATAGGTAAATGAGAAAGGAAACGGATGTAAGATTTATAAATCCGAGTCCCAACGTTATCCTTTCATTATAAAGGTTTCCTTCCCTTTCAAGCTGATTCACATAATAGGGAAGTGCAACAGATCGAAATATCTGCCTCAGCCTCTTGGAATGATTGGTTTGTATCCAGGCCAGAAAAAGCAGACAAAGGATAACTACACCGGTTATCCAGTCAGTAGATTCAAGTTTCCTGAGCTTCGGCCCCCCTGATGTTGCCTGAAGTTGATGGCTGGTAAATATTGAAGGTCCGGGCTTTATAAAGGTTTCTACAGGTTTGGGCTTATGAAAATCATAAATGCTGAAATCATAATATCTTGCTATAGAGTCATTTGCCGGTTTTACAGATTGATTGGTATAGGGGACATAATAATCGAAAAAGCCTGCCGTATCCACTAAACTTGGATTGACTTTATATCTTGGCAGGTGTCCGCTCATAGCTTTGTTTGGTGTTCCGGCAAAATTACAAAATCAAGCGATTGCTGTCACGTTCTTTTCCGGCTTTCACATATATAAGAAATCGCAATAGAAAAATTTCTTGGAACCATGACCTATCCCCTAAATATATTCTACCTTTGCACTGCTAAAAAGCGATATTTGATATAAGTAATTGATACACAATTAATAATACTTCATTAGCCCTCTCCCCGGGCAAAACATAAAAAAAATTAAAATGACAGAAATTCTAGCAAAACTTGAGGATTTCAGCTTGGGCAAAGCTCAGAAAAAAAGTGGCGCCCTTCAGAAAATTGGAATCATTGGCTGTGGATCCATGGGTCAGGAAATCGCTAAAACCATCAGCCAGCATGGCTTTGATGTGGCAATTCTTGATGTTGATGATCAAAAGGTAAAAGATGGCCTGCTGGGCATCACAAGGCTTATCGACGACGAAATCCGCCGCTGGGGTATGACTCAGGGTGAGAAACGTCTTATTATGTCGAGAATCAAAGGCTCAGTAGATTATTCCGACCTGAGCGACTGTGATCTTGTGATTGAGGCAATCAACTCCAGAAAACCGGGCACCAGCCTGGAAATCAGAAAGGAAATCTTCAGAAAAGCAGAATCTGTTGTTCGCAAGGATACTATTCTTACCTCCAACACCGCAACCCTGATGATTTCTGATCTTGCTTCCGGACTTCAGAATCCGGAACGTGCCGTTGGACTGCATTTCCTTTCACCTACCGATAAGGTAAAAGTTCTGGAAGTTGTCAGAAGCGCAAGAACCTCCGATGAATTCTATGATATGGCCTGCAGGTTTGTTCGCATGCTTGAAAAGAAGCCAATCAGGCTAATGGAGTCTCCCGGGAATATCAGTACACGTATGATCATCGTTGTGATTAATGAGGCTTGCGAAATGCTGATGGAAGGCATTGCTTCAGCCCATGACATTGATGAACTTATGCGCACTAGTCTGGGTCATCAGTTTGGTCCTTTTGAACTCGCCGACCGCATTGGTCTCGATAAGCTTCAGAAATGGATGGATAACCTCTTCGCTGAATTTGGCGAACATAACTACAAGGCTTCACCTGTTATTAAACGTCTCGTAAGAGGAAATCACCTTGGAAAAGTTAGTGGACAGGGCTTCTATAAATATGACGCCAACGGAAAAATTGTAGGAAATACTGTTACCTGCCCTGAATTCAAATAGTACCAGCGCTTTAAAAAGAAAAATTATGAAAGTAATAGTTTTGAACTGCGGAAGTTCATCCATAAAATATCAGTTGTTTGATATGCCGTCGGCTGCGGTGCTTGCAAAGGGACTTGTTGACAAAATCGGACTGAAAGGTGCTTCAATCAAGCATTTCCGTTCTGATGACATTACCCTGAAACTGGAAGGTGAAATACTTGACCACCAGGCTGGTATTGAGCACGTTCTGGCAATCCTGACCCATAAGGAATATGGTTCACTTGGTACACTTGAAGAACTTGGTGCCGTTGGTCATCGTGTAGTTCATGCCGGTGAAAAGTATAATGGATCTGTTGCCATTTCCAAGGAAGTTATCAAAGCCCTCGAGGAATGTGTTGACCTCGCTCCTCTCCATAATCCGCCAAACCTCGAAGGTATCTACGCAATCACTAAACTGCTCCCTGAAGTTCCTCAGGTTGGTGTTTTTGATACCGCTTTCCACCAAACCATGCCTGAAAAGGCCTATCTCTATGGAATTCCTTATTCCCTCTATGAGAAGTACAAGGTCAGACGCTATGGATTCCATGGCTCAAGCCACCGTTTCGTCTCCAAAAGGGCTGCAGAAATGCTGGGTAAGGATATGAAAGACCTCAAAATTATCTCCTGCCATCTTGGTAATGGAGCCTCTGTTGCTGCTATTGATGCAGGTATCTCCGTTGATACAAGCATGGGTATGACTCCTGTTGAAGGTTTGGTTATGGGAACCCGCTGCGGAGATGTTGATGCAGGAGCCGTTCTCTATATTGCTGATAAGGAAGAAACCAGTATTCCCTTTACCAATACTCTTCTTAATAAGCATAGCGGAATGCTCGGACTCTCAGGCGTTTCAAGTGATATGAGAGATATTGAAACTGCTGCAGCTCAGGGAAACACAAGGGCTAAAACTGCTCTCGACATTTACCACTATCGCATTCGCAAATACATTGGTGCATACGCTGCAGCAATGAATGGCGTCGACCTCATTCTTTTTACCGGCGGTGTCGGTGAGAATGGCTGGGAAACCCGTGAAGAATGCTGCAAGGGACTTGAATTCATGGGTGTGGAATTCGATGTTGAGAAGAATACAAAACTCAGGGGAAAAGAAGCTGTCATTAGCAAGCCAAACTCCAGGGTTAGTGTTATGATCGTTCCTACAAATGAAGAACTGGTTATTGCTCAGGATACCTTTGATATTGTCACTGCTTAATCACTTCATTCGCCGATAGTAAAAGGTGCAATAATAAAAAGAACAGGCTGCATGATTATGCAGCCTGTTCTTTTTTTGACTTGATTCTGTTAAAGATCAACCTTACTTTTTAAGGGGAGCTCCGGATTTTTTGGCAACAATGTACATGTCTACTGAACAATTGAATGTCTGTCCGTCTGAAATCTGGAATTCTGTGAGGCTTGGGCTACCAAGACCACCTGATCCATACCAGCCAACATAGTCAGTGAGAGACCAGAATCCGCTGTTGTCAATATCCTTCCATACATCCAGGTAGTAGTTACCCGGGTTAACATTGGTAAGAGTGAAGGAAACACTGGCTCCCGTTCCAGTTACTGCCCCGAACTTGATTGGCTGGTTGTTCAACCAGTTGTCATAAGAAGTGTAAATGCTGACTTTTGAATTGGATAAATCCCCTGAGGTTCCTGCTGGGAATTTTGCCGTACCTGTAATCTGGGTAACAGCAGGAAGAACAGTGAGCGCTCCGTTGGCGGTAACTTGTCCGCCATTACCATCAGATACCGTCACAGTAACTGAATGGGCTCCTGCAGTGGAAGGTGCTGTCCAGGTAACTGATGGACCTGATCCTGTAATCGAACCGCCTGTAACTGTATAGGCATAAGTCAGAGCGTCATTTTCAGGGTCTGTGGCTGTAACAGTAACTGAAATCATTCCATTGGCGTTAACACTTCCCGGATTAACAACAACGGATGCAATAGTAGGAGCTTTGTTGATGCTTCCTTTTTACAGGAACTAAAACTGAAGGATACTACAGCCATGACAATAAGGAGAATAGGTAATGTTTTCATTTTTAGACATTGGTTTTGGTGATTAAGGGTTAATATGTCTGTTTGATTCTGGTTCAAAAAATCAAAAAGTCTTGAAAACAAAAAAATAGAACTGAAATCGCACTACTAAGAGCAAATATAGAGATAAACACAGATAAGTCTACTTGTAGTAATAAATTTTTTAATCAAAATGGCTTCAAGACTTGTCTGTCGTGGAAAAGAAGAGTTTTTGTATTACACTTTGTTGATCTGTGAACGCGATAACAATTGCCCTTTCTTTAATATCATAAAAAAAACAGCCTTTCTTAAGTAAGGCTGTTTTAATACTTGTAACAAGGATTTCTATTCCATTGATTCCATTAACTCATCTGTAATTTCCATATTATGATATACAGCCTGGATGTCATCGTCTTCTTCAAAATACTCAATCAAACGCATTACTTTCTTTGAAGATTCAAGATCCAGTTTCGTTGTTTCTTTAGGAATTCTTTGCAGCTTGGCGCTATCTGGTTCAATTTTCATCTCTTCCAGCTTCTTCATCATCGCACCAAAATCTTCCATTGCTGTAGTTATAACAAAGAAGTCCTCCTCAAGCTGAATGTCTTCAGCTCCGGCATCAATTACAGCCATTTCAAATTCATCCCTGTCAATTGTTCCCTGTGGAACGGTAAAGATTCCCTTCCTGTCAAAAATGAAGCTGAGAGATCCATTGGTACCTAATGTTCCTCCATATTTATTGAAATATGATCTCACATTTGAAATGGTCCTTTGAGTATTGTCGGTAGTAGCCTCAATAAAAATTGCTATTCCTCCGTTAGCATAGCCTTCGTAGGTGGCTTCAGTATAAGATGCCGAATCTTTATCCGAGCCTTTGCTGATAGCTCTCTGAATGTTATCCTTGGGCATGCTGGCCCCTTTGGCGTTGGCAATCGCAAGTCGGAGCCTTGGGTTTCCATCAGGGTCGGCACCACTCTCCTTTACAGCTACTGTAATTTCCTTGATAATCTTGGAGAAGATCTTCGAACGTTTTGCGTCCAAAGCTCCCTTTTTTCTCTTAATGGTTGACCATTTATTGTGTCCTGACATATCTGTGTTTATTTTGATTCCGTAAGGAGTTTCAAATTCATTGATCAGACAAAATTAATGTTTTGACCTGAAACAAAAAAACTGCCCCCGGGTAGGAGGCAGCTGACCAGACAATAACCACCAGATTTGGTTGATTGCCTTATATGTTGAGTGATAATTTTCTATCTGGTAATGAAGTTGAATTATAAATCTGACAGGTCGCTCAGGCAAATTCCAACTGCGAATGGGTACAATTCTGGTCCTTTGTTTTTCTGGAACATTGGAGTCAAAGAGTAGGTTGCATAAAGATTGATAACTCCCCATCCGATTTTAGCTACTGCATCAAGTTTAAAGGGATTCATATAGAAATCATCGCGATCCTTGTCCTTCTGGCGGCTTCCATCATCAAATACATACTTGGTGTGTGTGCCTATTCTCCAACCTCCAACTACTCCTCCGCTGATATGAAAACTGTTCACCTTGGCATATTTATTAGTCTGGAATTCGAGCATTAAAGGAAGTGTCAGATAAGTATTAACCAATTTGCTCTTTTCATATTTTACACCTTCTTCATTTACCTTGGTTACTTCAAGCCTTGATTCACCTTTTGCCAGCCTTACATTGTTGTCGAAGCGATAATTGTTCCAGGAGAATCCCAATCCGGTTACAAGTCCAAGATGATTCTTTATCAGGTTAACATTCTGTTCGAAAAAATTCAGATTTACGTTGATTGACTTCTGATATTTTTGATCCAGGAAAGAATAGCCATCAGGATATTCAAAATCGTTATTTGGTGTCAGGTAACCGTTTACACCGAGTTCCAAACCTGTCCAGTGACCGTTGAATTTCTTTTCCTTTTTGTCATGCTTTACTTTAACATCTCCATCTTCATCAACAACAATTGAGTTGTCACCAAGCTTTACTCTAACGGAATCATCGGTCACAACAACTATCTGATTGTCATTGATTATAACTTCAACCTGGCCATTGTCATCAGCATTCTGGACTACACCTTCTTCGTTACCTTCATTGTTGCTGGCTCCTTCTCCAATTATTACTGACTTTACGTTGTCCATTCCATCAAAATTGAAGACATATTCACCGGTCTTGCCAATTTTTTTGAGTTGAGCATTGTCGTAATAAGTAACCGAAGCTGCTCCTGAGAGGTCAACTTTTAATTGCTTTTTGGCCATATATGAAGCATTCCCGGCACCTGATACTTCTGCAGCAGTGTTCTCAGTGACAAATTCCATTGCTTTAAGGTTTGCAGCTCCACTAACTTCAGATTTGTGTGAAACAGCAGTTCCGGTCAGTTTTACACCAGCTGCACCGCTGTATTCTGTAGTAAGATCACCGGTCTTGACACTAAGTGTTTCTTTTGCTGCCCCGCTGGCTTCATTATAAAATGTATTGGATTCAATTTCAAGGTTAACTTTTGATGCACCTGAAGCAAAGAGCTTAAAATTATCGGCCTTTATCAGTGTATTGCCTTTTACAACTGCTGCGGCTTCTGCATCGATTTTATTGAGTTTAGTGAACGTAACATACACGTTCATCTTGGATGGATTCCTCACATTGTCACAGCTAAGTTCAAGTTCACCATTGGATACCTCTGTATTCAAACGGCCCTGAAGGTTCTCATCAATTTCAACTTCTACCTTCTGTGCATCACCCTGTGATAAAAAAAGATTAATGGCGCAACCAACATTGATTGCGTCAAAAGATGCAAGTGTACGTTCCTGTTTAACAACATTTCCATTTCCTTTTTCCTGGGCAAGTAAGCCGCTGAATGGAATTAATGCAATCAATGCACTGATCAGACTGATTCGTAATGTTTTCATGGTTAGGAGTTTTATAGGGTATGTTATCTGTTTCAAAATCCGGAACAAGACGTGATGGCATTCCGTTTAGTTACAGCACGGCAGATAAAAATGATAATTATTTAATATGTTAAATTTAAATAGCAGTAAATGAGCAATATATGAGATGTTTGTTTTTATGCTGGAGAAGTAATAAACTCCTGTTGGTTTCACCAAATGCAATAAATATGAACCTGATTTCTTGTGTTTGTCCTGCTTTCTGAAGCATTTGCCATATTTACGGACAAAAAAAACGTCCCATTTGAATGGAACGTTTTGATTTTTTTCGCAAGTGGATTGCTGCTAAGAAGGTACATGCCAAAAATGCAGCTGTTTATTTGTTGATTTCTTTTTGCACGTTTAATTTATCGCCTTCCAGATTATAACCGATAACCTTGCCGGTTTCATCCCGTTCCAGATCCAGAGTAACATTGTCGTGAGCAACATTATTATAGGTTTTAATGCCGAGCTCCGCGAAAGTCCAGAGTGAAAGATTGCCTTCCTCTTCGTTGTGGTTTTTGTGATTGGAGGCGAATATATCTTCAACTTTTGATTTTACTGAATTATAGATGGTCTTTTCAGGATTCTGATCCTTATTATTCATTGAAGCATATAAAAGCTGCTCTCCAAGTTTAATATTATAATACAGTTCCAGGAACTCATTACTGTGCATTTGACTGCTTCGTATAAACATGAATTCTGGTTTAACTGTGTTTTTTGAAGATATTTCTCTGGATACAGCCGAAGCCAGCATCGGAATTACGCGTTCATCCCTGAAAGAAATATTCTTAGGTGCATTGTTTGCAGGGCTGACCCTGTTTGTGGATTTACGATTACTCCTGTTTTCAGGAATAGAAGCAGGTTTTTCGGTAACTGAAGAAAGGATGGGGGTATTTACAGGTTTTTCAATTTGTGCTTGCTTATCAGTCTTGGGTTCAGTAGTGCTATAGCTTAAAGTGCTGCTGGAAATGCTTGATGCCGGAATATCTCTGAAGTAGGTTGAATAAACACCAATCAAGAGAACCACGGCTGCAGCAGCAGATAGTGAGTAGTAAGCAATTCTTCTGATTGATACCACTTTTTGCTTTAATGATTCCTTGTCTTCAAACACAATTGAAGAATCGGCAACCAATCTGGTATGAGTGTAAATTTTTCTCTCGCTGGTCAGATGTGGATTCTCAAGGAGAAATTCTTCAAGGTTTTTTAATTCTTCAGTGGAGAGGTTGCCTTCTATTTCATTGATGAAGAATTGTTCGAAATTGTATTCATTGATTTCTCCAACGGTAATGGCTTTGTGTTTAAGGGATTCCTTGTTGCTGAATTCTATTGTTTGATCTGCGCCTAATTTTGTGGCAGCATATAGCTTGCGTTCAGTTTCAAGGCTGGGATTCAGTTGAATGGCCTGCTGCAATTCTATAATTTGCTTTTCTGTGAGCAGTCCTTCAATTTCTGATATTAGCAAGTCATCTGTATTGATTGTGTTGAGGTTCGCAGAAATTGGAGTGGTTTCTTCTCTTTTAAGTGAATGCTTGGGTGCGAATGTAAGATTTGTGTCAGGATCAAGTACTACCATATCAAAATCCTCAAATGAGGACCTGGTTTCAGGATGTAGCCTGATAAAAGCATGCATCTCCTCAATTTGTTCCGGAGTGAGATTCCCTTCATAGAAATCCAGGAAGAAAGCTTCGTAGTTGTCCAGGTTTATTTTCATTGCTGACATTGTAAATTCTTTGATGCTGTTAGATGCTGATGCTTTAGAGTACGAGGTCAAGACTGCCGATGTATTGCTTGATTGCTGTGCGGGCCCTGAATATATACACTTTCACCTGTGATTCATTTAGCCCTGTGATCTCTCCAATTTCATCGTAAGGATATCCTTCATAGTCTCTGAGCAGCAAAACTGTTCTCTGAATTTCAGGAAGTCTTGAAACGGCTTCGTTAACTACTTCTTTCAGGTCAGAAAAACTATTTTGGTCCTGCAGCTTATTTTCATAAAATCCTTCCATTGAACTCAAACGCTGATTTCTTCTGATGTGATCAATCATCGTATGGTAAGCTGTTGTAAAAAGGTAGGATTTAGCCTTTTCATAACTAATGTCCTTTACTTTTTCCCACATTCTTACGAAGGATTCCTGCACTATATCTCTTGCTGTATCGTCGTCCCGTATATTTTTCAGAATGAATCTGTATACCCCATCTGAATATTTATCGGCACAAGCATTGTACTCGTTTACGGTCATGTCTGGTCTGGTTGGTTACTGGTCAGGTGAGGCTGTAACGGATTACTATGGTATAAAGTTACAGCAAGAATGACTTTTTTTCAAGAATTTTTATTCAGCGTTAATTTCTGATGAGTACTAATTAAATATGACTGAGATTGAAGCAAAAAAGAAACTTCCTTGAATTAGGCCTTCTGTTTCCAGCAGTATTCAATTCTCATCCTGACACTTTTAACCAGATCATCAAATTTGGGGGTGTATTGAATTCTTGCCATTAGTTTAAACTAACAGATTAACAAAAAGCAAAATACCCGGAACAAAATCTGTCCCGGGTATTTAACCTATATATAAGGTGTTATGCTAATCCAGTTTCAGGACAGCAAGAAAGGCGCTCTGCGGGACTTCAACATTTCCAACCTGGCGCATGCGTTTCTTGCCCTTCTTCTGTTTCTCAAGAAGTTTTCGTTTACGGGTGATATCACCTCCATAGCATTTTGCTGTAACATCCTTGCGGACAGCTTTTACCGTTTCGCGTGAAATGATTTTGGAACCGATAGCCGCCTGAATGGCAACATCGTATTGCTGCCTTGGTATAAGTTCCTTCAGTTTTTCACACATTCTTCTTCCGAAATCATATGCATTGTCGCGGTGAATCAATGTTGACAGAGCATCAACAGGGTCACCATTAAGAAGAATGTCAAGTTTGGCGAGTGCTGCTTCCTTGTATCCAGAGATATGATAATCGAAGGATGCATAACCTTTGGAGATACTCTTGAGTTTATCGTAGAAATCGAATACTATTTCACCAAGCGGAAGTTCAAAGTTGAGCTCAACCCTGTCCTGGGTCAGGTAAACCTGATTCAGAAGGGTGCCGCGCTTGTCCATGCACAATGTCATGATGCCACCTGTGTATTCTGACTTGGAAATAATCTGCGCAAGAATGTATGGTTCCTCAACGTAATCAATCTGTGTAACATCCGGCATTCCTGAAGGATTATGCACTTCAAATTCTTCACCTTTAGTGGTGTGAACCTTGTACATAACGTTAGGAACTGTATTGATGATATCCATGTCAAATTCCCTGTCGAGGCGTTCCTGAACAATCTCCATATGCAGAAGTCCGAGGAAACCGCAGCGGAATCCAAAACCTAGGGCCGCAGATGATTCAGGCTCAAAACTCAGTGAAGCATCATTTAATTGAAGCTTCTCAATCGAAGCTCTGAGGTCTTCATAATCGTCGCTGTCGGTAGGATAAATACCGGCAAAAACCATTGGCTTTACATTCTTGAAGCCTTCGATAGCTGTTTTACAGGGATTTGTAACATGGGTAATTGTATCACCCACTTTGATTTCCTTGGCAGTTTTTATTCCGGAAATTATATATCCAACGTCGCCGGCACTGAGGCTTTCAACTGGTGACTGTGTCAGACGCAAAACGCCGATTTCATCAGCATGATACTCTTTGTCGGTTTGGGCAAATTTTACATAGTCATTCCTGTTCAGTGTCCCGTTAAAGATCCTGAAGTAGGCAATTACACCACGAAACTGATTAAAGAGTGAATCGAAAATGAGTGCCTGCAATGGAGCTTCGGGGTCGCCTTTGGGGGCGGGGATTCTGGTAATGATTGCATGAAGAATCTCTTCAATTCCCATTCCTGTGCGTGCACTGGCGCGAATAATCTCTTCTGGCTTGCATCCGATAAGATCCACAATCTGGTCTTCCACTTCATCAGGCATAGCACTGTCGCTGTCCATTTTATTCATAACCGGAATAATCTCCAGATTATGGTCCAGTGCAAGATAAAGATTGGAGATGGTTTGAGCCTGTATACCCTGAGTGGCGTCGATTACAAGTAAAGCACCTTCACAGGCAGCTATAGCACGTGAAACCTCATAGGAGAAATCCACGTGGCCGGGAGTGTCAATCAGATTCAGTTTGTAATTTATACCATTGTTCAGGTAATCCATCCGGATTGCATGGCTCTTGATTGTTATTCCCCTTTCGCGCTCCAGATCCATATCGTCAAGCACCTGATTCTGCATCTGACGTTCAGTCAGTGCTCCGGTCATTTCAAGTAAACGATCTGCCAACGTGCTCTTGCCGTGGTCAATATGAGCTATGATACAAAAATTCCTGATGTTTTCCATTGGTGCAAAAATAGGGAAAAATCGGCAAACAGGAACAGCTATCTGAAAGCCTGCATATTATCTAAAATTCTTATATATATTATAGTTAAAGTTCTTAAATCGTCTATGATTTCTTTTGAATAATGCCTAAATTTGCAGCGCTTTTTAACAGAAATTCTTATTCCTTAAAATCAATACATTATGAAAAAAATTAAAGTTGGGATCAATGGTTTTGGCCGCATTGGTCGCCTGGTTTTCCGCGCTTCAGTTAGTCGTGAAGATATTGAAGTAGTTGCAATCAATGATTTAATTGATGTAAATTATATGGCCTACATGCTTCAGTATGATACTGTTCATGGTCGTTTTAAAGGTACTGTCGAAGTTAAGGATGGCCAGCTTATAGTTAATGGCAATGCTATTCGCGTTACTGCATGCAAGAATCCTGCTGAGATTAACTGGGCTGGTGTTGGTGCTGAGTATGTTGCAGAATGCACTGGTTTATTCCTTACCAAGGAAACCTGTCAGTCACATATTGAAGGTGGCGCCAAGAGAGTGATTATGTCTGCTCCTTCAAAGGATGATACTCCAATGTTCGTATATGGTGTTAACCATAAAAAATATGCTGGTGAGCAGTTTGTTTTTCAAATGCAAGTTGCACAACCAACTGTCTTGCCCCACTTGTAAAAGTTATCAATGACAACTTCGGACTTGTTGAGGGTTTGATGACTACAGTTCACGCTACCACTGCTACCCAGAAAACTGTTGACGGTCCGTCAGCAAAGGACTGGAGAGGCGGACGTGCTGCTGCCGGCAATATCATTCCTTCAAGTACCGGTGCTGCCAAGGCTGCTGCCAAGGTTATTCCTGAACTTAAGGGCAAACTTACCGGCATGTCATTCAGGGTTCCTACTCTTGATGTATCAGTTGTGGATTTGACCTGCAGACTCGAGAAATCAACTACCTATGATGAAATCAAGGCTGCTATCAAGGCTGCTGCCGATGGTGAAATGAAGGGTGTTCTCGGATTTACTGAAGAAGCTGTTGTGTCAAGCGATTTTGTTGGTGACAGCCGCACTTCTATCTTTGATGCTGAAGCAGGTATCATGCTGAATCCTAACTTCGTTAAGCTGGTATCATGGTATGACAATGAATGGGGATATTCATGCAAGGTTCTTGATATGATTGCCCATATGTCAACCGTTGCCTAAACATATTATCAGCTTGGGAGGCGATATTTTACAATATCAAATTCCCGGCAGATGAAACTTATCCTTGTTTCAATTATTGATAGGAGAGGCCACCTTCGGGCGGCCTCTCTTGTTTTTGGTATCGAAAATGTAAAGATTGAGTATCGATGGTTTCTTTGAAAATCAGATTCAAAGGATCTAGCGGACTATAGTCACAGATCCCTTGAGCGTCTTTTTGATTCTGCCATTCAAGCTGAGCTCAAAAACATCGCAAACATAGTAGTAGACTCCGTCGGCTGCAGGCTGGTTGGTTCCAAGAATTTTTCCATCCCATTTTACCTGAGGATCCTCAGTTTTGAAAACCAGCGTTCCCCATCGGTTATAAATTTCCAGATCTATTTTTTCGACAGAGGTAAATGGGAAGGGGACGAAATAGTCATTATAGGTGTCACTGTTTGGAGTGAAGAAGTTTGGCAATTTATAATTACCGCAGGTATCACTGTCAATACAGATGGTATCACTCATAATACTGAATTTCATATGGAATCTATAGCTTTCATGCTAATAGCAGCCCGCAATCGAAGTCTGAAGATCATGGATATATCTTGACTGACAATGCCCAGGACAGAATCAGTAAGCTGAAACTCTGCGGACAGTGGTGGTCTGAAATAAATGTAAATATTGCAATATCACCTGAACAAGAGTGATTCTGGTAGCTCCAGGAGGATAGTTGTCGATGAAGACAATCGGATTTACTGAGATCTCCGGAGGGGACAAGGGCTTCATTATCCAAAGGAACACGCAGGCTTCCTGCGAAAAATTAATTAAAGGATCTGTTATTCGGGTGTATTATAGGTCCTATAGCTTTACTTTGTAACAGTAAGTGTTTCCATTGATAAGCCCAATGTCAATGAAGCTTCTCTGGGAGAATACCTTGTTGGAATCAAATAATCTGGTAATATCGTTTTAACCTGTAGACAATAAATATACTGTCGGTCAGGGAACGTTGAACATCACGGAGTTGATCTTGAGTTTCTCGTCTCAGGAGCAAGCTCAGAAAATGCAGAGGATGCAATCTGCGATGGGCCGATCATAATCTCAAACCGGGTTGTATTCCAGCAGATCAACCGTAGAAACACCAGAATTGACTGATTTACAGGTGTCAATATAGATAGTATCATCGAGTGAGAACAGGGAGTTAATCAGGGTTTAGGAGGTGCCTGTTAAATCATTTGATCTGTAGATAGAGAGGCTTTATAAGGACCAGGCGCCTGCTAAAGGATCAATCTCAGTAAGGTTTTGACCAGGCGATATAAACTGGTCCCTTTGAAGCTGTCAGTTGTTTCAATGCTGACATTTGTAATAATGGGAACATCTTTCTTCAGACTCACGCATCTTCATCGGAGGCATAGGATTCCGATCCATCCGGGTAAACTGCAACAATCTGAATAGCAATAATCAACGCCACGAGTCCGTTTCCGGAAGTCTCCATCAGTAAATTCATTATTATCAGCGGAAATCTCCGCGATAAACCGGTAGCCGGTATAGGCTGGAACACCTGTTTCGCATACCGAAGGGGTGAAACCATAGAATCCATTCCTGCGGTAAATTTTATGTGGAAACGTTACTGCAGCCATTCGGACTCCAGTTCAGAGATGGATATTATTTCCAAGGAGTACACTGACAAGTTTTCAGTTTTGGGTCCAACAACCCTGATGAACATAGCTTTTTAGGTCAAACAGGTTGACCTCGCTGGAGTCATCAACAGCCTTGAAGAACACTGGTAAGGACGTCTTTCCTAATCTGCAGGCAATTAGTTTGCCATGAAAATAGCCCTTCTGTCAGACCGCTTTCATCCTTGGTACTAGTCAAATCTGCCGGATCAGGATTCAACAGGAAAGGTTGGCCCTTTGCTGAAAGATTAATCTTGTCCAGATTGGAATCGGTAGCTGAAACAGTAAACTCAAGCTTGTTGCCAGCCGTAATGCAGGTATCAGTCAAAGCTGCAATAACTGGCGGGTCATTAGTGCAGGATACGATTGTGATTTGCATATCCCTGGTTATAAATCCTATCCTTGTTCCGTTTCTCCATTCTTCAATCAAGAATGAGATATTGTATTCACCCTGAAGAGTAGGACTATCCCAGATAATATCGCCAGTGACAGGATTGATCGTAAAGTACCTGTAGAATTGGGGTCAACAAGTTTGGGAAGTATGTAACCCGGAATTGCTCCACCACCGGCACCCCGGCAAACGGAAGAGCATAGGAGGACTGTCGCCATCAGGTCGTAAGCACGGGTTATGAATGAATGGATGTCGATACATCCCTGGTCGATTGAGGTAAAAGCAATTGAGGAGTTGTCAGGCCCATGAAAGGACTGATGGTAAGCAGAGTTTCTACATAAGAGGGGGATATCAACAGAACTGGGAATATTCATGGATCCCATAATTTCTGTTGGGGTCTTCAACAGAAACTTTGTAGGTAGAAGGGCCAGGGTAAGTGTGTTGCCCTGAATACAGGTTCTTCTTAATGTCGGGTCCAACGATTTCACCCAGGTGTCACACAGTACCGGCTGGAATTTAACTCCAAATCGGCCATTACTGCTGGTAAGGACAGAGGTGGTGCCATCTCCCCAGTTTATTTCAAGCTGGCAGCGATCTGCCGGACTGGGAGCGTATGAGTATGAAATAATTGTGATTTCGTAGGTGAGTCCGGATATATAACGAAAGGTGATCTCTCCGGCCCGCTGATGAGTAGCGAAAGCAGAAATGGTCAAGCAAGCGATTAGAAAAAGTAAGAGTTTTATCCTTTTCATTACCTAATCAGTTGATAAGCCACAAAGTTCAAAATTAAGCAACCTGCGATGAGTACAACTTTGCCTTAAGTAAAGTTAACATTTGAAATAACCTTGGGTTCAGTGTGGTTATACCAAAAGTTTGGTTTCAGGATATTCTCATTCAAAAACCGGGATTTCTTATCAAAAATCAGTCCTTGGTTCAGTTGAATGCCTTTAAATGTCTTAATTATTGTGATTTTGTTTTGTGCAGCTTAGAGCTGGCTTCATCTACTTTTATCAAATTTACCGGACAGAAGGGTTTAAAACACAAGAATCCTTATTTTTGTATGGCTACGTCAACAAAATGCAATCTATGTATCAGGTAGACCCCGTTAGGGAGAATAAGGAAATTGTCAAGCGATACAGGGCATTGCTAAGAGCATGGAGCAGTAATAAAGGGATTAGGGATCAAAACAAGGTAAGGGATGCCTTTGAACTGGCAAAGGAAGCTCACAGGACCATGCGGCGCAGGAGTGGGGAGCCTTATATCTATCATCCACTTGAAGTTGCCAGAATTGTTGCCGGTGATATAGGACTGGGCGAAACAGCCATCATTTGTGCTCTACTGCATGATGTAGTTGAAGATAATGCAGATTATACGCTTGAATATATCAGCAGGCGTTTTGGGAATAAGGTATCCTATATTGTGGATGGTCTCACCAAGATCAAGGATGGGTATGAGAAACCCGAGTCTTCTGTCCAGGCTGAAAATATCAAAAAGATGTTGCTTACCCTTTCGGACGATGTGAGGGTAATTTTGATCAAGCTGGCCGACCGCCTTCATAATATGCGTACCCTGGATGCCATGCCTGATCATAAGAAGAAAATATGGCAGAAACCATCTATCTTTATTCTCCCTTGGCCCACAGACTTGGGTTGTATGCGATTAAAGTGAATTGGAAGATCTGGCCCTAAAGTATACAGAACCAGAGATTTATAATGCCATTGCCAAGAAGTTACAGGAAACCGGAGTCAGCCGTTCCCGCTTTATTCAGAAATTCATTTATCCTATCAAGCGTGACCTTGTCAAAAAGGTGCTCCTTTGAGATCGACAGCAGGGAAAAGTCAATCTTTTCCATTTACAAAAAGATGCAGGTAAAGGAAATACCTTTCGAGGAAGTATTCGATATTTTTGCTGTCAGGATCATCGTTGATTCTCCTCCTGAACTTGAAAAGATTACCTGCTGGCAGGTGTATTCCCTTGTCACAGACCACTACAATCCAAAACTTAACCGGTTGCGTGACTGGATTTCAACACCTAAAGCCAATGGATATGAGTCTCTCCATACAACAGTTATGAGTCAGACAGGGCAATGGGTTGAGGTACAGGTTAGAACACGGAGGATGCATGAAATTGCCGAAAGGGGTTATGCAGCTCATTGGAAATACAAGCAACTGGCTGATAAGGAGAAAAGTCAGGAATCAGGACTCGATCAGTGGCTCAGGAAGGTTCAGGAAATCCTGAAATCACCGGACTCTAATACGCTGAATTTTCTTGATGATATCAAGCTGACGCTTTTTTCTGATGAGGTCTTCGTTTTTACACCAAAAGGGGAGATCAAATCATTGCCAGCCGGAAGCACTATCATTGATTTTGCCTACAATATTCACACACATCTGGGAAATACATGCATTGCTGCTAAAGTAAACCGGAAACTGTCGCCACTGAATTTCAAACTTAAAAGTGGTGACCAGGTGGAGATAATTTCTTCCAAGAAAGGTAGTCCAGGGAAGAGTGGTTTGAATATGCCTATACAGCGAGGGCAAAAACATATATCAAGGATGCTCTGAAGGAGCAACGAAAGAATGTTGCTGTTGAAGGAAGAGTGAAGTTGGAAGGTTTTTTCAATGAATTGTCAATTAAATTCAGCAGAACCAATATTGGCAGGTTTGCTGATTATTCAGGACTCATGAGTCCTTCTGATCTTTATTACAAGATCGCAATAGGAGAAATTGGACCAGAAGAATTAAGGCGATGCTGTGTTGAGCATGAAAGCATGCTGAAAGGCAGTACAGATGGAACAAGTTCAGATGCAGATCAGGCTGTAAGGGAATCTCCTTCTCAGGTTCAGAAGACTGTGAAGCTTGAGGTTCAGGATCTTGATGATCTTTCATTTCAGATTTCTAAATGTTGCCATCCACTGCCCGGTGATGATATTGTTGCTTACGCACCTGTTGAGGGGACGTATGCAGTTCACCGTACCAGTTGTCAGGAAGCAATTGAATTGATGTCACGTCATGCCAATAAAATGGTTTTTGCACGCTGGAGCAATCGAAACATGAACACCTTTCCTGCCGGGATTAAGGTCACCGGAATTGACAGGAAAAGTATGATTTTTGATATCATCAGGCTCATAAGTGAGCAGATGGGGCTAAATATCCGTTCATTCCATATTGAAACAACGGGAGATATCTTCGAGTCCTATATTAATCTTTATGTTCATGATACCATTGACCTTATAAGGCTGGCTGAGGAGCTGAAGACTATAACAGGCATCACAAACGCCATACGTATGAACAGGTTTGTTCCTGAGCACGGTTTCTAGGGATTGGCCCGGGTACTCAAGTAGTATTTTTTTCCTATTTTTATTTATACCAAATTCAGATAAGATTTTTTATTACTTTTATCAAAAAATAGGTTAGTATGGCTACAGATAATAAAAAAATGAATTACGAAACCGTTCGGAGGATTTTCACCGAATACCTCGAGAAGCTTGGTCATCGTAAGACACCGGAGAGGTTTACCATCCTGAAGGAGATCTATGCCACAGAGGGCCATTTTGATATAGAGACTCTGTACATTCAGATGAAGAACAACAAGTATCGCGTGAGCAGGGCCACCCTGTATAACACGATTGAACTGCTGCTCAACTGCAATCTCGTTATTAAGCATCAGTTCAGAAATAATTGTGCTCAATTTGAGAAGTCCTATAAGTTCAAACAGCATGATCATTTCATCAATCTTGACAATGGTGCGGTTCTTGAGTTTTGTGATCCCAGAATTCATGAAATTCAGGTTTCAGTTGAAAAAACTCTTGGGGTTAAGATTTCCCACCATTCCCTTACTTTTTATGGTGTTATGGATAATGGGGAGCCTGTAACTGGAACTATCACAGAGGCTGTTGGTAATCAGTAATTAAAAAGGACAGTGTTTGCAAAGTGATTTTGCAGATGATTATAATATAACCCGGAGTAGCTTTTCAATAGGAATGCTAATCCGGGTTAGTTTTTGAAGAATGCACCCTAAACTGTAACTCCAATTTTCGATAAGAACATATTATCAAGAGTTTATCAGCTATTATTTAAGTTTAAATATTAGAAAGTCAGATAGATAAGGCTTCCCTGAAAGGTTCGGGCATGGTTCAAAAGATTGTCAATTTCAATCCAGAATGTCATCAAAACGCTGCTAGTTAATAGCGAATATCTTCTATCTTTGTAAGGATGAAATTGAGTATTACTATTTCTTAAGATACTTTTTCCGAATGAAGATAGACGTATTATTAGGCCTTCAATGGGGAGATGAAGGTAAAGGGAAAATTGTGGATGTTCTTACCCCGGAATATGATATTATAGCTCGCTTCCAGGGTGGTCCCAATGCAGGTCACACGCTTGAGATTGGTGGAGACCGACATGTTTTGCACACTATTCCATCAGGAATATTTCATGCTGAAAAGGTGAATATTATAGGGAATGGTGTAATCATCGATCCGTATATCCTTAATATTGAGATTGAAAAGCTTTATACCAAGGGTGTTGACCCGAAAAAGAACCTTTATATCTCGAAGCGTTCACACCTGATACTCCCTACACATAGAATGCTTGATGCTGCTTACGAGCAGGCTTTGGGGAAAGGAAAAATTGGTTCCACTTTAAAGGGAATCGGACCTTGCTATACCGATAAAACTGCCCGATACGGCCTTCGCATAGGAGAGATTCTGTCTGCAGATTTCAAGGATAAATACATGGCGCTTAAAGAGAGGCATAAACGCATACTTGAGTCCTATGATTTTGACCTTGAAGCTCAGGTTTTGGACAAAATGCCTTTTGCTGATTATGAGAAGCTTTGGTTCGAAGCTATTGAGAAATTAAAACAATTCAGCCTGATTGATAGTGAATTGTATATTCATCAGGCGCTGAAGGAAGGGAAGAGAATATTGGCGGAGGGAGCACAGGGAAGTTTGCTGGACATTGATTTTGGCTCCTATCCTTTTGTGACATCATCAAATACAATAACTGCCGGAGTTTGCTCAGGACTTGGTGTTCCTCCAACTGCCATAGGCAAAGTATTCGGAGTATTCAAAGCTTATTGCACAAGAGTAGGTAGTGGCCCTTTCCCTACCGAACTTATGGATGAAACTGGAGAAACCATTCGTCAGAACGGACATGAGTTCGGTTCAACTACCGGGAGGCCCAGACGCTGTGGATGGCTTGACTTGCCAGCCCTTAAATATGCCATAATGCTTAATGGGGTTACAGACCTGGTGATGATGAAGTCGGATGTTCTGAACAGTTTTGAGGACATCAAGGTTTGCACTTCCTATATGATAGAGGGACAGCAGGTATCAGCACTTACTTTTGAGACACTGTATCAGGAAGTAAATCCCTTGTATATCAGCAGACCAGGCTGGAACAGTGAACTTCAATCAGGAGGAGCGTTTGAATCCCTTCCAACTGCTATGCTTGATTATATCAGCTATATAGAGTCAGCTGTTGAACTGCCAATTAAAATTCTGTCAACAGGCCCTGGAAGGGAGCAGACTGTTTGCAGATAAATCTTTGATAAGATTCAAAATCCGGCAAGGTGTCAGAAGAATCAGGTACTAAGGTTTAGTATGTTCTTTATTGAGGATATTCCGGAATCTCGTTTCGCTAATATAGTGATCCTCGAGTAGTTTCCCGTTTTTGATCAGACTAAACACCCCAAAACCAGAGGGTGCCGTTTTGATTTGTTCCGGTTTTGTTAGGACCGTGACCTGAAGCTCTATCCCCACCTCTTCAGCAACTTTCACGAGAACTTCAGCTGCTTTTGCATGCCAGGGACATTGATTTGCATACACCAAATGCCAGCCTTTATATTTTGATTGCTCCTTTTCCCAGTCAATAATAGCCGGAGGCTTCGCAGTCTCCCTGAAACGTTTAACGAGAAGTTCATACCGGCCTTTAGATTCCAATACTTCATAGCCGTTTTTCAGGAACATTCTTTTATCATGAATCCAGGCACCATCGCTGGCCAGAGTGCAAACGCCATCCAATCCCAACCCTGCAGCCTGTTCTTCGCAGATTTTGATCAATTCAGCTCCTATTCCCTGATTTCTATCGGATTTGGAATAAACGAACATACATTGAATAAAGAGGTAATTATCAGCATTCACTGGCCTCCATGCTATTTTACCAGGCATAAACTCGATAAAGGCAAGTTGCTTACCCTGATTGTTGCGAACGATTCTGATAGAGGCTCCTGACTTTGACTGTATTTCAAACCAGTTTTGCTTAGCTTGAAACCCAGCATAGGACTGATCTTTGGAACAGAAAAGTCCTTCGGTGGCAACGTTGGAAGGTTTTACTTCAACGATTTTATGATTGATCATGGCAAAGAATTTGAAAACCAGGGCATAAAAAAACCGGCACGAGGCCGGTATGTATTATTAGAGCTTACGCTTAACTTCGGTTTCTTCGTAACCACGGATAACACGTACTCTTGAATTCCTGTTGATTTTTCCGTCGAGAACCATACAGCCTGCAACTGAACCAACCTTGGTAATTCTGAATACTTCCCTGACTTCAACGTTACAGGTGATTTTTTCTTCAATTTCCGGTGAAAGCATACCTTCGATAGCTGCCTTGATTTCATTGATGGCAGTATAGATAATCGAATACATGCGAATATCGATTTCTTCCCTTTCGGCAAGTTTCCTGGCGCTCACTGAAGGACGAACCTGGAATCCGACTACGATTGCATTTGATGCAGAGGCAAGAAGGATATCACTTTCGGTAATTGCACCCACTGATTTGTGGATAACATTAACCTGAACCTGTTCGGTTGAGAGTCGGAGCAGTGAATCGGACAAAGCTTCAACTGATCCGTCAACGTCACCCTTAACGATGATATTGAGTTCCTTGAAGTCACCGATTGCGATACGGCGGCCGATTTCATCAAGTGTGATGTGCTTTTGGGTCCTGATACCCTGTTCACGCTGCAGTTGCAGTCGCTTGCTGGCTATCTGCTTGGCTTCCCTTTCATCGGACATGACATTGAACTTGTCACCTGCCTGAGGTGCTCCACTCAACCCAAGAAGGAGTACCGGAGCTGAAGGACCAGCAACCTTTATTGCCTGGTTGCGTTCGTTGTACATAGCCTTGACCTTTCCGTAGATGGAACCGGCAAGCAGTATGTCGCCAATATGCAGTGTTCCATTCTGAACGAGAAGCTTGGCTATATATCCACGGCCCTTGTCCAATGAGGATTCGATAACCGTACCCAATGCCTTCCTGTCAGGATTGGCTTTTAATTCAAGCATTTCAGCTTCAAGCAGGACCTTGTCGAGAAGCATTTTGACGTTGGTACCTTTTTTGGCGGAAATTTCCTGGCTCTGGTATTTACCACCCCAGTCTTCCACCAGAATATTCAATTTTGAAAGTTCTTCTTTAATTTTCTCGGTGTTGGCACCAGCCTTATCAATCTTATTGATGGCAAATACCATTGGAACTCCTGCAGCCTGAGCATGATTGATAGCTTCAATGGTTTGAGGCATGACAGTGTCGTCAGCTGCAACAACTATGATTACAATATCTGTAACCTGAGCACCACGTGCACGCATTGCAGTAAAGGCTTCGTGACCAGGAGTATCGAGGAAGGTCAGTTTCCTGCCGTCTTCAAGTTGAACTTCATAGGCACCGATATGCTGAGTGATACCACCGGCTTCACCAGCGATAACATTGGCATGGCGGATATAGTCGAGAAGGGATGTCTTTCCATGGTCAACGTGTCCCATAACTGTAACGATAGGGGTACGAGGACTAAGATCTTCTTCATTGTCGATTTCTTCTTCCTGATCAATGGCTTCCTGCACGTCGACACTAACAAATTCGATGCTGTATCCAAACTCTTCAGCGAGAAGAGTAATGGTTTCAGCATCGAGGCGCTGGTTGATGGATACAAAAATACCCACCGACATACAGGTCGCGATAATCTGCGTAACCGGTACATCCATCATGCTGGCAAGGTCATTGGCTGTGACGAACTCAGTAACCTTAAGTTTCCTTTGTTCTTCAGCGAGCCTGGCCTGATGCTCTTCCATCTGCTGGCTGACGGCCTGACGTTTTTCTCTTCTGTACTTGGAAGCTTTTGATTTCCCTGTACCACTGAGGCGCTGCAGCGTTTCGCGGATCTGCTTTTCGATTTCTTCTTCGGTAAGCTCAACCTTAGGTTCAGCAACTCTTGGCTGTGGTCTGCCGGTATTTCTGCCCTGAGCAGGACGTTGCTGTTGTTGCTGAGGTTTGTTTTCACCCGGCTTGCCACCTTGCTGTTGAGCAGGAGTAGTTTCGGTAGGTTTAGCTTTTATACGTTTGCGCTTCTTCTTCTTATTCTTATCGTCTTCAGTTGAAGATGCAACAGGTTTGCGTGAGTCATTTCTGACCGGGCTGGGAAGATCAATTTTATTGATCAGTTTGATACCCTCCAGTCTTGGAATTTTGGTAGTAATGAAATTAGGATCTTCCTTGGAGTATAAACCTGATGCCGAAACTTCTGATTTAAATTCTACCTCCTTGACAGCCGGAGCTTCAACAACAGGAGGTTCAGGAACCACTGCTGCAGGAGTTTCAACAACCACTTCGGCTGCCGGAACTTCAGGTGCGACGGTTTCTTTTACCTCTTCAGCAACAGGCTGAACTTCAGCAGAAGGTGCTACTTCAGGCTGAGCTTCCGGTTTGCTGGATTTATCTTTCTTTCCCTTTGATTTGGATTTGGATTCAAAGCTGGTAAGGTCAATCTTACCAACAACCTTGAATGCGGGACCATTATCTTCAATTTCAGGTTCAGGAGCAACAACAACTTCTTCTTTTACTTCCTTTACTTCCTTTACCTCTGCAACTACTTCAACAGGTTCTGCAGGTTTTTCCTCAACCTTGGGTTCTTCCTTTATTTCAACGACCGGAGCAGGTTCAACAACCACAGGAGCAGGCACTACTTCAACCGGAGCCGGAGGAGTAACCTTCGGGGCTTCGGGCTTAGGTGCAACTTCTACTGGTTTCTCTGATTTAGCTTTCGATGTGAGGTCGACCGAGGACTTTATAATCAGTTCTTCGGATTCTTTCTCTTCCTTCTCCTCAGCCGCAGGGGCTTTACGGGTACCTGTCGAAGCAACAGGGTGCTGTGTATACTCCAATTCGATCTTTTTCGAGATCTCTTTGGCAGCCTTATCAGGCTGATACTCCTTTATCAGGAGAGTATACATCTCCGGAGACAACTTGGTGTTAGGGTTTGAATCGATCTTGTGCCCCTTTTTATGGAGGAAGTCGATGATGGTCTGAACACCAACATTGAACTCTGTTGCGGCCTTGCTGAGCCTGACGTTAACTGTACCTTCTGACATGCTTTGTTTTAGGTTGTACCTGAAGCTCGGAATTAGTGTGCAAAAGTAAGATATTATTTTCAATCTAAACGAAAATCAGGTTTTTAGTAAGTGTTGCTGTTTAAGCAGCAATGAGGGATTAATAAGTTGCTGATGATTTTGGGATCCAGAGCGATGTTATTCAAACTCAGCTCTCAGGATTTTCATCACTTCCTTAATGGTTTCCTCTTCCAGTTGGCTTCTTCTAACAAGCTCATCAACACTGAGTTCCAAAACGCTCTTAGCTGTATCGCAGCCAATTGATTTCAGCTCATCAATAATCCACTGGTCAATTTCATCACTGAATTCCTGAAGATCAACATCCTCATAATCAAATTCAGTATCTCTGTAAACATCAATTTCATAACCGGTAAGTTTCCCGGCGAGCTTGATATTATGGCCACCTTTACCAATTGCCAGTGAAACCTGGTCGGGTTTCATATACACTTCGGCACGCTTGCTTTCCTCTTCAATGTTGATTGATGAGATTTTTGCAGGACTTAATGCGCGCTGAATATATAATTGAGCGTTAGTAGTAAAGTTAATGACATCGATATTTTCATTTTTTAATTCACGGACAATTCCATGAATTCTGGATCCTTTCATACCAACACATGCTCCAACCGGATCAATACGGTCATCGTATGATTCAACTGCGATTTTAGCGCGTTCTCCGGGAACCCTGACAATATTCTTGATGGTGATGAGTCCATCGAACACTTCAGGAACTTCAGCCTCAAGAAGTCTCTCAAGAAACAGGGGAGAAGTACGTGAAAGGATGATAGTTGGTGAATTTTTCTTCATTTCAACCCTGGCAACAACAGCCTTGATGGAGTCTCCCTTGCGGTAGAAATCCCCTGGAATCTGTTCAGTTCTGGGCAGTGTTAGTTCAAGGTATTCATCATCGAGTACCAGAATTTCGTTTTTCCAAACCTGGTATACTTCTCCGGAGATTACTTCACCGATTTTATCCTTGTATTTTCTGTAGATATTATCTTTTTCATATTCCTGAACCTTGGAAATGAGGTTTTGCCGTATAGCCAGGATTTCCCTGCGGCCGAAGTCACCCATTCGGATAGGTTCAACAACTTCTTCACCCACTTCAAAGTCAGGTTCAATTTTTATGGCTTCCGAGTATGCAATCTGGAGACTTTCATCTTCCACGGAGCTGTCATCTACGATTGCGCGGTTACGCCAGATTTCAAGGTCACCCTTGTCAACGTTAACGATGATATCGATATTCTCATCGGTACCGTATTTCTTGATAAGCATATGTCTGAAAACATCTTCAAGGATACGCATTAAGGTTTCGCGTTCGATGTTTTTGAACTCCTTGAATTCGGTGAAGGTTTCAACCAGATTGATGTGTTCCATTTCTCCCATGGCGGTAGGAATTTGGTGTTAAAATTTAATGATTTCCTTTGTTTCTTTAATTTCACTGTAAGCTAAGCGATGTTTGTTCTCAGTAACTACTTTCTTGACCTTAGTTACTTCAAGCACTTCGAACGCTTCGTTATCGGCAGCAACCAGTTTTCCTGATATCTTGCTTCCATCTGCCAGCAAAACTGCTACATCGCGGCCAATGTTTTTCACATATTGCCTGACCAATCTGTAAGGCTGATCAAGTCCGGCAGATGAAACGTTGAGTTCAAAATCTTCTTCATCCCTGTCGAGCTGTTGCTCTATATGCCTGCTGAGGCTAACGCAATGCTCTATCAGGACAGATGTATCGCTGTCGATAAAAACCAGAATTCTGTTTCCGGATTTAATCAACAATTCTACCAGGAATCTGTCAGACCCCTGCAGGTGTTCTTCAATCAATCCTTTGATTAAGCTTTCGCTGATCATGTGGTGTTATTTTTGTCAATCAATTCATTTGTTGCTAAGAATCCATGAAATTACTAAAAATCAGGGATAATGAGCGGGTAATAAAAGAGGGGACACTAGTCCCCCCGAAAATCGTTCCCGCCAGCTTTTGCAAGTATAGTCGGTCCGATTCTGCTTAACTATAACAAGTTAAGCAATCGCAAGTGCAGTTCATTTTACGCCATTAAAAACAGATCAACGGCTTAAAATGGTTAATTTTTTCAGGCTTAGCCTGTGATCCCTGGCTGGAATGTTTGTTGTAATTCTATTATAATCAACCAGTTATCAGAAGTTGTCCCACCAGGACTCGAACCTAGACCGAGAGAACCAAAATCTCTTGTGCTGCCATTACACCATAGGACAATTTCCCAAACGGGAGTGCAAAATTAGACATTTTTTAGGAAATCAAAAACTGCAACCTCAAAAATGATTCATAATGAGGCAAAAAGATTGAAATATTGAATTAAAAATTTATGAAATGCCTAAGGTTTCAAGTGGATAAATAGCTTGATTTCAATGTAAAGTACCTTTTGCTTTTTTCATAAGAATTGCTAAAATGGAATTAGGGAAGGATAATGTTGTTAGATTTTGGTTAATTTCGTCGCACAATTCAATTTTCTAGATTTAAAATCCTTATTCATGGAAAAATTCAGGCGACTGAACAACATTATCGGTTGGATCGTTTTTGGCATTTCAGCCTTCGTGTATTTCTCCACAATAGAGCCTACTGCAAGTTGGTGGGATTGTGGTGAGTATATATCCACCGCATTTAAATTGCAGGTTGGTCATCCTCCCGGAGCTCCTCTTTTTCAAATCATCGGACGCTTCTTCTCATTATTTGCGTTTGGGGATTTAAGCAAGGTTGCAATGATGGTGAATCTAATGTCTGCCTTATGCAGCGCATTTACCATTTTGTTCCTGTTCTGGACGATTACCATGCTGGGACTTAAATTTATCAAGGAAAGTGAAATTACAACCGGTGAAACCATTGCCATTATCGGCAGCGGATTAGTTGGTGCCCTTGCATACACTTTTAGCGATTCATTCTGGTTTTCAGCTGTTGAGGGTGAAGTATATGCGATGTCATCTTTCTTTACCGCCATTGTTTTTTGGGCTATACTCAGGTGGGACCGTGCCTATGACAAGCCTCATTCACAGAGATGGATTATCCTGATTGCCTATCTTGTTGGGCTTTCAATCGGAGTCCACCTTCTTAATCTGCTTGCAATTCCTGCAATCGCCCTTGTGTTTTATTACAGAAGAAGTGCAAATGTCAACTGGAAAGGTTTTGCCCTGACTCTTGGAGTTTCCTTCTTTATCCTTGCATTTATTATGTTCTGGATTATTCCATGGACTGTTAATCTTGCAGGAAAGTATGAAATAGCGTTTGTTAACGAATTAGGATTGCCTTTCAACACAGGAACAATTTTCTATTTTCTTGTACTTTTCGGACTACTTGGTTGGGGTATCAGGTTTACCTATCGTGAAACCCACAGCATCATTGAATATGTAATTGGTGTTGTCTTGCTGCTGCTGCTTTCCGTATTTTCCTGGATGAGTTTCCTTGGATTTATAGTAATTGTAGGAGGATATGCATGGTATAAATCAGGAAGTTCAACAGCTCAGTACCGCAGTCAGTTGCGAACTGTTGCCAATACTGCAATTCTGTCGATGCTTTTCATCCTGATCGGGTATTCATCATTCTTCATGCTTGTGATCAGAGCAAACGCAAACACTCCAATCAATGAAAACGATCCGAGCGATGCAGTTAGCTTATTGTCATATCTGAATCGTGAACAATATGGTACCTGGCCAACTGTTTATGGACAGTATTACGACTCCCCGCTTGATCAGGAAAAACCATATACTGATGGAACACCTATATACATTAAGGATCTCAAGAATGGCAAGTATGTGATTACTGATGACAGGAAGAGGTCTATTCCCAATTATGACAAGCGTTTCAGTATGATTTTCCCCAGAATGTGGAGTAGTCAGAAGGAAAGCCATATACAATCATACAAGAGTTGGGGAAAGGTAAAGGGTATTCCAATTGAATATACAAACGATGAAGGCAAAACAGAAACCTTGTATAAGCCTACTTTTGTTGAGAATATGAGGTTCTTCCTGAACTATCAGGTTGGTCACATGTACATGCGCTACTTTATGTGGAATTTTGCCGGCAGGCAGAATGATATTGAAGGCCATGGGGGTATTCGATATGGAAACTGGATATCAGGGATTCCGTTTATTGATAATGCAAGGCTTGGTGATCAGAGCAATCTACCGGGAAGCATGACGAATCCTGCCAGGAACAAATTCTACATGCTGCCGCTGATTCTTGGATTGGTTGGTTTCTACTTCCATTTTAAAAAGCAGTCAAAAGGTGCCTTAGTGGTGTTGCTTTTGTTCTTTATGACAGGACTTGCCATTGTAATGTATCTGAATATTACACCTTATCAGCCCAGGGAGAGGGATTATGCCTTTGCCGGCTCATTCTATGCCTTCGCAATATGGATTGGCTTTGGTGTTCTGGCTCTTTGGGATATGCTGAAGAAATTTAATGAAAAGATATTGGCAATAGTAATTACTCTGGCTTGTCTTGTTCTGGTTCCTGGAATTATGGCCAAGGAAGGCTGGAATGACCATACCCGTGCCAATAAATATGCATGCAGGGATTTTGCTGTAAACTATCTTGAGTCCTGTGCTCCAAATGCCATCCTTATTACTAATGGTGATAATGACACTTTCCCTCTTTGGTACGCTCAGGAGGTTGAAGGTATCAGGACTGACGTGAGAGTTGTTAACTTCATGCTTGCTTCTGGAGACTGGTATGTCCATCAGTTGATGAGGAAGATTTATGATTCAGATCCACTGCCGTTTACCTTAAGGTCAGATCAATATGACAAGGGGGTAAATGAGGTTGTAGCCTATACCAAGCAGCTGGATGAACGGGTGGAATTACAGGATATGATAAACTTTATTGCCAGTGATGATCCATCAACCAAGTATCAGGTGAGTGCGAATAAGAGCATAGCTGTTTTCCCTTCCAAGAAGGTAAAAATTACAGTGGACTCAGCCGGTATGATTAAGAATGGATTGGTGCCCAAATATTTGCAGGACAAGGTTCTTGGTTCTGTAGAATGGGATATCAAGTCGAACTACCTTTACAAGAATGACCTTATGCTGCTTGATTTCCTTGCAGCCAATCATTTCAAGCGTCCGATCTATTTTGCCAGTCCATCAAGTATCAGTGATGCAGTTGATGTGGACAAATACTGTTATCAGGATGGGTTTGTATATCGCTTCCTTCCTGTAGTGCAGGATGGAAAGGATTTCATTCAGGGGCTTGGAAGTGTCAATTCAGAAGCTTCCTATAATATCATGATGAATAAGTGCAAATGGGGGAACCTGGCCGATCCTAAGGTATATGTTGATCGTGAAAGCTATCGCAATACCATGATACCCAAGCAGAATTTCGTCCGCTTAGGTCGCAAACTAGCTGCTGAAGGCAAGTATGATTCTGCAATTAAGGTATGCGATTATGTACAGCAGATCTTCCCGGAAAACAAGGTTCACTTTGATATTTATATGAGCCAGTTTGTGGAGGTTTATTACCTGAGCAACGCATTTGACAAGGGGAATAAGCTCGCTAACAGACTTCTTGATATATATGAGCAGAATGCTGATTATATCACCTCCCTAAATCCGGAATTCAGGGGTAATTATGAAGAAGACCTGAATCAGGCATTTGGCTTGTTTAACCTGATGAAGCAACTTGCACAGGAATACAACCAGCCTGCAATTGTCAATAGAGTTGACAAGTACATGAAAATGAGAACCGGGGGAATGAATTAGTATTTCCCTGACCTGATAAAAAAGAAGGCTGTCAGTTTTGCTGGCAGCCTTCTTCTTTTATCTGTTATTTTGAAAATCTATGCTGTTCGCAGAATCAGCAATAATTGTGATCATGGAGTTTAAGCTTTTTACTTTACCTCAGTATTGGACTTGCGGAAGATGATGTAAAGACCGGCAAGAACAAATGGGATTGATAATAATTGTCCCATATTCAGAGCCATTGAGCTTTCAAATGAGACCTGTGGTTCCTTGAGGAATTCGATGATAAACCTGACTGAAAACAATGATACAAGGAAAAATCCAAACAGATATCCTTCCCTTGGCTTTCCATCCTTCCTGTAGTAATAGGAAATCAGGTATGCAAAGATTACCAGATATGAAAGCGCTTCATAAATCTGTGTAGGGTGTTTGGGTAATGTTTCCCCGGCCCTCTCAAAAATAAAGCCCCAGGGGAGAGTGGTTACATTCCCGTATATTTCACTGTTCATAAGATTCCCCATTCGAATGAAGAAACCGGAAAGGGCAACTACTATCACAATCCTGTCGAGCGTCCAGAAGTAGGTTCGCTTCTCGGAACGAGCAAAGAAATACAAGCCGAGCAGAATTCCAATTGCTGCTCCATGACTTGCCAGCCCACCTTCCCAGATTTTGAGGATATCCAGAGGATGAGCCAGATAGGATGCAGGCTCATAAAAAAGTACATGTCCTAGCCTTGCTCCAATTACTGTGGCAATAAGCATATACATGCTCAGTTTATCAAGAACGGTATCTGCGATTTTTTCCTTCCTGAAAAAGCGTAGCATAATGAAGTATCCGACTGCAAAGGACATGGCGAAAAGCAATCCATACCATCTTACACTCAAAGAGCCTATATGGAAAATCTGCGGATTCGCAGTCCAGGTGATGTAGTTTGAAATCATCGGTTTAAATATTTTGACAAAAGTAATCAGATTTCTGAAGTGCGGAGAAGCGAGCTTTTCAAAGATTCCATTCTGGTGGAAAGGATAGATTGCTTATTTCTGCTTTTGAATCCATTGAATGTCATCGCAATTGGTATATCTGTGTCGAGCTTCAGTTGATTCTGCTCTATTGAATAGGCTATTCCTTGATTCTTAATCCTTTCTGCAAGATATTCCTGTTCAGTTTGTCCGGGTGTTGGAATGAGTAATGCTTTGCCACCAACTCTGTCAAGGTCCATGATTGAAGAATATCCGGAGCGGCATATGATGATCTCTGACTGAGAAATCAATTCATTCAGCATTTTGGTATCAGCAAATGCTATTATCGAAAGATTGTTATCCTCCGATTGCCGGATTTTTTCATCTGGTTTCCCGGAGATAATTGTAGATTTTTTATTTAGCTGTGTTAATTGCCTGATGAGGATTGATTCAAGATTGCTCCTCTCAGGTTCCGGACCGGACAATATTGCAAGAATCTGGTTTTTTGTCCGGGAATCGTTCACTTTATCTAATCTGCTCAAGGGACCAATGTAACTAACGTTAGATGGTATTCTTTCGGGATGTGATAAGATTCCACCAAGGTTATCGTCACCTTCATAATCCGGTATCCAGCATTCATCGAAGCGCCTGATCAACAATTTATTAACCAGATTTATCGGGATCCCAATCCATTTTGCATTGGCAGGTGGCTGAATCTGAAGCTGGTGTAAAAGCAGGATGTTTTTTGTCTTTTTGTTGATTATTCCATAGCGGTTGTCAGAAATTATCAGGTCAATTTTTTGTACTTTTACTATTCTTGAAAGTATATAGTTTTCATATAAAGTATAGAATATAAAAGATGGAATCAATCCCAGCATTTTCCCGGTCATGTTTCCTGATTTAGAATAGGTTGGAGAGAATCCCCTGATGCTGAACCTTTCAAGTTCAGGGAATTCCCGAGCCAGTAATTCCAGTGAGTTGCCTTGTCCCGCGATGGATACTTTGAATCCCTGAGAAAGCAACTCCTGAATCAAGGGAACACATCTGCTTGCATGTCCCAGTCCCCAGTCTAGCGGGCAAACAAGTGCATGAAGCTGATGTCTTGATTTCATGGGAATCTTACCAATATGAGTCAAATCTACTCAAAAAACCAATGCAGGCATGTGATTTCCCAACCTCAAAAGCAGAGTATTATGGAAGATCTGATCTATAAAATTGCCATCACCCTGATACCGGGGGTTGGATGCATCAACGGGAAGAACCTGATTTCATATTGCGGGGGCGTTAGTGCTGTTTTCAGGGAAAAGAGGCGGTCGCTGATGAAGATACCGGGGATTGGGGAACAAACTGTAAATGCCGTACTCAATCAGATGGTTTTGGGAAGGGCAGAGGCAGAAATGCTCTTTATTGAAAAGTATGGAATTACGCCATTCTTTTACCTTGATGAAGGGTACCCACTTAGGTTGAAGCAATGCCTGGATAGTCCGCTGATTCTATATTTCAAAGGAACTGGGCACCTCAATATGCCCAGAATTGTAGCCTTGGTTGGAACCAGGAGTTCAACTGAGTATGGCAGGGAAATGTGCAATAAATTAATCGAGGGGTTAAAGTCAATTGATATCTCCATTATCAGTGGACTGGCATATGGAATTGACACCTGGGCTCATCGTGCATCTCTGGAACATGGTTTGCATACTGTAGGAGTTTTAGGACACAGTCTCGACAGGATATATCCTTATGCCAACAGATCCCTGGCGGAAAAGATGCTTACCCACGGAGGTGTTGTATCGGAGTTCATAAGCGGAACCAAGCCTGACCGGGAAAACTTCCCCATGAGGAATCGAATAATTGCAGGAATGGCTGATGCGGTGGTGGTGGTGGAAGCTGGAAATAAGGGAGGCGCATTAATAACGGCTGAAATTGCCAATTCCTATAACCGCGATGTGTTTGCAATTCCGGGAAGGGTAGGGGACAGTAAATCGGAAGGTTGCAATAACCTGATCCGGAGTAACAGGGCTGCCTTGATTCAGTCGGCTGAAGATTTGATGTATATGCTGGATTGGTCTTCCTCTAAGGAAACTCAGAAACTGGTTCAGGCTAAACTATTTCCGGTACTCAAGCCTGATGAAGAGAAATTGTTTAACATCTTAAGTGAAGCCGGTGATCTGGATGTGGATACTTTGCTTATCAAGTCAGGTCTTAAACCCACTCAGGCTGCAAATGCGCTTTTGGGACTTGAATTCGAGAATCTTATCAAATGCATGCCGGGGAAGATTTATCGTGTTATTTGATGCAATAAACCCTCTCTTAAGTTCATGTAAGCATCGTCTTAACAGATGCTTCTGATATTTGAGTATTTTTACATCATTATTATTCTCAGAAGTCAATTGGAAGTAATTTAATTCATCAACGAGGTTGAAAGGAATAGTTGTCAAGTCGACAGGGAGCTGGGTCACGGTTAGAAGTGAAAGAGGCCAGAAAGTGGAATGCCGGTTAAAGGGGCAATTCCGGATTCATGGTATCCGCACCACCAATCCTGTTGCCGTTGGTGATTATGTTGAGTTTGAGATAACTGAAGACGGTCCTGTTGGTGTTATCTATGAAATACACGAACGGCATAATTATCTTATCCGCAAGGCTACCAATCTGTCAAAGTCAGCTCACATCATTGCATCCAACATCGACAGGCTTTATGTGGTGGCGAGCATTGAGCAGCCACGAACCTCCAGCGGCTTTATTGACAGGGTGCTTGTTACAGCTGAAGCCTACCATATTCCTGCCACAGTCGTGTTTAACAAGATAGACCTCTATTCGGAAAAATCAATCATCTTGCTTGATCATTTCCGTAATTTGTACTTGGGTTTGGGTTATGGTTTTGCAACAGTTTCTGCCTTGAAAGGTGATGGAATTGAAGCTCTCAGAGATGATCTTGAGGGCAAGGTGAACCTGTTTACCGGTCATTCAGGAGTGGGTAAGTCTGCACTTATCAATAGTCTTGAGCCTGCATTGGATGTGAGGACAGGTGAGATATCCAACTATCACAACAAGGGAATGCATACAACTACATTTGCCGAGATGTTCATTCTTGAGAATGGAGGTTATATTATTGATACACCCGGAATCAAGGAGTTTGGACTGGTTCATTTTGAAAGCAAGGAGGTTGCAGAACGTTTCCCTGAATTCAGGGAGCTCTTGCCTTTATGCAAATATGCCAATTGCACTCATTTGCATGAGCCTGGTTGTGCAGTTAAGCAAGCTTTGGGCGATGGCAGAATCGATAAGGGGAGATATCAGAATTATCTCGGGATACTGAATGATGAAAATCTGGATCAGGTTGAATACCAGTAATTATGAGAACTGTAATACAAAGAGTTAAACAATGTGATTTACTGATTGAGCAATCAGTTTACAGTAAAATTGGAAATGGGTTATTGGTTTTATTGGGAATTGAAGAATCAGATAGTATTGAAGATATCGAGTGGCTTGTTGGTAAAATCAGCCGACTAAGGGTTTTTCCGGATTCCGAAGGGGTTATGAATCTTTCGTTAGAAGAGGCCGGTGGGGCTGTTATGATTGTAAGTCAGTTTACCTTGCATGCCAGTACAAAAAAAGGGAATAGGCCTTCCTATATCCGGGCGGCA
Organism: Bacteroidales bacterium; assembly: GCA_016707705.1. Lineage (GTDB taxonomy): Bacteria > Bacteroidota > Bacteroidia > Bacteroidales > UBA4417 > UBA4417. The sequence goes on from JADJHD010000005.1 coordinate 195,401, forward strand.
AGACCTGAAACCGCAATTCCATTGTATGAATCCTTTATATCTGTCATGGAAATAGCACTTGGGAAAAAAGTTGCCACCGGTGTTTTTGGTGCGCATATGGAAATTTCCCTGATAAATGATGGTCCGGTAACCATATTCATGGATACCAAAAACAAGGAATAGAAAAGCTTTTAGAAGGAGAGGCTAACTCCTGCACTTGGCATCAGCGGCAATTGGTAGACTTTCTGATTGCTGATCCTGTCGACGTAGAAAATATTCTTTCGGTCGTAGGCATTCGTTATTGTTACATTGATCTCCAAAACAGAGTTTTCCCTAAGCTGGAATTTTTTTGTAATTCCTCCGTCGAGCCTGTGGTAATAGGGCAGACGGCCTTTGTTGTATGCACTGTAAAGAATTCCAAGCGTTCCGTTTTGAGTTGTAATATCAGAGAAGATACCTTCTTCGAAGGAAAGCTCCTCATAATAACCCTGCGTTTGTGTGAAAGGGAATCCGGATCCAAAATTCCATCTGAGATTAACCTCCCAGAGTTTCTCCTTGCCGAACTGATATGATGTAACCAGGTTTATGTTATGGCGGCGGTCGAAGTGAGGCACGTATTGCTCAATTCCATCGTCGCGATTTACGTATGCCAGAGAATATACAAACCACACATACAGGTTATTGTGGTCATATTTCATGGAGACATCAAATCCATAGGCATTTCCTGTTTCAATGATAAAATCCTTACGCAGGTATTCAGGTTTATAGCTGATGGAGGATGGATCATTATAGGGAGACTCATCCTTGAAAATCTTGTTCCTGTTAATATTGGTAAGCTGAGAGAAATACTTGTAGTAAACTTCGAAATTCAGGTTAATTGTTCTGCTGGGGTCGTATTCCATGCCAAGAATAAGATGCTGGGCTTTTTGAAGACTATGTTTCCTCAAATTGCCATTCACTGAATCGGGGAGGTTGCCAGAGCCGGAGAGGAATCCATAGAAAAGGTTTACAACATCGCGATCACTGTTGGCAGCTATCAGGTTCTGTGAATAGAAGCCACCTGCCATTTTAAATCGAAGCCTGTTTGTCGCAAGGTATTTGACAGCAAGTCTGGGCTCCGGGGAGAAATCGGATAGGGAAGCGTAATACTGAGCCCTGAAGCCCGGTTCAATCAGGAATTTGTTTCTGGATATCTTATAGTTGACAAATGCTGCAATTTCAGAAGTGTTCTCAGTTTGATCAATGGTACGGGCAACAGAATTCACATAGTTGAATGATGTTGTGAATCCAAGTAACTCAATTCCATATTTAAGCTGGTCCTTGCCAAGGAAGTAGGTGAAATTCATACCCGCATTAAAACCGTTGATAAGACTGGATCTGGGTGCGGTATTTTGTTCGGCCAGACTGATTTTATAGGAGGAGTAAGCAATGGTTCCTTCAAGCAATACCGGACTACTTCCCGGAATCACCACGAAATTGAGTCCGCCACCGGCTGCATCCCAGTCAAAGTCGGAAATTGCCTTATAGTTTACCTTGTCGGTGAAATTAAATCCAAATGCATTAACCTTGCTTCCGTTGGAAGAATTAAGTGAAACCTTTCCATAAAGGTCCATAAAGTTAAAGGGGAGACCGTTCTTGTCAATGTATGTATAGAATGTTTTTGAACTCTGCTCCAGATAGGAATTTTTGAATGACAGGATAAAGGAGGAACTTCCTTTTGAGTCAGATTTATCTTTAACAATAGGTCCTTCGATCAGTAATTTGGAGCCGAAGGTACTTGCTCCAGCTTTCCCGGCTATACGTTTTTTATTGCCATCGCGTGTAGTCAGGTCCATTACTGAGGAAATTCTTCCTCCATATGCGGAACCAAATCCACCTGTATAAATATCTGCAGTACGCAGAATATCAGTTTCAAAAACCGAAAACAAGCCTATGGAATGGAAAGGGTTGTAGATTACCATGCCGTCCAAAAGTACTTTGTTCTGAATAGGGGCGCCTCCTCTGATATATAGTTGTCCACCCTGATCACCGGTAAAAATAACGCCCGGTAAAACCTGCAGATACTGAGCCAGGTCGGATTGCCCTCCAATTGCAGGGATTTGCTTAATCTGTTTTGGAGTGATTTTTACCACCGAAGTTCTGGTGTCAGTTCTCATATCCTGATATTCAGCCGAGATACTAACTCCCTTAAGCGAATAGCTTGCCTTGTCAAGATAGAGTTTACGGGTAACAACTGAACCTCCCTTCATGCTGATGTTTTCCCTCAGGGTATCATATCCAAGATAAGTTACCATCAGAGTGTAATTTCCATCTGGAACCTTACTTATGGTGAAGTAACCGTTAACATCAGTTGCAGCACCATATGAGGTTCTGTAGAGGTAGACATTGGTAAATATGATAGGTTCACCGGATTCCTTCTCATAGATAAACCCACGTACAGAGTTGTTTTGGGAAAAAGCAACAGATGAAATGAATAAAGTGAGCAGAAAAAGGAGGGAGGCCGGTTTGAAGAAGCTAGGCATGATTTAAGGATAAGATCGGACTGCAAATATAGGAATTATTGGCAGTGCATTGTGAATGCTGCTTCGAATGGAGGTTGAAATATGCCGGATAGGAAAGATTATTTTTAGTTGCAATTCGGGATTGAACAACTGGGAGGAGCTTTAAACAGTATTTTGCCGATTCTGTGTCTGTTGGCTGCAATCATGTCATAGATATAATCTCTGATAACCTTGGGGATTAATTTCAGGATTATCGATAATTTCCATAGCCCTCCCAATTCAAGTCCAAGCTGAATTATGGCATCAGATTTTACCCAGGCTGAATTTCCCCTGATGAAAGCCACAGAATCAGCGAAAAGAATTTCCAATGGATAGTCTTCAAGTTTAATATCTTCATGAGCTGTTGACCTTAGAAGGATTCGCAGCTTCTTTTTCTTGTCGATGCGACCAATGTATGCTGCCGTCCGGCTGCACATAAGGCAATCCCCATCAATAAGAATTGCACATTGATTAAGAGTCCTGTTTTTCTCCATCTGACAAAGTTATTTATAGCGGATATTTCTTTGTATATTCAACATTTAAAGAGGATTATAGTTTTTATAAGTACAGAAAAATTTGACAGAAAATTTGTAAAAAATCATTTGAAATATATATATAGATTTTTGAATGTTTTTGTACTTTTACTGAGTAAATATTAACTTAAAATTCTGGCAAGAAACAAATATGGAAAACAGTACGATTAAAGTTGTTGATGGAAAATTGCAAGTCCCTGATTATCCGGTAATTCCGTTTATTGAAGGAGATGGTACCGGTCCTGACATTTGGGCTGCATCGGTTAGGGTGTTTGATGCTTCTGTTGAGAAAGCGTATGGAAGCAAAAGAAAGATTCAATGGAAGGAAGTACTTGCAGGAGAGAAAGCATTTAATCTTACTGGAAACTGGTTGCCAGATGAAACCCTGGCTGCTTTCAGGGAGTATGTAGTTGGTATCAAGGGTCCTCTTACCACTCCGGTAGGTGGTGGAATACGTTCGCTGAACGTTGCATTGAGGCAAATGCTTGATTTATATGTATGCCTGCGTCCGGTTCGCTGGTTCAATGGTGTCCCCAGCCCGGTTAAGCATCCTGAAAGAGTAGATATGCATATTTTCCGTGAGAATACTGAGGATATATATGCTGGTATTGAGTTCATGAATGGAACTCCTGAAGCTGAAAAGATTAAGAACTTTCTGATAAATGAGATGGGTGTCAAGAAGATTCGTTTTCCTGAAACTTCATCTATAGGAATAAAGCCTGTTTCTCTGGAAGGAACAGAGCGTCTTGTAAGGGCTGCACTCAAATATGCCGTAGATGGTAAGCTGCCTTCAGTAACCCTTGTACATAAGGGGAACATCATGAAATTTACTGAAGGTGCATTCAAGACCTGGGGTTATGAACTCGCGGAACGTGAATTTGGTGATTCTACCTTTACATGGTCAGAGTATGACAGGATTGCTGCAGAAAAGGGCAAGGAAGCGGCTGATGCTGCTCAGTCCGCTGCTGTTAAGGCTGGCAAGGTGATTGTAAAGGATGTTATTGCAGATGCATTTCTTCAGCAGATTCTCTTAAGGCCAGATGAATATTCTGTAATTGCAACACTGAACCTGAACGGTGACTATATCTCTGATGCGCTTGCTGCCATGGTGGGAGGGATTGGAATAGCTCCGGGTGCCAATATTAATTACAATAACGGTTATGCTATCTTTGAAGCCACTCATGGCACAGCTCCTAAGTATGCAGGACTTGATCAGGTTAATCCTGGTTCTGTGATTCTGTCAGGAGCGCTGATGCTTGAGTATATGGGATGGTCTGAGGCTGCTCAGTTGATTTATGATTCCATGGAGAAGACTATTGCAAAGAAAACTGTTACCTATGATTTCCATCGCCTGATGGAAGGTGCCACTAAACTGAAAACTTCTGAATTTGCCTCGGCAATGATCAGTAATATGTAAATCCCCTCCCTTTAACAATAAACTTTGATTAAGCTATGGCAACCAGATTAAAAGACAAATTGCATGAGAAGATTTTGGAATGGCGCCCACGTACAGAGCGTCTCCTGAAAGAATATGGAGATGTTGTGGTGGATAAGATCACCATTTCGCAGGTTATTGGGGGGATGCGGGGTGTTAAATCCCTGGTAACAGATATTTCATACCTTGATCCGCTTGAAGGAATCAGGTATAGAGGGTATACGCTTCCTGAAGTGTTTGAGAAGCTGCCAAAACCTAAAGGCTCAGAGATGCCCTATGTGGAGGGATTATTTTTTCTTCTGGTTACCGGAGACATTCCTAATGAGGATGAATTGCAGGAAGTGGTTGATGAGTTCAATAAGCGCAGAATTTTACCCCGTTATGTTTATGAGGTAATTGATGGCATGCCATGCTGCAGTCATCCAATGGCTATTTTCTCCGCTGTTGTTACCACATTGCAGAGAGAATCACTTTTTGCCAAGAAATATGCCTCTGGCAAGTTGCATAAGCAGGATTATTGGGATCCGACTTATGAAGATGCTCTTAACCTGATGGCTAAGATGCCGGAAATTGCTACATATATCTATGCAAAGCTTTATCGTGACGGGAAAAGAATACAGTCCAATCCTTACCTTGACTTTGGTGGAAACTTTGCTCACATGATGGGCATTGGTAAGCCTTATGACGATGTAAGCCGTATGCATTTCATCGTCCATGCTGATCATGAAGGTGGTAATGTAAGCGCACATACTGGCCATCTTGTTGCCAGTTCATTGTCAGATGTTTATCTCTCCATTTCATCCATGATCAATGGCCTTGCCGGACCATTGCATGGCCTTGCCAATCAGGAAGTTTTAAGATGGTTGCAAGGAGTAATGGAAAAGATGGATGGACGTGTTCCAAGTGAAGTTGAGATGAAGCAGTTTGTTTGGGATACTCTTAAATCAGGACAGGTTATTCCGGGATTCGGACATGCCGTTTTGCGCAAGACTGACCCACGCTATCAGTTGCAGCGTGAATTCTCACTCAACCATCTAAAGGAAGATCCTTTATTCCAGTATGTTGACCTTCTTTACAAGGTAGTTCCTCCAATTCTTCTCGAGCAGGGCAAGGCCAAGAATCCTTGGCCCAATGTTGATGCACAGTCTGGTGTTATTCAATGGTACTATGGAGTTAAGGAATATGACTTCTACACTGTATTGTTTGGTATTGGCCGTGCAATAGGTATTTGTGCCAACATTATCTGGGACAGGGCTCTGGGTTATCCGCTTGAAAGACCTAAATCCCTTACAACTGCAATGCTTGAGGACCTGGCTGCAGGTAAGGAAATCATAGCAGAGGATTAAATATCCAAAAATACTAAGCCGCAATGTGAATTGGGCTAAGTGAGTTCAGGAAGATTAAATTAGGCTTCGGATTTTAATCCGGAGCTTTTTTTTAATCCGTAGGTTACTATGATATTTCATGATAGTCAACCAACTGAAACGCAAAAGAAATGGAGATATCATGAGTTAGCTACAGATTGAATGGATTCGGTATGGGTAAGTCAAAGATCTTCAGTGTATTTAAGAATAAAGGTCATGAATGCGTATCAATGTTGTTGGTACGTATTTCTTGTTGATTGTGTCATAATACAACTGTGGAATATTTAAGTTATGAACAATTTGGTGACTATATATAACTTACTGTCAAAGCAATAGCAATTTGTGTGACGCTTTCTGAAAAAAAAGAGTAGGAATTGGAAACTTCGAAACTTATTTTTGCAACCTAAATTGCTTCAGATATGATTCAACAAGTTGAAATTACATTACCTGAATATGAAAGGGGATTTCATGTAATTACCAGCGAGGTCTTTTCCAAGCTGCCAAAGCTGCCGGAAGCCGGATTGATGCATGTGTTTATCAAGCATACATCTGCTGGGATTACCTTGAATGAATGTGCTGATCCTACGGTACTGGTTGATTTTGAGATGGTTTTTAACCGTCTGGTGCCCGATGAATTGTATTTCCGTCATTTAGGTGAAGAGCCTGATGATATGCCTGCTCATGTGAAAACCACATTGTCAGGAGCCTCCATCACCATTCCTATAACTGGTGGCAAACCTAACCTGAATCCTGTTCAAGGCCTTTATCTTTGCGAATACCGCAATCAGGGCGGGCCAAGGAATCTTGTTGTGACTATCTTTTCCTAAAATTACTTCACAAAGCTGGATTCTACAAACTGCTGAAGTTCAGGGAAATATTCATTGAATTCTTCGCGATAGGAAGGGTAATTCCTAACGAGGTCAGTTACTGCATTTTCCATACCGGAGGCGAATACTGTTCTTCTTGACATTCCGTTAAAGGCTTGCTGCATGCCTTCCATTGTAGCATAAGCCATTAACCAGTTGTCAGCTGACATATATGTTAGTGTCCGCAATGATCTGGCCGGAAGATACTCAGCGTGTTGTTGCAAAATAGAATACCTGCTTGTTGTAAATGACAGCAAGCTTTCCTTGCTGTACTGTTCCCAGTGCAAGGCCAGGAAGTGATCATAATACATATCCACAATCACCCCGGCATATTTGCTGTAGACTGGCCGCAAGCGAAGAATACTTTTTCTTACTATTGGGTTCTGATCGGTGAAGCTGTCAATGGCCCGGTGCATTCTAATACCATATTGAATCCGTTCAGGATAATCTTCAATTTTCCTTCCTTTCACATGGTCAGCAATGAAATTTCCGACCAGCAACTGCTTGTCACTTCCGGCGAGTAATAGATGAGCTAAAAAATTCAAGGTAAAATTCTTTTGTAAACTAAAACCAATGAATCTTGGAATTGTTTGAAATATAATAAGTTGCGAGTGTCATTTATTTTGATTAAAAATAAGTTATTATTTATTGTTCAGCAAGGATCAGCTATGGTTATTTTTTTAGATTTGTTGGTGAGAAGGCTGTTAAACAATAAATTTTACCATTATGCAAAAGCTTATGTTATTAGGGGATGAGGCTATTGCCCAGGGGGCGATAGATGCCGGTATATCAGGCGTTTATGCGTACCCCGGCACACCATCAACCGAAATCATGGAATATGTCATGCATTCAAAGGAAGCCGGGATCAGGAATATCAGATCCGGATGGTCAGCCAATGAGAAAACAGCAATGGAATCAGCACTGGGTATGTCCTATGCCGGAAAGAGATCCATTGTGTGCATGAAGCATGTTGGACTCAATGTAGCAGCTGATGCATTTGTCAACTCTTCCATTACGGGTGCAAATGGCGGACTGATTGTTCTGGCTGCTGATGATCCCTCAATGCATTCTTCTCAAAATGAGCAGGATTCCCGGTTTTATGGGAAGTTTGCCATGATTCCGATTCTTGAACCCTGCAATCAGCAGGAGGCCTATGATATGATGTTCTATGGTTTTGACCTGTCAGAGAGAATGGGTATACCTGTTCTGATGCGAATCACTACCAGGCTTGCGCATTCAAGGTCGGGAGTGGAAAGATCTGCTTCAAGAGCTCAAAACGGACTTCACCTGCCTAAGGATGGTCGTCAGTTTATCCTTTTACCTGCTAATGCAAGAAGGCAGTATAAGGATTTACTCCGGAAACAGGAAGAGTTCGAAGCCGCAAGCAGCACCTCGGGTTTTAATATTTACAGTGATGGTTCTGACAAGAGTATGGGGATTATCACAACAGGGATTGCTTATAATTACCTGATGGAAAATTTCCATGACAGAAATATACCATTCCCCTTACTGAAGATCGGCCAGTATCCTTTGCCAAGGCCAATGATTGAAAAGCTCTATGCTGAGTGTAGTGAAATTCTGGTTCTTGAAGAAGGAGCTCCGATAGTTGAAGAAATGCTCCGTGGTTACCTTAACCATGGAAAAAAGATTAAAGGCAGGCTTGACGGAACAGTTCCTCGTGATGGAGAGCTGAATCCTAACCTCGTCGCGGTGGCCTTGGGTAAGAAAGATACCAGAGGCAGGGAGATTCCAAAAGTTGTTGTAGGCAGACCACCTTCACTCTGCAAGGGTTGCCCGCATATCTATTCATATAATGCACTCAATCAGGCATTGGATGTTTGGAGCAAGGGAAGAGTATTTTCCGACATTGGTTGCTATACACTTGGAGCATTGGATCCATTTGATGCCATTGATACCTGTGTTGATATGGGTGCCTCAATTACTATGGCCAAGGGTGCATCTGATGCAGGATTGCTGCCGGCAGTTGCTGTAATTGGCGACAGTACATTCACTCATAGTGGAATAACCGGACTTATCGATTGTGTAAACGATAAAGCGGCTGTCACCATCATGATCCTCGATAATGGAACTACTGCAATGACAGGAGGACAGAATTCTGCTGCCTTTGGAAAGATTGAAGATATCTGCAAAGGTGTTGGAGTTGAAGAGGAGCATATCATTGTGCTTAATCCTTCACCCAAAAATCATGAGGAGAACCTCGAAATCATGAAGAGGGAGTTGGATTATAATGGTGTCTCCGTTATTATTCCTCGCAGAGAGTGCATTCAAACTGCAATGCGTTCATTGAAGGAAGCCAAGAAAATCAAGGATAAAGAAAAGGCTGCTGCAGTATAATCATAATCTTTTGAGTCGTTCCTTATCAGTATCAAAACAGTAGTAATTATTTTCCTATGAAACGTGATATAATATTGGCAGGTGTTGGTGGACAAGGTATTTTATCAATTGCGGCAACTATTGGAATGGCCGCATTAGGTTCCGGACTTCATCTTAAGCAGGCAGAGGTACATGGAATGAGTCAGAGAGGAGGTGATGTGTCATCAAATCTGAGAATCTCTGATCAGGAGATAGCTTCAGACCTAATTCCTTACGGACAAGCTGATTTGATTATTTCAGTGGAACCAATGGAGTCGCTTCGATATTTGCCTCTTTTATCAGAAAGCGGCTGGTTGATTACAAATACGAAACCATTTATCAATATCAGTAATTATCCCAGCATGGAGGAATTAATGGTGGAAATTGAATCACTCAACCATCATATTGCTCTCAACGCTGATGATATTGCAAAGAATCTGGGGTCAACCAGATCAGCAAATATGGTCATACTTGGTGCAGCAACTCCATTTCTTGAGATTCCTGCCGAGAAAATACAAGCAGCGATCAGGCAAATATTTTCCAAAAAGGGCGAAGAAACAATTAAGCTAAATCTTGATGCTTTCAACGCCGGATACAAATTTGCCGTAGAGCATATGAACTAAAAAACTAGTGACACCTTTAGTTTTGTAAAAGTGGGCTGGCATGGCTCACTTTTATTTTATCACTTTGAGAGACTGTTTATTAAGTAAAGAATAATGTAGTAATATGACGCTGAACCGTAAATTAAGGAAATGGTTTCTGATTCTTGCCAGCTTAATTGCAATTGGCATTGCATTGGTCCTTTTGAAGGATTTTATAATTCTTCCTATTGCTAAACCGGTGCAGGTTCAGTCCCCAACTATTGAATACGGAATAGTAACGGATTCTTTTTCAATTGTTAGGGAAGAGGTTAAACCAGGGCAGAACCTGGTTGAAATCATTTCAGAATTCAATGTGGACAAGGAACAGTCCGGAAAAATTGCAGAATTGTCGGTTGGGGTTTTCGACCTGAGGAAAGTCAGGGCTGGAAATGAATACATTGCCATGATTGAGAATAAGGGGAACAAGAAGTTACAATACTTCATCTATGAAATTTCCGATACCAATTATATAGTATATGATTTCAAGGACTCCCTGCATGTTCACTTCGGAACAAAGGAGGTGAAAAGCCGGCTCAGGGCTGCATCGGGTACTATTCAATCTTCTCTCTGGAACACACTCGAAGATGCCAAGGCTGATCCAAACCTGGCAATTGCACTTGCCCAAATTTATCAGTGGGCAATAGATTTTTATGCAATACAGAAAGGTGATGAGTTCAAGGTTATCTATGAGGATCTTTCCGTAGAAGGGAAGTCGGTAGGACTTGGAATTATCCATGCAGCCTGGTTTAAACATGCTGGTAAGGATTATTATGCATATCGTTTTGAGCAGGGTGGTGTCAGCGAATACTTCAATCAGATGGGTGAGAATCTGAGACGTGAGTTTCTGAAAGCTCCTCTAAAGTTTACCCGTATATCATCCAAATTCAGCAATAGCCGGTTACATCCTGTTCTTCGCATTCGCAGGCCTCATCATGGAGTGGATTATGCTGCACCAAGCGGAACCCCTGTTCATGCAATTGGCAGTGGAATCGTACTTAAGGCTGCATATTCAGGGGGTGCAGGCAGAATAGTTACTATAAAGCATAATGCAACCTATTCAACCAGTTATATGCATCTGTCAGGATTTGGAAGCGGAGTTCGTACCGGAAGCCGGGTTTCACAAGGACAGGTAATAGGGTATGTGGGATCTTCAGGATTATCAACGGGTCCACATCTCGATTTCAGGTTTTACAGGAATGGGCAGCCAATAGATCCTCTCAGGGTGGAGTCTCCCCCTGCTTATCCTGTATCTGCGCAGTATAAGGCTGAGTTTGATTCAATTTCAGCGCTTTATACGAAGAATTTCCTTTTAATTAAGCAGGAATAATCCTTATCAGAATGTGAATTGAGTTTAAGAAGTGAGATTGAATTCCGATATTCTAGGATTCACAGCGGTATTATATACTATCATCACTCTTGATTGCCTGGTTGGCCATTCAAGTTGTGTTCCAGGAGGCGGGAAGAGAAATCTGTTTAGATTATTAGAAACAGTTCAGCTCATTGGAATTAAATATACTCTGATGAGGCTAGTGAAAGTAATAGAAAGATAGATCTCAGTATAAAAAAGAAAGGGCTGCCATCTCTGGCAGCCCTTTGCTTATTTCGGCAGAGCCGATTTAGAATTTATCAAAGAATAACTTGGTATCAACGGCATCACCACCAATAGCTGTGGATGCTGATTCATAGTTGGCACCATTAAGGGTCTGTTCGTTGATAGGATAAGTGAACCTCAGTGGCAGTGGTGAAACTGCGTCTGCAGGTGCAACCAGTTGAGGATAATCAAGCCTTCTGTATGAAGTCCAGGCTTCGAATCCACGGTTGTAGAGAGCCAGCCAAGCCTGCATTCCGATTTTCTGTTTCCAGTCGCCGGCAGCAGTTTCATAGGCTACTTCTGATTTAGCAAGGTAGGTATCAGCATCAGCTGTTGTTCCTCCCCAATACTCAATTGAAGCACGGATTCCAAGGTTGTAATGCTCTTCAGCAGTACCGCCTACGTTAAAACCTCTGGCAGCTGCTTCGGCAAGAAGGAATTCAGTTTCAGCATAGTCGAAAAGGGTTCCTTCGAAAGTAGCCAACTGAATACGGTCAGAGACATGTGAGTAAGCGGTAAAGTCATTGGAAGCTCCATTTTCGCCACCAACATATGCACCATCAAGCATGGTGAAGTAGAAGGCACGACGGGGGTCTTCCCAGGTGTTCATCACATCAACAATAGTGCTGGTAGGGATGAAGTCATGACGTCCGCTTGCAACCAGGTCAGCATAAACCGGGTTGTAGTTTGGTGAAGCGCTGAGATAAACCATTGACGCATTCTGGCTGTTTGATGAGATTACCTTTGAGGCAGCTGATTCAACAGCAGCCTTAGCAGCAACAGCGTCAGCATCAGCAATAGCGATACCCATTCTCAGTTTGAGAGAGTTGGCAAAACTGTACCATTTTGAAACATCACCCTGGAACATATTGTCAGCAATATCAAAACTGCCATTTTCCTGGTCGAGGTTGCCGATTGCGGTATTCAGGCGCTCAATGAGAGCCTTGTATACAGTGAGGCCGTCGTCATAAACAGGTGTAGGCTTTGAAAGGTTAAGGGCTTCAGAATAAGGGATATTGCCAAATGTTTCCACCAATACGCTATAGGTGTATATTGACATGATCTCTACAATAGCCAGCTTGTTTTTCTTTACAGAAGGGCTTTCTGAAGGCAGATAGGTTGTGTTTCCAATAACCTTGGCTGATTCATCAAGATCCTTTAATACATCACGGTACAGGATATCCCAATGGTTATCGGGAATTGTACGTGTATCCAGGTCATAATTGCTTTCATCGGTATAGGTGGTTTCGCACCAGTACTGCATAATGAGCCTGTAGATATTTGTATTAACATTTGAGTTGACCATCTGGTCAACCAGATTCTTCTGTGCAGAAGTGAAGAGAGATTCCCCGGATACGGTGGCCGGGTCCTTGGTGTTTTTGTTCAGATCTTCCAGCTTTCCGCATGACGCGAGCATAATGAAGACTGTAAGAACTAAATATATCTTTTTCATATTTGTTTCAGATTAGAAGTTAAGTTTTAAGTTGAAGCCAAAGTCACGGGTTGAAGGCAGTGAGCCGGTGGAGAATCCCTGAAGGTTACCAGCACCAAGTCCTGATTCGGGATCAGCATATGGGAGGTCTTTGAAGAGAATCCAGAGGTTGGATCCAACAAAACTGAGTTCAGCTCCTTTGAGGAAGGACTTTTCGAGCATGGCTGAAGGCATTCTGTATGAAAGAGATACTTCGCGTAATTTAACGTAGGTTGCATCATAAACGAATGCAATATCCGGGAGGCCACGTGCATAACCAAAAGCTCCATAGCGGTCGGCGCGGATGCGGGTCTTGTTTTCTGTACCATCAGGATTAACTCCTTCATTGATGAAGCCACCACTGGTTGAAGCATAGGTTCCGTCTTCGTTCAACACGAGTGGATCCCTAACTGGGTTTCCAAGGTCGTTGGTATATGCTGTTTCATCATACAATCCGGTTGCAAGTCCGTAGTACATATCGAGGGAGAATATGCTTCCGCCCTTCTGCATGTCAATAAGGAAGCTCAATGACCAGTTCTTGTAGCTGAAGCTGTTGTTTAAACCGGCATTCCAATCAGGATTGATATTTCCGATTACGTTGTCATTGTTGCCAGTCTTGATATATTGTCCGGAAGTTTTGCTAACAACTTTCTTTCCATCAAGATAGGTATAGTCGGTTCCGCAGATAACGCCGTAAGGTTCGCCAACGCGAGCATTAATGGTGATACCGCCCTGGTATGATCCAAGCTGCAGGTTGTCAAGTCCTTCATAAAGTTCAAGAACTTTATTGCGGTTAGCAGACCAGTTGAAGTTTACATCCCATCTGAAGTCCTTATCCTGAACAGGAACACCGTTGATGTTCAGCTCGATACCCTTGTTCTCAATATCACCGGCATTAATAACCTGTGAATTGTAACCTGTGGCGGTTGAGAGGGCAAGGTTGATAATCTGGTCAACAGTATTGGTTTTGTAGAAAGCAAGGTCAAAGCCTAACCTCTTGTTGAAGAAGTACATTTCCAAACCGGCTTCCATGCTCTTTGTAGTTTCCTGCTTCAGCTCCGGATTTTTCTTGGTTCCAGCAACTGAAGTCATAGGGCTGTTAAGCGGGGTGAAAATGTTGTAGTTGTCGTTAAGCTGATCATAGCCTGCGCTGTTACCAACCTGTGCATAGTTAAGCCTGACTTTACCAAAGGATAGCCATGAAGTCTTAACCAATTCTGAGAAAATAAGGTTTCCTGAGATTGATGGATAGAAGTATGAACTATTGTCGGCAGGTAAGGTTGATGAATGGTCGCGCCTGATGGTAGCATCAAGGTATAGGAAGCTCTTGTAGCCAAGTGAAGCACTTGCATAGAGAGCGTCAACTCCAACCTTTGAAGCCAGTTCTTTTGGATAAGGCAATGGGCCTACACTATTCTGAAGTGAATAAATCCTGGGAACACCAAGTCCGCCGTTTGTTGACTGAATGCTGTAATTGTATTCAGTTCTGCGGATATTGGTTCCTAAGATACCTTTCAGGTTGAGTGATTCTGTAAGGTCCTTCTTGAAATTGAGCATGAGGTCATAGTTGTACTCAGCAAAGGTGATATCCCTTCTGAGGTAGCCTGATCCCTGATCAGCACGGCCGGAGCTACCGTCAGCAGCACTTCCTGAGCCGATTCCGAATGGAGCAGCGATACTTCCAACTGCCCTGCGCTCTTCCTGGAATGCATTGTAGGAATCAACGGAAGCGCGTCCCATAATACTCATCCAGTCTGCAACTTCATAATTAACGGTTGTTGATCCGAGGAAACGATTTCTGGCATCAGTTTCATAGTTTTCATATCTCAGCCAGTATGGATTGTCCCAGAAAATTGGAGAATTGACGGTTGGGTCAGCCCAGTTCCAGGTAACGTTTCTGTTGGTTGCGAAATATGCATCCTTAAGATCCATAAGGTCAACATTGGTCTGCCACCACTGACGGAATGAACCCATCTGGTTGTCGCTATATCCGGTTGAGTTACGGCCAAGTGCATTGGTTTTGGTGAAATTGGCTGATCCTGAAACAGTAAGTCTCTTATTAACATTGTAATTTGCATTGAGCAAAACATTGTTACGTTTCAGTTCACTGTTTGGGAGCAGACCTTTCTGACTGTAATTGGTGTATGACATACGATAATTGTAGTCAGCACCCTGATTTTCGAGAGAAATTGTGTTGGTATAGGTAACTGGTTTCTCAAAGAAGGTGATAGGACCATTCTTGGCATTTATCCATGGTGTAGCTTTCATGTAGTTTGGTGACTCAGGGTCAACAGCATCCCATTGGTAAACATTGGTATTGGCATTGAATGGAGCTCCATAGGAAGCATCTTCTGAAGTAACAGCCCATTGTTCATCAACGCCGTCACCGTTTACATCGCGGATATACCAGTACCAATATCCATTAGGATCGGTTTCAGGATCATAGTTGAGAGGGTCATCATAATAATGGCCATAACCACCACCATATTGATCCTGATAAGTTGGGAAAGTGCTCTTGTCAACTGATCCGAAGGTAACTCCTGAATTGATAGTGACGCCAATGCCCTTCTTACCGTAACCCTTGCCTTTTTTGGTAGTGATCATGATAACACCATTAGCTGCCCTTGAACCGTAGAGTGCGGTTGCAGCTGCGCCTTTAAGGACGTTGATGTTTTCAATGTCGTCAGGGTTAATATCGGAAGCAGCATTACCATAGTCATAACCCAAGCCTGCTTGTTTCTGGCTGGATGTATTGGTAATTTCATTGTTTACAGGAACACCATCAATAACAAACAATGCCTGGTTGTTGCCTGTAACGGATTTGCTACCCCTGATCAGGATATTGGTCGAACCACCCATGTTCGTGGTTTTCCTCACCTGAACGCCGGATACTTTTCCTGAGAGTGCATTGACAAAGTTGTCGGTTTTCACGGTAGATATAGCATCACCCTTTACTTCCTGTGTGGAGTAACCCAGTGATTTCTTCTCACGTGAAATACCAAGAGCGGTTACAACGATACCTTCGATATCCTTGATATCGCTGACCATTGTTACGTCAATAACATTGGTAGTTCCAATGGCTATTTCAACGGTTCTCATACCGATGAATGAAAACACCAGAGCTGTTGCATTCTTAGGAACAGACAATGAGTATTTTCCATCCTGATCGGATAATGTTCCGGATACTGTTCCCTTAACGAGAATAGTGACTCCCGGGATACCCTTTCCATCATCGGCACTGGTCACCAGACCAGTGATGGTTCGTTGTGCCAGCAACTGCATGCTTGTAAAAAGCAGCAGAGCAAGCAAGAAGCTTAGTTTTCTCATAAATTGGTGGTTTTGATTAGTTAGATGGTTGGTTAGGTTAATAATTGGTTGATTACTTGTTTTACATGCTAATGCATCATAGGCAATGCGGTTGAAATGGTTAGTTATGGTTAAGTTTTTGTTATTTTTTCGTAAATATTACGTGAAGTTAAACAATTTTAATGAAAAATCGTTCACCAATAAAAATATTTCATTCTTCCAAACGCTTGTCTGTAGTCATTTTCAGCTATTTACAGACAGAAAAATTCAACAGTAGCAAATGCTATGGAGTGGTGAATTACTTGATTTTCAATGGTGAGAAGACTTTCCGATTAATTCAGATATGAAATTACAAACAAATTGACCTATTTACGTATGTTGAATTCAATAGTAATTAACAATTTTTTACACAATTATTATTCTTAATAACATTAAGTGGTGGAATCGATTCTAATACGGTAAGGTAGTCGTCTGAAAATACTGTGGTATTATTCCGATGTCATTGAGGAACTTGATAATTGAATCTTGATATTTTCTGCTTTTTTCACTTAATCGTTAAGGAATTGTAAAGGAAGTTACATCCGGATTCAGGTATTCCGGGAGCGATTGGATTCGCAGCGGTGATTATTGTTAAGTGAAAATGACTCTGTCGTGGCTCAGAATGGAAGAAGCCGGTAATTACCGGCTTCAAAAATTAACCAACCACCTCAACCGAACCACCAGTTGAGAGTATCTCCAATATTTTATCCCTTACAGAGACTTCGTTCCAATTTCAATAATGCTAACCGATTCATGGTTATTACTAACAGCGAAAAAAGAATATTTAATTCGGATGATGCAAAAATATAGTGCAAGACTTCGTTAAAGAAATCTAATCTGCCAAATTGGATTATTAACCGATAAAAGCTTGCATTATGAGGATCAGCGACTGATAAGATCTGTCGGTTCTTCAACTCCGATTAATCAATATTGCTCAATGCATTCAGGGAAGAATGCCAAATGATTCGGGTTGTACAAAGCAACTCCGTAAACAGGTATTAATAATTTACGAAATCAGCTGATCAGTGCATTGTCTTAAAAAAGCCAGAGTAGGCGAAAATGAACAAGGCTGTAAGGATAACATTAATCCCCGGCATATGAAAATCGGTGATAAATGCGAGGGGCGAAATTAGAATCAGAATTTGAGAAATTGTATAACAATGAAAACCGGCTTTTTTCATCTTCCACATCATATAGGCGCCTGTGAAGGAAATTGAGTAGAGCAGCGAATTTAATATAAAGAAATACCTGCCTCCCGACATGAGCATCTTGATGATGTCCTGCTGCTCATCAGCCAATGCAGTTGTTGACATCGATGAGAAGAGATTGTAGAACGTACCTATAAATCCATATGATAATGCTCCAAGTCCGCTACCGGCAAAGGTGAGTAAGCAAAGGAATTTTAATATCCTTAACCTGGCTTCGAGTTGAGGATTACCTGTGGGTGAAGAATCGTCAGACATGCATAAAAATAATTACTGGATAGTTTCCAGAGTTGGTGGCTTTTAGGCTATTCGGGAATATTGCAGTCGACAGGTAACCATCCTGATGTCCGCAAATAATTGACAGTTAAGGGAAGTAAAATCCTGTTCACAAAACTCAGACGCAAATATATAACAGCTTGAGCTTTATTCAAGGCTTCCTACTGTTTTTTCTACTTCATTCAGGACTTCGCAACTTTTGACCAGAGCTTTCATGGCATTGTGGTCATTGTACAGTGGCCTGTCAATCTCAAGGAAATCGACATATTTCCTGATTATTTCCTTAGCCTTCGTTACACCAGCTCCAAAAGAGTATTCCCTGAAATCAAGAGCCTGAGCTGCAGCCATCATTTCAATTCCCAATATGCCATACGCATTATCAAGAATCTGAAAATTCTTGATGGCAGTATTCATTCCCATGCTTACAAAATCTTCCTGATCGGCAGCTGCCGGTATAGACTGAATGCTTGCAGGAGCTGAAAGAATCCTCTGTTCAACTATTTGCATATCGGCAGTGTACTGACTAAGCATCAGTCCTGAAAACATTCCTGCTCCTTTTGTTAGAAATGCAGGTAATCCTACACTCAGAGCCGGATTGTTCAGTCTGTTCATCCTTCGTTCGCTCAGCACACTTACCATTGTGATGACATATCCTGCCATATCCATGGGGACAGAAACGGGGGAGCCCTGGAAATTGGCACCTGAAAGCTGAATATTTTCTTCGGGGAAGAAAATTGGGTTATCCCCAACTCCATTCAATTCAATTTCTACCTGCGAACGTGCATATTTCAGTGCATCATGGGCAGCTCCTATAACCTGTGGGGTTGAACGCATGCTGTATGCATCCTGCACCTTGCATTTTACCCTGCCCTCGTCCAGGTCGCCACCAGCTACCATTTTACGAATAGCAGCAGCTGAGCGGACAGCTCCTGCAAATCCGCGAACCTCATGAAGTCTTGGTAAATAAGGTTTCATATTTGCCTTTAATGCTTCCAGCGACATTGCAGTTGCAATTTCTGCCTGCTTAAGCCAGTTGTTTGCATCATAAAGAAAGATGGCGCTCATGGCTGTAAGTACATTTGAACCATTGATGGTAGCCAGTCCGTCACGAGCCTTCAATCCCGGAATGGGAATTCCAGCTTTGGCAAGTGCATCTTTACCCTCAAGCAATTCTCCTTCGTAGTATGCTTTTCCTTCCCCCATCATAAGCAATGCAATCTGCGACATTGGTGCAAGGTCGCCGCATGCACCAACTGATCCTTTTTGACAAACGTAGGGTGTTACTCCCTTGTTCAGCATGTCAACAAGAGTCTGGGTTATTTCAAGCCTGCTGCCTGAGTTTCCATGTGCATGTACGTTGATCCTTCCCAGCATGGCACCCCTTACATATTCGAGAGGCATGGGATCGCCAATACCTGCTGCGTGATTGTATATGAGATATTTCTGGAATTCCTTTACCTGATCATCGTTCAGAACTACTTCTGAGAATTCTCCAATGCCTGTATTCACACCATACATGATCTCTCCCGCAACAATTTTCCTCTCCAGCATATCACGACAGATGTTAATTCTCTTAATTGCATCAGGGTGCAATTCTACTTTTTCGTGATGACGGGCAACATTTACAACGTCTTCAATTCTGAGGCCTGAGCCTTTTACTACGAAAGTCATGGTATGAAGTGTTTATTGATTAACAA
This sequence comes from Bacteroidales bacterium, assembly GCA_016707705.1. Classification (GTDB taxonomy): domain Bacteria; phylum Bacteroidota; class Bacteroidia; order Bacteroidales; family UBA4417; genus UBA4417. The sequence goes on from JADJHD010000005.1 coordinate 214,717, forward strand.
TGGAGGCAAATATCAAAAAATATCGAATGCATTGCTTTATTTTCGAAAGATAGTTTTTGATGCCACTTTTTAATTGAGAGATATGGTGCTGGCAAAATTATTCCTGAAGATCAAGTAAGGGAATTCTTCGTTAATGTCATTCCGGAAGCTTGAATTTGCGCGACTGTATAAACTCAAGGGAGTTATCCATCCATTTGTACATCAAAACATCATCTTCAACAAAGGGGACTTTCTCGCGATACTCCTTCAAAAGTGAAGCGAGGAATGGTGATGTTTCCGATAATCCCCTGAATTCCAGTGCCTGACTGGCGACAAGGAGTTCTATGGATAGTATCCGTTCCACATTGTTCACCACTCTGAGTGCCTTGGTTGCTGCATTGGCACCCATGCTTACGTGGTCTTCCTGCTCATTGGAGGAGGTTATTGAATCGACAGATGAAGGCGTGCAGAGCTGTTTGTTCTGACTGACCACAGAAGCAGCTGCATATTGAGGAATCATAAAGCCGGAATTGAGTCCGGGATGAGGGCTCAGAAATTCCGGTAAGCCACGCTGCCCGGAAATTAGCCTGTATACCCGCCTTTCAGCTATGTTGCCCAATTCAGAAAGAGCTATGGATAAAAAGTCCATTCCAAAAGCCAGTGGCTCACCATGGAAATTACCTCCTGAAAGAATTAGATCATCGTCAGGGAAAATCGTTGGGTTATCGGTCACAGAATTGATTTCCCTGTGAATTATTTCTGCAACATAATTTGCGGTATCCTTCACGGCTCCATGAACCTGTGGGATACAACGGAAGGAGTACGGATCCTGCACAGCCTTGCCCGGCTTGCCGATTAGATTGCTGCCATTCAGTATCCTTCTGACATTGGCAGCAGTTGTAATCTGTCCCGGATGAGGCCTTACCTGTTGTATTTCATCCCGGAACGGATCGATTCGTCCATTGTAAGCTTCCAGCGAAATTGCGCCGGTGATATCTGCAAGTTCCGCCAGTTTCAGAGCCTTAAGCACTACAATAACTCCATGTGCACTCATGAACTGGGTTCCGTTCAGCAAGGCAAGTCCTTCCTTTGATTGAAGCCTCACCGGCTTAAGGTTCAGTTCTTTCAGGACTTCTTCCGTTTGCCTGATCTTACCCTGATACTTCATTTCTCCCAGTCCCAGCAAAGGCAGCACCAGGTGTGCCAGAGGGGCAAGATCGCCGGAGGCGCCCAGGGAGCCCAGTTCCCTAACCTGAGGGAATGCTCTGTGATTGTATAGATCAAGGAGAAGTTGAACAGTATTTGTGTTAACTCCCGATTTTCCAAGAGAAAGAGCATGAGCCTTTAAAAGCAGCATCAAGCCTACAATTTCATCATCAATTGGATTCCCGATTCCGCAGGCGTGTGAAATTACAAGATTTGTTTGAAGCTGTTCAAGTTGATCAACAGGAATTGAGCGATTACAGAGTGACCCGAACCCGGTCGTGATACCATATACAGGATCTTTCTGGCTGCTGATTTTGGCATCAAGGTAATCCCGGCATTTCTGAATTCGTTGAAGTGCTGAATTACTAAGGTTGAGTTGTGGATGTTGTTCAATGATTTCTCCGAGGAGGTCGAAATTGAGGGGAGAATCCCCTATTGAAAATGTTTTCATGCTGGAAAATTGCATTAAATGAGACAAATACAGATCAATAAGCCGTTTTTTAGATTGCGGCAAACCGGACAGAGCCTTTAGAGGCAGGTCCGCTGTATTTGAATCATGAAATTCAGATTCCAGTTAAACATCAGATCAGATGGAATTTAGTTTTTGTATGATGGCTTCCGGTGACAGAATTTCCTGTTCTCCGGTAATCATATTTTTAAGCTGGTAATTGCCGCTGGCAGCCTCATTGCTACCGATCATAACCGTGAATGGTATTTTGCGGGAATCAGCATAGCCAAATTGTTTCTTCATTTTCGCTGCATCAGGATACAACTCAGCACAGATTCCATTTTTCTGCAGTAATGCCATGAATTTCAGACTGGCTTTTTCTTCTTCATTCCCGAAGTTAATAAGCAGAACCTGTGTGGATTGCTCGGTATCAGCAGGGAAGAGGTTCAACTCATTGAGTACATCATAAATGCGGTCGGCACCGAATGAGATTCCAACTCCGGAAACATCGGGAAGTCCGAAGATTCCGGTAAGGTCATCATATCTTCCGCCACCGCTGATGCTTCCCATTTGAACATTGGCAGCCTTCACTTCCAGGATGGCTCCGGTGTAATAATTCAGTCCTCTGGCAAGGGTGAGGTCCAGTTCCACGGGACTCTCAACTTCAAGAACATCAAGATAGTCAAGTACTGCAGTGATTTCTGCAATACCTTTTAACCCAATCTCACTAGATGAAAGTATTTGGGAAAGCTGATTCAGTTTCTCCCTATTGCTTCCCTGCAAATGAAGAATGGGCTGCAATTTTGAAATTGCCTCTTCTGAAAGGCCTTTTTCATTCAATTCCTTATTGACACCGTCAAGACCAATTTTGTCAAGCTTGTCGATAGCCACTGTAATATCAATGATTCTGCCGGCTTCACCAATAATTTCGGCAATGCCGCTCAGGATTTTGCGGTTGTTAAGTTTTATCTGGATTTTGATTCCCAGTCGGCGGAAAATTTCATCTGTAATTCGGATAAGTTCCACTTCGTAAAGCAGGGAAGGAGAACCGATTACATCCACATCACATTGATAGAACTCACGGTATCTGCCTTTCTGGGGGCGGTCGGCCCTCCAAACAGGCTGAATCTGATAGCGCTTGAATGGGAATACCAGCTCATTACGGCGTTGTACCACAAATCGGGCAAATGGAACGGTCAGATCATACCTTAATCCCTTTTCGCTGATTTTGCGTAAAATTCCGGCATTATCCCTTGATTGAAGAGCATTATCATCAACTCCGGATAAGAAATCACCTGAGTTCAGCACCTTGAAGAGCAGTTTATCACCTTCCTCACCATATTTCCCCATCAGAGTTGACAGGTTTTCCATGGCAGGAGTTTCGATGGGCAGATATCCATAGAGCCTGAAGACAGAGCGAATGGTGTCGAAAATATAATTTCTCCTGGCCATTTCCAGGGGAGTGAAATCGCGGGTGCCTTTAGGTATGCTGGGTTGTGACATTCTTAATCCTGATTAATGAAAGCTTACTGATTTGATTCTGCAAAATTGCTCATTTTTTCAGTAAGTATTGTATTTCTAACTTCGATTCCAACTGACTTCTATGCCAGAATCATGAAGGGTAGGGTATTCCCAGTTTGTCAAAAACGCTGCAAAGGTAGTCCCTCACACCTGCTGAACCTTCCTCGGGAGTCCAGGGTGCTGAAGTTCCCGGGGTATGCGGAATGAATGGACCTTCCTTTATTTCATACACTACGGATCCTGATTCCAGGGAGGTAAGCATATGATAGATTCCTTCCTCGAATTCAATTCCCAGAATTCCGGTTTCGCGACTGAGTATACTTGAATCCATAATCGAGCCATCGTCGTTGAAGCATACAGCTAATACCTTACCCGAAAGCAAAACAAAAGATTCTTCCTTTCCTGCGTGCTTATGAGGGCGGATGTAAGTCCAGGGTTCCAGTGCATTCAGCAGTCGCTGAACAGGATCATCAAGCTTAGGATGAAAATTATAGTTCATCCTCAGACGCTCTGATTTTCTGGCTTTTTCGCTGACTTCCTCCAACAGTTGGGTAGTTATCCGGATCATGCTTCAGTATTAATATGGCTTAAACTATGCCATCAGTTTTTTATAGCGAATTCTCTTTGGAGCTTCATCGCCGAGGCGTTTCTTGCGGTTTTCTTCATATTCGGTGTAGCCACCTTCGAAAAAGTAAACCTGTGAATTGCCTTCAAAAGCGAGAATATGTGTGGCGACCCTGTCGAGGAACCAGCGGTCGTGGGAGATAACAACAGCGCATCCCGCAAAGTTGTCAAGACCTTCCTCCAGAGCCCTGAGGGTGTTGATGTCAATATCATTGGTAGGCTCATCGAGGAGAAGGACATTGGCTTCACTTTTCAGGGTAAGTGCCAGATGCAGCCTGCTTTTTTCACCACCTGACAGAACTCCTGTCTTCTTTCCCTGATCCTGTCCGTTGAAATTAAATCGGGAAACGTAAGCACGGCTATTAATAAGCCTGCCACCCATTTGAATCTGCTCGTTTTCTTCAGAGATTACCTCCCAGACTGATTTCTCCGGATCGATAGAGGTGTGTGCCTGATCGATATAGCCTACCGTAACGGTTTCTCCTACCTTGAATTCACCCTTATCGGGCTGGTCGAGGCCCATAATAAGCCTGAAGAGTGTGGTTTTTCCGGCTCCGTTGGGGCCGATGATACCTACGATTCCTCCGGGAGGCAGGGCAAAATTGAGATCTTCGTAAAGGAGTTTATCACCAAAAGCTTTCGAGACGCCGACTGCTTCAATAACGTTGTTTCCAAGTCGTGGACCGTTGGGGATATAGATTTCAAGTCGTTCTTCCTTCTGCTTAACATCTTCATCAAGCATTTTTTCATAGGAGTTCAAACGAGCTTTCCCTTTGGCATGCCTTGCCTTGGGGGCCATGCGAACCCATTCAAGTTCCCTTTCTAGGGTTTTGCGGCGCTTGCTTTCAGTCTTTTCTTCCTGTTCAAGGCGCTTGGTTTTTTGTTCAAGCCAGGAGGAGTAGTTTCCTTTCCAGGGAATACCTTCACCGCGGTCAAGTTCAAGAATCCAGCCTGCTGCATTGTCGAGGAAATAGCGGTCGTGGGTTACAGCGATAACGGTTCCCTTATATTGTTGCAAATGCAGTTCTAACCATTCCACGCTTTCAGCATCCAGGTGGTTGGTGGGCTCATCGAGAAGAAGGATATCCGGCTCCTGCAGCAGCAGACGGCAAAGGGCAACGCGGCGCCTCTCACCTCCGGAGCAAACTGAAATCGGAGTATCGCCATCAGGACATCTCAGCGCATCCATTGCTCGTTCGAGTTTGGTATCCAGTTCCCAGGCTTCGTGATGCTCCAGTAGTTCTGTAAGCTGTCCCTGACGTTCAATGAGTTTATTCATTTCATCGTCCGACATCGGCGCTGCGAAGCGGTTATTCACTTCTTCATATTCTTTCAGCAGATTAACAACTTCCTGTACTCCTTCCTCAACAATCTGCTTAACTGTCTTATTTTCATCAAGATGAGGTTCCTGTTCCAGTAATCCAATGGAATAACCGGGGGAGAAAACTACCTCACCAAGGAATGATTTTTCAAGGCCTGCAATGATTCGCAGAAGGCTTGATTTTCCTGATCCGTTCAAACCGATGATGCCGATTTTGGCACCATAATAAAAGGATAGATAAATGTCTTTGAGTACCTGTTTGTTAGGAGGGTAAATTTTACCGACTCCAACCATGGAAAAAATGATTTTTTTATCGTCGCTCATGCTATTGAATATCTTCTGTTTTGAGTATAAATACTTTGCAAATTTAACGTATATGACTGATTCAATTTGGATTTATTTCGGTATAGTTTATCTCCGGGACTAATTCATCACAAAATGCAGAAGAATATGCTGCAAGATAATTTCATGATCAGATATAAAGTGGATTTTTACAGGAAACTGATGTTCTATTTGCCTGAGAACAGTGATTCCAGTTTGGAGGTTGCTGCATGCCAGTCGTAATTTCTCAGGACAAACTCATAACCTTTCTCTGCAAGTTCTGTGCTATAGACAGAATCGTTCAGAAGGCGGAGAATGTGTTCAGCGTAATCGGAAGGATTTTGCCCCACCAGTATCTCCGTTCCGGGTTTTGCACCAAGGGCAGAGTTGGCGAGATGCGAAGTAATGCAGGGTAGTTTCATCGACATTGCTTCCAGCAGCTTATTCTGCAGTCCGGTGCCAATGCGCATTGGTGCTATGAAAACTCTTGATTCTGCGTAGCACTCCCTGATATCAGGAACCCATCCGGAGACATGAATTGAATCAGATTTGAGTGACAGAACCCTTGGGTGTGGATTGGCTCCTGCAATAAGAAGCCTCGCATCCGGCCTGGATTTATGAACCAATGGAAATATTGAATGAGCAAGGAATTCAGCCGCATTAACATTTGGAGGATATCCCATATTGCCTGTGAACACAATGTCATACTTCTTTTCCCTTTCAACAGCGGCAAAATAATCATGATCCACGCCATTGGGGATGATATGAATTTGTTTCCTGCCGGGATGTGGGATTAGATCGCGGTCGGGAATTGAAATAATACTGCTATGGGTGAATTTATCAAATACTTCAGACTCGTAAGCAAGCAGCCTCTTGTATTCAATTTTAAAAATGAGCCTCGAATACCATGGAGAATCTTCCATTCTTCTTTTTACACCCATCGAGAAAACATCCTGATAATCAAGTGTTTTAGGCCCGGGAAGCTTAATGGCATATTCAGCCATTCGTACAAGTTGACAATACACATGTTCAGGTTTCTCCTGACTAAAAATTTTTCTGATTCTGGAGTTAACCCGGCAGCGATAGAAATATCCAACCTGAAGGGGTTTGCCGTTAAAGAAAGACTTGAAGACATTCCACAACATACCCGCTACTCCTATTGGCAAAATGTAGACCTTGCTGCAGATTTGTTCCAGTTTCTTACGAGCTTCAGGGTGCAATCTTGAATTACTGAGTGCCACAAGTATTACCTCATGCTTTTCTGAAAGACATCTTAACTGATGGAAAGCACGCAGCTTATCCCCTTTTTCAGTGGGATAGGGCACACGCGACAACAGCACCAGTATCTTCATTCAGGAATAGTTGGTTGTAAAAGCCTACTTAAGGCAGGAAAAGACAAAAATAAGAAAGTATATGATAATTCATATGATTCAGGACATCCGGGACGGATGAATGCGATTTCCGACCACTTTGTAGAATTCAATCAAGCCTTCGATCAGCTTCTTGTTGGAGTGCTTGTTCCTGATTAGTTCGCGGGCTTCCTCACCAAGCTTCTGAATTAGACCTTGTTCGGTAAGCAATCTGCGAATAGCATTCACAAATTCCTGTTTGTCTTCTGCCAGAAGGATGTTTTTTCCATCTTCAATCTCAATTCCTTCAGCTCCAATTCTGGTGGAGATAACAGATCTGCCTTCCTGCATGGCTTCGATAATCTTAATCCGTATTCCGCTGCCCGAAAAGAGAGGTACGATCATTATGGAATGTTTGGATATAAATTCAAGAGCATCAGGTACTTCTCCTTCAATAATAACTCCATTTTGTTTTCTGTTCTGAAGCCATTCCGGCATCATCCTGCCTGCCAGGTGAAGGGAAAGTCCGGGGAATTCCTTACTAACAGAAGGCCATACTTCATCAAGGAACCATTGAATGCCTTCTGCATTTGGAATCCAATTCATGGCGCCGATATGGAATAGATCCGGGGTTTCAGGAAGGTCAATTATCTGATAATCGGCCCCGTAATCTATTCCGTATGGAATCGGTATGACAGGAGTTTTAGTATGTTTTTTGAAGAATTCAGCATCTTTACCAGTAATTGCAACAATACCGTCTACTTTATCCAGTATTCTCAGCTCATATTCTCTGAGAGTAAGATACAAATGTTTCAGATAATGCCTTTTAAGGGGATTCCGGCTATGGTCAGCAATGCGTTTCCAAATCAGGTGTTCAATATTATGAGCTCTGAGAAACACTGAAGCCTTGCTATGCTTTCTGATGATATCCAGATACGCTGTAGTATAAAGCATTTCACACTGGATGACATCGAACTCTTCAGCTTTTAGGATGGCTTCAAGTTTTTCTGAAAATTCCCTGTTCCTGAAGCGGCTTACATGATAGGATTCTCCGCTAAGATAGTTGCTGAGTGCAGCCAGAGGTTTAATTGACAGATCGATATAGGCAAATTCAATGGATGTTGATTCCCGGTATTCGGCAGGGACTGAAGAAGGTTCAACTGAGTACTTATTGGTATTTGCAGCCATGACCCTCACCTGATGCCCGGCTTTCTGCAGTCCGGTAATCATGGCGTTCATGGCTATGGGGCCACCTTCCCTGGGAGGCCAGGGCGATTTATTGCAAAGGAGCAGTATTTTCATCCTTTATGGCCGGGGATTGTTTTTTTGAGGGAAGAAAGCGCTTGAAAAACTGTCGGTATTTTTCGGCATCCAGCAGACTGGAGTCTGAAGTTGCCTTATAGGTTAGGAATATCCCTACAGGAAGAAATATGAATGTTGAAATCCACATCCCCTTCCATGAGTCAGCAACACCGGAACGTGCAGCTTTTTCACCGGTAAATGATATAACATGGTAGGCAACAAAAAGCAGAACTGAGATAACCAGTGGCATACCCAGTCCACCCCTTCGGATAATGGCTCCAAGCGGTGCGCCAATAAGAAACAAGGCCAGGCAGGCAAGAGAAAGAGTGAATTTCCGATGCCATTCAATTTCGTATCGGGCTCTGAGAGTGGCTGCCTCCTTGATGTTTTGCCTGTTGAATTCGAAGGATCCCTGAGCATTTCTGGCCATGGTAAGGGCATTGTCGACAATCCGAAGCTGTTCATCGTTTTTCTTGCCAACGAGCAGTTTCTCAACCGGAACCCTCTTCAGTTTTTTAGCAGAACTATCAGTTAGAGAGGCTCTGGAAAAGAAGGAGTAGTAGCTCATCAGTGAGCGTTTCAGGTCATTTGCCTTTTTCCCTACCTCCTTTGAAAGTGAATCAGAAGCCTTGTCGAGTTGCTTTACATTCAGCATGTAGTATGCTGAGCGGAAGAATTCGTCATTGGTCCGGGTCATTTTAAACTGTGAAAGGTCGAATTTAATGACCTCTTCTGTAAAGCGTGTTCGCTGAAAAGGTTTTTTGGATTCACTGTTCCGCCCGGATTTCTCCTCGTAATTATAACCGTTGTAAAGAGTCAGAAGCAGAAGATTCCCATCGGAAGTCTGCTCCATTTTCCCTGAATCGGCAACTGTGAGGTTATTGTTCCCCTGAAACTTGGAGTGATTGTAAATCATGATTCCCCTGAGGGTCACATTATCCTTGTCCTTACCCTCAACTTTTATTACGAATCCCTGTAATCATGAATACCAAATCCCTTCCCTTATATTGAATGCCATTTTCTTCTGCCTAACGTCATAGAGAATCGTCCTGAACTTCAGGTTGGCGTATGGGAATACGATATTGGAATAATAGTATGCTCCAACACTTACAACGAATGCGATAACTGCAAGAGGCAGAATAACTCTCTTGAGTGAGATTCCGGCAGCCTTGATTGCAACCAATTCATAGCGTTCACCGAGGTTTCCAAAGGTCATAAGGGAGGAGAGGAGCACTGAAAGCGGAAGTGCCATTGGCACGAAAGTAAAGGAGGCATAGAACATCAGCTGAACGATGATGTCCCATTCAAGTCCTTTTCCGACAAGGTCGTCCACGTAACGCCAAAGGAACTGCATCAGCAGCACAAACACCGAAATAAAGAATGTGGCTATGGCCGGGCCGATGTAGGAACGAAGTATAAGGATATAGAGTTTCTTCACGGAATCTGTTTCTCTGGCCTTGCAAAGGTAATAATTATACCGGACAGGGTTGTATTGGGAGGTTTTTGATTTCGGATTGCGGATTTCGGATTGCGGATTGTGATTGTTGTGGATTTGTGCTTCTTTGGAGTGACAATGGGACAAGGAGACTGGGAAGTGGGATTGCGGATTTCGGATTGCGGATTTTTGATTGATCTAGATTTGCGTTTTTTTGGAGTGACAATAGGATGGGGAGACTATGGGACAAGGAGACTGGGGGAGTTATTTCGGATTGCGGATTTCGGATTGCGGATTTTTGATTGATGTAGATTTGCTTGAGGACAATGGGAGACAATGGGACAAGGAGACTGGGGGACGGGGGGATGCGAAGCGAAGCGGAGTCCGGCGGCTGGCGGATGGGAATTTGTCCGCCGGCTGGCGGATGAAAATGAAAAATTTGGAGATGTGTCTGCCGGCAGGAGGATGAGGGTGTGTGCGAATGTTAATTTTCGATATCCGTGTAAATCAGTCCGCCGTCCGCAAGTTGTCGGACACTAAGAACCCCGAACTTTCCTCACTAACAACTAACAACACCCCTGTCAGGAATCTACCCATTGATAACTCCGAACTTCGAACCCCGAACCTTCCCCACTAACAACTAACAACTCCCATTGTCAGGAATCTACCCATTGATAACTCCGAACCTCGAACCTCGAACCCCGAACTTGTCAATGGTTTCAGGATTTCTTTACATTTGTCAGGCTTAAATAAAAGGAAGTATGAAATACCGTCTGGTTGATGTGAACAACGAAAAGACCATTCATCAGTTTCATGAGGTGGTACGTCAGCTATATAAGGGAGATCCTAATTTTATCTGTCCGCTCGACAGTATTGTTGAGGGAGTGTTTACTCCGGAGAAGAATACTTTTTTCAGCCATGGAGAAGCCTGCAGGTGGATATTGGTGGATGAGAACGGGAAGTTATCAGGAAGAGTAGCTGCATTCATTAATAGCAGGAAAGCCTTTACTTTTCAGCAGCCAACGGGCGGAATGGGTTTCTTTGAGTCTGTCAGGGATAAGGATGCCGCTTTTCTTCTTTTTGATATTTGCCGTCAATGGCTCGAAGAAAGAGGAATGCAGGCGATGGATGGACCAATCAACTTTGGGGAGAATGACAATTTCTGGGGATTGCTGGTAGAAGGCTTTATGCCCCAGAGTTTTGGGATGAACTATAACCCGCCTTACTACAGGGAATACTTTGAATCATATGGCTTTGCTCCTTATTTTGAGCAGGTTACCAATCATCTGGATATGAATAAGCCATTTCCGGAGAGGTTTTGGAAAATTGCCGATTGGGTCAGGCAGAAGCCGGAATACAATTTCAGGCATTTTGATTTAAAGCAAACCGATGCTTTTCTGGGGTATTTTCTTGAAGTTTATAATGATGCCTGGCAATTCCATGAGAATTTTACTCCTATGCAAAAGGACGCTCTGGTGAAGACAATTGAAGATCTGAAAGCTATCATGATACCAGACTTCATTTGGTTTGCCTTTCATGGAGAGGAGCCGATTGCCTTTGAGGTTATGATCCCGGATATCAATCAACTCTTCAGGTATTTTAATGGAAAACCGACGTTTTGGGGCAAATTAAGGATAGCATTGAAGGGAAAAAACAAGATTTTGACCCGTTCGAGGATCACAATAATGGGGGTTAAGCCTAAATATCAGAAATCGGGAATTGAATCCGCACTCTTCTGGCATATGGACAAAATGATGAAGAGATTCCCGAATTACCAGGAAGTGGAATTAAGCTGGGTAGGCGATTTCAACCCGAAAATGAGGATGTTACATGAATCAGTAGGAGCAAGTTTTGCAAAAAAGCACATAACCTACAGGAAACTATTCTCAGAACAGGCTGGAGTTGTCAGATCGAGAATAATACCAACAGATACACGTGAAATGCATGTTTCGAATTTAAAATCTTAAAATTGCTTCAAAGTTGTGTATTAATATTATATTTGCATTGAGAAAGCAACATCTTTCCATACAATCCAAAATCTATCAATGTTTAACAAAAACCGTATTACCATGAGGACAACCTTACTCTTTGCTTTGGCAGTGATGATCGGGTTTTCAGCGATTGCTCAGAAAAGCATGGCTCCCCGTCAGAAAGTTCTGAAGCCATCGATCAACCAGCCTTATCAGCTTAATGCCATTGAAAAAACCGTTCAACCCGGTACAACCAACAAACCGGCACCCAGGCAGAAATCAGCTGCTATGGTAGAATTAGTTCCAATGGGTTCATCAATCAACGTTTTCTCAATCCTTACTTCAGGACAGAGGGGAATGGCTTATGATCCAGGAACAAATACCATCATGCACACTCATCGTGGTGATAACGTTACACCAGGTTTTGGTAACAGCAATGATGCAGTTGCTGCCTATTCCGATGATAATGGAGCTAGCTTCACAGAAAAAATGGCATACCTCGGAACAGCAACCGAGCGTTGCCGTTACCCATCCGGAGTTATCTACAACCCAGCCGGCAACACCCTCATCAACAATGTTTATTCAGTTGTTGCAGGTCCTGTTACCAATGGTTCAGGATGGATCAAGACTTTCTACGGAAGCCGCACCTATGATGGAAACAATGTTAATCAGCAGGCTCCTGCAACAACTGCCAACGGTGAATTGATCCGCAATGGTATGTTTGCAACCCAGTCAGGTCTGGTTGGTATTGGTGAAACCCAGCAGCTCAACGACGGAAACGGTTATACCGATCTTTTCGGATTTACCAGCATTGGTAACTTCAACGGTTCAACCAATTCATTCGATTGGGATTTCGGCACATGGGATCCACAGGAATTCATTTATTTCGATCCTACAAACGGATGGTACAGGTCATGGTCAGCTTCATACCAGATGGCTTTCAGTCCTGATGGCAGCATTGGATATCGTTGGACTGACGGTGTTGACAACCGCGCTACCGATGGATCATCCTTCTATCCTATCGTTTACAAAACCACCGATGGTGGTGCTACCTGGAATGTTCTTGATTTCTTTGATTTCGGACAATTACCAGATGTATATGCTCATTGTATCAACCTTGCTGCTGAGGACAGGGTAGCTCCTTGGTTCCAGGAATCAGACGGTGTTGTTGACTACAAAGGCAATCTTCACATTTTTGCAAGGACAGTTTCAGCTGCTTCACTGCACGTTGACTCCCTTACCTATATTTGGAATGGTGATTATGGCCAGATTTTCGAATTCGAATTCGATCATGGTTCAAGCCAGTGGATGGCTACATGGTGCGACAGTCTTCGTACTGAAGGACCAAGCAGCGGAACCAGCGGAAACAGTATTTATGGAACCGGCGCCGACAATACCGGTTGGGATATGAGGGTTCATGCCTCCATTACTCCTGACGGCAAGAAGGTTTTCGGAATCTGGACTGATACCGATGATTATGCTTTCTGGGGACAGACTGAGGCCCTCAACAACTATCCTGACCTTAAGGTTTGGGGACGTGATCTTGAAGCCAACATGTACAGCAATGCCCATAACTTGACCTATGAAGATGGTGCAGGTGCTGCATGGGGAGCTTGCTACTTCACATTTACAGCTCCAGTAGCAATTCCAGGTGAAGGCTTTACAACACTGCCTACATCAATTGCTGACATTGCAACCACTGGATACGATCCAAATCAGCCTGTATTCCATTATTACCTGAAAGGTGTTGATTTTGACGATGCATGGTTTTTACCCATGTTGGTGTAAAGGAATCAGTTAAATCAGGAAGCGTAGTAACCGCTTGCTATCCTAATCCTTTCAGCACAAGCAGCCAGTTCAGCGTAAACCTTGACAAGGCTTCAAAAGTTAGCGTTACCATCAGCACACTTACCGGACAGCAGGTTTCAACAACCAACTACGGTACTTTGGGCGCTGGTATCAACAACCTGACCATTGACGGTTCAAACCTCAGCAGCGGTATCTATTTCTATACCGTTACCGTTGGAACTGAAAAGTATACCAACAAATTCATCATCAAGTAATCTTATTACCTTGATTCAGGAGCCGGGTCATTTATTGGCCCGGCTTTTTTTTTGCTATTGCTGCATCAATTTTAGCATGCATCAGCAATGAATGAGTATGGGATACATTTTTCTTATTTTTGCTTAATGAACTTTAGCCAAAGCTGGAATATCATCATTAAAAGACCGTGGATCGGTTTTCTTGTGATTGTTGGAGTAACATTCCTTCTTTATTCAGGGACCATTAAATATGGGATTCTCTTCAATTACGATGACGATGCCTACTTTAATGATGCCGGATTGCATCAGCTAAGTTTCAGCAAGCTGCTTTCTATCTTTCAGACATTCCACCTTGGAATGTATCAACCCCTTTCCGCTCTCAGTTTCGCCCTTCTTTTTGATTTGTTTCCCGGCTCAGTTGAAGCCCAGCGAATCGCAAATATTCTGCTGCATCTTATAAATGCTTTTCTTGTCTGGAGGCTGATACTGGCCTTTTCTAAAGATCAGTTTGTTTCCCTGCTTTCTGCCTTTATTTTTGCCATTCACCCAATGCATGTGGAGTCAGTGACCTGGATAGCTGCCAGGGGAAATCTGCTCTATTCTCTTTTTTACCTGCTTTCCCTTCTGGCGTTTGTTAAATTCAGGACACAAGCTTCGAAATGGAGCCTGCCATTGCTATTATTAAGCTTCTTACTTGCACTGTCCAGTAAGGTTACCTCAGCAACCTTGCCTTTCATCATTCTCCTGGCTGATCTGCTTTATTTCAAGAGTAGTCTGAAGAAAAGCTTGATTGTTTTCATTCCTATGCTTCTGCTAAGTCTTGCATTTGTCTGGATTGGGGTATCTGCATCAGGTTCGTTTGGACATATCGCCGAACTAAGCAATAATTATAGCCTTCCTGATCGGCTTATTCTGATTCTGAATGCACTTTGGATTTATTTGTATAAAGCCATATTGCCTTTACAGCAATCGGTAATTTATCTTTATCCCTGGACTCAGGGCGGAAAACTTCCGCTTTCCTATTATTTAGAAGGTGGGGCTTGTATTGTATTGCTGGCTACCTTGTTTTTTATTGCTTGGAAAAAGCGAAATGAAGTAATAGGGAAGTTTATGCTTGCCGGACTGATTTTCTTCCTGATAAGCGTTGCCATTGTACTTCCGTTAAAGTGGTCCAGAACTATTCTCATAGCTGAACGGTACACTTATCTGCCCTACTTGGGACTGTTTCTTGCAATTCTGATGGTGGGGAAACAATGGTTCATTCAATCTGGCAAATTGGTAAGGTCCGGATTGCTATCTGTGTTGGTTGGGATGATTCTTTTCTTTGCTGTAGCAAGTTTTCAGCGAAACAAGGTTTGGGAAAATCCAAATATACTTTTTACGGATGTTATTGCTAAGGACAGGTCAAATGCGGAGGTTTCAATGGGGCATTACAACAGGGGCAATGAGTATCTGAGGCTTGGAAATCATGATGCAGCGCTTTCGGACTATACAGAAGCGATCAAACTCAATCCCGAGTATGTAGAGGCTTATTTTAACCGTGGCCTCACCAGGCTTCTTGATGGAGAATATCAATCTGCTATTGATGACCTGAGTACTTCGATTAAGATTGATGATCGTAACCCTGATGCATTTCTCAATAGAGGGATTGCCTATCGTTCTATAGGTGAGAATGAGAAGGCGCTTCAGGATTTCAATGCTTCAATCAGCAGGCTCCCTTCTGCACTCGCTTATTTTAACAGGGGAGCCTTGTATTATTTCAATTTGGGTCAGCCCGAAAAGGCCTGTTCTGACTGGCTACAGTGGAGGAATATGGGCTATTCCGGGGCCGATGAAGTGTTGAACCAGTTCTGTCAGTGAGGAAGGTTCAATTTTAAGATGCACTTTTTCAAATAGATATACCAATTTATTGTTCAAATATTCAGTCTGATAATTCCTGTTTGGTTTGCAGTAGTTCCGGGGATATATTCATTAGTTTATATATCTTTGCAAGGTAATTATTGCAGATGTTAGCAAGAGAAATCAGGTTCCTGATAGCCAAGGACGTACAGTTGGAGTTGAAGCAGAGATATGCATTCAATGGAATACTGCTATATGTGGTATCCACCATCTTTGTCTGTTATTTGTCCTTTACAAAAATTGTGGATCCTGAAACCTGGAATGCCCTGTTTTGGATTATTATGCTTTTTGCAGCTGTGAATGCAGTCTCGAAGAGTTTTGTCCAGGAGAGCATCAACAGGCAGTTATACTACTATACGCTGGCCAGTCCACAGGCAATCATCCTATCGAAGGTAATCTACAACTCAATGCTGATGGGAGTTTTATCCCTTCTTTGCATCTTGGTCTTCAGTGCCCTGATGGGTAGTTTTGTAACCAACCTGCCATTGTTTCTTGTAGCTCTTCTTTTCGGAAGTTTTGGTTTTTCGGCGGTACTGACTATGATAGCAGCAATAGCCTCCAGGACCAACAATAACTTTGCCCTTATGGCAATCCTGAGTTTTCCTATTCTGCTTCCGTTTCTGCTGGTATTGATGAATGTGTCATCATCAGCACTTACAGGAGGAGACTGGAGCGAAAACTTCAGGTATCTTGCAGCAATCATTGCACTTGATGGAATTGTAATAGCACTCACATTTGTCCTGTTTCCCTACCTCTGGAGGGATTAGGCTTAACTGAAAAAATACATTTATGGGATTTACTTTCAAAAAAGACTGGTGGAAATTCCTTGGACTGGCGCTGATTATGTACAGCGTTATTGTAGGGCTCATGATGAAAGTCCCCGACCTTGACATGATTCATCAATCCATCCGCAACCTGTTCTACCATGTTGTAATGTGGTTCTCAATGATGGTGATGTTCATCATCGGACTGGTGGCAAGCATTCGCTATCTTTCTTCATTTGATATGAAATTTGACAGACTGGCTTCACAGGCTGTGAATGTTGGACTTTTTTATGGCATGCTTGGTATTGTAACCGGAATGGAATGGGCAAATTTCACATGGGGAACTCCATGGACCAACGACCCGCAGCTTAATGGGGCTGCTGTTACCATATTGGCCTATTTTGCATACCTGGTGCTCAGAAGTTCGTTGGATGAAGATCATAAAAGAGCCAGAATAGCATCGGTGTACAATATTTTTGCCTTTGCCTTGCTGGTAGTTTTTATCGGGATACTTCCAAGAATTGCCAATAACTCACTTCACCCAGCTGCAGGCGGAAATGCCAGTACCATGGCTTCCCTTGATACTTCACTCAGAATAGTGTTCTATCCGGCAATTATTGGTTGGATTCTACTGGGATGCTGGATAATTCAGCTTCGTCTCAGAATTGCCGATATCCGCAACCGGTTGATGGAAAGAGGAATACAGTCTTAATTCAAGGACTGCCAACAAAACTATTGTCCAATTGTTAATTAATTTATCATGATAGAGTCAAAATACTTTGTAGTAGTAATCGTTCTGGCAACAGTATTTGCCGGATTGGCAGGTTATCTGGTATACCTCGACCTTAAAACCAGGAAACTCGAAAAACAACTCAACGAAAAAGAAAAGGAATAAGCATGAAGAAGACCCATATAGTAATCATCATATTTGTCGTTGTAGCCATTGGTGTTGTGATCAGTCTGTTCATGAACATCAGTACCTACAGCAACTTTAACAAAGCCGCCAGGAATCAGGGCAAGGATTTCCAGATTATTGGAAAGCTTGATAAATCCAAGCCTGTAATTTATGACGCCAAATTAAATCCCAATGAATTCTCGTTTTTTATGAGCGATGAAAAAGGAGATGTCAAGAAGGTGATTTATAGCGGCGCTAAACCTCAGGACTTTGAAAAGCCTGCCCAGCTGGTGGTAATTGGCTGCATGTCAGGAGACTCAGTCTTTAAGGCTAAAAGCCTTTTGATGCAATGTCCGTCAAAATACAATGACAAGAAGAAGCCTGAGAATTTCAGCGATAAGGAATTTGATGCCAAGAAAAGCACTCAGAGCTAGATAAAATAGAATAGATAAAAAAAGAGATGCCTTGAAATTCAGGGCATCTCTTTTTTTTGAATTATGATTGGCTTAGTACTCGAAAGTAATTTTGAGGTCATCGAGATAAGCAGTCTTATTTCCTGAGAAAGCATAGATCTTAACCTGGTAGTGAGGCTGGATTGCCTGATCAATGCTGAAGTAGGCAGTGAATTCATTCCATGCACCCTTAGTCTTCAGGGCATCCTTGAGGGAATAGGATTTCCAGAGCTTGGATGCATTATTGTCGTTGATATCCATAATAACGCTGAGTCCATCTGCAGGGTCAGCACTATTTACCCATCCATTAACTACAATTCTTTTTGGGAGTTTCTGGTTGATGTTCTCCAGATTTTCGCGATAAGCATAGGAGTATACACTCTTATCGTCAATTTTGATAACATACTCACCTGAATGAGCGGTACCGGCATCCATTTTAACCACGGTCTTTTCATTAATCCATGAAGGAATAATGGCTGCTGCGTTTTCAAGGTCGTTTGAAATGACTACCTGATTTTGTTCGGTTGAGGCAGCGGTAGGAGCAGGAGCCTGTCCGGAGTTTGAACATCCGAAAAGAATCAGAGCGCTGACCGACAATAGCAATATACTTTTCATTGTTTGAATAATTTAGGGTTGGAATAATTTTTCGCGAAATTACAACTTTTTCATCCGGAAATAAATCGTTTTTTATGCCTAATCTATCCGATTTGATTAGGTATGTTTTTACCTTGGATTAGGTGAAAACGGTTTCTTTTCTTAGTTCACCTCTTGGAATCGATGCCTTAATATTTTGTAGTTTCGCCAAACCTTATCAATCAATTTCTGAAAAATGCCTTTCGAAAGTCTGTCGTCCTTTATTCAGTTGCTGGAAGCTAAAAATGAACTGGTTCGTGTGAAAGAGTTTGTTTCACCTGAATTGGAGATTACTGAGATTACTGACCGCTTCAGTAAACATAACGGTAAAGCACTTCTGTTTGAGAACACCGGAACTGCATTCCCCTTGCTGATCAATGCTATGGGGACAGAAAGAAGGATGTGCCTTGCTCTTGGAGTAGAGTCACTTGATGATATCGGAAAGGAGATAATGGAAATGGTTGGCAAAATGATGATGCCAAGAGAACCTTTTTCGAAGCTGGCAATTTTACCTACCCTGGCAGGAATGCCTCCTGGATGCCCGGAAAATTAGTGGGAAAGGTAAATGTCAGGAAGTGGTTGTCAACAATCCTGACCTGAGCAAATTGCCCGTACTTACCTGCTGGCCTTTTGATGGCGGGCCTTTCATTACCCTGCCTGTTGTTCATACCAGGCATCCGGAGAGTGGGCTCAGAAATGTAGGAATGTATCGCATGCAGGTTATGGATAAAGATATAACTGGAATGCACTGGCATCTGCATAAGAATTCAGCTTCACACTACAGGGAATACAAGCGATTGGGCAAAAGAATGCCTGTTGCAGTTACACTTGGAGGAGATCCGGCCTATACCTATTCTGCAACCGCACCACTGCCTGAAAACGTGGATGAGTACCTGTTGGCAGGCTTTCTGAGGAAGAAAAGGGTTGAAATGGTGAAATGCCTAACCTCGGATCTTGAAGTGCCCTGGGATGTTGACTTTGTCATTGAAGGTTATGTCGATCCTTCTGAAGAACTTGTCCTCGAGGGACCATTTGGCGACCATACCGGATTTTACTCTCTGGCCGATTATTATCCCAAGTTCCATGTTACCTGCATTACCCACCGGAAAGATGCAATATATCCAACTACGATCGTAGGTATTCCTCCACAGGAAGATGCTTGGATAGGTAAGGCTACGGAGAGAATCTTCCTTTCCCCCATTCGATTGTCAATGCTTCCGGAAATCACGGATATGGTTATGCCAGTTGAAGGGGTATTTCACAATATTGTACTTGCCGGAATCAGGAAAAGCTTTCCCGGACAGGCATCAAAGGTGATGAGTTCACTTTGGGGTGCCGGACAAATGATGTTCAATAAGGTTTTGGTTGTGCTGGATGATGATGTGAATCTGAATGATTATTCAGCTGTCATGAAAGCAATTTCTGAAAATGCCGATGTGAGAACTGATCTGGTTCTTACCAAGGGGCCTGTGGATGTCCTGGATCATTCCAGCAGTCGTTTTGCAATGGGAAGCAAGTTCGGTATTGATGCCACGAGAAAATGGGATGGAGAGGTGGATAATGCATCAAGAAAGAATGAGTATGTCTATTCTGAACCAAACTCAATTCAACTGGAAGGAGCTGAAGCCGATGTATCCCTAATGAGGATAGGAATACCATTGCTTATTGTGAGGGTTAATAAAACAGAAAAGATGCAGGTTCGATCGCTTCATGATCAGCTTGCCAAGAGTGGCAGGATGGATGGCCTCGACTGGGTTATTTATGTTGATGAACATACGAATGGACTAGAATGGGGCGATCTGGCCTGGATGGTTGCGAATAATATTGATCCCATGCGTGATTGCTTTATCTCAGAGGCTACAGCTTCGTTTAAGGCTCTGGCAATTGATGGAACCATGAAGACCTGGGAACTGGATAGCTTTAACCGAGAATGGCCCAATGTTCTCACCATGAGTGATGATGTAATTAGAGCTATTGACAGAAGATGGGAGTCGCTGGGACTGGGTGAATTTATTCCTTCTCCCACACTATATAAATCACTGGTTGAAAGTAGGAAGGAGCTGTCAGCCAATCATGGGATTCAAACAATGGTGATATATAATCATATTGAAAATTAGATATTTAAATTAGATTTTCATACAAAAAATTATTTTATGCAAGGTATGGAAAGGGCTTGTTATGATTTCCTTAAATAGATACCTTTGCCCCATATTTTCGAAACCAAACCAGAAAAATTATAGTTCTATGCTCAACGAAACATTGAACAATTTAACCTCAGCCAAAGCCATTGAGTTGGAAGACAAATATGGCGCGCACAATTATCATCCACTACCGGTTGTCCTTTCAAAAGGCGAAGGCGCTTTGGTATGGGATGTTGAAGGAAAACGTTATTTCGATTTCCTTTCAGCCTATTCAGCAGTTAATCAGGGACATTGCCATCCAAAGATTATTGATGCACTGGTAGATCAGGCACGCACTCTTACCCTGACTTCCCGTGCATTTTACAACAATATCCTGGGTGTCTATGAGAAGTTTGTAACCGAGTATTTTAAATATGATAAGGTGCTCCCAATGAATTCAGGAGCAGAAGCTGATGAAACTGCACTAAAACTATGCAGGAAATGGGCATATAAAGTAAAAGGTGTTCCCGAAGGAGAAGCAAAAATTATCGTCTGTGAGAATAATTTCCATGGACGCACCATCACCATAATTTCCATGTCGACTGATCCTGATGCATACAAGGGATATGGCCCTTACACTCCGGGATTTGTAACAGTTCCCTACAATGATATTCCTGCTCTGGAGAAGGCCTTGAGGATCCCAATGTTGCTGGATTCCTGGTTGAGCCAATTCAGGGTGAAGCCGGCGTTTTCGTACCTGACGAAGGATATCTTTCAAAGGCATATGCTGCATGCAAGGCTAAGAATGTTTTGTTTATTGCTGATGAAGTTCAGACAGGAATTGCCCGCACAGGGAAATTACTGGCCTGTGACCATGAGAATGTAAGGCCAGATATTCTTATTCTTGGGAAAGCCCTTTCAGGAGGTGTTATTCCTGTTTCAGCCGTACTCGCCGACAATGAAATAATGCTCACTATCAAGCCGGGCGAACATGGTTCTACTTTCGGAGGAAATCCACTTGCAGGCCGCGTTGCAATGGCTGCCCTCGAGGTTGTGACCGATGAAAAACTGGCTGAAAAAGCTGAGTATCTTGGAAAAATTTTCCGCGCAGAGTTAAGTGCTGTAAAGAGTGAGATGATTGAACTTGTCAGGGGTAAGGTTTGCTGAATGCAGTAATTATCAGGCCCAAGAATGGTAAGGAAGCATGGGATGTCTGCGTTAAGATGAAGGATATGGGATTGCTTGCAAAACCTACCCATCAGCATATTATTCGCTTTGCTCCTCCATTGGTAATTACTGAAGAACAACTCAGGGATGCAATTGCCATTATCAAGGAAGCAATACTCTCCTTTGAGTAAGCAATCTTGTATAAAGTGTCTATAAAGAGAAACAGCGCAACTATTAAAAGTTGCGCTGTTTTTTTTTGTCTGAAAATTTCTGAATTACGCAAATAAGTTCAAAAGGAATTCGTTGTTATACAACTATTGCTTTACCAGCTTACCCTTTCAACTATTGATAACTTGAAAGTGCCGGATATTCAAAATAGTTGACACCTTTCTCAAAAGCTTTAACCTCAATTTTTCTCTCATGAAGCGTTTCTTGTTGCTCCTGATTTCATTAAGCCTGGGATCTTATCTCTTGGCTCAGGATTTAGTAATCACCCGTGCAGGAGACTCCCTTTGGGGTAAAGTAAAAGTTGTTACAGCTGACTCCATTGGTCTGGAATCAGATGGAAATTTTGTTTCAATCCAGATGTTTCACAAGGATATGCTGAATCGTTTGGAGTATGCAAATGGGGTCATGGTTGCATTTAATGAGACCATTATTTCCACTGCTAAAGATACTGCGGGTTCTTCCCTTCCAGGATATGATCATGGCGTGAGGGATGCTGAGATGTATTACAAAGGATACAGAACAGCCGGGACTACTACGTTAATCAGTAGCTTGTTTTTCCCATTGTTTGGATTGATTCCTGCAATCGCCTGTTCCACAACTCCGCCTTCGCCCCAAAGCTTTTCAATCCCACAGAATGCCCCGATATCTGATTCCAGTTATATGAGGGGGTATCAGGAGCAGGCAAAGGTGATTAAAAAGAAGAAGGTTTGGAAGAACTATGCTGTAGGAGCAGGTGTTGCCGCTTCATTAAAGGTTGTAGCATTGGTTGTGATGATTACAACGTTGAATTCATTGTAAGCAGCATTTTATCCAAAAGCTGAGGCTGCGGTCTACTTTCCAAATCTCTTTGAAAGCATATATCTTTTAGAAACTTCATCCCAGTTTACCAGACTCCAGAAAGCCTCCACGTAGTCAGGCCTTTTATTCTGATATTTCAGGTAATATGCATGTTCCCAAACATCAAGTGCTAAGAGGGGTAAACCTTTCTTTTCGGCTACATCCATCAGTGGATTGTCCTGATTAGAGGTGGAAGTCACAGCCAGTTTGCCCTGATTGTCGATAATCAGCCATGCCCAGCCGCTTCCGAACTTGCTTTTGGCAGCATTGCTGAATTGTTCCCTGAACTTATCGAAGGAGCCGAATTCCAGATCGATGGCGGCAGCCAGTTCGCCGGTTGGTTTGCTGCCCCTGGCAGGAGCCATGTTTTCCCAGTAAAGGGTGTGATTGTACAATCCTCCTGCGTTATTTCTTACTGCATCAGGATATTTGCTGATCTGCTTGAAAATATCTTCAAGGCTTGTGCCTTCAAGGTTGTTCTCCTTTGCTGCAGCAAGGAACTTTGTATAGTATCCTCTGTGATGCTTGTCGTAATGAATTGAAACAGTCAGGCTGTCGATAGCTGGCTGAAGCGCATTGTATGCATAGGGGAGTGCTGGGAAATTATATCCTGTGATTTTCCCGGTTGCATCGAGTGTGTAGAACGAAGGTTGTAAGGTTTGAGTTTTCTGGGCGATGGAAGCTGATGAACTTAAGAGGAGCAGAGCCATCCCAAAGAAACTGTACTTAAGGGTTGATTTCATTTTCTTGGTGATTAATTATTTGGCAGGCGATAATTTCCTTCAGGTTTCATTATTTGAGAATTCATCAATTAAAAAATTGCAATCAGAATCTGAAACCGTATGGTGCAATGTAAAATTCATCAGGGGAAGTTCTGTTAAAACTCCCCCTGATGATAATGGATTAACCTATAATTTTAAGGTAGTTTTCATTGGCCTTTTCCCAGTTAACAATGCTGAAAAATGCATTGATGTAGTCTGGGCGGCGGTTCTGATACTTCAGGTAATAAGCATGTTCCCAAACATCGAGTCCAAGAACCGGCTGACCTTTGCACTCGGCAATATCCATAAGTGGATTGTCCTGATTGGCGCTGGAACAAACACAAAGTTTACCGTTATTGTCGACAGAGAGCCAAGCCCAGCCGCTTCCGAAACGATTTGCTGCTGCGTCGCTGAACTGAGTTTTAAAGGCCTCGTAGGAGCCATATACTGCTTTGATTTCTTCTCCCAGTTTGCCAACGGCCTCTCCACCGCCTTTTGGTGACAGGATTTCCCAGAAAAGGTTGTGGTTGTATAGTCCGCCACCGTGATTGCGGAAAGCTGCTGGCAGAGTGCTCATTGATTTAAACAACTCTTCGAGGCTCTTGCCATCATGTTCGGTGTTGGCAATTGCAGCAGTAAACTTGTCAAAATAGGTTTTATGATGTTTGGAGTGATGAATCTCCATGGTCTGACGGTCAATAAATGGTTCCAGTGCGTCGTAAGCGTAAGGTAATTCAGGAAAACTGTAATTCATGTTGTTTCAGTTGTTATGATTAGACTTTAGTTTAGATTCAGTCTACATAACAATACCTGATCTGAAAGGTTCAGAGTATTAACAAATATTAGGAATAGGAGGAGGCTTAGAATTCGGCGATTAATTTTACATTAACCTGCCTGGGCGTGAGGTAATTAGGTACTCCATACTGATTGCCGTTATAATCCCTGACCCAGTTGTAGGAGATGGTGTTGGAAACCTGAAGCAAATTCAGGACTTCGAGGGAAGCCCAGAGTGCCTTGAAGCCCTTGAAAAAGGTTGGTAATGGCTTTTTGGTTGCCTGTCCGATAAGCTGTTTGCTTAGGCCAATGTCTACCCTCACGTATTGTGACATGCGGTGAGTATGCGTATAGATGGGAGTGAAAGGAGCCCCTGTTGGCAAGCCACTTCCGAAATAGGCACCCAGATTCATTTTATAGGTGGGATTACTGGGCAGGTAGTCCTGGAAGAACAATCCAAAGGTTATTCTCTGGTCAGTGGGACGGGGAATGAAGCCCGGGTAAACTGTAAGAGTGTCCTTGATAGTTTTATCCTGATCAACTCCTGCTTCTATCAGCTCTCCTGCCGGATTATAATATTCAAGGTAAGAGTCGTCATACAGGTCTTCAGCTGTTTTCATTATAGAAAGGCTGGCCCATGATTCGATTCCTTTAACAAATTCACCATTTACCTTCATATCGATTCCGGCGGCGTAGCCTTTTGATCCATTTATCCCCAGGTAACGAATCCTGACATTATCCACTTCATAGGGGACAAGGTCCTTCATGTATTTATAGTAGACCTCGGTGACAAATTTAAACCGGCGATCCCAGGCCTGGAAATTGAGATCGCTGCCAAGCACGAAATGAATCGATTTCTGAGCCTTAAGGTTGGGGTTAATGGAATCTTCCAGGTTTCTGAGTTCCCTGTAAAAGGGAGGCTGATAATAGTATCCTGTAGAGAATCGGAAGAGTATGTCCTTTTTCCAGTTAGGTTTATAGGAGAGGGTAGCTCTCGGACTCGCCAGAAACTGTTTATTGTAATCCCAGTATTGGAATCTTACACCTGCAGTCAGAGCCAGATGTGAGGAATCAGATTTGAAATCCCATGTATTTTGGGCAAAGGCGGTATACCTGTTCGTTGAGAGTTTAGCCTCAGACTGAACATGGTAGCTCAGGTAAAGGTCATCGAGGTTGCCTGACTGGCCCAGGGTACCCGGATCATAGGGGAGGGAATACCCGGCGGAATCAACCATATACCACTCCTTCAGCTTGTCGTTGATGAATTCATGCTGGTATTTGAAGCCCCATTGTGCAAAACTGTTCCTGTAATTCAGGCTGTAGCGGTTTTCGATGTTCACCACAGTCATGGCAAGCTTGTTTCTTGCATGGTTAATGTAATTCCCAACACCCTTGGTCTCGATAACTTCGATGGAGTCATAGTCGGCCGGCTGGTTCTCGAGTAATCCAATCCAGTATTGAGCCTGAATGTCAAATGATTCCTGTTCCAATGAACGGTAAGCAGAGGTTATCCATTTTACCTGCAGATTTTTATTGGGTTTGTGGGTAAGGGTGACAGCACCCATCATGCTGCGGTAGCGGTCCAGTTCCTGTCCGTCGAAATAAATGTTTAGTCTTAGAGGCTGATAGAGGGTGCCAAAGTTGGTTTCCCTTGATTCAGGGACAAGTGTGTAAGAATTGCTGGAAAGGTACGCGAGGACTGATAATTCCAGTTCTTCATTAATGTCGTAGGTAAGAAGACTTTGAAGGTCGAGAAAGACAGGGCGGTAGCTGCCTTTGGTATCCAGTCCGTTAAGCAGGTACTGGCTGGTTTTGTAGCGGGCTCCTGCCAGATAGGTAAAACGGTTGTTATCGGAAGCCCCTTCAACGTGAATATTGGTGCCAAGAAGGCTTGCTGAAGCCGAGGCTGCAAATTCTGAGGGATGCTTATAGCGGATATCAAGCGCTGAGGAAAGCTTATCGCCGTATTTGGCATCGAATCCACCGGCAGAAAACAGAACAGAGGAAACAAGGTCTGAATTCAGAAAGCTCAGTCCTTCCTGCTGTCCTGACCTTACCAGGAAGGGGCGGTAGATTTCTATATCGTTGACATAAACAAGGTTTTCATCGAAATTGCCACCCCTTACCGAGTACTGGGAGCTTAATTCGTTATTGGAAACAACCCCGGGCATGGTTTTAAGCAGTGATTCTATCCCACCTCCGGCCGAAGGAAGGGCTATAGCTGCTTTGGGGTTAAGCCTGTTCAGGTTTGAATTTCGAAGTTGCTTATCCTCGATGGTAATGCTTCCCAATTGCACAGCTTTCTCATTCAATTGATGGTCGATGCGTCTTTTCTCACCCGGAGACAATTCAAATTTCAGGGTGTCAGACTTATAGCCAAGAGAGGAGATGACGAGCCTGCAGGGTTTGGAGGCGGGAATAGCAAGTGAATAGGAGCCATCACGGGCAGTTGAGGTGCCTCCCGACTGTCCCAAAATAGACAGATTTACGAATTCAAGTGGACGATTCAGTTCGTCGGTGATTTTGCCAAAGATACTTGCCTGCTGGGCTTCTGTGATGAGGGAACACAACAAGGCAATGAATAGGAATAGGTACTTTCCTGAAAACCTTAGCCTGAAATGGGCATAACTTCCTAAGGATGATTTGCTAAGAGCGGAAATGAAGATATGCATGCAGGATTAAATTCGTAGAATTTTAAGTAAACGTCATTCCGGAATGAATAGTATAGAAGTGCCGGAAAGAAATCTTCCGCTAAAATAACAAGATAAGAAACAAGAAGGGGGAATAGATAGTCTTAATATTTCTTCTTGAAGTCACCGC
Source organism: Bacteroidales bacterium (assembly GCA_016707705.1). Classification (GTDB taxonomy): domain Bacteria; phylum Bacteroidota; class Bacteroidia; order Bacteroidales; family UBA4417; genus UBA4417. Next base: position 241,585 of record JADJHD010000005.1, read on the forward strand.
GTTTCCATGCCTGAATGAATTTGGCCCAGGCAATGGGGTTCAGAAGATTGTTGGGTACGGTTTGTCCGGCATAGTAAAGCCTGTCGGTGGAGCGGTCAACGTAATTGCGGTAGTTCTGTGCCCCGTTCATGCCAAATTTCTCAGGATCATAGTTTCTTGGATCCATATCCCGCATTTCCATATAAGCCAGGTTTTTCTTGGCAATTTCAATATCATCATCAGGAATGTTAAGCTTGATGAAAGCTCGCCTGAATTGTTCCTTTGTAGGCCAGGGATAGATGACAGTTTCAGCCAGCATAATCGTATCCGACGACATCACCTGAATCAGAGAATATCGATTGGAGCTCAAGGTGTCGGGAATCCGGTAGTTAACCTTCTTGAAACCCATAGCTGAAAAAGAGATCATGTCATTTTTTCGTACCACTATAGAGAAGAATCCCCAATAATCGGTGGTGGTACCGCGTCCGGTTTTTTCAACGGCAATATTTGCAAAGGGCACGGGCCTAAGGCTGTCGGCAGTGATTACCACACCTGAAAACTGTACAAGTTCGTTTTCAAGACGCTGAGCTTTGGCTATACTGCTAATGAGCATTGCCAGGATGAAGAAGGAAAGAAGTCGGAGTTTCGTCATCAGTTACAAAGGTATTCCATTTTGGATTTCAGCAGAAATGGCTTATTCCTGATTTTCAGAAATTTTGTTAACGTTGTTTAATTATAGTTAACAGTTGGAGAACAACGAAGTCAAAACTGCTCTTTGATGGAATTTTTAACATGGCTTTCAGGGAATACAAATGAATCAGGAAAGCTTGAAGTTATTGGTATTGCAGTGTTCTGGCCAATATCAGGTTCAGTGGAGGGATGGCGAACCTGATAAACACTGTTTGTATACGACTGGAGGGGAGAATAGTTACAGGATTGAAACCAACAAAAAAAGCCGTCAATAAATGACAGCTTTCCTATATTTTTTTTGAAGGAAGTTTAGCGGGTGAGGAAACCTTTTTCCCTGGCTTCTTTCAGACAAGCTGTGATACCGTTCTTGCTGATGGTACGGATAGCCTGAGCTGATACTTTCAAAGTAATCCAGCTTTCGGTTTCAGGGATGAAGAAACGTTTGGTCTGCAGATTCGGGTAGAATTTGCGTTTGGTTTTGATATTGGAATGGGAAACACTATTTCCAACCATCAGTTTCTTGCCTGTAATTTCACATATTCTTGACATGATCTCGTAGTTTTTCAAAAATGGAGTGCAAAGGTCGTAATTAATTTTTAAATATCAAAAGCATCCCTGAAATTTTTTGATTTGCATCTCATTCAGTTGTTGGAAATTACCCGGTTTTCATTCTCAAGCCCTTTGCTGGCTTATGTTTTAGCTCATCAGCCCGGTTAAATCCATAATGCTTTTTATGTCTTATTTGTAGCCTTCCTTATGCACGGATTTGACGGATCTGCCGGAAGGATCGTTCAATTTGCTGAAAGAAGCATCCCAAGCAAGAGCTTCAGGGGTGCTGCAGGCAACTGAAGGAACGGATGGAACACATGATGCTGCAGGGTCGGAGGGGAAATGCTCACTGAAAATAGATCTGTAGTGATATTCTTCCTTCGACATCGGAGGATTGATTGGGAAGCGATACTTTGCATTCGCCAACTGTTCATCGGTTACAAGAGTAGTTGCAACCTCCTTGAGGGTATCGATCCAACTATATCCGACACCATCGCTGAACTGTTCCTTCTGTCTCCATGCAATGCTTTCCGGCAGATAATCCTCAAAAGTCTTACGCAGAACCCATTTTTCCATTTTCCCATCAATCGCCATCTTATCCTGTGGATTCAGACGCATGGCAACATCCATAAATTCCTTATCAAGGAATGGGACTCTTCCTTCAACTCCCCATGCAGCCAGTGATTTATTGGCCCTGAGGCAGTCGTAGAGGTGAAGTTTGCTTAGTTTGCGGACGGTTTCCTCGTGAAAAGCTTTGGCATTTGGTGCCTTGTGAAAGTACAGGTATCCGCCGAAGATTTCATCAGCTCCTTCACCGGAAAGTACCATCTTGACGCCCATCGATTTAATAACCCTGGCCATCAGATACATAGGCGTCGATGCCCTGATTGTGGTAACATCATAGGTTTCAAGATGATAAATCACATCGCGTATGGCATCAAGCCCTTCCTGAATGGTGAAATGAATTTCATGGTGCACGCTTCCAATATGTTCTGCAACTGATCGGGCGGCTGTCAGGTCAGGAGAACCAACAAGTCCGACTGCAAAGGAATGCAACTGTGGCCACCATGCTTCCTGTCTGTTTCCCGATTCAATCCTCATATGAGAGAATTTCCTGGCTATGGCTGAAATAATAGAGGAATCAAGTCCGCCGGACAAAAGAACTCCATAGGGGACATCCGACATCAATTGCCTTTCCACGGCATCCTCAAGTGCATGACGCAGTTGGTTTAAATCAGTGTGATTGTCTTTCACATTATCATATTCGGTCCACTCGCGATTGTACCATTTTTTTAGCTTTCCCTCCCTGCTGTCGAGGTAATGACCGGGCAGAAACTCTTCTATCTGGTTGCAAACACCTTCAAGGGCCTTCAATTCTGAAGCAACCATGAAATTTCCATTCTGGTCATGGCCAGTATACATGGGAATAATACCAATATGATCGCGGGCTATCAGGTAGCAGTCATTCTCGATATCGTATAGAGCGAAGGCAAAGATGCCATTCAGATCTTCGAGGAAATTGATTCCTTTTTCACGATAAAGTGCAAGAATGATCTCACAGTCGGATTCAGTGAGGAATTCGTAAGGCTGAGAAAGTGCTTTCCGCAGTTGGCGATGGTTGTATATTTCTCCATTAACTGCTAGAACCAGTTTGCCATCCTTGCTAAATAAAGGCTGCTTGCCTGATGAGGGATCCACAATTGATAAGCGCTCATGAGCAAGAATGGCTTTCTCGCCACAGTATATTCCGGACCAGTCGGGGCCGCGATGACGAAGTTTTGCTGACATGGTCAATGCCTTCAGACGCAATTGTGCCGATGGGTTTTTGAGATCAAATATTCCTACGATTCCACACATAATATTCAGTTTAAGTTCCGTTACCGATTCAGGCACGGTCAGGTTAAACACAAAAAAGCCCTATGCCTTGCAGGAGGCATTATGGACAAAACGGACAGGTGATGACTGATCCTAATCCAGCGCCGGGCGGATATCAGTTTTCAAATAAGGAAAACCAACTGAAATATTCAATAAAACAGAGATAGATAACTGCTTTGTATTCAGGACTTGCTTTTCCCGGCTTTATACAAAAGTACGTCAATTTTTTCAATAGTTGCAAGTGTTCCGTTGGGTAAGCCTTCTATTTGCGGCTTTATGAGTTCCCAGAATTGCAGGAGTTTCGCAGTGTTATCAACGATTTCAAGAATAAGCGGGACTTTTTCGGATACTTCCCAGAATTTATAGGAATGAATCACAGAACTGGAGCCGTATCCCATGATTCCCCTGCTCAGGGTTGCTCCGGCAAGTCCGTTCTGATGAGCCAGAAGCAGGAGGCTTTCTCCAAGAAGATTATGATTCAGCTTATCGGTTGAACTCATGTAGATTTTCAGCCGTGATGTTTCATCTGAAGAGTTCATCTATATCCATTTAATAATGTTCCTGCCAAGAATAACCATCAATAATCCCAGAAAGAAGCTGCCGGCAGCGTAGAGACTGAGCTTAAGCCATTCCCGACCCTGCATCAGAAGAAAGGCATCATTGGAAAGAGAGGAGAAGGTGGTAAACCCACCACAGATTCCAACTGCCAGGAAGAGGCGCATTTCGGCAGAGAACATGCTGCTTCTTTCTGATAATCCATAAATAATCCCAATGAGCAAACTTCCGGCTATGTTAACGGAAAATGTAGCCCAGGGGAAAGTAGAGTAAGTGTGTGACTGGAAATACAGAGAGGTCATGTACCGAAGCACAGATCCGATAAAACCTCCGAGTCCTACAATTAATATAGCTTTCAAGTTTGCCTGTTTTGGTTTTTTAATGCTTCTGCAATTACATTGCTGCCAGATTAGAGAAATTTCAGCTAATCCTGCTTATTAAAGTCGCGAACATAATAGTTTTTAAGCCTGGATAGGATTTCTGAAGCAATTTCCTCCAGAGATTTGTTGGTGACATCTATGGTGGTCCAGCCACGGTGTCGGTTATAAATGCCTGAAGCATACATTAGTTCCCTACGCACATGATCAAGACTGGAATAGCTTCCCGTTGAGGATTTCAGGTATTCATCGCGGGTTCTGCGGAGGATTGAAAGTCGTTCTGGTGTCGTGGTTAGTGCGAAAACCTTGTGATGCGGGAGGGTATTGACGATGTCGGGCAGATCCATATCCATGACCAGAGGGATATTCCCTGTCAGCCATCCCATATTTGCCAGATAGATGGTAAGGGGTGTTTTGAAAGTCCTGGAAACACCAATAAGCACTATATCAGCTTTATCCAGTTCTTCTGACCGCAGTCCATCATCATGCCGGATGGCGAATTCAATGGCATCGATTCTCTGGAAATAGGCTTTATTCAACTCATGGAAGGCTCCCGGCTTTTCGATGGGGTTGATTGAAAGATGGCTGGAAATCTGGGAAAGCAGAGGACCCATCAGGTCAATGGTACGGATTGAATAGAGTTTTCCCAGCTCAAGTATTTTGTTTCTGAGTTCGAACGAAACAACAGTATGTACAATGAAGCATTTGGAATTGAAGATTGAATCAAAAATGCTGACAATCTGTTCTTCCGTCCTGACTTCCGGGTGAATAATGATTTCTTCCCGGATATTCTCGAATTGAACCAACGCAGCTCTTACAATCTGCTCTGCTGTTTTACCCGTCCCATCCGAAATAATGTGGATGGGGTATTCCATGGTTGAGAGTTCATCAAATGAAGTCACGGTATCAGTTTAAGTTACAACTAATCGATAATGGTCAGTCGGCGGCTGATGACTGTTGAAGATCCAAGTTTAGCCCGTACGAGATACATACCTGAAGGGAGACCGTCGCGTTCAAGCCTGAACTCATCTTGTCCCGAAAGGTCGTATTGCCTGAGAACATTTCCCTGCATATTCAGTATTTCCAGCTGCGCCTTTGCGTAGGTCCTGTCGAGCTTGATCAAGGTTGACAGCTTGAAGGGATTTCCCTGTATGAGAAGCATTCGATTTTGAGGGTTCTCATCTAGTCCGCCCCATAACTCGATTGAGAAAAATCTTATGTTGTCAATCATCCATCCGTCGCGATCATGATGATTTCCATCCGAATAAAAGTTAAACCGAAGATATGTGGTGTCAGGAGGGATATCTATTTTCTTCTTGACAAGAATTGCATGCCAGCCTAGTCCGCATTTTTGCCAACCATCCGACGTTCCGGAAAATCCCTGTTCCCCATTCCCGAGTGTGCCATTGTATAAGTTAGTATTAACAAATTGAAAGGTGAAACCAAAAGGATTTGGTTCAGTAGAGACATTTTGCCAGGTCAGGCCTTTATCCCAACTAACAGTTATGTAGCCACCATCTTCGAGTGTGTCAGAGTCAACTTTATATAAGAAATCGATGAAAAAGCTCCATGGATACCAGTTTTCACCATAATTCCCGGAGCAGAGAATCAGGTCGAAATGCGAGGAGTTGTTGTCGGGATAAGGATTCAGGGTATCTGTAACTATCACATTTGTTCCAGAGAATGGAGCGTTGAAATTTGTTTTTTGTGGAAGTCCGATCTGCCAAATATTTCCAGGGTCCTGATTTGGAATGATGGACGTGCTGGTTTCTTCAAATCCAATAGTATTCCAGAAAGCAATAGTGTCGCCGGGAGCCATTGGACTGGCTTGTTGTGCTTCAGCAAATTGAATGAGGGTGAAGAGGATTGTCAGGGTAATGAAGATATTTTTCATAGCTGAGAGATAAGAATAGAAAAAAATCAAGCAATCCATCCCTGGACTGCTGTCAGGTAAAGATAGCGAAAAAAAGGCAAAAGTGAGCAGGCAATATTACAGCAGGGCTTTACGGAGCAAACTTAAAGCACTGAGGGATGCACGCTGTATATTTCTGCCTCTGTGATCACCAAAAAGGAATTTGGTTGATGTGATAGTGTCGGGTGTCGCTATTGCAATCCAGACCGTTCCAACCGGTTTTTCAGGTGTTCCACCATCTGGCCCTGCGACACCTGATACAGCTATTGCAAAATCGGTCTTAAGGTTTTTTCTGGCTCCGGCTGCCATTTCAATTACTGTTTCACTGCTAACGGCCCCGTGATTCATCAGTGTCCCTTCCCTGACACCAAGCAGGTTTACCTTGATTTCATTGGAATAGGCAACAATTCCACCTTTAAAGTATGCGCTGCTGCCCGGAATAGAGGTTATCATCTGCGCAATATTACCACCAGTGCAGCTTTCAGCCGTAGCCAGTGTTGCATGCTTTTTTAAGAGCAGTTCACCTATAATGCTTTGCAGTGTTTCATCATCATGTCCGAAGATGTATTCAGAGGCCAGAGGCAGTAGTGAAATTTCTGCATCAGTCAGAGCTTTTTCCAGATAGGACTTGTCTTCGCCGGATGCAGTCAATCGAAGTCTGACGATTCCAGGTTGGGGGAGATAAGCAAGTTTAATGCATTCGGGAAGATTGTCTTCCCATGTCTCAATTTTAGCAGCGAGAAAGGATTCACCAACACCTTCAGTAAGGATGGTTCGATGAAGAATATGGTTTCGGCTTTGTCCCATCAATCTTGGTAAAACATGTCTGCTAACCATTTCCTTCATTTCAAAGGGAACCCCCGGCATGGAAACATAACTGATTCCATCCTTCTGAAACCACATTCCAGGAGCTGTGCCATTGATATTGTTCAGGACTTCGCACGCTTCAGGAACCATGGCCTGCAGACGATTAAGTTCTGTAACGGGATAGCCCCGGGAGAAAAATAACCGGCTTATATTGTCGTATGCATCCTGATTGAATACCAGTTGGGTGTTGAAGTATTCGCAGAGAGTTTGCTTGGTAATGTCATCCTTTGTAGGGCCTAGTCCGCCGGTAATCAGGATGATGCTTGCTCTTTGCGCAGCTTCTTTCAGGCTTGTCAGGATATGCTCCCTGTTGTCGGACACGCTGGTAATCTGGTGAACCTTTATGCCATTTGCATTCAATTGATCTGCTATCCAGGCTGAGTTGGTGTCAATTACCTGTCCGATAAGCAGTTCGTCTCCAATGGTGATAATTTCAGCAAGCATGGTTTAGGTTCTGGTAAGGATGAGAATTATAGTTGATATGAGGCCTTGTCACAAGTCAGTGAAGGCCGGATGCAATACTAGTATCCTGATAAATAAATTAACTGAAGATGGAAGTAAAACCAAGTTCTTTCGGGACCATTGACAGTACAGGGATTTCGGATAAGCGAAGAAATTCCTGGGCATGTGAACCCACAAAGAATTCCACAAATCCGATTTCCTGCTGTGTCATAATAACGATGAGGTCGATGTCTTCCTGTCGTCTTGCATAGGATAGAATGGTAGGCACAAGAGTCCGTTCACCATCCTGGCTTTCTATAATTTCGGCTGAACATTCAATTCCTGCCTCATCAATGAAATTGCGGACCTGCAGGATTTGCTGATTCAACTTCATTATGATATTGTCGTCTTTCTTCGACCATAGAGCTGATACCACGCGGATTCCGGAGCCGAACAAGCGGGCCAGTTCAATTGCCATGGTAACTTTCTGGCGTGTTTCCTTACTGAGGTCGAGAGGGAGAAGAATATTCCTGCAGCCGTTGTAGTGATGCTTGCCGTTGATAGTAATCACCGGGCATTTTGAAGAGCGGATTACCCGGGAAGAGTTGGCACCAATTCTTGCTGTATCTGCTTCTCCAGCTTCCTCACTATGAGTACCCATGAAGATGAAATCCGCTTTAATATCCTTTGATATTTCAAGGATACGGGAGTAGATTCTGCCCGTTTCCATCATGGTTTTCACTTTCAGTCCGGTTTGAATAGATACCTTGGCTGCCAATTCCTGGAGCCTCTCTTCAATTTTATAGAGAATATCCTTGTTCATTTCGGAGGAGAAGAAACCTGAGAATATTCCGGACTGTTCATGCACATAAAGCAGTGTTATTTCGGCATGAATCAGTCGGGCGAGATTGTACGATTGCTCAACAGCGAGCAATGACTGACGTTCAAAATCTATGGGGATAAGTATTTGCTTCATGATTTGATTACATTTGTCTGCAAAATTAGTTTTTTTCGCTGGCTTATCCCATATTCATTATGAGCAGAATACCTGATTCAGAACTTATATTAAACCCTGATGGTAGTGTTTATCATTTGCATCTCAAACCAGGCGACCTGGCTAATGACGTTATTGTAGTCGGAGATCCGGGGAGGGTAAAGGAAATATCAAAGCATTTTGACCGGATAGATTTTCAGGCTCAGAACAGGGAGATATTTACGCATACAGGAACTATAGGTTCAAAGAGGATTACAGTTCTTTCAACGGGTATGGGAACTGACAATCTGGATATCGTAATCAATGAGCTGGATGCTGTAGTGAATGTTGATCTTGTAAACAGGGTTCCGAAGGAAGAGCATACCTCTCTGAACATTATCAGGTTGGGAACTGCCGGTGCTTTGCAGGCAGATATTGCTCCCGGTGATTTTGTGGCTTCATCTTATGGGATGGGAATGGATGGACTGCTGTATTTTTATGCTGACAGTTCAAGGGTGATGAATAAGGAACTGGCTGAAGCTTTTGTAAGCCATACGAACTGGAATCCCAATTTGCCCGGAATCTATGCTGTTCCCTGTTCGCAGAAACTAATGGAAACGCTTGGCAAAGGACTTACCTCCGGAGTTACACTTACCGCCCCCGGATTTTATGGTCCGCAGGGAAGGCAGCTCAGATTGAAACTTGCACATCCTGAGCTGAATGGTTTAATTGAGACTTTTGAATATGAAGGGAAGAGGATTGCCAATTTTGAAATGGAGACTTCAGCCTTGTACGGACTTGGACAGATGCTGGGGCATAACACACTAACCATTTGCTCAATAGTGGCAAACAGGGTTGCTAAAACCTATGCAAAGGATTATCATTCAGATATTGATCGATTAATCAAGCTTTTACTCGAAAGACTAACCGCTTAATAGTTGTTTTCGACCATTCATCGTGGATTTGCAGCCATAACCCGCTTTTCACCTCAAGTTGTTGATAAGTAGTCCGGCGGAAAATTGAAGTCGTTTTTCCGGAGTTGTACCTTTAGGCCAATCAATAGAATATGGCCAGGCATTCACTCCCTCCTGATTTTAATGCTTTAATCAGCTTACTGGATGATCCGGATACGGAAGCATTCACAGTGGTGCGTGATCGTATTTCTGCCTTTGGTCCGATTGCAGTCCCTGTTCTGGAAGAAGCCTGGGAGAATGCATTCAATCCAGTAATGCAGAAGAGAATAGAGGAACTTGTTCATCAGATTCAGTTTGATCAGGTGTATGCAAGTCTTCAGGAATGGTTAAAAGGCGGGGCTCAGGATCTTCTAAGTGCTTACCTTTTAGTTACAAGATATCAGTATCCTGATTTAAATGAGGAGAAGATAAATACTCTTATTGATCATATTGTGAGGGATATCTGGTTGGAACTTAATTCGAACCTTACATCCCTGGAGCAGATAAAAGTATTCAATCATCTGTTTTACCAGATTTACAAATTTCAGAATATTAATACCCAGCATCCGGTTCCTGAGAATTTTTACCTGAATATACTGCTTGAAAGCCGTCAGGGTACATCTCTCTCGCTTGGAATGCTGTATATGATTGTTGCTCAGCGGTTGAATATTCCAATTCATGGAGTAGACCTTCCTCAATACTTTGTTTTGGCATACACCAATTTATCAAGCAATAAGCAGGAAATGGGGGTTGATGCTCCGGAGGTTCATTTTTATGTTAATCCCTTTTCAAGAGGGACTGTCTTTAACCAGAAGGAGTTGATTGACTACCTGAAGCATATTGATATGGAGCCCGAAGAAAAGTACTATATGCCATGCAGGAACGTGCATATCATTGGCAGGTTGGTGCTGGAGCTCAGAATGGCATACCTGATTGCTTCCAATGAAGAAAAGGCAGCAGAAATGCATAAGCTGGAAAAGCTTGTCGACAGATACAGGAAAAAACTCTGATATTAACGATAGTAAGCTTCGAGGAAAGCATTGATATTTGCTTCAACCCTTGCCGGAACATTATTCAGGTCGGCACGCTGGAATTTCTCACCAGTGATGCTCTCATAAAGTTCAATATACCTTTCAGAAACCAGGTTCACGAATTCATCGGTCATTTCAGGCACTTTTTGTCCGTCCTTACCCTGAAATCCATTTGCCATCAGCCATTCCCTTACAAACTCCTTGGATAATTGCTTCTGGGCTTCACCTTTCTGCTGACGTTCCTCATAACCCTCCATATAGAAATAGCGGGATGAATCCGGAGTATGAATCTCGTCAATGAGGTAAATCTGTCCATTGGCCTTGCCAAACTCATACTTGGTATCTACAAGGATAAGTCCCATTTTGGCAGCGATTTCAGTGCCTCTCTGGAAAATAGCCCGTGTGAATTTCTCCAGTTGCTCGTAATCAGCAGCATCAACCAATCCGAGTGACAGGATTTCTTCCCTGGAAATATCTTCATCATGTCCAACAGCTGCCTTGGTTGTAGGGGTGATTATAGGTTCGGGAAATTTATCATTTTCCTTCATGCCTTCGGGCATTGCAATACCGCAGATGGTACGTTTTCCTGATTTGTATTCCCTCCATGCATGTCCGCTCAGGTATCCCCTGATTACCATTTCTACCTTGAAAGGTTCACATCTTCTGCCAACAGTAACCATAGGATCCGGAACGGCAATCTTCCAGTTTGGAACAATATCTTCTGTGTGATCCAGGAATTTGGCAGCTATCTGGTTCAAAACTTGTCCCTTGTATGGAATTGCCCTTGGGAGAACTACGTCAAAAGCTGAAATGCGGTCGGAAGTGACCATGATCAGCAGTTCATCCTTAATGTTATAGACATCGCGAACCTTACCAATGTAAAGATCCTGTAATCCGGCAAAACTAAATTCTGTGCGGGAGATGGCATTGCTCATACATGAAGATTTTAATGTGATTATGGGATACCCTCTGAGGGGTTTGTCGGAATGCAAAATTACCACATGCCGCCTGAATTTTGTGAAGTAATTTCAAATAGTAATTCACTAATTCTGGGTGGTCATTGTTAAAAAGTAATGGTTGTTGATTTCGATTTTTGATTTCGAAAAAGGAAAAATCAATATTGTCCGTCCATAGAAGTGACAGTTAATCTTATTGCCATCTATTTCTTGTCGCCTTCGTAGGCATTGATAATGCTGGTAACCAGCTTATGCCTAACCACATCCCTGTTATCAAGCATTACAAATTTGATTCCCTTCACATCCTTCAGCAGTCGGCTTGCTTGAACCAATCCGGAAGCCTGATTTCTGGGGAGGTCAATTTGGGTGATATCCCCGGTAATTACAAACTTGCTTGAGTTGCCCATCCTGGTAAGGAACATTTTCAGCTGTCCCTCGGTTGCATTTTGCGCCTCGTCGAGAATGGCGAAGGCTCCTTCAAGAGTCCGGCCCCTCATAAAAGCGAGAGGTGCGATTTCTATAGTTCCATCCTCAAGATAACCCAGCAGTTTCTGTGTTGGAATCATATCCCGAAGTGCATCGTAGAGAGGCTGCAGGTAAGGATCAAGTTTATCCTTGAGGTCACCCGGAAGAAAGCCCAGGTTTTCACCGGCTTCAACAGCGGGACGGGTGAGTACTATTCTTCGGACTTCCTTGTTCTTGAGAGCCCTGACAGCAAGTGCAACAGCGGTGTAGGTTTTTCCTGTTCCGGCAGGGCCGATGGCGAAAATCATATCGTTGCTGGAAATGCTCTGAACCATAACCTGCTGGTTAGGGGTTCTGGCTCTGATCATCATGCCATTTCTGCCATGTACCAATACATCAGCGTTAACCTCCTTGAATGAAGATACCTCTTCGTTTGCGGAGACATTGCCTATCAAAGTCATAATATCGGATTGCTGAATGCGGCCATAATTATCGTAGAACATCAGCAAAGAGTTGAATATCTGGGCGAACTGCTCGATGTCCTGATCATCACCCTGTACTTTGAGTGCTTCGTCGCGTGCAACAATTTTAAGTTTCGGGAATTGCTCTCTCAAGAGTTCGAGATTGCTATCGTTGACCCCATATATCTCAAGGGGACTATAGGATTCCAGGGAGAATGAATTTTCTGTCAAAGGCTTGATTGATGTTTTAGCAGGTGGAGTTTTGGTTGTTTTGCCTGAAGAGTTTTAAACAAACAAGATGTTCTACTTCAGTGGCATTAGAAAAAGTAAAATTACAAAATAGGGGTGGACAATAATGTTAATGCAATGCTAAATATATTGAGTGATTGTCAGAAATGCTTTTTCCGAAGAATCCATCCGCCGGCCTTTAGATTTGCAGTGTTTTATTAACAATGGTTAACAAAGAATTCTATAAGTAGTTGATTTTCTTTTCTTTTTGCTACTTTTTCTTTTCTTTGTTGATAGTTAACTTAATGTTAATAAAAGAAAAAGAATGGGGTGAACTTATCCGCCGAAAAGGTTCTAGGCCTATCGCCAGTATTAGTCCCCATTCTTTCCTTCAGTTGCCTGTAACCATTTAGAATAATAGACTAGAGGTCTTCTTAAAGGTAGTAGTTGAGGCAACTTCATTTACAATCTAACTCCAAAGTTATGAAAGAAAAGAAGATTTTTATCGGTATTGATGTCTCAAAGTTGACCTTGGATGTATTCATCCATGGTATGAGTGATTATTTCAAGGTTGAGAACAGCTCCCAGGGCTTTGTCAAACTATTAGAAAGAACAATCCAGAGCACTAATTTCAGTAAGCAGGACCTGTTTTCTGTTTTGAAGACACTGGGAAGTACTCTAAACTATTGAGGTGTGTTTTTCACACTGAGGGTTTGACTTTCGCAATGGTTCCTGCATTGCAGATCAAGAAGTCTCTTGGGATTACCCGGGGCAAGAATGATAAGGTCGATGCACAGAGGATAGCAGTATATGCTTATGAAAAAAGAGAAAGTATAAAGCCAACTATTCTTCCGGGTGAACAGATTGACAAGCTAAAATCACTACTATCCCTAGAGAAAAGCTTCTCAAACACCGCACAGCTTACATGAATGGATTAACTGATCTACATGATTGTTACGCAGAAGGAGAGAATAAGCTGATTAAGGAAGTTCAATTACGCATGATAGATCGGCTCAATAATGAAGTAGAAGTTGTCGAAAAGCAATTAATTGCTATTATCAAGGAAGATGAGGAAATGTATAAAAGCTACAAATTGATTATTTCAGTCAGTGGGATTGGCAAAGTGCTGGGTTGGTATTTGATTGCTTATACTGCTAATTTTCGACAGTTCTCAGATGCCAGAGCTTTTGCCTGTTATGCTGGAATTGCACCATTTGAGAACTCCTCCGGTAAAACATTTAAACCTTCCAGAGTAAATGCAATTGCTAATAAACAAATTAAGACACTGCTAAGCATGGCATCCATGTCTGTAATTCAACATCGGGGTGAATTTCAGCAATATTACCAAGCGAATCACGGAGAAAGGGAAAAACAAAATGAGTACCCTGAATATTATCAGAAACAAAATCGTGTTTAGAGTTTTTGCTGTAATTAAACGTGAAACACCTTACGTGAATTTGTACAAATTTGTTGCATAAAAAAACAATAAAACTTGCTTTAATCTTAGAATACTGGCGGACAGAAGTCAGAAGCAGGAATTCAGAATTCAGAAGTTAGAAGTCATTCGCCGGCTGGCGGACAGGTGCCATCGTTTAAGGTGGATGAAGTCTTTATTACTTCAAATTAATAATTTTATACAGTTTCCCGGTCACCCTGAATTCGAGAGTCAACATCATTAATTGCGAATTATAACGAGCCGACTGAATCCGTTGCTAAGGACTGAAATTCGTAAATTATATCAGCTACAGTATGATAACAGGCTGAAACCACAGGATTGCCCAGATATTCTACTCTCAATGTAAAAATTGATGCGCATTTACAGTAAACATCAGTATAATTTCTAATTTTGAATAACGATTGCAATATCCCAATTAACTCATAAATTACTCCATGCCCATTATCACATTAACCAGCGATTGGGGACTGACTGACCATTATGTGGCGGCGGTGAAGGGGGCAATTTACAGGAGGCTTCCGGATGTGAATATAGTCGATATTTCCCATTCGATCAGGCATTTTGACATTCGTCAGGCATCGTTCATGGTGCGTGAATCCTGGTTGCAATTTCCGAAGGGAACAGTTCATATTCTGGGTATTGATTCGATTGAGTCACTTAAGCAGGCTCACATCGTTGTGAAATATGCTGATCATTATTTCATTGGTGCCGACAATGGACTTATTCCCTTAATAATTGAGGATTCCCCTGAAAAGGTAGTTGTTCTCAGAATTCCCCAGGATACGGGATATTTTACTTTTCCTGAAAGGGACCGCTTTGCTAAGGTGGCTTGTCACCTTGCTGAGGGAAAGGAAATGGAAGAACTAGGGGAGATAAGCAAGAGTCTGGTTATCAAGACCCATATGAAGGCTATTGTGGAGAAGGAGATGATCAGGGGAGTTGTTATTCATGTGGATGGATATGAAAATGCGATTATCAACATTACTGAGAAGGAATTCAGGGATGCTGTAGGCAGCAAGCCGTTCACAATCAGTTTCCGCAGACCTGATTACAAGATTCACAGGATCAATCAGGCTTATGACGATGTGGGAGAAGTTGAGATGTGTGCTCTATTTTCAACATCCGGATACCTCGAAATAGCCGTTAATAAAGGGAAAGCCGTTTCCCTTCTTGGTCTCGCGCTGGATACCCCGGTGAATATTCTGATAGGTGAGGAGGAGGTTCCAACTTTGCTTTAGGCGATTCTTTGAAGATTTCTTCTTTTATTAAGGATAACCGATCTTTTGGAAAGTTCGGGGTTCGTGGTTCGGTGTTCCAGGTTCGGGTTTGTCTTACGTTTTGTTGACAAAAGACTCTGTTTTCCTTACGCAGAGCGGGGGCCGGGGGGGGGGGGGGGGGGCTCTGGTTGGTATCAGTTTTAAATTGGATTCTCAGTTCGGGGGCCCCGGGGGGCTTGTTCGTTTAAAGACGTGCGGCCCGGCGCCCCGCTCGGGGCAGTTAGTAGTTTAGTTGTTAGTGGGGGAAGTTTGGGGTTCGAAGTTCGAAGAGATTCTAGGTTTTGCAAGAAGGAAAAATTAGAACACTGATGTCCGTCGCGGCGGACGGATTTGATTGTGCTTTTTGGGAGAACACTTCGACAAGCTCAGTGTGACAATGGACTTAGAACTAACTTCATAATTCATTTTCATCCGCCAGCCGGCAGACTCCGCTTCGCATCCAAGCATCCTCAAATCATTCTCAAATTACCGAATTTTCAAATTTTCAAATTCCCAATAACCAGCCGGCGGACTAATTCCCTCCTCCCCCCATCTCATAGTCTCCCCGTCTCCTTGTCTCATTGTCACTCCAAAGAAGCACAAATCCACAACAATCAGAAATCCACAACAATCAGAAATCCGCAATCCGCAATCCGCAATCAACCACCCGACTTCAAAATTCCTACAATTGCTGTTGTTAAATCATTAATTTTGCGATCCAATTTGAAATTGCTTAACGGATGTATACCCTTTATCGGAAAGAGATTTCCAGTTTTCTCAACACTCTCATCGGATATGCAGTAATTGTGATTTTTCTGCTTATCAACGGATTGTTTCTTTGGGTTTTTCCTGTGGAGTTCAATATCCTTGATTATGGATTTGCCAGTCTTGAGAACCTGTTCATGCTGGCTCCCTGGGTTTTCCTGTTTCTCGTTCCGGCCATTACCATGAGGACTTTTGCAGAAGAGCAGAAAAGCGGTACCATCGAGATACTGCTGACCAAACCTCTGACTGACATGGATATTATCCTTGCCAAATTTCTGGCAGGACTTACATTGGTTTTGTTCTCAATCTTACCCACCCTGATTTATTATTTCACATTGAATAACCTTGGCTTGCCTCCCGGCAACATTGATCATGGGGCAACCTGGGGGTCGTATATAGGTCTGTTGTTTCTTGGAGGCGGTTTTGTTGCAATTGGTATTTTCTCCTCGTCCATTTCAGGCAATCAGATCGTTTCCTTTATGGTTTCGGTATTTCTTTGTGGATTCATGTACCTGGGTTTTGAATTCATTTACAATCTTTCCATTTTTGGTTCAGCAGGTTTATTCATCAAAAACCTGGGGATTAACGCCCATTACAACAGCATAAGCAGGGGAGTTATTGATACCCGCGATGTCCTCTATTTTATCAGCCTGATTGCATTCTTTCTGATGCTTACACGGTATAAGCTCGAAAAAAGGAAATGGTAACGGAAAACAATGTTGAGATGACAGAGAACCGCAAAAACATAAAACGATACAGCCACCTGCAACTCCTGTTTGGTATAGCAATCCTGTTATCACTGAACACCATTGGGTCATTCTTCTTTTATCGTCTTGATCTTACCAGCGAAAAGAGATATTCCCTTTCGCCATCTACCCGGGAAATGCTCACAAAACTTGATGATGTTGTCTATTTCAAGGTATATCTGGATGGTGACTATCCTGCAGGTTTCAAGAGATTAAGCAGTGAGACGCGCGAGATGCTTGATGAGTTCAGGGCATATAGTGACAATATCCAGTACGAATTTATCAATCCATCTGCCAGTTCCGATAAGAAGACTTCTGAAGACCTGTACAAGCAGCTTATGCAGTCGGGACTCAATCCTACACAGTTGCAGGTAAGGAAGGAAGATGGAATGAGCCAGCAGATTATTTTCCCGGGGGCATTGGTGACCTATAAAAACCGTGAACTTCCGCTTGATTTGCTTACCACCCAGCTGGGTGCACCTCCTGATGAGCAGTTGAATAATTCGGTTCAATCCCTGGAATTCAATTTATCGAATGTGATCAGAAAACTGACCATCAGTGAGAAACCCAAAGTTGCATATATTGAAGGTCAGGGTGAACTTAAGGGAGTTTATGTTGCTGATATGCTCGATGCTCTCAGCGAGTATTATTCTGTTGAGAAGGTTACCATAGATGGTCAGCTTTCATCCCTTAGCAGGAGACATACAGGAAAAGATTCAACTGATGTCAGCATGATAAATAAATTCAAGGCCATTATCATAGCCAAGCCTGATTCCTCCTTCACGGAAAAGGACAAGTTTATGATTGACCAGTTTATCATGAGAGGCGGAAAGGTTTTGTGGCTCGTTGATCCGGTGTATGCAGAAATGGATAGCCTTCAAACTCAGAACCAGACTATTGGAATTACCAATGATGTTAATCTTTCAGACCTGTTCTTTAATTATGGGATCAGGTTGAATAATAACCTTGTCCTGGATATAAATGCCCTGCCGATACCAGTTGTAACCGGAAGGGTGGGGAATCAGCCCAAAACAGATTTTCTACCATGGAATTTTTTCCCTGTAGTTACTCCTTCTTCGGCAAATCCTATTGTCAAGAATCTGAATGCAGTGAAGTTCGAGTTCGTAGGATCAATTGATACACTTGATACTCCCGGAATCAAAAAGTCGGTTCTGCTGACAAGTTCCCGGTATACCAAAGTGATTGATGCACCTGTAATGATCAATCTTGACATGCTCAGGCAGGAACAGAGTCCTGAAGAGTTCAATCAGTCCCCACAGACGCTTGCCGTGCTGCTGGAGGGTACCTTTGTTTCGCTATTCCTGAACAGGGTTCCACCTGAAATTATGGATGCCCCTGAAATCGGTTTTATTGATAAGAGTAAACCCACCAGCATGATTGTTATTGCTGATGGCGACATTATCAAGAATCAGGTTCAGGCCGGAGAGTCTGGCCCAACCTATCTGCCATGCGGATATGACCGTTTCACAAGGCAGCAGTTTGGAAACCGGGACCTTGTGCTCAATGCCATGAATTACCTCTGTGATGATTCAGGACTGCTTGCTGTAAGGTCGAGGGAACTTAAGCTGAGAGTGCTGGATTCCGCCAGGGTAAAATCCGGAAAACGGCAATGGCAGCTCATCAACACTGCAGGTCCGGTTATATTGGTCCTGTTGTTTGGAATCTTTCAGTTTCTTTACAGAAGAAATCGATATACCAGGCTCCGCTAACCATTTACCCGCTCTATGAAGAAACAACGTATTTACCTCATCCTGGTCCTGATTCTGCTTGCTTTATCAGTAGTTCTTGTTCTTGATAAAAAGAGCGGAACCATGAAAAAGAAAAGCAATGAATTTGCGGTTAGTGATACTTCCAATGTTACCCGCCTATTTCTTGCCGACAAAAGGAATAACATTGTTAAGCTCGATAAGGTTCCCGGAGGCTGGAGACTGAATGATAAATACACTGCCAATACAGATCTCGTTAACCTGATGCTTAAAACCTTGATTTCCATCGATGTGAAATCACCGGTGTCAAAATCTGCAAGGAATAACCTGATCAGGCTGATGGCTGCCAAGTCGGTGAAAATTGAGATTTATCAGAATGTATACAGAATTGACCTCTTCGATAAGATCAAGCTTTTTCCTCATGTGAAGAAGACCAAGACCTATTATGTTGGAGATGCTACCATGAACAATACCGGTACCTATATGATTATGGAAGGGAGTGAAGATCCTTATATCGTTCATATCCCGGGTTTCAGGGGATTTGTGGCAACCAGGTATTCTGCAAGGGAAATGGACTGGCGTGATCATGGTATATTCAACAGTAAACTACCTGATATTAAAAGTGTGAGCATTGATTATACCGAAAACCCCGGCATATCCTTCAGCATTTCGAACTTTGATAACCGCAATTTTACGTTGACTGCACTCAATGGGAATAAACCTGTTGCATCTTTCGATACTATTAAAGTAATCGAGTATCTGGGCTCTTTTAGAAAAATCAATTATGAATCTATCCTCACAGACCTGGGTAAGGCTCAGTATGATTCAATTACCTCCTTGCAGCCTACCTTTGTTATAACTCTTGAAGATAAGCTCGGTAAAAAGCAGATATTAAAGGCCTGGCGCAGAAAGGCAAGTGCAGGTGAGCTTGATTATGACGGCAATCCAACACAATGGGATAAGGATAGAATGTTTGCAAGGATAGAGGGAAACAATGAACTGGTATTTATTCAGTTCTTTGTATTCGATAACCTATTGAAGCCACTGCAATGGTTTACCGATTTCTCTCAGCAGAGGCAAGGGTTGTAGACTTCCCTTACATGGGTTATACTTTTACGTCCCAGGACAATTAATATTAAATACTAAGCATATATCAGCCGGCAAAATGGCAACATTCTGCCCCGAAGTTTTATCTCACTAATTTGCATCTTCTGATGGAAAAAGAAATAAGGAATTCTAAGATATTGGTAACGGGAGGAGCTGGTTTTATTGGCTCAAACCTGATAGAAGCATTACTCAAGCAAGAAAATCAGGTTGTTTGTCTGGATAATTTCAGCACCGGCAAGTCTGGAAATATTGAAGTTTTCAGAAGTAATCCTAATTTCAGGTTTCATGAAGGAGACATCAGAAATCTGGCAGATTGCAGAAATGCCGTTGAGGGAGTTCAATATGTACTTCATCAGGCAGCCTTGGGATCTGTTCCCCGTTCAGTAAAAGATCCAATTACCTCCAATGCAGTAAATATCGATGGCTTTCTGAATATGCTGGTTGCCTCACGGGATGCCGGTGTAAAGAGATTTGTATATGCAAGCAGTTCCTCCATTTATGGTGATCATCCGGGCTTACCCAAGATTGAAGCTGAAACAGGAAATCCACTATCTCCGTATGCCATAACCAAAAAGGTAAATGAACTTTATGCAGGTGTATTTGCCAGACTTTATGGGATGGAAGTTGTTGGACTGCGATATTTCAATGTATTCGGAAAGCGCCAGGATCCTGAAGGCGAATATGCCGCTGTGATCCCGAGATTTGTTAAATCACTCATCAGGCATGAAAGGCCGGGCATCTTTGGAAATGGCGAGCAATCCCGTGATTTTACCTTCATAGAGAACGTGATTCATGCCAATCAGGCTGCAGCTCTAGCACAGGGTGAGAATGTGGTTGATCAGGCCTACAATATTGCTTTTGGCGAAAGGATTACCCTCAATCAGCTGTATTCGTACCTGAGAGAATATCTGTCAGAGTTTGATCCGGCCATTGCCACTATTGAGCCTGAATACATGGCTGAGCGTCCGGGAGATATCCCTCATTCCCTCGCCTCAATCGAAAAGGCTCGCACCAATCTGGGTTATGATCCTCAGTTCTCAGTTAAAGAAGGGTTGAAGTTGGCGATTAGGTGGTATTGGGATAATTTGAGAATTCGGTAATTTGAGAATGTGAGAATGTGAGGATGTGGAGATGTGGAGATGTGAGGATGTGAAGATGCGTAGCGAAGCGGAGTCCGCCTGCTGGCGGATGGAGATGTGAGGATGCGTAGCGAAGCGGAGTCCCGTCGCGTAGGATTTAGATAAAGGGCTAATGTTTGAAGTGACGGGATGAAGATGCGTAGCGAAGAGGTCCGCCGGGGGGTGGCCGTGGCGGATGGACAAATTGCAATTATTGGAACCCCAAAGGCACTTTGAGAAACTACTAACAACCAACAACTTCAAGCTCTCCCAGGCAGGAATCTACCCTTTTTGAACTTTGAACTCCGAACCTTGAACTCCGAACCTTGAACTTCGAACCTTGAACTCCGAACCTGGAACCTGGAACCCCGAACCTTACACAATTTCTTCAAACATATCCTTACTGGCTCCGCAGACAGGGCACATCCAATTGTCGGGGATATCCTCAAAGGCAGTGCCGGGAGGAATACCTCCATCAGGATCTCCAATGGCAGGGTCATAGATGAAGTTACAGGCTATGCACTGGTAACGCTTGGTTGAGATTTTTGCAGCAGGCTCATCCTTCTTCAGACTGGGATCAACATAGGTTGGAGCATTCTTTGGCGATAATCCCCTTCTGAATTCCCTGTACCAGGCATAAGTCATTGGAGTGGCTGATTCATCCAGGATTTCGCAATCATGGACTTTCCCGATAATCAGGATATGAGTCTCCAGTTCTAGCTGGTTGACCACTTCACATTCAAACCAGGCAGCCGCATCCTTAGTGAGGATGGGAATACCGAGTTTTCCTGTGAAAAAGGGAAAGGACTTGAATTTTTCTTCCTGCTTTCCGCTTTTAAATCCAAACATCCCAATTAATTCAGGACTGCTTTGTTCTGTAAGGACTGATACCGAGAATTTACCTGAATTCCGTATCATCTGAGTGCTCAGGTTATCCTTACTGCAACTTACGGCGAGTAAAGGCGGATCTGCTGAAACCTGAAAAACTGTATTGGCAATATATCCATTTGTTTTGCCCTTGTCGGCAGTACAAACAGCATAAATTCCATAACTGAGTCTGAAAAAAGAGGTAACGTCCATAGTCCTGATAGTATTAATGCTGAGAGGCCAGCGAATGACAAAAGTAATTGTTAATGTGAAATAAGCTTATTGGAAAATGATCCTCCCCTTGCAGGAAGTCTTTTTTGCATTTATGTGAGATCCTTCAAAAATGAAGGTTTTCGGGTTCATTTGAAAGCTTCGCATGCTGATTCTTTCTCCCAGTTGCGTTTCCTTCATATAATTAAGAGATATGCTTTGGGGATAGTGGGAGAGAAGGTAATCAACGGGTATCTGGTCTACCATCCAGTCCAGGTAGCGGCAGGAGGTTACATGCCTGTTCAAATCAATGTCGTAATAGGTAACCGGAATTTCATTTTCATCCCCTTCCGAAGTGCCTTCAAGTTTTTCCGGAAGTTCTTCTATGGCATGCCTGTATTTCAGGGTGTCGAGCATACTTGCATCAATGCCTTCATAAAGTTTAGGCCTCTTTGAAACCATGTCGATCGCCAGCCAGCCGGAGGTAGCCTTGCCTACCATTTCCCCCTTTTCATCGTACAAAAAGAAATCTCTGATATAGAGCAGTCCATCCACATTTTTTGGCCAGGTTTCGACTATGATGTTCTCATACCATTTCAGGGGTCTGATTATGTCAATGTGCATCCTGCTGAGAACCCAGAAGAGTTGTTGTTTCCTGAGTCCGCCGAATCCAAATCCCAGACTATCAGCAGATTGTATGGCTGACTGAATCAGCATGTTCAGTAAAGATCCCGGTTTAAGCCTTGCTGACATATCTGTATCAGCAGAAGTAACTTTGAAGGGTATTCGGAGAATCAGGTGAGAATCCTGTGAGTTCATAGTGCAATTGAGTAAAAATGCGCAATCAATTGAGTAAAAGTTGAAATTTAGTTTAGCATCAGTCCAAGGCTCATATCACTGATGAAACCAAAGTCGGAGCTTCCATCCAGCCATTGGTTCCCGGCACCGAAAGAAATATTCCAGAAGCCTTTCCGGCCAAGCTGCCGTTGGAATCCACCCATAATTCCGGCTGTGAATCCCACATTTCCTGCATTGAAGAATACGGTTGCCGGTATTCCAATGTATGTACCGGAGTAGTTATCAGTTATCTTGTTTTTCTGTCGCCTCTGTTCAAGATTTGAGTAGTACCTGTACTGTGCAGTAAATGCAGGTATGACCGTAAATTTACTACTTGAATAACCATCGCTGGAGTAATATTGATAGCCAATACCAGCTGAAGCTTCAAGCAACAGGGTCTTGTAAATCCCAATGGTTATTTCACCCTGCAATCCTGGTTTTATTAAACTCAATCTTTGCTATGAACCGGGGTTGCTCTACCACCGGGACCAATGCAGTATCCTGTTCAACAGGACGGATGGAGTCCTGAGCGTTTACGATTACTGCAATCAAGAGAAAAATCCCTGAAAGAATTGACTTTGGGTGCATATACCAGGAATATTTGAATAGACAGATTTGAATAAATTTCCTGTTAATCTGAATCACAGATAAATTTTGTGTTTTCTGCAAGGATTACAGGTGTTCTTGATTAGTCGTGACTATTAACAAATGTAGGTAAATTGAGAGATGCATGAATATCGGCATAAAAGAAGGGCAATCCGCCACTTATTTTTCTACTTTCCTGAAACTATGATTTCGCTTCAGTTATTACTTCGAATGCAATGAATCTAATCTTGTTTCGACTATACTTCGTTCCAATTCCATTAAAAAACAATACCAGCTGTCAGGCTCATTGTTTTGGTTCGAAAATCGGATGGGATGCCGTCAATTTTTGTTAATCCCATATCATATCTCAGGTCCAGTTCCAGATCGAAAAGTTTGGTGGGGATTCCCATTCCCATTCCCAGAATCAGGCCTAAGTCGGGATTCTTCTTAAGTTTTTCTGTAATGCTTTTGTTGGATTCAAGATCCTGATATTTCTTTTCTGCATTGACTCAAAGCCGAAATATAGGGCCCGGTATGAAGGAAAACAGAATATTTATCTGCTACCTGGCTGGTATAGCGTAACATAACAGGAAGCTGAATATAGTCGAGGTTCACAGTAGTTGAGCCCTGATTTGCAGCAGCTGGGCTAATTTCGTTACGTCCTTTGCGGAGGTAGTTCAATTCCGGTTCAAGAGCTAATTTGCTGCTGATTGGATAAAGAATGTAGAAGCCGCCAGTGTAATTTGTTACAAGCTGATCATTATCATAAAGGTCACCTGTTTTTGAAAGTGTGGATACTGCTATTCCATGATGAGTGCCTGTCTTTATCTGAGCATTCAGGTTGAATGGATGAAGTATTGAAAGCAGTAAGATTCCGGAAATTAAAAGTTTTGTTTTCATTTTAAGATGATTTTAATGGTTTGCCTTATGGCTGTTTTTAGTTATTGGTAGGACTGATTTTGTTAATCAGTGATAATGCTTGATGATTTTGAAGAATTTATTTTTTGACGAATGGAGTTTATCCTATTGTTTGAAAATCGATTCCAGAGGTCTGAACTTTTTCTTACCTGATAGGCATATACGCTGCAGGCTAGAAGGAAATAGACTCCTGTCTGAATCCACAGGGTCATAATCTCCTTCCTGGTTTCATAAATACTGGCTCCGAGTGAATTCATTTTCATGAAGCCGAACATTGCTTCCGATGAGGGGAATAAATCCCTGACAACCAGCCATACAGGTCCGAAGTTGGATAAGGGCCAGATAAGTCCTGAAAGGAAAAAGCAAGGGATGGAGGTAAATATGAAGAGCATCATAGCACTCTCCCTTTTCTGGAATACCACTGAAAGTGACATTGCCATGAAAATGCTCGAAAGCAGGAAAGGGGTTATCAATGCAATCAGATTGCTGAAATTGGAATTCCTGGCATAGCCGAACCACATTGGGATCAACCCCAGCATGTAGATGCTCAGCAGGGCGTAGATGCTGAAATATGCGGATGATTTTCCGATGACCAGCCTGAAGGTTCCAAGCCGGTTTGGATCAGGAGCGATGAGTGTTCCGGTAGGATGTCGTTCCCGGGATGTGCCTGCCATGATGCCAATTGCAAGGACGATGGTTTGCTGAATAATCAGAATCAAGGCTGCCGGAATGCCATAGCTGGCGAATCCACCTGCGGGGTTGGTAAGGGCATTGTCAACTACCTTCAGGGGCTCAGCGGAAATGTTTGCCTGAGTTTTCGGAACACCTGAATCAAGCATTCGCTGTATCTGAAGATCCCTGCCATTTTGCAGTGCAACAAAACTACTGCCGCTCACCAGTGCCTTGTAGTAGAGGAAGAATTCCATATCGGCATAGGTGGAAATCACCGCAGGCCTGTGCATGACAATATCCCTGCTGTAGGATTCCGGAATCAGAACGATTCCTCTTACTTTCTTCTGTTTGAATAGCTCGATGGCCTCCTCCATGGATGTGCAATTTGCAGAAACCAGCAGTTCGGGGGTCGCATCCATATTTCTGCTGAATTTCCTGCTATCGGTTGAATGTGACAGGTCTACAACAGCTATCGGAAGTTCCCTAACCACTTCAGGGTAATAAATGAATGAGTATAGCACAGGGTAGAGGAGAGGGACAGCCAGCAGGATAATCATGATGCCTACATCGTTGAGGATTAGTTGATATTCTCTGATCCAGATCCTGAATGTGGCTGCAATTCCGTTATCGCGGGATGCCTGTTGAGAGTTATTATTATAAAGGGATTTCATACTACTTCAGATTAACTGGCCTCGGTTGGAATCGTAACATTTGTGCTTACAGGCAATTTTTCCCGTATGTCTTCTGTAAATTGCTGGTATATGACGGCCCCTTTCAGCCGCGACAGGACAATAAAGGGCAGGATAAGAAAGACAAGCAGTCCTATATATGATGAAATCACGTAGCGGGGTTCAAAACCTGCAAGTACTTGTCCCTGGAAAATATGCATGAAATGCCTTACCGGAAATGCCTCTGCCCAGAGCCTGAAAACTGCTGGCATGGATTCAACAGGAAAGGAGAAACCACAGAGTGTAAGAGCCAGAATTCCATAGAATGCACCCAGATTGAGAGCATGCCTCATCACAGGCAGCAAGCCGATTATGAGAATTCCAATAGCCTGATATGACAGGACGAAAAGCAATGAGCCCAGAATCATCCAGCCCATACTGGTATTCATAGGAACCTGCACAATCCTGTAGAGTACCATGTTCTGGAACATCATCAGTATCATGAAGATAAGCGTATAGGGGAGAAGCTTGCCCGTGATGGCCACCAATATTGATTTGTCTGCTTCCCTGAACCAAAGCCTGGAACTCTTTTCCTTGATTTCAATCCCGATTGCGTAAATAGTCATCATTAGGATGAATAGTTGCATCATAATTGGCAATACTATTGTCACTACATATATCATGTAGCTTGAAGTGGGATTAAACAGTTGGTGGGTTTGCACCTGAATGGGCTGAATTTCTGCCATGCTTGCCATTTCCGTTTGACCCATTGCCAGGTGTTTCTGAAGATTGGTACCTACCGAAAGAGTGTTCAAAATGACCATCAGGTCATTCTGCATAAGTCCACCGGCAATCAGAAGGCTGTTATGGTAATAGAAGCTTATTTGGGGTTGTCTGCCGGAAATAACATCAGACTGCATGTTGGACGGAAGAACCACAAATCCGTAGATTTTTCCCGACCGCAATTGCGACATGGCATCTGCAGCAGATGCAGGATATTGGGTAACCTCGCTTAGCTGAGTCACATCAATGGCCCTGCTGTACTTTCTGGATAAGGCAGTATGATCCAGGTCCACAATAGCAATGGGCATTTTGGTTGGGACTCCCTGACTGAAAAGGGAAGCAAAGAAGAGTATCGTGATCAGCGGGAACACCAAAAGCGATAGCCAATAGGTTCTTCCGGCGGCAATTCGCTGTACTTCCCTGTTGCTTACCCGTAAAATTGCCTTATGGATGTTTTTCATTTTATTTGTTATTGAGCTGAATATGAAGTTGCTGCAATGGTCTTAAGTTTTAATGCTATAGCTTGTCATATTCTACCAGCAAGGTCATTCCCGGCCTCAGGCCTTGAATTTCCTTAACCGGTTTAGCCCTGATTTCGAAGGTTTTAACATCAAATCCACCGTTAGCCTTTGTAGCCTTAAAGGTTGCATAGCTAGCCAGTGGCTTGATGTAGTAGACCTTAAACCTGAATTCCTGATTTCCCAAAGCCGGGATGCGGGCAGTGAACTCTGTGCCCATTTTGATTTTATTGAGCAGGTCTTCACGGATATTGAATATTGAATAGACATCGGACATATCCAAAATACCCAGCAATGGAGCACCTGTTCCCAGGAGTTCACCTTCCTTTGGGAAAATATCTGATATCTCTCCATCAATCGGTGCAATCAACGAGGTTTCATGCATGTAGGATTCTATTTCATGAACAGCACCCTTCGCTCTGTTAACCATGGCTTCAGCCGCCAGTTTGTCTTCGGTTTCTGCACCATTTACAGCCATGTCGTATTGCGATTTTGCTGCTTTTGAGGTGGCTACAGCTGCCTGATAGTTAGCGTCTGCTTCATCCTTTTTTTGCAATGCTACTACACCAGCCTTATACATATTTTGCACCCTGTTGAAAGTTGATTCTGCAAGTCTGACTCCGACTTCTGCCTTTTGCCAAACTTCATAGGCTGCTGTGATTTGCTCAACCCGGGCACCTTTTCTGGCTTTCTTACTCTGCGCTGCAGCAGCATCTTCGGCGGAGCTGGCCTGTTCCCATTTGGCCTTAAGCTCTGGACTGCTCAGCGTAGCAAGTGTGTCACCTTTTTTTACACTCATTCCTTCCGATACAAGAAGGTGTTCAATTCTTCCCGGAACCTTGCCGGACACCCGGGTTTCATTTGCTTCTGCCTGTCCCTGTAGTACAATTGGTTCTGGTTTAAGTACAACCCAACCTATAAAACTTACTACTGCAATCACCAGCAATAGGGTAATAAGGGCGATGAGCATTCCGGAACTGTTGCTTTTCTTGGTTTTCATAGTGATTCAATATAAGAGTTGTGATTTTATTTTACTTGCTTTGGATGTTGGATTGTTTGAGGTCCCCTGTAGCCTTATAATATTCAATTACTGATTGGCGCTGTGTGTAAATTGACTGCAGGTATTCCAGTGTTGATGACTGCAGTTCGGTTTCAGCAGCCAGTCGTTCGGTTATATTGATCATGCCTTCCCTATAGGATGTTTCGGCAAGCTCCAATGCTTTCCTGGCTGCCTTTAGCTGCTGATTCTTCCATGCAACCTGCTCAATTGCTGATTGATATGATGTTCTTGCTTTCGAGAGATTGAGCTGCAGGAGATCTGTGGCTTCCTGTTTAGCTAACTCTGCTTTTCTGACTTCAAGCCTGGCCTGATTCACCTTGGAAGTACCTCCGCTGCGATCAAACAACTCCCATTTGAAGCCTACCCCTGCCATAACCGTTGGGCCGAGTGCCAGCGCATCTGTTTGCATTCTGGTATAAACCGGATCATCGAAGTTGGCATGTCCATTCAGCACCTGATCATAACGAGCTGAAGCAAAGGCCTGTACTTTCGGCAGATAATGTGACTTTTCCGACTGAAGCATAAATTTTCTTGCTTCAAGACCAGCTTCCAGTGCTTTTAATTCAGCACGGTCATCGATGCTGGGGGACTTATCAGTATAGAGCATGGGCTCCAGGACTGGATGAACAGCTTCAAAACTGCTGGCGGACTTACCACTTAACTGGGCAAGTTTTGCATGAAGCATTTCGGTCTTGCTTCGGAGTTCAGCCTGTTTGGCATTCAGATTTGCTGTTGCAACTGAAATTTTCAAGGTATCAAACGATGTTGCCATTCCGTTTGCTAATGCTGTTTCGGCATAGAGTTTTTCAGAGACAAGCCTTTTTGTTGATTCCTCCAAAGCTTTCGAGGATTGATCAAGGAGGGCAAGCTGATCATAGCAGCTAATGACTTCAGCAATCAGATCGGATGAGCATTTTTCTTCCATTGCTTCTTCTGATTTTACTTTTTGTCCCAAGGCCTTCACTGCATTTGGGACCTGTCCGCCACTATATAGCAGCACCTTGGCAGTAGCATCCAGGCCGAAATAATGTCCGTAAAGACTGGCATTTAGGTCACGCGTCATGCCTGGAAGGGTGATACCCTGTTGAGTTAACAGTTGCTGTAATTGTGTAAGTTCATTAGTGAGTTGGGCGAGATTCGGGAAAAGAACCGGGAAAGCAGGATTCTGCATCATTGCCTTCAATTGTTCCAAGCTTTCAAAACCTTCAAGCTCATCAAGGTGTGAACTCATGCTGGTATAGGCGTACATGTACTTTCCTCCGATTTCAAGCTTTGGCAGATAGGATGCCTTTACTGCTTTTTTCTGTTCTTCAGCAATTTTCTTGTCTACCTGCTTACCGGCAAGTTTTAGGTCATTCTGAACTGAAAGGCTGATAAGTTCCTGTAATTCAGCTGGAACTACTATGGATTGCGACTTTCCGGTAATCGAGGAGAGCAACATCAGGACGATGAGTCCTGTGAACCATTGTGAATTTTTCATTTTTGGATTCATTTTTCAAGTAATGGATAAACCGACTAAAAAGGTAAAACGGTCGAAAATAGGGCAAAAAAATTTAGCGTTTGATTACTCCGTAAAAAAGGATGCTGATCAGGTCATTGAGTCTTTTCTCTACATCCTGCTCTTCCTTTTCCCAGAACATTGGTATTTCCATCCCTTTGAGGGCAGTCACAATTGCAATAGCGGCAAGGGATGTATTCTCGATCTGGAATTCATTATTCTGAACACCTTCATTCAGGATATTCTCAACCATATGAATTTCGTCCTGGTCATACTTTACCCGGATCTGGTTGATGAAGTCGAGATGGCTGAGATATTCATTCTTGATGGCATTATAGAAATTGGCAAGTTTGCTGATAGTCCGCATACGTACCATCACGTATACCTTTAGCTTCTCCATTGGATCTTCAACCTTTGATATTGCATCGTTGAGTTCCTGGGTGAGAAGGCTTGCTTCCTTTTCAACAACAGCCTGATAAATCTCTTCCTTGCTGGTAAAGTAGTAATAGATGGAACTCTTGCCCTTGCGTGCAGCAATGGCAATCTCGTCCATGGTAGTCTTCTTGAAGCCAAAACGGCTGAAGATGTTCCTGGCAACTCCAACTATAGTATCCTTTACTTCGTCTTTATCCAGCATGGCAATTCCCGTTTATTATTTTCAATCGGGGCGACAAAATTAATACAGCTTTTAAGCGAAAGCAAATAAAATTCGAATTATTTGGTCGAATAGTCGAAAAATTATTTTCTGATAATTTTAAGTTATTGATATGTAGTAGATTGCGTAAGTTTAATCTTTAGAATATTTTCCTTCCAGATTCGAATCTAATCCCGATGTACAGTTTCCGGAGAAAAGGCGGGAAGGCAGATTGCAATGTATTCGGCACCTCCAGCGAATGGCGAACTATATTGGACCCATTCATTGGCTTCGACCAGAATTGCATTTCCTGCCACCAACAGATAAAGTTCATCATGGGTTTTAACCTGCAAGGTGCCATTGAGAACAACAGTATATTCGGCAAATTCGGGACATTGTCCTGGTTCTTCCCAACCCTGAGGACTTTTCATTCGGGCAATGCTGAGAGAATCATCCTGTGAATTCACCCTTCCAAAATACTCTTCAATTATTTTTTCTTTAGTTCCGGCTGCTTTAATCAGAGTGGGTGACTTAATAAATTGGGGCATGGTATATCTTAGCTATTAAAGTTGTGTTTAATGATTTGATTCAGGATGTTGATGTCTATTCCTGTTCTTTGGCTTTTGGCTTTGTCTTCTTGAAAACTGACTTTTCTGAGGCATTCATTTTCTCAGTGGCAAGTTCCATAATTTGTTTCGGAGCCTCATCCTTCCATTTTAAAAGGAATTCTTCTACAGCAGGTTTGCTGGTTTTCCATGCTTCACGAAGGAACCATCCCATAGCTTCCTGTACTTCTTTTGCCTTATCCATCATCATTGGTTCCAGAAATTCAAGGTAGGGCTTAACATCCTTGTCAGCTTTCATCTGCTTGATTAGACTTAGAGGTACCGCCCTTCGCTGGAATTTATTGCTTGCTGATTTCCATTCCTCCATTCTGCTCATTGGGATCAGTCCAAGTTTGAGCATTGGGAAAATTAATTCGGCACTTATCACGTCAGTATGAGCCCAGTTCCTGATTCCGAACATGAACCAGAATTCTATTTCATCGAAACTTTTTGCTGTGAAATCTTTTTCAAAGGCTTTAGTGAGAAGAATTGCGAAGCTGGTTTCCTCATATTTCTTACTCCTTACCAGCACGCGGCATGTCTGCTTAATCAGTTTATATCCTGCACCTTCATCAATGATCTGCATTACAATATCTTCCAGCTGTTCCAGACTAAGTCCGTATGCATCGTAGCCTCCCTTGAAGTGTTGAGCATACTTTTCGACTACGGTGGGGTTAGCGTTTTCTTCACAATAAGCCTTTATTTCGGCTGCCAGTTCTGCTGGTCCCATGCTATTATCTTTTGAAAGTTCCTGACTATGATATGATGCTGATTATTTCCTGATTATCTTTTTGCTGTAGCTCTTGCTGCCGTTTTGAACCTGCATGATATACATTCCCGGTGGCAATCCTGCGAGTGAAATGGTGAAAGGTTCATTTCCAGCAGGAATACTTCCTTCTGACCAAATCTTACCTGATTGATCCATGATATGGTAGTGAGGATTCTTCCCTGGATTGGCAAGTTTAAGATTTACCTGTTCTCCGGCTGGATTTGGTGAAAGGGTAATGCCTTCCTTTCTGCCAAAAAGAGGATTTCTGATTCCTGCTCCAGAGAGTTGCTCAAGTATTTTCGTTTTCCTGAAAAGCAGGAATGGCTTGATGCCATAGGGTGTGTGATTATCAATGGACTGATCAAAGGAGTTGTAGAAATCAGACACATCATATCCAAAATCCAGTGTGCGGTCATGGTCCTCGATAGCCGCTGCGGAAATAAGGGTTTCCATTCGGTCAATAAGAGGAAATACAGAGTCAGGAAGTATATATACTCTTGCAATGGTATCAAGGAATGCCCGGTACCGGGCGTCATATTCAGGGATTGCAAGCAGTTTTTTTACCAAAGGCCGGGATCCTGAGTTGCTGTACCATTGTATGCAATCGCGAGTTGCCCAGTCGATATCCATCCAGTCGACTCCAAAGGTATTATCTGTATCATAACTGATAAACTCGAATTTGCCGGACTGGGTATGATACAGATAGTAGTTGTTCTGATTGTACATATAATCATCCCAGTTTCCTGTTGCCACATCCCAGGCGAATGCCTTCAATACTTCATCAACATTGAGAATATTGCTGATGGCATTCATAAAAGCCGAATCCGGAGGCAGATCCAGTGTGCTGATCAACTGGACAAGGTCAGTATAATCATCTTCAGTTTCATTGGTTTGCAGGTCATAGGCCCTTCCTCCGGTGACAGAGGTGCTATTGATGTTTTTGTAGAATTGCGGATCTGTTCCCCAATAGTACATGCTTGCAGGGTAGGTGCACTTATAGAGATTGCCGTCATTTTCACCATATACCTTAAGAGCCCAGTCCTTGTCGAACTCTTCCAGATTGGTATAGAGTCCCCGGTATTCCCCATTGATATAAAGACGAACAAAGCTGCTCCTGCGTTCAGGCATTCCTGATTTGTTCCAGAGGTCATAGAACAGCTTTTCCCTTATCATGCTCGGGTCATTGTGCTCGCCATTCAGGTTAATTTTCTTGACACCCTGATACCTGCGTCCTGCTTCGTATTCATTGAAGCTTATTTTGTAGGATTTCTTCTGGGAGTATCTGGATGTATTTCCCCTGAGCCTGAAGCCTGCATTTTCAATGGTATCCCTGGAACTACCAGAGTCGTAGATAAATCGGGCCATGAAATAATGTTCTGACAGCACATTCTCCATGATGTAATCCAGTGAGTCCGCATTAATTTCTATGTACACAGAATTTACCCTGTTCTGTTCAAATATTGAGTTTTGTGCCTTCAGATAACTGCAGGACACAAGAAAGGCGATGGAAAGTAAAAGGTGTTTGTGCTTTGCGGAGACCTTCACTTTGGGGTAAGGTTTTAGAGAAAGTAATTTGAGACTTCAAAGATACGTCCTTTGTTTGAGAGGGTGTGAAGCTCAAGGACAATATGATATAAAAAAAGCCTCCCGAAGGAGGCTCTTTATCGTTTTGCTGCCATGATAAATCAGGCGGCGAGGGAATTATTAAACAAGTCCCTGTGCAAGCATTGCTTCAGCAACCTTAACGAAGCCACCGATGTTGGCACCCTTAACGTAGTTGATGAATTCGCCTTCCTTACCAAACTTGATACAGGTCTGGTGGATGTTGATCATAATGTTATGAAGCTCCTGGTCAACGCGCTCGCGTGTCCAGCTGAGGCGCATGCTGTTCTGGCTCATTTCGAGTCCTGATGTAGCAACACCACCGGCGTTAGCAGCTTTTCCAGGTCCGTAAAGGATCTTCTTTTCAATGAAATGGTCAACAGCTTCAATAGTTGAAGGCATGTTAGCTCCTTCTGATACGCAGTAGCAACCATTGGCTACGAGAGTCTTGGCATCGTCGCCATTGAGTTCGTTCTGGGTTGCGCAAGGAAGAGCGATGTCGCATTTAACACCCCATGGGGTCTTACCTTCAACAAATTCGCAATTGTATTTCTTTGCGTAATCGCTGATACGTCCGCGTTTTACGTTCTTCAGGTCCATAACGTAAGCCAGTTTGTCGGCATCAATTCCGTTTGGATCATAGATGTAACCGTTGGAATCGCTGAGGGTAACAACTTTTCCGCCGAGCTGGGTAACTTTTTCAGTAGCATACTGAGCAACGTTTCCTGAACCGGAAATAACTACAGTCTTGCCTTTGAAATCCATACCACGGGTCTTCAGCATTTCTTCTGCGAAATAGGTGCAGCCGTAACCTGTAGCTTCAGGACGAATCAAGCTGCCTCCCCACTCGAGTCCTTTACCAGTGAGAACACCGGTGAACTCATTGCGGATACGCTTGTACTGGCCATACATGAAGCCAATTTCACGACCACCAACACCTATGTCACCAGCTGGTACGTCGGTATCAGGACCGATATGACGCTGAAGTTCCAACATGAATGACTGGGTAAATTTCATTACTTCATTGTCACTCTTGCCTTTAGGATCGAAATCGGATCCACCTTTACCACCGCCCATAGGCAGGGTGGTAAGACTGTTCTTCAGAACCTGCTCGAAAGCCAGGAACTTCAGAATGCCAAGATTAACGGTGGGGTGGAAACGCAGTCCGCCTTTGTAAGGACCAATTGCGCTGCTCATTTCAATGCGGAAACCGCGGTTGATCTGAACTTCCCCCTTGTCATCCAGCCAGGGAACACGGAACATGATAACTCTTTCCGGCTCAACCATGCGCTCAAGAATTCCCTTGTATTTTGGGTTTTCTTCAACAAAAGGCATCAGTGATAAAACTACTTCCTTCACTGCCTGGTGAAATTCAACTTCACCTGGATTCTTGGCAATTACCTTTGCCATGAATTGATCAACTTTCTGATCAATAATCGTGTTTGACATAGTGGATAATGTTTAGTTTATGTATTGGGGAAATATGTTTTTTCCGCAGCAATATTAAACATATTGTACTGAACTGCAATGTTTTTTTACGTTTTTCTGTTATTTCAGTAACAAAGGTAAAATGAAGAAAAACAAGAAGTTGCGAGGGAAATTTTTTAATTAAGAGAAATGCTTAATAAATTCAGTAAAACACTTAATTTATTAAGAAGATGCTATTTTAAGTATTTTAAAATCAGTTTAATAGGATGCTACTTAGAATGAGTCTGTCATTAAGTTGCAGAATTATGAGGATTTATGTCATTTCATACGCTTTCTTCCATTAATTTTCCCGGTTTTTTGGGCTCAAAATATCACCGGGAATTTATCAGACTTTCTGCCTGAAATCATCTTTCCTGTCTGTAAGAAATCATTACTTTTATCGGGATATGAACCGGAAGCTGAACAGAAGTTTAACTCTTGTTTTGCATTTGGACAGATCTGCTTTTGATCAGCACAGCTTACTGCTCTTTTATAATTATCGGAATAATTTTCAAGTATGACTGAAGAAGAAATTTCACAATCCTCACGAGATATTCAGCGACTTCTGTTCGAACGTGCAGAACGACTTAAGGAGTTGGCGGCTATTAATCAAACCACTGATATTCTGAAAGAGGGGAAACCCCTGGACGAAACTCTTCAGCAGCTTGCCAAACTTTTTCCCTCGGCATGGCAGTATCCTGAATATACTGTGTGCTGCATTGCCTTTGGAGGCAAGGAATACAAATCTCCGGGCTTTGTCAGGACCGGCTGGGTACAGCGGCAGTCATTCGATATTATTGACGGACGTAGCGGATATATAGATATCTATTACACCAAGGATTTTATTCAGTTGGATGAAGGACCCTTCCTTAAAGAGGAGCGGCACCTGATCAGTAACCTTGCCAGTTCAATTACCGGATACCTGAATTCTCTTGCTGCCAAGGAACTTCTTCGCAAGTCGCGACTGGAAGAACCCATGCAAAGGGTGGCAAAACCTGTAAAGGAATCTGCTCTTCCAGGCAGGCAACTTTTACAGCGATTTCTTAACAAGAACAATTACAACCGTGATATCTACCACGACCTTATGCCTTTCAAGGTTAAGGAAATTCTACTGGTAGCCAATCTCTACGATGCCTACAGTATTGAGAGGGAAGGTCGTTTCTCGGAATACGTTTTGGGAGAATACCACCAGCTTAGTCTTACCTCTGTTCCCCGAATAACCGGGGTTTCATCTGGAGAAGAGGCTTTTGAACAGCTGAATTCCAAGCACTTTGACCTGATTATCTTCATGGTGGGCGTGGATAAGAGTATGCCGATGAGTCTGTCAAAGGACCTGAAACAGGCATTCCCCTACATCCCCATCTACATGCTTCTGAACAACAACACTGATGTTGAGTTCTTCGTGCAGGAAAAAAGGAAGTATGCTGCCATCGACCGCATTTTTGTCTGGAACGGGGAAAGCAAGGTGTTCTTTGCGATGATCAAGCTTCTGGAGGATGAGATCAATGTAGAAAATGATACCAGGGTCGGACTGGTCAGGGTGATTTTGCTTGTTGAAGACAGTCCGCAATTCTATTCGCGCTACCTGCCCCTGCTCTATGGCATCGTTATGGATCAGACGCGGCGTATCATTGATGATGTTAGTACGGATGAATTATATAAGGTTCTCAGGTTAAGGGCCAGGCCCAAAATACTTCTGGCTGCCAATTATGAGGAGGCTATGGATGTAATCAACTACTATAAGGATTACATGCTATGTCTGGTAACGGATGTGAAATTCGACAAGGCTGGAAAGGCTGATGAAACTGCAGGCTTCCAATTGGTAAGCTATGTAAGGGAAAATCTTCGTGATCTGCCCACAATTATACAGTCGTCGGATCTGGAAAACTCACGCAGGGCTTATGAGTTAAGGGCTACATTCATCGACAAGAATTCTGAAAGCCTATCGCAGGATTTCAAGAGCTTTATTATGCATTACCTGGGTTTCGGGAATTTTATCTACCGCGACAAGGATGGGCATCAGATTGCAATCGCCAAATCGCTGAGGGAGTTTGAAGGACAGCTTCGCACCATCCCCGATGAATCCCTGATTTATCATGCACGCAAGGACCACTTTTCACTCTGGCTGATGGCCCGTGGTGAAATTCAGGTGGCAAGGATTATCAATCCTCAAAAGGTTACCGATTTCCAGAGTCCCGGAGATCTCAGGGAATACCTGCTGGATGTTATTCAGCAGTTCAGGAACGAGCAAAACAAGGGCAAAATCATCCCCTTTGAGGAGTCAGCCATTACTGATGAACATAATGTAGTAAGTCTGGTACCCGGATTGCTTGGTGGTAAGGGCAGGGGACTGGCCTTCATTAACAGCCTGATCTATAACTACGACTTCAATGTGCATGTGCCGCATATCAATATTCGCACTCCGAAAACTTCAATCATCGGAACTGATGAGTTCGAGTACTTTGTGGAGAAACACAAACTCTATGAAAAGGTGCAGGCCCTTGAGGATTATGAGGAAGTGAAAAGACTTTTTGTAAGCTGTTCATTGTCTGATACATTGATCCGCAGATTGCGCGTTCTGCTCAAATTAATTGACAGGCCACTTGCCGTGCGTTCATCCGGATTGTTTGAAGATTCTCTTTCTCAGCCTTTTGCAGGTATCTTTGAGACTTACCTCCTGCCCAATAACCATGCGGATATTAATGTAAGGCTTCAGCAACTTATGAATGCCATTCGACTGGTGTATGCATCAGTATATTCAAGGGAAGCAAGAGGGTATATCGAAGCCATCAACTACAAGCTTGAAGAGGAAAAGATGGCTGTAGTTATTCAGGAGGTTGTGGGTAATCAATATGGGGATGTTTACTATCCTCATATCAGTGGTGTTGCACAATCCTATAATTATTATCCCTTCGGACATATGCAGCCTGAGGAAGGCTTTGCCATTGCAGCTCTCGGACTGGGTAAGTTTGTAGTGGATGGTGGTTCAGCATACCGTTTCTCACCCAAGTATCCTGCTACTGAGAATTTCAGTCCAAAAGACCTTTTCAAGAATTCTCAAACCCGCTTCATAGCAGTTGATCTGGCCAAGGAAGATGTAAATCTTCTGGAAGGTGAAATGGCCGGCTTAAGGGAGCTAGACATTGAAGAGGCTGAAAAACATGGAACTCTTAAGCATCTTGCTTCAGTTTATGATGCAGATAATCAACGAATTATTCCCGGAATTAATAACCCTGGTCCCCGAATCATCAATTTCAGCAATATCCTGAAATATGATTATATGCCAATGGCTAAAACCATTGAAACAGTTCTCGATATTGTCAAGGAGGCAATGGGTACTCCGGTGGAGATTGAATTTGCCATCGACCTGAACCGTGATGCAGATTATAAAACAACTTTCTATTTGCTTCAGATCAAGCCTTTAATAGGAGCGGAGCAGGATTACAATGTGGAACTTTCGGAAATAGACCGCAATTCCATGGTGCTGATGTCGAACAAGGGCATGGGCAACGGACAGATCAGCGATATCACCGATGTGATTTTCGTTGATACTGATACTTTCGACAAGAGCAAGACCGCTGAAATGGCTCAGGAGATAGAATCCCTGAATACCCTGATGAAGAATGAGAACCGTAAATATGTGCTGATTGGTCCCGGACGCTGGGGTACCCGTGACCGCTGGATCGGAATTCCAGTTAACTGGCCGCAGATCAGTCATGCGAAAGTTATTGTCGAGACCAGTCTTGAAGGATATCCGCTTGATGCATCCTCAGGCTCTCACTTCTTCCATAATGTTACTTCCATGAATGTGGGGTATTTCTCCGTTCAGCCCGAACTGGGTGAAAGCTTCATCGACTATGGTTTCCTCAAGAAACAGCAATTGGTGAACAGCACTCAGTTCTTCAGGCATGTCCGTTTTCCTTCACCAATCAGTATTAAGATGGACGGAAGGAAGAGGCTGGCTGTAGTTACCTGGAGTGAGTTTTCCCAATAGATTTCGGATTTCTGATTTCGGATTGCGGATTGATGATTGTTGTGGATTTGTGCTTCTTTGGAGTGACAATGAGACAAGGAGACGGGGAGACTATGAGATGGGGAGAGGTAGGAATTAGTCCGCCGGCTGGTGGATGGATTTGTGCTTCTTTGGAGTGACAATGAGACAAGGAGACGGGGAGACTATGAGATGGGGAGAGGTAGGAATTAGTCCGCCGGCTGGTGGATGGATTTGTGCTTCTTTGGAGTGACAATGAGACGGGGAGACTATGGGACGGGGAGAGGTGGGAATTAGTCCGCCAGCTGGCGGATGGAGATGTGCGAATTTTTGAATGAATTCAACTTGAACGAGGTTGTCACACTGAGCTTGTCACACTGAGCTTGTCGAAGTGTTCTACCAAAAGGCACAATCAAAATCAGTCCGCCGTCCGCCTGCTGGTAGAGGATATGTCCGCCGCGGCTGACATCCGTGTTTTAATTACTCCTACTTGCAAAACCTGGAATCACTCCGAACTTTGAACTTCGAACCCCGAACTTTAGAAAGCAAGGAAATTTAGAACAGGCACCACTGACCACTAACAACTAAATACTAACAACTATTCTTCGAATTTCACCAGGCTGAGTTTCTTTTCTTTCAGATTGTAGGTTCCGAGGATATAGAAATCCTTATAGCGGAAAACGGTTTCAGTGGTCTGCTGCTTGATGTTCATCCTGCTGTATTCCCTTATTTTATCAAAAGCCAGTTCAGGAGCTTCTCCCTCCAGGTGGACAATGCTGCCGGGCTCGAAGATTGCCTTAACGTAGGTAGAACGGATGTTTGTATAGGTTTGGAAACTGCTGAAGGTGGGATTGTAAGGAGTTGAGATTGGAATAGTGATGGAGCCCTGCGGACCTGCAAGAGTGACACCAAATCCCGGAGAACCGGCTCCCGGCATCACACCTCCGGAGGACATCTGCTGAACTTCTTTAAAGGATCCCAAAGTAACAAGCACTGTATCGCGGATATTGTATGCCGTAATTCCAACGTTTCCATTCAGGGTCTTTCGAAGAAAGGATTCTGTGGTTTCCAATACCCTGGTTTTATTCTGTCCGATTGAGCTGATGCTGCCTTCCTGATACAAGGGTGAATTGCTGAAACTGATTTCCCCTTCACGATTGGCGCGGTAGCTTGCAAGAATCTGATGACCGGGTATCCTTGTGACCTTAACATTCATTTCATCCTTGCAGCAACTAAACTGCCACAGCAGATCATCCGACAGAAATGAATTACCCTTGATTTTGGAGTTGCAATCCAGTCCGGGACGTGGAACCTTAACTATTTGGAAAATGCTGTCCGACAGGCCAAGAATTATGATAGAGGTATGGGCTTTCATCTCTTCAGAGGTCAGAAATAACTTATCGTCCTGAAAATAGATTTTGTTCCCCTTTGAAGTAACATCAATTGAATTCGGGCCATCAGTATCCACTCTGTTTACTCTAATCGATGTCCAGGATTGGTCTCCCTCATGCAGAACATCATAAAGGGTGTTGAAATTTCCATCTCCAAATTGCTCCCTGGAAGCATCATAGGTAAGTAGTTTGTAGTTCAGGTCGGTGCCGAAGGAATAAATCCTGAGGATAGAACCTCTGTCAATCGTAAGGATATGGAATTTATCCTTTTCACTGAAGCTTTCAAGCAAGCGTTCTCCACTGAGCTTTACAGTTAGTTCAGTTTCCTTGACCTTATTTTCAGTGAAATTGAATGATTTGACCAGCAGACTTGTTTTTGGTCCGTTGCAAAAGAAAAGGTGAATCAGGTCTGAATTGTGGCAGGATCCCAGTAATTCCGGATATTTCTTTGGTTGTCTCCCTGTTTCAAGTTTTTTCCTGAGGGTGAAATCACTGTTAAGGATATGGCATAGAATGGAATCCTTATCAAGCATGAAAATGGTGATCTCACCACTGCTCTTATCTACCAAAGGGTATACTTCCCTAACGATTTTCTGGCCTGAACTCAGTTTAACCGGTTCTTCGAAGAGGATTTCCTGTGCTATCAAATCAAACGATAACAAAACGAAGATCAGAATTGAAAGAATACGCATCATACTGTGAATTTGAATTGTAATAAAATCAGATTGCGTGGATATATTGGCAATTCCGGGTTCGCTAATATTGAGATATTTAGTGCAATTCTGGCCGGAAATGAGGATTGTCACAGGCAATGTAAATATCGCAATAAACTAATTCTGATACTACTTTTCTTATTCTGATTCATCTGTATTTTATTCTCATTCAACCTCATATTATTCTTTTATATCATGATTTGCTTCAAATCCGGTTTTTTGGGTATTACTTTTATTTGAATTCCTGATATAGTAGTATTAGGTTCTCTTCTTCCACCCTCAACCCTGACCAATGTCCAGAACTAATCATACTCTCTCCTCTGCTTCCAATCTAAGGCGGCTCGTCCGGACAGTAGCTGAATTGTATCGTGATGATATTCAGGATACTCTGGCAGTTAGTCATGAAGCCCATTCCTACACCTTCTTTGATGCCCGCCAACCCGGACAATCGCAGGGACTTCAGGAGGCTTGCTACCCGCATCGCAACAATCCTTTCGATGGAAGCATGGTAGCATATGATGAAGTACTCAGTCGGTTTACAATAATGTTAAGTCTTGCCAAATCCTTGAGAGTGGTTGCCGAACTATATTCCAGGGAAGGTGTCTTCATTAAATGTATGTTCGATCGTCATATTCAACTTGGACTCACTGAAATTTCCGGCTTTGCCAAAGGAGTTAGTCTCAAAGGATTCATAGTGATGTTCAGTTCTTCCGAGGGAATGAAAAGTTTTAAGATTAATGAGAGAATGTGAAGATGCGCAGCGAAGCGGAGTCCGCCAACTGGCGGATGGAGATGTGAAGATGTGGAGATGTGGAGATGTGAAGATGTTGAGATATGAAAATGTGCAGCGAAGCGAAGTCCGCCAACTGGTGGATGGAGATGTGAAGATGCGCAGCGGAGTCCCGTCAGTTGGGGTTTAGATAAAGGGCTATCGTTTGAAGTGACAGGCTGTTAATTAGATAATTAGTCCGCCGACTAACGGATGAAAATGAATTATGCTGTTAGTTCTATGTCCATTGTCACACTGAGCTTGTCACACTGAGCTTGTCGAAGTGTTCTACCAAAAAGCACAATCAAACCAGTCCGCCGGCTGGC
Source organism: Bacteroidales bacterium (assembly GCA_016707705.1). Lineage (GTDB taxonomy): Bacteria > Bacteroidota > Bacteroidia > Bacteroidales > UBA4417 > UBA4417. The sequence goes on from JADJHD010000005.1 coordinate 282,955, forward strand.
GGATCTGTGTTCTAATTGCTCCTACTTGCAAAACTTAGAAACACTCCTAACTTCGAACCCTGAACTCCGAACCCCGAACTTCGAACCCCGAACCCCGAACTCCGAACCCCGAACCCCGAACTTTCCAAAGAATCAACGAACTGGATCAAATATTCCAGCTGTCAAGTAATGCAAAAGATTAAGCAGGGCGAAACAATCAGCATGGAAATGGGTTATCTTTGATTATCAGTCAATTTATCCCCTATGACCTTAGTTGAGCAAAATCAGGCACAGCGCAAGAACAGACTGTACCTTATCCTGGCCTGCATATTTATTACCAATGCCATCATAGCTGAATTCGGAGGTGTAAAGATGTTCTCTGCCGAGAAACTGCTTGGACTCCTTCCCGCGAACATGAATATTTTCGGTTCGGTTGTCGATTTCAATATGAGTGTTGGCGTTCTGATCTGGCCCTTCGTTTTTATTCTATCTGACTTGATGAATGAATACTTTGGAAAGAAGGGCGTCAGACTTATAAGTTTTATCACGGCAGGCATGATAGGGTATGGGTTCCTGATTATCCTGGGTTGGACGAAGATGCCACCTGCTGATTTCTGGCTGCAGCTCAATGGACAGGATTCCCAGGGGAGACCTTTTGATATCGATTATGCCTATTCCACAATATTCAGGCAGGGACTGGGTATTATTGTGGGTTCTCTCACAGCATTCCTTGTTAGCCAGCTTGTTGATGCCTATGTTTTCCATTTCTTCCGGAAGTTCACCGGACATAAGCATCTCTGGGTCCGGGCTACAGGATCAACCATCGTATCGCAGCTTATTGACAGTTTTGTAATCTTGATCATAGCCTTCTACCTCCTTGGAAACTGGAGTCTTGAGCAGGTGCTTAAAGTGGGAATGGTTCAATACGGTTACAAGGTTCTGCTTGCAATCCTGCTAACACCACTGATCTATCTGGCTCATTATTTTATCGACCTCTACCTTGGGAGGGAAGAGTCCAAACTGATAATTGAAGAAACCAACCAGAAGTGGTAGGATATTATTCAGGGATGAACTGTGCGGCTGAAGCCTTGAAATGAAGGATGATGTCACTGCCTTCATTGATATTTAGGGATTTGACTGACTCCTGAGTTATCAATGCCTGAACATGGATTCCAATGTCAATCATCACCTCATATCCTGAAATTGCCGGAGTAATCTCCAATACCTGGCCCTTGAAGTTGTTTACAGCTGAGGTCTTTACTTCCTCTTTCGATAGAAAAACTTCCTCACTCCTGATGAGGATATGCCCATTCGTATTTGGGCTGCCGGACGCAATGTTGATTTCAAGTTTATTCAGAAAAGCTTTGCAGGGATCTTGCTTTATTTCTGCCTTAAAGAAATTGCGGGTTCCTGTAAAATGGGCAACAAATTCAGATGCCGGTTTAAGAAAGACTTCTTCCGGATCTCCGCTCTGAATCAGTTTGCCCTGGTGAATAACGGCTACCTTATTGCCAAGCGAAACAGCCTCCTGGTAATCGTGGGTTACATGAATAATGGTTTGTCCATTACGGTTCAGTTTTCTGAGCAGACTCCTCAATCCCGAACGCAGTCCTGCATCCAGTGAAGCCAGTGGCTCATCGAGAAGCAAAAGTCTGGGTTTCTGTACCAATGCCCTTGCAAGGGCCACACGCTGGAGCTCTCCTCCTGAAAGTGTTTTAGGCTTTCTGTCCAGAAGTCCAGAAATATCCAAAAGGGCAGCTACCTCATTTAATCGCTTTTGCTTTTCTTCATGCGAAAAACTTCTGTGCTGCAGGGGATACAGGATATTCTCAGCAACTTTCAAATGAGGAAAAACGGCATGATCCTGAAAGACAAGTCCAATATTCCTTTTCTGAATTTTCTCATGGGTAATATCCTTGCCATCAAGGAGTATGTTTCCCTTATCTGGCTTGAGCAATCCGGCAATAGTTTCAAGAAGTATTGATTTTCCGGCACCTGACACACCCAGGAGTATGAAATAATCTCCTTCCATTACGTCAATTGAGAGATTTTCGATCGAGAATCCCGAAAGACGCTTGCTGACGCCATCCAAAACCAGCATTGGAGTGTTTATCGCTTTATTCATGCTCTCGGGTATTGGATGGTTCCTTTGAAAGATTCCGAAGAAGTATGAATGCTATCAGTGTGATTACAATAAAAATAACCGAAACCGGTCTGGCATACTTGAGTCCGAAAGCACCAAAGCGTTCATAAATCAGAACCGGAGTTATCATGGGGTGGTATGCAATGATAACAACTGCTCCGAATTCGCTCATTCCCCTGGCGAACATCAGTATAAAACCTGAGAGGATGTTTCTCCATGCAAGAGGCAATGATATTGTAAAGAAAACTCTGAGGGGAGATGCGCCCAGCGTGAGGGCTACTTTTTCAAGTCGCTCAGGAACTGCGGCAAATCCGTCACGGGCTGAATTGACAAGATAGGGGATACTAACAAAAGCCATTGCAAGCATGATTCCGGCAGGGTGACCTACAAAATTCAGGCCGACTGATTCCCCGAGTTTACCAATCGCAGAATCACGCGAAATAAATCCAAGTAATGCTATACCGGCGGCAGAATGCGGGATTACAACAGGAAGGTCGATGATGCCAAGTACAAGCCGTTTCAATGGGAAATTCCGTCTCGCAAGCAGATAGGCGAGGGGAATAGCTGCGATCATGAACAGGGAGAGTTCCGGCCATTGAAGTCCATAAGGTAAGCCAGATGCTGTTATAGACTTCCGGCTCGGCGATGGTATTGAAAACGGATTCAGGACTTGTTGCAAGAAACATTCCCAGTAAAGGGGAAAGTATAAACAATAATACCAATGCTCCAAGGAATATGAAAACCAAATGCAGCAGCGAGATTTTCGACTGTCTGCCCATGAATCCGGATATATCCTGTGGTTTTGCCATCGCTTATTCCTGAGCTTTTGCAGACGGTTTTACAAAAGACTTCAATTCCTTCGGAAGTTTATCAAAAACTCTTGCAAGGCATTGGGATGACTGGAAGGCCGCCCGTTCTTTCCATGATCTTGATTCCCTGCTGTTTATTAAGAAGAAATTTAATAAATGCAAGAGCTGCTGCTTTATTTGGCGCATTCCTGAGAATTGTAACTCCATAGATCATAGGTTCTCCTGTCATGAGTTCCTTACTGCCGGGTTCCTTTCCGTTTATTTCAACTCTGGATGTAGCATACAACTTTGCAAAGACCGGGTTCTTGAGATTGATTTCATCGGGCAGCTTGAGGTATTTTAATTGATGCTGCACTGCAACTGATCGGTAAAGGAAGATGTAATCCAGTGCTCCTGATTCCAGTAAGGCAACAAGATCAACTTCCTTCGGACGAATCAGATTCACATCCTTTGCCTGAAATTTAGCTGCAAGTCCGGGTTTACGATAGTACTTTTCAGCCAGTTGCAAAGCCATCACGGTCCGATATCCGCATGGGTCAGCATTGGGGTCGGCCCTTCCAAAGGCAACATCGCTCTTGAGCAACAAATCTATCCAGTTCTTGGAATTGATTGTAGCAGAATATCTTGATTTATCTGTGTAGACTATCGACAATTCATTGGTCACAAACCTGATATTCCAGTCGGCATAATTCGGGATCAGCATTTTATCGATAACAGCATAATCTGCCGAAGCCATAATATCACAAGGTCTGCCCAGATCAGTTATTTTTCTTGCAGATGCCACACTGCCGGCTGATTCCAGGCAGAACCTTCACATTTGGATACAGTTTGTTGAATTCAGAAATCACTTCCTTGAACGGGACTGAAAGACTTCCTGCATGAAAGATGATAAGATCACCTGAAAGCTTAGTGTTTACAGTTTGTGCAAATAATTTTCCTGCTGAAAAACTCAGGATCACCATAAGTAGGATCAGACCACGCTTCATCTTGATTTAAATCTTTCCTACAAAGATAGCATACCAATCGATATGTTGAAATTTGCTGTTCGGGGTGAGAATTTGAAAATGTGATAATTTGAAAATTTGAGAATGCGGAGATGCGCAGCGAAGCGAAGTCCGCCGGCCTTTAGATTTGCAGTGTTTTATTAACAATGGTTAACAAAGAATTCTATAAGTAGTTGATTTTCTTTTCTTTTTTGCTACTTTTCTTTTCTTTGTTGATAGTTAACTTAATGTTAATAAAAGAAAAGAATGGGGTGAACTTATCCGCCGAAAAGGTTCTAGGCCTATCGCCAGTATTAGTCCCCATTCTTTCCTTCATTTGCCTGTAACCATTTAGAATAATAGACTAGAGGTCTTCTTAAAGGTAGTAGTTGAGGCAACTTCATTTTACAATCTAACTCCCAAAGTTATGAAAGAAAAGAAGATTTTTATCGGTATTGATGTCTCAAAGTTGACCTTGGATGTATTCATCCATGGTATGAGTGATTATTTCAAGGTTGAGAACAGCTCCCAGGGCTTTTTGTCAAACTATTAGAAAGAACAATCCAGAGCACTAATTTCAGTAAGCAGGACCTGTTTTCTGTTTTGAAGACACTGAGAAGTACTCTAAACTATTGAGTGTGTTTTTCACACTGAGGGTTTGACTTTCGCGATGGTTCCTGCATTGCAGATCAAGAAGTCTCTTGGGATTACCCAGGGGCAAGAATGATAAGGTCGATGCACAGAGGATAGAGTATATGCTTATGAAAAAGAGAAAGTATAAAGCCAACTATTCTTCTTGGGTGAACAGATTGACAAGCTAAAATCACTACTATCCCTGAGAGAAAAGCTTCTCAAACACCGCACAGCTTACATGAATGGATTAACTGATCTACAGATTGTTACGCAGAAGGAGAGAATAATCTGATTAAGGAAGTTCAATTACGCATGATAGATCGGCTCAATAATGAAGTAGAAGTTGTCGAAAAGCAATTAATTGCTATTATCAAGGAAGATGAGGAAATATATAAAAGCTACAAATTGATTATTTCAGTCAGTGGGATTGGCAAAGTGCTGGGTTGGTATTTGATTGCTTATACGTAATTTTCGACAGTTCTCAGATGCCAGAGCTTTTGCCTGTTATGCTGGAATTGCACCATTTGAGAACTCCTCCGGTAAAACATTTAAACCTTCCAGAGTAAATGCAATCATAATAAACAAATTAAGACACTGCTAACATGGCATCCATGTCTGTAATTCAACATCGGGGTGAATTTCAGCAATATTACCAGAAGCGAATCACGGAGAAAGGGAAAAACAAAATGAGTACCCTAAATATTATCAGAAACAAAATCGTGTTTAGGGTTTTTGCAGTAATCAAACGTGAAACACCTTATGTTGATTTGTACAAATTTGCAGCATGAAAAATTAAAAAAACTTGCTTTAATCTTAGAATACTGGCGGATGGAGATGTGAAAATGTGAGGATGTGAGGATGTGAAGATGTGAGGATGCGCAGCGAAGCGGAGTCCGCCGGCTGGCGGATGATGTGAGGATGCGCAGCGAAGCGGAGTCCGCCGGCTGGCGGATGAAGATGTGAGGATGTGAAGATGCGCAGCGAAGCGGAGTCCGCCGGCTGGCGGATGGAGATGTGTCACCAGTTGGCTGATTACTTTTGTCTTTTGTCCGCCAGCTGGCTGATTACTTTTGTCTTTTTCCTTTTGTCTTCCCCCAACCCGGAAACTACCAAAGCAGCACTATTTCAGTCAGACCGCCGAATGACAATCGAATGACAATCGCCTGACTTTCCTTTCAATTGGAGGATTCCCTTTTGTCTTTTGTCTTTTTCCTTTTGTCTTTTTCCTTTTGTCTTCCCCAAACCCGGAAACTACCAAAGCAGCACTATTTCAGTCAGACCGCCGAATGACAATCGTCTGACCATCGTCTGACTTTTCTCTCTTTTTCACTTTTGTCTTTTTCCTTTTATCTTTTGTCTTTCCCCAACCCGGAAACTACCAAAGCAGCAACACTTTAGTCAACCCACTGAATGACTATCGCCTGACTATTGTTTGACCCAACAATGTCCCATCATCCAACAGAACCACTGAACTAATGCATTGGGAACTTCCCCTACCGAACCAACGTCACCATCCCCTTGTAAGGGCTGTCCTGCGAGAAAGCTTTGCCTTCAGGCTTTTTGAATAAAATAATATATGAATAAACTCCAGAAGGACACGGACTTCCCTTATAGGTTCCATCCCAACCTTGCGCAACTGCATTGCTTTCAAATAATAATTGCCCCCATCTGTCATAAATAATCATCTTGAATCCATCCAGTCCCTCAGGTGCAGTATAGGTAACATGGAAGACATCATTCCGGCTATCATGATTAGGTGAAAACGCTGATGGTACATAAAGCGCAGCAGGACAGGTGACCAATTCTACAGAGTCTGAAGCTTTACAACCGTTATCATCTGTAACTTCAACCCAGAAAATACCTTCACCTGTGGCAGTGATGGCGGGATCTGCCAGTCCGTTTGACCAGTTATAAAGGGCATAGCCGCTTCCCGGACTCAAAGTATAAGTGCCTTCTGCACAAAGAGGATCTGTTTGAGAAAGTGTAAATTGGGGAAGGGAATGAATGATAAGTTCAAAGCTGTCCTGGTCGGAACAGCCAAAACTGTTTAGAGCAGTCAGGAGGTAGATCCCTGCATCTGAGGTTGCCGACTGACTGAAACTCAGAACATCACCTGGCAATAGTGAACCATCGGGAGCAGTCCATTCATGGGTTAGACCTGTGCCAAGTGCTGTAAGGTTAATGGGCTCGCCTTCACACACTTCGGTTATTCCGTTGAAACTTGCAGTATTTAAGGTATAAACGGTAGCAAGTCCGGGGGTAAAAGCAGGCTGCATGGGAGTTCCTGAATTATCATAAATCCCGCAGACTCCCGGCAGGAAGTTCAACCATGAAATCCCTGCTGCTCCCTCTGAAATAGCCTTAAAGCTCAATGTAAACAGGAGTTCATTATCAGGAATACTGATAATTGAGGTACCGGGGAATTGAATCATCGCATTTCCGGGAGAGACAGAGTCAATTACTAATCCGGAAAGCAATGCATTGGCTGATAGGATTCCTGATAGTTGGACAAGGCTTGGATCAAAGGAGATGCAAATATTAAAACTGGTAAAGGCCGATAATCCTTTGGCATGTATATCCAGATACAGGTCATTGCCAGGGCAAGCTGAGGCAGTGCCTGCTTCAAGGAACATACTTGTAATCAGATGATCCTTGATTTCGAAACTCATGGAATTGGTACAGCCATTCGCATCCTTGATATAGCATGTGTAGACCTGGGCTGACAATCCGGCGAAGTTATTCGAAGTTTGCCATGAAATCCCGTCAAGGGAATATTGCAGGGAGCTTCCGCTTGCCTGAACAGTGGCAGCTCCGTTTGGCAGTCCATTAATGGATCCTGTTGTATCTATTTGGGTTATGATTGGTGAAGCGTATACAGTTATATCAACGGGAAAGCTGGTCACCGCCGTTGGACTGGCGCATTGCGCATTACTCAGAAGCTCGCAAACTATATGGTCAGCATCTGCAGGATTTACAAGGGTGTAGGTGCTGCTGTTGCTGCCAACAGGGGTTCCGTTCAGGCTCCATTGATACACCGGTGCCGACCCCTGATTCGTAGGACTGGCTGTAAAAGTTATGGTTGTGCCGGAACAAACAGGATTCTGGTCAGGCATTATCGAAATAGTGGGGACCAGTGCACCGACTACAAAGATTGTTACAGTATTTGATGTTGCTGTAGTTGGACTTGCACAGGCATCATTTGATGTTAGGATGCATTCAACCAAATCTCCATTATTCAAAAGTGAACTGCTGTATGTTGCAGAATTGCTTCCTGCATTTGAACCATTAAGTTTCCATTGAAAGCCCGGACTTGTGCCCCCATTCACAGGAGTTGCAGTGAATGTGACAGTCATGCCGGTGCAGATGGTGGCATTATCGGCAACAATCGAAACAGCCGGGGTGAGGTTACTCACAATGGTGATGGAGATAGTATTGGAAGTGGCAGTTGGATTACTGGCACAGGGCTCGCTGGAGGTAAGAATGCACTGGATTACATCGGTTGAAATCAGGGTATTATCGGAGTATGTGGGTCCAGTTCCAACGGGACTTCCATTTTTTGTCCATTGATAGGAAGGAGTACTCCCTCCATTTGAAGGACTGGCAGTGAAATTTACCATGGTGCCTGCACAAACGGAAGTATTGTCAGCCGAAATTGTTAAAGCCGGGGTTACACTACTGGTCACGAAGACTGAAACCGGGGTTAACTGCACATTGGTAGGGGAGGCACATGGGTCGTTTGAAACCAGGTAGCAGATAATCTGGTCGGTACTGACAAGTGTATTGTCGAAGTAAGTAGTTCCGGATCCGACTGTAGTTCCGTTTTTCTTCCAGGTAAAGGATGGTGTTGCTCCTCCATTGGTAGGGAGGGCAGTAAAGGTCACCATTGTGCCCGGACAAATGGTGTCATTATCCATGTCAACAATAACAACTGGAGCAACAGAAGCTGTAACCGTTATACTGATTGGATTTGAGTTTGCAGAATCCGGAGTAGCACAGTTATCGCTGGAGGTAAGCTTACAAGTGATAACATCAGAACTTGTGAGAGTGTTATCGGAATAAGAGGAGCTTGTAATTCCGGTACTGACGCCATTTTTTCTCCAGAGATAGGAAGGTGAAGTTCCGCCGTTTGAAATTGATGAAAGGAAGTTCACAGCAGTTCCCTGACACGTAGCTAATGTATTTGAAGAAATTGAAATGGATGGAGTTACAAGTGGCGGATCATTGAGTATTTGACTTAAAACATTTGAGTCGCAGCCGTCAGCTGAAGTAACGAAAATGTTTGTATAGGAGCCGGCTGTCAGCCCAGTGAGTGAATAATTTCCTGCTCCATCAGTAGTAATCAGGAAAGGTGTTACCACCGAACCGTTATTCGTATAGGAAAGGGTGTAATTTGTATTTGGCAGAAGATTGGTCAGTTCAATATAGCCATCGGAAGCCAGACATGTGCTTGGATTATGTGGTACAAGTATCAGACTGGGAGCAGGATAGATGCTAACCGATAAGGTATTGGTCATATTGGTAGTGCAGGCAGGATTTGAAGCAAGACTTCCAACAACGCTCAACATACATGGCCCGGGAAGTGTACCTGTTTGGGGCGGGAATGTAATTGGGGTGCCTGTTACACCACCAATGGGCCCCTGAACCTGCACTGGTCCTCCCCCGCAATCCATATATAAATAGTAATTTGTTCCTGTCTCTGAATTGGTGACCGTTACAACTTCTCCGCTACTACCTGCACAATAGCCAGGGTCACCACTGATTGCATAAGCTGCGGGTGGAGCGGGCGAGACTATTTGTGCTTCGGCAAATTCTGTCTCGTTATAGGCGGTTCCCCTTGCTACATTCAGGTCATTTGTGTTGCTATTGTCAATAGTATAGCGGTACGCATAAATGCGGTAAAACACTGAAGTGCCACATGAAGTGCTGTAAGTGTCTGTCCAGGTGATGGTTGATGAACTGGCTATCTTATTTACAACAGTGGCTGTGCCGATAACATCTGATACAGCATAGCTATGTCCATCCTGAGGAGCCTGAAAGGAATTAACTGTATTTCTCAGGATTAAATACCCTTGTGTGCCGTCAGCGGACCATGGGTCAGGTGCTGCCGTCCAATCGAGTTTTACCTGTGTATTCCCGGTCAATGGAACGGCTGTTGCTGTATGCGTAGGCCAAAGCGGTTGCCGCGTTAGTCGCCAGAAATCAGAGTTAGCAGTGGAGCTTGCTGAACAGGAATTAGGTAAACCTTTTGAATTTGGGGCTGTTGGGTCAACTGCAGTAAATGTAGTGCCTACCTGTGGGCCTGTGGTCCCATATTCCAGGCTAGTTGTCCCGGGACAGACTGTATTAGCTTCTCCGGTATTCAGGTCAGCTGAAGGCATAATTTTGGGAGGGTAATGCGGTAAAATCAGTTCCAACTGTTGCTTTGTGTCCGAGTGCATGAATATGGGTATTCAAATTATTATTTCTAATCTGAAGGATGTCACCTGATGCTATGTTAAGGGTAGTTCCCGGAGCTGGAAGAAAGTTGCCTCCTGTGAAATATGCAGCGTCCTGAGCATTAACCTCAACATATCCGTCAGTCTTGTTAACATCCACAGGATGGTTGACTCCAAGGTATCCTTTTGCCTGTGCCAGATAATTATAATTGTACCGGCCCTCATATGATTCCAGAAATTACTGTTGAAGGTTATTGGTTGTTGCCAGCGGTTCTGATGCTGATTATTATCTCGGAATGTCCAGTTTCTCATATCCAGATCATCCTGGGTGGCATTAACAAAGCTCTGTCCATTGATCGTCTCCAGCTAAACCTTTTCCAATGGTCAGATTGTAGCTGGATGTATTGCTATTTACTGCAGTTTGCGAAAATGAAACAACACTGCACAAAAGCATAAGCCCTGCAAAAATGAGGCGCAGGGAAATCCGGGAATACAGCGTGTTTGGCTTAAGGGTTCTCAAGCTGAGTAATTGTAGGCTAATTGTTTAATACTTTGGGGTTTTGGGGTTCCGAAGATAATATTTTTTTTGAAATCACAGATATATGCATGATTAATATCAACATGTATCCTGAAGAGGAAGAAATTGGTTAAAAAATAGGAAAATTGAGTGGGGATAGTATGGGGTAACTACCTTAGCAGCATGACAGTTCCCTTTATCGGGCTTTTTTCCCTTAGTGTTTTACCCTGAGGTTTGGTAAATCGGATAAAATAGGAGTATACACCATCAGGACAGAGTACTCCATTGTAATATCCATCCCAGGCTTCATCCATTGAGTTGCCCTCGAAGATAAGTTGTCCCCAACGATTATAGATGAGCAGTTTAAAATCCTGAAGTATATCAACATCACTGTATCTTGCCCTGAATACTTCATTCTTGCCATCACCATTCGGGGAGAAAGCTGTTGGGATGTAAATGGCAGCAGGGCAATAGAGAAGTGTCAGCGTATCGGAATTTGAACAGCCGTAAAGGTCAGTAATCTTCACCCAATACACACCTTCTCCGGTTGCAGTATTTGTTGGCAATGTGCTGAAATCCCACCATTCATAGGATGCATAGCCTTCTCCCGGTTCAAGCTGGTAAACGGCATCAGCGCAGGCTGTATCGGCAAGAGCAATCTGGAACTGAGGCCCGGGCTTAATGCTTACATTAACGGTGTCCTTATCAGTACATCCCAGATTATTTGTGGTTTCAACAATATAAACGCCATCATCACTCATCCCCGCACTTGCAATCGAGTATTGCTGTCCGGGAACCTGGCTGCCATTGGGCAGAGTCCACATATGCTGGTAAAAGTTTCCATCAGAGGTGAGATCAAGGCTGTTTCCCTGACAAATTGTAGTATCTCCAAGTATGGATGCTGTAGGCTGTGGCCTGAATACAGCTGCACCTTCCTGTGAAAACGAAACTATATAGGGTAGACCTGAATTGTCGGTAATTCCGCATATGCCAGGCAGGAAATTAGCCCATTGCAGCATGGATGTTCCTGAAGCCTTACCCTTGAATTCAAGCCGGAACAGAATATCTCCATCAGGGATTGATTTTGCTGTAGATCCAGTCCAATTCATAACCAGCTGACCCAAAACTCCGGAATCAGTATTTACCTGGCCAAGATTTGAATGAACCTGATCAATTCCCCAGAAGATTGCAATTGAAGGATCATATGTAAGGCAGATATCAAACTTCTGGATATTTACCATACCTGATGCTTTCACTGAGAGGAACACGTTCGAACCGGGGCATTCAGTGACGGTGTCTGCATCCAGAAGAACCCCAATAAGTATGTTGTTGATTCTGAATGGTTCAGTAGTAATGCATCCATTAGCATCTTTTACATATACCAGATAATTCTGATTACCGGCCAATCCGGTAAAATTATTGGTTGGTGACCAGCTTGTTCCATTCAGTGAATACTGTAAAGGAGCAGAGCCATTAGCCATGATGGTTACACTTCCGTTCGACTGATTATTCGTCGCGCCGGTGGTGTCAAGAGGTGTTATTATGGTAGGAGGTGCGGTTGCAGTAATATTGAGATTTACCGGATTGCCAACGCATCCGTTTGCATTGGTTTCAACTACTGATAAAGTATTGGGTCCGCCAAGACTGGTCCAGTCAACATCAGCCAGATTGCTGCCGGTTGTAGTGCTTAAAATGCCACCTCCCGATAATGTCCATACATAGGTAGATCCTGGTGGTGCGGGGTAATTGAATAAGTCATGGTAGAATTCAGGCAGACTGACTGATTGCCACCACTGACATTTGTGGAGGAAATCGCCGGTGTAGCCGGTTTTGTATTCATCACTACGGTAATTGTTCCGCTTGTTGAAGGACAACCTCCGGGTATATTGCTTACCGTGACCGAATACAAACCTGCATTCAGCATTGTAGTATTAGGAATGATAGGTTCATCGAGGGTGGAACTGAAACCGTTGGGGCCGGTCCAGGAATAGGTTGCACCTGCAATACTGGTGTTCATGAATAGAGTATCTCCTTCACACATGGGAGAGCTGGCTCCAACAATAACACTAATACTATTGCTGAATTCTATGGTTGCATCTGCAAAACTTGCGGCACACTCAGTACCATTGGAGATAGTCCATCTGACAGTATATATTCCTTGTGTGGAAACATTGAAGCCTGAGTTGAAAGCAGTTGGGTCAGAAAATGTGCCTGTTCCCGGACCCGAAATTAATGTCCATAATCCGGTACCAACAGTTGGAGAATTACCGGCCAATGTAGTTGAGGTAACACCGCATAGTGATTGGTTGCTGGCAGTAGCGGTTGTAGGAGGAGATACAACGGTTACAGTTACTGATACACAACTGGCTGTGCCACAGAGATTGCTTGCCCACTGAGCATAATAGGTAGTTGTTGAGGCTGGCGGAGGAATTGACAACCCGTTTCCAACACCCAGATGAACACCACCACAGCTGCCTTCATACCAATGAAGTGTGTCTCCGGTTCCGCCACTTACTGTAAGAACGATATTGGAGGCAGAAGTTAAACAAACGGAAGGAGGGGTTGAAATCGCCGTCCCGGCAGCAACTGCAGCCTGATTAACAACTACATTCGTAGAGTTTGAAGTAGCGGGACAGCCTCCGGGAATTCCTGTAACATCTACAGTATAGGTTCCTGCATCCAGCGTGGTTGTTCCCGTGATAACCGGGTTCTGGACATTGGATGTAAATCCGTTGGGGCCTGTCCAGCTGTAGGTAGCTCCTGCAATATCCGAAAAGAGGTTGATGTCAAGGCCACTACAGACCGGAGAGTTACTCGTAGCGGTTACAGTGAGTGCATTGCTGAAATTGAGGGTTACCTGATCAGAACTTGGGGTGCAGATGGCCCCATTACTGATGGTCCATTGGGCAACATAGGTTCCCAGCGTTGAAGCCGTTACTGAAGTATTATTTAGGTTCGGATTTGCAAAAGTCAGGGTTCCCGGACCCGAGACCATGGTCCAGGTACCGGTTCCGCTTGCTGCAACATTCCCAGCCATAGTTGTAGTCAAAACGCCACATAGCGATTGTGCAGCACCTGCAACTGCAGCTGTTGGCATGGGATCGACAGTAACAGTTACGCTTACGCATCCTGAACTTCCGCAGAGTGGTGTGGTCCACTGAACATAATAAGTGGTAGTTGCTGTTGGAGAAGGGATTGTAATATTTGCAGCCGTTCCGATTACTGTGCCACTGCAGGCTCCTTCATACCATTCAAGGGCTGTGCCACTTCCTCCGTTCACAGTAAGCTGAATATTGCCTGCATCATCAGAGCAGATGTGATTCCTGTCGACAGTTGCCCCGGATGGAACAACTGGGATGGGGTGAATTGTCACTACAATTGCCGGAAGGAGATTGGTAACGCAGTAGGTAAGTGTTCCGTAGGTAGCGACAACTGTATAGGTTCCTCCAGTGAGTGTATTTGTAAGGTTAAGGGCATTTCCGGTTCCCGGGACAGGTGCTCCGACAGCGGTGCCATCGAGGTAAAGCTGGTAGTTAACACCGAGTTGGGAACCACTTAATGAAATCAACACATTGGGGTCATCACTGCAATAATCCGTAGCTCCTGAAACTGTGAAAGTCTGGGGAAGATTTGCCGTTGAAGTGTAGATTCCTACAGGGTTATCAGTTGCTGTAGCTACAGAGTACTTGGTGTTTACACCTGAGCAATTGTATTCATAAACCCTGAAGAAGTATTCCCGGCAGGCTTCAAGTCCGGTAACTGTGACGGTGTTTCCTGTCCCTGCATATACCACTTGTTGTCCGGTTCCGGCATAAACAGAGTTGGCAGCAGGTGGTGCAGTTCCATCAACTGGATCGGTGAAAGTGTTGGTGGTATTGATGACAACATATCTGTTTGCGGCACTTCCGTTCGTCCATTGAATGCTAAGATCCGTATTGTTAGCAGTAACACTGGCAATATTGCTGGCAGGAGTTGTTGGAGTAGCGCAGACTGTCCATGTAATCAGTACATCATCAGTAGCCATTCCCTGGTCATTATTGCCGCTATACTTGGGATCATCCCACTTCATCATGATGAACTCATTGTTATTCACTGAGAGCCCGTTAATAGGACTCGAAATGGCAACCATATTGGGAGCAACATTACCGTCAAGTGCCTGAGCGGTCCCTGAGTTGATAGGTGCACTGAAATTCAGTGCAGATACAACAACCCAGGATGCTGTGGCAGAGGGTTGAAGATTGGTTATAGCAGCAGCAGCTTTTTTATAGGCAAAAGTTACTTTTTGGGGTGATGTTGGACTGAATCCGCCATCTCTCCACTGCTCTCCTCTATAGGAAACCTTGAAATCGGAAACTACTGAGCCGGAGGTATTCTGGAATTGAATGCCCCAGGCATAGTGTCCTGAAGCAGCATTGTTGGAACCTACTGATCCGATTGCTCTTTCAGTTGATGTGCCTGTTCCATAGCTGTATCCGTTTCCTGAAAGGTTATTGCCATCATCGGCAAGAACTGAAATGGGATATGGTCCACCAGGAGGTGTAGTTGGTACTCTCTGAAAATACCAATAAGGTAAGGTGACAAGATCAGTCCATGCAACAGAACCTGAAGCGGGTAAACTATTGAAATCCTGAGTATAGCTGCCTAATTGCGGTGTTGGAGTTATCGGATACTGAGCGTATGCACCCTCACTCAGGAATATTGTGAGCACAACAATTCCAGCAAGCACTCTGCTGAGTGACTGAATGAAAGTTGAATATGAGTACTTGTGACTCAAAATGAGGGTTTTAGGTCAGCAAAAGGGACTAATTTTTCAGTATACGAAAATAAACGTTTTGGTTGAATTTTTAGTGCCCTGTTCAGAAAATGTAATATCTTCTTTTGGGTGTTTTAGATTTTCTGCTGCTGTTGGCAAATTGTGCTTGTGAGGAGTTGTTGGTAGTTTAGTTGTTAGTGTCCGGGGTTCGAGGTTAGATGGTGCAATTAGCAAGGTGGAGAACACAGATGTCCGCCGCGGCGGACTGATCCGCCAGCTGGCGGACAGATTTTCACAGATTCAATTTTCAAATTTTCATCCGAAAGCTTTAACAAAATCTCCTTTTCTCACTGTCCCCTGTCCCCAAATCTCCTTGTCTCCCTGTCCCCAATTCTCATTGTCTCCCCGTCCCCAAATCTCCTTGTCCCATTGTCCCCTTGTCCCCTTGTCACTCCAAAGAATCACCAATCTAAATCCCACATAAATCAGCAACCCGAAACCAGAAATCCGCAAAAAAAAACCTTCCCGGAAATCAGGAAGGTTTTTTAATAAAGGTAGTAAAGTACTAGAGACTCTTGATTTCAGCGACAAGCTTCTGAAGAGTGGCTTTAGCGTCACCGAAGAGCATTCTGTTCTTTGGATGATAGAATAGATTATTTGGGATAGCGGCATAACCGGCGGCCATACTGCGCTTCATAACAATGATATTCTTTGCATCCAGAGCCTTGATAATCGGCATTCCGTAAATCGGGCTTGATGGATCATCCTCGGCTGCAGGGTTTACAACGTCGTTTGCACCAATTACTATGACAACATCAGTGTTGTTCATTTCATTATTGGCATCTTCCATTTCAACCAGCTTTTCATAAGGAACATCAGCTTCAGCAAGAAGAACATTCATATGTCCGGGCATACGACCGGCAACAGGGTGGATGGCATATTTTACTTCAACACCCTTGCTGGCTAAGAGATTGTCGAGTTCATGGCAAAGATGCTGAGCCTGGGCAACGGCAAGACCGTATCCCGGAACGATGTATACTTTCTGTGAGTAGCTGAGCAGTACGGCAGCATCGCTGAGGGAAATTTCCTTAACGGTTTTGTCGGAAGCTTCAGCACCACCTTCGGCAGCAACACCAAATGCACCAATTATAACATTGAGCAGTGAGCGGTTCATAGCCTTGCACATCAGGATGGTAAGAATGGTTCCTGAGGAGCCAACGAGGATACCACCGGTAAGCATGGCCTGATTGCCGTAAAGGAATCCGCCCATTGCAGCTGCAACGCCGGTGAAGGAGTTAAGCAGGGAGATTACTACAGGCATATCGGCACCACCGATCGGCATAACGAAGGTTACACCATAAATAAGGGCAGCAACTGCGAAGAGATAGATAGGCCAGTTATTGTCGACAACAGGCTGCATGAAAAGGATAACCACGAGGGCAACCAGCAGAACCACGAGGAAACTCAGGTTTACAACGCGGAGGATAGGATGCTTGATGTCACCAATCCTGCCATCGAGTTTTCCAAAAGCTATCATACTACCGGCAAATGAAACACCACCGATCATAAGTCCGAGGAGAATGGCAATTCCTTCACCGTTCAGCATGGTAGCTGCTCCTTCCGAAGCAAGAATATTCTGCATTTTTGGGAATTCCATCAGGGAAATGAGTGCGGCGCAGGCACCACCCATACCGTTGAAGATGGAAACCATCTGCGGCATGGCAGTCATTTTTACTTTTATGGAAGCATACCAGCCAACGAAGGATCCAATGGCAAGAGCAATAACAATCCAGAGAATGTTACCGATGCCTTTGAATTCAACAGTTCCATCAGGCAGCATAACCTTGGTCTTGTGGAACAGAATTGTGAAAACGATAGCTGCTGCCATACCGGCTGCGGCCCAAAGGTTTCCTGAACGTGCTGTTGCAGGATGGCTCAGTTTCTTCAAACCCAGAATAAAGAGGATTGAAGCCAGGAGGTAGGAAATCTCAAGAATGGAAATTTCATTCGAGAATTCAAGGATTTTTGTGATTTGTTCCATGGTGCGGCCCCCTTATTTTTTCTTTTTCTTAAACATTTCAAGCATGCGGTCAGTAACCACGAAACCCCCGACAACATTCAGGGTGCCAAGCACAACAGCAATAAAGCCAAAGATGAGGGACAGGGTATTCTCGGCATGGCCCATCACGATGATGGCACCAATGATCACAACCCCGTGGATAGCGTTGCTACCCGACATGAGTGGGGTATGCAGAACCGCCGGTACGTGCGATATGACCTCGATCCCAAGGAATATGGAAAGGACGATGATAAAGATCATCTCCTTATATTCCAGGAAAAATTTTAGTACATCTTCCATAATTACGATTGTTATTTTGTGTGAAGTTTTGGTTCTATGTTTTCCTTGCTGCTGTTATCCGATGGTGGTTTTTACCCTTTCATGGACGATTTCCTTGCCATGGGTTACAGCTGTACCTTTTACGAGGTCGTCTTCCCAATTCAGGTTAAGAGCGCCTTCCTTGGTAATCATAAGTTTAAGGAAGTTGATGACGTTCTTTCCAAACATGCGGCTTGAATCGGTAGGGATATCAGTTGGGAAGAATGAATTCCCGATAATCTTAACCCCATTGTGAACGTAGGTTTCGTCGTTCTTTGTCAGTTCGCAGTTACCGCCTGTTGAAGCAGCAAGGTCGATAATGACTGAACCCGGAACCATCTTCTCAACAGTTTCCTTTTTAATAAGGAGAGGAGCACGCCTTCCCGGAATCTGTGCAGTGCAGATGATGACATCGCTCTTTACAGCCTGATCGTGAATTGCCTGTGCCTGGCGCTGCTTGAATTCGTCTGTTTGCTCAACGGCATAACCGCCGGCAGCCTTGTCGTCAATAGCTCCCTCAACATCAACAAACTTGCCTCCCAGACCCATAACTTCTTCCTTAACAGCAGCACGTACGTCGAATACATAAACTACTGCACCAAGCTTACGGGCGGTTGCAACAGCCTGAAGACCGGCAACTCCAGCACCAAGGATCAGAAGGTTGGCAGGCTTGATGGTGCCGGCAGCCGTCATGAACATTGGGAAAAACTTTGGAAGGGTGTTGGCAGCGGTAAGAACAGCCTTGTATCCCGAGGCTGTAGCCTGGGAAGAAAGGATATCCATTGCCTGGGCACGGGTGGTCCTGGGAAGAACATCCAGACTGAAGCTGGTAATGTTCCTGGCAGCCAGTTCCTTAACCAGTTCACCGTTGAAATAGGGATTCAATACTCCCATGAATACCTGTCCATCCTTCAGGGCGGCAGTTTCTTCCTTTGTAGGAGCATTTACCTTGATTACCAGGTCGGAGCCTGCAATCACATTTGCCTTGGACTCAATTTTTGCACCTACCTGCTCATAGTCTTTGTCATATGCAAAGGCTTTCAAGCCGGCATCCTTTTCAACCAGGATGGTGACATTCATTTTGACAAGGGTGGCGACACTTTCGGGCAGCAATGCAACCCGGTTTTCGCTTTCAATTTCTTTCAGTATTCCTATTGTCATAACAGTAGGGGATTTTTAGGATTTAATGCGGGCAAATGTAACGTAAATAAAAGGATTCTATCAAATTATTGATCGAGTGGAATTTTGATAATTCAGTAAAACACGGAAGGAATATTTTTAGCTGCTGTTAAGCGATTAACAGAAAAAATCGCTGCTTAGCTCTTCATTAGCAATAGATAGAGAAAAGTGAATATTTTGGATGGAATGATTCTATTCTCCTTTTACCCTGTTTTGAGCTCTAAATT